>NZ_JBQEPV010000004.1:0-544270 GCF_052045935.1 Paraburkholderia sp. 22098 | reverse complement strand
CGACCAGCTTGGCGTACCCCGGCTCTCCTGACCTCAACTTCCCGAACCGCCCGGTGCGGACCCGCATGCCGGGTGGTGTGGCAGGGGTACGGCCTTATGGCCGTCCCCTATGCCGATTGCCGCCGCATGGGGCGGCAGGTGGACCGCGCGTTACTTCATCTGCACCGAGCCCGACACATTCACCGTTACCGTCGACGTGCCGCCTTCAATCGGCACAGGGGCCGACATCTTGGCGTCGGCGCCCATGGCGCGCGCGCTCATCATCATGACGGGCCGCGGCATGGCGCCGTTATGTCCGACGTTGACCTCGCGAATCGAATAACCGCTGTAGCCGAACGCCTGCGCGGACGAAGCCGCCTGCTCACGGAACGATTTGATTGCATCGCCAGTCAGCTTTTGTTCAGCAGCGCGCTGCGCCGCGGGCGACAGCGAGAACTGCACATTGCCGACCTGCATGATGGGCGCCATTTGCCCAGCAAGCTTCGACGCCGCGGCGAAGTCGTGCGACTCAAGCACGACCTCCGTGCGGCCGCGCCATGCGGAGATACGGCCATCGCGATCGGTAGACGGATAAATGGAGAACGAACCTGTGCGTGCGGTCACGCCACTCACGCCTTTGGCTTTTTGCAATGCCGAATCGGCACGCTGGTTCAGCGTTGAAGTAAGAGCCGACGGATCGCTCGCTTCCTGCTCGTAAAAGAGCGTGATTTCGACGACGTCTTGAGGCACTTCCGCGCTGGCCTGCGCGTTGAGCGACAGCACGCCGGCCGGTTGATAGGGCGCGACGCTCTGCGCGCGTGCCATAGCGGGCGTGAGCACGAGGGCTGCAGGCGCGGCGCAGACGAGCGCGAAAGCGAGTGCACGTGCGGTGTTTTTCATCTGTGTGGAACTCCTTGCTTGAACAGGATTGCGCACGATCCGGCAGGCGCGATGCAACGGCACGGCGCTGTGTGCGCCGTTGGTAGTCCGTTTGCAAGTGCGTTAGGCGCTTGTAACCTGAGCTTGGTTCCCCAATTTCACGGTGCGATGAGCAGCGGTGAGCGACATCGTTCGTGGCGCCGTTGCAGCAAGCATCGGCGAACTCAGGCGAGTCGCTTCGTGATGAAGCGCCACTCGGCTTCGGTGACCGGCGTGATGGACAGACGGTTGCCTCTCGCCAGCACGCGCATGTCTTTCAGCTCGTCGTGCTCGCGCAATGCGGCGAGCGGAATCAACGGAATCTTCTTCTTGAAGACCACGTCGACGAGCAGCCAGCGCGGCGCTTCCTGCGACGACTTAGGATCGTAGTAAGGACTCTTCTTGTCGAACTGAGTCGGGTCCGGGTAAGCGGTAGACGCTACCTCGGCGATCCCGGCGATGCCAGGCTCGGGACAACTCGAGTGATAGAACAGCACGCCGTCGCCGACCAGCATCGCGTCGCGCATGAAGTTGCGCGCCTGATAGTTGCGCACGCCGGTCCACGGCAACGTACGGTGCGGTGCGTTGGCAAGATGGTCGATGCTTGCTTCGTCCGGTTCGGACTTCATTAGCCAGTAGCGCATGAATCGAAAGGAACGTTAAGGTTGGAAAAGCCGGAGCCCAAACAAAAACGGCACCGGACAGTAGTCCGATGCCGTTCCAAATAAGGTCCCCGCCTTGGCCGCTAGGCCGGCATCCTGAACCGGGGGTTCAGAATTGGTCGCAGTTAGCAGCACTTCGGGTACATCAGACAGAGTGACGCGCACGCCCGTGCTACAAATTTCCGCAACCGTGCACATGGCATTGGTTCAAGGAATATATGACCTTGGCGAACCAGGCAGGGAAGCTAAACCGATGAAGCTAAAACCATTCAGGTGAAACGTTTGCCGAGTGTGCTCGTGCATGCTCTCACGCGCTTTGCTCAGCTGCTACGTGTGCCACCTGGTTGAATCTGCAGCCGACCCGAAGACCGGCCACTTCTACTTCCAGACACGTTGCAAACCTGCTGCTTACTGCATGGTGTACTGCTCGATCACAGTACCCAGTTGTTCGTTCATTTGATGCATTGTACGCCTGATTTCTTCAGCGGGAAATGCTTCTCCGTGACGCACGCTCGATTGCAGCTTAAGCAGTTCCGATGCCAGCGACAGCGCGGCCATGACAGCAATACGATCCGTGCCGCGCACGTTGCTGTTGTTGCGGATCTTCGACATTTCGGCGTCGACTCGTGCGACTGCTTCAAGCAGCGCGCCTTCCGTTTCCGGCGAGCAGGCGAGACGATAGGGCACGCCGAGAATCGATACTTCGATCTGCTTGGTGGTCATGCATTTTCTCCATGGCGAGTGGCGTCGCTCTCCGCTTCGACTTCATGCTGAGCGGGCTCGAGCAGATCGAGCTGGTTGTCCGGCTCGTTGTGCCCGCGAGCGCGCGGCAATTTTTCGAGGATCGCATTGAGCCGCACTTGAGCGTCGTCGATCTTGGCCGACAGCGCGTCGCGCTCCGCTTGCAGTGCATCGCGTTCCTCGCGAACCATGGCAAGTTCCGTGCGCGTGGCTTCTGCCTCGGCGCGCGACTGGGCGAGCTGCTCTTCAAGCGCAACTCGCGCTTCGTTGTGGCGCTGGCTGATCGCTATCAGCTTGCCGATATTCTGTGAGAGTGTTTCGAGTTCGGTGAGCATGTGCTGCGTCCTCTAAAGACCTCGCATTTTAGCGCGGAATGCCGCACGTTCCGACATTTGTCTCGTTTCGAGACGTAACAACACCGCTTTATGCAGGCTTTTTTCGACTGAAGATGAAAAAGTACTCGTGTGTCACAGATCGCGTCGGACAATACTCTGCTCCTGTCCGAATGATCGCTGTCGTGACCCGCATTCTTGACTGGCCCCGAGGCCGCTCATACACTGGCCGCACTCTGGTGCCCGCGCGCGCAATTCATTGCGCGTGCAGTTAAACGGGAAGCAGGGCGCGCCGTTCACCTGAACGCGCGAACCTGCGCTGCCCCCGCAACGGTAAGCGACCGCATTCGCTTTGCACTTCGTGCTTTGCAGTTCGCGTTTGCAGTTCGATCCCCATCGCGTGTTCCAGTTCAACATGCGAGTGTGCCACTGCGCGTCACGCGTGGGAAGGCGGGATCGAGCGTCGTCAGCCCGGATACCGGCCAGAGGGAGAGGCGCGCGCCCGCGAAATGAAGTCAAAAGCGCTCGCGCCTCGTTACGCGACGGCCTGCGGGGAAGCGGGCCGCGCACGCCATCCACGGGAAACTTCACTCATGCTGTCCCCTATCGCCCGCGCGGCGCTGCTCGCGTTTGCAGGGCTGCCGCAGCTCGCGCATGCGCAAGCCGCCGACAGTTCGCCTGCGCCGTCGGTTGCAGTCGCACCGGTCGCTACGAGCGCTGTATCCGTCGCCATCGCCGAATCATCACCTGCTGTTTTGTCGCCCGTCGTCGTCACCGCCGAGCGCGGACCTCAAGCGCTCGCCGACACGATTCCGCAAACGTCGCTATTCGATCAGCAGGACATTGCCGATACCACCGCAACCGATCTGCCGGGTCTGCTGCAACTCGCGCCCGGCGCGCAGATCTCGCGCACAGGTGGCCCCGGTTCGACAGCAAGCCTGTATCTGCGCGGCGCGTCGTCGACGCAATCGCTGATTCTCATCGACGGTGTGCGCGTCGATTCCGTGAGTCTCGGCACCGCGCAAATCGCGCAGATTCCGCTCGATCAGGTCGACCACGTCGAAGTAGTGAACGGCAACGTGTCGGCCTTGTATGGCTCGGGCGCGATCGGAGGCGTGGTCCAGGTGTTCACGAAAGACGGCGGCAATCATCCGCCGCGTTTCAATTTTTCCGTGGGCTACGGCAGCTACCACACGCAGACACAACAGGTAGGCGCGAACGGCGCGTTGGATATGGACGGCCGCACGACCTTCAACATCTCGCTCGCGCGTTCGAAGGACGACGGTTTTTCCGCGCTCAATCCTCGTGAGGCGCCGAATGCGAACCCCAATGCGAACGGCTATCTGAACGAGAGCATCTCCGCTTCGCTGCGCCATAAGTTCACCGACAACTGGGACGCGGGCGTCCGCTATCTGCAGTCGAACGGCAACAACAGCTACGACAATGCGTACGGCGAGCCGACCGATCTGAACAATCTGTACACGAAAGTGCGTCAGTTGTCCGCCTTCGCTAACGGCAAGCTAACCGACTGGTGGACCACGCACTTCATCGTTGCGCAAGGCGACGACCGCAGCGTGTCGAACACCAACGGTCTGTATAACGGCCGCTTCGACACCGACAATCGACAGTACACCTGGCAAAACGATTTCGCGCTGGCCGCGCAGCAGAAACTGCAGGTCGGCTACGAGCATCTGGACCAGAGTCTCGACTCCGATACGTTTGCCGCGCCCACTCGTCATGTCGACTCGGGCTTCGCCGGTTATACGGCACGCTTCGGGCGCAACCAGATACAGGCTAACCTGCGGCGCGACCAGTACTCCGATTTCGGCGGAGCGAACAGTTACTATCTCGGCTATGGCTTCGACATCACGTCGCGCTGGAAGCTAAGCGCAAGCTATTCCAGTTCGTTTCGCGCGCCGAGCTTCGACGATCTGTACTATCCGCTGAGCGGGAATCCGTCCATCCAGCCGGAGCGCAGTCATTCGATCGAAGCAGCGTTGCAGTACGCATCCAATGCGCTCGGTGTGATGCGTTTGAGTGCTTTCCAGACGCGTTATTCGAATCTGATCGACTATGAGCAGGTGACGCCGGGGATCTATCTGGCCGAAAACGTGGGCCATGCAAAAGTGCAAGGACTCGAAGGATCGTGGAGCGGCCATGTAGGTAAGACCGACGTGCGCGCGTCGGTGACGCTGCAAAACCCGGTCGACCTCGACAATGATACCGACCTCGTGCGGCGAGCGCGGCGTTTCGCGTCGCTGACGGTGAATCGCAGTATCGCAGGATGGCGCGTGGGCGGTGAGTGGATCGTGAGCGGTCCGCGCGAAGACAGCAGCGGCAAGCTCGGCGGCTACGGTGTCGTCAACCTGGCTGCCCGCTACAACGTCACGAAGGCATGGTACGTGGCCGCGCAAATCCAGAATGTGTTCAACAAGGACTATGAAACGGCCTACTCGTATAACTCGCCGCGGCGCGGTGCCTATGTCACGGTCGGCTGGCAGCAGCAGTGATGCCAGCGCCGTGCTGGGAACGCGCCGATGAGCCGTCATGAAGGTTCGATGCCCGCCACGCTTCACGCGATGACTGCGAAGCGCGCCGCCGCGATCTGGCTCGTGCTTGCTGTCGCTGCGCTTGCCGTATTGATGGCGTCGCTCGCATTGGGCAGTGTGTCGCTCGCGCCCGCGCGCGTGATCGAGGCGCTTTCGCCGCTGCATGCGGGCGCGTCTGACGCAAACTCCGCCGATCTCGCCGGCGAGATCGTGCGCACGCTGCGTTTGCCTCGCGCGCTGGCCGGTTTTGCTTGCGGCGCATTGCTCGCATTGGCTGGCGCGCTGCTGCAGGTGTTGTTGCGCAATCCGCTCGCTGAGCCATATGTATTAGGCGTATCGGGCGGCGCCGCAACTTTCGCGCTCGTCGCAATGATCGCCGGTTGCGCGTGGTGGCTCGTCGATGCGTCGGCATTCGCGGGCGCATTCGTGTCCATTCTCCTCGTGCTCGGCCTTGCACGTCGCGAGTTGTGGCGCGGCGAACCGCAGGACACGTCGCCGCGCCTGCTTCTGACTGGCGCCGTTATCGCGGCAGGCTGGGGCGCGCTCATTACCTTGCTGCTCAATCTTGCGCCGGACAATCGTTTGCGCGGCATGTTGTTCTGGCTGACCGGCGACCTCAATGGCAATGCGCTGCCGTGGACCGCGCTCGTCGCGCTGGTCGTCGTGCTGATTGCCATCGTGCCCGTTGCGCCGCGCCTGAATGTACTGTTGCGAGGCGACGCTGCCGCGCAGGCGTTGGGCGTTGCGGTCATGCCGTTGCGGTTGCGCGTGTATCTTGCGGCCTCGCTCGCCGCCGCAGCGGCTGTGACGACGGCGGGCACCATCGGCTTTGTCGGACTCGTGGTGCCGCATATGTTACGGCTCGCGTTCGGCAACGACCAACGTATGCTGCTGCCCGCCGCGGCTCTCGGCGGCGGGGTGGCGGTAATGGGCGCCGATCTGATCGCGCGCCTTGTGATCGCGCCGGCGCAACTGCCGGTCGGCGTGATCACGTCGATTATCGGCGTGCCGGTGTTTCTCTGGATGCTGCTGCGCGCCCGCCGATGATGCCCACTAACAACCTCTCGCAGCCCACGCTCAGCGCGCAACGCGTGAGCTTGCGTGCGGGCGCGCGCACGTTGCTCGATGCGTTCACGCATACGTTTTATCCGGGCGAGATCTGGTGCGTGGCCGGTCCGAACGGTGCCGGCAAGACGACACTCTTATCCACGCTCGCGGGTTTGCGTGAACCCTCGGCTGGCCACGTGGAACTCGACGGTGTGCGTATGTCCGCCTGGCACACGCGGCAACTCGCGCAGCGCCGCGCGTTAATGCCGCAAAGCGCGCCCGACGCATTCAGCGCGAGCGTGCTCGACATCGTGATGCTGAACCGCTTTCCGCATTTGACCGGCTGGGGTTGGGAGGGCGAGGGTGACCGCGAGGCCGCGCGTGCCGCGCTGGACTTGCTGGGGCTCACCGCACTAGCCGCGCGAGACGTGCTGTCGCTTTCCGGCGGCGAACGTCAGCGCGTGGCGCTCGCAGCGGTGCTGTGTCAGCAAGCGCCGCTCCTTCTGCTCGACGAACCTTTATCGCATCTGGACTTGCATCATCAGATCGAGTGCCTGGAAGCGCTCAGCGAATGGACGCGTGAGTCGGCGCGGACCCTGCTGTTTTCCTGTCACGACCTGAACCTCGCGCGCCGGTTCGCGACGCACGCGCTGCTGCTCGACGGTGAGGGCGCCGTCTACGCGGGGCGCGTGCACGAGGTACTGACGCCCGCGTTGACGAGCCGCGTATTCGGCTATCCGTTGATCCTGATTCGCGACGGCGAGCACGAGGCGCTCATTCCTGCGCCGCGCTCGCGTCACGAATCTGCTTCGAACCATGACACGTCGTCAAGCTAACGCTCAGAACCAAACATCTTTTATCTTCACGAAACTCATGACCTCTTCGCCACGCTTGTCCGGATTGCCCCAGGTAGAACCGCTCGAACAGACGTTAGGCAGCGAGCTTCAACACGTCATCGACACTAAGACGAAGCCGCCCGGCAGTCTCGGCCGGCTCGAAACGCTCGCGCGTCAGATGGGCCTGATTCAGTGCACTACGCATCCGGCTGTCCAGCGCCCCGCGCTGATCGTGTTCGCGGGCGACCACGGCATTGCGGCCGAAGGCGTCAGCCCGTATCCGCAAGCGGTGACCGCGCAAATGGTCGCGAATTTTCTCGCGGGCGGCGCGGCAGTCAATGCATTAAGCCGGGTCGCGGGCATCGAGCTCGAAGTGGTCAATGCGGGTATCGCGACGCCGTTGCCGCGCACCGATGGCCTTGTCGACATTCCAGTCGGCGCGGGCACGCGCAACTTTGCGCACGAACCTGCGATGACGCACGAGCAGGCGCTCACCGCGATGCAAGCCGGCGCGGCGCGCGTGCGGCATCACGCTGCGCTCGGCAGCAACGTGATCGGCTTCGGCGAAATGGGCATTGCCAACACATCGGCGGCGGCGTGTCTGATGAGCCGCATCTGCGGCGTGCCGATCGACGAATGCGTGGGCCGCGGCACCGGTCTGGACGACGCCGGGCTCGCAAAGAAGCGCAGCGTGCTTGCGGCGGCGCTCGCGCATCACGACGCATCCACGGCTCCTCTCGATGTGCTCGCAACCTTCGGTGGCTTCGAAATCGCGATGATGGCCGGCGCCTATCTTGCCGCCGCGCAAGCGCGCATGACGATTCTGGTCGACGGCTTCATCGCCAGTTCAGCGCTGTTGATTGCGGACGCAATTGCGCCCGACGTGCGTGAATATTGCGTGTTCGCGCATGCGTCGAACGAGGCAGGACATCTGCGCATGCTCGACTATTTCGGCGCGCAGCCGCTGCTATCGCTCGACATGCGGCTCGGCGAAGGCACCGGTGCGGCGCTTGCGGTGCCGTTGCTGCGTGCGGCATGCGCGTTCATCAACGAGATGGCGAGCTTCGAATCGGCCGGTGTAGCGAACCGCGAAGCGTGAACCGCGCCGCACTTCGCTTTTCAGTCAACGAGCACGCAAGCCATATATGAAACCGCTGGCCGAATTGCGCTACTTTTTCACGGCGCTGGGTTACTTCACACGTGTACCCGTGCCGCGCTGGGTCGGCTATGAACCGCACTATCTGAACGCGGCGGCGCGTTATTTTCCGCTCGTCGGCGTGCTGGTCGGCGGCATCAGCGCGCTTGTCTATCTCGCGGCGCTGCGTGTCTTTCCGGCGGGGGTTGCGGTGTTGTTGTCGATGGCGTCGTCGCTATTGATAACGGGCGCGTTCCACGAGGACGGCCTCGCCGATTGCGTCGATGCGTTCGGTGGCGCCTATACGCGCGACGATGCATTACGCATCATGCACGATTCGCGCATTGGCGCTTTTGGTGCGATTGCGCTTGTCGTCGCGCTTGTTCTCAAGTGGCAGACGCTCGCTTCGTTGCCGCCGCTGCGCGCCGCAAGTCTGATGGTTGCGGCTCATGCGGCGAGCCGCGCCTGTGCGATCAGCTATCTCTGCACGCTCGACTATGTGCGTGCCGAGGGCAAAGCGAAGCCGGTCGCGCAGCGCCTGAGCGGCACAGCACTGTTATGCGCCGCCGCATTCGGATTGCCGTGGCTGTTGTGGCCGGACGGACCTCGTGGATGGCTCGCGGCCGACTGGCGGTTCGCGGGCTCGGCGCTCGCGATGCTGGTCGCGTTGCGGTTCACAATGGGCCGCTATTTCGTGAAGCGCATTGGCGGCTACACCGGCGATTGTCTCGGCTTTGCGCAACAGATCTTTGAACTGGGCATCTATCTCCTAGGGCTCGCATGGATATCGTCATGATTCGCCATCCCGCCGTCGCACTCGACGCGGGCGTTTGCTATGGCCACAGCGATGTGGCGCTCGCCGAGGCGGCCGACGTGTCGTCCGCGGCACTTGCTTTAAGACTCGCAAGCTTGCAGGTGCCGGCGCCACGTGTCGTGATGTCGAGCCCGCTGACGCGCTGCTCGGCGCTCGCCGTCGAACTGGCGAACGACTTCGGCTGCGTGCTCAGCCATGACGATCGCCTGAAGGAAATGGATTTCGGCGATTGGGAAGAGCAGCGCTGGGACGCGATCGATCGCGAACTGCTCGACGACTGGGCGTCCAACTTCGAACATGCACGCGCGCATGGCGGCGAGAGCGTCGCGCAGTTCGTCATGCGGGTGCGCGCATGGTTCGACGCGTACGCGCAGACGCGCGAGTTGTCGCCGGCGTATGTGGTCACGCATGCGGGCGTGATGCGCGCGATTGCGTCGTTGGCGCTCGACGTGCCGCTCGAACGTTGCTTGCGATGGTCGCTGGAGACCGCCAACATCGTCTGGCTGCGCCGCGGCGACGAGAGCCAACAGTGGTCGCTCGTGAAGTGGAACGCGTGAGCCTGAGGGCCCATCGGCTCAGGCGTTAATGCACGTTAAGCCTGTTATTGCGCGTTTTGCCTGACGCGCGAGCGAGCGAGATCCAGGTCCTCGCACATCTGCTTCGCCCCTAGCGCGATGCGCGGCGCGGGGCGGTTGATGAGGTCGCCGTCGATCGAAAACAGATTGTTATTCGCTACCGCCGACAGACGCGGCCACGCGCGCCACGCGCCGAGTTGAGGCAAGGCCGTGTCGGGTTTCGTCGCACCGGGCGCTGCCGTGACGATCGCCTGCGGATTCGCCGCGAGCACGGCTTCGGTCGAAACGGTGGGCACGAGCGGTTGCAGTTTCGCGAACACGTTGCGTCCGCCGCATAGCTCGATCACGTCGCTGACCATATGCTCGCCGTTGAGCGTCATCAACGGTTGATCCCACACCTGATAAAACACGCTGACGGCTGGCCGGTCGGCGTACTGCGCGCGCAGGCGCGCAATGTCCCGACGATATGCGGCGGCGGCTGCATCCGCGGTAGACGAGGTGCCGAGCAATTCGCCGAGCTTCGTCAGCGAGACGGCGACATCGTCGAGATGATGCGGCTCGCTGAAGAACAGCGGTATGTGCAATTCGCGCAGACGATCCAGCTGGCGCTGTGCGTTACCGTGCCGCCACACCACGATAAGGTCCGGCTTCAACGCGACGATGCGTTCGAGATCGAGCGACTTGTTGTCACCCACGCGCGGCAGTTGCTGCGCCTGTGGCGGATAGTCGCTGTACGACACGGCACCTACTATCTTCGCGCCGCCGCCGGCCGCGTAGAGCAGTTCGGTGACGTGCGGCGCGAGGCTGATTACGCGTTGCGCGGGTGCGGGCAGCGTGAGCACGGCGCCCGTGTCGTCGGTCACGGCGATGCCCGCTTGCGCGCGCAACGCGATGGCGAGCAGCATGACGGCGAGAGCGGGGCGGAGCGATCGTGCAGACAAATTCATTGGGTCGAACGTCGAGTTTTGCGTTGGGTGGATCGATGCGCTGCCCTGCACTGCAATGCGACGTGGGCAGTTTGCGCGCGTCAACGGATCAGGCCGGTCGCGTTGCGTCGATCGTGTCGACTGCCGCGCGCAAGGTGTGGGCGAGGCGCGCCCATTCGTCTTCACTCGCGGGCAAACCGAAACGCACGCTGCCTGACGATGCGAAAAGTCGCGTCCACACGCCGCGCGTGGCCAATGCCTCGTGCAGGGCTGCGGCACGTGGATCGTCGGTCCAGGCGAAGAGCGGCGTGCTGCGGGTACGAATGCCATGACCTTGCAACAGATCGACGAGGCGCGCGCTGTCCGCTTCGAGCCGTGTGCGCATCTGCTGTTGCCAGGCGTGGTCCAACAGCGCCGCCCTCACGGCATGACGCGCGGGACCGCTGACGGTCCACGCGCCGAGCACGCGGCGCAAGCTGTCGAGCAGCGCGGGCGCGGCAAGCACGAAACCGGCGCGCACGCCCGCAAGTCCAAAAAACTTCCCCGGTGAACGCAACACGATCAGACCGTCGCGATCCGTAAAGGCCGCTAGCGAAGCGTCGGGCATCGTATCCGCAAAGGCTTCGTCGACGAGCAGGGTGCCGCCGCGCGCGCTCAATTGCGCGTGCCAGGCGAGCAGCTTCGAAGCGCTCAGATGCCCGGCGGTCGGATTATTCGGATTCACGACCGCCACATGCGTGAGCGAATCGGGCAGTACATCCCACGAAACATCGAGCGACACCACGCGATGTCCGCCCCGCTCGAATGCAGGCGCATATTCGCTGTAGGTGAGCGGCGCGACGCCGACTACCGCGCGCGGCAGCAACGCCGGCAACGTGCGAATCGCCGCCTGGCTGCCCGCTACCGGCAACACATGCGCCGCGTCCGATGCGCCGTAGTAGCGCGCGGCGCACTCGGCGAGGTCGTCGCCGTCATCGGGCAGGCGGCGCCAGGCGTCGGCGGGAACGGGCGGCACCGGATAGCCGTGCGGATTGATTCCCGTCGACAGATCGAGCCACTCCGGGTACGGAATGCGATAGCGCTCAGCCGCTTCGTGCAGATTGCCGCCGTGCACGATCGTTGCACCGGGTGACGCGCACGCAGCCGGCGCTTCACCAGCGTGCCCCGGCTCGATATGTTGAAGTGAGCGCAACTCGTCCATTCGTTCAGACATGCAAGGGCACGCTCAGCAAGGCCAGCACGATCAGCACCGCGAGCCACAAAATCACCGTACGCTCGACCAGCATGAGCGCGGCCGTTATGTGAGCGGCCTTCGCGGGATGCCCGAAGCCGAGCGTGGGCCGATGTTCGAGCGCGCCGTTATAGACCGCGGGACCGCCGATCAGCACGTTCAGACTGCCGGCGCCCGAGGCCATGACCGGCCCTGCGTTTGGACTGTCCCACCGCGGTGCCTGTTCGCGCCAGCAACGCCACGCGGTGCGCGTGTCGCCGAGCAGCGCATAGCTCGCGGCGGTGAGGCGTGCGGGAATCCAGTTGAGCACGTCGTCCAGTCGAGCGGCGGCCCAGCCGAAGCGCAGATAGCGCGGCGTGCGGTAACCCCACATCGCGTCGAGGGTGTTGGCGAGGCGAAATCCGAGCGCGCCCGGACCGCCCGCGATCGCGAACCAGAAGAGCGCGCCGAAGATCGCGTCATTGCCGTTTTCGAGTGCGGATTCGACGGCGGCGCGGGAAAGTGCGGCTTCGTCGGCATTGGCCGTTTCGCGCGAGACGATCCGCGCCGTCAGCAGGCGTGCTTCCGCGAGATCGCGATGCGCGAGCGCCCGCGCGATGGGCTCGATATGGTCGTGCAGGCTGCGGGCCCCGAGCGCGAACCACAGCAAGGCAACGTGCACTGCGCAGGCGGCGAAAAACGGCAGCACGGCGACGAGCCACCACGCCACCAGCACCGGCGGCAACACGGCAAGCGACCATGCGAGCAGCCCCTTGAGCCGCAAGCGCCGTCCGCGGTTGTAATGCGCTTCGAAACGCGCCGCCCATTTGCCGAAAGCCACCAGCGGATGCGCGCCGCGCGGTTCGCCGAACCAGCGGTCGACGGCCACGCCCGCGGTCGCGAGTGTCACGACAAGAGGAAGCGAGAGCATCACGCGCCGCCCGTGGTTTTGAGCGCGAGCGGCAGGCCCGCGACCATCATGGTGGCCTGCGTGGACAGCGCCGCGACGCGCTGATTCAGGCGCCCGAGTTCGTCGACATAAAGACGCGTTGCCGCGCCGAGCGGTACCACGCCGAGGCCGATTTCGTTGCTCACCGCGATGATCTTGCCGCGAGCGCCGGCAAGCGCGGCTTCCAGTTCTTCGATGCGGGCTTGATATTGATCAGGCGGTAGGCCTTCGCCATCGGCGGGACATAGTAGGTTCGCGAGCCATAGTGTCAGGCAGTCGATCAGCGTGCAATGCCCCGGCGCGTCGGCTTGCCTGATGGCGGCGGCGAGATCGACGTCTGCTTCCAGCAAACGCCACTGTGCGGGGCGCCGCGCGCGATGATGCGCGATGCGCGCGGTGAATTCGGCGTCGCCGGTCATGCGTGCCGTGGCGATGTAGGTCACGGGCAGCGCGCTTTGGGCGGCAAGCTGCTCGGCGTGCACGCTCTTGCCTGAGCGCGCGCCGCCGAGAACGAAGGTGAGGTCGCGGGAAATCATCGCGTGATTGTACCGGCGTGCAGCGCGGGCCGGCGCGATGGGATAATGCCGCTTCAATCGTCCTTTCCTTCGCCGAGTCCGACATTTCAGTGACCATCCATTCGATCTCGCATGACGCCGTACCCGTGCCGCGCGGCACGCTGATGATCCAGGGCACCACGTCCGATGCGGGCAAGAGTACGCTGGTCGCCGGTTTATGCCGGCTCGCGCGGCGGGCCGGTGTCCGGGTCGCGCCGTTCAAGCCGCAGAACATGGCGCTCAACAGCGCAGTGACCGTCGACGGCGGCGAGATCGGGCGCGCTCAGGCGCTGCAGGCGGTGGCCGCCGGCATCGCCGCGCATACCGATCTGAACCCCGTGCTACTCAAGCCCACGAGCGATCGCGGCGCGCAGGTGATCATCCACGGCAAGGCGCGCATGAATCTCGACGCCCGCGCCTATCACGAGTACAAACCCGTCGCTTTCGAAGCGGTACTTGCGTCCTACGCTCGGCTGCAAGCGGCGTACGACACGATTTTCGTGGAAGGCGCGGGCAGCCCGGCCGAGATCAATCTGCGCGAGCGGGATATCGCCAACATGGGTTTCGCCGAAGCCGTCGACTGTCCGGTCGTGCTGGTGGCGGACATCGACCGGGGCGGGGTTTTCGCGCATCTGACAGGGACGCTTGCGTGCCTGTCAGCGAGCGAGCAGGCGCGTGTGCGGGGTTTCATCATCAACCGCTTCCGAGGCGATATCGGACTGCTGAAGCCGGGTCTCGACTGGCTCGAGGCAAAGACCGGCAAGCCGGTGCTCGGTGTCGTCCCGTATCTGCATGGCCTCACGCTCGACGCCGAGGACATGCTGCCGCCCGAACTGCGCGCGGCGCAGCGCGGCGACGCCGCGCGCACGTTGCGGGTGGTCGTGCCGGTGCTGCCGCACATCAGCAACCACACGGATTTCGACGCACTGCGCGCGCATCCACAGGTCGATTTTCATTACGTGCGAAGCGGCACGCCGCCGCCCGCGGACCTCGTCATCCTCCCGGGTTCGAAGAACGTGCGCGGCGATCTGGCGTTTCTGCGTGCGCAGGGCTGGGACGCGGTGCTGCAACGGCACTTGCGCTACGGCGGGCGCGTGATCGGCATATGCGGCGGGATGCAGATGCTCGGGCGCGAGGTTGCCGATCCGTACGGCGTGGAGGGCGCGCCGGGAACGTCGGCGGGCCTTGGCTGGCTCGACTATTGGACAGTGCTGACGCGCGAGAAGACGCTGAAAAACGTGACCGGCCGCCTCGCGTTGCCGGGCTCGCCGGAGGTGGGCGGTTACGAGATTCATATGGGCGAGACGCAAGGACCGGCGCTGGAATCGCCGGCGCTGCGCCTGGGGCTGCCGGGCGAAGCGCGTCCCGACGGTGCGATTTCCGCGGATGGCCAGATCCTCGCGACATACGTGCACGGCCTCTTCGACACACCGGCTGCCTGCGCCGCGCTGTTGGCCTGGGCGGGACTGAGCGACGCAGACGCAATCGACTACCCCGCGTTGCGCGAAGCGTCGCTGGACCGGCTCGCCGACACGCTGGCTGAACACCTGGATCTGGCGAGCTTGATGGCTGCGGTGGCTTGACGGCCGGACTCGCCCGCGTCGCGATCGCGTTCTGCGAAGAACTATCGTGGAGAAGCGGACTTCGCGTCGCGCTGTTGGCGATGCCCTGCTGTCCTATCAATACAGCACGATCTGCGTGCAGCGGAACAAGGCGATCGTCTTGCCGTCGGGTCCGGTGACGGTCGCATCCCAAACCTGCGTGCTGCGGCCAAGGTGCACGCCTTTCGCCACCGCGCGGATCGTGCCTTCAGTCGCCGTGCCGAGAAAGTTGCTTTTGAGCTCGACTGTCGTGAAATTGCGTGCCGTTTCCGGCAGGTGGGCAAGACACGCATAGCCGCAAGCGGTGTCGGCGAGACCGATTACCGTGGCTGCGTGAAGAAAGCCGTTCGGCGCGAGCAGTTCTTCCCGCACGGTCAATTCCGCAGTTAGCGCGCCTTCGTCCAGCGACAGCACATGCACGCCCAGCAAGCCTGGCAGCTTGCCCTTCTGGCGTTCGTGCAGTCGTTCCACGGTGTATTCCGGCCGGAGTTTGCTCATTGGATTGGCTTCCTGGAAAGGTTAAATCGGTAATGCAAGGCGACCGATTAGCCGTTCGGGGGCTTCGGCCTCGCTGCATTTGTCGATATTATCAACGGCTGGATCGGCGCACGGACTCGAATCGGTGCAAGTCGGGGCGCCGACATGACAACAGGTACAAACCAAAAGCAGAAGGTTCAGGGCAGAATGCGGCGGACCGGCCGGCGTCGTCCTGGCTTCATTCCGGGAGTATTCATGACGGTAATCGTGGTGGCGAATCCGAAGGGCGGCGTGGGCAAAAGCACGCTGTCGACCAATCTGGCCGGCTATTTCGCCGCAACCGGCGAGTGGGTGGCGCTCGCCGATCTCGACAAGCAGCAGTCCGCGCATGCGTGGCTGTCGTTGCGGCCGGACACGCTGCCGGCTATCGAAACATGGGAAGTCAACCCCGAGACGCCCGCCAAACCGCCAAAGGGCCTAGAGCACGCGATCATCGACACCCCGGCGGGTTTGCACGGCAATCGCATGAATATCGCGCTGGATCTGGCCGACAAGGTGATCGTGCCGCTGCAGCCGTCGATGTTCGATATTCTGGCTACGCAGGAATTTCTGGAGCGTCTCGCGAAGGAAAAAGCCGTCAGGAAAGGTGCGATCGAGATTGGCGTGGTGGGGATGCGCGTCGATTCGCGCACGCGTTCGGCTGAGCAGTTGCACCGTTTCGTCGAGGGGCTGAAGCTGCCGGTGCTCGGTTACTTGCGCGACACGCAGAACTACGTGCAGCTGGCGGCCCACGGCCTCACTTTGTGGGACGTCGCCAAAAGCCGCGTGGAGAAGGATCTGGAGCAGTGGCAGCCGATCATCGAGTGGACGAATGGCGCCGGTAAGAAGGGGTGAGGGCGGGTCTTTGGGCGAGGCTTGCGCCGGCTTTAAAACGTTAGAACTGACGTGAGCGGACCCGAACTGCCCTGAGCACGGGAGCCAGCCGTAGCGATCAGGCGGAATTCCGCGCCATCAGCGCCCCCACCGCGAGGCAGCCTGTCCGCCCGCTTCGATAGGGCGTGGCGCCGAGCCGGGGGCGGCAACCCCCAGCCAAGCTGAGCTCCGTTACAAAGAACTCAGCGAGCGCGTCGCTCAATTCCAGGCCTGCGTTGGCACGTGATCGCGGCTGCCCTTGATCTTGTTGTTCTCGTCGACGAACACGAGGTCGGGCTTCCAGCCTGCCTTCAACTCCGCTTCGTCGACGACCGCGAAGGCCGCGATGATCACCAGGTCGCCCAGTTGCGCGCGCCGCGCGGCCGAGCCGTTCAACGAAATCATGCCGCTGCCGCGCTCGCCCTTGATCGCATAGGTCGAGAAGCGCTCACCATTGTTGATGTTCCAGATGTCGATCCGTTCGTTTTCGACGATGTTCGCCGCTTCGAGCAGGTCTTCGTCGATCGCGCACGAACCTTCGTAGTGCAGTTCGCAGTGCGTGACCGCGACGCGGTGAATCTTCGACTTCAGCATGTTGCGTTGCATAGTGTTCCAGACGGCTTCAGATTTCGAGGTTGTCGATAAGACGGGTCGCACCGAGCTTGGCGGCGGCCAGCACGACGAGTTCCGCGTTCGCGTCTTGCGGACCCGGCGGCAGCAGATTCGAGCGCTTGCGCACTGCGATGTAGTCAGGCTGCCAGCCGCGGGCGGTCAGCGACGCCATCGCCGCGCGCTCCAGCGCCGTGAAGTCGCGCTCGCCTGCGAGCACCGCGTCGCGCACGCGATTGAGCTCGGCGGCCAGCATCGGCGCCTCGGTGCGCTCGTCCGGCTGCAAATAGCGGTTGCGCGAGCTGAGCGCAAGACCGTCGGTATCGCGCACCGTCTCAGCCGCGATGATGTCGGTCGGCACCGCGAACTGCTGGCACATGCGGCGCACGATCATCAACTGCTGGTAGTCCTTCTTGCCGAACACCGCCACGCGCGGCTGCACGCACGACATCAGTTTCATCACCACGGTGCACACGCCCTGGAAAAAGCCCGGCCGGAATTCGCCTTCGAGAATGTCGCCCAGATCGTGCGGCGGGTGTACCCGGTATTCCTGCGGCTCGGGATAAAGGTCGCGCTCTGTCGGCGCGAAAAGCACGTAGACGTTTTCTTTCTGCAGCTTTTCGATGTCCGCTTCCATCGTGCGCGGATATTTGTCGAAATCCTCGTTCGGCCCGAACTGCAGACGATTGACGAAGATGCTCGCCACCACCGGATCGCCGTGCTGGCGCGCGAGGCGCATCAGCGACAGATGGCCCTCGTGCAGATTGCCCATGGTCGGCACAAAGGCAGTGCGATTCTGGCCGCGCAACTGGTCGCGCAATTCATGGATCGAGCTGATGACTTTCATGATCGGACAGGGATTCCTCGCGCGGCGCGAGACTGGGTTGACGCAAAGGCCTCAGGCGATTGCGCGGCCCGCCGCCTCACTGGTAATGACAGGTTCGGAGCGCGGGATTGTAGTGGATTTGGCCGCCGGACGCACCGAAACGAGGCCTGATCGGCCGTTTTCTGGAGCATGAAGCTCGGCCCGCTGCGCCGCAACCGGTTTTCGCTTCAGGCCGGCAAATAGGCGAGGCGCACGTAGATAGGTGCGAACGGCTCGGCCTGAGTAATTTCGACGAGAGATTCGCGGCACAACTCGAGCATCGCGATGAAGTTGACCACCACAACCGGGACACCCTTGCTGGTATCGAACAGATCGGAAAATTCGACGAAGCGCGCGTTCTGCAGTTGCCGCAGGATCGAACTCATATGCTCGCGCACAGACAGTTCTTCACGCGAAATCTTGTGATGCTGGACGAGCTTCGCACGCTTGATCACGTCAGCCCAGGCGGCGCGCAGGTCCTCGCTGTTCACGTCGGGAAAACGCGGCGTGATGCTTTGCTCGATGTAGACCTCGGCGCGCAGGAAGTCGCGCCCGAGTTGCGGCAACTGGTCGATGCGCTGCGCGGCGAGCTTCATCTGCTCGTATTCGAGCAGGCGCCGCACCAGTTCCGCGCGCGGGTCTTCGGCTTCCTCGCCGCTGTCGGCTTTCTTGACGGGCAGCAGCATGCGCGACTTGATCTCGATCAGCATGGCGGCCATCAGCAGATATTCGGACGCGAGTTCGAGATTGGTCTGGCGCAACTGGTCGACATAGCCGAGGTATTGCACCGTGACATCCGCCATGGGAATGTCGAGTACGTTGAAGTTCTGCTTGCGGATCAGGTACAGCAACAGATCCAGCGGGCCCTCGAACGTTTCGAGGAACACTTCGAGCGCGTCCGGCGGGATATACAGGTCGGTCGGCAGCTTGAAGAGCGGCTCGCCGTATAGGCGCGCGAAAGCAATGCCGTCGACCGTGTCGGGCGTCGAATCGGTGGCGGGCGTGGCTAGCGCGGCGTCGGACGGAGCCGGCGGCGCGCCGTGTGCCTCGTCGGCGGGATTCATTGGTTGCGGGGAGCCGCTCAGAAGTTCTGGTAGTACGAGTAAGGCGTCTGTTCGACGCGCGAAGCTTTCTGCTCGGCGCGCTCTTCCAGGTCGATCGGCTGCTTGTCCCACAGCAAGGCCCGGCCGCGACGTTGCTCGGCTTCCAGGTTGGGCTTCTGCTGCTTGAGCTGGTTCAGGAACTGGGTGATGTCCGATTGATACATGGCTCGACGTCCGTGGTTGGGGCGTGGTTGGGCAAATGGCGGCTTCGCCGCGGTGGTCTTCGCGCGGCTGCCGCTGCTATTCCGCAATTTTAGCGCATGCGCCGCGCGCGGTCGAAAAAGCGAGCCGGCGGCTGACGCATCGTCTGCGAATGCGTCTGGCGCGGATCGCCGGAACCCGCGCGCCGTACCGCGCGTCAAAGGCGGGCGCGTGCGCCTCGTGCCATGCCCCGCGCGGGCGTTGGCGGGCGCGTTTAGAGATAGCGCGGCGCCGCCGATGTGGTCAAATAGCGAGCTTCGGCGGCACTGCGCCCGAACGACAAAATTCATCAACCATGGCCGGAGGTCCTGTTTGGCGGGGTGTGCGATCCAACAGCCGCGCGGGCGGCGCAGCAAAGCCGGCGGGGGCCGCGGCGTTACTACGTCAATGCGTACGCCAATGCCCACGCCAATGTGGCGCTGGCTGCGCGCGTGGCTCGCCCTCGGCATCCTGATGCTGACGCTGGCTGGCGGTCCCGCATACGCGGCGCGCGCGGCGGCGAGCTACAAGGTCGATGTCGAAGCATCGCCGCGCTCGCTGCGCAAGCTGCTGGAAGAACACCTGGACGTTGCGCGGTTCGCGAAGCGTCCCGACATCAGCGACGACCAGTTCGAGTTTCTGATCACGGCCACGCCCCAGCAGGTGCGCGATCTGGCCGCCACGCAAGGCTACTTCACACCGATCGTGCGCACGGACGTGCGTACTGTCGAGAAAACCAGGCATGTGACCGTCAACGTCGATCCCGGCCCGCAAACGGTCATTACCTCCATTTCCCTGTCGTTCCGCGGCCCGGTGCTGACTGAGGACCCGGCGCAGGAAAACGCCGCGCGCTTTGCATTTTCGCTGCACGAGGGCGACCCGTTTTCGCAGGCGGGCTGGGACGACGCGAAGAACGCGTCGCTGAAGGCGTTGCAGGCGCGCCGCTATCTGGGCGCGAAGATCTATCACGCCGAGGCGCGCGTCGATCCACGTACGCACGAGGCCACGCTGTCCGTCGCGTATGAAAGTGGGCCCACCTTCACAATGGGCAAGCTGGACGTGTCGGGCACACGGCGTTATCCGGAACAGATCGTCGAGAATGTGAATCCGATTTCGGTGGGCGACGTCTACGACGTGCAGCGCATTACCGAATTGCAGCGGCAGTTGCAAAACACGCCGTATTACGCGAGCGTCGCGATCGACGTGGACAGCGATCCGGCGAAGCCGGTCGAAACGCCGCTGCATGTGAAGGTATCGGAGTATCCGTACAACAGCATTCGCGGCGGCGTCGGCTATTCGACCGACAACGGCGCGCTGGTGCAGGGCGCGTACTCGTATCTGAATACGTTCGGCAAGGCGTGGCCGTTCACCATCGACGGCCGGGTCGATCAGGTCCAGCAGTACGGCCAGGTTCAACTTGCCATGCCGCCGGGACATCGGGGGTGGACCAATAGTGTGCTGGCGTCCTACACGACCACGGACGTTTCCGACACGCGTATCTACAGCATTCGCGGTGGTGTGCAGCGTACTCGCACTTCGCAGTTCATCGACTACACGTATGCGATCCTGTTCTATCAGGACCGGCTCGACCAGAACGTGGGCGAGCCGACCACGAGCCGCGCGCTGGTGCCGTCGTGGTCGTGGACCCGGCGTAATACCGACGACCCGCTGTTCCCGCGCAAGGGCAACCTGATCCACGTCGAGGCCGGTTTCGCGGTAAAGGGTGTGCTCACCGACCAGACGTTCATCCGCGGCTACGCGCGTGGCCAGCAGTACCTGCCGATCGGCAAGGAAGACCTCATGGTGTTTCGCGCGGAGCTCGGCGGCGTATTCACGAGCGGCAGTTCGAGCGGCATTCCGGCTTCGCTGCTGTTTCGTGCGGGCGGTTCGAACTCGGTGCGCGGCTATTCCTACCAGAGCATTGGTAACAACGTTCAGGGTTCGGTATTGCCGACTAAATATCTGGTGACGGCATCGGCGGAATACCAGCACTGGTTCACGCACGACTGGGGTGCGGCGGCCTTCTTCGACGTCGGCACAGCGACCGACACCTGGGGCGAGAAAACTTTTTTCCCGGGCGTGGGCGTCGGCGCGCGCTGGCGCAGCCCGGTGGGCCCGGTCAATGTCGACGTGGCATACGGCATCCGCAACAGAAGTGTGCGGCCCTATCTGACGCTCGGTATCGCCTTCTGATGCGCACCTCCTTGTACACGAACCACGCATGACGACGGACGTTTCCGCCCAACCTCCCGTGCAGCCGCCCGGCAACCCGCCGCCGGGCGCTGAACCGCCCGGACCGCCGGAACCGCCGCCGGCGAAGCGCCGCCGCGCCGGCCGCCTGTTGTTGAAAACGCTCGCCGCGCTGGTCGTGGTGCTGGTGTTGCTCGTCGCGTTGGCGCTGGGCCTGCTGTACGGCGCGCTCACCACCGAACGCGGCACCGCCTATGCATGGCAGGCGGCGGTCAAGTTGCTGGGCGGCAAGCTGAGCGGCACGCTGGAAAGCGGAGCGCTCGCGAACGGCGTGCGGCTGCGCGAAGTGCGCTGGCGCGCGCTGGACGGCAGCGGCACGGACATCCAGATCGACCGTATGTCGGGCCGTTGGGCGCTCATGCGCGAGCCGTGGCGTTTCACGATCGACTATCTGCATGTGGGTACCGTGGACGCGCGCATCGGCGCCTCGTCGTCGAGCAGCAGCGAGCCGCTGAAGCTCCCGCAAGATCTCCGCTTGCCGATGCAGCTGGAAATCCGCGACGTGCAAGTGGACAAGCTGTTGTTGCACCAGGGCACGTCGACAACCGAGTTTTCGCACTTCGCTTTCCATGGACGCAGCGACGGCCGTCACCACGAGGCCGCTGTCGAGCGGCTCGATACGCCGTTCGGCGCGGTGACGGCGTCTGCAAAGCTCGACGGCGTGCGGCCGTTTCCACTGACCGGCGACGTGGGTTATTCGGGCAAGGTCAACGAAGAAGCCGTGCAGGTGGGCGGGCATCTGAGCGGCACGCTGGCCAATCTCGTCGCCGAGCTCGACGCGAGCGGGATGAAGCTCGCCGGTCACGCGCAAGTCGAGGCGACGCCGTTCGGCGAGGTGCCGCTCAAGCGCGCAACTTTGACGTTCGACCACGTCAATCCGCAGGCTTTTGCACCGGGCGCGCCGCTCGCCGATCTTGCGGTGAGGGCGGAGTTGCAGCCGGTGGGGCAGGAGGCGGGCGCGGTCGGGGCGAGCGCGGCTAGTGAGGCCAGTGGGACCAGTGGGACCAGTGGGACCAGTGGGGCCAGCGTAACGACTTCGCTGAACTCCGCACAAGGCGCAACCGCAGGACATTCCACGAGCGCCAGCCAGCCGCACACGGGCGGCAAGAGCGCCGGCGGTTTCGCAGTGGCGGGCCATATCTCGATTGTCAACGCACGTCCCGGCGCGATCGATCAGCACCTGCTGCCGCTCATCGACGCCAACGCCGACGTGCGCCTCGACGCCAGCGCGCAGCGCATTTCGAATCTCGCCGTGCGCCTCGTGAAGAGCGCCACGCTGACCGGCAGCGGCGCGCTGAGCGGCAAGCGCGGCCAGTTCGATCTGCAGGTCGCCGGTCTCGACCTGAACGCGCTTCAGGCGACGGTGCGGCCCACGCAGCTCTCCGGCCCGATCGCTATTAGGCTCAACGACGATATCCAAACCGTCACGCTCGATCTGGCCGATCCCAAAGCGGCGCTGCGCGCGCAGGGCAAGCTGACCATGGACCCCGCGCGGCTCAGCTTCAACGACGTGCGTATCACGTCGGGCAAAGGCCGCATCGATCTGTCCGGCGCCCTCAAGCACGACGCGAATTCCAGCTATAACCTGAAGGCGCAACTCACCGATTTCGATCCGTTGACGCTGGCCTCGCAAATGCCGTCTCGCGCGCCAGTCAATGGACCTGTTGTGCCGCAGAGCGAGGCGAAGGGCCGGCTGTCCGCGCAGGCCGCGGCGCAAGCCGGCAGCACGGCCGGCGCCAAAAGCGCAGCTCCGGCCGACAAGGCTGCGGCGGTCGTGAAGAACACCGGCAAGGCCGTCGTCAAGAAAGAGGTGATCGAGCGCAAGACACCCGCGCGGAAGCGCGCCGCGCCGCCAGCGCACAAGATCGAGGCGAAAGTCAACGGCACGCTGACCGCGACCGGCATGCTCGCGCCCGTTTTCACCACCAAAGCCGAGTTCAAGCTGGGACCAAGCGTCTACGACGGCCTGCCGCTGACCGGCGGCGGCACGGTGCAACTTGCGGGCTCGCGGATCTTGCCCAGCCGTGCGAACCTTTCGGTGGCGGGCAACCAGGTCGATCTGCAAGGGAGCTTCGGCGCACGCGGCGACCGCTTGCGCTTTCATATCGACGCACCGGCGCTCGAGCGCCTCGGCTTCGGCCTCGCCGGGCTCGTCGCCGCCGACGGCGACCTTACCGGCTCGTTCGAGCATCCGAACGTGGTACTGAACTACAAGGCAGACAGCGTCGTGTTGAGCAGCAACCGTATCGGTCATGCAGAAGGTCACGCCGAACTGCGCGACGGCGCGAACGGCGCGCTCGTCTTCACGACAGACGCGCGCAACGTGAGCGCTGGCGGCGTCGATCTCGCCACGCTCACCGCGCGTCTGACCGGCACGCGCGCCAGTCACTCGCTCGAAGCCGCAGCCACCGGCAAGCTGCAGGACCGCCCTCTGGATCTGACGCTGGCGGCCAACGGCAAGCTCACCGAGGCGCGCGCCGGCACGCGCTGGGACGGCACGGTGACGCGTCTGCAGAACCGCGGCACGCCCGCGTTGAATCTCGAGTCGCCGCTTGCCGTGAGCGCCGGGCCGCGCCGCCTGACGCTCGGCGCGACACGGCTCACGCTCGAAGGCGCGGTGTTGAGCCTGAAGTCGTTCTCTTTCGACCACGGCAAGGCTCAGTCGGCGGGAAGCCTGACTGGCATTTCCGTGGCGCGGCTGCAGGACTTGCGGCGCGAGATCACCGGCACGCCGCCAGCCGTCAAGACCGATCTGATATTCGACGGCGACTGGGACTTCGCGCTCGGCACCACGGCAAGCGGCCATATCCAGTTGCGACGCCGCAGCGGCGACGTCACCGTCGAGATTGGCCGCGGGCTGGCGTCGCTCGGTATTTCCGATATCGCCGCGCGCGCCGAGTTCAGCGGCGGCAATCGTCTGAACGCGACGGTGCATGCGCAGGCGAGCCGCATCGGCGTGATCGACGCCGACGCGCACACCACGCTGGTTGAGCGCGACGGCTTCCTGAGCGTCAACGAAGAGGGCGCGCTTACCGGCAATGTCAACGCCAATGTGCCGTCGCTGAAAACGACCGGCGGGCTGTTCGGGCCGAGCTATCTGCTCGACGGCCACCTCGCGTTGAAGCTTGCGCTTGGCGGCACCGTCGCCAAGCCTAACCTGACGGGTTCGCTGCTCGGTGACGGGCTTTCCGCCACGCTTGTCGACCAGGGCGTGCAGTTGAAGGACGGCGTCGTTCGGGTCGCGCTGTCGCACAACCTCGTCGACTTCGAGCAGGTCGAATTCCACGGCGCGAGCGGGACGTTGCGCGCAACCGGCCGGGTGCGTCTGGACGGAGCGGAGCCCGACCTGACTGCGAGCATCGTCGCGGACAAACTCGAACTCTTTGCGGCGCCGGATCGTAATCTGTCGCTGACGGGCAGCGCGAGCGTCGCCAACGCGGGCGCGCAGGGCGGCATGGCGATCAACGGCAAGTTTACCGTCGACCACGCGCTGTTCGACCTGCCGGAGCAATCCGCGCCCAAGCTCGGCGACGACGTGGTGGTCGTACGCCCGGACGGCACGGTGGCCGGAGAGCGGCCGCGACCGGTGCCGGGCAGCAATAAGCCGGTCGGTCCATTTGCTCCGCGTGCGAACATCGACATCAACCTGGGCAACAACTTCCGGTTTCGCGGACAAGGGGCCGACCTCGGCCTGACCGGCACTATCACGGCGATGAGCGCGCCGAACCTGCCGCTGCGCGCGGTCGGCAACGTGCGCGTGACGCAGGGCTCCACGTACACCGCGTTCGGCCGCAAGCTCAATATCGAGAACGGCTTCTTCACGTTCAACGGACCGGTCGCCAACCCCGGCATCAACATTCTGGCGATGCGCCGCAATCAGCAGGTGGAAGCGGGCGTCTCGGTCACGGGCACCGTGAACTTCCCGGTCGCGAAGCTCGTGTCAGAGCCGAACGTGCCCGATAACGAAAAGCTCTCGTGGCTGCTCTTTGGCCATGGCACGGATCAGGGCAACAACCTCGGCCAGCAGAGCACGATGACGACCGCGCTCGCGTTGCTCGGCAGTGCGAGCGGCAAGCGGATCGCGCAGACTTTCGGTCTCGACGAGTTTTCGATTGGCCGCAGCGAAGTCGGATTGACCGACCCGCAGGTCGTGATGGTGTCGAAGGCGATCAACGAATGGCTCGTGATCGGCTATGAGCAGGGGCTGCAGTCGGCAAGCAACGCGGTCAAGGCGACCGTCAACCTGACGCGCTACTGGTCCGTCGCGGCCTATGGCGGCACATTCGACGGGATCGAGCTGCTATACACGCGGCGCTACGACCGCATCAAGTGGTGATCTGCTTCTGGCCACTCTTGCTGTCTTGAGGAGCGCAATGCGCCGCGCATGAAAGTGCAGGCGAAAAAAAACGGCACGCCTTTTACAGCGTGCCGTTTTGCTTGTTGCAGCTAACCGTGTTGCGGGTGTGCCGACGTGTGCGCTTGCGCGTTACTTCACACGCATGCCTGGCTTGGCGCCGCTGTGCGGCTCGAGCACGTAGAGGCCGGGCTCGGCTTTCTCGTCGGTCGCCGACGCCGCCAGCACCATGCCTTCCGACAGGCCAAACTTCATTTTTCGCGGCGCGAGATTCGCGACCATCACCGTTAGCTTGCCGATGAGCTGCTCCGGCTGATACGCGGACTTGATGCCGGAAAATACGTTGCGCGTTTTCTCCTCGCCGACGTCCAGCGTGAGTTGCAGCAGCTTGTCCGAACCTTCGACCGCCTTGCAGTCGACGATCTTTGCGACACGCAGATCGATCTTCGCAAAGTCGTCGATGGAGATGACTTCGGGCGTGTCGTCCTTGTCCGCCGCGGCAGTCTTTGCGGCCTTCGACTTCGTCTTCGCGTCAGCTGCCGGCGCAGCCGCTTCCGGCGTGGCTTGCAGCGAGTCGCGATTGGCTGCCAGCAAGGCTTCGATCTGCTTGGGGTCGACGCGCGTCATCAAATGCTTGTACGCGTTGATCGGACGCGCCGAACTGAGCGGTACATTCGCGTCGGCCCACACGAGCGGCTCGATGCCGAGGAACGCTTCAACCGCTTCAGCGAGCTTCGGCAGCACGGGCTTGAGCGCAAGCGACAGCAGGCGGAACGCCTCGATGCTCACGCTGCACGTTTCGTGCAGCGCGACAGCGTTGGCCGGGTCTTTCGCCTGGTCCCAGGGCTTCGCCGTGTCGACGTAGGCGTTCACCGCGTCGGCCAGTTCCATGGTCTGGCGCAGCGCGCGGTTGTACTCGCGCGCTTCGTAGTTCGCGGCGATCTGCGGTACGGCGGCGCGCAGCGACGCGAGCAGCGGGTGCTGCATCGCGCTGTCCTGCACGCGGCCGTCGAAGCGCTTGATCAGGAAGCCGGCGGCGCGGCTCGCGATGTTCACGTACTTGCCGACCAGATCGCTGTTCACGCGCGCCTGGAAGTCGTCGAGATTCAGGTCGAGGTCTTCCATCGTGCTGTTCAGCTTGGCCGCGAAGTAGTATCGCAGCCATTCCGGGTTCAGGCCGGTGTCGATCACGCTTTGCGCAGTGATGAAAGTGCCGCGCGACTTCGACATTTTCGCGCCGTCCACGGTCAGGAAGCCGTGCGCGAACACGTTGGTCGGCGTGCGGTGGCCCGAAAATTCGAGCATGGCCGGCCAGAACAACGTGTGGAAATACAGAATGTCTTTGCCGATAAAGTGATACTGCTCGGCCTTCGAGCCCGGGCGAACCCACGCGTCGAAGTCCAGCCCGCGCTTCTGGGCGAGGTTCTTGAAGCTCGCGTAGTAGCCGACCGGCGCATCCAGCCACACGTAGAAGTATTTGCCCGGCGCGCCCGGAATTTCGAAGCCGAAATACGGCGCGTCACGCGAAATATCCCAGTCGGCGAGCTTCGCTTCACCGGCGTCGCCCAGCCACTCGCGCATCTTGTTGGTCGCTTCCGGCTGGGCAAGGCCGCCCACCCACGCGCGCAGGAAATTCTCGCAGCGCGGATCGGACAGGCGGAAGAAGTAATGCGTCGATGTCTTGCGAATCGGCGTGGCGCCCGAGACCACCGAGTACGGATTGACGAGCTCGGTAGGCTGATAGGTCGAGCCGCACACTTCGCAGCTGTCGCCGTACTGGTCTTTCGCGCCGCACTTGGGGCATTCGCCCTTGATGAAGCGGTCCGGCAGGAACATTTCCTTGACCGGGTCGTACGCCTGTTCGATATCGCGGGCGTCGATCAAACCCGCTTCCTTCAGCGCGAGATACACGTTCTCACTCAGGACGCGGTTCTCTTCGGAATCGGTCGAATAATAGTTGTCGAACGAGATCCCGAAGCTGTCGAAGTCGCGCTTGTGCTCCTGCCAGACGCGGTCGATCAGCTGCTTCGGCGTCAAACCTTCCAGTTCCGCGCGCAGCATGACCGGCGTGCCGTGCGTGTCGTCGGCGCCCACGTAATAGACCTCGTGCCCGTGCATTCGCAGCGTGCGGACCCAGATGTCCGTCTGGATATATTCAACCAGATGGCCAATATGGATTTGCCCGTTCGCATAAGGAAGGGCCGACGTGACGAGAACCTGGCGGCGGGCCGACGGCGCGCCTGCAGTGAGATCGGTTGCGGGTGCTGACATAAGGATGGTGGGAGCCTGCGGTGGGACGAAAGATCGATTCTAGCAGGGCAGGCGCCTGCGGGCGCGGCTTGCGCGGGCGCGCAGATGCCGCGCTGCCTCGGGCACTGCGAAAAGCGAGCGCCCAAAAAAAAACCGGGGCGATTAACCCCGGAGCAACAACGACAAGAGGAGAATGGTGACGCGGCGGCTTCGCCAGCCACGTACCGTAAAGACAGACAGCGGAATTTCGGGAGAGTTCGAAATTTTTTCGTCCTCGCGAGAGATTTTCCGCACGGCGTTTTTACAGCCGGCTCAGCATCAGGCTGCCGGCCACCGGATAACTGAATAGGCAACGCCGGTCAGCCCGGTGCTGCGAATCTCCGGCCCCAATTCCCCTGCTCAATCGTGCGTCGCTGTTATTGCGTGGTGTGCTGAGCCGTGGCGCGCAGATAGATTTCCACGCGACGGTTTGCTGCACGGCCGGCTTCGGTGTTGTTGTCGGCGATCGGCTGGTTCTGGCCCATGCCTTGTGCCGACAAACGCTGCGGCGCGACGCCGCGTTGCGCCAGATAGCCGGTCACGCTTTGCGCGCGATTGACCGACAGCGTCTGGTTATAAGCCGGCTGACCCGTGCTGTCGGTGTGGCCGACCACTTGGGCGATCACTTCCGGATTCTGCTGCAGCGTTTGCGTCAGCTGATCCAGCACCGGCGCGAACGACGGCTTGATCGCATAGCTGTTGGTGTCGAACGTGACGGAGCTCGGAATGTTCAGCTTGAGCGAGCCGTCCGGCTGCTCGGTGATCTGCGTGCCCGTGCCCTTGGTGGCGCCCGACAGCTTGTTGTGAATGGATTGCCAGTTGTAGCCGGTGATGCCGCCCACCGCTGCGCCGACGCCGGCGCCAATAGCCGCGCCCTTGCCGCCGCCGAAAATTGCGCCCAGCGCCGCGCCGGTGCCGGCGCCTACGCCCGTACCCACCGCCGTGTTAGTGCCCTGCTGGCTCGCGCAACCTGCGAGCAGGGAGCCCGAAACGGCGAGAATGGCCAGGCGAGTCGTGATTTTTGCATTCATTTTTGATTCCTTTCGAGTAAAGCGAATGACGCGAATAAAGCGCGCGAGTAACGCGCGCGGGTGAAGCGTCCGTGGCGCTAGAGCCTGCGTGGCGAACGTCACGGCACCAGAACAGACTGCTCGACAGTGCGAACAACCAAAGGGACACGCAAGCCAGGCGGAAAACCCCACGCGTTCTTCAGTCCCGGTCCGACAATGAAGAAGGGTCTTCCGGCAGCGCTCGACGTGAGCCACTACAATAAAGCCTGGCGCACGCAGCGATGCGGCCCCACGGCGTCCGCCGGCCCAAAGGGTGCCCGGCACGCCTGGTTTTCGCAATGCTGTCTAACAATTTCTTGCAATTCCGGCGCGTGGCCGAAGCTTCGATTGCGCCGCGCCGCAGGTGTTCCCTTGGAGTGTCAATGAGTATCGATCGGGCTTTGGTCGACGCTGCCCTCGCAGCCGTCACTGACCCCAACACCGGCCGGCCGTATGCCGCAGCCAGGAACATTAAAAACGTAGCCGTGGAGGGTGACACGGTTAACGTCGCGGTGGTACTCGGCTATCCGGCCATGCGCCAGTTCGAGGCCATCCGCAAGCAGTTCGCCGACGCGTTGCAGGCCGTGCCGGGCGTGGCGCAGACGCACATTCAGTTGTCGCAGGAAATCGCGGCGCATACGGTGCAGCGCGGCGTGAAACTCTTGCCGAATGTTAAAAATATCGTGGCCGTGGCGTCGGGCAAGGGTGGCGTCGGCAAAAGCACGACCGCCGTTAACCTCGCGCTGGCGCTGGCCAGCGAGGGCGCGTCGGTCGGCATACTCGACGCGGATATCTACGGACCCTCGCTGCCGCTGATGCTGGGTATCGAAGGGCGCCCCGAATCGCCGGACGAGAAGACCATGAACCCGATGACGGGCCACGGTCTGCAGGCGAACTCCATCGGCTTTCTGATCGAGCAGGACAACCCGATGGTGTGGCGCGGCCCGATGGCCACGTCGGCACTGGAACAGCTGCTGCGGCAGACCAACTGGCGCGATCTCGATTACCTGATCGTCGATATGCCGCCGGGCACCGGGGACATCCAGTTAACGCTCTCGCAACGCGTGCCGGTGACCGGCGCGGTGATCGTCACCACGCCGCAGGACATTGCGCTGCTCGACGCCCGCAAGGGCCTGAAAATGTTCGAGAAAGTCGGCATTCCGATTCTCGGCATTGTCGAGAATATGGCCATGCATATCTGCTCGAATTGCGGCCATGAAGAGCATATCTTCGGCTCGGGAGGCGGCGAGCGCATGGGTAAGGAATATGGCGTCGACGTGCTCGGCAGCCTGCCGCTCGACATTGCGATCCGCGAGCAGGCCGACTCAGGCCGGCCGACGGTAGTGGCCGATCCGCAAGGGCGCATTGCGGAGATTTACCGCACGATCGCGCGCAAGGTCGCGGTTCATATCGCCGAGCGCGCCCGCGACATGACGTCCAAGTTTCCCAACATCGTCGTGCAGAACACCTGACGAGCCCTTCGAACGACGGGCGAAAGGGGGCCGGGGGCGTCTATTCGCGCCTGGTCTCGCGGTATCATGTCGACTTCACAGGTTCGGCTCGGCAACCGCAGGGGCGGCCGCCAGCCGGCACGAGGATCGCATGGGAAAACGAATCGACTGGCAGGCGGTGCATGCTTTCATCGTCCTGACTGCCAGCAGTATGCTGTTATGCGGGTGCAGCGCTTTCCTGAGACCACAGGAAAAGCGCGCCGACGCGCAGTTGCTGCCCACCGTGGGCAATCAGGCGCGCGGCCTCGTTACGTTCATCGAGCGCTCGGACGGCGTTCAGGTTACCTACAATCTCGCGGGCTTGCCGCCTAACAGCGATCACGCGCTTCAGGTTCACGAGCGCGGCGACTGCAACGCAACCGACGGCTCCAGCGCGGGCCAGGTGTTCTCGCCGGCTGCCGAGCGTCTGAAGGCGGGTGCGCGCGTCGAAGGCGATCTCGGCAACATTCATGCGGACGCGAACGGCGTGGCAACCGGCTTCATCGTCGCCCCGGACGTCTCGCTCGACGGTATCCGTTCGGTCCTGCAACGCGCGGTGCTGCTCCATCACGACGCAACCGATCCCTACGCGTATCCGCAACATGGCGCGGGTCCCGCACTCGCTTGCGGTTTGATCCGCCAATGACGGGCTACCGCGTAGTTGCCTCGTTGCCCCAGCCCGTGGCCAGGCGGCCTGAAGCGGCCGGAACGCGGACGAAAGCGGACCAAAGCAAACCCAGGCGGCTACCTCGCGCTTATCAGTGGCGCGTATGTGCGGCAGCATCCTCGTGATCGCGTAAAATAAGCGCCTTTCGCCGCGGCGGCCGGCCGGCGTCATCGCCAGTGCGGCGCCGGGCAGCTTCTTGTGGAGCGCACCGGCAAAACCCGGCCCTGAAAGTGGGACAACCGGCCGCAACGTGCCCGGCACGCGCCGGGTTGTTATCCGTCACACTCCTGTTATTCACGTCGAGCAGCGTTCACCTATGACCATCAAATCCGACAAGTGGATCCGGCGCATGGCCGAGTCGCACAAAATGATCGAGCCGTTCGTGCCCGATCAGGTTCGCGTCTCCGAAGACGGCCGGAAGATCGTCAGTTACGGCACATCGAGCTACGGCTACGACATTCGCTGCGCCGACGAATTCAAGATCTTCACGAACATCAACTCGACCATTGTCGATCCGAAAAATTTCGACGAGAAATCGTTCGTGGACTTCAAAGGCGACGTCTGCATCATCCCGCCTAATTCGTTCGCGCTCGCCCGCACGGTCGAGTATTTCCGCATTCCGCGCTCGGTACTGACCGTGTGTCTCGGCAAGTCCACTTACGCGCGCTGCGGCATCATCGTGAACGTCACGCCGTTCGAGCCGGAATGGGAAGGTCACGTCACGCTCGAATTCTCGAATACGACACCTTTGCCTGCGAAAATCTACGCGAACGAAGGCGTCGCCCAGGTGCTGTTTTTCGAAAGCGACGAGATTTGTGAAACGTCGTACGCGGATCGCGGCGGCAAATATCAAGGTCAGCACGGGGTCACGTTGCCGAAGACGTGACGTCGGCAGCGCATTGACCCACCAGGTACACAGGGTGACCGCTGCAATCTATCCAGTGCAGCGGTCGTTCTTTTTGGAGAATCGCCCATGAAGTTCCGTTTTCCCGTCGTCATCATCGACGAAGATTTCCGCTCCGAGAACATCTCGGGTTCCGGCATCCGGGCTTTGGCCGAAGCAATCGAGAAAGAAGGCGCGGAAGTGCTCGGGTTGACGAGCTACGGCGATCTGACTTCGTTTGCGCAGCAGTCGAGCCGCGCGTCGTGCTTCATCCTTTCGATCGACGACGACGAGTTGCTGCCCTACGTCGAAAACGTCGTGGTTGAAGGGGAAACGCCGGAACTCGCGGCCGCCATCGTCGCGCTGCGCGCGTTCGTGACGGAAGTGCGCCGCCGTAACGCGGACATTCCGATCTTCCTGTACGGCGAAACGCGTACGTCCCGCCACTTGCCGAACGACATCCTGCGCGAACTGCATGGCTTCATCCATATGTTCGAGGACACGCCGGAGTTCGTCGCGCGCCATATCATCCGCGAGACCAAGGTTTATCTGGACTCGCTCGCGCCGCCGTTCTTCAAGGAACTGGTGCAGTACGCGGACGAAGGCTCGTATTCGTGGCACTGTCCCGGCCACTCGGGGGGCGTCGCGTTCCTGAAGAGCCCGCTCGGCCAGATGTTCCATCAGTTCTTCGGCGAAAACATGCTGCGCGCGGACGTCTGCAACGCCGTGGACGAACTCGGTCAACTGCTCGATCACACCGGCCCCGTTGCGGCTTCCGAGCGCAACGCCGCACGTATCTTCAGCGCGGACCATGTGTTCTTCGTGACCAACGGCACGTCGACCTCGAACAAGATCGTCTGGCACGGCACGGTCGCGCCGGGCGACATCGTGCTGGTCGACCGCAACTGCCACAAGTCGATCCTTCACGCGATCACGATGACCGGCGCGATTCCCGTTTTCCTCACGCCGACGCGCAACAACTTCGGCATCATCGGCCCGATTCCGCGGTCGGAATTCGAGCCGGAAAACATCCGCAGAAAGATCGAGGCGAATCCGTTCGCACGCGAAGCGCTGGCGAAAAATCCCGACCTCAAGCCGCGCATTCTGACGATCACGCAAAGCACGTATGACGGCGTGATTTACAACGTCGAGATGATCAAGGAAATGTTGGGCGAGTGGCTGGACACGCTTCACTTCGACGAAGCGTGGCTGCCGCATGCCGAGTTCCACGAGTTCTATCAGGACATGCATGCGATCGGCGCGGGCCGCCCGCGCATCGGCGCAATGGTCTTTGCCACGCACTCCACGCACAAGCTGCTGGCCGGTATTTCGCAGGCGTCGCAGATCGTCGTGCAGGATTCGAAGAACAGCCGCTTCGACAAGCACCGCTTCAACGAGGCGTATCTGATGCATACGTCGACGAGCCCGCAATACGCGATCATCGCTTCGTGCGACGTGGCCGCGGCCATGATGGAAGCGCCCGGCGGCACCGCTTTGGTCGAAGAGTCGATTGCGGAAGCGCTGGACTTCCGCCGCGCGATGACCAAGGTCGATACGGAATACGGCGACGACTGGTTCTTCAAGGTCTGGGGCCCGGACCAGTTCGCCGACGAAGGCATCGGTTCGCGCGAAGACTGGATGCTTCGCCCGAACGATTCGTGGCACGGTTTCGGACCGCTTGCCGAAGGCTTCAACATGCTCGATCCGATCAAGGCGACCATCGTCACGCCGGGTCTGGACATGGACGGCGGTTTCGGTGAGACGGGCATTCCGGCCGCGATCGTGACGAAGTACCTCGCCGAGCACGGCATCATCGTCGAGAAGACCGGGCTGTATTCGTTCTTCATCATGTTCACGATCGGCATCACGAAGGGCCGCTGGAATTCGATGGTGACCGAGCTCCAGCAGTTCAAGGACGACTACGACAACAACCAGCCGCTATGGCGCGTGTTACCGGACTTCGTCGCGCTGCATCCGACTTATGAGCGTGTCGGTTTGCGCGACCTGTGCCAGCAGATCCACAGCGTCTACCGCGCGAACGACATTGCGCGTCTCACGACCGAGATGTACCTGTCGAGCATGGAGCCGGCGATGAAGCCGTCCGACGCGTTCGCGAAGCTCGCGCACCGTGAGATCGACCGCGTACCCATCGACGAACTCGAAGGTCGTGTCACGTCGATTCTGTTGACGCCGTACCCGCCGGGCATTCCGTTGCTGATTCCGGGCGAGCGCTTTAACAAGACCATCGTCAACTATCTGCGATTCGCGCGTGAATTCAACGAGCGTTTCCCGGGTTTCCACACGGACATTCACGGGCTCGTCGGCGAGATGATCAACGGACGCATCGAATATTTCGTCGATTGCGTACGCGTCTGACAATGCGCTTCATGACGTTCCTCGGAAGCGACCGAGGCCGGCGACGCGAGTCGCGTGCGCCGGCTCGGGTGCGAGCGGCACAGCGCGCGCTGATGCGCACGTTGACCTGCGCGCTGCTGCTCGGCGCCGCGCCGCTCGCCGCGCGTGCGGAAGTCGCCGCAGCCGATCCGATCGATGCGGCGATGCGCACGTGTCTGGCACGCAGCGATATGTCGTCGACGATGGGGCAGGTGCAGTGCATGGAAACTGCGCGCATCGGCTGGAAGACCGCTATGGACAACGCATGGCAGCAGTTGCAGCCGGAGTTGCCGCCGGCACGGCGCAAGCAGTGGGAAAAGAGTCAGGCAAGCTGGCAGGCTTCGCGCGACGCAGAAACTCAACTGCTCGCGGCGGTATTCGCCACCACGCGCGGCACGATGTATGTGCTTGCCGAAGCCGATATGCAATTGCAGCCGGTGCGTGACCGGGCTCTCGCGCTGCGCAGCGCGGTCGCGAAAGCAAGTGCGGGTGGCGGCGATCCTCCGGGCCGTCTGCGCGCTTGCCGTGCGGACGCGCGCTGCGAACACGCGATGTTCGACCTGAATCGCTACTATCGCCGTCTGCAGGCAAAGATGCCGGCGCGCTCGCGTCCCACGCTGACGCGCGCACAAAAGGCGTGGACCGCGTATCTGAACGCGACGACGCCGGTCGTCGACGAACGCGGCCGCATCGACATCATCGGTGCGCGTGTGGCGACGCTCAAGCGTTTGTCGGAAACAGTCGGCAACGACTAGGCCTGCGAGCGGACAGGCGCGGCCTCATCTGAGCGCTCAGGTTAGCGCGTAGCTTTCGGCTTGCGGGTCGGGCAGCGCGACCGCGGGTTCGCCGCGCATATCGCGCAGAGCGTCTTCAATGATGAGAGACATGGTACTCAGCGCAAGGTCGTTGTCGTCGGTGCCGAACGGCTCCTCGATTTGCGACGCGATCGCTTCGTGCGCCATGAACGTGTACGCGACGAACACCGCGAACACCGGCGTAAAAATGCCGATGCTGTCGACGAGTCCAAACGGCAACGACGCACAGAAGAAGTACACCGTGCGGTGAATCATCACCGAGTAGGCAAACGGCAACGGCGTCGACGCGATGCGCTCGCACCCGCCGATCACATCCGACAAACCATTCAGATTCCGGTCGAACGCGAGTACGGCCATCGGATCAATTGAGCCCTTTTGCGCCTCGCGCTGCACCCATTCGCCAAGAACCAGCATCAACGTTGCCGGTTTGTAGCGCGATGTCATAACGCGTTCGAACAGCGCAGGCGGCAGGCGTGCGGCGAGGTCCTCGCGCGGATCGCTCCTGCGAAGCTGATGGCGCAGTGCGTGCGGCAACGCGCCCAACGCGGCGCAAAACTCGGCCAGGTTTTCGTTCGGCAACTGCGTCGTTCGCAAGGTCAGCGCCTGGCGAGCGAGCGAACGCGCGTCGTTCAGCAATTGGCCCCAGAGCTTGCGCGCTTCCCACCAGCGGTCATAACTGGCGTTGTTTCGAAAGCCGAGAAACACCGCGAGAGCGATGCCGATGAGCGAGAACGGCGCAGTCGTGTTGAGGTTCAGCGAGATGGGCAACAGATGATCGTGCGCCGCGACCGCAACGACCGAAATCGCGAAAATAAGGAAGAGCCGGGGAAGCAACTGCGGAAGCACCGAGCCGCGCCAGGCGAGCAACATGCGGAACCAATGGAGATGCGGACGGATGATCATCGGTGTGCTTTGCCGTGAGCGATGGAGTTTCTATTATCGCTTGTTGTTCGAGTCGCGCCATTGAAGCGCGTACTCGCACAGGCAATGCTTCGGTCCGGATATCAGAAATTGGGCGAAGGCCACGGCATGGCGCGGCCTTCATGCGACCATCAATCGTGCATCAATCGCGCGCCGACGAAGCCGCGCCGTGACTGAGCCAGTCGAGCACTGCGGTGGCGTCGTCGTCGGCACCTTGACGTGCTTTCGCCACCGTCTCCGCAACGTCCGCGCTCGGCACGGCGCGGCGAATTGCCACGCCGACCGCGAGAATATCGATCATCACAAGATGCAGAATTCGCGAAATCATCGACAATTGCGACTCGCGAATTTCAATGTGATCGGTTTCGAGCGCGACCGTCGCGCGCTTGGCGAGCGGCGTGTTGCTCGACGTGATCGCGATCACCTTCGCGCCTGCCTGCATCGCGACGTCGAGCACGCGCAGCAGTTCGGGCGCGCGGCCCGACTTCGACACGGCGACAATCACGTCGCCCTTGCCGAGCAACGCAGCCGAAGCGGCCTGCATGTACAGATCGCCGTACGCAATGGTCGGAATGCCGAAGCGGAAGAACTTGTAGTGCGCGTCCTGCGCGACGATGTTCGAATTGCCGAGTCCGTAGAACTCGATGCGCCGCGCGCCGTTCAGCAGATCGATCGCGCGTTCGACCTGGTCGAAGTTCAGATGCTCGCGCAATTGCAGAATGGCCGACACGGTGTTGTCGAGGACCTTCGCGCCGAAGTCCGTCGCAGTATCGCCGAGATGCACCTGGCTGTGGCTCACGGGAATGGTGCCGGTCAAACCCGTCGCAAGCTTAAGCTTGAAGTCCGACAAACCCTGACAACCGAGCGAGCGGCAGAAGCGGATCACAGTCGGTTGGCTGACGTCGGCCTTGCGGGCGATGTCGACAATCGGGTCGTTGATGATCGAACGCGGATGGTTCAGCGCGAGATCGGCGACGCGGCGCTCGGCCGGCGTCAGTGCGTCGCGCATCTGCCGGATCCGCTCGAATACGGCCGACGAACTGCCGCCCGCGCGATTCGACAACTGTTCGGCGAGGATCGCGGACACGCCGAGAAACGCCGGATATTCCGCGGTGATCACGTAGGTCGGCACGTTCTGCAGATACGCCTCGAAGCGGCCTTTCGCCTCGAAGCGTTTGCGAAACGACGAGCGCGCGAAGAATTCGCCGAGCCGCGGGACGACGCCGCCGCCGATATAGATGCCGCCGAGCGCGCCGAGCGTGACCGCGATATTGCCCGCAAACGTGCCGAGTATGCCGCAGAACACGTCGACGGATTCAGCCGCAAGCGGCTCGCCTTCCAACGCACGTTTGACGATTTCGACGGTGTCGACGTTTGCCGCTACGCGCTTCTTGTCGCGGCCTGCCAGCGCACGGTAAATGACTTCGATGCCGGGCCCCGCGGCCACGCGTTCGAACGACACATGCGACCATTTCTTGCGCGCGTACTGCAACACGATGTCTTCGCGCTCGTCGGCCGGCGCGAATGTGGCGTGACCGCCTTCGCTGCCGAGCGCGATCCAGCGGTCGTCGGCAGGAATCAGGCCCGACACGCCCATGCCGGTGCCCGGACCGAGCAGGCCGATCACGCTGTTCGGACGGCGCGTGCCGCCGCCGACCTGCACGCGTTGCGCGTCCGTCAGGCCGGGAAGGGCCATGGCGAGCGCGGTGAAGTCGTTCACGACGAGCAGCGTGTCGAAGCCGAGCGCACGGCGCGTGGCTTCGATCGAAAAGCTCCAGTCGTGATTCGTCATGCTGACCTGATCGCCGTCGACCGGGTTCGCAATCGCGATCGCCGCGTGATTCACGCGGCCGATCTTCGTGTCTTTCAGGTACTTCTTGATAACTTCAGCGACGCCGGGGTAATCCGCGCACGGGTAGACGTGCACCGAGCCGATCTCGCCCGGTCCGGTTTCCAGCGCAAAGCGCGCATTCGTGCCGCCGATGTCGGCCAGCAGCCTCGGTCCATCGGCGTGCTGGCCCGCGCCCGGAACAGCCTTAGTTTGCACACCAGTAGACATCGAGTCTCACTCCCTTGTCGTTTGCCAACTGCGAGATGGCATTTTTTTGTAGCGAAGATGCGGCGGCGTTCAGCACGTCCATCTTGCGCGGTCCGGCAATCAGCAAAAACAGATGCTTCACTTCCTTGAGCGCGGAGAGCGACCAGCTCACGCGTGCATGCGGCGCGCTGCCGGGATGCACGGCGACGAAGCGCTCAGTCGTGCTGATGGCGTGATCCCATTCAGGCGCATCAGCGAAGATCGACGCGGTGTGGCCGTCTTCGCCCATGCCGAGTATCGCGACGTCGGGCACGTTGGCGAAACGCGCGTCGGCGTTCAGCGCGGCGACGTGGGCGTGCAGATCCTGCGAGGTGTCGACGAGCGGCCAGAACGTCGCGTTCTTCGCGGCGTTCTGCAGCAACGTGGCATGCACCAGTTGCGAGTTGCTTGCGCTGTCCGTCTCGGGCACCCAGCGGTCGTCCACGAGTGTCACCGCAATGTGCGGCCAGTCGAAGCTTTGGGTGGACAACGTCTGCAGGAAAGGGCGCGGACTGCTGCCGCCGGACACGGCGAGCAGGGCCGGGCGCACGCCGGCTGTGGACGTACCGGCTGTGGACGCGCCGGATATACCGGCGTCTGACGTTGCCGTCTGTGCGGCCAGCGATGCATGCAACGCGTCGCCTACGGCCTTCGCCAACGCGTCGGATTGGGCGCGTTGATCATCGAAAGCGTGAAGCTCGATCACTTCTCCTCCGTGCTGCTTTTTTGTTAGAGCTGCGAAAATCCGCCGCGAATCAGTTCTCTTCTTCGAGCCAGCAGGTGCCGTGCTGCGCAAGCATCGCGCTCGCGGCGGCAGGACCCCATGTGCCCGCAGCATAAGGCTTCGGCGGTTTGTTCGAAGCCTTCCATTCGTTCAGAATCGGTTCGACCCAGCGCCACGCAGCTTCCTGTTCGTCGCGCCGCACGAAGAGTGCGAGACGGCCGTTGATCACGTCGAGCAGGAGGCGTTGGTACGCTTCCATCTGCCCTTCGCGGAAGAACTGGTCGAACGCGAGATCCAGGTGGACGCTTGCGAGATTCATGCCTTCGCCGGGCTGCTTCGCGAGACAGTACAGACGAATCGTTTCGTTCGGCTGCAAGCGGATCACCAGACGATTAGCGCCTGCGCGCAACGCCGAAGCACCCAACGCCGAATGCGGCACCGCACGGAAGTTCACGACGATTTCCGCGACGCGGTCCGCAAGCCTTTTGCCCGTGCGCAGGAAAAAGGGCACGCCGGCCCAACGCCAGTTTTCTATCTCGACCTTCAACGCGACGAAGGTTTCGGTCGTGCTGTTCGGCTTCACGCCCGGTTCCGTCGCATAGGCGGGGACCGCGGTGCCGCGAATCACGCCGGAATGGTACTGGCCGCGCACCGCGACCTTGCCGATGTCGAGCGGATTGATTGGCTTCAACGCGCGCAGCACGCGCAGCTTTTCGTCGCGCACCGAGTCGGAGTCCATCGAATGCGGCGGTTCCATGGCGACGATCGAAAGCAGTTGCAGCAAATGGTTCTGCACCATGTCGCGCAGTGCACCAGTATTGTCGTAGAAATCGCCGCGCGCCTCGACACCGAGTTCTTCTGCAATTGTGATCTGAATGCTTTCCACCCACTCGCGGCGCCACAGCGGCTCGAACAGCGCATTGCCGAAGCGCAGCGCCAGCAGGTTCTGCACGGGTTCTTTGCCGAGGTAGTGGTCGATACGGTAGATCTGTTCTTCAGCGAAGATTTCGCCGACCGCATCATTAATTGCATTCGACGACTTGAGGTCGTAGCCAAGCGGCTTTTCCAGCACGATGCGCGCGTTTTCGTTCAGGCCCACCGACGCGAGCGCGCGGCAGATCGGCACGAACAGCGACGGACCGGTAGCCAGATAAAACACGCGAATGCCGGGCAGGTCTTTCACCGCATCGCGCAGCAGCGCGAAGTCTTCCGGATTGCCCAGGTCGATCTTCACGAACTCGATGCGTTCGAGAAAGCTGGACCATGCCGTTTCGTCGACACCGTTCTTCGACACATGCGGCTTGACGTGCTCGTTGACCCATTGGATGTACTCGCCGCGATCCGCAGCATGGCGCGCCACCGCGACGATCTTGCCGCTGTCGGCCAGCATGCCGCCCGCACGGTGCGCTTCATACAGTGCGGGGAGAATCTTGCGCATCGACAGATCGCCAGTTCCGCCGAAGAGAACGAAGGTGAAGCTTGAATCGGTTTGCATGAGTCTCCGTCGATGTCCTGGGGCCGCCGCGCTGACCGTTCACTGCCGTGAAAAAGGCGACCGTAGTCCGATAAAATATTTTTTGACACTGAATTGTAGTTTAACTACAATCCAAATCAAGAGGTAGCGCTAATTCGATGAAAAAAGCGTGCGCTGTCAGGTCAGTTGCGCGTTTTCGCGAATCGGCAGGCGTCCCCTGCATGTTAACGGACATTGCGTGCCGGCATAGGCCAGCCTGTCCCGGCAGCCGTTACGGAAAGCCGGGGAGTGCAGGGCCGGCAAGCAGATTCCTCGGTTGACGTGCAAGGCACCTCGAGTCTGCCGCGCGAAGCGGGCAGGCAAAAATCAAAAGAGGAGACAGTCAGTTGCATCCCGAACCACTCATCTCTTGAGCTTCCAGCGGCCGGACATCGGTCCGCCGGCACATGCCTCGCGCATGCGCCCGACCGTGCTCGATCGCCCAGTGTTTTGCCTGTTTGAACCAACCACAGCACCCTGGCGACATCAGGGGCCATTTGTTTTTTGTTCAGGTGTCTGGAGGAGATAAGCAATGAAATTTCGCGCGATCATGGGCGCTTTGTGCGCCGCAGGTCTGATGTGTGGCGTCTCGGCCGTGCAAGCTGCCGAGTCGGTCGAAGTGTTGCACTGGTGGACTTCGGGCGGTGAATCGAAAGCCGTCGGCGTCCTCAAGGACGACATGACGAAGCAGGGTTACACGTGGAAGGACTTTGCGGTTGCAGGTGGCGCGGGCGCGGCTGCCATGACGGCACTCAAGACGCAGGTGATCTCGGGCAACGCACCGAGCGCTGCGCAGATCAAGGGCCCGCTGATTCAGGATTGGGCTTCGCAAGGCGTGCTGGTGCCGATCGACTCCGTCGCCGGCGACTGGAAGAAGAATCTGCCGCCGGAAATCGACAAGATCATGCACGCGGACGGCCACTACGTCGCTGCGCCGTTCTCGGTGCATCGCGTGAACTGGCTGTACATCAACAAGGCAGCGCTCGACAAGGCAGGCGGCAAGGTGCCGACCACGTGGCCTGAGTTCTTCGCCGTGGCCGACAAGATGAAGGCGGCAGGCATCCAGCCGATCGCGATGGGCGGCCAGCCGTGGCAAGACTTGACGCTGTGGGAAGACGTGGTTCTGTCGCAAGGCGCGGACTTCTACAAGAAGGCGCTGGTCGACCTCGACGAAAAGACGCTGACTTCGGACAAGATGGTCGGCGTGTTCGACACGGTCCGCAAGATCCAGGGCTACTTCGACGCGGGCCGCACGGGCCGTGACTGGAACCTGGCTACGGCAATGGTCATCAACGGCAAGGCCGGCATGCAGTTCATGGGCGACTGGGCGAAGGGCGAATTCGCCAACGCCGGCAAGAAGTCGGGCTCGGACTACGTGTGCGCAGCAGTGCCGGGCACGGAAAAGGCTTACACGTTCAACGTCGACTCGTTCGTGTTCTTCCAGCAGAAAGGTCAGAAGGCAGCAACGCCGGGCCAACTGGCGCTCGCGAAGACCATCATGTCGCCGGAGTTCCAGGAACAGTTCAGCCTGAACAAGGGTTCGATTCCGGTTCGTCTGGGCGTGTCGATGGCGAAGTTCGACGACTGCGCGAAGAAGTCGTACGCGGATGAACAGGTCGCGATCAAGTCGGGCGGCTATGTGCCGTCGCTCGCACACGGCATGGCTCAACCCGATGCAGCAGCCGGCGCGATCTCCGACGTGGTCACGAAGTTCATGAACTCGCAGCAGGATTCGAAGAGCGCAGTTGCGGCGCTCGCGAAGGCAGCGAAGACCAAGTAAGTGAAGTAGCGAAGCGGCGCGTCCGGGACCGGACGCGCCGCTTCGCGCCGCTGAGGGTGTCGGTTCGCGTCGCGCGATGTGCGCTTTAGCCGATGCAGCCCGATGCAAGCGGCTTCACCCTGGGTTTCATAGAGTCACACCTATGCCGTTGCGGCTTCGCGTTTGTCACGTTCTCACGTTGCCGGTTGGCCGTGTGCGTCGATGCGAGTGGCCAAGCGGTACAGTTTCAGCAGGAGTCGAGTAGTGACTGCTTCTATCAGCGGAAACGGGAAAACGGCCAGCGCCGCCCGCCGCGTGTCGCCCATGGCGGCCCTTGCCGATCGCTGGATTCCGAAGCTGGTGCTCGCACCCAGCGTCGTGATCAGTCTGGTATTCGTCTATGGTTTTATCGCCATCACAGGCTATCTGTCGCTGTCCAATTCGCGGCTGATGCCTCGCTATGAATTTGTCGGTCTCGACCGTTATCGCGAACTGTTCGATAACGACGTGTTCTGGACGTCGGCAGCCAATCTCGGCTGGTTCGGCATTCCGTTCATCGGCATCTGTATCGGCCTCGGTCTCTTCCTTGCGATCCTGCTCGATCAGCAGATCCGCAATGAAGGCGCGCTGCGCGCCGTGTTTCTTTATCCGATGGCGTTGTCGTTCATCGTGACCGGCACGGCGTGGCAATGGATCATGACGCCGAGCATCGGCCTCGAAAAGGTTTTCCACGACTGGGGCTGGACGAGCTTTTCGTTCAGTTGGCTCGGCGACCCCGACAAGGCGATTTTCTGCGTCGTTATCGCGGCGGTGTGGCAGTCCACTGGCTTCGTGATGGCGCTGTTCCTTGCCGGGTTGCGCGGTGTCGACGGTGAAATCTTCAAGGCCGCGCAGATGGACGGCGCGAATCTGCCCACCATCTACCGCAAGATTGTGATTCCGAGCATGCGTCCGGTGTTTTTCTCGGTGCTGCTGATTCTCTGCCATATCACGATCAAGACATTCGACCTGGTCGTCGCCTTGACGGCGGGCGGTCCTGGCACCTCGTCGTCGCTGCCTGCCATTTTCATGTACACGTTTTCGTTCAATCGCGGGCAGCTCGGCGTCGGCGCGGCATCGTCGATGATGATGCTCGCAACCGTCGTGGCCGTGCTCGTGCCGCTCATGTATCTGGAATCGAGGAGCACCCGCAATGCAGCCTAAGATGACGATCAGCCGTGCCGTCATTTACGCGGCCTTGGTCCTGTTTGCCCTGTACTTCCTGTTTCCGCTGTATGTGATGCTGTCGACGTCGTTTAAGGACATCGACCAGTTGCGCACCGGCAACCTGCTTACGCCGCCTTCGCACTGGACCGTGGAGCCCTGGATCAAGGCATGGAGCGGTGCGTGTACCGGCGTGCGTTGCGACGGCATGCAGCCGTTCTTCATGAACTCGGTGCGCATGGTGATTCCGGCGGTTCTGCTCTCGTCGATCATCGGCGCGTTCAACGGTTATGTGCTCACGCACTGGCGTTTTCGCGGCGCCGATCCGATCTTCACGATGCTGCTGGTCGGCTGCTTCATTCCGTTTCAGGCGATCCTTTTGCCGATGGCGCGTTTCGAAGGCTTTCTCGGCCTGTCGAACACCACGACCGGTCTGGTGGTCGTGCACGTGATTTACGGTATCGCGTTCACTACCATGTTCTTCCGCAACTTTTACGTCAGCATTCCGGCTGAACTCGTGAAGGCGGCGCGCATCGACGGCGCGGGTTTCTTCACGATCTTCACGAAGATCCTGCTGCCGGTCTCGCTGCCGATTTTCATGGTGTGCCTGATCTGGCAATTCACGCAGATCTGGAATGACTTCCTGTTCGGGATCGTGTTCTCCGGCGTCGATTCCATGCCGATCACGGTGGCGCTGAACAACCTCGTGAACACCTCGACCGGCGTGAAGGAATACAACGTGGACATGGCCGGCGCGATCATCGCCGCGTTGCCGACCTTGCTGGTCTACATCGTCGCCGGGCGCTATTTCGTGCGCGGCCTGACGGCCGGCGCGGTGAAGGGTTGAACCCAGGCTAGACCATCCGAGCGCGGCGGCCGCTTCGTGCATGAAAGGCACCCAGCACCGCCGTCACCGACAAGACGTTTTCAAGCAGTACCAGAGACAAGAGGATTCACAGCATGGCAAGCCTTTCCATCCGTGACGTGTACAAGACTTACCCGAACGGGGTGCCGGTTCTGAAGGGTGTCAATATCGACATCGAAGACGGCCAGTTCCTGATTCTCGTCGGCGGCTCGGGCTGCGGTAAGTCGACGCTGCTCAACATGATCGCCGGTCTCGAAACCGTGACAAAGGGCGAGATTCAGATCGACGGCAAGACCGTGAACAACCTGTCGCCGAAAGATCGCGACATCGCGATGGTGTTCCAGTCGTACGCGCTGTATCCGTCCATGACGGTGCGCGAGAACATCTCGTTCGGCTTGAACATTCGCAAGGTGCCGAAGCAGGAGCAGGCGCAGATCGTCGACCGTGTGTCGAACACGCTGCAGATCACGCACCTGCTGGATCGCAAGCCCGGCCAGCTGTCCGGCGGCCAGCGTCAGCGCGTGGCAATGGGCCGTGCTCTTGCGCGTGACCCGGTGATGTTCCTGTTCGACGAACCGCTGTCGAACCTCGACGCCAAGCTGCGTATCGAGATGCGTTCGGAGATCAAGCTGCTGCATCAGCGTCTCGGCACGACGATCGTCTACGTGACGCACGATCAGATCGAAGCAATGACGCTCGGCGATCGCATCGCGGTGATGAAGGACGGCATCGTGCAGCAGTTCGGCGCCCCGCAGGAAATTTACGACTCGCCGTCGAACCTGTTCGTGGCGGGCTTTATCGGCGCGCCGCCGATGAACTTCATCCAGGGCAAGCTCGTCGAGCAGGGCGCGGGCGTCGGCATCGAACTGGATACGGGCGTCACTCGCACGGCGTTGAACCTGCCGTTCGACTCGGCGAAGGTCAAGTCGCACGTCGGACGTGACGTGATTCTCGGCTTGCGCCCGGAGCGCATCACCGATGCGCGCGGCGCGCACGGCGACCACGCACGGCTGCAACAGATCGAAGTGAAGGTCGACGTGATCGAGCCGACCGGTCCGGACACGCTCGTCTTCGCGCAGGTCAACGGCAAGCGCGTGGTGAGCCGCGTGCACCCGGCTTCGAACCCGCAGCCGTTGACGAACACGACGCTGCTGTTCGATACGTCGAAGGCGGTGTTGTTCGATCCGTCGAATGAAGAGCGGATCGCCTGAGCCGGTTCTGACGGCTACTGTTGGTGTGAACGAAAAAAAGCCCCTTGTGTCGCGAGACACAAGGGGCTTTTCGCTGAAGGGCGTCAAGCGTCCGGGATGCGCAGATCCGGGTTGTTGCGCACGAGCTCCGTCACCCATTCGGTGAATGCGCGCAGCCGCGAACTCAGATTACGGCGATGCGCGTAAAGGATCGACAGCGGTGTGCTGGGGCTCGTGTAGTTCGTGAGGATTTCCTTGAGCACGCCACGCTCGATAAGATGCGCGACCATGAAGCGCGACGGCTGGATAATGCCGTGGCCGAGCGCACCCGCGCGAATATAGACCGAGCCGTCGTTCACCGCGAGCACGCTTTTCATCGCGACCTTGACGATCTCACCGTTCACTTCGTATTCGAACGGAAACGTCTTGCCGGTTCGCGCGGAAACATAGTTGACTGCGTGGTGTCCACTCAACTCATCGAGCGTGGCCGGCGTGCCGTGTTTCTCCAGATACGCCGGCGACGCGCACGTCACGATGCGCGCCTGGCCGATACGCCGGGCGACGAGACTGGACTCTTCCGGCGTGCCCATGCGAATGACGCAATCTACGGCGTCCTGTATCAGGTCGATGTTGCGGTCGGCGAGACCGAGCCGCACGTCGATTTCAGGGTAGCGCTGGTAGAAATCGTCGAGCGCGGGCAAAAGCAGCGCACGGGCGAGGGTGCCGGACGTATCGACGCGAATCGTGCCCACTGGATTCTCACGCTTGTTCGACAGCGACGACTCCGCGTCGGCGACTTCGGCCAGAATGCGCACGCAGCGGTCGTAGAAGAGCGCGCCGTCTTCGGTAACGCTGACCTGGCGGGTAGAGCGGTTCAACAGCCGTACGCCGACGTGTTCTTCCAGCGCCTGAATCGTCCGGCTGACTTTGGCGCGCGGCAGGTCGAGCGATTCGGATACTTTGGTGAAGCTGTTCGCTTCCACCACACGCGTAAATATCTCCATCGCTTCGAAACGGTCCATGTTTGGCCTTGTGAGTGATTGGCGGAAATAGGTTCGACGTGAAGTGTATAGGCTCGAATTAATGTTGTCCGCATCGGGTGTGGTGGGCGGCAGCTAGAGCTAATGCGGCAATCGCACGTTGAACCGGAAGGTTGCGAGCCGCGACAGCAGAATAAACGCGGTGGCGATCAGCACGCTGTACACGGTGTCGAAATTCACGTAGTCGAGCAGCACATACAGCCAGCAGCCGACAAAAGCGCATGTCGCGTACGGCCGCGAGTCGCGCAGGATCAATGGCACTTCGTTGCACAGCACGTCGCGGATCACGCCGCCGAACACGCCCGTTGCCACGCCCATCAGCACGGACGTGAACCACGGCATTTGGGCGTCGTGCGCAATCGAGGTTCCGGCGATGCTGAAAAGCCCGAGGCCGATCGCGTCGGCCACCAGCAGGACGCGCTCGGACAGCAGGCGCGAGGTGGCTTTCAGCAGCGTGGGGGCAAACAGCGACATCGCGAAAATGGCGATCAGATATTCCTGATGCTCGACCCAGTAGAACGGACGGCGCTCGAGCAGGACGTCGCGCAGTGTGCCGCCTCCAAACGCGGTGGCGATGGCGACGAGAAAGGTGCCCACAGCGTCCAGCCGACGGGTCTTGGCCTCGATAAAACCGGAGATGGCGTACGCGAAAATCGCCAGCGCCTCCATGAAGGTCAGCGCGAGCGTCAGCCTGGGATGGATCACCGTGGCTCCGCCAAAGCTCTTGCGTGAGCCGGCGTAGCGCCCGGCTGCAGCAGCACGACCACAGCGCCTGCGCCGCCGTCATGCGGACGTGCCTGGCAAAACGCGATCACTTCGCTCTTCTGCACGAGCCACGCGCGCACTTTGCCCTTGAGCACGGGTTCCTTGCCGATCGATCCCAACCCCTTGCCGTGAATCACGCGCAGGCAGCGCAAGCCACGCTTTACCGATTCGCGGATGAACTCAGCCAGAGCCTCGCGCGCTTCCTCGCGCCGCATTCCGTGCAGGTCGATCTGTGCCTGCACGATCCAGTCGCCGCGCCGCAGTTTTCGCACGACTTCCTGGCTCACGCCCGGGCGGCAATAGGAGAGTGTTTCGTCGGTGTCGAGCAGCACCTCGGGGTCGAACTCGTCGGAAATCGCTTCGTGCAGCACGGCTTCTTCATCGAGCCGGGTTTGCACCGGCAGCGGCGGCGGAGGATTGCGCGGCAACGATGCGCGCGGCGGCACCGCGAGCGGCGCGACTTCGCCGATTTCGCGGCGAAACAGATTGGCGTCTGCAGCCGCTTCGCGCTGTGCAGCCGCCGCCGCTGCGCGTTCACGCTCGCGCCGCTCGCTGTCGACCTTCAACGCATCGCGCAGCGCGCCCAGGCCCGCCAGACCCGCAGCCGGCTCGATTGCCGGCCTGGCGGCGGGGGCCGCCGGTTCCGGCGCGGGTCGCGCGGCGGCGCTGACACGCTTGGGCTCGTTCGGGTGAGGCTGGTTCTTGGGCATGGCGGCAATACACGCGGAAAATGAGTCGATCGAGAATCGATCGAAAGTAGATCAAGCGGCGTCTTGCATGGCCGTGGCGCACGTCCGAATGCAAAAGGCCGCGGGCTTGGAGCCGCGGCCTTTGATCGAGCGAGCGGCCGGGCACGGCCCAGCCGCCATTTTACCGTTGCGTTCGCGAAGAGACGCAGCCGATCAACGCTCCGCTTCCTGGCTCATTGCGTGCTCGCCGGCCATCTCGTTGATGGTTTCCAGATAGCGTTGCGCGTCGAGCGCTGCCATACAGCCGGTGCCTGCGCTCGTGATGGCCTGACGATACACGTGGTCCTGCACGTCGCCGGCGGCGAACACGCCCGGCACGCTGGTAGCGGTTGCGAAGCCGTTCAGGCCGCCCTTCGTGATGATGTAGCCGTTCTTCATCTCCAGTTGGCCTTCGAAGATGTCCGTGTTCGGCTTGTGGCCAATCGCGACGAACAGGCCCTGCAACGCGATGTTGGTCGTCTCGCCAGTCTGCGTGTGCTTGATGCGCAAGCCGGTTACGCCGGACTGGTCGCCCGTGACTTCGTCGAGCGTATGGTTCCACTTGATCTCGACGACGCCTTCCTTCTCTTTGGCAAGCAGGCGGTCGATCAGGATCGGCTCGGCGCGGAACTTGTCGCGACGGTGGATCACCGTGACCTTCTTCGCGATGCCCGACAGATACAGCGCTTCTTCAACGGCGGTATTGCCGCCGCCGATCACGGCCACATGTTGTTGCTTGTAGAAGAAGCCGTCGCAGGTGGCGCAGGCCGACACGCCCTTGCCCATGAACGCTTCTTCTGACGGCAGGCCGAGATATTGCGCCGATGCGCCCGTCGAGATGATCAGCGAGTCGCACGTGTATTCGCCCGAATCGCCGATCAGGCGGATCGGCTTTTCGTTCAGCTTGGCCGTGTGAATGTGGTCGAAGATGATTTCGGTGTTGAAGCGCTCAGCGTGCTCCAGAAAGCGTGCCATCAGTTCCGGGCCTTGCACGCCGTTGGCGTCGGCGGGCCAGTTCTCCACGTCGGTCGTGGTCATCAGCTGGCCGCCTTGCGCGAGACCCGTGACGAGCACCGGCGCGAGGTTCGCGCGCGCCGCGTAGACCGCTGCCGTGTAGCCGGCGGGACCGGAACCGAGAATCAGAACCTTGGCGTGTTTCGTGGAAGTTGCGGGCATGATCGAATCCTTTTACGGCGCGCTGCTCGCCCATGCGAGGCTGCGCGACTTGGCTGAAACTGTAGATGGGTATCAGTCGGGCATTATAAAGGGCGGGGCGGCGGGCTGCTCCATGAAGCTTTCTGATCGCGGCGATAGCCCACGGCGCGTGCTTTCGAGCCGGTCGCGCGTTGATTGGACGCCTGCGTGTGGCCAATCGGCCAGGTTACCGTCATTTACAGCCTCGCGCGGGGCACTGCGTTTACAATAGGCCGGATTGAAGTTTCGGGTCGCCGGTGTCGCGCCCGCAGCCGCGCCCAGCGCGGCTCGGCTGCGCCCCGGCACACCGGATCGGCCACACAAGCAACAGGATCAATGGCAAAAGCTCCTTATACCGCGAGCGCGCAGGCATTGCCGCACCGCATGTCGCGTCTCTTCACCGAAATCCGCTGGATTCTGCAGGTCGCGCTCGGCGTTTTCCTGCTGATGGCGCTCGTCAGCTACAGCCGGCGCGATCCGAGCTGGACGCACGCCGCGCAGGTGGATCACATCGCCAACTGGGCGGGCCGCGTAGGCGCGTGGACCTCGGACATTCTGCTGCTGCTGTTCGGCCTCTCCGCTTACTGGTGGATCGTGCTGCTCGGCCGCCATATCTCCGCGAACTACAAGCGCATCACCCGTCACGAAGAGTTGCAGGAAGACGCGCCGCGCGATGCCAGTTGGCTCGCGGACGCCTTTGCGTTCATGCTCGTGCTGCTTGCCTGCGACGGCATCGAGGCGTTGCGCATGTGGTCGCTCAAGGTGCAATTGCCGCGCGCGCCCGGTGGCGTGATCGGCGAAGCGGTCGCGCGCGGTGTGTCGCATGCGCTCGGTTTCACGGGCGGCACCCTCGCGCTGCTGATCGTGCTCGGCATTGGCTTGTCGTTGTATTTCCGGTTTTCGTGGCTGTCGGTATCGGAGAAGCTCGGGGAGTCGATCATTTCGGCTGTGACCTTCGCGAAGCTGCGCCGCGAGGCGGGCCGCGACCGCAAGCTGGGCGAAGCCGCGGCGGTGAAGCGCGAAGGTAAGGTCGAGAAAGGCCGCGTGCGTATCGAGGAGCACGAGCCCGTCGTCATCGTGCCGCCGGTCGTCACGCCCGCCAAGTCGGAGCGGGTCGAGAAAGAACGGCAAGTGCCGCTTTTCACTGATCTGCCCGGCGATTCCACGCTGCCGCCTATCTCGCTGCTCGATCCCGCGCCCGCCGCGCAGGAAACCATCTCGGCGGATACGCTCGAATTCACCTCGCGTCTGATCGAGAAAAAGCTCAAGGACTTTGGCGTCGAGGTGAGCGTCGTCGCCGCGTATCCGGGTCCGGTCGTCACGCGCTACGAGATCGAACCGGCCACTGGCGTGAAGGGCAGCCAGATCGTGAATCTCGCAAAAGACCTCGCGCGTTCGCTGTCGCTGGTATCGATCCGCGTCGTCGAAACGATTCCGGGCAAGAATTTCATGGCGCTCGAACTGCCGAATCAGCGCCGCCAGACCGTGAGCCTGTCCGAAATTCTCGGCTCCGCGGTGTATGCGGACGCCGCATCGCCGCTCACCATGGGGCTCGGCAAGGATATCGGCGGCAAGCCCGTATGCGCGGACCTCGCGAAGATGCCTCACCTGCTCGTCGCGGGTACGACCGGTTCGGGCAAGTCGGTTGGTATCAACGCAATGATCCTGTCGCTGCTCTACAAGGCGAGCGCCGACCAGGTCCGCATGATCCTGATCGATCCGAAGATGCTCGAAATGAGCGTCTACGAAGGCATTCCGCATCTGCTCTGTCCGGTGGTGACCGACATGCGCCAGGCGGGTCACGCGCTGAACTGGGCGGTCGCCGAAATGGAGCGGCGCTACAAGCTGATGAGCAAGCTCGGCGTGCGTAACCTCGCCGGCTACAACAACAAGATCGACGAAGCTGCCAAGCGCGAAGAAAAGCTGCCGAACCCTTTCAGCCTCACGCCGGACGAACCGGAGCCGCTCACGCGCCTGCCCAACATCGTCATCGTGATCGACGAACTGGCGGACCTGATGATGGTGGTCGGCAAGAAGGTCGAGGAACTGATCGCGCGTATTGCGCAGAAGGCGCGCGCCGCCGGCATTCACTTGATTCTCGCCACGCAGCGTCCGTCGGTCGACGTGATTACCGGGCTCATCAAGGCGAACGTGCCGACGCGGATGGCGTTCCAGGTGTCGTCCAAAATCGACTCGCGCACAATTCTCGACCAGCAGGGCGCGGAATCGCTGCTCGGTATGGGCGACATGCTCTACCTGCCGCCGGGCAGCGGCTTGCCGGTCCGCGTGCACGGCGCGTTCGTGTCGGACGAAGAAGTGCACCGCGTCGTCGACAAGCTCAAGGAGCAGGGCGAGCCGAACTATATCGAAGGCATTCTCGAAGGCGGCGTGACCGGTGAGGGTGACGAGGGCTCGGCGGGCGCCGGAGCGGGTGGATCAGGCGACGGCGAATCGGATCCGCTTTACGATCAGGCAGTGGACGTGGTGCTGAAAAACAAGCGCGCGTCGATTTCGCTGGTGCAGCGGCATTTGCGCATCGGCTACAACCGCGCGGCGCGCCTGCTGGAGCAAATGGAAAATTCAGGCGTGGTGTCGGCGATGTCGTCGAACGGCAATCGCGAAATTCTGGCACCGGCGCGAGAGGCGGAGTAGGCGTTATGGCGGGAAGTGTTTTGCCCGCTTTCGGGGCCTGCTTCGCGGACGGTCTTCTGAGGCGTGGTCCCAATGGCTGCAGCGGCCTGTTTCATGGTCGGCTTTGAATGTCCGCTTTCAATGTGGACATCAAGGACGCGGTCCAAAGATCCGCCGCGAAGATCCAGGTTCAGGGTCCTCTTCGACGCCGACTTCTAAGGCTCGTTTAAGCCTGCCTGCCTAAGCTCGGTTTGAGGCTCAGCGCAACAGACCGCAGGGACCGAAGTCTCATGCGTTCGCCCCGAGCCTCGCACAGCAAGCGTCTCGCTGTGCTCACGGCCACCGGCAAACACTGCTCATGTCGATGCGCCGCAATCAGAGCCAACCAAGGCCAGACAAAGCAGTCGCTCAACGAATTCAAATCAAGGGAGAGAAATATATGCAGCTATTTGTGCAGCAGCATGCATCCAGCAGCGTCGGCCGGTTCGCCCGGGCAATCGCACGCGGCGTCGGTACAGCCGCGATCGGCGCGACGATGCTCGTCGCTTCGCAGGCGTTCGCGAGCGGCACCGAGCAGTTAAAGGCGTTCGTCGCGCAGGTTCACTCGGCGCGCGGCACCTTCGTGCAGCAGGAAGTACGCGCGCCCAGCAAGGCGCAAGCAGCGAGCGGCGCGAGCGGCGTGCTGTCCACCACGGGCGGCGGCAAGAACGGTACGTCGAGCGGAACATTCACGTTCGCGCGTCCCGGCAAGTTCATCTGGCAATACGAAAAACCCTACTCGCAATTGCTGCAGGCGGACGGCGACAAGCTTTACGTGTACGACAAGGATCTGAACCAGGTGACGGTGAGAAGCCTCGGCGGCGCGCTCGGCGCGAGCCCGGCGGCAATCCTGTTCGGCAGCAACGATCTGGATAAGAACTTCACCTTGCGCGATGCGGGTGTCAAGGCCGGCATCGACTGGCTCGAACTCACGCCGAAAGCGAAAGACACGCAATTTCAGCGCGTGGGCATCGGCTTCAAGGACGGCAATCTGCAAGCAATGGAATTGCACGACGTATTCGGCAACGTGACGTTGCTGACCTTCTCGAACATCCAGAAGAATCCGCCGCTGCCCGCGGATGCGTTCAAATTTACCGTGCCGAAAGGCGCTGACGTGATCAACGGCTAACCGCTCGCCGTGCATTGATGTTTGCGAGAGAAGCCGCGCTGAACGCGCGGCTTTTTTATTACCGGTACAACGCAGCGACCGCGCTACGCTTTCGCTTCGACGGCATGGGCTGCCTTCATATCGTCGATGAACGCTTCGACAATATCTGTTCTATGCTGCCGCGTCCGCGTGACCATATGAAACGCAACGCGATAACGCATTAGCTCCGGGTTCAACGCGGCGAGCAGCCCTTGCTCGACGAACGGCGCCGCGAAGTGTCCGGGCAGGTAGCCGAGGTGATGCCCGGAAAGCACGAGCATCGCGACCGCTTCCATGTTGTCCGCGACCGCGGTGACGTTACGCGGCGTGGTCGAACTTTCGGCTTCGGGCAACGGATAGCTGCGCCACGCCCATTCGTGCGTTGCAGCTTGCTCGGGCGACACGCCGCCGGCTGAAGCAAACAGCGGATGTCCTTTCGCGCAATACGCGAACTGGTCTTCGGCAAACACCTCGGTGTATTCGAGCGACGGCACGCGATGCCAGAAATACCCGATGCCCACCTGAATCCGCCCATTGAGCAGTAACTCTTCGAGCTCGCCGGGTGAGCGCACCAGAATCGAAAATCGCACCGACTGATCGCGCGAGCGAAACCGGCCAATCGCGTTGCTAATGCGCGCACTTGCCGATACGGGCGTGTGCCCGATCATGCCGATGTCGAAGGTGCCCACGAGCTTGCGTCCGACATTGCGCGCCTGCATGCCGAAGCTGTCGACGGCACCGAGCAGCGCGCGAGCGGCATCGGCGAACTGTTCGCCGCGCGCGCTCAGCCGGAAGCCGCCGCGGCCGCGTTCGCACAGCCGATACCCAAGGCGCGTTTCGAGCGTGGCGAGTTGCGTGCTGATGGTCGACTGGCCGACGTTGAGCGTGGCTTGGGCCGACGAGACGCCGCCCGCGTCGACGATCGCGAGGAACACGCGGATAAGTCGTAAATCGAGGTCGGTGAGTTGGGAGAACATGCGTCAGGATACATCGCCGCGGATCGATGTAAAGGTTACTGCGCGGCTATTTTAAGTTGACGGGAAGTGCTCAAGAATGGAGATTCACCCGGCTTTCAGGCGTTCGGAGTGCCTCCGGAACGCATGAGCGCACGCAATATAGCCGGTTCTCAGATTCCGAAAAGCTGCGTCTTCTTTTCATTGCCGAGCCACGATGAATACTTCTTCTTTCATTTCTCCTGAAGCCGGTGAACGGCCGCAGCCGCTATCCGGCAATGCAATGCCGCGCTGCGGCGGCATTGCCACGATGATGCGCCTGCCGAACGTGGGCTCGGCGGAGGGATTCGACGCATGTTTCGTCGGCGTGCCGTTCGACCTGGGCACGTCCAACCGCACTGGCGCGCGCTTTGGACCGCGCCAGATTCGCAGCGAATCGGTGCTGCTGCGCCCTTACAACATGGCAACGCGCGCGGCGCCATTCGATTCTCTGCGCGTGGCCGATCTGGGTGACGTCGCGATTAATCCGTACAACCTGCACGATTCGATCGCCCGGATCGAAACCGCTTACGACGAGATACTTCAGCACGATTGCAAGCCGGTCACCCTTGGCGGCGATCACACCATCGCGTTGCCTATTTTGCGGGCGATTCATCGCAAGCACGGCAAGGTCGGCCTGATTCACGTCGACGCCCACGCCGACGTCAACGACACGATGATGGGCGAGAAAATCGCCCACGGCACGCCGTTTCGTCGCGCGGTCGAAGAGGGGCTGCTCGACTGCGAGCGCGTCGTGCAAATCGGTCTGCGCGGCACGGGCTACGCCGCAGAAGATTTCGACTGGTGCCGCGATCAGGGCTTCGACGTCGTGCAGGCCGAGGCATGCTGGAACCAGTCGCTTGCGCCGCTAATGGCGCGCGTGCGCGAGCGCATGGGCGATGGCCCGGTCTATATCACGTTGGACATCGACGGTATCGACCCGGCCTTTGCGCCCGGCACCGGCACGCCTGAAATTGCCGGACTGACCGTGCCGCAGGCGCTCGAAATCATTCGCGGCGCGCGCGGCTTGAATATCGTCGGATGCGATCTGGTGGAGGTGGCGCCGCCGTACGATCCGTTTGGCACGACGGCGCTGCTCGCCGCGAACCTCGCGTTCGAGTTGTTGTGCGTGCTGCCAGGCGTCGAGTACCGGACTGCTGCTCGCTGAGCTTGGCCGCCATCCGCTGCGATGCGCGGCGGATGCAACGAAAAAGGCCTGCAAATGCAGGCCTTTTCTTTAATTACGGCGCATTGAGCCGCTCACGCGTACGCGGTTTTACGCGTCGACACGAACGCGAGATAACACACCGCGCCGATCACCAGCGCGGGCAGCGTCGCGCCGAGATTCGGGAGCCATTGGTTGATCGCCTGATAAGCGGCAATGCCGATCGCCCACGCAATGAACGCGCTCAGATGCCAGCCGCCCGAGAAGCCGTAACGGCCGCGTACGTCGGCGAGCATGGCGGCTTCTATACGGCGCTTGCGCACGATGAAGTGATCGACCAGCACCACGCCGAAAAGCGGCGCGAACACCGAGCCGATCAACAGAAGGAAGTTCTGATACTTCGCCATCGGTATAAGCAGCGCGATCAATGTGCACAGCGCGCCGAACGCCGCCGACAGCATCGGCACACTGCCGCGCGCCCAGAAGGTGCCCGTCGACACCGCTGCTGAATGAATGTCGGCAAATGCGTTGTCCACTTCGTCGATCAGGATGAGCAGCAACGCAAGCCCGCCGCCGGCTTGCGCAAGCGCGCTTGTCAGCAGCGCGTCGCCGCCACCGGCGGCCAGACCGTAGATCGCGCCCAATGCATAGAACCAGATGTTCGCGATGCCATAGCCGAGCAGCGTGCCGCGGAACGTGTCGCCGGCGCGGCGGCCGAAGCGCGTGTAGTCCGCGATCAACGGTAACCATGAAAGCGGCATTGCCACTACGAGGTCGATAGCGCCGCCGAACGACATCTCGCCAGTGCCGGGGCGGCGCATCATCGCGCTCAGATCGTGCTGCGCGAGCAGGCTCCATGTGAGCCATGCCGCGCCGGCGAGCAGCAGCCAGATGCCCCACGTGCGCAGAAAGCGCCGCACGAACGAGAGCGGGCCGCTGATCGCGAGCAGCGTCGCGAGCAAGCCGAAGATGATGGTCCAGACGAGCGGCATGGAAAGAGAGAACGCCTGCTTCGCAAGAGCGTCGGCGGAATCGCGCATGACGATGACTTCGAACGAACCCCAGCCGACCAGTTGCACCGCGTTCAGCAAAGCCGGCACCGACGCGCCGCGCACGCCGAGCGTCGGACGCAGCGAGGACATCGCCGCGAGCCCGGTGTCCGTGCCGATCACGCCCGCGAGCGCGAGCAGAACCACGCCGATCGCGCTGCCGATCACGATGGCCAGCAGCGCGTGCGGCAGCGACAGCCCCGGCACTAGCAGCGCGCCGGCTTGCGCGACCAGCAGGCCGATGCCGAGCGAGAACCAGAGCGCGAACGCGTCGCCGGTACGGAAGGCGCGGCGCGCGTCGGGTACCGGCGTGAGCGGCGCGTAGGTGGAACCGGCGTCGCCGGCGAGTGGATCTTGTGCCATCGGGTCTTGTCCCTGAGTCGTGTTGCTGTTGCTGTTCCGGTTGCTCTTGTATGCGAGTCCGCGTGCATGTTCAGGATGCGCGCCGCTCGTCCTTGCGCGGTCACTGTCATAATGCAGGACGTTTCCCACGCCTCGCGCCTTGCTCGTGCGGGTTTTGCGCTCTCGTCCGGCAGCATGCCGCCTTCAGGCCGATCATCACACGGACCATCGTGCGGGCCGCGTCCGGAAAAGCCGAGATTATCCCCAAAACGTCATGTTCGAAGAAACCCGTGCCAATGTTCCGCTCGCCGAACGCCTGCGGCCCCGCAATATCGACGAAGTAATCGGTCAGAAGCATCTGCTCGGCCCGAACAAGCCGCTGCGGGTCGCATTCGAATCCGGTGAAGCGCATTCGATGATCCTCTGGGGGCCGCCCGGCGTCGGCAAGACCACGCTCGCGCGGCTCATGGCCGACGCGTTTCACGCGGAATTCATCGCGTTGTCGGCGGTGCTGTCCGGCGTGAAGGACATTCGCGAGGCGGTCGAGACCGCGCAGATTCATCGCGCGAACGGGCATCAGACGCTAGTGTTCGTCGACGAAGTGCATCGCTTCAACAAGAGTCAGCAAGACGCGTTCTTGCCGCATGTCGAGTCGGGGCTCTTCGTGTTCATCGGCGCGACTACGGAGAATCCGTCGTTCGAAGTGAACAGCGCGTTGCTGTCGCGCGCGGCCGTCTACGTGCTCAAAAGTCTCACCGAGGAAGAGTTGGGCGAACTGCTCGTGCGCGCGCAACAGGAACTCGGCGGCTTGACGTTTACCGACGAAGCGCGCGATGCGCTGATCGGTTCCGCCGACGGCGACGGCCGCAAGCTGCTGAACAACCTTGAGATCGTCGCGCGCGCGGCTTCGCAGCAGAAGACCACGGAGATCGACGGCGCGTTGCTCGGCAGCGCGCTCGCCGAGAATCTGCGCCGTTTCGACAAGGGCGGCGACGCTTTCTACGACCAGATCAGCGCGTTGCATAAGTCGGTGCGCGGCAGCAGCCCGGACGGCGCGCTCTACTGGTTCTGCCGCATGCTCGACGGCGGCGCGGACCCGCGCTATCTGGCGCGCCGCATCGTCCGGATGGCGTGGGAGGACATCGGTCTTGCCGACCCGCGTGCCGCGCGCATTGCGCTCGACGCCGCCGAGACCTACGAGCGACTCGGCACGCCCGAGGGCGAACTGGCGCTCGCGCAGGCGATCATCTACCTGGCCGTCGCGCCGAAGTCGAATGCCGGCTACAACGCGTACAACGAGGCGCGCCGCTTCGTGAGCAAGGACAAGTCGCGCGGCGTGCCGGTGCATCTGCGAAACGCGCCGACCAAGCTCATGAAGGAGCTCGGCTACGGCCACGAATATCGCTACGCACACGATGAACCGGATGCATACGCGGCCGGCGAGACGTATTTGCCCGAGAACATGCGCGATCCGCATTGGTACACGCCGACGCCGCGCGGCCTCGAAGGCAAGATAGGCGACAAGATGGCGCGTCTTGCCGAACTCGACGCGCAGTGGCGCAACGAGAACAAGCCCAAGAAGAGTTGAGCCTGTCCGGTGCCGCCGGTGCGCTAAAATCCCATCTTCATACAACGAATCCCGCCCCATCCCATGCTCGACATCCAGTTGCTGCGCAAAGACCTCGACGGCGTCGCGAAGCGCCTCGCCGACCGCGGCTATACCCTCGACGTGGCGGCCTTTACCGCGCTCGAAGCGGAACGCCGCGACACCCAGACTCGCACCGAAGAACTGCAGGCGCGCCGCAACAGCCTGTCGAAGCAGATCGGCGCGATGAAAGGGCGGGGCGAGGACACTTCGGCCGTGATGGCAGAAGTCGGCGGCATCGGCGACGAGATGAAGGCGTCGGCGGCGAAGCTCGACGACATTCAAAAACGTCTGTCGGATCTTCTGCTCGGCGTGCCGAATCTTCCGCATGAGAGCGTGCCGACAGGACGCGACGAAGCCGACAACGTGGAGGTACGCCGCTGGGGCACGCCGCGTCAGTTCGATTTCGCAGTCAAGGATCACGTGGATGTCGGCGCGCCGCTCGGCCTCGATTTCGAGACCGGCGCCAAGCTGTCGGGCGCGCGCTTCACGATGCTGCGTGGGCAGATTGCACGGCTGCATCGTGCGCTCGCGCAGTTCATGATCGACACGCACACGCAGCAGCATGGCTATACGGAGATTTACACGCCGTACATCGTGAATCCGGAAATTCTGTACGGCACCGGCCAGTTGCCCAAGTTCGCCGACGACATGTTCCGCGTCGAGAAGGGCGGCGGCGAAAACACGGTCACGCAGTATCTGATCTCCACGTCGGAAATTTCGCTGACGAACACGGTGCGCGACAGCATCGTCGAAGCGGGCGCGTTGCCGATCAAGCTGACCGCCCATTCGCCGTGCTTCCGTTCGGAAGCGGGCTCGTATGGGCGCGACACGCGCGGCATGATCCGTCAGCATCAGTTCGATAAGGTTGAAATGGTGCAGATCGTGGCGCCGGAAACGTCGTATGACGCATTGGAGCAGATGGTCGGCCACGCCGAGACGATTCTGCAAAAGCTGGAATTGCCGTACCGCGTGATCACGCTGTGCACGGGCGACATGGGTTTCTCGGCGACAAAGACTTACGACCTCGAAGTCTGGTTGCCGGCGCAGAACACCTATCGCGAAATTTCGAGCTGTTCGAACACGGAGTCGTTCCAGGCTCGCCGGATGCAGGCGCGCTACCGGAACGCGCAAGGCAAGCCGGAACTCGTTCATACGCTGAACGGTTCGGGTCTTGCGGTGGGTCGCACGCTCGTGGCCGTGCTCGAGAACTTCCAGAACGCCGATGGCTCCGTGACGGTGCCGGCGGCGCTGCGGCCATACCTTGGCGGCGTCGAGCGGCTGGAAGTGCCGGCGGCCTGATTCGCGTCGGGTGGACGCCAACCGCGTGATTTGATCGCTGCGATTCGTCGAAATTTTTTCGGCGAGGTACTTGGAAATCCAGATCAGCTGTTCTATAATCTTTCTCTCCCAAGCAGCGACCCGCTTGGATCTGACAAAACCGCCTCGTTGTGGCAAGTCGGAAAACACGGAAAGGTGGCAGAGTGGTCGAATGCGCCGGACTCGAAATCCGGTGTACCTTTAGGGGTACCGTGAGTTCGAATCTCACCCTTTCCGCCAAATTCAGAAAACAGGCCCTTCGGGGCCTGTTTTCGTTTGTGCGTGTCAAATGACCCGTCGTTCTAACGTCTGGTATCAAGTCTGGCATTCATAAGCGATGCTAACTTATCGCTGCGCGCGGGGAATTCCACCTGCCGCTGAGTCATCAACCCGCTGACTCACCATCCTCTTCCCCGCTTTGCCCGGCCCCCGCGCCGATCCTCTGTACAATTGGCCGTTCGATTGAATATCGACCCACCTGCGAACCCATCGACCGAATACATGGCCATTACCTACAAGACTCCTGACGACATTGCCAAGCTGCGTATCTCTGGCCGCCTTGCGGCCGACGTGCTGGCCATGATCGCCGAGCACGTGAAGGCCGGTGTCTCCACCGACGAGCTGGACGCACTGTGCAATGACTACATCGTCAACACGCAAAAGTCGATTCCGGCCAACGTCGGTTATCTGGGTTTTCCAAAGACGGTGTGCACCTCGGTCAATCAGGTGGTTTGCCACGGCATTCCGAACCGCAGCGAAGTGCTGAAAGACGGCGACATCATCAATATCGACGTGGCGATCATCAAAGACGGCTACTTCGGCGACACGAGCCGCATGTATTGCGTCGGCCAGCCGAGCACGGTGGCTCGTCAACTGGTCGACACGACCTACGAGGCAATGCTTGCGGGCATTCGCGAAGTGAAGCCGGGAGCGACGCTTGGCGATGTCGGCCACGCGATCCAGAAGATCGCGCAACGCGATGGTTTTTCGATCGTGCGCGACTACTGTGGCCACGGCATCGGCAAGGTTTATCACGAAGACCCGCAGGTTTTGCATTACGGCCAGCCGGGGCAGGGCATACGTCTGAAGCCCGGCATGGTCTTCACGATCGAGCCGATGATCAACGCGGGCCGCGCCGGTACCACGGTATTGCGCGACGGCTGGACGGTGGTCACGAAAGACCGCTCGCTGTCAGCGCAGTGGGAACACATGATCGCGGTCACCGACGACGGGTACGAACTCCTCACGCCCTGGCCGGACGGCACCGGCAACTACGCAGCACCGTGAGGCAAACGCGCTGCGCATGACGTCGACGGGTATGGCGCCAGGCGCCAGGCGCCGGGCGCGCGAAATGCTCGGGGTTGCCTGCGCGCTTTGCGTGAACCGGCTTGCGCGATAAGATCGCCCGTCAAAGAATGAATTGACTCTCGCGCCGGTTCGGTTAAAGCTACGGCTTAAGGTTTCAAGGGGTTTTCGTCTGCATGAGTCCGTCACTGACCGTTCGCCGTATCGCCGCTGATCAGGGCGCCGTTTTTCGCGAACTTCGTACAGCGTCCCTGCGTGAGGCGCCCTATGCGTTCGGCGCAACGCTAGAAGACGCATTGTCCGCGGACGCCGCGAGCTTTGACGCCGTCGCCGCAGAACACGCGGTTTCTGCCGCCATCAGCACTTTCATTCTCTACACCGAGGGTCATCCGGCCGGACTGGTCGAAGCGCACTTCGAAGAAGCCGATGGGCGCCGCGCGTTCGTGTGCGAACTGTGGGTGGCGCCTGCGGTCCGGCATCTTCGCGGCGGAGAGTTGCTGGTCGATACGGCTAGCGGCTGGCTTGCCAACGAGGGCGCGGCGGAAATCTACGCGTGGGTCGCCGACTCGAATCGCAACGCAATGCGCTTTTACGAAGCGCTCGGTTTCGGGCCGACCGGCGAACATCGGCGCGTCGCGCGTTCGCCAGAGCAGGTCGAAAGTCTGCTGGTTCGCCACGTGCCGTCCACGTCGACAGCAGTCGACCAGTGAACTGCCGAGTAGCGCAACCGTCCGCCGCCTGTTTCGAATTCCCGTCCGCGTCTCTGTCCGCATCACCATCCGCATTTCAGCAGCGTTCCCGCCTCGCCCGTTCATGTGCGGCGCGGTTCGATCGTTTCCGCGCGAGCAAGTGTGAACATCCAGCCGCTCGTTGTCCGGCAAAAAATCTCGCCGCGCGCGCGGACGCCTGTAAAATACGCAAAATTTTTGCCGAACGTTATGTCGCCCAAGAAATCGCCCTTTTTCGAACTCCGCAGCGGTTCCGTCGACACGCTCCTGTTTGTGGTCAAGACAACCGACCTCGATGCCATGCGTGCCGAGCTGACCCGGCGCTTCGAGGCGACCCCCGAATTTTTCGCTAACGACGTCGTCGCGATAGACGTGCGCCGGCTCGCCGGCAACGAACGCGTGCCGCTCGCCGAGATCGCACAGTTGCTCGAGAGCGTGCGCATGCGTCCCGTTGGCGTGGTCGCCGACACGCAGCAGTCGTGGGCGGCGGAGTCGGCGCTGCCGTTGCTCGAAGCGCGCGACCGCCGTGGCGCGTCCGCAAAATCGGCTGACGAAGAAGCCGCAGGCGCATCGGCGGCGGACTTGGCCGACTCGGCAACCTCAGGCACAAACGCAGCGCCTGCGAATCAGACGGCCGCAACCGCATCGGTTGAGCCCGCGCCTGCGCCGGCCGCCGAGCCCGTGCGTCTTGCCACGTCTTCGCAAACCATGGTGGTGGAAAAGCCGCTGCGCTCGGGTCAGCGCATCTACGCAAAGGGCGATCTCGTCGTGCTCGGGCTCGTGAGCTACGGCGCGGAAGTTATCGCTGAAGGCAACATCCATATCTATGCGCCGTTGCGCGGCCGTGCGCTCGCAGGCGTGCAAGGCAATCACGACGCGCGCATTTTCTGCACGTGTCTCGAACCGGAACTCATCTCGATCGCGGGCATCTATCGGACGACCGAGAACCCTCTGCCGGCCGACGTGCTCGGCAAGCCGGTGCAGATCTGGCTCGAAGACGAAAAGTTGATGATCGAACCATTGCGGCTCACGTAAGCGCTGCCGGATCCGCTGCGCCGAACGTTGACGGCGCGCGGCGTCGGGGGCGAAATATGGCCGCACATAATTGACGAATTTGACGAACACAAGGTAAGGGTAATGGCAAAAATCATTGTGGTGACATCGGGCAAAGGTGGCGTGGGCAAGACGACCACGAGCGCGAGTTTTGCATCGGCCCTCGCATTGCGTGGCAGCAAGACCGCCGTGATCGACTTCGACGTCGGTCTGCGCAATCTCGATCTCATCATGGGCTGTGAGCGCCGCGTCGTGTACGACCTGATCAACGTCATTCAGGGCGAAGCCAATCTGAACCAGGCGCTGATCAAGGACAAGAAGTGCGAGAACCTCTTCATTCTGCCGGCCTCGCAAACGCGTGACAAAGACGCGCTGACCATGGAAGGCGTCGAAAAGGTCATCAACGACCTCATCGCGATGGACTTCGAATACATCGTGTGCGACTCGCCGGCCGGTATCGAATCCGGCGCGCTCCTCGCCATGCATTTTGCAGACGAAGCGCTGATCGTGACGAACCCGGAAGTGTCGTCGGTGCGCGACTCGGACCGCATTCTCGGCATCCTGTCGTCGAAAACCAAGCGCGCGATTGAAGGCAAGGAGCCGATCAAGGAGCACCTGCTGATCACGCGCTACAACCCGAAGCGCGTGAGCGAAGGCGAGATGCTGTCGCTGACCGACATCCAGGAAATCCTGCGCATCGACCTGATCGGCGTGATCCCGGAATCCGAAGCGGTGCTGCACGCGTCGAATCAGGGTCTGCCTGCAGTGCATCTCGACGGCACCGACGTGGCCGAAGCTTATAAAGACGTCGTATCGCGTTTTCTCGGCGAGCAGAAATCGCTTCGCTTTACCGATTACCAGAAGCCCGGGCTGCTGCAGCGCCTCTTCGGCACCAAGTAAGGGGAGCGCACGTTATGTCGATTCTTTCGTTTTTGCTGGGCGAGAAGAAGAAATCCGCGTCGGTAGCGAAGGAACGCCTGCAGTTGATCATCGCGCACGAGCGCGCCGGCGGTCATGCTCCCGCCGATTATCTGCCTGCGTTGCAACGCGAACTGGTCGCAGTGATTTCGAAGTACGTGCGGATTTCCGACGACGACATTCGCGTGAGTCTCGAGCGCCAGGACGACCTAGAGGTGCTCGAGGTCAAGATAGAGATTCCGCAGACCTTATAAGTCTGCTGGTCGCGTTCGCGGTCGCGGTCGGCGAGAGTCGATGCGCGCGCCGCGCGAACGTCGGCGAACGTCGACGAGCGCGGCTTACGGACGAGGTGCGGGCGAACCGCCTTCAGTCGGTCTATCAGCGGGTCGATCGGCCGTGTCGTCGGCGGATGTGCGAGCGGAGGCATCAGCTGAACTGTCAGCGGACGTCTCGTTGGAACTATCTGCGGCAATGACTTCCGCCACCGGCTCCGATGCGTCGACTTCTGGCGCATCCACCGCGGGCACTTCCGGCACCGGAGCAGGCGCCGGACGCGGCAGCGGCGCCATGTAGCGCTCGGAAAGCGCCTCGTAAAGCGGCGGCGCGAAAAAGCGCGACACGCGGCTCGCGATCAGCGCGGTGGCCATCAGCGAAATCACGAGCGCGTGACCGTTGATCATCTCCATCACGATCACGAAAGACGTGATCGGCGACTGCGTGACGGCGGCCAGATAGCCGACCATGGCGAGCGCGATCAGCATCGGCAGTTGCATGGAGCCGAACACCATGTGCAGCAGATTGCCGAAGCCTGCGCCGATCGACAGCGATGGAGCAAAGATGCCGCCTGGAATGCCGGGCAGGTACGAGCCGACCATCGAAATCATTTTGAGGAACGGATAGAACACCGACAGCTGTTCGTGTCCGTCGAGCAAACCGCGCGCTTCCGCATAGCCGCTGCCGAACGTGGTGCCGCCCGAAACCAGGCCGACTCCCGCGATCACGAAGCCGCACAGCGCGGCGAACGCGACGGGCCGCTCGCCGTGCAATTGACGCAGCGGCGCGGGAATCCAGCGCGCGGTGTTCAGCAGCAGCCAGCAGAACACGCCGCCCGCAATACCCGTGATGATGGCCGTGAGCAGCACCGCGAGCGCGAGCAGATCGGGAAAGTGCGCGCCGATCTGAATGGTGCCGAAGTACGTATAGTTGCCGTTCAGTCCCAGCGCGATCACACCGGCAATGATGATGGCGGTAATCAGCACACCGCTCGCGCGGGCTTCAAAACTGCGCGTCAGTTCCTCGATGGCGAACACGATACCCGCTAGCGGAGTATTGAACGCCGCCGATAGACCCGCTGCCGCGCCGGCCAGCACCAGTTGCCGCTCAATCAGTGCGTTCGAACGCGGATACAGCCTGCGCAGATTGAACATGAGGGCCGCGCCCACTTGCACGGTCGGCCCTTCGCGGCCGATCGTAAATCCGCCGAGTATCGCCAGAAACGACACCACGATCTTCCCGAACAGAATGCGAAACGACAGCAGCCGCGCGCCATATTCGCCGGGTTTCGAATGAAGCGTGGCGATTACCTGAGGAATGCCGCTGCCTTCGGCGCCGCGAAAGAACTTGCGCGTGAGCCATACGGCGAGCGCCGCCACCGCGGGGGTGATGATGAGCGGCGCCCACACGTGCTCGCGCTGCACCGTGCGGAATTCCTCGTAGCCCCAGTCGATCAGCCGCGCGTAGAGCACCGCCACGAGCCCGACCGCGATCGCCCCGAGCCAGAAAATGCCGTACTGGCGCCAAAGACGTCTCGCGCGACGCACGATCCCGGAAGAAAGAAGAGGTTGCGCTCGCGACATGAGATCTGGATGTGCAAAGGATGAAGTATAAAGCGCGCGGAAAACGTAAAACCGTATGAAAGCTTTGTGAAATGAAGTAAAAAGGTAAGCTGTAAGGTGCGCGATGTAAGACGCCGTATTGTTTTCCGGCGGCCGCATTGCCCGTTTCAGCAAAGACTATTCCATTCGTCGGCTAAAATATTTTGACGTTGAACAACCGAAGGCCCTCAATGAAGCGAGTCCTTATCGTCAAGGTCACCTCCCTCGGCGATATCGTGCAAGCGCTGCCCGTCGTAGCGGATATCAAACGCGCATTTCCTGGCGTTCAAGTGGATTGGGCCGCAGACGAAGCATTCGCCGAAGCGGCGCAATGGTGCAAGGGCATCGACCGTGTACTGTTCGCGCCGCTGCGGCGTTTCAAGAAAGCGCGCCGGTGGGCCGACTTCAAGGCGATCGCGGCGTCCATCGCGGAGCTGCGCGCGTATCGCTACGATTACATCATCGACATTCACGGCGTGTACAAAAGCGCGATCATCGCGTTTCTGGCCCGCTCGTCGCGTTGCATCGGCTACCAGTCTCAGGACCTGGGCGAGCGGGGCGCTGCGTTCGCGTACACGGGGCGCTTTGGTCCGCGTCCGCAATGCAATGCGTGGCATGGCATGCGTATCAGCGCGGGCGAGGCTCTCGGCTACGAAGTTGAAGGCCCGCCCGTCTACGACCTGAAGTTGCCGGAGCCGGCGAGCCCGCCGTTCGACGGTGAGCGCGCGCCCGTCGCCGCGCTTTTTCATGCGACGTCGAAAGACGACAAGAAGTGGCCGATCTCGCATTGGGCGGTGGTCGGCACCGAGCTTTCGCAACGCGGCTTCCGCGTGGTCTTGCCGTGGGGTTCGGAAGGCGAGCGCATCGAGGCCGAGCAGATCGCCGCGCAAGTACCGGGCTCGAAGGTCCTGCCGAAGATGACCGTGACGGAAATCGCGCAAATGATCGACGCGTGCTCGTTGGTGGTCGGCGCGGACACCGGTTTTGTCCACCTCGCACATGCGCTGCTGAAGCGCACGGTCATGATTTTCGTATCGACGTCGCCTGAACATTGCGGCGTGGAAGCACCGTTCCGCTCGATCTCAGTTGGCGACGGCCTTTCGGTGCCGCCCATCAGCGCCGTGCTCGATGCCATCGACTACGTGCACAGCGAGCCGCCGGCCGTCGCCGGGCAGGGTTCTGCTGCGGCTTGAGCGCTGCCTCGACCGCAATCGTTTGCTCAAAGAAAAGGGCGTCGCGCGCAGAGTGCCTATTCCACTGGCACTATGACGTGACGCCCCTATAAACGCCCGCGTCGGGGAACGCTGGGCGAAAACGATTCGGCTTGCTGCGCAACCGTGCGAGACGCAAAGCGCTCATTACACGGTTGTTAAATCTGTCGCTTTTCGTTGGTCGGTTGAGCGCTCGCGCTCGTTGCGCGTGTTGGTGAACAAGGCTGAATGGCGCTCGCGAGCCGCGCCTGGCAGACGCGCTCCCGCCTTCAGGAAGGCCGCGAGGCAATACACTCAAGGCTCATTACCGACCGGCATCTTCAAGTCAGTATAGGCGGTGTTTTCATCGGATGTGAGCGTGCATTGCCACGTGTCCGGACGAGTCACGCGGAACGGCGAACGTGTAACACGCGCGTGATCTTCCCTTACAACTGGCAACGTTCTGGCAGCGGTACGTCGTGTTCAATCGAGTCATTCGAGATTTCTCGAACGAACCTGACTCGATGGAGAACAACATGAAACGCCTGCTCCTGACCATGATCGCCGGCACCGTACTCGCAACCCTGCTTGGCGGCTGCGTTGTCGCGCCGGCGCCGGGCTACTACTACGGCGGTGGAGGCTATTACCACCATCACGGCTATTACTACCGTTAAGCTCGAGGCCGGCGCAAAGCCGGTCCGCAACTGACGGTGCGGGCGTCAGGCCACCAGCATCTCGAACCCGATCACCGCGGTAATGGCTGCCGCGTTCGCCGCCAGCGCCTCGACGACAATGCCTTTCCAGGTGGCGGGGCGAAAGCGCAGCGCCAGCAGCAGCGAACACAACAACGCGAGCGCGATGATCGTCACGACGTCGGCATTATGTAAGTGAAGGTTCATCCGGGCCTCCCTGCTTGCCATAGGGTCATTCCTGTCGAGTATAGGCAAGTCAAAAAGGCGCGCAAGGCAGGGGATTCACTCAGCGAAACCGCCGCCAGGCGGGGACTTCAGCGATCAACCCGCCGAGGTCCCCTCCCTGTCTATCGCCGCGTCACATCAAGCGCGAGTCGCGCGTCTCGCGCATGCACAGCACGCCGATCATGCTGACGGCCGCGGCGATCGACACATACGCGCCCACCCACGGCAGCCCGCCGCGCGCGGCCAGCATTTGCGCGATGTACGGCGCAACCGATGCGCCGAGAATCCCGCCCAGGTTGTACGACACACCTGCGCCGGTATAGCGGACGTTGGTCGGAAACAGTTCGGGCAGCAGCGCGCCCATCGGCGCAAAGGTCACGCCCATCAGGAACAGTTCGATGACGAGGAACAGCAGCACCAGCGGCGTTTGTCCGCTGCCGAGGAGCGGCGCCATTGTGAAGCCCGACAGGACCGCCGCGACGATGCCCACGATCAGCACCGGCTTGCGGCCATAGCGGTCGCTTGCCCAGGCGGACAGCGGCGTGGCAAGCGCCATGAACACCACGGCGATGCACAGCAGCCCGAGGAAGGTTTGCCGCGGAATGTGCAGCACCGACACGCCATACGACAGCGAGAACGTGGTCGCGTTATAGAACAACGTGTAGCAGACCACCATCGCGAGCGCGCCCAGCAGCGTGGGCATCCAATGCCGCGACAGCAGCGTCGCAATGGGCACCTTCACGCGCTCCTGACGCTCAATGGCGGCCTGGAAGGCCGGCGTCTCCGCGATCTTGAGCCGCACGTAAAGCCCCAGCGCGACCAGCACCGCGCTTACGAGGAACGGCACGCGCCAGCCCCAGCTCCGGAACTGCGCGTCGCTCAACGACATCGCAAGCGCGAAGAAGAGGCCGTTGGACGCGAGAAAGCCGATCGACGGTCCGAGTTGCGGGAACATGCCGAACCAGCCGCGCTTGCCGGCAGGCGCGTTCTCGGTGGCGAGCAACGCCGCACCGCCCCATTCACCGCCCAATCCAATGCCCTGGCCGAAACGCAAGATGCACAGAAGGATCGGTGCAAGACTGCCAATGGAGTCGTAGCCCGGCACGAAGCCGATCAGCGTGGTCGAGACGCCCATCACGAGCAAAGACGCGACGAGCGTCGATTTACGGCCGATGCGGTCGCCGAAATGGCCGAACAGGAACGAGCCGATCGGCCGCGCGACGAACGCAATGCCGAACGTGACGAAGGCCGACAGGGCCTGAGCCGTTGCCGAGCCATGCGGAAAAAACACCGGGCCGATGACGAGCGCCGCGGCGGTCGCGTAGACGTAGAAATCGTAGAACTCGATCGCGGTGCCGATGAAGCTCGCGAAGATGATCCGCGCACTGTTGGTGTGTCCGGCCGCATTGGGCTCGGCCGCGGAAATCGGCGATGTGGACATGCAGGGTCTCCATGTATCGTGATGCCGCGTTGCCTCGCTCGATAGGGGCGCAGTGTGGCTGCGCAGCGGCGCGGTCAATCGGCATCTTTGTTCAGGTTCGTGCGCTTGAGTCGAACTCGCGTCGGCCATCACGCTGACGGGCGACGAACCCGCAGCATACAGCGTTGGTCGTGAGGACTCGCGCGCGAATGCGGCCTTGTGCGCGTGCATGGCGATCACGCCGCCACGCAGCGAAGGCGTTTGCGTGGCGCGCGCGGATGACGCGGCGCCGCGACAGGTGGCTGCAAGCCGCTCCGGCGGATGAGCGGGCGGCCTGCACCGTGCCGGAGGCTCCGGCGAGGGAATCGGAAAATTATAGCGAGCGCGGCGCGCGCGCAGCAAGGCGGCTGGCCGATCGGCCAGGCCGCGTTCAGTCGATGGTCAGCGATTGAGGCGAAGCCAGTTCGCGCAACTGGAACTTGCCGTCGTCGTTGAAAAGCCAATCTTCGAACAGTTCGAGCTGGCCGCGGCCGTTCAGCAATTTGCCCGGCGGCAATGGCAGCGGTGATGCACGTCGCAACGTGGCGAGCGCGGTGCTTTCCGCTTCGTCGTCGCCGTTCGTGCGATACACCGACGACGCCACCACGTGCCCGTTGCGATCGACGGTGAACGACACCACGACGAGCGAGCGCAGCATCGCTTGCGGCTTGCCGCGCAGTACATACGAAGGATTGCGCTCGACGATGCGTTGGGCGACCGCCTCGCGATATTGATCGAGTGTCGCGCTGTTGACTGCGGCGGGCGGCGTTGCGACGACCGCGCGTGGCGGCGGCGGGGTGAACGTGCAACCGGCGACGGCAAGTGCGAGCAACGCAGTGTAGGCGGTGCCGCGTAGAGACAGTGACCATGCGCAGCCGCGGCGAGCGCGGCATTCAGTCATGGGGCGAAGGAGGCGCGTGCGGGTAAGCATGATGAACCACTAAAGAGGGCAGAACCTGTTTAGATCGTAGTCAAAAACCGCCGCGTTTCAATCCGCGTTCGCCCCGGTATCTCGACTTAGGCGCCAGAAAAAAAGGCGAACTCGCCAACGAGTTCGCCTTCGCAATCCGCCGTGCATGAACGCGCCTATGCCGGCGCGCTCACGCAACTCGACGCCTGTCAGTTCAACGCTTGCCGTGCCGCTTTAACCGCGGCGAGCACCTGCTCGGGCGCGGTGCCGCCAGGATGATTGCGGCTTGCAACCGAGCCTTCGAGCGTCAGGTACGAGAACACGTCGTCGCCGATCAGATGCGCGACGTTCGGCAATTCCGCGCGCATTTCATCGAGCGTGAGGTCCGCGAGATCGCAGCCTCGATCCGCGCAGATGCGCACGGCCAGCGCAACGGCTTCGTGCGCGTCGCGAAACGCGAGGCCGCGCTTGACGAGGTAGTCGGCGAGATCGGTTGCCGTCGAGAATCCCTGCAATGCGGCGTCGCGCATGGCTTGCGGCTTCACCGAAATGCCCGCGACCATTTCAGCGAAGATGCGCAGCGTATCGGCAACGGTGTCCACCGTGTCGAACAGCGGTTCCTTGTCTTCCTGATTGTCCTTGTTGTACGCGAGCGGCTGGCCTTTCATCAGCGTGAGCAGCGCCATCAGATGACCGTTCACACGGCCGGTCTTGCCGCGCGCGAGTTCGGGCACGTCGGGGTTCTTTTTCTGCGGCATGATCGACGAACCCGTGCAGAAGCGGTCGGCCAGGTCGATAAAGCCGACGCGCGGGCTCATCCACAGTACGAGTTCTTCGGAGAAGCGCGAGATGTGCGTCATGACGAGCGCCGACGCCGCCGTGAATTCGATTGCGAAGTCGCGGTCGGACACAGCGTCGAGCGAGTTTGCGCAGATGCCGTCGAAACCGAGCGTCTTTGCCACCGCGTGACGGTCGATCGGATAGCTCGTGCCGGCGAGTGCCGCCGCGCCCAGCGGCAGACGGTTCACGCGCTTGCGGCAATCGAGCATGCGCTCGGCGTCGCGAGAAAACATTTCGACGTAGGCGAGCAGGTGATGACCGAACGTGACCGGCTGCGCGACCTGCAAGTGCGTGAAGCCGGGCATGATGGTCGACGCGTTCTTCTCCGCCATGTCGAGCAGCGCCGTGCGCAGTTCCTTCAGCAACGCGCCGATGCGGTCGATCTCGCCGCGCAGCCACAGGCGGATGTCGGTCGCGACCTGGTCGTTACGCGAGCGGCCCGTGTGCAGACGCTTGCCGGCGTCGCCTATAAGCGCGGTGAGGCGTGCTTCGATGTTCAGGTGAACGTCTTCCAGGTCGAGTTGCCACTCGAACTCGCCTCGCTCGATTTCGCCCTTGATCTGCGCCATGCCGCGTTGGATCGCGGCGAGGTCTTCGGCGGCGATGATCTTTTGCGCGCCCAGCATCGAGGCGTGCGCAAGCGACCCTTCAATGTCGACGAGCGCGAGACGCTTGTCGAAGAAAACCGACGACGTGTAGCGTTTAACGAGCTCCGACATCGGCTCCGAGAAGCGAGCCGACCAGGCTTCGCCTTTTTTGTGCAGTTGGGACGTCATGGTTTTGGGCAGTTAAGCGGCAGTTATGCAGCAGTTAAATGGCGATCGGGCGAGCGGTAAGAGGCTGACGACGCGGATGCGCCTGGCATGACTGCAAGCGCACCGTCGAAGCATGGAAAGACTGGGATTTTAACACTGGCGCAACGCCGCGCCGACGACGGACCCGCGCCCTGCAATGGCGGCTCGTGCCACGGCCTATTCGCGCACCAGCACCACCAGCTTGAGATCTTCGCGATGCGCGGGCTTGAACGTAATCTGATCGTAGACGAGCCGGCCGTCTCGCGGATGATTGAATTCGCGCCGTCCGCCTTCGCGGCCTCCGACGTCTTGCGAAGCCCAGAAGCGCGCAAACGCGTCGCTCGCCGCGGTGAGCGAATCGATCAGCGCACGCGTTGGCGCGTCGTTCAGATGGCGGATCGAATCCGCCCGAAACTCGGCGGCGAGACGCCGCGCGCGCGTGTCCCAGTCGACGATCAACCCGCGCGCCGCCGGTTCCGTGAACGTATATCGCAGCAGATTGCGATCATGCGAACCGTCGAGCCAGCCGACGAAAAGATCGGCCGCGCGTTCGTTCCACGCGAGCGCATTCCATTGACGGTCCAGCACATAGGCGGGCGCGTCTACGAGTTGCACGGTTTCGAGCAGTGTCGCGGGCGCGTCGGCGGCGGCCGGGTCGGGCTCGGCCGGATCGCGCTGGGCGGCCAGTTCGAACAGATACGCCCGCTCGGCGCGCGACAGTTGCAGCGCGACGGCGATACGCGCGAGCGCGTCCGCGGAAGCGGAAACCGGACGCCCCTGCTCGATCCATGTGTACCAGGTCGGACTCACACCGCACAGCTGCGCGACTTCCTCGCGCCGCAAGCCTGGCGTGCGGCGGCGCGGGCCGGGCGGCAGGCCGACCGCTTGCGGCGACAGCCGCTCGCGGTGCGCGCGGATGAAGTCGCCCAGCGCGCGGGCGGGCGTGGCATCGAGCGGCGGCGGGTTGTCGGCGGAAGAGGGCGTGCTCGTTCGCGTGGTCATTCGTTTGGTACGGCGTGAGGAGGGTGGTATAGATACCAGAATAATTGCTTAACTTGTACTGGTACACGGCGGGCTCTATTGTAGCGGCGTAGCGGCTCGAACGGCAGGCCGCGCTGCCAGCACCAGAAACGCGGACCCACACGACACAGTCCCACGCAGACAACCGGAGCTATTCATGAAGCATCACGATCAGGTCGCCGACGCCTTCGGGTCGACCGCCGCCGCCTATTTGACGAGTCCGACCCACGCAACCGGCGCGGATCTGCGGACGCTTGCCGAGTCGATCGCGGCGACGCCGGATGCGACGGTGCTCGACATGGGCTGCGGCGCGGGCCACGCGAGTTTCGCGGTCGCGCCGCATGCCAAAGAAGTGGTCGCCTACGACATCGCTGCGCCGATGCTCGCCACGGTGGAAGGCGCCGCGAAGGATCGCGGCCTCGCGAACATTCGCACGCAGCAGGGCGCGGCCGAGAAATTACCGTTCGCCGATCACACGTTCGACTGGGTCATCAGCCGGATGAGCGCGCATCATTGGCACGACGTGGCGCCGGCGCTTGCCGAAGTGCGGCGCGTGCTGAAGCCGGGTGGCCGGGTGCTGTTCATCGACATCGCCGGTATCGACCATCCGTTGCTGGACACGCATATCCAGGCAATCGAACTCCTGCGCGACGGCTCACATATTCGCGATTACCGCGCTGACGAATGGATCGCGCTCTTCGAAACCGCGGGTTTCAAGGCTTCGATTCGCGAGCGCTGGCGTATCGACATCGAATTCAGTTCGTGGGTGGCGCGCATGCGCACGCCTGAGGATCGCGTGGTGGCGATCCAGTCGCTGTGGCGCAATTCGCCGGATGAAGTGCGGCAGTATTTCGACGTGAAGGAAGACGGCTCTTTCAAGCTGGACGCGTTGATGGTCGAAGCGGCTTGAGAAAGCATGCGGACATGGCAGCGGCGCTCGCAAGCGCCACTGCCATCCCGAACCGTCAACCGGTATTGCGCAACCCCGCCGCGATACCGTTGATGCTCAGATGAATCCCGCGCCGCACGCGCGCATTGGTGTCGCCCGCACGGTAACGCTTGAGCAATTCGACCTGCAGGTGATTAAGCGGATCGAGGTACGGAAAGCGGTTCTTGATCGAGCGCGCGAGCAGCGGATTTTCCGCGAGCCGTTCGCTCTTGCCGGTGATCTCCGACAACACTTTGGACGTACGCTCCCATTCCGCGACGATCCGCTCGAACACATGCTTGCGCAGCTTCTTGTCGGTGACGAGCGCCGCGTAGCGCGAGGCCACCGCGAGGTCGGTCTTCGCCAGCACCATGTCCATGTTCGAGAGCAGCGTCGAGAAGAACGGCCAGGTCTTGTGCATTTTCTTCAGCTGCGCGAGACGGCGTCCGCGCTCGGCATCGCTCGGTGCGTCGTCGAGATACGCGGCCACTGCAGTGCCGAAACCGTACCAGCCCGTCAGCAACAGCCGGCATTGGCCCCACGAAAAACCCCACGGGATTGCGCGCAGATCTTCGATCTTGCGTTGCTTCGGATCCTGCAACTTGCGTGACGCGGGACGGCTGCCGATGTTCAGTTCGGCGATCTCCGAGATCGGCGTGGACTCGAAGAAATACTCCTTGAAGCCGGGCGTTTCATACACGAGCGCGCGATACGAGGCCATGGCCGCGTCGGACAATTGCTGCATCGTGGATTCGAAAACCGGCAGTTCCGCGGGCGCCGTGCCATGCGGCAGCAACGACGCTTCGAGCGTCGCAGCCACCACCGTTTCAAGATTGCGACGGCCGATTTCCGGATTGCCGAACTTGCTCGCGATCACTTCGCCTTGTTCAGTCAAGCGAATCTGGCCGTCGACGGTGCCGGGCGGCTGCGACAGAATCGCCTGATAAGTCGGGCCGCCGCCACGGCCGACGGTGCCGCCGCGTCCATGGAAAAGACGCAGCGTGATGCCGCGTTCGTTGAAGAGCGACACGAGCGCGAGTTCCGCGCGATACAACTCCCAGTTAGACGTGAGGAAGCCGCCGTCCTTGTTGCTGTCCGAGTAGCCGAGCATGACTTCCTGCTCGTTACCCTGATGTTCGATTATCGAGTCGACGCCGGGCAGCGCAAGCAGATCGCGCATGATGTGCGGCGCGTTGCGCAAGTCGGGGATCGTCTCGAAGAGCGGAATGACCATCAGCGCGGCTCTCGCCGGATCGTTCGCGTCGCCGAGCCGGCCTTGCAGCAGGCCGGTCTCTTTTTGCAGCAGCATGACTTCGACCAGATCGCTGACCGTCTCGGTATGCGAAATGATGTAGTTGCGAACCGCGCGCGCGCCGAATTTCTCACGCGTGACACGCGCTTGTTCCAGCACCCCGAGTTCGCTCTTCACGAGATCCGAATACTCGGCATACGGCAGGCGCAACGGGCGCGGCTGAGCAAGCTCGGCGAGCAGCACTTCGAGCTTCTCGCTTTCGGCGAGCGCGGCGTAGTCGTCATGAACGCCCGCGCGCTTCAGCAGTTCGGCGATCACCGCTTCGTGGATGTCCGAGCTCTGGCGCAAGTCGATGCTCGCGAGATGGAAGCCGAATACTTCGGCCGCGCGAGCGAGCGGTGCGAGACGCGGCGCCGCCAGCGGCGCGCCATGATGCGCGGCGAGCGAATCGATCAGCACATGCAGATCGCGCACGAATTCGGACGCGTCGTCGTACGGCGTCGCGCGAATCGGCGCTGCGCCGCGGCCCGCGCTGCGCAGCGGCACGCTGCCTTCGCCGAGACGCACGCGCGCACTTGCCGCGAGCCGCGTGTACATGCCGATCAGCGCACGGCGATAAGGTTCGTCGGTACGGTGCGGCGAACGGTCCGGCGAGATTTCCGCGAGCGCTTTGAGTTCGTCGCTCGCGCCGGCGAGCAGATTCGACACCGACAATTCCGCGCCGAGCTTGTGCACCTGTTCGAGATAGTGTTCAAAGATCACCTCGGCCTGGCGCGCGATCGCATGTTCGAGCGTTTCTGCCGTGACGTTCGGATTGCCGTCACGGTCGCCGCCGATCCAGCTGCCCATCTGGAAGAACGGCGGCAGACGCGCTTCGAGGCCGTGTTCCTTGAGCGCCTCTTCGATATCGGTGTACAGCGCGGGGATTTCTTCGAGGAAGGTCGCACGGTAGTACGACAGCGCGTTTTCGATTTCATCGGCGACCGTGAGCCGCGAGTCGCGCAGCATCCGCGTTTGCCACAGCGACGTGACGCGCGCGCGCAGCATTGCTTCGTTATGCGCGCGTTCGCGGTCGGTCAGCTGCTGATCGCGTTCGGCGAGCAGGCGCGCGACGTCGTGCTCTGCGTCGAGAATGCTCTTGCGCTGCACTTCCGTTGGGTGCGCGGTCAGAACGGGAACGATCAGCGCGTCGTTGAAAAATTGCTGCAACACGGGCGTGGCGGCGGCGCCCGCTTCGACGAGCCGCTCCAGCGCATAGGCAATGGTGCCCGGCTGCGCGGCGGAGCCGGCCAGCGCGTGAATCCGGTGACGGCGATTGCGGTGGCGGTCTTCGGCGATATTCGCGAGATGCGAGAAGTAGCTGAACGCGCGCACCACGCTGACCGTCTGTTCGGGACTCAACGAGCGCAGTTTCTTGTCGAGCGTCTGCACGGCGGCGTTGTCGTCTTCACGGCGAAAACGCACGGCCGTCTGGCGGATTGTTTCGACGACGTCGAACACGGCGTCGCCTTCCTGTTCACGCAGCACGTCGCCGAGCAGCCGCCCCAGATAGCGGATGTCCTGGAAGAGCGGATGGTCCTTGTCGGCGCGCGTGCGGCCGTTGGTTTTCGGCGCGGCGACGACGGTGTCCCCGGAGACGGCTTGCAGGTTCGGCGCTTTGTTTTCCGCTTTGTTTTCCACCTTGTTTTTGGCTTGCGCTTTCGAGTTCGTCTTCACCAGGGCCTTGCTCGTGGCGGACGCAGTTTTCGCCGGCTTGTCCGCTTTCGAAGCCTTGACGGCTTTTTCCGGCTTGGCCGGCACGGTGGTCTTATCGGCCTTGATGGCTTTCGCGGCGTTCGCAGCCTTCGCGCTGGAGGACGCCCGTTTGGCTTTGCCGGGCTGGGCGGCGCTCGCGTCAGACGATGCGGAGGCTGTGGACGCGTCGGCGTCGACAGTGGAAGCGTTGGGCGATGCAGTGTTGCGGCGGGCAGGGCGCGCCGATCCGGAAGACGTCACGATGGGTTTCCTCAGGGAAGCCAGGGTCTGTTAAGTGATGAACTGCTACTGCGGAACTCAAAACTGCACTGGAACTGCAACGTGAACTGCTTTGAAGCGGTATGCACCGATGGCAATACGCCGGGGAGGAAGGCCGCGCGACCGCACAAGCTCTGCACGCGGCGCATGTTGCGCCGCATTGGATCATCGCGCATACGGCGGCGCGGTGCGCGAACGAGCGTGCGTGAACAGGTCGCAGCCAGACAGCGGCGCATGGCGCGAAGCCCGTCTCCTCCATTGATACCGCGTTGGCACGGCGCCTCTGCGCGCCTCGATTCGAGCCTTGTTCCGTAAGGGCCACAGGCGGGCGAACCGGGGGGTGAGCGCGAGGGCGCGTGCTAACATTGTTTGTTATTCCATCCCGTCATTCAATCGACAAGCTAATGAACACCGAGACGTTTGCCGCGCCACCCCACACGCTTGTGATTGCGTCGCGAGAAAGCCGCCTCGCCATGTGGCAGGCGGAGCATGTGCGATGTGCGCTGCACAAATTATATCCATCTTGTGACGTAAAAATCCTCGGAATGACGACACGCGGCGATCAAATTCTCGATCGCACTTTGTCGAAGGTGGGTGGTAAGGGACTGTTCGTCAAAGAACTCGAAGCGGCACTCGCCGATGGCCGCGCCGATCTCGCGGTGCATTCGCTGAAAGACGTGCCGATGGAATTGCCCGCGGGCTTCGCGCTCTCCACGATCATGGAGCGCGAAGATCCGCGCGACGCACTCGTGTCGAACGATTACGACTCGCTTGCCGCGCTGCCGGCCGGTGCAGTGGTGGGCACATCGAGCCTGCGCCGCGAAGCGATGCTGCGCATGCGCTATCCGCATCTCCAGGTGCGGCCGTTGCGCGGCAACCTGGATACGCGCCTCGCCAAACTCGATCGCGGCGATTACGCGGCGATCATTCTCGCTGCGGCAGGTCTCAAGCGCCTCGGTCTGGCTGAGCGTATCCGTGCGCTGCTCGATCCGGACGACAGCTTGCCTGCTGCAGGGCAGGGCGCGCTCGGCATCGAGATTCGCGCCGATCGCGCCGACCTCGCGGCATGGCTCGCGCCGCTGCATCACGAACATACGGCGGCAGCCGTCGAAGCGGAGCGCATGGTGTCACGTTCGCTCGGCGGCAGTTGCGAAGTGCCGCTCGCCGCGTATGCCACTTGGCATGACGGCGCGCTGCATCTGCGCGGCATCGTGGCGACGCCCGATGGCCAGCGCGTGCTGAGCGCGCAGGCGTCGGCACCCGCGCCGACCGTCGAACGCGCGATCGCCTTGGGCAGCGAAGTGGCGAGCGCACTCGAACAGCAAGGCGCAATGGACATCGTCCGCGCGCTCAGCACGGCGAGCGGTCCCGCGGCGCCGGGAGACGGTGCAAGCTCCGGCGCGGACTCCGGCTCGGCAGGCACCCCGGTGTCCGGCGACTGATGGCGGTCGACATTCCCGGCAACGCATCGTCATCCGCCGGCAAGGCGGTGTTCACGGTCGTGATTACGCGACCGTCCGGTCAGTCGAGCGAACTGATAGAACGCCTCACCGCGGCCGGCATGGCGACGCTCGATTTCCCGCTGATCGACATTGCGCCCGTCGCCGACGACGCGCCGTTGCGCGCCGCGCTCGCCTCTCTCGAACGCTATGCGCTCGTCATCTTCGTGTCGCCGAACGCGATCGATCATGCGTTCGCGAAGAGCGGCGCGATCTGGCCGCACGCATTGCCGGTCGGCGTGGTCGGGCCGGGCAGCGTACAGGCGCTCGCGCGTCACGGCGTCAGCGCGTCGACTCATCGCGTCATCAGTCCCGCATCCGGCGCCGACGACGATAACGGGCGCTTCGACTCCGAAGGCCTCTTCGCCGCAATCGACACGGCGCTCGGCGAGGCGAATCTCGAAGGCAAGCGTGTTCTGATCGTGCGTGGCGACGGTGGCCGCGAGTGGCTGGCCGACCGTTTGCGCGAGGCCGGCGCCGAGGTGGAGACGGTCGCCGCGTACCGGCGGCTCGTGCCCGAACCGTCGATTGGCGCGTGGGCTCGTGTGCACCGACTGCTTGCGGGCGAACCGCATGCCTGGCTTCTCACCAGCTCCGAAGGCGTGCGCAATCTGCACGAACTCGCGCAAGAGCATCTCACCGCCGACGAACTCGCGCAGCTCAAGCACGCCGCGCTCGTCACGCCTCATCCCCGTATTGCTGAGACCGCGCGGGCATTGGGTTTTGATAGGATTACGGTGTCAGGCGCGGGCGACGAGCGCATTGCCCGTACCTTGCTCGCCGATCTGCCGACCGTAGTTCAACCGGTACCGTCCAATCCGGCTCATTCACCGGCTAAATCACGCATGACTGAAACGAACGCATCCACGAACGCTTCACCCCAGCCGGCCGCGACCGCCGCGTTGCCGCCGAACCAACCCTTCACGCCCTACGAAGCGCAAAAGCGCCGCAGCGCGAGCGGACCGCTGCTGTGGTTTGTCGTCGTGGTTCTTGCTTGCGCCGCGGGCGTGGGCGGCTATGCGCTCAATCGCAAGGTGGAGCGCACCGAGCAGAACATCGCGCAACGTCAGCAGGCGAACGACACGCAAACCAACGAACTGCGTATCAAAACCGAGCAGGCGCTCGCTACGGTGCGTCAGTCCGACTCGCAGGTCGCGCAACTGGAAGGCAAGCTCGCCGATGCACAGGCCGCACAGCAGGCGCTGCAGCAACAGTACGCGGATCTCGCGCGCAATCGCGACGACTGGACGCTCGCGGAAGTCGGTCAGATGCTGTCTGCCGCAAGCCAGCAATTGCAATTGACCGGCAACACGCAGCTTGCGCTTTTCGCGCTGCAAAGCGCCGACACGCGGCTCGCGGCGTCCGATAGCACGCAGGCGGTCGCGGTCCGTAAGGCCATCGCGCAGGACATCGACAAACTGAAGGCCGCGCCTTCCACCGACCTGACGGGTCTTGCGATCAAGCTCGACAATGCGGTCGATCAGATCGACAGCCTGCCGCTCTCCGGCGAAGCGCCGATTGCCCATGCCACGCCGCGTGCGGCCACATGGGCAGATACGGCCAAGGTGTCCGCGGCCACCGGCGAGCCGCGCTGGAAAGTGTGGTGGAACCAGTTGACGAGCGGCATCGGCCAGCAGTTGACGAGCCTCGTGCAGGTGCGCCGCATCGACAACGCCGACGCGATGATGGTCGCGCCGGACCAGGGCTACTTCGTGCGTGAGAACGTGAAGCTGCGTTTGCTGTCGGCGCGTCTTGCGCTGCTCTCGCGTAACCAGACCACGCTGAAGTCCGACCTGCAGGGCGCGCAGACGGCGCTGACGCGTTACTTCGACATGTCGTCGAAGAAAACTCAGAACGTTGTCGATCTCGTCAAGCAGGTCGAGGCCGGATCGGCCGCGGTCGAATTGCCGAACCTGAATACGAGCCTGCAAGCCGTCAATCAATACCGGGGCCGAGGTTAATCATGGCGATCCGGGGACTTCTATGGCTCGCGCTGCTCTTCACCGTCGCGGTCGCGCTCGCGGTGGTCGGACGCTTCGACATGGGCCAGGTGATGCTGGTGTATCCGCCGTACCGCGTCGACATGTCGCTCAATCTGTTCGTGGTCGGGCTCGTGGTGCTGTTTATTCTGCTGTATGCGCTGCTGCGCATCGTGCGCAATATCTGGCGCATGCCGCAGCGTGTGGCCGCGTACCGTGCGCGCTCGCGCGTCGCGAAGGCGCATGCCGCGCTGCGTGACGCGATCGGCAACCTGTACGCCGGACGCTTTTCGCGCGCGGAAAAGGCCGCGAAAGACGCGCTCGCGAACGGCGACAACAAGGGCGCGGCCGGCCTGATCGCGGCTACTGCGGCGCATCGCATGCATGAATATGCGCGGCGCGACGAATGGCTCGCTCAGATCGACGAAACCGACTGGCAGGACGCCCGTCTGATGGCCACCGCCGACATGCGCGCCGACGGCCGCGATGCGGACGGCGCGCTGACCGCGCTCACCGAAATGCAATCGCAGGGCGCGCGGCGCATTCACGCTCAGCAGATCATGTTGCGCGCGCAGCAGCAATTGAAGAACTGGGGCGAGGTGCTCAAGCTCGTCAAGACGCTGGAAAAGCGCGAGGCGATTCACCCAGCGGTGGCGGTGCGCTTGCGGCAACTGGCGGCGGAGAATCTGCTGCGCGATCGTCGGCATAACGCCGATGCGTTACTCGAACTGTGGAATTCGCTGACGCCGACGGAGCGTCATTCGCCGCGTCTCGCCGATCTAGCTGCGGAACTGCTGGTGGCGCTGAATCGTCCGCAGGAGGCGCGCAAGATCGTTGAAGAAGCGCTCGCGCAGAATTGGGATGCGCGCTTGCTGCGTCGTTATCCGGATACTGCGGGCGGCGATGCGTTGCCGCTCATCCAGAAGGCCGAAGCGTGGCAAAAGGATCGTCCGGACGACGCGGACTTGCTGTTCGCATTGGGCCGGTTGTGTCTGCATCAGCAGTTGTGGGGGAAGGCGCAGTCGTTCCTGGAGCGTGCGCTGAAGCTTGCTGACAATGAGACGCTGAAGATTCGCTCGCACCGTGCGTTGGCTCGGCTTCACGAGCAGTTGGGGGACACGGAGAAGGCGAGCCAGCACTATCGTGAGAGTGCGTTGGCGATGAACATCGTGTGAGATCGCTCTTTGCGCTGGGCAGCAATGCGAAGAGCGTCTGACGATGTCGTCGCTCGTCGCGTGTTGCTCGATGGGAAGTCTTCAACTCCCCAACTTTCGCACCGCATTAGGTGCAGCCCGAAACTTCGGGACTTGAGCGCCGTGCACGAATGCACATTCGAGCGGCGCTCTGTCTAGCTGGCCAGTCCCGCTGCGAGGCTAGTGGAGTACCGCTCCTTCAGGTGCGGCGAGCGTACTGGAACCGTCCTCCGCTGCCGCCAGTTCCAGTTTCAGCCGAGCCGCGGCCAGCACGCGCAGAACGTCGGCGTTGATCATCAGTTCGTCCACCGCCGTCAGCATCAGGTCGGGATAATCGCGGAACTGTGCGAGCCTCGTCAGTTGCCCTTGCATGTCGGCGCACAGCTGCGTCACCTCGTCTGCAATGCTCGCGGACGACACCGGCGCTCCCGGGGACATGCAATCCTCGAATCCCTCACTAGCCAAAATTTCCAGAAGGACCGTCTGATATCTGCTCATTGTTGATCTGCCTCGCTACAAGTGCATCAACTGTAGCTTGGATCTGCGCGAGCAATTCCCGGAACAGGAGCGCTGAACCGGCCCAATTCACGGTTGCGAACGGAAAAGAATTTTCGCACCCGCCACAATATTCGCGCGCCTGAAACGTCTTCAGACGCATGGAACCGCCACCCACCTCGCACACGATGACCGAACGCGACGACGACATCACCGCGACCGTGGTGCGTGAGCGCACGAGGCTCGTCAATTTCATCCGGCGACGAATACGCGATCCCGACGATGCCGAGGACATTTTGCAGGACGTGTTCCATGAATTCGTGCAGGCGTACCGGCTGCCCGCGCCGATCGAACAGGCGAGCGCGTGGCTCTTCCGGGCCGCGCGCAACCGGATCATCGATCGATTTCGTAAGAAAAGAGAGCAGCCTTTGACAGACCTGTCCGAGGGCGATGACGACACCGACAGTGAGTATCGCCTCGACCTGGCGCTGCCGTCGCCCGACGCAGGTCCCGAAGCGCTATACGCTCGCGCGCTATTGCTCAAAGCATTGCAGGACGCGATTGACGAGTTGCCGCCGAACCAGCGCGAGGTATTCATCGGCCACGAGCTGGAAGGAAGGTCCTTCAAAGACATGGTGGCGGAAAGCGGCGTCACGCTGAATACGCTGCTTGCGCGCAAACGCTACGCGGTCTTGCACCTGCGCGCCCGGCTGCAAGCCATTTATGACGAACTGGGTATTTAGAGGAGTCGACGGATGAAATTTCGAATCAGATGCGTGGGTAAGGTACTGCTTGTGGTGGTCGCCGTCGGCGTGCTCGGCTGGGTGGTCATGAGTCTATGGAACTGGGTGATTCCGGCGTTGTTCGTCGGCGCTCGCACGATCGACTTCGCGCATGCGCTGGGCTTGCTGGTTTTGAGCCGCATCCTGTTTGGCGGGTTCCGAGGACACGGCGGCTGGCGCGAACGGCGTCATTGGCGCAAATGGCAAGCCATGACGCCGGAGGAGCGGGAGAATTTTCAGACTGCATGGCGATCAGGCCGCGCCCGCCGCGAGGGAGAATGAACGTGCGCGAAATATCAACGGCGGACTGCAAACAGAAGCCGGGCGTGATTGCGCCAGTCGTCGACCTGAAACGTTGCGAAGGTAAGGGCGATTGTCTGGATGTCTGCCCCGAGAATGTGTTTGAGATCCGGCGCATCGACGACGTCGATTATCTGAGTCTCGGTCTCATGCATCGTTTCAAGCTGCGTGTGCATGGAATGAAAGTCGCCTACACGCCGAACGCGGACGCGTGCCGGTCGTGCGGTCTCTGCGTGAGCGCATGTCCTGAACGCGCAATCAAGCTCGCCAGAACGGCGTAACGTCCAACGTCTTTACTGATGGCGTAACGACACCGCCCGCTGCCCGATGAACCGGGCAGCGCTGGGTGCCTCATCCACACTATCGATCTCGTCAAGGAGCGCACATGACGTCGTCAAGCGCAGTTCTTTTGCGGCGGCTTCACGAACAGAGCCAGACAGAAGTGATAGCTCGCGCACAGGCGCAGTTCGATGGATCGAGCGACGAATTCCTGACTCTCGCGGAGGAATACGACACGCTCGCACCTCGATTGCGCGGCCGATTTCTCGAAACGCTCGGACTGTCCAGCGAAGATTTCGAGTCGTCGCAAGGCACTCCTTTATCGTTAGCCGTGTCAGCGAAAACGGGTAAGTTTCTGCACAACATGGTGCTTGCGCATAAACCGGCTCGAATCCTCGAACTCGGCAGTTCCTGCGGCGTGTCCACGCTGTATCTCGCCGAAGCCCTTCGCACGTTGGGCAGTGGAGTGGTGACAGCGACCGAATCCGACGCGCTCAAGTGCGCGCAACTTCGGGCCAACGTCAAAGCGGCGGGCGTAGAGGCTTATGTTGACCTGTGGGAGGGCGACGCGTTTCAGACCGTTGCCCAACTGGAAGGCACTTTCGATATGGTGTTCATCGACGTATGGGCCAACACCTATCTGAATCTCTTCAAGCAGATTGAGCGGCTGCTGCGCCCTGGCTCTATCGTTCTCGCCGACAACATGTACACGGCCGAGGACGCCGTTCAGCCGTACAAGCGCTACCTTGACAACGATCCGCGCTTTTCGACAACGACGCTCGACTTCGAATCAGGGCTCGAATTTACAGTCGTCGTTTCTTAAGCTGGCAAAGAACGGGCTTCCGGGATGCCGCGAGCAGACATGTTCGGTGAGCGAAGCGCGTCACTTGCGCGGCTCGATGGTGGCGAAGGCGAGCGCCGCTCCTGCGAACGCGCATGCTGCGGACACCAGCGCGACGGCGCGCAGCGCGTCAACAATGGCGTCGGCTTCCGCCTGCGCCGCGAGTGTATGCGAATGCGTAGGAAGAGCATCGGTGGCTGCGGCACGGGGTTGCGCGTCCAATTGCAGTAACGCGGTCTCGCGTGCATCGTGAGGAACGCGCAGTTCGTCTAGGCGCGCCGACAGCGCTGCGTTATGCGACCACACGAACACAATGCCGAGTACCGCAACCGCCAGCAGGCTCGCCACGCGTGCGACCGCGTTGTTGATGCCGGAGGCGACGCCTGCGCGGTGGCCCGGCACTGAGGCCATTACGGTCGTCGTGAGTGGTGCGACCGTGATGGTCATGCCGAGCCCGAGCACGACGAGCGCGGGGAAGAATCCGGTCCAGAAACTGCCGCGCACGAACGGCAGCGCAAGCATCGCAAAACCGATTCCGGCGATGCACGGGCCAGCGCTCAATAGGGCCCGCGAACCGAAGCGAGTCGTCAGACCGCCCGTCAAGCGCGACAACGAGCCGATGATCACGGGCACCGGCAGCAACGCTGCGCCCGCCTCGGTGGCGGTGTAGCCGTGTGCGCGGATCAGAGTGAACGGCAGGAAGAAAAATGCGCCGCCCAGACCGAAGTAAAGCAGCAGCGTGACCAAGTTCGCGCCGGTGAAATCGCGCGAGCGGAACACTTCGAGCGGCATCATCGGGTCACGGCTCTTCGCTTCGATCATCACGAATGCAGCCAGCACGAGCACCCCAACGCCGATTGCGCACAGTACGATGGGATGCGCGAAACCACGCGCCGACGCCTCGGTCAGGCCATAGGTAAGTGCGGCGAGCCCCGCTGCCGCGCTCAGCGCGCCAGGCCAGTCCAACTGTTGAGGCGCATCTGGCTTGTGGCTGTTCGGCACCGACAAAACGGCAAGCGCAATGGTTGCCGCTGCGAGCGGGACGTTGAGAAAGAAGATCGCGCGCCACGACAACGCGTCGACGAGCAAGCCGCCGGCCACTGGACCCAGCGCCGACGTGATCGCGCCGACACCTGCCCACGTTCCGATTGCCCGTCCGCGCTCTTCGCCATCGAACACGGCGCCAATGATCGCGAGGCTGCTGGGCACGAAGAGCGCCGCGCCAATGCCCTGCACCGCACGCCCGGCGATCAGTGAGCCCGCGTTCGGCGCGAGCCCGCAAGCGGCCGACGCCAGCGTGAAGACCGCGACACCCGCAATGAACACCGTGCGGCGGCCGAGTTTGTCGCCCATCGATCCGCCCACCAGTACGAGCGATCCCAGAAAGAGAAGGTAGGCGTTGACGATCCACTGCATCGACGCGACGCTCGCGTGCAACTCGCTCTGGATGGCGGGTAATGCGACATTGACGACAGAGCCGTCGATAAACGCCATGCTCGAGCCGAGGATCGTCGCGGCGAGCGCCAGACGTTTGCGCCGGCACGGACTGTCGAGCGCAGTGGGCTGCGCGCGGATGATGAGCTCGTCGCACGGGCTCGCTTGAGCAGCGACGCCGTGCGTGGGATGTGGGTCGTTATCAAGAACGTGCGGGTCGGCCATGCTCGCTCCAGTGCTGGTCGATGGTGACTAGCATAGCAACTGGAGCGAAGTGGCGTGCAAACGTAGACCGTCGCCAGAACGTTCCCGCCGGCGAGCGCCAGTCCGCCGTACTAACGCCAGCCGAGCGCCGGGGCAACATGCGTCAGGATCGATTCGATGACGTGTGCGCAGTACTCCACGCCAAGCTGGTTCGGTACGGTCAGCAGTAGCGTGTCGGCTTCTGCGATCGCCTCGTCCGCTGCAAGCTGCTTCACGAGCGTATCGGGCGGTGCTGCGTAGCTGCGCCCGAAAATCGTTCGGATGTTGTCGTCGAGCAGACCGACCGTGTCGTCGCTATTCGCATCGCGTCCGAAATACATCCGGTCGCGATCGTTCATCAGCGCGAAAATGCTGCGGCTGACCGACACGCGCGGCTCTCGCGTGTGTCCGGCTTCTTTCCACGCCTGCCGATACGCCCGGATCTGCTCGGCTTGCTGGATATGAAGAGGGCGGCCCGACTCATCGTTCTTCAGTGTCGAGCACTGCAGGTTCATGCCCATTCCGGCCGCCCAGACCGCCGTCGCATCTGAGCCCGAACCCCACCAGATCCGGTCGCGCAACCCCTCGGAGTGAGGCTCGACCCGAAGCAGTCCCGGCGGGTTTGCAAACATCGGTCGCGGATTCGGTTCAGCAAAGCCCTCGCCGCGCAGCACTTCATAAAACACCTCGGTGTGGTGCCGCGCGAGATCGGCATGCGTCTCGCCCTCGCTGGGCGCATAACCGAAGTAACGCCACCCGTCGATCACCTGTTCGCCGGAGCCTCGGCTGATGCCAAGTTGCAGGCGCCCGCCCGCGATCAGATCGGCCGCCCCAGCGTCTTCCGCCATGTAGAGCGGGTTTTCATAACGCATGTCGATGACAGCGGTGCCGATCTCAATGCGGCTCGTTTTCGCACCGACCGCAGCCAGAAGCGGGAACGGCGACGCTAGCTGGCGCGCGAAATGATGCACGCGAAAAAACGCGCCGTCGGCCCCGAGTTCCTCGGCAGCGACAGCGAGCTCGATGGATTGCAGCAGGGCATCGGAGGCTGAACGTGTGAGTGAATGTCGCGATGGACTCCAATGGCCAAACGAGAGAAAACCGATCTTTTTCATAACAGTCCTGCCAGCATGCGTAGGTGGGCGATAACGGCATCTTGCCCGAGTCGGGCAGATGGCGCTCGCTGCGCGAGCCGTGCGCCGACGATTGCGCGCTCGGGTATTGCGTTGCTGATCGAGGTGCAAAATCGGTGGACGCCGATGATGCCGATTACGAGCGAGTCAGACGCTTGCCCTTTTCGAATCGGCTATTTGCCTGCACCGGTGGAAGGGACGCAAGTGAGCACGAGAACTCCTCCGTTATTCGCGGCAGAGCTGACTGTTGCCTGATGAAATTCTCGCGGCCCGCACGACCATTCGGCAACGAAATCGGCTTTGCAGGCACTTCGAGTACGAGAGGTCGCCGGCGAGAAAACCGGGTAGCGGCAGGTATCGACATCGTTACAGTGCAGAGCCAACGCACGAGTGGAATTGCCATGATGAGCGCCACAATTAGCGCCATAGGTGCCCGATTCGATCCGGATGGTGCCAGCGAAGGTGTTCACGCTCGCCCCGAAAAGACCAGCAAGCGAAAGAAGCGTGCAGATTGCTCGGATCATGATTGCCTCCAGGCGTCACTATTGCTCCGCGAATACGGGCCGCCAGGTGAGCGATCGCCGGTGACGGCCTGCGTCCTGCAGGAAGCACGTCGCCGAGTGCGCTATTCAAGTGTAGGTTGAAATTGGGTTTTCGCACTGGCAGGCACTGGCTGCCTGAGGCCGGCTATTCGCGGCCGCGGCGGAGTTTGTTACGGGGGAAATCTTGCACGTCGATGGTGGTCGGCATGCGGGGCATTAGGCGGTGTTAGGCGAGGCGTTGTAAGTCGCGCCGCGCAGTGCAGAGTGGTGATCGATATTCCTGGGGAAGGGCGGGCGTCGCGTTCGCGAAGTTCTGCCGGCGAGCGTCTACTTCGCCCTACCGACCGACCTTCGAAACGTGGCTGACCGACGCCGTCAACCTGGTCTGCGCGATGTTTGCGTGGATTCGCGAGGTAGTGCCTGGTCTCGCCGATGCAAAACGCCTCGGCGAGACTCGTCGCAAGCGCGAACGCCGCTTAGTCCGTGCCGTACTTTGGCGAGCGCGGACCGTAGAGCAGGCCCGTCGGCGCTCCCGCGTGCAGCAGACGATAGCTCGTGATACCGGCAATATCGTGGCTCTTGTCCGTGAGCGAGTTCGCGATCTGCTTGACCGCAGCCATCACGAGCATGCCTATCAGGCCACCGCCCCCGTTGTTGTTGCCTTCTTCGCTGTTGGCCGTCGCGGCGCCTTGCCAGAGCACATCGCCGCTCTTCAGATCGACGAGTTTCGCCGACGCCGTCACCACCGTCGCGCTGACCAGCACGCGATACTGCGTGCCGTATTGCGAGATCGTCGAGTACAGGACCGCATCCGCGCCGAAGATCTCTCGCAGCTTCGCCGGCGATGTCTGCTGGATATCACCCGCCGTCGTGACGCCGTTCTGCTTGAACGTTTCCTCCATTACGGCGACCGGGATCACGTAGTAGCCCGCCTCGGCGAGTGGCATCGTCATCTGCGAGAGCACGCTGTTCGACGCATTCACATCCGTCGTCGTGTTATCGGGCGGCAGCACGAGGATCGAGCGCGGATGCGCATGCTTGAACGCCGTGTAATCCAAGTGCTTCGCGGGCTGCGCGCAAGCGGCGAGCAGCGCGAGCGCGGACAGCGCCAGCGAGAGCTTGAGAGAAGAGATTCTGGACATATGGGTACGCTCGCTTATTGTTGTTTCGGTTTCTTCATCAGGAAGTCCATGTAGGTCGCCGCCTCCGGGAAGAGCTGCTTCTCGGCGTCGAATTCCTGCATGGCGTTCGTGTCGTTACCGACGTTCGCGTACAGCATGCCCAGTTGCGCATGGAAGCCGGGCGGCGGCGTGTTGCCCTTCGCGTTGATTTGCTGCCGCGCCTTTTCGAGCGCGTCGATCTGTTCCTGCGGGCCCTTTTCACCCTTCAGGTAGTCGTAGACGCTGGGCTGGTAGCCGGTCCACTGATAGAGCGGTGGCGTAGTGTTCGCGCAGCCCGCGAGCAGCAGCATTGCTGTCGTGACGGGCAGGCGAAGGCCTCGAAGCATGCCGGTGTATTTCATGTTAACCCCGTAGTATTCGTTGTTTTATCGAGCAATAAATGTGGACGACGCGCGCTCAGCGAGCGGTGCGCAATGCGCCCACGTCGACCTGTTCGGCCAGATGGTTGACGGCTTCCTGGATCGCGAGGTCGAGGACTTTGCCGTTGAGCGTCGAGTCGTAGCTCGCGGTGCCGCCAAATCCGATGATCTGGCGATTGGAGAGGCTGTATTCGCCCGCGCCTTGCGCCGAGGCGACGACTTCCGAAGTCGTGGTATCGACGACGTTGATGCTGACCTTCGCGTAAGCGATCTGGTTCTTACCGCTGCCAAGAATGCCGAATAGTTGGTGATCGCCGACTTCCTTGCGGCCGAATTCGGTGACGTCGCCGGTGATGACGAAATTCGCGCCCTTGATCGCCTGCGCCTTTTTGGTGAAGCCGGCTTCCTGGCGGATTTCGTCGAGGTTGTCGCGGTCAAGCACGTTGAAACGGCCGCTCTGTTGCAGCGAAGTGATCAGAATGGTCTTGGCCTGGCTACCAAGACGATCGACGCCGTCGGAGAAAATGCCACGCATATAGCTCGAGCGGTTGTCGAACTTTCCGACCGAGATTTGCACGGCCTTGCCGACGGGCGGGCGCTGCGCGCTGGCCACCGGCGCAACCGGGAGTGAGCGCGACGACTCTGTCGCACAGCCGCCTAGTGCCGCAATCGCGGCGGCGGCGAGGACGACGCCACAAGTTTTTGACACTTCCATCGATTCTCCTTGGTGTTGGAACGGGAACATCAGTCAGCGTGCGCGCGGGGCGCACGAGCGAAAGCGGCAAGAGAATGGGGAGCAGCGAGATGTGTCGCTGCGAGGCGGCGGTGCGCTCGCGCAAGGCGCGAGGCGTCCGAGCCGCGCGTATGTGGATACGGCGAACGTGGAAGGTGCAGTGCGTCGCCGCACGCGTGGTTATTCCATCGGCGTTGCAAGTTTCTCGCTTCCGGCACGCGAGCGTGCGCGCCGAAGCTCCCCGGTTCTTATTGGTGTAGCGTGTTTTTTTAACTAGTACTCAAGTTTCCACACGAATCTATCGGCGGGTTTACCGGAAACTTTAGGAAAGTTGCGATTTAATGCGCGACGCATTTTGTCGACGCGCTTTTCAGTTTTATTTGGATGCGATTAAAAGGGCGTGAGCCTAAGTTCGATGATCCAGGAAGCTGCCGTTCCTCTATTAGACGCCGACAACGTCTGCAAGCCGCCACATTGCTGACGAAGAACTCAATGCGCTCCAAGTCGCCTTCTCCTGCGACGCTGTCCCACTATCCCCAAAAAACAAAAAGCCCCGGCAGCACACAGCCACCGGGGCCCCACCACACACAACGCTTCAACTCACCGATTAACCATCTTCGCCGGCACGCTAATCGCCAGCAACCCGCCAACGACCATAAACGCCGCAAGCATATACATCCCCGAGTCATTAGCGGCAGTCGCCTGCTTCAACCAGCCGACAGCATACGGACTCAAAAACCCCGCGAGATTACCAATCGAATTAATCATCGCGATACCGGCAGCCGCACCCGTGCCCGCGAGAATCGCCGTAGGCAAACTCCAGAACAAAGGCAACGTAGTGAGAATGCCCATAGTCGCGAGCGTGAGAGAAGCCATTGCAAGCAGCGTGTTCTGCGCCCACACAACCGACAGCACCAAACCAATCGCGCCGGCGAAAGCGGGCAACGCGATATGCCAGCGCCGTTCGCGCGTACGGTCCGCGCTGCGCGCAACGAACACCATTGCGACGACCGCCGCCGCGAAAGGAACCGCCGACAGCAGACCGATCGCGAACGCATCGGTCACACCGGTCGCCTTGATGATAGTCGGCAGCCAGAAGCTCACGCCGTACAGACCCATCACAAACGAGAAGTACGTGAAGCTCAGCATCAGCACGCGGCCGCTCGTCAGCACCTGACGGATCGGCATGTCGTGCTTGGTGGCTTCCTCGGCGGAAACGTGGCGCTCGAGCAGTTCCTTTTCCTCTTTCGTGAGCCACTTTGCTTTCGCAATGCGGTCGTCGAGCGCAACGAACACCAGGATGCCGACGAGTACCGACGGTATCCCTTCCAGCAAGAAAAGCCATTGCCAGCCGTGCCAGCCGTTCATGCCATTGAACGTCTTGAGGATATAGCCCGACACCGGCCCGCCGATCACACCCGACAGCGCGATAGCCGTCATGAACCACGTCGTCATCCGTCCGCGCCGGTGCGACGGATACCAGTACGTGAGATACAGAATGATGCCCGGGAAGAAGCCGGCTTCCGCGACGCCGAGCAGAAAGCGCATCACATAGAACATGGTCGGCGTGGTGACGAACATGGTCAGCATGGAGATCACGCCCCAGGAGACCATGATCCGCGCGATCCACACTCGCGCGCCCACCTTGTGCAAAATCACATTGCTCGGAATCTCAAAGAAGAAATAGCCGACGAAGAAAATGCCCGCGCCAAAGCCATAAACCGCATCGCTCAAGCCGAGGTCGCTCGTCATTTGCAGCTTCGCAAAGCCGACGTTCACGCGGTCCAGATACGCGACCACGTAGCAGAGCATCAGGAGCGGCGCGAGCCGCCAGTTGACCTTGCGATAGGTCGCCTCTTCGAAAGTGGAAGGCGGCGCGCCCGCGCCGGGATGGTGGAGCGGATTTGCGGGACTAGCCATGGTGTCTCCTCTTTTCTTGTCGAATTGAAGTGCCGCGTCGATTGATTCTAGCCGTGCGGCGCGGCTCGCACGGCAATTAGATACCGGGGGAAAACACTGAGCCCGTCAAGCGCCGCGCGTGAACGCGGCTTGCTCAGGGCGTGGCTATGAGCGCCGTGAGCGGCGCTGCGACGACAAAGCCGAAGCCGAACGCAGCGCCAACGTCAACGTAGAACGCAAGCTCTACACGCAGCGGCCGCCATCCACTTCAAGACACACGCCGGTGATGAACTCCGCTTCGTCCGAAGCCAGATAGAGCGCGGCGTTGGCAATATCTTGCGGCGTCGAGAAGCGCCCGAGCGGAATGCCGGCGAGAAAGCGCTGACGGTTCTCAGGCGTATCTTCAACGCCCATGAATTCCGACAGCAGCGCCGTTTCGCCGATCACCGGATTCACGCAGTTCACGCGAATCCTGTCCGGGCCCAACTCCACGGCGAGCGACTTGCTCGCGATGATCACCGCGCCCTTGCTGCCGTTGTACCAGACGAGTCCGGGGCGCGGCCGCACGCCCGCCGTCGACGCAATATTGATGAAGCTGCCGCCGCCTTGTTCGCGGAAATACGGCACGAACTCCTGCACGCTCCAGTAGATGCTTTTGACGTTCACCGCGTACACGCGGTCGAACTCGGCTTCGGTGACTTCGAGCACAGGTTTGTTGCGATGCGTGGTGCCCGCGTTATTGACGACTATCTGCACGCTGCCGAAGTCTTCGAGTGCCGCTTCACGCAGCTTCTGCCAGTCCTCGCGTTGCGCGACGTTGCCCGCGACGGCGATGGCCTTGCCACCGGCCAGCGCAATCTCGCTCGCGACGCGCTCGGCGGCGGGGCCGTTCAGATCGTTGACCACGACGTTCGCGCCTTCGCGCGCGTAGGTCTTCGCGATGCCTTCGCCGAAACCCGAGCCGCCACCCGTGACGATGGCCGTTTTACCTGTCAACCGCATAGTGTCTCCGCTGTTTGTTGTGAGTGGTGATGGATAAGCCCAGCTTGCGAACTAGCCGTGCCGGATCGCAATTGTCTTTAGCGCCGTGAAGCCATACAGCGCCTCGAAACCCTTTTCGCGCCCGTGGCCCGAATGCTTGACGCCGCCGAACGGCAGTTCGACGCCGCCGCCCGCGCCATAGTTGTTGATGAACACCTGGCCCGAGCGCAGACGCCGCGCGAGGCGCATTTGCCGCGCGCCGTCGCGTGTCCAGATGCCCGCGACGAGGCCGTATTGCGTGCCGTTCGCGAGCGCGAGCGCTTCGTCTTCGTCGCTAAAGGACATCGCGGCGAGCACGGGTCCGAACACTTCGTCGCGCGCGAGACGGTGACTCGCGGGCACATCGCGCAACAGCGTGGGCGCCTGATAGAAGCCGCTTTCCGGCGCTTCGGGAATCACCTCGCCATGCGCGGCCATTGCTATGCCGTCGTGTTGCGCGTCGGAGAGAAAGTCCCACACGCGCCGTTGCTGCTTCGCGTTAATAAGCGGCCCGCAGTCGAGATCCGCGTGCGAGGGGCCCACGCGCAGCGCGTTGAACGCGCCGCTCAGCCGGTCGAGCAAGGGCTCGTAAATCGCGCGGTCGATCAGCACGCGGCTGCCCGCCGAACATGTCTGCCCGGCGTTTTGCACGATCGCCGACACGAGTACGGGCAACGCGGCGTCGAGGTCCGCATCGGCAAAGACGAGTTGCGGCGACTTGCCGCCGAGTTCGAGCGTGACCGGCACGTGGTTTTCGGCGGCCATTTGTGTGACGAGCTTGCCGGTCTCGGGCGAGCCTGTGAACGAAATGTGATCGATGCCCGAGTGACGTGCGAGCGCCGCTCCCGCTTCATGTCCGTAACCAGTGACGATATTCAGCGCGCCTGCGGGCAGGCCCGCTTCGGCCGCCAGTTCGGCGACGCGCAGCACCGAGAGACACGCGTCTTCAGCCGGCTTGACGACGCATGCGTTTCCCACGGCAAGTGCCGCGCCCACGCTGCGGCCGAAAATCTGCATTGGATAATTCCACGGCACGATGTGGCCGGTCACGCCGTGCGGCTCGCGGATCGTCATCACCATATAGCCGGCCTGATAGGGCAGTGTTTCGCCATGCAGTTTGTCGGCCGCCCCGGCATAAAACTCGAAGTAGCGCACGAGCGCGGCGGAATCGGCGCGCGCCTGTTTGAGCGGCTTGCCGGTGTCGCGGGCTTCGAGTTGCGCCAGTTCTTCCTGGCGCGCGGCGACGAGCATCGACAGCCGATACAGCACACGTCCGCGTTCCGCCGCGCTTGCCGCGCCCCATGCGCCTTCGAACGCGCGGCGCGCGGCATGGACGGCGGCGTCGATATCCGCCGCGGTGCCCCGCGCAAGCTGCGTGAACGGCTGGCCGTCCGAAGGATCGAGCACAGCGATCGTCTCGCCGCCTGAAGCAGCGGACCATTCGCCGCCAATGAAGTGTCGGGCTTCTTCCATGCAGACTCCTTGAGATGTCGCGCAGCCGGCGTACGTTCAGCCAGACGCCGAAGCGGATGCCGTTACGCGGTGTTCACAAACCAGAGGCACAATCGAGAGACGCCAGACGATTATCGCGCCGATCCGGCGGCGGATGCCATCGGCCGATTGGCTATAATGGCGCATTCCGCACTGTCCGGCCGCTGCGCTCCTGTTCGAGGCAAGTTTTACGATGCATGCCCTCGAGCCCACGCGCCGCATGCCGTGCTCCAAATTCCATCCTGACCAGAGAGCGCTCATGAGCTTCAATCACGTCCCCGCAGGCAAAGATCTTCCGTACGATTTCAACGTCATCATCGAAATCCCGGCGCAGAGCGACCCGGTGAAATACGAAGCCGACAAGGATCTGGGCCTTCTCGTCGTCGACCGTTTCATCGGCACCGGCATGCGCTATCCCGCCAACTACGGCTTCATTCCCCAAACGCTGTCGGGCGACGGCGACCCGGTCGACGTGCTGGTGATCACGCCGTTCCCGCTGCTGGCAGGCTCGGTGGTCCGCGCACGCGCGCTCGGCATGCTGCAAATGACCGACGAATCCGGCGTGGACGCAAAGCTGATCGCCGTCCCGCACGACAAGATCTGCCCGATGACTGCCGACCTGAAGTCGATCGACGACGTCCCGGCGTACCTGAAAGACCAGATCAAGCACTTCTTCGAGCAATACAAGGCGCTCGAGAAGGGCAAGTGGGTGAAGGTCGAAGGCTGGGCGGGTATCGAAGCCGCGCACAAGGAAATCAGCGAAGGCGTGGCGAACCACAAGAAGTAAGCGGCTCGACGCGCTGATCGGAAGAATCACTGTTTCGCCGATCCAGTCGCCTCATGCAAAAAACCGCGCGAGCCCGAAGGGGCCGCGCGGTTTTTTTTTCGATGTGAGGATTGTGACGTCGAGCGTCGAAATGCCGGTATAGCCGCAGTGCATCCCGGAGATGAACCGAAGCCATTTTTATATCTCGGTGTAAACCCTTATTATTTGTGGCCCGCGGTGGATTCGGCTCACTGCCGGGACGTCTGCGAAAGCGCAGCAGCGAGCCCGCAACAAGCCCGCACCAAACCAGCAGTAAGCCCGCTTTGGGAGCACACCGTCCGGATGATGAACCGCAAGTCCAACCTGGCATCTTCTTCGCCCCGATGGTCGAATCGGCTGTATGCGATCGCGACGGCGATCTATCGCAAGCGGCCGGTATGGATGGTGTCGTTTTCCGCCAGCGAGGCGAGTCTCTCCGAAGGCTTGCGCGCCGCATGCGCGTCCACGGCAATGCTCGCGCTCGGCAATGTGTTGCACGATCCCACCTTCGCCTGGGCCGCGATCGGCGCGTTCTGGACCTGTCTCGCGGATGCCGCCGGTTCGAATCGCGCCCGCTTTGCCTCGATGATGGGCTTCGCGCTTCTCTCCACGTTATGCGGCGGACTGACCGCTTTTGCGTCGACCGAAGGAACGGCGTTCGCCGCGCTTGCGTTGCTTATTTTCACGAGCCTCGGCGCGTTCGGACGCATCTGGGGCGCTGCGACGTCGCAAGTGACGATTCTCGCCGCGACCGCTTGTGTCGTGATGGTTGACCGGCCCATGCGCGATGTGCGCGAAGGGCTTGCATTTCTCGGCGTCTATCTGATCGGCTGTCTGTTCGCGGTCGCGTTGAGCCTGACCGTCTGGCGCATCCATCCATTCGGCGCGAGCCGTGCTTCACTGCGGACGGTGTATGTGCGGCTCGCGGACATCGCGCTCGACAGCGCGCGTCTGCTTCAGCAGCGCAGCACCCCGCGAGAGTGGGCGACGCACGCCGCGAAATTCCGCGCGGATGCGCGCGCGGCGCTCGAACGCTCGCGCAAGGCGCTGGCCAGCGTGCCGGCGACGCGAACCGGCGCACGTGAGGCGTACGACACGCTGCTCGCGTTGCTGACCGAAGGCGAGGCGTTGTTCGCCTATCTGATCGCCGTCTCCGGTGCGTGCGAAAAAATGCCCGGCGATGAACGGCGCGCGACGCGCGCGGCGCGTCTCCTCACGGGCATGGGCGAGACGCTTCGCAGCATCGGCGCACAGGCGAACGAAGGGCGCTGGGAGCTTCTCGCCGAGTTGCAACTCCGTGTGCGGCGGCTCGCGGGGCGCCTCGAAAACGCGCTGATGGAGCCGGTGAAACTCAAGTCAGATTTCGAACTCGTCGATTTCACGCCGGTGCAAGCGCCGCCGCCGCGCTTCGCGGACAGCGTCGCTGCAACGCTTGCGCGCGTCTGGGCGACGCTGAAGGCGAACCTGTCGCTCGAGTCCGTCGGTTTGCGTCACGCGGCGCGCGTGGGCGTGACGACGACCGCGGGCTTTCTCGTGATCCGCGCGCTCGGCTTGCCGTTCGGCTATTGGGCGACGATGGCGACGTTGCTGATCCTGCAGCCTTCGATCGCGGCGACCTGGCCGCGCAGTATCGAGCGCGCGGCGGGCAGCATCGTCGGCGGCGTGCTGGCTGCAGGCATCGGCTATGCGATTCATTCTCCGCTCGGTATTTCGCTCGCGGTCTTTCCGCTCGTCATGGCGACGATGGCATTGCGCCCAGTCAGCTACAGCCTGTTCGTGCTGTTCCTCACGCCGACCTTCGTGCTCGTGGCCGACTTCGCGACACCAGGCGCAAGTGAATTCGCATACGCGCTCACGCGGCTCGGCAACAATGTGCTCGGCTGCGTGCTGGCGCTTTTCGCTACGTTTTATTTGTGGCCGACGCGGGAGAAGGGCGACTACCGCACGTATCTCAGCGACGCGGTCCGCGCGAATCTCGCGTATCTGATCGCGGCGCTCGAATCGCCTCGTCGAAGCGAAAAGGACATGGAGCGTTTGCGCCGCGCGGCCGGTCTCGGCAGCAACAACGCCGAGGAAGCCATCGCACGGATTCGCCTCGAAAAGCTGGAGGACTCGCTAGTCGATACGGTAACGCTGACGGTACTGAGTCTGTTGCGAAAAATGGCGGGCACGGCGACGCAGCTTCGGCTGAGTGCGAACCGGCGCGAGATGCAGGATAGCCACGACGAGCTTCGCGTGTGGCTCGCGGCTGTGAACGCCGATATCGAGGCGGCGCTGAATCGAACGATTTTGCCGCTGCGGCACGACCTTCCGGAGCGCGAGCGGCTGACGTCGCTCGAAGCCGATGCGGTGGGTGAGCTTGCGCTGATGCAGCGCTTGCTCACCGAACGCATGCGCGAGGCGCGGGGCTAAGCAACCGCGCCGTCAGGCAGCGCCGTTTTCCTCGGTCGCCTCTTCGATGCTGGTCGAAGCGGGTTCCACGACCGGCACCACCGACTCGAGCGTGCGTCCGCCCGCCGCGAGCACGCGCTTTTCCGAGGGCGCAAGGCGCTTCACCCAATACTCGGCACGCGAAGCACTGGAGCGGTCTGCCAGTTCGAACGATGCCAGCACGCGCACCGGCTTGCGTGAACGGGTGTAGCGCGCGCCCGCGCCGCTCACGTGTTTGTCGAAGCGCGCCTGCACGTCAGTTGCGATGCCGGTGTAGACGCTGCCGTCCGAGCATTCGAGCAGATAAAGAAACCACGCCATGGACGCGCTTCAGCCTTTGAACGGATTGTGTTCGCGCAGCTCGTCCACATACGCGTGGATGCTGTTCTTTTCATTGTCGAGAAAGTGGCCGACGGCATCGGCGAAAGCGGGATGCGCGAGCCAGTGCGCCGAGCGCGTGACCGTGGGCAAAAAGCCTCGGGCCATCTTGTGTTCGCCCTGGGCGCCGCCTTCGAATGCGCCGAGCTTTTCTTCGATGCAAAATTCGAGCGGCTGGTAGTACGCGGTTTCGAAGTGCAGGCACGGCACGTGTTCGAGCGCGCCCCAGTAACGGCCGTATAGCGTGCCGCCTGTTTTCGCGTCGCGCTGATAAACGACGAGCGAGCTCGCGATTGGCTTGCCTTCATATTCGGCGATCACGAGCAGCAGATTCTCCGGCATCGACGCCCCGATCATGCGGAAAAAGTCGAGGTTCAGATACGGAGTCGAAAAGTGCTCGCGGTAAGTTTGCCGATAACACTTGCTGAAGAAGCGCCAGTCGGCGTCCTGAATGTCCTCGCCGCGAATCCTGCGCATCGTGATGCCTGCCTCGTGTACTTTGCGGCGTTCCGCGCGGATGTTCTTGCGCTTCTTCTGTTCGAGCGTCGAGAGGAAATCGTCGAAGTCGCGGTAGCCGTCGTTGAGCCAGTGAAACTGCACGCCTTCGCGTTGCATCATGCCCATGTCGGCGAGCGCACCCGCTTCGGCTTCGGTCGGAAACAGCACGTGCAGTGAGGACACATCGGCCTGCTCGGCGAACGCCATCAATGTGGCCGCGAGATGCCGCAGCGCGTGCGCGTCGGCGGACAGCAGCCGGTTGCCCTGCACGGGCGTGAACGGCACGGCGCACAGGAGCTTCGGGTAGTAGGGCAAGCCGTTGCGCTTGTAGGCGTCGGCCCAGGCCCAGTCGAACACGTACTCGCCATACGAGTGGCCCTTCAGATAAACCGGCGCGGCCGCCGCGAGCTTGCCGGTCAGCGGGTCGGTCAGCGTGACGAATTGCGGCGCCCAGCCCGTGTCCGCAACCGCGCAACGGGTTGCGTGCAGCGCGCTTAGAAACTCATGCCGCAGAAAAGGCGTGGGCTGTGGCTGCTGAGCGAGAAGGGCGTTCCATTCGGCCGCGTCCACCTCGGAGGGCGACGCCAGAATGCCCGTGCGATAATCAAAGCGTTCCTGATTCAACTTGTGTGACTGTCCCAATGAGCGACGCGGCGCGCGTTATATAACGTCAAGCACTGCGTCGTTCGTTTATCCGAGTTGGCCGTTCCGTCGAGCCCAAAACAAGCCGCTTTATTTGCAAGCCCTCCGCAAGCTCTTCGCTTGCCCGTCGATCCTGCCATGAAGACACGAATCGCTCTCGCTCAAATCAATGTCACCGTCGGCGATTTCGCCGGCAACGTCGCGAAAATCGTCGCTGCCGCGCGTGACGCGCACAACGCCGGTGCGAAGCTGCTGGTCGCGCCGGAACTCGCGTTATCCGGTTATCCGCCCGAAGATCTGCTGCTGCGCCCCGCGTTCTATACCGCGAGCGCTGCTGCATTGGCCGATCTCGCCGCGCAACTGAAGCCGTTCGCCGGCCTGCATGTGATTGTCGGCCATCCGTTACGCGAGGTGGGCGACAGCGCGGCCCAGGGTCATGGTAATGCAAACGCGCCGATCCAGCGCGGCGTGCCGCCGGTCGATACGTTCAACGCGGCTTCGCTGCTTGTCGACGGCAAGGTAGCGGGCACCTATCGCAAGCAGGATCTGCCCAACACCGAGGTGTTCGACGAGAAGCGCTATTTCGCATCAGACGCGCAGCCATTCGTGTTCGAGCTCGACGGCGTCAGGTACGGCGTGGTGATCTGTGAAGACGCGTGGCATGCGTCGTCCGCGCAAATGGCGAAGGCCGCGGGCGCGCAGGTGCTGCTGATTCCGAACGGCTCGCCGTTCCACCTGAACAAGGAAGCGGTGCGCTTCGACATTCTGCGAGCGCGGATTCGCGAGACCGGGCTGCCGATGGTCTACGTCAACATGGTCGGCGCGCAGGACGAACTCGTGTTCGACGGCGGGTCGTTCGTGCTCGACGCGCAGGGTGAGCTGGTCGCGAAGATGCCGCAGTTCGAGGAGGCAACCGCAATCGTCGAATTCGACACGGCTCGCCCGGTGCGCGGCGAAACCGACGGTGGTAACAGCGGCGGCAACAGCGGCGGCAACGGCGGCATCGCGCCGGAGCTTTCGCTCGAAGCGCAGGTTTATGCGGCGCTCGTGATGGGTGTGCGCGATTATGTCAACAAGAACGGCTTTCCCGGCGCGCTCATCGGCCTGTCGGGCGGTGTCGATTCGGCGCTGGTGCTGGCGGTCGCGTGCGACGCACTCGGCGCCGAGCGCGTGCGCGCAGTGATGATGCCGTCGCGCTACACGGCTGACATTTCGACCACTGACGCCGCGGAAATGGCACGCCGCGTCGGCGTACGCTACGACGAAATTGCGATCGCGCCGATGTTCGACGCGTTCCGCAGCTCGCTCGCGCAGGAATTCGAGGGCCGTCCGGAAGATGCCACCGAGGAAAACATTCAGGCGCGTATTCGCGGCACGTTGTTGATGGCGCTGTCGAACAAGTTTGGCTCGATCGTGCTGACCACCGGCAACAAGAGCGAAATGGCGGTGGGTTACTGCACGCTTTACGGCGACATGGCCGGGGGCTTCGCGGTGATCAAGGACATCGCGAAGACGCTCGTCTATCGCCTGTGCCATTACCGCAATGAAGCCACGGCGTTCGGCAAGCAGAATGTGATACCCGAGCGGATTTTGACGCGCGCGCCGTCCGCGGAATTGCGCGAGAACCAGACCGACCAGGACAGCCTGCCGCCCTATGACGTGCTCGACGCGATCATGCGCATGTATATGGAAGAGGACCGCTCGCTCGCGGAGATCATCGCCGCGGGTTACGCGGCCGAAGACGTGAAGCGCGTTACGCGGCTCATCAAGATCAACGAATATAAACGCCGACAGGCGCCGATCGGCATTCGCGTTACGCATCGCGCGTTCGGTCGCGACTGGCGTTATCCGATCACGTCGCGCTACACCGAACCGGTGGAGTGAAGAGGCGCGCCGCTTGCGCCGGACTGCCGCAACGCATCCGGCGCGGCGTAGAATAAAAATCATCCATTCCTTTTCACTCTTCCAGTCACGAGACGAGGTTCGCCATGAAGCGCATCACCGCAGTCATCAAACCGTTCAAACTCGACGAAGTGCGCGAGGCGCTCGCTGAAGTCGGCCTGACGGGCCTGACCGTCACCGAGGTCAAAGGATTCGGCCGCCAGAAAGGCCATACCGAGCTCTATCGTGGTGCAGAGTATGTGGTCGACTTCCTGCCGAAAGTGAAGATCGAGGTGGTCGTGGCCGACAATCAATGCGATCAGGTGATCGACGCGATCATCGGCGCAGCCCGCACCGGCAAGATTGGCGACGGCAAGATTTTCGTCGCGGACGTCGAGCGCGTGATCCGAATCCGTACCGGCGAAGAAAACGAAGCGGCAGTGTAAAGCCGCTCGCGCACCGAAGCGGTGCGCCGGCGCCGAAACAAGGTCCGCGCAAGCACCACGCAACCTTCGCGCAACCTTCGCGCGACATCGCAAAACGCCGTGCGCCAATAAAAAACGGTGCGATACCCTTTCGGACATCGCACCGATACGCGCCTCTCGCAGCAGCGTGAAAAAGATTCTCTTGAAGAACTTCTAAGCCCCGAAGGCAGTGCCTTCGGGGAACACCGTTCGATTAGAACGAGTGTTGAATACCTGCGTACACACCGGTCTGGCTGTGGCCAGGCAGCGGGTTCTCGTTGTACGTAGTCGTGCCGCCCGAAGTGATGTTGCCGCCAGGGCCTGCAGCGTTCGCGTCGAGACCGAAGTTAGCGGTCTTGCTGTTACGCGCGGTCGCAACCTGGATGTCCAGCAGCGTGCGCTTGGACAGGTTGTACGAACCGCCGATCGTGTAGATCGTTGCGTTGCCGCCGTTCTTGTTGGCGTTGACGTGATACACCGCCGCGATCAGGGCTGCGGCCGGCGTGGCTTGCCACGTCACACCACCCCATTCGTGATCGAGCGACGTCGGCGATGTGCCTGCAGCGCTAGCAGCGGCGGACGTACGGACTGCCTGGTATGCGCCCTGGATCTTGAACTGACCGAGGAACACGTTGAAGGCTGCCGTGTATTCGCGCGATGCGGTGAACGGGTCGGTGAAGTTACCGTTTGCGGCGTTGCGGATTTCGTCATAGATACCGCGAACCTGGAACAGCGACGACGTGTACGTCAGCTGCAGACCTGCTTCACGGCCTTGCGGCGTCGTGCCGTTACCGTTCCAGTTCGTTGCGTTCGACAGTGCGTACTGACCGTACATGTCAAAGCCGTAGAACTTCGGCGACTGGTAAGCGAGGTTGTTGCTCGATTGCGGCCAGTTGCGGCCACGCACCAGCGATGCCGACGACCAGTTCGACTGACCGAACGGGTCGAAGTCCCACACGCCGTTCGAGATGAAGAGCATGCGACCCATCGTGAACGTACCGTACGTATTGTTCGACAGACCGACCGTTGCCCAACGATTGAAGAGACCGCCGCCGCCAGGACCTGCGCCCGTCATGGTGTTGAACGAGCCTTCCAACTGGAACAGGACCTTGTTGCCGCCGCCGATGTCTTCGACGCCCTTCATGCCCCAGAGGCTCGTGCCCCAGTCACCGCTTTCCGCGCGCCAGCGCGACGTGGAGCCGGTGTAGTTGGCGTTCGGCAGACCGCTTATGTATTCGATACCCGCGTCCAGGCGACCATACAGTGTCACGCTGCTTTGGGCATGCGCAACAACGCCGGCCGACATCAGCGCAGCGGCGAGCAAAGCTTTCTTCATCTTCTCCTCCATACCCTGTCAAAAAGTGAAACCCAGTACTGCGAATGGTGTTCGGACGTAAGCGCTCCGAACAGAAATCGGTACCAGGGAGATTAGCGGGCGGATTAGGTCTCCTGTCCTGACGTGCAGCCTTGGGACTGTCTCGTCGTCACGCCGATCCCTCGCCGACCGGTTCTCCTCTGTGCTTTGAAGTAAAACTACTTTTAATGAACTTTGTTTTGCTACTTTGGTTACTAATTTATCAAAAATACACTTGTGTGGGAGAAGAAATTAGTACCGGCGTTGACCTGTGTCTCCAAATTGCAATACGGATGTGTGCAAAGGCGCTTTCAAGCGCCTTGAAAAATAGCTGAATCCCTTGCGTGACAAGGGAATCACGGATCGGCGGGAGCAAGATTAAGGATTGCCACTATTGACGCTTCCAAAACGGCAAGGTAGTGCGAAAACGAGGGGCTGGAAGGGCGGTACGGCGGGGTTTTCGCGGTCGAAATGCATGGATTACGCAGGTGACCGAAACAAAAAAGGCGCTCGTAAGCGCCTTGTAAAACTACTTTCACTACAAGCGGTAAATGAGACACATGAGTTTGTCTCAAATACCAGGTTCTCCGATATGTCCGCTATTTGAGACTTCCGGAAAGAAACTGCTTGAGGCGCTCGCTACGCGTGTTGCGGAACACTTCGTCGGGGTGGCCTTCTTCTTCCACGCGGCCCTGATGCAGGAACATCACGTGGTTCGACACATTGCGCGCAAATGCCATCTCATGCGTGACAACGATCATCGTGCGGCCTTCCTCGGCGAGCGTCTGCATGACCTTGAGGACTTCGCCGACCAGTTCGGGATCGAGCGCGGAGGTCGGTTCGTCGAACAGCATCACGTCGGGATGCATCGCCAGAGCGCGCGCGATGGCGACGCGCTGCTGCTGGCCGCCGGACAGATGCGACGGATACTGCTTCTCCAGGCGCGGCGCGAGACCGACCTTCTCCAGATACTCGCGAGCGCGATCTTCGGCTTCCTTGCGCTTGAGGCCGAGCACGTTCACGGGCGCTTCGACGATGTTTTCGAGCACGTTCATGTGCGACCACAGGTTGAAGTGCTGGAACACCATGGACAGCTTGGTGCGCACGCGCTGCAACTGCTTCGGGTCGGACACGCGCAACGCACCGTTCTTGGCGATCTGCGTGCGGACTTCTTCGCCGTCCACGAAAATGCGCCCGGCGTTCGGCTGTTCGAGAAAGTTGATGCAGCGGAGCATCGTGCTCTTGCCGGAACCGGACGAGCCGATCACGCTGATCACGTCGCCGGCATTGGCCTTCAGCGTGACGCCCTTGAGAACTTCGTTATCGCCGTACTGTTTGTGAAGCTCGTCGACGAAGAGCTTTTGCTTCGTTGTGTTCATCAGAATCCTTGGGCGTGCTTACGTGCTGGCGCAATGCGCCGGTTACTTGCCTTGCGGCCGCAGGTAAGCGAGCCAGCGGCGCTCGGCGCGGCGGAACAGCCACACCAGCGCGAAAGAAATGCACAAATAGAGCAGGGCGGCGATACCGAACGCATTGAACGACTGATACGTCGCGGAGTTGACGTCGCGCGCGATCTTGAGAATATCCGGCACGGTCGCGGTGAATGCGACAGTCGTGGCGTGCAGCATCAGGATGACTTCGTTGCTGTAATACGGCAGCGCGCGGCGCAGCGCCGAAGGCAGAATCACGCGCCGGTACAGGGTGAACGACGACATGCCGTAAGCGCGTGCCGCTTCGATTTCGCCATACGGCGTAGCCTTGATGGCGCCGGCGAAAATCTCGGTGGTGTAGGCGCAGGTGTTCAGCGTGAACGCGAGCAGCGTGCAGTTCATGCCTTCGCGGAAAAACGCGTTGGTCAGCTCGTGATTGCGGACGATCTCGAGGCTATACAAGCCCGTGTAGCAAAGCAGTAGCTGCACGTAGAGCGGCGTGCCGCGAAAGATGTACGTGTAGAGCCACACGAGAGTGGAAAGCCATTTCTTCTTCGACACGCGCGCCACGGCGAGCGGAATCGACAGGCAGAAACCGAGGCCGATCGACACCACGAGCAGCCACAGCGTGATCGCGAGGCCGGTGAAGCGGTAGCCGTCGGTATAAAGATAGTTGCGCCAGTATTCCTGAATGATCTCGATCATAGATCCGCCTTTCGCACGCCGGTCGAGTAACGCTTTTCGAGGTACATCAGCACGAAGTTGGACACTGTGGTGATGACGAGGTAGATCGCCCCCGCGAACAGGGTGAAGAAGAAAAACCGCAAGGTGCCTTTGCCCGCGTCCTGCGAAGCCTTGACCACATCCGCCAGGCCGATGATCGACACGAGCGCGGTGGCTTTGACCATCACCTGCCAGTTGTTGCCGATGCCGGGCAGCGCGAAGCGCATCATTTGCGGGAACATGATGCGCGAGAACACCTGCCAGCTCGTCATGCCATACGCCGCACCCGCTTCGAGCTGGCCGCGCGGCACGGCGAGGAAGGCACCGCGGAACGTCTCGGTGAAGTACGCGCCGTAAATGAAGCCGAGAACCGCGACGCCGGCCACGAACGGGTCGATGTCGATCTGATCCCAGCCGAGCAGGTCGGTCAGATTGTTTAGCCAGATCTGGATGCTGTAGAAGAGTAGCAGCATCAGCACGAGGTCGGGCACGCCGCGCACAAGCGTGGTGTAGACCGTGCCGGCACCGTGCGAGAAGCGGTTCTTCGACAGTTTCGCCGCCGCGCCGACGAGGCCCAGCAAGAAAGCAAGCGCCAGGGACAACACCGCCAGTTTGACGGTCTGCCAGGTGCCGTTGAGAAGCAGCGGGCCGTAGCCTTGAAGGAACATATCGGGTCCTTGACGATGCGTTTGCGACGCACCGCGAAAGACGCGGCCGGCTCTGCACCGCATGTACCGCGAGCTTCGCTCGCTGTGATCCGCGGCGCACAGCGTACCGCTGTGCAAATCATGACTGCATGACCGTTGGCGGTCTTGCAGCGCGCTTTTCGACTCTCTTTGAAACTAGACCGACTGTATTACGAAGCCCGGGGGAAGCCCATGCGGGCGAGCCCCGAGTTCCATGGTGCCCGCGCCTCGCGCGAGCAGGCGAAGTGCCTGAAGCGGTGGCCCGCCTGTGAACCGTGCTTAGTGTCCGATCAGTGCCCAGGATAGATGTCGAAGTCGAAGTACTGCTTTTCGAGCTTCGTGAACGTGCCGTCCTGATGAACCTGTGCAAGAGCCCGATTGAACATGGTCCGCAGATCGGCGTCTTCCTTTCGCAGACCGATGGCCGTGCCTTCGCCAATGGTTTTCGGATCCTTCACTTCCGGACCGGCCCACGCAAAGCCTTTCCCGCGCGGCGTCTTCAGGAAACCGGCGTCGGCCTGGATCTCGTCCTGCAGCGCGGCGTCGAGCCGGCCGGAGGTGAGATCGGCGTAGACCTGATCCTGATTCTGATACGGCACGACGGTCACGCCTTTCGGCTCCCAATAAGCCTTGGCGTAGGCTTCCTGGGTCGTGCCCTGTTCGACGCCGATGCGCTTGCCCTTCAGGGATTCGGCGGTGGGCAGGAGCGGCGAGCCGGCTTTGGCGATCATGCGCGCGGGCGCGTCGAACAGCTTGTCGGAGAAATCAATCTGCTCGCGACGCTTGTCCGTGACGGTCAGCGACGACACGATCGCGTCGAACTTCTTGCCCTTCAGTGCCGGGATGATGCCGTCGAAATCCTGCTCGACCCACACGCACTTCACGTTCATTCTTGCGCACAGCGCTTTGGTCAGATCGACGTCGAATCCGACGACCTGGCCGCTGGGCGCCTTCGATTCGAACGGCGGATAGCTGGCGTCGACCCCGATGCGTACGGTTTTCCATTCTTTTGCCATGGCGCCGGTGGCCATGACGGCGAGCGCTACGCACAGTGCGAGCTTCTTCATGTTTCTCCTGGGTCAAACTGATCGTCGTGGTGTCCGATCCCGACGAACGCCGGCTTGTGGCCGGCGCCGCTATTCTAGGCGGCCAAAATTGTCGCGCCGCTTTGGGTCCCCTGCGCGGCGTTTCGGCGTTCAGGCGCTTTTGCGGCCACCGTGTACGATGAAAAGCGCGGTATTTTACCCGAACAGGGGCGCGGCGCCAGTGCGCAATGCCGGTCGGACAGGCGCGGCGGCGCACGCGTTGCGTATGCGCGACGCGTAGGCGGGTTCAGCCGGAGTGAGATCGGCCGCGGCCCCGTGCGATTACGCGGATTTGCGAAACGATCCGGTGCATTCGCGCCGATTGTGCGGCGGGCGCGCAGCCCATACATTCTGGCCATCGCCAGATTTGACAGGGAGTACCTCATGATCGAAATTCGCCGCTCCGACGAACGCGGCCACGCCAACCACGGCTGGCTCGACTCGTATCACAGCTTCTCGTTTGCCGACTATCGGGACCCGGAGCATGTCCATTTCGGTCCGCTGCGCGTGATCAACGAAGACCGCATAGCGGGTGGCCAGGGCTTCGGCACGCACGGACACCGCGATATGGAGATCGTGACCTATGTGCTCGAAGGGGCGCTTGCGCACCGCGACAGCATGGGCAACGGCTCCACGATCCGTCCGGGCGACGTGCAGCGCATGAGCGCCGGCACCGGCGTGATGCACAGTGAGTTCAACGCATCGCAGGACGAAGAGGCGCATCTGCTGCAGATCTGGGTGATTCCGCAACGCGCGGGCGATCAGCCGGGTTACGAAGAGAAGCACTTCGAGGCCGCCGACAAGCGCGGCCGGCTACGGGTTGTCGCTTCGCCCGACGGCCGCGACGGCTCGGTGACGATCCACGCGGACGCGTCGATCTACGCCGCGCTGATCGACGGTACCGAGCAGGCCACGTTCACGCTGCCACAAGGACGACTCGCCTATGTGCACGTGGCACGCGGCTCGCTCACGGTGAACGGCGAGGCGCTTCAAGCGGGCGACGCGGCCAAGCTCAGCGAGACAGATACGGTGACGCTGGAAAAAGGGCATAACGCCGAAGTGCTGCTGTTCGACCTCGGCCGGCTCGAAGGCTAAAGAGCGATGGCTGCAGGCGGTCCTGGCCCAACTGGTTGAGCGCGCAACGACCTCGCAAGCGCGAGCGCTCGCCGGATCGCTTGCCGATCACTCGCCGGGACCGCGCTGATAGAAGCTGAGCAGACACGAAAAAACGCCACGGAGAAGCTCCGTGGCGTTTTTTTTAAAGGCGACCACGCGAGTCGCCCTCGTTTATCGAGCCGCGCATTGGCTGCGCGGTCGCGTGTGGCTTACTGGGGTGGCTTACTGATTTGCAGCCGGCGCCGATGCCGCACCCTGCTGGTGATGCTGCCAGCGCTCGCGCATCTTCTCGTGACGCGATTCCATCTTCGCAAAGCGCTGCTTCAGCGCGGTGCTGACGGTGGTCTTCTGCTGATCATTCAAGCCGTTATAGAACTTGAGCCACGCGTCGGTGGTTTGCTGGCGCAACTGTGCGTCTTTCTGCTCGATCTGCTGATGCGCGGCGGCCATTGCGTTCAGATCGAGAATCGGCTGCTGCTGCGCCGACTTGAACTGGTCCTTCATCTGCTCGTGGTTCGCGCGCATCGCCTCGTGGCTCTGCTTCATGGTGTCGAGCGCGGCTTGCCACTGCTTTTCCTGATCCGCGTTCAGCTTCAACTGGTCATGAAGTTGCGTGAGTTCCTTCATGAAGTGCCCATGCCAACCGCCGGGGCCGCCGTGGGCCTCGTGAGCGGGTTGAGCCGCATAGGCTGCGCCCGCGCCGATGGCGAGAGCGGTGGCGGCAACGGCGAGGGCGCGCGAGATTTTTCTGGTGGACATGTCATGCTCCTTGTAATGGAATAGCCGACGATGCATCCGATCACTTTTGACGGCCTGCATTCGGTAAGACACAGCGTAGAGAACTGCATCGACCGCTGTGTTACGCGCCCTGGTGCCGCTGTTACGGGCCATTACGTGCAGCTTTCACGGTAACACCCGGTAACCCTTGAGGCCTGCTTGAAATCGAAAACCGTTCCTGTCGCGCGTTAAACTTCATTCCATGGCTACTCAAATACTTGTTGTCGACGACGACGTCGAATTGCGCGATCTCCTGCGCGACTATCTGGCCCGCCAGGGTATCGAAGTGTCGGTGCTGCACGACGCGGGCTCGCTCGAACGCAGGCTCGAGCGCGAGCGTCCCGATCTGATCGTGCTCGACCTGATGATGCCGGGTGTCGACGGGCTCACGGCGTTGCGCAAGCTGCGCGCATCGGGCGACGACATTCCCGTCATCATGCTGACCGCGCGCGCTGACGACGTCGACCGGATCGTCGGGTTGGAACTCGGTGCTGACGACTACCTCGGCAAGCCGTTCAATCCACGCGAACTGCTTGCGCGCGTGCAGGCAGTCTTGCGCCGTCGCCGCACGCTGCCGTCGGCGGCTGCTCCCGAGCAGCGCGAGCCGTTCAGCTTCGGCCGTTTCACGCTGGACTTCCAGTCGCGCACACTGCATCTGGAAGACAAGCCGCTTACGCTGTCCGGAAGCGAGTTCGCGTTGCTGAAAATCTTCGTGAACCACCCCATGCGCACGCTGACGCGCGAGCGTCTGCTGGAGTTGCTGCACGGTCCCGAGTACGACGGCACCGACCGCGGCATCGACGTGCAGGTGTGGCGTCTGCGGCGCATCCTCGAAACGGATCCGTCCACGCCGCGCTTCATCCAGACAGTGCGCGGGCGGGGCTACGTGTTCGTGCCCGACGGCGAACAGCATGCGCCGGCCCATTGATTCGCTGTTCGGGCGGCTGGCGTTGCTGGTCGTCGCGGTGTTGCTGCTGTCGCATTTCGCGTGGTACGCGCTCATGCGCCTCGAGCGCAACCAGTTGCAAGCGCGCTACGCCGTCGAAGAAGCCACTTTCCTCGTCGACGCGGTGCGTCAGCACGTTGTCCGTAACCCCGACCAGCCGTTGCCCTCGCGTGTGAAACTGGTCGATCCGACGAGCCCCGAGGTGCCGCCGGAATCCCCGAACATGCCGCCGCCCCTGGAACGTTTTATCGAAGACGTTCGCGACCGCATGCCGTCCGGCACACAGGTGCGCGCCGGCTTGCCGGGCGGCCCACCCACGCTGTGGGTGCGCGGAACCGCCGACCACAGCTGGATCGTCGTGCCGGTTCAGCCGCTGCGACCGCCGCGTTCGCTCGACCGCACCGTGCTGTGGCTCGTCATGATCTTCTCGTTCGCGGTCATGGCGGCACTCTTCGCCGCATGGGCGCTGCAGCAGCCTCTGCGCTCGCTAGCCCAGGCGGTTGCGCGGTTCGGCCGTGGCCTGCCGGTGCCGCCCGTGCCCGAGCGCGGACCGCGCGAGTTGAGGCAATTGACGCACGGCTTCAATCAGATGGTTCAGGAAGTCGCGCGTACCGAGAACGACCGCGCGGTGATGCTCGCGGGTGTCGCACACGATCTGAAGACGCCGCTCGCGCGCTTGCGGCTGCGTGCCGAAATGATGGATGAAGCCAAGATGCGCGACGGCGTCGTGCGCGATGTCGATTCCATGACGCACATCGTCGAGCAGTTCCTGGTGTTCGCGCACGACGGCGCCGACCGCAGCGAACCGGTCGAAGTCGACGCGCAATGCGAACGGGTCGTGCGCAGTTATCGCGCAGTGGCCTCGGGCGCGCCGACCGTGGAAACCGACCTGCGGGCGGGTCCCGGTTTCCGCCTTCCCGCCGCGACGCTCGACAGAATTCTGTCGAACCTGCTCGACAACGCGCACGCCTATGGCGCGCCGCCAGTCGTCGTTGCCACTGCACGCACCGCGGAAGGCTTCACGCTGTCGGTGAGCGACAACGGCAAGGGCATTGCCGCGCAGGATCTCGTCAATGCAAGCCGGCCTTTCGTGCGGCTCGATCCGGCGCGCGGCGGCAACGGTCACAGCGGTTTGGGGCTCGCCATCGTCGAGCGGCTGGTTCGGCGCGCGGGCGGAGAGTGGGAGATCGGCAACCACGGCGGCCGTGGCTTGCGGGTCTTGATGAGCTTTCCGTTTTCCGCCGTGCCTCAGGTGAAGACGGCCTCGGAAAGCGTCTGGTGATGTGGTCAGAGGCGCGGCCGTGCGCCGCGTCTTTCGCTGCTGTTGCCCGCGCCCTTGGCACGATGCCCGCTGCTCGAGCCTCATTTCAACCCGTCTTGATGAACGTGGGTGCGGAACCAGAACGCGGCATCGAGCTGGGCCAAGCGCCGCGCTAGTCGGAGAAGAGCGTGTTCAGCGCATTCGCCGCTTCGCTATCCACCGTATTCCACGTCACGGTTTCGGCTTCGAAAATATAGTGCGTCGTGTACTTGCCGAGGCGCGCGAGGATTTCTTCCTGAATGACCTCCGGCGCGACATCCAGCTTCAGATACCAGGCCGTGGACGACAGGCGCGTCTGAAACGCGCCGTATTCGGCCAGCAGATGGTCAAACGCGTCAGCATCCTGATCGCGGCAAACGATGATCAGATTTCCCTTCATGCGAATCTCCCGTTAAAGCGGTATCTACAACCAAGGTCAGTGTCGATCATACCTGCTTGCTTGCGGGAAGCCCGGCGCTTCGGCTTGCGTTGCGTCAGACAGCGGACGCACGGTTACCAGATGTTGGCCACCGTTCGCGCGGACGGCGCGGTGTCGTCGGGCGGCAGTGCTTCGGTGCGGTCGCGGCCGCCGGTCTTCGCGGCGTAGAGCGCCGTGTCGGCGCGGCTCATGATCCGTTCGGGGAGGTCGTCCACGGAAAGTTCGGTGATGCCGATGCTCACGCTGAGCGTGACCGAGGCGGGCAGCTTCGCCGACGGCACGGCCTTCAGGCGCAGGCGCAAGCGTTCGACCACTTCGCGGCCGCCGGCAAGATCGGTGGCCGGCAGCAGCAACCCGAACTCTTCCCCGCCGAGCCGGCCGATCGCATCGGCACCGCGCAGTTCCGCACGGCACGTGTCGACGAAATGTTCCAGCGCGCGGTCGCCCGCGGCATGGCCGAAGCGGTCGTTGATCTGCTTGAAGTGATCGAGGTCCGCGATAGCCATGCACAGTGGCTGATTGCCCAGATGCGCACGGTCGATTTCATGGCGCAGCAAGTCGAGGAAATAGCGGCGCGACAGCGCGCCGGTCAATGCGTCATGACGCGCCTCCGCCGACAGCAGCGTATTGGCCGATTGCAACTGTTCGGCAAGATCGCGCGTGGCCCGATGGTGACGCCGCTCGCGCACGTACGAGACGGTGATCACCCATGCAAGCGCGACGGTGCCGGCCAGCGTCAGGAATACCAGCAGATGATCGCGCTTATGGTTGCGCAGCAGTTCGGGCCAGGCGGGTAACGGCTCGACGAGATGCGCCGACAGCCCCGAATTCAGACCGCCGCGAGTCTGATACAGCGACGGTCCCGGCTGCCCCGCCGAAGCGAACAGCTGCTCCGCGACAGCGGCCGACACCCACGGCGCTGCCTCGCGCACCTGCGCGTCCACGTGTATCTGGATGTCCGGGAACGTGTCGCGGCGATACGTCAGCTTGCGCTCCGCTGCGCGCATCTTCGTCACTGGGGAGTCCGGCAGTGCGTGGCCTTCGAGCTTGCTGTCGTGCGCCATGATGATGACGCCGTTACCGTCGGCGACGAAGGTCCCCGCATGGGCGACCCAGTGGCGCAGCCGCGCGATCCCCACCTTGGCGACGACTGCGCCTGTGAGTTCTCCGTCCGCGTAGACCGGCACGGCGATGAAGATGCCGGGCTCGCCACTCGTGCGGCCTACGCCATACGCTTCCGAGAACGCGCCGAGCAGGGCGCTCGTGAGATAAGCCCGCACGCGCATGTCGACGCCGACAAAGGAACTGCGCGGCATATCGGTGAGGACATCGCTCGCGGCCACGCAGATGCCATTCGCATTCACGAGCCACACCTGATCGAGACCGGAGAAGCCCTGCGCGCGGTGCAAGAAGGTGCTCACGGCGGTCATTCGCGGGTCTTTTAGCAACGCGGCGCGCAGGGCGGGTTCCGTCGTCTCGCCGTTCGCGGCATAATTCCGGGATTGCACCAATGCGTTCTGAACCACGTCCATTTCGGCCATTGTTGCAGGAATGGCCCGCGACATCGCGAGGTCGCTTGCTATCACCTCCGCCATGTTGTCGACGATAGAGGCCGACATCTGGCGCTGGGCGTGCAAGGTCGCGGCAAGTTCTTGCTGTACCATCCGGTCCGCGACCATGCCGGCCACGAACCAGCAAGCCAGTAAGATCAGCACGAAGACGATCGGGCCGGTTGCCTGGCGCAAGGTTGTCCTGTTCATCGACCCTCTGATCCGTCTGGCTTAGACATGCAACTTGCTATTCGTGGCAGCGCCGCGGCGCTGTTTCGCCCCGCGTTTCGCGATTGTGGGAACGGCCGTTTGTGCGCCGTCGCTGGTGCTCGGGATAAGCCACCAACGCAGTGCATCTTTGTGGATTCTAACCGGCATGGGGCCAGACGCCACCGTTATTGAGGCGTGAGATCTCATGGGCGTCACCCATCAGGCTCTTAACGGCAGCACGGCCGGTTTCTTGATGCCCCGCGTGACAAAGCGAAGCGTAATTCCGCAATCGCGGCATCAATGAGCTTGACCGGCCTTTCGATCAATGGTCGTGAGGCTGCCCAAAAAATAGGCTCGCGGCACGGCTGCTTGCTCTTGGCGGAAGGCCGCTGTCAGGTCATTGCCGGGCTGTTGTCAGGCGGCCGCTATAAGTTGTCGCGATTTGCCTTCAAAGGTTGTGCCTGAAACATAGGATGGTGTAGTGTCGTGCCGTCCAAAACAAAGGAAAGCTCGCCAGCCTACGGGCGGCGCCTGCGGCGACAGGATTCTGGCTTGACGGTTGGGGGTTGCGGGGCGGCTTACCCGTGGGCACTTCCGTCGCTGGTCCACGTGTCACCAACGCTAACGATTTACCGCGCACACGCGTTTTGCCATGCCTGATTTCCGCTTTCCGGACCGATCGTCAGACCGCCGCGCCGAAGTCGCGGCCTCGTTCGCGCGTTTGTTCGCCTGTATGAATGAGGAGTGGGTCTGATGGATTTCAGCTTCAACCTGAAGCGCACCGCCAATGCGTCGGCATGGCGGGTGCTGCCCAATCGCTGGGACTTCGTCGCCTTTCCGCTGATCATCTGCATCATCGCAATGGCGGCGATCGGCTTTCACGAGACGCTCGCGCCGATGTCCACGCTAAAGACCCAGGCGATCTCGCTCGACCCCGCGAACCTGCCCGAGTATGCAATGCGCACGACATTGCGCATGCTCGCGGCGATGGTCGCGTCGCTGATATTCACGCTGGTCTACGGTACGCTTGCCGCGAAGAGCCGCCGGGCGGGTCTCGTGCTGGTGCCGATTCTCGACATCCTGCAGTCGGTGCCGGTGCTCGGCTACATATCGTTTACGGTCACATTCTTTCTCGCGCTGTTTCCAGGCCGCGTGCTGGGCGCCGAACTCGCGGCGATCTTCGCGATCTTCACGAGCCAGGCGTGGAACATGACGTTCAGCTTCTATCAGTCGCTGCGCACGGTGCCGCGCGATCTCGACGAAGTTTCGCGCGGCTTTCACCTCACTTCGTGGCAGCGTTTCTGGAAGCTCGAAGTGCCGTTCTCGATGCCCGGTCTCATCTGGAACATGATGATGTCGATGTCCGGCGGCTGGTTCTTCGTGGTCGCCTCCGAGGCCATCACCGTCGGCAACAACACGATCACGCTGCCAGGCATCGGCGCCTATCTCGCGCAGGCGATCGTCGTCAAGAATCTGCACGCGATCGGTTGGGTGATTCTCGCGATGACCGTCGTGATACTCGCGTACGACCAGTTGCTGTTCCGTCCGCTCGTCGCGTGGGCTGACAAATTCCGTATGGAGACCACGAGTTCGGGCGACGCCCCGGAATCGTGGCTGCTTGATCTGATCCGCCGCACACGCCTGATTCACCGCTTGCTCGTGCCGCTCGGCTGGATGTTCGCGAAGGCCGCGCGCGTGCCGTTCCGGCTGCCCGCGTTGCAAAGGCCGCGTTTCCAGATCCCGCAGATGCAGAAGAGCTCGCGCCTTGGCGACATCGTGTGGGCGGCGCTGGTCCTGATCGGCACCGTCTATGTCGTGTATCGCGTCTTCATATACGTGCGCACGGGCGTTTCTCTCGACGAAGTCGGTCACGTTTTCATGCTCGGCCTCATCACACTGTTGCGGGTGGTGGTGCTGATCGCCATCGCGTCGGTGATATGGGTGCCGGTCGGCGTGCTGATCGGCTTGCGGCCGGCGCTCGCCGAGAAGATTCAGCCGCTCGCGCAGTTTCTTGCCGCGTTTCCGGCCAATCTGCTGTTTCCGGTATTCGTGATCGTGATCGTTCGCTTCCACCTGAACCCGGACATCTGGCTGTCGCCGCTGATCGTGCTCGGCACCCAGTGGTATATCCTGTTCAACGTGATTGCCGGCGCGACCTCGTATCCGAACGACTATCGGGAAGCGGCGAAGAATTTCCACATTCGTGGCTGGCAATGGTGGCGTCAGGCCATGTTGCCGGGCATTTTCCCGTACTACGTGACGGGCGCGATCACCGCGTCGGGCGGCGCGTGGAACGCGAGCATCGTCGCGGAATTCGTGCAGTGGGGCGACACGAAGGTTGCGGCGCACGGGCTCGGCGCTTATATCGCGCAGTCCACGGCTGCGGGCGACTATCCGAAGATCATCGTGGGTATTGCGGTGATGTCCCTGTTCGTGACGCTCTTCAACCGCCTGCTGTGGCGTCCGATGTACGCGTACGCCGAAGCCAAGCTTCGGCTGGACTGAGCGCGCCCCACTTTGCCGCTCGCGCCGGGCCCACAACGGGGCCGTGCAACGCTCGGGCGGCCCGGCGTTTCTTGAGAATTGAAGGCATAACGCGATGCAAAATCCTAAAGCTGCTATGACCGCCGCGCCGATCCAGACGCCGCCGAAGCCGCCGCGCCTCGGCGAAGAGATCCTGCGTGTCAAGGACGTGTGCCGCGGTTTCAACAAGTCGCAGGGCGAATTACTCGTTCTCGACGACGCGAACCTGTCGCTGCGCGAAGGCGAGATCGTCGGTCTTCTCGGGCGTTCGGGCTCGGGCAAGTCGACGTTGCTGCGCATCATCGCCGGTCTGATCGAGCCGACCGACGGCGAAGTCACCTATATGGGCAAGCCGCTCGACGGTCCCGCGAAGGGCGTCGCCATGGTATTTCAGACCTTCGCGCTGTTCCCGTGGCTGACCGTGCTGCAAAACGTGGAAGCCGGGCTCGAGGCGCAAGGCGTGGCCGCGCGCGAGCGGCGCGAACGCGCGCTCGCGGCGATCGACCTGATCGGTCTCGACGGTTTCGAGAACGCGTATCCACGCGAGTTGTCGGGCGGCATGCGCCAGCGCGTCGGCTTCGCGCGGGCGCTGGTGGTCGATCCCACGCTGCTGCTGATGGACGAACCGTTCTCCGCGCTCGACGTGCTGACCGCCGAAACGCTGCGTACCGACCTGCTTGACTTGTGGACGCAGGGCCGCATGCCGATCAAGGCCGTGCTGATCGTTACTCACAACATCGAGGAAGCCGTGTTCATGTGCGACCGGATTCTGGTGTTGTCGTCGAATCCGGGCCGCGTCATCGCCGAGATCAAGGTGCCGTTCAAGCATCCGCGCAATCGTCTCGACCCTGCGTTCCGCCGTCTGGTCGACGAAATCTACGCCAAGATGACCGCGCGTCAGACGGACGAGAAAACGAGGAAGGGTCTGGAGCTGCACAGCTGGTTGCCGCATGTGTCGACCAACCTGATGGCTGGTCTGATCGAGACGCTGGCCGCCGCGCCGTATCACGGCCGCGCGGACATGCCGGAAATCGCACGCTCGCTGCATCTGGAGGTGGACGATCTGTTCCCCGTGGCCGAAGTGCTTCAGCACCTCGGTTTCGCCGACGTGCGCGAAGGCGATATTTTCCTGACGCCGCCCGCACGCGTGTTCGCGGAGTTCGGCACGCAGGAACGGAAGATGATGTTCGCCGAGCATCTGTTGAGGCATGTGCCGCTCGCCGCGCGAATCAAGAAGGTGTTGAACGAGCGGCCGGGGCACCGCGCGCCACGCGTGCGCTTCGAACAGGAACTCGAGGATTTTCTGTCCGACAGCGCCGCCGAGGAAACGCTCGACGCGGTCATCAACTGGGGCCGTTACGGCGAGATTTTCTCGTACAACGATCAGACCGAAATCTTCAGTCTGGAAGACGTGGAGTCGTGAGCGCGAGGGCGCTTCTGCGCGTCGCTTATTGAAAACGGCAGGGGAGACCCTGCCGTTTTTTCGTCCTGCCGTGTAATCAGGACAATGTTTGCTGGCGCGTCCGCGCTACTGCAAATTGCCCCAACGTTCGACGGCCGGTTCCGCAGAAGCCCATTTCCAACCCTTGTCCTGCTGGCACGCGCTGGCGGTGTACCAGTCTTCGTGCGCGCCCGGACCGTCGCCGTCCCGCACCGAGAACACGAATTCCTTGCAAAGCGCGAGCGCTGAGCCGAACGCGCGCGTGACGCGCACTTCGCCGTGACCGTTTTCGATGGGCAGCGTGTGTTTGACCGACCAGGGCCGCGTTTCGCCGACGGGCATGGCGCCCGCCAATGCCGCGATCAGATTCTGCTGGTCGGTGTGCATGCTGCGCATATAGCGGCCCACGGCTTCGTCCGTTGCGGCCTGAACGGCGATACCCACACCGATGCCGACCGCCGGGTTCGACGTGACGAGACCCGACGCGACACCGGCGGCGGCGCCGCTTGCCGCGCCGATCGACGCGCAACCGCTCGTGAGCAGAGTCGCGCTGACACATAGCGCGGCTGCAACCGCCGGCAGGCTCAGGCGACGCAGCGGCTTTCCAGTCGCAAGCGCATGCGCCGTCATTGCAGTGCACCCCAGCGTTCGGTGGCGGGCTCGGCCGAAGCCCATTTCCAGTTTTCGCCGTCGCGGCAGATAGATGCGACGTAAAACGCGCTGCTTGCAGGCACGTTCTTAGTGGCGATGTGGTCGACCGAAAAGACGATTTCCTTGCAGTCCAGCGTGCCCGCGCTAATCGTTCGGCTGACGGTGACGCGGCCGTGCTCGTCGTCTTCGATCGGAACGGAGTGCGTGACGCTCCACGGTGCGACGGCGCCGACTTCGAGCGGCCCGGCGATCTTCGCGATGCCGTCTTGCGTGTTCCGGTGGACCACCCGCTCCGAGTACTGCACGCCGGCTCTCGCTGCGGCCACTGCGCCAAGACCGATACCGGTGGCAACAGCGGCGTTATTGGTAACCTGCGCCGCGATCGCGGCGCCGGCGATACCCGCGCCGGCCGTGGCGCCTTCGGTATAAAGCGAACTGCAGCCGCTTAGCGCCGACGAGACCGCCAACGCCAATACGACCAACTTGGCGGCATCAGGCCGCCGACGCGCGGCCGATCGTTCCAGGCGGGTTTTCAAGCGGGTTTTCAAGCGCGGTTTCAACCACTCGGCCCACACCATTTTCTTTCGCATTCCCTGTCTCTACTTTTCTTGCGTGTTCGCGTGCAGAGGCCGCCCCGACCAAGCAGCGCCTCTTCCCATCGACGAAAAATGGGCTGCTGCATTTTGCAGGATGCGTTTTGTAAATGGCAGCGGAAAAGTGCAAGAAATTGCAAAAGATGGTGCAGGTCAAACCGGATTCTGTTCAATGACAGGCCGGTTTGATTGGTGGTGCGAACTGATTGCGGGAGGAAGTTCTGCGCAGACGCGGTTAATGTTCGGTATCTTCTTCCGCGCCTTCGTCGCCGTACGCGCTCAGGCGGTTATAAAGCGTCTTCAGGCTGACGCCGAGCGCTTTTGCCGCGCGCCGCTTGTCGCCGCCGCAGTACTTCAGCGTGCCGAGAATGATCTGCTTCTGAGCGTCGGCGAGCGGCGTGCCGATCCATACGCTCATCGCGTCGCCTTGCGTGACTGGCCGCTTCACCTTCGACGCAAGATGCGGATGCGGCAATTCGACCGTTTTCTCAGCGAGGATAAACGCGCGGTACACCGCGTTCTTCAACTCGCGCACGTTGCCCGGCCACGACCATGTGCGCAGCGTTTCGATCGAGCGCTTGCTGAAGCTCTTGCTGGTGCCTTCCTGCTGATTGAGTTGCGCGAGAAAGTGCTGGGCGAGCAGTTCGCGGTCGTTCTCGCGCTCGCGCAGCGGCGGCGCGCGCAACGGGAAAACCGCCAGACGGTACATCAGGTCTTCACGCAGGCCGTTTTCCTTGACGGCCACGGCCGGGTCGCGATTGGTAGCGGCGATCACGCGCACGTTGCCGCTGATCAGCTCATTGCCGCCTACGCGATAGAACGTGCCGGTTTCGAGCGCGCGCAAAAGTTTCACCTGCCGCACGGGCGCCATTTCGGTGACTTCGTCGAGGAACAGCGTGCCGCCGTTCGCATGCTCGAAGTAGCCGATGCGCCCTTGAACGGCGCCGGTGAAGCTGCCTTTTTCATGGCCGAAAAGCTCGGCCTCGATCAGTTCGTCGGGAATCGCACCGCAATTGACGGCGACGAAGGGCGCGTCCTTGCGGCTGCTTTGATCGTGAATCGTGCGGGCGATCAGCTCCTTGCCGGTGCCCGATTCGCCGATGATCAGCGCGGTCGCGTCGGTGCTCGCGACGCGCTCGATCTGCTCGTACAAGTCGAGCATCACCGGCGACGAGCCGTAAAGCAGGCCGTACGATTTCAGTCCCGCGATGCCGTCCGTGACGCGCTGCTTCGCCTGAGCGGAAGCGCTGCCGCCAGCGGACACAGTGGGCGAGTCCACATCGATTGACGCCATAAACGGGGAAGTCCTGTGCAAATGAGTTCGTTGTTGCGGCGCGCAGGCCTGGGAACGAGACAGCTCTTGAAGTCGTATCTCACAAAAGTCGATTTAACCACTTCGACGGCGCTTCCTGCAATCTATGTGTCAGCTATCGACGAACTGTGGCCGCAAGTCGGTCGAAAGTGCCAGGGGTGAATGCCGCGTGACAGCGTGTTCGCTAAAGTTACCGGGCACAGGGTTTGCGCATTCCTCCCGACACGCGTGCGCTTTCGCCGCTAACAACGCGGCGCGCGAACGCTGACCCTAGACGAGGAGTGAAACGATGACTGACACGACGCAACAGCTTGCACTCGGCGGCCAGAAGATCGTCGAGGATCTGCGGGTGCTGCTCAAGGACTCGGAAGAAATGCTGCGACTCGCCGCCAATGTGCCGGGCGAGGGCGTAGGCGCATTGCGCCAGAAACTGGGCACCCATGTGGAAACGCTGCAATCCGCACTCGGCGATGCGCAGGATAACGCTCAGCGCCGCTATCGCTCGGCGACCGTCAACACGGAACGTTACGTGCGGCAAAACCCGTGGAGCTCGGTCGCCATTGCAGCCGGCGTGGGCTTTGTACTGGGCGTCCTGACGGCACGGTGACGGTCGGCTATCAGCTGATGATTGACTGAATTTCAGCTCAATACCGCTGGTCATGGCCAGGTCCCCGCTGCGCGTTCGCTGGGACCTGCGCAGAGCGAAACTGCCACGCTTTTATCCCGGCCAGCGCCTCGCGATTTATCGACGGTGACCGGCGGCACGATCGCCGCCGCCACCTTTCTCCATTCAACGACCACAAGGAGTTCACGATGGCTCGACCCAAAATTGGTATCTTCGGCGCGCTGATGGCGCTCGGCGGCTTCCTCGCGGTCCGCTATGTCCAGCGAAACCGTGCCGCGCAGGGAGCAACAGGACGTGAGTTGCACCGTTGGGAAGGCGAGGGCGGCGCCGTTACCGCGCCGTCGTCGTCGTCCGCGCCCGGCGCGGCTCTGACGGCGAGCACGGGCCCCGGCGCCCATGGAGCAAACGGCTCCGCACATCCCGACGCGTGGCCGTTCCCGCACAGCAGTTAAGCTTGCTTTTCGCCAGGGCGCCGCATGAAATCCCTGGGATGCGGCGCCTTGGCGGTACTGTTAATTTGTCTCAGTAAAGCCGTATAATAGGTAAATACAGAACAATAGTGCCGATCACGTCCTGCTTTCTGCGTGTATTGTTGCAGTATTGAATGAAATCGGCGGTCCCTTGCCTGAGGCAGGTTGGCGTGCGCTCACATCGAGTCGCATTCGCCGCCGCCCGCGCGAGGGTCGTCGCCCTTTTTAGCATGCCCCGCCGCATGCTCTTCTCCCACGCTTGCAGGCTTTCGAGACGCGATGCCACATGTACTGATTGTCGATGACGACGCAGGTACCCGCGAGGCGCTTTCCGCCATCATCGGGGAAGACGGATTGACCACCGCCACCGCGGGCGATTTGCGCGAAGCGCGCATTCAACTCGTCCGGCAAATGCCGGACGTTGTCTTTACCGACCTGAAGCTGCCGGACGGCAGCGGGGTCGACTTGTTCGAAGATCTCGATCCGCGCTCCGGCGTGGAAGTGATCGTGATCACCGGCCACGCTACGGTGGAGTCGGCGGTGAACGCGCTGAAAATGGGCGCCACCGATTACCTGGTCAAACCGATCAACATGCAGCGCGTGAAGGCGATTCTTTCGCGCCTGCCGCGTGCCGGCGACCTGAAGGCGGAAATCGGCACTCTGCGCGGCGAATTGCGCCGCATGGGCCGCTTTGGTTTGATGCTCGGCAATTCGCCGGCGATGCAGGAGGTCTACGACCAGATCGGCCGCGTTGCGCCCACGGCAGCTTCGGTCATGCTGGTCGGCGAGTCGGGCACCGGCAAGGAAGTGGCCGCGCAGACGCTGCACGAACTGAGCTTGCGTCGCAAGCATGCGTTTCTCGCCGTGAACTGCGGCGCGATCTCGCCGAATCTGATCGAATCGGAAATGTTCGGTCACGAGCGCGGCTCGTTCACCGGCGCCGACCGTCAGCACAAGGGCTATTTCGAGCGCGCGAACGGCGGCACGCTGTTTCTCGACGAAATCACGGAAATGCCGATCGAGCTGCAGGTCAAGCTTTTGCGCGTGCTCGAAACGGGCATGTTCATGCGCGTGGGCACGACAAAGGAAATCGAAACGGACGTGCGCCTGATCGCCGCGACCAACCGCGATCCGGAGCAGGCGGTGCTGGAAGGCAAGCTGCGGCTGGACCTTTACCACCGGCTGAACGTATTCCCGATCAGCTTGCCGCCGCTGCGCGACCGGGGCAAAGACGTGGAGTTGCTGGCCCAGGCGTTTCTCGACGAGCTCAACGAGCGTCATGGCACGCGCAAACATTTCCCGCCCGCGGTGAAGGAGATGTTGTTGTCGTACCCGTGGCCTGGCAACGTGCGCGAACTGAAGAACTACGTGCAGCGCGCGCACATCATGTCCGGCACGGATTCGGACAGCACGGCCACCGTGCCGCTGCAGATCACGCTGTCGAAGCCGGCGGCCGGTACGGCGATCACCATCCCGTTCGGCACGTCGCTCGCAGAAGCGGATCGTCAACTGATTCTGGCCACGCTCGAGCAGTGCGGCGGCGTGAAGACGCGCGCTGCCGAGATTCTCGGCATCAGCCTGAAGACGCTGTATAACCGCCTCGTGGAATACGGCAACGACGCACGTGAAGAAGGCGATTCCGCCGACGAATCGCGCGCGCTGGGCGGCGCGGACGCTTAGCGTTCAGTCGCCCCCGCTTTAGCCGGGAGCGCTTCGGTAACGGCACGACCCTTGCTGCGTCTCGGTAGAACGCATAACGAGGATCACTGACATGCCGGAACACGTTGCCGCTCCCGCGTCGCCGCTTCAAAAGCATGCACATCGTCCGGAGCCGATCGAGCCGCCGACGCCGGGCGAACCCGACACTGTGCCCGACCCGAGTCCTCAGCCGATCGAACCGGTCGAGCCGCCGATCGGCGATCCGCCGCCGCAGCCCACGCAAACTCCCCAAGCCAGTCAGCGCCCGCCAATCTCTCTGCAACTCTGACATGGCCAGCGGGTTGCGCCCTAGCCACGCGCCGCAAACTTGTGTACATGTTACAAATGCGGCGCACGTTTTACCGGCAGTTACGGCGTCGTTCCGAGACTTGTAGATGCCGCCACTGCCTGGGCGGCGCGGCTTTGCCCGGAGGCATCGACCATGAGACATCCAGCACTGCGGCGTTCGGCGCGTCACTCCAAGCGCGACGGCCGTCCCCCGGCGACCAGGAATGGTCCGCCGCTTTCTACCGAGTCGCCCCCCGCGCCCGCGCCTGATTCATCGGCCGCACCCGCCCCTCAGGCGCCTCACCACGATCCGTCCGCGCAGAATCGCGTCGCTCCGCACGCACCACCTAACGGGGAGTACAACCAGGGCGGCGTCCGCCCGGAAGGTCTCGACTACCAGCGCGACTTGGGCTCCGAGCAGGACGCGTGAGGCTCTCCGCCCAGCAAATAATCACGCGAGAACGGCGTTCGCCGGTTCGTCGTAGGAAACGGAAGGAAGTTCTTCGCGGCGTTCCCGTGCTGCGGGTTTTTGCTCGCCCGTCACATTTGCATACATTTTTTGTCCTCCGCTTCCGCAAAAACGGCACGCGACTTGCATGCACCTTTTTGGCACATGTCCGTATGCAACGAAACAACTGAACTAGGTGGAGCACCAATGAGCAGACTGATCGTGGTATCGAATCGTGTTGCGCCGACCCAGGAAGGGCGGCCCGCAGCGGGCGGCCTGGCGATCGGCGTGCTGGATGCGTTGAAGGAAACCGGCGGAGTCTGGTTTGGCTGGAGCGGTGAGACGGTGAGCGAGCCGTCCCCGCCGCTGATTGAGAAACAAGGCAACGTGACCTATGCGACCGTTGGCCTGACCAAGCGTGACTACGACCAGTATTACCGCGGCTTTTCGAATGCGACGCTGTGGCCGACGTTTCACTATCGCAATGACCTGTCGCGGTACGATCGACAGGAATATGCGGGCTATCAGCGCGTCAACGCGACGCTCGCCAAGCAGCTCAAGGAGCTTCTGAGGCCCGACGACATTATCTGGGTTCACGACTACCACTTGCTGCCGTTTGCGCGCTGCCTGCGCGACCTCGGCGTGAAGAACCCGATTGGCTTCTTCCTGCACATTCCGTTTCCGGTCCCCGAGGTGTTACGCACGATCCCGCCGCATGAAGAACTCGTGAAGGCGATGTGCAGCTATGACGTGATCGGCTTTCAGACGGAGGCGGATCGCCAGTCGTTCGTCGATTTCATCGAGCGGGGCCATCATGGCACGTCGAGTGAAGACGGCATGGTTCACGCCTACAACCGTTTCCTCAAGGTGGGTGCGTATCCGATCGGTATCTATCCGGACGCGATCGCCAAGGCCGCCGAGCAGTTCACCGACCGCAAGCCGGTGCGCAGCCTGCGCGACGGCATGCGCGGCCGCAAGCTGATCATGAGCGTCGATCGCCTCGATTATTCGAAGGGTCTGGTCGAACGCTTCCAGGCGTTCGAGCGCCTGCTGCTGAATGCGCCGGGATGGCACGGGCGTGTGTCGCTCGTGCAGATCGCACCGCCGACGCGCGCGGACGTTCAGACCTATCAGCGGATTCGTCAGACGCTGGAAGGCGAGGCGGGGCGTATCAACGGCCGCTTTGCGCAACTCGACTGGACGCCGATCCAGTACCTGAACCGCAAGTACGAACGCAATCTGCTGATGGCGCTGTTCCGTCAATCGCAGGTCGGATACGTGACGCCGCTGCGCGACGGCATGAACCTGGTCGCCAAGGAATATGTCGCGTCGCAAGATCCGGCCGATCCGGGCGTGCTGGTGCTCTCGCAATTCGCCGGCGCCGCCGAGCAACTGCCGGGTGCGCTGGTTGTCAATCCGTTCGATCTCTCGCAGATGGCCGAAGCGCTCGAACGTGCGCTTTCGATGCCGCTCGCCGAACGTCAGGCCCGCCATGCGGACATGATGGCGCCGATGCGCGAGAACAACCTGTCCGTGTGGCGCGATACCTTCCTCGGCGATTTGCGCAACGTCGCTACGGCGTCTTCCGTGACGGCCAAAGCGGTAAAGCTCGCTGACGTGACGGCGTCGTCATAGGGACTTTGCGGCAGCGCGGCTCTCGCGGAGCCGCGCGCGCTCGTCACGTCTGAGCGAGGTTGTCGAAGAAAAGAAAGAGAAGGGCGCGGATCGTTCGCAGCGATCCGCGCCCTTTTGTCGTTGAGTTCGCAAAAAACGTAGATCAGGCCGGCCGCGCCTTCGCCTGTTGCGTTACGCGCAGGGTGCTGACCACCGCTGCCACTGCCGAAAACCCTGCGGCCACATACAGAGCGAGGACTGGCCCGTTGTGCGGCGCCACTCCGAAAATCAACGCGACAAGCGCCGCGCCGAGCGTCTGCCCGGTCAGGCGCGCGGTGCCCAGCATGCCGCTCGCGCCCCCGCTGCGCTCACGCGGCGCCGACGACAGCATCGTGCGGTTGTTAGGCGACTGGAAGATACCGAAACCGGCGCCGCACAACGCCATGCGCCATGCGATCTGCACCGGCTCGGGATGCGCTCCGAGCGTGGCGAGCAGCAGCAGTCCGACGGTCATGGTGGCCAGTCCGACGCCGCCCAGCCAGCCTGACGACACTTTGTCCGACAGCACCCCGGCAATCGGCGCAGCGATGATGATGACCGCGGGCCATGGCGTCATCAGGAGACCGGTATCGACCTGCGAGAAACCGAGCGTGTCCTGCAACATGAAAGGCAGCGACACGAAAGCGAGCATCTGTGCGCAAAACGAACAGACCGAGGTGCCGATCGACAGCGCGAAGATCGGAATCCTCAGCAAATCGATCGGCAGCAACGGCGCCGGCCGGCTCAATTGACGACGCACGAAGAAGTAGCCGATCACCACCGCGCCGATGAATTCCACGGCGACATAGCCGAGCCGTTCACCGTGCCCGAGACCGTCGACTGCAAAAATCAGCAGGCCGAATACGAACGCGTTCATGACCGCGCTCAACAGGTCGTATGGCGAATCGTGGCCGCGGTTCATGGGGAGAGCCTTGAAGCCGCCCACGATCGCCGCGATGCCGATCGGCACATTGATCGCGAAGAGCCACGGCCACGAGGCCACGGCGAGCACCCCCGAGGCCACGGTGGGTGCTACAGCCGAGGACACGGCGACCACCATCGCATTGATTGCGACGCCGCGCCCGAGTTGCGTCGGCGGATAGATCATGCGGACGAGCGCCGTGTTCACGCTCATGACACCCGCCGCGCCGAAGCCCTGCACGACGCGTGCAATCGCGAGCGTCGACAGCGACGTAGAAAGCGCGCAGCCGAAAGACGCGACCGTGAACAGAATCAGGCCACCGAGATAAATGCGCCGATAGCCGATGCGGTCGCCAAGCGACGCCAGCGGCAGCAGCGAAATGGTGATGGCAAGCTGATACGCGTTGACGACCCAGATGGAGCCGGCCGCACTCGCCCGGAGGTTTCGCGCGATAGTGGGCAACGCGACATTGGCAATGGCGCTGTCGAGTACTGCCAGCGTGAGGGCGAGCGCAATGACCAGCATCGACCAATAGCGTTGCGGCGTCGGCAGGCCGTGTTCGGGATTGGACGCTGCGGCGCTGTCGGGAGCGCCTGTCCGCTCTGCGTCGGGCGGTACTGCGCCACTATTGCGCGATGGTTGTGCGTGCATCGGTTGTTGAATGTGCCTTGGACAAACCGCCGGTCGGACAGCGAGCCGTGGGTATCGCGCGCCGTTGCAAAACGGTTCGCGGGACGCGGCGATGCCGGCGCGCAACGGATGAGCGCGCCGGCATCGCCCATGTCACATGCGCGCCGCGCTCGGGCGGCGCGGCATCGCAAGCTTGCCGTTATTTGAGTTCGTAGAGGCCGGTGTGAGTCGTCGAGTCGATCTCGTTCATATGCGTCATGAAACGCGCGACCGCATTGGTGGTTTCTGCATTGATCGGCAGATGCGGCACGCTCAGCGCATGCAGGCGGAAGATGTAGCGATGTGTCTTGTCGCCGCGCGGAGGCGCAGCACCGCCGAAGCCGACCGTGCCGTAGTCGTTGCGCACCTGCAGCGCGCCTTGCGGCAGCTGCGACCCGTCGGCCTTGCCGGCGTTGCGCGGCAGCGAACGCACGTCGGCGGGAATGTTCACCACCACCCAGTGCCAGAACCCGCTGCCAGTCGGCGCGTCGGGATCGTGCACGGTGAGCGCGAAGCTCTGCGTGTCAGCTGGCGCGCCTTCCCACTGCAGCGCGGGCGAAATGTTTTCTCCATCGACGCCAAAGGCTTTGTCGCTGTATTCGTGTGCCTTCGGCATGAAGCCGTTGTTGGAGAAATCGTCGGACCAGAGACGGAAATCAGCCATTATGTGCCTCCCTTCTTGACGGGTTTTCGATGGCCGAAGCGAACGGTTTCAGCGCCGCGCCGACGTCATGCCGGGCGGCCGAGCGTCGCTTCGGGTAAGCCGATTGAGTGTATCACCGCGTGCTTTCGGTTCGCTCGCTGCAACGCCCGGTGTAAGGTGCTACGCGCGCTCCTCGAAGCTCGGCGCGTCGCTTCTCAGCCATTCGACGAGCCGCGTCAGCACCCCTTCTATATCGCGATTGGCGCCACGCAAAGCGCATTCCCATACGACCGCGACGCGCCAGCCGCCAGCGAGCAATGCGGCGCGCACCTTGTCGTCGTTGCTGCGATTACGGCCAATCTTCTCGCGCCAGAACTCGGGGCGCGTCTGCGGCCATTTGAAAAGATGACAGTCGTGGCCATGCCAGAAGCAGCCGTGCACGAGCACGACGGCGCGATAGCGGGGCAGCACGATGTCGGGACGTCCCGGCAGATCGCGCGCATCGAGACGAAAGCGAAAGCCCTGCCGATGCAGCAGGCTGCGGATCAGAACTTCGGGCTTGGTGTTGCGCCCGCGAATGCCGGACATCATGCGGCTGCGGGTCGCGCTATCGACGATATCGACCATTGCTAGCTTTCGAAGCCGCACCGCGCGCGGCCGCAGTGCGTCGGCGTGTGAGGAAGGGACTTCTGTCGACTCATTCGATGGCTCCTCGGTAAGCAGCGATTGCATACGCGGGAGCACGATGCGCGCCACGTCGGGCGTCGCCGGCAGTTTAATTCGATGCGCGCAAGCAAGCCGGCGAATGCCGGCATTTGCCAGTTTACGCAAAAACGGCTGTCGTCACGATCACGATCTGCGCACGAGCATGCAGAGACTTTGTATCCGGCGCAACTCGGAGTCGTAACCTTCGAGCATATGGCCAAGCGACCTTCTGCGCTCACGGCGCCCTTGCTCGAACTCGCGCCTCTCTTCCTTGGTGGGAACCCAGTATCTGCCGATGCGGTCTTCCTGCACGTGGCGAATCGTGCCGGCGCTGACTAACTGGCTCAGCGAAGCCTTCACTTGCCGCGTACTGCTGTTCAACTGGTTCGCGAGCGCGACGCAGGTGTATCGGACTCCCGGCGTCATGATGGCGTCGAGGTTCGACGCACTCAGCCTCTTGCGCTTTGCCGCCTCCTTGTTCTTCTGCGCTTCGTTATCCGTAGCGACGACGGTGCACGCGGCCGGATCCTGCTCGCTGTCGCGTGACGACGCTCGCGCGGTATGGTCTCTTTTCATGTTCGACGCCTCTCTTCTTCCTGTTTTACCAGTGCTGGATCGTCTTCACATCGCGAGCCGGAACATGCGTTTTCCGGCCGCTTCAATGCAACCGCTTACTGCGTTCCAGATGAGGGAACACCGTCGCGCGCCGCGGCGATGGACGCGTCGCGCTCTTTGCCTGCGGCTGCTTTCTGCCGCAGATAGACGCGTTTCGCTGCTGCCACCTTTGCGTCATAGGTGAGATTGGCCGCGGAGATCTGCTGATGCATCTGGACGATCTGGTCGTTTGTGCCCCCTGACGGTTTTTCCGTTTCGGTCTGTGCCCAGCATGTAGATGCGGCGCTGAACAGGCAGAACAACACAGTGGAAACGAGTTTCTTCATAGACGCTCCTGCGAAAAAAACGGCCGCGTTAAGCGGCCGCGAAAGTCCACCACTCAGACCTTGAAAGTGGAGGCTCGGGGTTCGTTACTCGCTGCAACGTGATGAGAAGTTAATGCAAGCGACAGTGAGCGGAAAGAACGGAAATGACGTACGTGTAAAGGAAAACCGAACACGAGCCATTAAGCGCGCTGCAAACACTCGCGTTCCGCCGGCGCTATGTATCCGTCGTGCACCCGTGTCCCCTGAAGTTCTCAGGCCATTTGCGCATGCTGTTCGCAGGCGATTAACGCGTTCACGATCGCGCTTCTTCACAGTCCCTATCGGCTCGCGATACGTTCGCTACTGACACCGATCGGATGACCGAATCGTTCAAACGCTGCGAGTTGTCACGAGGCTTTGGCCACACTTAATAATCAGGAACAGGAGCAAGACATGCGTGCACTCACACTACGATCGCCGGGTATGCTGAACCTCGCCTTTGCTACGGCCATATTGCTGAGTCACCCATTAGCGGCCCGCGCACAAATGACGCGTGCGCCTGCGCCATCCACTGCGGCCAGTGCGGTGGGTGCGGATGCGATGGCCCGGCTTACCAGCCGTATCATCAACGTCGATGTACAGACGAGTCGCATCACGGTCCAGGGAGCGCGCGGAGAAACGGTGGTCGTGGAGGTCGATCCCGAGGTTGCGGACGTGCGACTTCTCAAAGTAGGCGACGAAGTTCATGTCGAGTACTCAGGCGCATTGCTGCTGTCGGCGGAAAAGGTAGAGACGAAGGGCGTCCGTTCGCGCGTCGAGGAAGAGACGGCGACGCCGATATCTCACGGTATGTCCGTCAAGCTTCGCAACGTCGACATTGTCGCAACCGTGCAGCGTTTGGATCGTAAGAATCGGCAGATCGTATTGCGTGGCCCCACGCGCAGCATGCTGTTGCAGATAGCGCCTGACGTACCTCTCGATAAGATTGCCGTTGGTGACAGCGTGCACGCGAAATATCATGCAGAAACAGCGATTCTGATCACGCGCGACGGTAAAGCAATTCGTTAACCCTATGAAGAGCCGGCGTGTAGGTACTGCCGTTCGCAGCAGTACCTACACGCCGGCACGACTTAACTGTCAGCGTGCTAGAAAAGCAACTCCGTCGATTGCAGAACCCGCTTCGCTTCCGCCGTTCCTGCCTTGTCGCTGTCGCGGATCGTTTCCAGCAGTATGTCGACGAGGCAATTCGCAGCCGCGCTGAGAGGATTCCCGTTGCGCGAGACGATGCCGACCGAAGTGTCGGCAAGTTCTTCTCTTAGCGGAAAAGCGCAGAACTTGTAGCGCGTCACGCAAATCTCTGCTAGTGGCCACGGAAAGATGGAAACTGCATCGGTTCTTTGCAGTACTGACGCGGCCACTGTCAATGAATGGGTGAAGTGGACGTTACGTGGTTCCGGCAAGCCATTGCGATAGAACATCTTCTTCGAGAGACGGCACTCCATGTCAGAGTCGAGCGAGACGAGCCAGTCTGCATCCATGAGGTCGGCAAGAGAGCGCGACTGCGCAAGCGGGTGCCCCTGCCGCGCGACAACCGCCAGGCCGCAAGAAAAGAGCGGGCGGAAATTGAATTCCGTATTGGCGATGTCGGGCGCCTGCCGTCCCACGAATAGCTCCACGCTCCCGTCGCGCAAGCGGGGATTCGCAATCGACATAAGACCTTCGAACATCTCCAGTTGGACATTCGGCATTCTCTTGCGGAACTGGATGAATATTTCCGGAAGAAAACAGAGTGCTATCCATGGCGTAATGGAGACCGCGAGCTTGCCGGACGGCTCAGCGCGCATCTCTTTCATCGCGCCATGAGCGCGCTCCACTTGCGCCACGATCAGTCTCGCATGAGTGAGAAGTGTATTGCCGCATTCGGTCAACGTCGCGCCCGACGAGGTACGTTGAATCAATGGCGCATTCACGTCGTCTTCGAGATCTTTAAGCGCCTGGGTGATCGCCGACGGCGACAGTTCCAATGCCCGGGCTGCGCCGCGAACGCTGCCCGCGTCCACAATGGCGACGAGCGCGCGAAGCTGATGGTTCTTCATCGTGTCCTCACCGTTTGCAGGTATGCGTTGCACTTCAGGAAGCCGCTCGACCATGCAAGCGTGTATGCAGACATGCTCTCACGTTGTCTGGCTTCAGGAGATGCTGAAACTGCGCGTGAGTTGTGTGCAACGCGATGCAATTATGAGCGTCGCCCGAGGAGGGCGCCACGATCCCACAAATAACTCTGGATTAACGTAGCGTTATTGTTCGGCCGCGAGTGTTCGCGTGGCGATCGCGATTGCCGTATCCAGTACGACAGATCTCCTGTTTTGCACTCGCCAGAAGGCGACGAGCCGGCGCGGTGGAATATCCTCGAGAATGATGCGTTTCAATTCGCAGCTTGCAAGCAAATCGTTTGGTACATGCTCGGGGAGTAGTGCAATGGCATCGCCAATAGACGCCATACGCAATGAGAGTTCGAGCGAGTCGCATTCTATTGATGGCTGTATCGCACAACCCAGCACGCGCTCCACGTAGCGTCGAACGCCGAAGTGCCGGGGCGGCAGTATCAGCTTCAACTCCGACAAGCGCGACATGGTTTCGCGGCTCAGATCGGCGCGTGCGCTGTGATAGAGAGCGAGGCGTTCGTGATGAAGATCGACGCTTTCGAGGTCCGTAGCGCTGACCTCCGTCGAATAGGTGAGCCCCAGGTCGGCCATGCCGCGTATAACCATCTCGACGATGTGGCTCGAACTGTCGCATTGCAGCGAGAGGCGCGTCTGCGGATAAAGTTGCAGTAGCTCCTTGGTGAGGCTCGGCACGAAATGTCCGATCAACGTCTGTACAGTGGCAATGCGCAGTGAAAGTCCCCAGCCAGGACCTTGCGCGGCATGCGAGATAGATTCGTCCAAAGCGTCGAAGAGAGGTTCGACCGTGCGGAATAGTGCTTCACCATCTGACGTGAGCTGCATTCCGCGTCCATGCCGCCTGAACAGAAGGCGGCCCAGTTTCGATTCGAGCGCCTGGATGTGGCGGCTCAGCGCCGGCTGTGTGATGCCCACAGTTTCCGCCGCCGCGCGCAGCGAATGGTGCTTCGCAACTGCGACGAACATGCGCAGTTGCGTGTCGTGACTCGTGGCCGTGGTCATGTGCCGCGCATGGAGACGGGTTGATCACTCAACGCGGGATGCCGGCGAGTGCGAAAGACTTCTCTCAGTGCAATCATTTCGCCAGCCTCGTCCGAACGCCGTTGGTGATCGCGATGAGGAGCGTGGTAACCGACCAGTAGGCCACACCAGCAACGATCAGCATGGGTACAAGCGTTCCGTCGCGTTCGCCGATCGCAGTCACTCGCCGAAAGAAGTCTCCAAGAGCAATCACATAGACGAGCGACGTGTCCTGGAAAATCACGATGCATTGGGTGAGCGCAAGCGGCACCATTGCACGAAAAGCCTGCGGAAAGATCACATAGCGCAGCGTCTGGAACGGTGTCATGCCGAGTGCGTACCCGGCCTGAAGCTGTCCGCGCGGCAGGCTCGCGATCCCCGCACGAATGATTTCGCAAAAGAACGCGGCTTCGAGCAACGAATAGGCGGTCAGGGCGGAAACGAGCCGCAGGTCCACCGTCGAGGGTAGATTGAACAAAGCCTTCAGGAATTGCGGCACGATCAGAAAAAACCACAGCAGCAGCATGACAAGCGGAATAGATCGGAACAACGACACATAAGCTTGCGTGAAAACGCGTAGCACATAGTGCGACGACAAACTGAATGCGGCCAATACCGTACCCCAGGCGAGACCGAACAGAATCGCCACCACGGTAATCTGCAAAGTGATTCGCATGCCTGAGAGCAGCACGGCTCTCGAATCGATGAGCGTTTGCCAGTCCATCTCGAACATGTCAGCCCCCAATCAGCCCAGGCAATGCAGTCCGGCGACGAATCCAGCGCATGCAGCACAGAATCGCGAAGTTCAGTCCCATATAGACGAGCGTTACGCAAATGAACGACTCATACGGCTGTGCCGTGTAGTCGACGAGTTGCCGCGCCTGGCCGGACAGTTCAAGCAGACCGATAGTTGAAGCCACCGCCGAGTTCTTGGAGATGATGAGGAACTCCGATGTCAGCGGGCCCCATATCGTGCGAAACGTGACGGGCAGAAGCACATACCGATACGCTTGTGCTCGCGTGAGACCGAGGGCGAATGCGGCATGGATCTGTCCAACGGGACGCGCCAGGATCCCGGCGCGCACTTGCTCGCAGATTCTCGAACCCGTGTACACCCCGAGCGATACCACCGATGCAATCAGAAACTGTGGATGAGAAGGCAGACTCTTAAGCCAGTCTCCGATAGCGGCGGGCAGTAGTTCCGGCACGACGAAGAACCAGATAAAAAACTGCACGATCAACGGTACGCCGCGGAAGATAGAAACGTACGCGGCACTCACCGCCTTTGCCGCGCGGTTGGGCAATGTGCGCATTACGCCGAATACAGTGCCCGTCACAAGTGCGAGTGAAAACGCGAGCAATGACAATTCAACGGTGTTCACGAGACCGGACACCAACCAGCCGAGATATGTGGCCGGTTCGCCGGTAGCAACGGGCTGCAGCAGCACGCCCCAGTGCCATCTGTAATCCATGAAATTCCTCTCGCCTGCGCATGTCGGCGCGCGGTTAACGTGTCGTCATATCGGGTCGATGCGGCTCAGGACGTCGGCTTGTCGTCGGGATTCGCGAAGAGCGCCTGCATGCGCGAAGACAGCGGGAAATCCAGGTTGATTTTTTTCGGAGGAATGGGCTGCTGGAACCAGCGCTGATACATCTTCGCCGCAACACCGGACTTTTGGGCCTCGATAATTGCGGCGTCCATGACGGCTTTCATCGGTGCATCGTTCTTGCGCAACATGCAGCCGTAGGCCTCATAGGTTCGAGGCGTGCCCACGATTTCATAATCGCTGGGATTGCGCGCTTTCGCTCGTTCGCCGGCCAGCAACGCGTCGTCCATCATCATGGCTTTAGCGCGGCCAGTGGAGAGCATGAGAAACGATTCGGTGTGATCTTTTGCGCTGATGACGTCCATGCTCATCGATTTCTCTACATTCATCTTGCGCAGGATCTTCTCCGAGGTAGTGCCTGCGCCGACCACGACGGTTTTCTCTTTCAGATCGTCGAAGTCCTTGATGCCCGACTTCCTGTTGACCAGGAGGCGCGTGCCGATTACGAAAAAGCTGTTCGAAAAGGACACCTGTTGCGCGCGCTCCACGTTGTTCGTCGTACTCGTGCATTCGAAATCGATCGTGCCATTCTGAAGCAGCGAGATGCGGTTCTGCGAGGTGATCGGAATGGTGCGGACTTTGAGGTCCGGCGACTTCACGACCATCTTGATGCGCTCGATGATCAGATTCGCGACGTCGATCGAGTAGCCGATCGGCTTCTGGTCGGCGTCGTAGTACGAAAACGGAACCGACGCATCGCGATAGCCGATGGTCACCACATGTTCTTTGCTTATTTTCAGGAGCGTTCCCGTGAGTTCGGGTTCTGCCGCTCTCGCGTCATCGAGTGCGCTGAAGGTCAAAAGGGCGACGGCGGCGATCGCGCCGCAGCGGCCGTTCGCGGCTCGGGCAGAAAGCGGTTGTTTCATCGTGGTCTCCAGAACTTGCATTTCTCGTGGACTCCCCGGGCCGCGCCGGAATCACGCGACAATGGATGTCAGTGTGGTTTCAGCGCGTGCCGGTGATCTGCGCGACATCGAGCACATACATTCGACGCGCATCCTCGTGTACAGAATCGATGCACACGGCGCGGCCATTTCGATTCCAGCGCGGATGCAGATCGCAACGGTTTTCCTTTTTCAGGTCGGGTGGCGCATAGAACTCGCCGATGTCGTAGCGCACATCTTCATGCATGTCGTAGAGAAACAGAATGCGCGTTTTCGTACGCGAGTCGGGGTATGTGTCGGATAACAGCCAGCGCGTGTCGACTGGCGAAAAGCTCATATGGCCGTTCTCAGTGAGCAGGTCGCGACCGATTATTTCCACGCTGCCGTTATCGCTGTCTTCATACAGGTGATAGTGAATGCTGCCGGCGTGCGGGCCCCATACGATGACGTGTGAATTGTCTTGCCAAAGCGGGTGCGATATCTGGTATTCGGACTTTTCGTAGTCGAAGGTGCCGACTGCGGACGAATCGAAATGTTCTGCCAGTTGTGGTAGCGGATGATCCGAACAATCGAGCAACCGCATGCCCGAGCCGTCTGGATTCATCGTGATCAGCCTATGGAGGAAGCAGGTTTCGTCGGCGGTGCGTTCCGTCCAGCGGTGCAAAAACAGCACGCGCGAGGACGCAGCATTGATCTCGATGTGGCTTACCCAGTGAATGGCGTTCTGCATCGACGGAACGTTGTGGAAACTGCGCAGATCGTCATAGCTGACGATCAATGCGGTTTCGCCCGTTGCAAGATCGAGGCGATGGATGCCGTCGTCGGCCGGCGCGAGTTGCATGGGAAATGGACCTCCGCGTTCGCTGTAGCCTATCGTTTCGTGCGTGACGTAGAGGCGCCGGTAGTCGACGCAAAGCGCATAGCGGCTATTGGGTGCGCACACATAAACCGGCATGGGAAGCGTTGTTTTCGTGGCAGTGTCGATGTCGAAAATGGCTGCGCCGAAACCCGGATAGCGCGCCGACAGATCGCCCGTACGAGTGTTGTAAATCACCTTGCGCCCGGGCTCGCCGTCGAGCCATTGCAACTGGCAGCCCATTTGCCAGTTCCAGGCGGTTGTCGTATCGATCGCGTGAAAAGTTTCGCGATCCTCAATATCGAAGTAGCCGACTTTTGCCATGAGTTGTGGCGTAAGAGGCGCATCCATCATGGCGACCTGGTTGCCCAGCACGTAGCGGCCCGTTCGGTCCCATGCGCTCTTGTTGTAGTAGCCAAAGAAATGATGACGCTCGCCACTGCCAAGCCGCCGCACAGGACACTTGAGGTTTACGATTCGCCCGCTTTCGGGCAAGCGGTTGACGATGCAAGTGGAGGACGCAATCATGAGCGGACGAATCGGTTAGTGAAGGTAGCACAGGCATGAAGTGCCGATGCATGAGGTGACTGAAGCATATCGCCGCACATCAATAGGGGGTAATTCATTTTTCGCGCATGGGTATTCGCCGTTGATATACTCGCGCGGCAGTCTTCGTTCGAGTACTGCGCTCCTATGCTCATATCGAAGGGACGTCCCCTTGACCCGGCCACTGAACTTCCAGCAGATCCAGGCATTTCGCGCGGTAATGCAAATGGGTACGACAACAGGCGCTGCGGCAGTACTCAATACCACGCAGCCTTCAATTAGTCGCCGGCTTGCGGAATTGCAGAGCTCTTCCGGTCTGAAGCTGTTCGAGATGCACCATGGAAGACTGCGGCCGACAGGCGAAGGGCAGTTGCTATACAAAGCCGTGCAACTCCATTTCAACGGTCTGGAGAACATCGAATCGGTGGTCGCTATTCTGCGCAAGTCCGGCACGGGAGCGCTGCGAATCGGGTGTACGCCGACGCTCGGTATCGGTCTGTTACCGCAGGTCATTCGTGAGCTTCGAGCCCGTTTCCCACAGACGTATCTGAACGTGCAGACGGCTAATACACCGCAGCTTACGGATCTACTGCGTCAGGATCTGGTGGACCTGATATTGACGACGGGCAAGCTCGACGAGCTCGACTTCCAGACAGAGATCGCGAAGACGGTGCCTGCTGTGTGCGTATTGCCGCTCGGCCATCGTTTGCAAGCGGAGTCGACTATTCATGTGCAGGCTTTACGCGACGAGAGCCTGCTCGCGCTCGGCGAAATGGACGATCTGACTGTCGCAATTAAGGCAGTACTGAATGCGAATGACATGCCCGCTGAATTCGCCATTCAGACTACATCGTCCATTACGATCTGTGCTCTCGTGAGTGCGGGCAATGGCGTCGGAATCGTCAATCCTTATGTGGCGAGTACATTCGCAGGTCAATTGCTGGTCAAGCCGCTGACGCCGGCAATCGACGTGGCCGTGAGCATGGCAATGCCTGCGCACACCGCGCCTTCGTTGCTCGCGCGGCATTTCATCGAGATCCTGAAAGCGCATTTGGACACGATTGCGCTATCCGCGGTATGCGGGTAACCACCACATAAACTTTCTCGGTGTTGTGATTTCCTGGACCTATGATCCAATCGATCCCGCTCTTTTCGCGGCGATCGGAGCACGGTCACGAGTGTCGAAACGTCGATCGGACCTGCCGTGGCCGGCGAAAAATCAAATCACTCGAATGGAGTCACGCAAATGAGCAATCAGCCTGTGATCTTGCTGGTGCATGGTTTTTGGGGCGGCGCTGCGCATTGGAGCAAGGTCATCATCGAATTGGCGCGCAAGGGTCACCAGTCGATCCGCGCTGTGGAATTGCCGCTGACGTCGCTGGCCGATGACGTCGAGCGTACCCGCAAGATGATCGCTCAACAGAACGGACCGGTCTTGCTGGTGGGACATTCGTATGGAGGCGCCGTCATCACACAGGCAGGAAATCACGCGGACGTCGTTGGCCTCGTGTATATCGCGGCGTTTGCGCCGGACGAGGGGGAGAGCCCCGGTGGCATTACGGAGCAGCATGTTCCCGAGGCTGCGCCGCATCTCGAACCTGACAGCGATGGCTATCTATGGCTTAAAGCCGGGAAGTTCCATGAGAGCTTTTGTCAGGACCTTACTTCCGACGAGGGGCTCGTCATGGCCGTGACGCAAAAAGCACCGCTCGGCGGAACATTCGGAGACCGAATCAGTTCGCCGGCGTGGGCTAACAAACCCTCCTGGTACCAGATATCGAGTGAAGACAGAATGATCCACCCCGACAACCAGAGAATGATGTCCACCCGGATGAATGCAAGAAAGGTGGTCACGCTGCCGACAAGTCATGCGTCGCTCGCTTCGCGACCAGTGGAGGTTGCCGCATTGATTCATGAGGCGGCCACAGAACTGGCCAGGTGATCGCAACGTCGCTGGGAGGGCCTGTCGAATCTGTTGCGTATTGGATTGACAGGCCCGCTTTACTGGTCGTGATTACACGAGGCAACTAAGCAACGCAACAAGCAACGCAACTAAGCAAACGCAGTCAACGTTTCCCGCGAACGTTCGCGCTCGCGCGCGAGAAGCTCTTTCAAATGCGGGCTCATGATGCGCGCCACTTCCTGCATGACCGGAACTACGACGCTGTTGCCGAACTGGCGATATGCCTGCGTATCGCTCACGGGAATCACGAAGTCGTCGGGAAAGCCCATCAGACGTGCGCATTCGCGCGGCGTCAAACGGCGTGGCCGCTCCCCGTTGCCTTGCGCGAGAAGAATCTCAGAGCCGTCCTTGTGATAACGCGCGGACAGCGTGCGTGTGACGCTGCCCGGCGTGACGAGGCCGAAGCCGAAGCCGTTTCCGGCCGCGCGATGTTTCTCCGCGTAAGCCTGCAGGTAGGCCCACAGATTCGGTGTCAGCGTGTACTTGGGCTGCACCTTGCGGCGGACGTGGTCGAAGAAACGCTCGCCGTCGTGCGGCAACACCGGCTCGGTGCCGTCCGTCTTGTGCAGAATCGACGCGAGACGCGGCCCCGTTGCCGGCACGCGCAGATCGTCGAAAGAAAACCCGGTTGGCTCGCGAAAACCTACGATGACGATCCGCTCACGATGCTGCGGCGTGAAGTGTTGCCCGTCTATAACTTTGTAGTGGACGTCATATTTCAGCTCGTCGCGCAGCACGTCGAGAATCGTTCTGAACGTGTTGCCTTTATCGTGCGAGAGCAGGTTCTTGACGTTTTCCAGCACGAACGCTGCCGGGCGTTTAGCGTCGATGATGCGCGCGACATCGTAGAAAAGCGTGCCTTGCGTCGTGCACTCGAAACCGTGCGGACGGCCGAGCGAATTCTTCTTGCTTACGCCTGCGATGCTGAAAGGCTGGCAGGGAAAGCCGGCCAGCAGCAGGTCATGCGACGGCACCGAATCTTCCGCGTAGGACACGATGTCGCCGACGAACTGGTGTACGTGGCTGGCGTCCTGGTGATTCTGCTGGTACGTCTTTTTGGAAAACTCGTTCCATTCGCTCGTGAACACGCACTGACCGCCGTGCGCCTCGAAGCCGCGACGAATTCCGCCGATTCCCGCAAAAAGGTCGATGAACTGGAAATCCGCCCGGCTTTCCGGGTGCGTATTTCGCGCGCTCGTATGCAGCATTTCACGCAAAGCGGCTTCGGCGATGCGGGGACAGCTCTGGTCCGTTTTCCAGCGTCGAATGGTTCGGACGTCTTTTCCGCAGCGCGCCGCGATTTCGGCCTGACTGTAGACCTGCAGCGCTTGTAGGAGCAGGTCGTGCCTGGTGGCCATTGTCATGTCGCTTGTTCTCGCTGGGAATTTTGGCGGACATTTTGACCGTTCGATCACCGCCTGTCCAGGAATTTTGGGGCGCGATATGTCCCGCCGGAGCCTTGAGCGGCGAAATGCGCTTGTCACAGTTGGATGTGTACGCTTGCAGCGTGACGCGAGGTCCCTGCGTTGCGACGTGTTGAGGCCGCGGCATCGTTCGCGGCCTTTTTTTATATCGACACCAACATCTCGCGCCTGCTCCCCCGCTTCGTTCCGCACCAGCGGAGCTGCGAAGCAACAACAGCGGGCGACCGCCGCGCTATGCGAGACGCCCGGCGCCGGTTTCGTGCGTAGGTGGAAATAATGCGGCGGTGGCGGGCGCGAGTTCGTCCCATGCCAGAGGCGGCTCGGCCTCGAACTGGTCGAGCTGCAACAGAAGACTGTCCACCGCGCACAGCTGCGGGTGCGTCAGGCTGCCCGTGTCGAGCAACTTGTAAAGACGCTCGCGCCAGTAGGTCGGGGGCAGAATAGGGCCAGCCAGGTCGCCTTGCAACGACAACCGCATCGCGCGCGCGATATGGGTGATGTCGCCGTCGATCAAACCGGCTTTCGATGATGCCGACAGGGTGATGGGTTTGCGGTCCATGGCACCTATTACGGCAGGCTGGAGGGAAACTTTAGCCTTTTGATGAAAAAATTTCCGGGGGCTTGACGGAGAGCCCCTCGCGCGGCACCGCATTTTGCGACGCGGTCAGCAACGGCCCTCAGGCATGGCCGTTGCTCGATCAGGTTACTGGCGCAATTTCGCGTCGGCATTCAAATAAGTGGAGCCGAACATGAACAAGGACCAGGTAAAAGGTGTGGGCGAACAGGTCAAGGGAAAGATCAACGAAGCCGTGGGTAAGGCGACGGATAATCCCGCCAAGGAACTGAAGGGCGATCTCCAGCAGGGCGCGGGCAAGGTGCAGAAGAGCTACGGCGATGCAAAGGAAGACGCGAAGGACCAAGCCAAGCGCAACACCCCGTAATCTGGCTTGATGCGGTCGTAGGGAAAAGGCGCTTCGGCGCCTTTTTCTCGTTGGTTGCGTCATTTCGGGTCGCCGGCAGGAGGCGCGCCGGGCTGCCGTGGGCGTGTCCGGTTTCCGGCTGCATCGTCGGCCGGGCCTGGGAGTAACCCGGCTTTGGCGCGCCGAACGTGCGCTGCGGGCTGTCGGGCCTTTAGACTGGCTGCATCCAACATGGAGGCCGCGACAATGACACCGGAAAAAGTGCTTTCGATGTTCGAACGGCAGTACCTGGAAGGCAAAGCGCCCGTCGATCTGGACGAGACTTGCGCAAGCTTTGCAGCCTGGCTCGCGTCGATGTGGGAGCAACTCGACGTCGAACGCAGGGCTTTGCTGTTGGCGGTGGGTGCCGCGCTGTGGCGCGAAGGTTATGACCTGAGCGCGGGCGGCGCGACGAAGGACTTGTGGTGAGCGGAACCTGAATCGCGGACATGCCGGCGTCCCGCACCCGTTGCGCCGACTCGGTTTATATTTGGCGCTCCGCATTGACACAGCCGAGGCCGGTCGCCCCGTCGATCTCTGCCGCTCGATGCGATTTCCGCCATTCCGCACAGGGTTTACACCATCACATGACAGATCTGTCCGCTTTCCCGATCACGAAGAAATGGCCTGCTGAGCATCCGGACCGCCTTCAGCTGTATTCGTTGCCTACGCCGAACGGCGTCAAAGTGTCGATCATGCTTGAAGAAACCGGCTTGCCTTACGAGCCGCATCTGGTGCGCTTCGACACGAACGATCAGATGACACCGGAATTTCTGTCGGTCAATCCCAACAACAAGATTCCCGCGATCATCGATCCCAACGGACCTGACGGCAAACCGCTGCCGCTCTTCGAGTCCGGCGCGATCCTGATTTATCTCGCGGACAAAACCGGCCAGCTGATTCCAAAGGACGCCGCCGGCCGCTACGAGGCGATTCAGTGGGTCATGTTTCAGATGGGCGGCATCGGCCCGATGTTCGGCCAGCTTGGCTTCTTCCATAAATTCGCAGGCAAGGAATACGAAGACAAGCGTCCGCGCGATCGCTACGTCGCCGAATCGAAAAGACTGCTCGGCGTGCTGGAGCAGCGTCTCGAAGGGCGCGAGTGGATTCTCGGCGATCAGTATTCGATCGCGGACATCGCGACGTTCCCGTGGGTGCGCAATCTGATCGGTTTCTACGAAGCGGGCGAGCTCGTCGGCATAGAGGATTTTCCGAACGTGAAGCGCGTCCTGGCCGCGTTCGTCGCGCGTCCGGCTGTTGTTCGGGGACTGGATAGTCCGAAGCGGGTGTAGACGTTCGTTGGTACGACGGCGGTCCGCACCGGACCGCGCGTCGTTTTGATAACGTATAGCGGAGCGTATGGCAGAACGCATGGCGGACCGTATTGCAGACCGTGTGGGCGGCATACGGCAGTTCAGGTCCATTCAGACTTTGCGCGCGTTGGCCGCGTTGGGCGTGGTCGCATTTCATGCCGAAGGGAATGTGGCCACATACGGCTGGGCGACGCATTTCTTTCATCAGATTTCGCGTTTCGGTGAAATCGGCGTCGATGTCTTTTTCGTCATTTCCGGCTTTGTCATGGTGCTGGTTACGCATGGCAAGCCGCCCGGCGTGGCTTCCGCAAAGGCATTTATCGCTGCCCGCATTACCCGCGTTGTTCCTCTTTATTGGGCGCTCACGTCGCTTTTCATTGTTCTGCTTCTCGTCGTGCCGGGCGCATTCGGAAATGCGTCGCTGAATGTCGGGCATGCGGTGGCCTCCTATCTGTTCTTCCCCTGGCTGAACTGGATCCACGTGACGGCGCCGGTGGTCGGCGTCGGGTGGACGCTCAACTACGAGATGTGGTTTTACGGCGTGTTCGCCGTTTCGATGTGTTTAACGCGTTATCGGCTGCTGGCTGTCGCGGCGTTCCTGGCGGTTATGTCCGCGCTGCATTTCGTTCACACAGGCGGAGTCGCATTTTCGTTTTATACAAACCCGATCGTGATGGAGTTTGTATTTGGCACTCTCGTCGGCTGGGTTTATGCGACGGGACGCGCGGTGCCGATAGCAGTGGCGGCAGCGATCGTCGTGTCGATCCTGGCCGCCGGCAAAGTGTTCGCGCCGGCCCTTAGCGACACGAACCGCTTTCTGGTCTTTGGGTTGCCGGCGTTCGCCGTAGTCGTGGCCGGGTTGTCGCTGGAGAACAAGCTGCGCTGGAGCGCGTTGCTGCAACTCGTTGGCGACTCTTCTTATTCGCTGTATCTGACGCACGTTTTTTCGGTGCCGGTCTGCGTCAAGCTGCTGCAGATATTCGACCGGCAGCATCGTATGCCTGGCGATCTGGTCTGTGTAGTCGTGGTGCTGGCGTCGGTCGCCGTCGGGCTCGCTTCGTACCAATGGCTCGAGGGACCGATGAACAGAATGGGCAAGCGCCTGATCGGGCGGACTCGTGCGACGGCAGAGCCTGTGCGCAACTGAGGCGTTGCGTGGGGCGGCGTGAGAGATGTGAAACGCCGTGCGAGGCTGTGAGGCGGGTGGTCCCCCTGGCAGGAATCGAACCTGCATCTAGCGCTTAGGAGGCACTTGTTCTATCCATTGAACTACAGGGAGATGGATAACTTTCCGGGGCGGACCGGGCCCCTGATCTTTGCTCGCTGCGCCCACATTCGGCGGCAGCGGCTCACATGTCCAGCTATGCAAGCGAGGGCAAGAGTATAGCAAAAACGTTGCAAACGAATGCCGCCTTCAAAGCCCGCCAATACACGATCGGAGCCCGCCGACGCGTCACTATCGCCGACGTTTCGCCTGACGGCCGCACAGGCGAAGAACAGTATCAGGCCCGGCTCGCTCCCCGAGCCCGCCCCAAAAAACAAGCGGCCCAGCAGGCAAGACCTGCTGGGCCGCGCGAACTACCGACGCCTTATCTCAACGTCCGGCCGGTCAAGGCTGGCTCGACACCGCCAAGCCGCTCAGCCTCAAAATTCGACCACCGCGAATTCCGCTTTGCCGACGTCGCACAGCGGGCAGCGCCAGTCGTCCGGAATCGCGGCGAAGCGGGTGCCCGCGGCGATGCCTTCTTCGGGCAGACCTTCTTCCTCGTTGTAGATCCAGCCGCAAATCAGACACACCCAGCTTTTATATTCTGTCACTTCCGTTACTTCGCTCACGACGCACTCATCTCTCTTCAATGCAATGATCCGCCCAGTCTGCCCCTTTTTTGGGCACGGCGGCGACCCGCAATACTACAGGAATTCGTCCGATGCCCCGAGTTACCGACGTTCCGCGCAGGGCTTGCGCGAGGGCGTGTCACGTAGAGCGTGTATCCTCGGACTCGCAGCGGCTCGGCGTTTCCACGCGGTTTATGTTTCCAACCAGGAGAGAAGCCATGTTCAGAAGCAGATGGTTGAGCGGCGCGGCACTGGCCGCGTTGCTGGCGGCGTCGGGTGCAGCGCAGGCTGCAAGCGTGTCGTTCGTGCAGCCGACGGACGGCGCGAGCGTCAGCAATCCGGTCCACGTGGTGTTCCGCGTCGAGGGCATGAAGATCGCGCCCGCCGGCACAATGACGGACGGCACCGGCCATCATCATCTGCTGGTGGACGGCAAGCCGCTGCCCAAAGGCGAGGTGATTCCCGCCAACGACAAATCGCTGCACTTCGGCAAAAGGCAGACCGAAACGGATCTGACACTGCCGCCGGGCGATCACACGCTGACGCTGCAATTTGGCGACGGCGCGCATCGTTCTTATGGCCCCGACCTCAGCAAGACGATCACGGTGCATGTGAAGTGATGGGTGCGCCCCTGCGAGGGCGCAATGGCGGGCACGCGCGGCCCGGTGATTCGTCCTATGTCTTCAGGCTTACAGGCACCAGCCCGCGCGCCCGGTACAATGAGCAGTTCCGACTCATCGCTGTCTTCTCCAATTCTCCATGTCGCTTTACACCATTACCGGGGCCCAACTGGCATTCGGTCACGTCGCGTTGCTCGATCACGCGGACTTCTCTCTCGAATCGGGCGAGCGCGTCGGGCTGATCGGCCGCAATGGCGCGGGCAAGTCGTCGCTGCTGAAAATCGTCGCCGAACTCGCCAAGCCCGACGACGGACTCGTCACGCGCCAGCAGAATCTGACCACGGTGTACGTGCCTCAGGAGCCGGAGTTCGATACGGACGACACGGTGTTCGATGCAGTCGCCGCCGGCCTCACGCACGCCCGCGCGCTGCTCGACGAATACGACGCGGTCGCCAACCAGCTTGCGGACGAACCGGAAGGCGCACAGCACGACGCGCTGATGGCACGCATGAACACGCTGCAATCGTCGCTGGACGCGGCGGACGCCTGGAACTGGAGCACGCGCGTCGCGACCACGCTGCAGCAGATCGGCCTGAATGGCGAGGCGCGCGTCGGTTCGCTGTCGGGCGGCATGCAAAAGCGCGTGGCGCTCGCCCGTGCGCTCGTCGTGCAGCCTGACGTACTGCTGCTCGATGAGCCGACCAACCACCTGGATTTCGACGGCATCCGCTGGCTCGAAGATCTGCTCGTGTCGCAGCGGGCGGCGCTCCTCTTCATCACGCACGACCGGGCGTTTCTCGACCGCGTCGCGACGCGCATCGTCGAACTGGATCGCGGGCGTCTGCTTTCATATCCGGGCAATTTCTCGGCTTATCAGACGCGCAAGGCACAGCAGCTGGAAATTGAACGCGTTGAAAACGAGAAGGCCGACAAGCTCCTCGCGCAGGAAGAGGTGTGGATTCGCAAAGGTGTTGAGGCGCGCCGCACGCGCAGCGTCGGCCGGATCGCACGGCTCGTCGAAATGCGCAACCAGCGCGCCGAACGCCGCAACGTGCAAGGCAACGTCAAGCTCGACGTGGGCCAGGGCGAGAAGTCGGGCAAGATCGTTGCCGAACTGACGGACGTCACAAAGCGCTACGGCTCGCGCACCGTGATCGACAGTTTCACGGCGACCGTCATGCGCGGCGACAAGATCGGTTTCGTCGGTCCGAACGGCGCGGGCAAAACCACGCTGCTGAAGATCATCCTCGGCGAGTTGCAGCCTGACGAAGGCACGGTGCGCGTCGGCACCAATCTGCAAGTGGCTTATTTCGACCAGATGCGCGCGCAGCTGGACCTGGACAAAAGTCTCGCCGATACGATCAGCCCCGGCAGCGAGTGGGTGGAAGTCAACGGCCAGAAAAAGCACGTCATGAGCTACCTGGGCGACTTCCTGTTCGCACCGGAGCGCGCCCGTTCGCCGGTCAAATCGTTGTCGGGCGGCGAGCGTAACCGTCTGCTGCTCGCGCGGCTCTTTGCGCGGCCGGCCAACGTGCTGGTGCTCGACGAACCCACCAACGACCTCGACATTCCCACGCTCGAACTGCTGGAAGAGCTGCTCACCGACTACGACGGCACGGTGCTGCTCGTAAGCCACGACCGCGCGTTTCTCGATAACGTCGCGACGTCGGTGATCGCGTCGGAAGGCGGGGGCAAGTGGCGCGAATACGTAGGCGGCTTCACAGACTGGCAGATCCAGAGCCAGCGCTCGCAGCAAATGGCGCAGGAAGCGCAGAAAGAGGCGAACAGGGACGCGGCCAAAGACAGCGCGAAAGACAGCGCGGCTTCCAAGGACGGTGCCGCTGGCCGCAACACCCAACGCGCGGCCAAGTTGTCTTTCAAGGAACAGCGCGAACTGGAAGCGTTGCCGGAGAAAATCGCCGCTCTCGAAGCGGAGCAGAAAGCCATCGGTGCGCAGCTTGAAGACGGCTCGATATTCGCGAAAGATGCGCAGGAGGGCAAACGCCTTTCCGAACGCTACGCCGCGATCGACGAAGAACTGCTGCTCGCGCTCGAGCGCTGGGACGAACTGGAAAAGCGCCGCAAATAGAGCGGCGAGCGCCGACGTGTTGCGTCGTCGGCGCATTTGCTTTTGCATGGGCCACGCCTTGTCCGGAAGGCCGATCGCTTGAGCCGTGAATTGCCGCCAGGTTTGAAATCAGTAAAATACCCCGCGAACAGGCTTCCCCGGCGTTCGCACCGGCGGCAACGATGCGCGGCAATAGTGCCGTGCGTCGGGCCGTTATCCTGCGTGTCGATAAGAGCCCGCGCACAAAAGCGCGTGGCCGTCACGTGAAATGCGCGCGGAAGCCATGCGGCAAAACAGTCTGCCCGCGCTGCGGGCACCCCACCTAACCACGTTGTTTCGTTTCGCTTTTTTTGAAAACTCAACGCATTGTCCACGGACCTGTCCACAGGACCTGTGGACAACGATGAACCGACGCACCCGAGTCAACCATGTCCACGAAAAAGCCAAACGCCGCGTATAGCGAAGCGTCGATCAAGGTGTTGAAGGGTCTCGAGCCGGTCAAGCAACGGCCCGGCATGTACACCCGCACCGAGAATCCGCTGCACATCATTCAGGAAGTTATAGACAACGCGTCGGACGAAGCCCTCGGCGGCCACGGCCGGCAAATCACGGTCACGCTGCACGCGGACCATTCGGTATCGGTCGAAGACGACGGCCGCGGCATTCCGTTTGGCCTGCATCCGGAAGAAGGCGTGCCGGTCGTGGAAATCGTGTTCACGCGGCTGCACGCGGGCGGCAAGTTCGACAAAGCCGCCGGCGGCGCCTACACGTTTTCGGGCGGCTTGCACGGCGTCGGCGTGTCCGTCACCAACGCGCTGTCCACTCGCCTCGACGTCACCGTGTGGCGCGACGGCAAGGTTGCCGCGCTGAGCTTTGCGCACGGCGACGTGGCGAAGCCGCTCGAAGTGCGTGCCGCAGCGAAGGGCGAAAAGAAGTCCGGCACGCGCGTTACCGCGTGGGCAGACCCGAAGTACTTCGACTCGCCCAATCTGCCGCTCGGCGAATTGCAACGGCTGCTGCGCTCGAAGGCCGTCTTATTGCCGGGCGTCGAAGTCACGCTTATCAACGAGAAAACCGGCGAACAGCAAAGCTGGAAATACGAAGACGGTTTGCGCGGCTATCTGCTCGAAGGCATGAACGGCAGTGACCTGCTCATTCCGCTTTTCGAAGGCGAGCGTTACGCCGAAAACTCGCGATCGAGTGAAGACACGTTCGCCGAAGGCGAGGGTGCCGCGTGGGTCGTCGCGTGGAGCGAGGAAGGGTCGCTCACGCGCGAGTCGTACGTTAACCTGATCCCGACGCCCGCAGGCGGCACGCACGAATCGGGCTTGCGCGACGGCTTGTATCAGGCGGTGAAGAGCTTTGTCGAATTGCACAACCTTCAGCCGAAGGGCGTGAAGCTTCTCGCTGAAGACGTGTTTGCGCGCGTGTCGTTCGTGCTGTCGGCAAAGGTGCTCGATCCGCAATTCCAAGGGCAGATCAAGGAGCGTCTGAATAGCCGCGACGCGGTGAAGCTCGTGTCGTCGTTTGCGCGCCCGGCGCTCGAATTGTGGCTGAATCAGCATGTGGAGCACGGCAAGAAGCTTGCTGACCTCGTCATCAAGCAGGCGCAGGCGCGTACGCGAGCCGGGCAGAAGGTCGAGAAGCGCAAGAGCTCCGGCGTGGCTGTGCTGCCAGGCAAGCTGACCGACTGCGAGTCGACGGAAATCGGCCGCAATGAGTTGTTCCTCGTCGAGGGCGATTCGGCCGGCGGCTCCGCGAAGATGGGCCGCGACAAGGAATATCAGGCGATCCTGCCGCTGCGCGGCAAGGTGCTGAACACATGGGAGACCGAGCGCGACCGCCTCTTTGCGAATAACGAAGTGCACGACATTTCGGTGGCGATCGGCGTCGATCCGCATAGTCCGGACGACAAGGTCGATCTGTCGAACCTGCGCTACGGAAAGATCTGCATTCTGTCGGACGCAGACGTGGATGGCTCGCACATTCAGGTGTTGCTGCTCACGCTGTTCTTCAAGCATTTCCCGCAGTTGATCGAACGCGGGCATGTGTGCGTCGCGCGCCCGCCGCTCTTTCGCGTCGACGCGCCCGCGCGCGGCAAGAAACCGGCGCAAAAGCTCTATGCGCTCGACGAAGGCGAACTCGAAGCGATTCTCGACAAGCTGCGCAAAGACGGCGTGCGCGACACGCAATGGTCGATCAGCCGCTTCAAAGGCCTCGGCGAAATGAGCGCCGAGCAACTGTGGGATACGACGATGAACCCGGACACACGGCGACTCACGCCGGTCGCGCTCGGCGAGCTCGACTACGACGCCACGGTCGCGCGCATGACCATGCTGATGGGCAAGGGCGAAGCGGCATCGCGGCGCAGCTGGCTGGAAGAAAAGGGCAATGAAGTGGAAGCGGATATCTGAGCGGTTTTACAGCGCTCGCATGTCGCACGGAAGCACGAAACTTCACGCCAAACACGATACGGAATCTAGATGGACGACGATAACACTCTCGACCTGTTCACCGAGCCACCGCCGCCGGAAGGCGATTTTCTGACGCTCGGCAACTACGCTGAACGTGCGTACCTCGACTACGCGGTCAGCGTGGTCAAGGGCCGCGCGCTGCCGGATGTATGCGACGGCCAGAAGCCGGTGCAACGCCGCATCCTGTTCGCAATGAACGACATGGGTCTGTCCGACAACGCGAAGCCGGTCAAGTCGGCGCGCGTGGTCGGCGACGTGCTCGGTAAATATCATCCGCACGGCGACCAGTCGGCCTATGACGCGCTGGTGCGTCTCGCGCAAGACTTTTCGATGCGCTACCCGCTGATCGACGGCCAGGGCAACTTCGGTTCTCGCGACGGTGACGGCGCGGCGGCCATGCGCTACACCGAAGCGCGTCTGACGCCGATCGCCAAGCTGCTGCTCGATGAAATCGATCAGGGCACGGTCGACTTCATGAAGAACTACGACGGCGAGTTCGACGAGCCGAGGCTCTTGCCAGCGCGTTTGCCGTTCGTCCTGCTCAACGGCGCCTCGGGCATTGCCGTGGGCCTCGCCACCGAAATCCCGTCGCACAACCTGCGAGAAGTCGCGAGCGCAGCGGTCGCGATGATCCGCAACCCGAAGATTGCGCATGCCGAATTGATGCAGCACATTCCGGGTCCGGATTTCCCAGGCGGCGGCCAGATCATTTCGAGCGAAGCGGAAATTTCGGCGGCCTACGAAACCGGCCGCGGCAGCCTGAAGGTTCGAGCACGCTGGAAGATTGAAGACCTCGCGCGCGGCCAGTGGCAACTGGTCATCACCGAATTGCCGCCGAACACGGCCGCGCAAAAGGTCCTCGAAGAAATCGAGGAACAGACCAATCCGAAGATCAAGCTTGGCAAGAAGGCGCTAACGCCCGAACAGTTGCAAGGCAAGCAGACCATGCTGGCCTTGCTCGACGCGGTGCGCGACGAGTCCGGTAAGGACGCGCCCGTGCGCCTCGTGTTCGAGCCGAAGTCGAGCCGCATCGATCAGACGGAGTTCGTCACCACGCTGCTCGCGCATACGAGTCTCGAATCGAATGCGTCGCTGAATCTCGTGATGGTCGGCGGCGACGGCCGGCCGCGTCAGAAGGGCTTGAGCGAAATCCTGCACGAGTGGATCGCGTTCCGCTTCGCGACGGTCACGCGCCGCACGCGTCACCGTTTGACGAAGGTGGACGACCGGATCCACATCCTCGAAGGCCGGATGATCGTCTTTTTGAATATCGACGAAGTCATCCGCATCATTCGCGAGTCCGACGAACCGAAGGTCGCGTTGATGGCCGCGTTCGGTCTGTCCGATCGCCAGGCCGAGGACATCCTCGAAATCCGGCTGCGTCAGTTGGCTCGTCTCGAGAAGATCAAGATCGAGAAAGAGCTTGCCGAACTGCGCGACGAGAAAGCGAAGCTCGAAGAACTGCTCGGCAGCGAATCGGCGATGAAGCGCCTGCTCATCAAGGAAATCGAAGGCGACGCGAAGCAGTACGGCGACGAGCGCCGCACGCTGATCCAGCAGGAAAAGCGCGCGACGTACGAAGCGCGCGTGGTCGATGAACCTGTCACGGTCGTGGTCTCGCAAAAGGGCTGGGTGCGTGCTTTGAAGGGGCACGGGCTGGACACGGCTGGCTTCACGTTCAAGGCCGGCGACGGTCTCTACGCCGCGTTCCAGTGCCGCACGCCCGATACGCTCGTCGCGTGGGGCAGCAATGGCCGCGTCTATTCGGTCGCGGTGGCGTCGCTGCCGGGCGGCCGTGGCGACGGCGTGCCGGTGACGTCGCTGATCGAACTCGAATCGGGCAGCCACCTGATGCATTACTACGCGGCTTCGGCTGACCAGGCATTGTTGCTCGCGTCGAGCAACGGCTTTGGCTTTATCGCGAAGGTCGGCGACATGGTGAGCCGCCTGAAGGCGGGCAAGTCGTTCATGACAATCGACGCCGGCGCTGTGCCGCTCGCGCCCATGCCGATGCTGCCGGACGCGACGCAGGTCGCGTGTCTGTCGTCGAGCGGGCGCCTGCTGGTATTCGGTCTCGACGAAATGAAGACGCTCTCCGGCGGCGGTCGCGGCGTCACGCTAATGGCGCTCGACGACAAGGAAACGCTGGTTCAGGCGCTCGCGATCAACGCGGCGGGGGTCATGCTGATCGGCGCGCGTCGCGGCGGACGTCTGGACGAAGAAAAGCTGAGCGGCGCCGCTTTGGCGTCGCATGTCGGCAAGCGGGCGCGTAAAGGGCGCACGCCTGAAACCAAGCTGAAGCTCGAAGGTATGCGCCCCGTGCTGGCCGCTTGACGAAGATTGACGTTCCAATACGGCCGGCGTCTGCTAGCATGCGAGGCGCTGGCCGTGCGCAGTGAAGTGTGCCGCAGTGGCTCGCGGCAACCACGCAGTTACCACTCCGTAACTGCGGAGCACGTTGCAGAAAATTCGGGGGCGGCGTTACGGTGTCGAAGTGCGGTATTCCGTCGAGATACAGGCGCGCTGCAATAACAACAAGAAAAACGACGAGAAAGCCTTGGGCCTGCTGGAACTGCACTCATGGCGTGCGGTCGAACGCGCTCAATAGCCGCTGCTCATATCATTCGTCATAAGCGGTGTGGCGTCGTCGGAGAGGAATACAACATGAACAAGGCTATCGAACTCGCGCTGTTTCTACACCTGCTCGCAGTCGCGATATGGATCGGCGGGATGGTCTTCGCGCATTTCTGCTTGCGCCCGGCAATTGCCGATCTTTCGCCCCAATTGCGTTTGCCGTTGTGGGAGTCGGTGTTTGGCCGCTTCTTCAATTGGGTTGCAGCTTCGGTGCTGGTCATTCTGCTGACGGGCGGCTTCCTGCTGATGCAATTCGGCGGCGGCCACGCCACGTGGCCGTTGCATGCAATGGCCGGCCTTGGCATCGTCATGATGCTGATTTTCGGACATATCCGCTTCGCGGTGTTTCCGCGCATTCGCCGCGCGGTGCAGGCGCAGAAGTGGCCTGACGGCGCACAGGCAGTCGGCACGATCCGGCGTCTGGTGCTGATCAATATCGTGCTTGGCGTGGTAACCGTCGGGTTCGCCGTGCTGTCGCGCGGGTTTTGACAGACGCTTGCCGGTTCGCTGAGCTGTCGAAGCACGGTCGCTGAGCTGTCGCTGCGCAGCGACGGAGAATCTCCGAGCGCGCGGCTAAAGCAATGCGCCGTATGCGAGCCACAGTCCACATACGACCGCGACGGTGCCGTACACCACGTACACGGGCACCTTCAGCTTCGCGAAACACATCGCCGAGAATAGCGCGGTAATCAGATAGACCGGTTGCAACGGCACGCGTCCGGCGATACGTAGCACGGCCACCGCAAGGAAGGCCGTGGTGACCGCGCGCAGAATCCGCATGCCGTGCTCGAATTGCTGGTTCATCTTCAATTGATGCAGGTGCTGCTGCGCCAGCACCACGAGGCATCCGGACGGCACGAACAACGCGAGCGTGGCGATGAGCGCGCCAGCCCACCCGTCGACGAGATAGCCGAAGAACGGCACGACATTCAGAAGCGGTCCCGGCGATAACGGCGACAGCGAAAACGCCAGCGTGAAGTCATTGTCCGATATGCCGATCGTCGGCGTGACGAACAATGTCTTGAGCACCGGCAATGCGGAGAAGCCGCCGCCGAACAGCGTCATGCCCGCGCCCGCGAGCCGCGGCCATAGCAGCGCGAGATCGTAGCGATGCGGCAGCGGTAGCGCGAACAGCAGCACGAACACGCACAGCATCGTGAGGATCTGCCAGTCGACGCGCGCGAACGACACGGCAAAGCGCGTGTCCCGCACGGGGCTGACCACCCAGCCCGCACCGAACGCCGCGCTTAGCATCAGCACATAAGCGGCAGGGCTGTGCGCATAGAAAAGCGCGATACAGCCGACGACCGCCGCAGTCCATTCGAGCTTGCCGCGCACGAGCGCACGTGTCTGCTTATACCAGGTGATGCCGATCAACGTGGCGAGTACGACGCTGAAGTGATTGAGCAGGGTCTGCGACGCGGCGGCGCGCACGATCGGCGTGCGATAGAAGATCGCGAAGAGCGTCATCAGCATGAAAAAGGGCAGCACGCTGGCAATGCCCGCGACCCATGCGCCGGCGCGTCCGCGCAGCGCGTGTCCGAGTTGCACGGCGACATTGCAGCCCACCGGCCCCGGCACCATCCACGCAAGCGCGATCAGATCGGAGAACGCGACCCGCGAGAGCCGTCCTTCACGTTCGACGTAGTGATTCTCGAGCTGAGCCATCAGCGCGAGGCCGCCCCATGACAATGCCGACAGGCCGAACACGACCCGAAACAGCGTCCATAGCGGTTCCCGTTCCCCTCGTCTTGCCGCATCGTGGCTTGTTATGGTCTGCATGGCGCCACGGCGCCCGCTGAGCGGGCGTCCGTCCTGTGGATCGTGTGGGTGTTGCGCGAGGCCGACCGGTCCGGCGGCCCCGCGCGAGATTGCAATACAGCGAGAATGTAGCCCGTTTTGTGTGACTGCGGTATGGGCGGGCTTCTCGATTGCAGCATCGAAAGTCAAAGCCTTGCAAGCGACGCCTTCGGCGCGACTGCCTAGCCGTTCGTGCTGGTGCTGGCGCTCGTATTCGTTTCCTGAACGGGATGCCGGCCCGTCATGCCGCACACGCCGAACCGTTCGAGCAGCGCCGGAATTGCGTCGACAGGAACCGGACGCGAAAACAGAAAACCCTGTGCCTCGATATGACCGAGCGCGGCGAGCCACGCAATCTGCTCTTCCGTTTCCGTTCCTTCGACAACCACCGTCAGCCCGAGCGAGCGCGCCAGATTGACGATCGCGGTGACCATCACGCAAACGCTGCGGTCGCCCGGAATAGCCTGAACGAACGACCGGTCCACCTTCAGCGTATCCACGGAAAAACGGTTCAGATACGACAGCGACGAATAGCCAGTGCCGAAGTCGTCGAGTGCGATCCGCACGCCAAGGCGCTTGAGCGCAAAGATCTTTTCGGAGACGAGTTCCGGATATTCCATCATCGCCGTTTCCGTGATTTCGAGTTCCAGGCGGCGTGCCGAAATGCCGCTTTCCTCGATCGCGTGCGACACCGTTTCGTACAGATCGCCGCGCCAGAATTGCACGGCCGAAATGTTCACCGCGAGCGACAGCGTGTCGTAGCCTTGCTGCTGCCACACGGCCAGTTGCCGGCACGCGGTCTCGATCACGAAGTCGCCGATCGGCACGATGAGGCCGGTGGACTCCGCGACCGGAATGAATTCGTTGGCCGGAATCAGACCGTGTTGCGGATGGTTCCAGCGCACCAGCGCCTCGAAGCCGGTGATGCAGCGGCGCGTGAGGTCGATCTTCGGCTGGTAGGCGAGAAACAGTTGCCCTTCGGCAAGCGCGACGCGCAACTGCTGTTCCCACTTCATCAGATGGTCGGCGCGATGCGACAGCTGCGGCGAATAGAACTGGTAGCAGTTCTTGCCCGCATCCTTCGCGCTGTACATCGCGAGGTCGGCTTTTTTCAGCAGGTCGATCTCGCTTTCGTTGGCGACCGAATAAAGCGCGATGCCGATGCTCGCATGCAGCACGAACGAGCTGCCGCGCACCTCGAACGGTTTCGCGAACGCTTCCGCCGCCGCTTCGGCGAGCGCGACCGCGCGCTTCTCGACGTCCTCGCCCTTGATGACGACGACGAACTCGTCGCCGCCGATGCGGCTTAGCGTGCCGTCGTCCGCGACCGCGGTGGAGAGCCGCGAGGCCGTCATTTGCAGCACGATGTCGCCGGCGTTGTGACCGAGCGTGTCGTTGACCGTCTTGAAGTTGTCGAGGTCGATAAACAGAATCGCGAGGCGGCCCAGGTTGGCCGGTTGCGCGACTTCGTGGCGCAGCGTCCGCAAGGTTGCATAGCGATTGCGCAAGCCGGTGAGCAGGTCGTATTCGACCAGATGCGTCATTTCGCGCTCGCGGCCGAGCAGCTTGCCGATCAGGCCGGTTGCCACGGCGAAGAAGCTCAGCATGGCGAGCGAGATGAACCCCGCCATCAGCAGATAGACGTTGCGCGTATGGTTGTAGTCGGCGAACTCCTCGGCTTGCGACAGACCGACCAGCACGCCGAGCGGATAACCGTCGATATGCCGGTACGACACGATGCGCGTGACGTTGTCGATCGAATCGACATAGGTGCCCGAGACGTGTTCCGACGTCGGATACGAGCCGCTCGCCGAGAACGAGCCGTTCGCATTCACGGCGCTGCCGGTGCGGCGCGCGAGCACCCTGCCGTTGTCGGAGATGACCGCGATCACGCCTTCGCGGCCGATCGCCGCGTTGTTGTAGAAGTCGCTCGTGAAATAGCTCGGGTCTTCGGATACCACGACGACACCCGCAAACGTGCCGTCCGGATGATTCAGGCGCCGCGTCATCTGCAAGGTCCAGTGGCCCGACACGCGGCCGAGCACCGGCTTGCTGATATACAACTGGTCGTCGTTTTCGTGCTCGTGGACTTTGAAGTGTTCGCGGTCCGACAGATCGATGCGCTTGGGATTGAGCTCGGCCGTATTGGCAATCAACTGCCCGCGTTCATCGATCAGCGATACCTGCACGAGCGTCTCGCTTTGCACGACGCCTTTTTCAACCGTGCTGGCAAGATCGAAACGTCCCGGTGTCTTCTCGAACTCGTATTTGACGAACCGCGTGATCTGATCGACCTGGTGAATCGCCTTGATCGTATGCTGTTCGAGCGCTGCCGAGAGAATCGCGGCAGACGCCATGGCCTCGCGATAAGTGGCTTCTTTCTCGACGGAAAGACGCGCGAAGATCACGGTCCACAGAAGCACCAGCACCAGTACGCCGAGCGCGGGAATCGCGAACAGCGCACGCCGTCTGGACGCAGCGGGATCGCGGCGGCTTTTGGCTTCGCGCTGATCGGAGAAGCGGGTTTTGCTCATCAGGCGGCCCGTACCCGACTGGGGGCCGGTTGCGAACGCGCGAGGGTCGTCGGCGCTGTTTTCATGGATGGCTGCATGGTGACCAAGTTGCCGGAACTACTGCGCAAGAAAGGGCGTGGCCTGGCGCCTGATCGTTCGCACTTTGTCGAGTACGTTTCGATATTACTTAATGCCACTGGATTAAGGAAGGGTCCCGGCATCGGGTATACGCTGGCGCGGTCCGCGCCTGTATCGAGGCTGTTTTGCGGTCCGTCCGGGCTGCGGTTTTCCGCCTGGTTCCTTGGCGCGCTCCATAGTCCGCCGGTCCGCGAGTCGGAGCATGAGCGGGATAGAACGGCGTTGGAACTGGTATTCGGATGCTGCATCGAGGTTCGGCGTTCCGGCATGGCGGCTGTCACGTGCGTGGTCTTTTCGGGCGGTCTTTATGCGAATTGCATCGGCTCAGCACAGAGAGCGGCTTTTTGTGGCTAAACGTGGTTAAGCGTGGCGAATGGACAAGTTGCGCGTGTCTGCTTCTTCACTGCCTTGCAGGAGCCTTGCGATTGCTCCATTCAATGCGGTGAGATGTAAGCAAACGATGGGCCGGTCACGGCATCCGGAACGTACCGTCGACGACAGTCACCGACGAGCCGCCGATCCACGTCTTGCTGTTCGTGTCGTCGTAGCGCACGAAGACCTGGCCGGCGCGTCCGAGCGCGGTGCCCTGGCGCGCGGTGTAGCTCGCGCCCGGCCGTAGATTCTGCGCACTCAGCAAACCCGCGAGCGCCGCATTGGCACTGCCGGTAACAGGGTCTTCGCCGACGCCGAACGCGCCGCCCGCCATCAGGCAGCGCACTTCGAACGTGGCAGGGCCGCCGGCCTCGTGCGGACCATAAACGGCGAGACCGTGCGTGCCGACCGATTGCACGATGCGCGCGAGCGCTGCGGCGTCGGGTTCGAGCGCGAGACAATCGCGCGCCGAATTCACGCGCACGACGAGCCACGGCGCGCCATTGTCGACGGCGCTCGGCGTGGCGCCGAAGTCCATCGCGTCGCTACGCAAAGCCGTAGACAGTGCGGCGTATTGCTGTTCCGGCAGCGGCGAAATTCGCGCAGGCGGTGCGGCGAAGGCCCACGCGCCATGCATGTCGCCGGAGTCCTCACGAACGGACTGCAATTCGACGAGCCCCACGCCGCACTGCTGAACGAGCTTGCCCGGCTGCTTCGGCTGATAGCCGCTTTCGAGCAGGGCGTGCGCGGTGCCGAGCGTCGGATGACCGGCAAAGGGCAATTCCCCATGAGTCGTGAAAATGCGCACGCGATAGTCGGCGGCCGGGTCCGTCGGCTTCAACAGGAAGGTTGTTTCGGACAGATTGGTCCAGTGCGCGATCGCCTGCATTTGCTCGGCGCTGAGCGTGTCGGCGTCGAATATGACGGCAAGCGGATTGCCTTTGAACGGCACCGACGTGAACACGTCGACCTGTTTGAAACGAACTGTGTTAGCGGGCATCGGGGGCGGTCCGGCGATTCCTGCGGTTGATAGGGTTCGCGGATTCTATCTGCTGCTGCGGGAACGGGCTACCTCGCCACAAATGCAAAACGCGCCGCGGGTGATCGACACCTCGCGACGCGTTCAGTGCGACAGGCCGGACGAGCCGGCCTTAAATCGCGATGCGTTACTCGACTTCCGCGATCATTTCGATTTCGACGCATGCGCCGAGCGGAATCTGCGCGACGCCGAATGCCGAGCGTGCGTGCTTGCCGCGCTCGCCGAACACGTCGGCGACGAGTTCCGACGCACCGTTCGTGACGAGGTGCTGCTCGGTGAATTCGTGCGTGGAATTGACGAGACTCATCAGCTTGACGATGCGCGTGACGCGGTTGAGGTCGCCCACATGCGCGTGCAGCGTGGCAAGCAGGTCGATGGCGATGGATCGCGCCGCGGCCTTGCCGTCTTCGGTGCTGAGCTCGGCGCCGAGCTTGCCCGCCCACACCTTGCCGTCCTTCTTCGCGATGTGGCCGGACAGGTACACCGTATTGCCGCTTTGCGCGCTCATCACATAGGCGGCCGCCGGCGCGCCGGCGTTCGGCAATTCGATGCCCAGTTCCTTCAGCTTGTCATAAACATTCGTTTGAGCCATGTTGTGTCCTCGGTCGGTAATGAGAGGTGGTTGCGGCGAACGGGCCGGCTAATTTCAGAGCTTGGCGCGGACCAGCGTCGCGAGACGCGACACGCCTTCGTCGATCTTCGCCGGCGGTACCGTGACGAACGACAGGCGCAATGTGTTGTGCTGCGCTTCGTTGGCGAAGAACGGACCGCCCGGCACGAACGCGACATTCTGTGCGACCGCTTCTTCCAGCAGCTTCATGCTGTCGATTTGCGCAGGCAGGCTCACCCAGATGAACATGCCGCCTTCCGGACGGTTCCACTGCACGCCTTCGGGCATGTAACGCTCGAGCGCGGCGAGCATTGCCGCGCACTGGTCGCGGTAAAGCTCGCGGATGGTCGGCACATGCGTGTCGAGAAAGCCGACCTTGATCACTTCATGAACGATGCGCTGGGTAAAGCTCGGCGTATGCAGGTCGGTGGCCTGCTTGGCCTGCACGAGTTTGAAGATCAACTCTTCGGGCGCGATGATGTAGCCGACCCGCAGACCCGGCGCGAGCACCTTGGAGAAAGAACCCAGATGGACGATGTGGTCGGGCGCCATCGACAGCATGGTCGGCAGCGGTTCGCCCGCATAATCCAGCGCGCCGTAGGGATCGTCTTCGATTACCGGGAACGGCGCGGTCTTCGCGAACTCGGCGAGCGCGCGGCGGCGCTCGACCGGCAGGCGGCGGCCAGTCGGATTCTGGAAATTCGGTTGTGCGTACAACAGGCGGGCGCCGGCGGTAAGTTCGGGCGTGAGTCCTTCGGGAATCAGCCCTTGTTCGTCGGTCGGCACCTGGATGTAGTGCGGTTCGTACATGGAGAACGATTGCAGTGCGCCGAGGTAGGTCGGCGTTTCGACCAGTACGGGGCTTTGCGGACAGACCAGCACCTTGCCGAGCAGATCGAGCGCCTGCTGCGAGCCGGTCGTGATGAGCACCTGACTCGGGCGGATCTGCGCGCCGTTCACCGAGTAGCGCTTCGCGACCCACTCGCGCAGCGGCGCATAGCCTTCCGTTGCGCTGTACTGAAGCGCGGCGGCGGGCGAGTCGCGCAAAATGCGGTCGGACGCTTCGCGCATGCGTTCGGCCGGGAAGGTGGCCGGCGAGGGCAGGCCGCCCGCGAACGAAATGACTTCGGGCCGCTCCGTGACCTTCAGGATCTCGCGGATCGCCGAGCTGGTGAGCTTGCGTGCGCGTTCGGACAATTGCCACGTGGGGGCTTTCAAGTCGCTTTGGTCCATGGTCTCCTCTGCTGGTATCTCTGGAACCTGTCAAAACTTCGATTATCGCGCGAGTCGGCGACCCGCGCGCGCTGGCTATTTAAGGGTCCGTAGACCGTTGGGTGTTTCGAACTCGGCGGTGAGCGCGGCCGGAGCCGCTGCGTCGTCCGTCGGACGCAGCTTTATCAGATGCGCGGCGCCTAGCCACTGCAATTGCGCGGCCACCGTCTCGACTTGCGGATGCTGGCCGTTCAGCGCTTTTAGTGCGATGCCGGTTTCCGGAAGTGACTCCGACGGATGCCGCGCCGTGTCCCACTGGATGAGCGAGGGCAGCACGCCGTCGCCGGCGCCTTGCCAGGAGGGAAATGCGCCGTCGTCCGCAATCGACAGCCCCCAGCTGAACTCGCCGCGCGTGAGAGGCACGATCGGCGGGATGCGTTGCGGGTACTGGGCCTGCCACGTCGGCAGATGCTTCGGGCGCTCGACGCGGACGACCCAATGCGACAGATACGGCCCGTTCTCGAGGCGCGCGTGCGTGGCGGGGTCGTCGAGCGCGAAGAGCCGCGCGCGCGGCGCGGCGGCGGCCGATTCCTGCGCGGCGTTGGCATGCGGATCGATTGCGATCACTTCCAGATACGCGCCGTCCCACAGGTTCAGCAGACGGTTGTGAGTCCGCATCAACGGATGCGCGCCGCCGCCGGCCGGTGCCACGCCGAGAACGTCGGCGACGTACTGCGTACCCTCGTCGAGCGTGCGGGCGGAAACAACGAGATGATCGAGACGAAGCAAATGTGCGGTCATTGCGGATCGGGAAAACGGGTTTCACATCGGGCCGGACCCGCACCACGCGCAGCGTATGCGGGGGCCCGGGCACGTAAGCATAACCGGTCACGGGGCGACGACAACCCGCGAACGTGTGCTTGACGGGCGATCGACGTGCCCTTGACGGGCGATCAACGTGCGGTGCGAGGTCTTTGCGGCGGCTTCACGGCAACTTCACGGCAACTTCACGGCGACTGGCCGTGAGTCTGTCTGGGGGCGCGTGCCGGTTAGCTTGCCGGCTTGCCCTTATCGGTTCGCTCGCCGCTGCAAAGCGGCGCTCGCGCATCCGATAGCCTGCTCGGCGGGATCGCCGCCAGGCTCGGTACTTCGACGACGCCGCGCATCCGGCCGGCGCGCTTCTTCTGTCTCAAATGTAGCGGCGGCGACCTGCACAGTAACGGTACAATCGATTCGATACCGTTCGGTACAGTTGGAGTGCGTCTATGTCCGTCCCGCTTACACAAATTCCCGCCCCACACGACACGGCGTCGCTGACGCTGGTCGAGCAACTCGTGCAATGGGCCCGCCGCCGCATCGAAGAGCGCGTGTTTCGCCCCGGCATGCGTATGCCGTCCATCCGCAAGCTGGCGCTCGACAAAGGCGTGTCGCGTTTCACGGTGGTCGAGGCGTACGAGCGGCTAGTCGCACAGGGTTACCTGGAGTCGCGGCGCGGCTCGGGTTTCTTCGTGCGCGAGCGTCTGGCGGGCGCGGCGGTTTCGGAAATGCGTCCGGTCACGCAGGCGCCCGCGCCGGCGACCATCGACGTGGTCTGGCTGCTGCGCAACATGCTGCATACCGGGGCGCGCCCGGAGCGCAGTCCGGGTCTCGGCTATCTGCCGGCGCGCTGGCTCGACGGCGAGTTGATCACCAACGCGCTGCGCACGCTGGGCCGGCAAAGCGGCGCGCAGATGCTGGGGATCGGCACGCCGCTCGGTTTTCTGCCGCTGCGCCAGCAGTTGCAGACGCGGCTCGAGGAACTGGAGATCGGCGCGTCGCCCGAGCAGATCGTGATGGTGTCGGGCATCACGCAGGCGATCGACCTGATTTCGCGCATTTATGTGAAGGCGGGCGATTCGGTGATCGTCGGCGATCCGGCGTGGTTCCAGATGTTCGGGCGTTTCGCGTCGCAAGGCGCACGGCTTGTCGGCATGCCCTATACGCCGGACGGCCCGGATCTCGACGCGCTCGAATCGCTGGTGCAGACCTGGCGGCCGAAGATGCTGGTGATCAATTCGGTGCTGCAGAATCCGACCGGCACGTCGCTCACGGCCGCGCAGGCGTTCCGCATCTTGAGGCTTGCCGAGGCGTACGACTTCATCGTGGTCGAAGACGACATTTACGGCGATCTCTGCCCGCCGAGCTATGCCGGCACGCGGCTGGCAAGCCTCGATCAGCTCAAGCGCGTGATCTATCTAGGCAGTTTTTCGAAGACGCTCGCGCCGAATCTGCGCGTGGGTTTCATCGCGTGCGCGCCGGAAGTCGCGAAGGCGGTCAGCGACCAAAAAATGCTGGTCGGCATGACGAGCCCGGAATTGAACGAGCGGGTGCTGTACAAAATCCTCACCGAGGGTCATTACCGACGCCACGTCGAGCGGTTGCGTGCGCGGCTCGACGGCGTACGCGAAAAATCCGTGCGGATGCTGGAAAAGACCGGCCTGAAACTGTTCCTGACACCCACGGCCGGTATGTTTGTGTGGGCCGACACCGGAGTCGACGCCGACGGCCTCGCGGCCGCCGGCCACGAAGCCGGTTTTCTGCTGACGCCCGGCAGCCTTTTTTCGCCGCAGCAGTCGCCCACCACGTGGATGCGCTTCAACATTGCCAATTGCGGGGATCCGGAACTGGCGACGTTCCTCTGCCGTTACCTGGACGGCGTTGCGCGCCGCGCCTCTTGAAACGGCGCCGCATCGCCCTTATTTAGGCGGACGATCCGGCGGCACGGCACCGCACGTCGGCAACCCGGCCCCGTGCCACGCCTGACCCGAAACGCATCCGCAACACCCGATTCGCAAAAACCGATTCGCAACAGAGAGGAAGTCCGACCATGGCACAAGAAACCATGAGCTTTCAGGCAGAAGTGAAACAGCTTCTGCAACTGATGATCCATTCGCTGTACAGCAACAAGGAAATCTTTTTGCGCGAGCTGATTTCCAATGCGTCCGACGCGGCCGACAAGCTGCGTTTCGAAGCAATTGAAAACAGCGGGTTGTACGAGAACGACCCGAATCTGCGCATTCGCGTGTCGTATGACAAGGACGCGCGCACCATCACGATCGACGATAACGGCATCGGCATGAGCCGTGACGAAGCAATCGCCAACCTCGGCACGATCGCGCGCTCGGGCACCAAGGAATTCTTCGGCAAGCTGTCGGGCGATCAGCAGAAAGACGCTGCGCTGATCGGGCAGTTCGGCGTGGGCTTCTACTCGGGCTTCATCGTCGCGGACAAGATCACGGTCGAGACGCGCCGCGCCGGATTGCCAGCGTCGGAAGGCGTGCGCTGGGAAAGCGCCGGCGAGGGCGATTTCGCCGTCGAGCAGATCGAGCGCGCCGCGCGCGGCACGACCATCACGCTGCATCTGCGTGCAGACGAAGACGAACTGCTGTCATCACATCGGCTCAAGTCGATCATTCAGCGGTATTCCGATCACGTCGCGTTGCCCATCCTGATGAAGAAGGAAGAGTGGGACGCGGAAAAGAGCGCGATGGTCACGAAAGACGAGGACGAGACCGTCAATCAGGCCAGCGCGCTGTGGACTCGTGCGAAGAACGACATCACCGAAGAGCAGTACAAGCAGTTTTATCAGCATCTGTCGCACGATCATCAGGATCCGCTTACGTGGACGCATAACCGCGTCGAAGGCCGGAGCGAATACACGCAGTTGCTCTACGTGCCGAGCCACGCGCCGTTCGACCTGTGGAACCGCGATCATCGCGGTGGGCTGAAGCTGTACGTGAAGCGCGTGTTTATCATGGACGACGCCGAGCAACTGCTGCCCGCGTACCTGCGTTTCGTGAAGGGTGTGGTCGATTCGAGCGATCTGCCGCTTAACGTCTCGCGTGAGATCCTGCAGGAAAGCCGCGACGTCAAGGCGATTCGCGAGGGCGTGACCAAGCGCGCGCTGTCGATGCTGGAAGATCTGGCCAACTCGGATAACGACGCCGACAAGGAGAAGTACGCCGGCTTCTGGAAGGAGTTCGGCCAGGTGCTGAAGGAAGGCATCGGCGAAGACTTTGCGAATCGCGAGCGTATTGCCAAGCTCGTGCGCTTTGCGTCCACGCATACGGAAACGCCGGAGCAGAACGTGTCGCTCGCCGATTACGTCGCGCGCATGAAGCCGGAGCAAAGCAAGATTTACTACGTGACCGCCGACACCTGGCAGGCCGCGACGCACAGCCCGCATCTCGAAGTGTTCCGCAAGAAGGGTGTGGAAGTGCTGCTGCTGACCGACCGTGTGGACGAATGGATGCTGTCGTTCCTGAACGAATTCGACGGCAAGCCGCTGCAGAGCGTGGCGCGCGGCGATCTGGATCTGGGCGCGCTGAACGACGAGGAAAAAGAGGCGCAGGAAAAGGTGAGCGAGGAGCTCAAGCCGCTCGTCGACAAAATGAAGGAAGCGCTGAAGGACAAGGCAAAAGACGTGCGCCTCACGTTCCGCCTGACCGATTCGCCCTCGTGCCTCGTTGCAGACGACGGCGAGATGAGCGGTTACCTGCAGCGCATGCTGAAGGCCGCAGGGCAGCAGGCGCCTTCGTTCCATCCGATTCTGGAAGTGAATCCGGAGCACGCACTGGTCAAGGGCTTGCATGCCGATAGCGCGAACTTCGACGACTGGTGCCACCTGCTGTTCGACCAGGCTTTGCTGGCCGAGGGCGGCGCGCTTGAAGATCCGGCGAGCTTCGTGAAGCGTACGAACGCGTTGTTGCTTGCGCGCGCGAATTGAGCCTGATCGTTTAGCGTCGAACCGACGTTCAACGTAGTGAAAGAAAAAATGCGCTGCTTCGGCAGCGCATTTTTTTTGCCGCGCGCTTTGTGGTGTTATGGACCGACCGAGAGAAATCCGGATCGGTCACTGCATGTGCATTAATGGGCGAATGTTAGCCCGTGCAGGTGACGCACTTGCGCAAGCACGCTCCCGGCCAGCTCCTTCGCCTCGAAACTGGAATGATGATCGCCGAGCACCTGCGCCGCGAGGCTGCCGATTGCCGCGCTCGTCTGTTTAGCAGTGTGGTGTTGCGCGAGCGCGGAGCCGGCTAGCTCTTTCTCGATATGGGTAGCGCCCTGACGAGCCAATACGACCGACGCAAGATGCGCGATACGGTCAGAAGTTTCCTTTACGTTTGTAGTACTCAAGCTGACTCCCTGCTGCTAGTTATAGATTTGCTCGACGCCTTGGGTTTGTTTCGATGCCGTGCAAAATTAATTATGGTTAACTAACTAAAACTAATCAACGACCATAAATTGAGATTAGTTTATGAGACGCAGGGCACGGCATTATCTTGACCGTCGCGCTTCGAAACTGGGCGGCTCGAAGATCGGGCACGTTCTTCGAGCCACTTTCTGTACAAGCCGTGCGCGTGGAATCCCTTTTGCGATTGAAGCGCCTGCGCGTTGCGGCACTTTCTGAGTTTTCATGTCCGATTCCGCTTTGGCCGCTCCGGCGGCACTGATCAATGTCACAACGCCTCTCGAGACGGTTCATCTTCTTTGGTCGGTTCTGCGCGAGGAGGGCCACCACGCGGCAGTGCTGCGTGCGGCCGAACTGGCCGCCGCTGGCGTGACATGGCAGTTGCATGCCGATCTGCACGCGAGCGCGGGGCGTTTCGAAGACGCGTATCACAGCGCATCGCAGGCACAAGCTGAAGCCGGCGGCGCGCGCCATGCTCGCCTTGCGCTGTTTGCCGACGCGCTCGCCCGCGCTGAGGTCGCGCGGCATCACAGCGAGATCGCGGTCGCCGCGCAGCCGCTTGCCACCACGCTCGAATGGATCGTCTGGCTCATCAACGGATGTGGCGCGCATTCGGCGGCGGCGCATATGTTGCGAGCCTATCGGCAGCGAGCGCCGCACGACGCGCGCGCGCCGTGGTGGCTGGCTATTTCGCTCGGTGCGCTGGGTGCGGCGGGTGGGGCGGGTGGGGCCAGCGGTCCGGGCGCGCGCGAGGAGCGGCGTGCCGCGCTCGCGAGCGCATATTCGCTCGATCCGGCCGTCGATCCGGCGTTGCCGTTGCAGTTCGTGCTGGCATTGCGCGAGGTGCGCGACTGGACTGCGGTCGGGCACGTGTGCCGCGAGGCGCTGGCGCGCAATCCCGCAGACGCGGAAATGGCGTGGCAGCTCAGCCACGCGCAATGGCAGTGCAACGACGCCGCGGCGGCCGAGGCGACCATGCGCGCCGCGAATGCTGCGTCGCCAGGCAATGCGGACGTGCTCGCCGCGATTGGCTTCTATCTATGCGAACAGGCGCGCTACGAGGACAGTGCCGCGATGTTGCGAGAAGCACTCGCGGTCAATCCGCACGCGGTGACGCCGGCAGTCGATCTTGCAGACCTGGATCTGCGGCACGGCGCATGGGCAAGCGGCTGGAAGCGTTTCGAGGCACGCCTCGCACGCGACGACCGCGAGCCGAACAATATCGTTTCGGTTATGGCTCGCCTGTGTCCGCGCTGGCAAGGGGAGGAGCTCGCCGGCAAGACGCTTGTCGTGCACAGCGAACTCGGCAACGGCGACGACATTCACATGGTGCGCTATGTCCCGCAACTTGCCGCCCGCGTGCGTCAGGAAGGCGGCAGGCTCGTGCTCTGCGTGCGTAAGTCGTTGCACGCGCTGCTCACGCGTTTTTACGCGGACTGCGTGTCCATCGAAGACGGCCCGCTCGGCGCGCCGGATTACAGCCTGCCCATCATGAGCTTGCCGCTTGTGCTGGACCTGCAGCCGGAGCAGGTCCGAGGCGATGCGTATCTTCACGCCGATCCGGACAAGGTGAGCGCGTGGCGTGAGCAGCTACGCAGACAGGCGCCGCAGGCGAGACTGCATGTTGGGCTCGTGTGGGCGGGAAGCCCTACGCATCGTCGCGACGAAAAGCGTTCGATTGCGCGGGCAACGCTTGAACCGTTGCTGTCGCTTGCCGATGTCATCTTCTATTCGCTTACGCCAGGACGTGCGGCCGATGTCGCGGTGCTGACCGCGCAGGGTTACAGCGTGTGCGACATGACGGCGCAATATCACGCCGGCTTCGACGACGTTGCCGCCCATCTCGGTGCGCTCGACGCGCTAGTCACGGTCGACAGTGCACCGTTGCATCTTGGCGGCGCGTTAGGGCGGCCGGTGTTGGCGATGCTCGACCACGTGTCGCACTGGGCGTGGGGCAACGAGGAGGCGCAACCCTGGTACGACTCGGTGGAGCTCTTCAGGCAGCCGCAGCCGGGGCAGTGGGCTCCCGTCATCGAGCGTGTGACGGCGCGCCTTCAAGCGCTGATGGCGGCCGGCGCGACCAACAAGGAATCGAGCCACGCAGCGCATCCGGCAGTAACCGGCTGATGACAACTGACACGGGCGATTCGGGTTTATTACGCAGCGAGGCGCCGCCAACCGACCTAGATGCAGATTCAGACGCAGACGCACTGCATCAACTCGGGCTTGCACATTTTCGCGACGGCGCGCTCGAGCGTGCCTCTGAGCAGCTGGATCGCGCACTGAACCTCGCGCCCGATCGTGCGGATATCTGGGAGCATCGCGGGCTGCTTGCCGTGCTGGGCGGCAATCGGATCGCGGCCGAGGCGTTCTACCATCGCGCGCTGAACTTAAGTGGTGGGAGTGCCAGCGTTCATCGGAATCTTGCTGATTGCCTCAAGCTCTCCGCGCGATTCGCCGAGGCGCGCCAACACTATCAGACCGCGGTCCGCTTCGAGCCCACATTGCACCATGCAGTTCGCGCGCTCGCGCAGATCTGCATGGAACAGGAGCAGCACGCCGATGCAGCGAACTATTGGGCGCGAGCATGGGCGCTCGACTCGGCGAACATTGCAGATGCGTTCATGCTGATCGCGGCTTTGTCGAAGGCGCAGCGCGATGCCGAGATCGGCGATCTGTTGCCGGCCCTGCGCGCACGCTGCAGTTCCGACGCAGCAGCTCTGCAGCAACTCGCATTCACTCTGAACAGCGCGCATCGTTTTGCGGACGCGGTCAGCGTCGCGAGGCAGGGAATCAGCGTTGAACCGAACAACGCCTGGCTGCATCACAACGCGTCGTTCGCGCTCAATATGCTCGGCGACTTCGAGCACATGCAGATGCATACCGCCGAGGCCGCCCGGCTCATGCCGGCCAACCCGTCGATGCAGTTCAACCTCGCGGCATCACAGCTCCGCGCGGGCGATTTCGAACGAGGCTGGAAGCAATACCGGTGGCATGACGCACTACCGGAAAATCACGATCTGGTTCGCCCGGATTTCCCGGAGTGGCAAGGCGAGCGCGTGCTCGGTTGCCGTTTCCTGCTGATCGGCGAACAGGGCCTTGGCGATCAGATCCAGTTTCTGCGTATGGCCGACTGGCTGCATCGGCGTGGCGCGCAGGTGGACGTCTGGGTCGAAGAGCCGCTTGGCGATGTGGCGCGCCATGCGGCGGGCGTGCATGCGGCATGGACCACAGCGCCGCCCGGCCCGTACGACTACTGGTGCCGCATGTTGAGCATGCCTGCGCATATGAAACTCGAATTGCCGATGTTGCCGCTTGCCACGACTTATGTGCAGGCACAGCCTGCAGCGATGCAGCGCTGGCGTGACCGCATGGACGCACTTGGTTCTGTCAAGGCGCAAGGGCCGTTCACGAAGCGCGTCGGGATCGTTTGGGCGGGCAATCCCGCATATGCGCTCGACCGCTATCGGTCCATTGGGCTTCAGCAATGGCCGCCTTTTCTGGAGCAGCCGGGCGTGCGTTGGTTCTCGCTGCAAAAAGGGGAGGCGCAGCACGACGCGGCGGCTTTGTCCGAGGAGATCGACATGCATGTTCTCGGACCGGAGATTCACGACTTCATGGATACGCTGGCGATCATTCAGTCGCTCGATCTGGTCGTTACCGTAGACACTGCGGTCGCGCATCTTGCCGGCGCCTGCGGCACGCCGGTGTGGGTACTGGTGCCCACCTTTACAGACTGGCGCTGGATGGCCGAACGCGCCGATAGTCCGTGGTATCCGTCAATGCGTCTTTTCAGACAGCGTGAGTTGAATCAATGGGAAGCGGTGCTCGCTGAGGTCGCGCAGGCGCTGCAGGAGTACGTCGGCAGCTGAGTCTGCAGCTGAGTTGGCAAATGAATCGGCAGATGAGCCGGGCGCGCGCGGCGCAGCCGGCCCCGTGTGTGACTAGCGTAATCCGCCTGAAGCGGCTGGCGCCTACTTCTTGCCCATCAACGTTTCCATGGTTTCGCCGCGCACCACGATCTCAGTGCGGCGATTGAGCGCGCGTCCTTCGGGCGTATCGTTGCTTGCAACCGGATTGTTGTACGCGTTGCCCTTGGTGCGAATGCGCTCCATCGTCACGCCGCGCGCCACGAGCGCGTAACCCACCGCGGTGGCGCGTGCTTCCGAGAGTTGCTGGTTGTAGTCGAGCGCGCCGACATTGTCCGTGTAGCCTTCGACGATGACCGGCTTCTTGCTGCGCTTGAGCAGCACCGCGGACCGGTCGACCACCGCGCTCGCATCGCCGCGCACTTCCGATTTGTTGAAATCGAACAGCGCTTTTTCGGGCAGCTTCACGGCGACGCCATCCGCGACCGGTGCGACCTCGATGCCCACGGCCTTGTTCAACGACGTCTCAGTATCGCGGTTCAACGGCGCGGCGCAGCCAGCCATCAGCAGCACCGATATTGCGCAGGCGCTCATGCTCAGAATTTTCTTCATGTTTGCTCTCTCGTTCGTTTGCACATCGGATGGCGCGCCCGTCGACAGCGGGCGAATCGCCGGTTCGTAAAGCACGGAGGTTTTATCGTGGGTCGCGGCGTTGGAGAATCGGACCTTTCCGAAATCGGCGACCCGATTGGGCATTTCGATACCGATGCGGCAGTGCAGCCGGATCGTCGGAAAAGACGCGTGCGGGCCGGGCAATCGTCCGACAGTCGCGCCGTTATAATCCGAACCCATGCCTATCCGTTTCGATGCTGCCGACGCGCACTGGCGCGTCGCTCCCTCGCCTGGCCTCGGCGCCGCGCAGAAAGACTGGTTGACCCGTGGCGGTTCGCTGACCGCGCATCTGCGCGCGCTCGGCGAAGTCGCGGTGCGTGTCACGCGTGAAGGCGTGGCGTTGGCCTGGGCCGACGAGCATGCCGCGTTGGGTCTGCCCGCGCGCGCGCCAGTGTGGGTGCGCGAGGTCGTCTTGTCGGTCGATGCCGTGCCCTTCGTCGCCGCGCACAGTGTTGCGCCTCTGGCCGCGAGCGTCGGCGTATGGCAAGCCACGCGACGCCTGCGCACGCGGCCGCTTGCCGAGCTGCTGTATAGCGATAGCAGCGTCGCGCGATCGGCGCTTGTCAGCCGCCGCGTGACCGCGCGGCATCCGCTGTACCGGCTGGCGGCGCGTGAAGTCGGCGGGGTGCCGCCGCACGCACTGTCGGCGCGCCGCTCGGTGTTCGAGCGGCATGGCGAGCCGCTGATGGTCACCGAATGTTTCCTGCCGGCACTGTGGACGCATCTTGCGTCATTAGCGAACGCAGGCGGCGCTCGCCGCTCACTCGCTCCCTCCGTCGACTCCACTCCCGCAGGTCACCCGCGCATGCGCGAACATGGCCGGCCGATCGAGCACACGGCATCGCGCGCGCATCCCGTGTCGCATGCGGCCAGCGAGCGGAGCAGATAATGCTGATCGGCTTTCCTCCGGTTGTCGCCGCCGACACACATACGCTGATTCTCGGCAGCTTTCCCGGCGAGGCGTCGCTCGCCGCGACCCAGTACTACGCGCATCCGCGCAACCAGTTCTGGCGTCTGCTCGGCGCCGTGCTCGACGACCCGCTCGCGGAACTCGCCTACGAAGAGCGGCTGCGGCGTGTGCTTTCTCACGGGATCGGTGTGTGGGACGTGCTCGCCGCGTGCCATCGCGAGGGCAGTCTCGATGCGGCCATTCGCAACGCGCAGCCGAACGACTTTGCATCGCTGCGCGAACACGCGCCGAAGCTGCGCAAGGTCTGCTTCAACGGCAAGACGGCGGGCCGCTTCGCGCCGGTGATCGGCGAGGCGGGCTACACGACCCTCGTATTGCCTTCGTCCAGTCCGGCCAATGCTATGCTCTCGTTCGATCAAAAATTGCGCCTGTGGCGCGACATCCTGACATGACGAAACTCATCAAGCGCGCTTCGGCTGAAGCGCGTGCATTCCGCAACCGCAATGCCGACGGTGCGGGCAAGCGCGAGGTGGCGCGCAACAAGAAAAAGTCGTCGCACGACGACAATCTGCACGACGCGCCGCAAATCGAAACGCCGCGCAAGCCGCGTTTTGCGCCCGTCACGTTTTCGGAAGAGGGCGGCGTGCGTTATCTGCATTTCGGCACGGAATGGGTGCAAGGCGCGATGCGTCTGCGCAAGCCGGACCACATCGAACTCGAATACGCTCAGCAAATGATGGCGTGGCTGCTGTTCATCGAAACGCCCAGGCGCATCGTCCAGCTCGGCCTCGGCGCGGCTGCGCTCACCAAGTTCGCCCATCGCTTCCTGAAGCGCGCCAAAGTCGAGGCGGTCGAAGTAAACCCGGCAGTGGTCATCGCCGCTCGCGCAATGTTCGAGTTGCCGCCGGACGACGCACGCCTCACCGTGCACGAGACGGACGCGTGGGACTTCGTCAACGACCGCGCGAACCACGGCACGATCGGCGCATTGCAAATCGACATTTACGATGCAACGGCGCGCGGCCCGGTGCTCGACAGCGTCGGCTTCTACCGTGCGGCTCGCGCGTGTCTGACCGATGCGGGCGTCGCAACGGTGAATCTGTTCGGCGATCACCCGAGCTTCGTGCGCAACATGAAGCGTCTGAACGAAGCGTTCGACGGTCGCGTCGTCGCGCTGCCGGAAGTGCACGACGGCAACCGCATCGCGATCGCGTTTTCCGGCCCCGCGCTCGACGTGCCGTTCACGGCGCTGCAAACACGTGCGAAGCTGATCGAAGCGGAACTCGGCTTGCCCGCCCGCAAATGGATCAAGGGTCTGCAGGAGTCGACCGGACAGACGGGCGCGTCGTTCGTCATCTGATCGCATAGCGCCGCAAGGGGCCGGGCCATAACTGACCGGCCTCACCCTGACGAGCGTCGCATCCGCGCGACGGAATTCAGATCTGCTATCTATCCGGCATTGCGCCGAAAATCCGCTGTTTTCTCCTTCGCACGCGAACGCGCCGAGGCCGCAAGACCCGCGCTGCGCGTGGGTCCTGACCAGGTTCTCGCCAAGGCACTTCTCCCGCCCGACATCCGCTGAAACACCGTCCTGTCGGCTCTTGCGGCAGTGTCAATGCCTCGGGTCCTCCCTGCTTGACCGCACGTTCGCGGCTCCTATACTCTTTCGAGGCTTTCGGGGCACTCGTGTCTCACGCGGGGCGATCCTCCGCGGGCTTGCTGCCGCGAGGCGGTTTTCCGCGTGGCGGTCCAGCACCCGTCGAACACGGGCCAACATTTCAATAATAGGGAAGAGGAGACGTCATGGCTCACGACGCCGACGCGAATAAAGCCAGCAAGCACTGGCTCTGGCTGTTGCTGTTGCCCTGGATCGCCATGGTCTGGGTGCCGTCGTACAACAAGGTCGAACCGGTATTGTTCGACTTTCCGTTTTTCTACTGGTATCAGCTCCTCTGGGTGCTGATCAGCGCAGTCATTACGGCGCTCGTCTATATGAAGACCAAGGCGCGCTCGTCAGGCCGTCCTCAGGGGGACGCACAATAATGAACGCCATCGCGACTTTCGTCTTCGTTCTATTTTTTATCGGCGTCACCATTCTCGGTTTTATCGCGGCGCACTGGCGGCGCGGCGATCTTGCGCATCTGGAAGAGTGGGGTCTCGGCGGCCGGCGCTTCGGCACCATCGTCACCTGGTTTCTGCTGGGCGGCGACCTCTACACCGCGTACACCTTCATCGCGGTGCCGGCGCTGGTATTCGGTGCGGGCGCAACCGGTTTCTTCGCGCTGCCGTACACCATCCTGATCTACCCGTTCGCGTTCGTCGTCTTCCCGAAACTGTGGAGTATCGCGAAACGTCAGGGCTACGTGACGTCGGCGGACTTCGTATCGGCACGCTACGGCAGCCGTATGCTCGCTCTCGCAATCGCGGTGACGGGTATCGTCGCGACCATGCCGTACATCGCGTTGCAACTGGTCGGAATCGAAGTGGTGATCGGCGCGCTCGGCTTCGACACGAAGGGCTTCGTCGGCGATCTGCCGCTCATCATCGCGTTTGCGATCCTGGCTGCCTACACGTACACGTCGGGCTTGCGCGCGCCGGCCATGATCGCCGTGGTCAAGGACGTCCTGATCTACATCACGATCTTCGCTGCGATCATTGTGATTCCGCCGCAACTGGGCGGCTTCGGCCACATCTTCGCAACGGTGCCGCCGGCCAAGCTGCTGCTGAAGGCGCCGGACGTGTCGAGTCTGAACGGCTATAGCGCGTATGCGACGCTCGCGGTGGGTTCGGCCCTCGCGCTGTTCCTGTACCCGCACTCGATCACGGCGGTGTTGTCGTCGAAATCGGGCAATACGATCCGCCGCAATATGGCGATGCTGCCGGCTTACTCGCTGGTGCTCGGTTTGCTCGCGCTGCTCGGGTTCATGGCGCTTGCCTCGGGCGTGAAGGACATGCCGGAATTCGCGCCGTACTTCAAGGCGTTCGGTCCGAACTTCGCAGTGCCGGCGCTGTTCCTGCACTTCTTCCCGTCGTGGTTCGTCGGCGTGGCGTTCGCGGCGATCGGCATCGGCGCGCTGGTGCCGGCGGCGATCATGTCGATTGCGGCAGCGAACCTGTACACGCGCAACATCCACAAGGAGTTCGTGAATCGCAACATGACGCACGAACAGGAGACCAACGTCGCGAAGCTGGTGTCGCTGATCGTGAAGGTCGGCGCAGTGGCGTTCATTCTCGGCCTGCCGCTCACGTATGCGATCCAGTTGCAACTGCTCGGCGGCATCTGGATCATCCAGACGCTGCCCGCGATCGTGCTCGGTCTGTACACGCGAGTGCTCGACTATCGCGGCCTGCTGCTCGGCTGGGCAGTCGGCATCGCGACCGGCACGTGGATGGCCGTTTCGCTGAAGCTCGCCGGTTCGATCTTTACGATCCATCTGTTCGGCATGGCGATCCCGGGCTATGCGGCTGTCTGGTCGCTGATCGTGAACCTGGTGGTGGCCGTGGTGGTGAGCCTGCTGGTGCGCGCGTTCGGCATGCAGCGCGCCGAAGACCGCACGCGTCCGGAAGACTATCTGGACGTGGTCGAAAGCTAAGCGTCGCAAGCTTGTTGGCGGCCGGGCATACCGGCCGGCAAGCGAAACGGTGCAACTCAAACGCAGCGCCCGCAGATGAAAGTCTGCGGGCGTTTGTGTTTGCAGCGCACTCCAGGGCACGATAGCGGGACCGTCTCTCACAAGCGTCCCTAACTCCGCCATGGCTCCTGCCGATTCCCGCACCGTGATTCCGCGCCGTTCGGCGGTGAGCCGGATGGTTCGCGCGATCACGTCGCCGTATTACCGCTATCGACACGCGAAGGTCCTGCACAGCCTGCGCGTAGGACTGGCAATGCTGTTCTCGATTCTCGCGACAACCGGTATCGACATTCCGCACGGCATCTGGTCGTCGGTGACGCTGCTCGTGGTGATCGGCGGTTTGCAGCATCACGGCAATATCCGCAAGAAAGCGGCGGAGCGGGCCGCGGGCACCTTGCTCGGGGCGTCGATCGGGCTGCTGCTGATCGTGCAGCAGAATCTGCTTGGCTCGCTGCCGCTCACCTATGTGTTGATGTCGATCTTCGCCGCGATCTGCGCGTGGTTCGCGATCGGCTCGTCCGGCTATATCGGGCTGTTGACGGCCATCACGATGTGCATCGTCGCGGGGCATGGCGACAATCTGATCGACGTCGGACTGTGGCGCACGCTGAACGTGCTGATCGGCATTGTGATTGCGCTGGCTTTTTCATTCGCGCTGCCGCTGCACGCCACTTATTCGTGGCGCTACGGTATTGCGGCCAATCTGCGCGAGTGCGCGCAAATCTATACGCGTTTGCTGGAGGGCGAGACGATTGGCGAGGAAGAGCAGGTGAAGCGGTTTCTCGCGATCAACCGGCGGCTCGTGCAATTGCGTTCGCTGATGCCTTCGGTGGCAAAGGAGATCGACGTGCCGCAGGCGAAGCTCGAGGAGATTCAGCGGCTGCATCGCTCGGTGCTGAGTTCGCTCGAACTGCTTGCCACCGGTCCCTTGATGCAGGCCAGCGCGGCCGCGCGCACCGCATATGCCGAACAGTGCGGCGCGGAGGTGCGGGCGGTGCGCGCCATGCTGCTGGCGATTGCGCGCGGCCTGCGCTTTGGCCGCGCGACGCATTTTGGGATTCCGGTGGCGGGCGATCCGGCGGCCGGCGATCCGGTGGGCGGCGGGCCGGTGGACTGCACTCCGGCGGCCGGCGATCCGGTGGCCGGCAATCCGGTGGCCGGCAATTCGGCCGCGTCGCCGCTCGTGCGAACCGCGAGCAATGTCGCGTCTAAACTCCCGCCCGACCTGCAAGGGCCGTATTGGCTCGGGCAGCGGCTCGCGGAACAGGTGGACCGCCTGCGCGCAGCGTTACTCGAGATAGAGGTGAACTGGAACATCGAGCGACGCTCGCGCGTTTTGCAGAAGGCCTAGTTAGAGAAGCTGCCGGTGAACTCCGGTCATGGTGCCTCGCGAGGGCTCGGGCCGATCACTCTTGCGGCAACGTCACCATCCACATCAGGCCGAAGCGGTCCACCGTCATGCCGAAGCCTTTGCTCCAGAAGGTCTCGCCCCATGGCATCACGATCTGGCCGCCGTCGGCGAGGGCGTTGAAGTATTTTTGCGCCGATGCCGTGTCGTCCGCCGTCAGCGACAGGCTGAAGCCGCTCATGGGCTTCGCGTCCTGGTCGCAATTCCCGTCGGACGCCATCCACTGTGTCGAGCCCATCTGAACGTTCGCGTGCATGATCTTGTCTTCGACGCCGGCACGCGGCTGGTTCTGCGAGTCGGGCGGGGCGTCCTTGAAGCGCATCATGAACGTGACTTCGGCACCGAGGTGCTGACGATAATAATCGAGCGCTTCTTCGCAGCGTCCGTTGAAAAAAACGTAGGGTTGAACTTCCATCATCGTCTCCCGAATGTGGATATGAACGCCTTCGCGCCGTGTGGCGGGCAAAGCAGCAGGCGTGCAGACCATTTTAGGCAACGGTTTTCGCGCGATTGTGACTTTGTGTCGTGAGGAAAAGACGGCTCGCCGGAAACGGCCGAAGGCCGCCGTCAGCGGATGAAAGGACACGGAGATTCCCGGTAAACGGAACGCGGCCCCGAACCATGAGCCTCGGGGCCGCGAGTTGTGATCGACTGCGTGTTCGCCGTGTCTTGCCGACGTACGACGACCGCCGCGACTGGCGCAGGCGCTTAACGCAGCGCTTCGATCAGTTTTTCCAGCTTCACTGCGTCGGCCGCAAACGCGCGGATGCCTTCGGCGAGCTTTTCGGTTGCCATGGCTTCGTCGTTGACGAGGAAGCGGAACGACGCTTCATCGACCGGCACGCGTTCAATGTCGGCGTCTTTCGCGCTGTCCGGCGAGAGCTTGCGCTCGACCTTCTCGGTGCTTTCGTGCAGCTTTTGCAGCAGATCCGGGCTGATGGTCAGCAAATCGCAGCCTGCCAGTTCCAGAATCTGGCCCGTGGTTCGGAAGCTCGCGCCCATGACCTCGGTTTTGTAGCCAAATTTCTTGTAGTACGCGTAAATGCGGCGCACGGACTGCACGCCCGGGTCGTTCGCGCCGCCGTCCTTCGCTTCGTCCCACGCACTGCCGGCATTTTTCTTGTACCAGTCGTAAATGCGGCCGACGAACGGCGAGATCAGCTTTGCCCCGGCGTCGGCACAGGCGGCGGCCTGGGCGAGGGAGAACAGCAGCGTCATGTTGCAGTTGATGCCTTCTTTCTGCAGCACTTCGGCCGCGCGTACGCCTTCCCACGTGGAAGCCAGTTTGACCAGCACGCGTTCGCGGTCGATACCGTGGTCCTTGTAGAGCGCAATGATTTCGCGGCCCTTGGCGATCGAGCCTTGGACGTCGAACGACAGGCGCGCATCCACTTCGGTCGACACGCGCCCGGGGATGATTTTCAGGATTTCAGTGCCGAAAGCGATCAGCAGCTGGTCGATGATCGCGCCCATCGGCTTCGACGCATGATCTTTCACCGTTTTTTCGAGCAGCGGCCGGTAGTCGTCTTTCTGGACGGCCTTCAGAATCAGCGACGGATTGGTGGTCGCGTCCTGCGGCTTGTACTGCGCGAGTTGCTGGAAGTCGCCGGTATCGGCCACGACCGTGGTGTATTGCTTGAGTTGCTCGAGTGCGGATGTCATATTCGTGCCTTCAGAGGGCGCATGCGCCGTGGTTCAGGAGAACGAGGTCGCCGCCGGAATGAAAGACCGGGCCCGGCGGCCGCGAGTCACGCTGCAGCATTTGCCCGATGTTGCCGGGAAACGCTGCCGGATGCTTCTATTTTATGGCGGATCGTCGGATGTAGTGTTGACAGTTGCCAGCGGCGATCCGTTCACAGCTATTTCACTGGCAATTCAGCGCGATTGCGGGCGAGCTAAGGTGCCGCTATGCGCCGCATGCAGGAACACCCGCAACGCGCGGGCCATCGCACGTACTCATGCGCGCCGCGCATTGAGGACGACCTGGGTGAGCACGCCCGCCACTAGCCCCCAGAAGGCCGACCCGATAGAGAGCAACGTTAGCCCCGACGCCGTCACCATGAAGGTCACGAGTGCCGCTTCGCGCTGCCTGACGTCCTGCATTGCGTTGGTGAGTCCGCTCATGATCGAGCCGAACAGCGCCAGCGCCGCGACCGACACGACGAGTTCGCGCGGAAACGCCGCGAACAGTGCCGCGATGGTCGCGCCGAAAACGCCGGCGATCAGATAGAAGATACCGCACCACACCGCCGCCATGTAACGCTTGCCGTGTTTTTCGTGCGCTTCGGGGCCGGTACAGATCGCCGCCGTGATCGCGGCAAGGTTGACGCCGTGCGAGCCGAACGGCGCGAGCAGCAGCGACGCGATTCCCGTCGCGGAAATCAGCGGCGCCGACGGCGTGGTATAGCCGTCCGCGCGCAGCACCGCGATGCCGGGCACGTTCTGTGACGCCATGGCGACGACAAAAAGCGGAATCCCGATGCTGACGCTCGCGGCGAGCGAAAACGCCGGCATCGTAAAGACGGGATGCGCGAGCGCCACCTGAAAGTGACTGAAGTCGAGCAGGCCAAGGGCGCCCGCAGCAATCGTGCCGGCAATCAACGTCATTGGAATCGCGTAACGCGGCGCGAGGCGTTTGACGACCAGGTAGGTCAGAAACATCGTCAGCACGAGCGCCGTCTGGAACTGCGCGGCGCGAAAAATCTCGATGCCGATCTCGAACAGGATGCCCGCCAGCAGTGCGGCCGCAATGCCAGCGGGAATTTTCTTCATGAGCGTGTCGAACCAGCCCGTCAGTCCGACAATGGTCAGCAGCAGCGCGCAGACGATAAACGCACCGATCGCCTGCCCGTAAGGCACATGCGGCAGCGACGACACCAGAAGCGCCGCGCCGGGCGTCGACCACGCAATCACAATCGGTGCGCGGAACCGCAACGACAGTCCGATCGTGCAGAGGGCCATGCCGATCGACAACGCCCAGATCCACGACGAAATCTGCGCATTCGTCAGATGTGCGGCTTGACCCGCCTGGAACATGAGCACGAGCGAACTGGTGTAGCCCGTCATCATCGCGACGAAGCCCGCGACGATCGCCGACAGCGAAGTGTCGGCCAATGGGTTGAAGCGCCCGGGCGGAATGCCGGCAGGCGCGAGATCAGGCGATGACGAGCGACTCATGCAAAAACTTTCTTGTCGTTGGAGGGTGGAGCAGTCGGTTCTATTTGCTCAGCATCCGCATGGCGGACTCGAGCCCGGCGAGCGTGAGCGGATACATCCGCTGGCCGAGCACTTCGCGGATCGCGCTGACGGACTGGCGGTACGCCCACAGGCCTTCAGGTTCCGGATTGAGCCACGCATAATGCGGGAAGTGGTCGGCGAGGCGTCGCAGCCACACGGCGCCGGCTTCGGCGTTGTTGTATTCGACGGAGCCGCCCGGCTGCAGCACTTCGTAGGGGCTCATGGTTGCGTCGCCGACGAAGATCAGCTTGTAATCGGGCGTGAATTTGTGCAGCACGTCCCACGTCGCCATGCGCTCGGTGTGGCGGCGACGGTTGTTCTTCCACAGGAAGTCGTACACGCAGTTGTGGAAATAGTAGAACTCGAGGTGCTTGAACTCGGCCTTCGCTGCGGAGAACAGTTCTTCCGTGCGCTTGATGTGATCGTCCATGGAGCCGCCGACATCGAGCAGCATCAGCACTTTCACGTTGTTGTGCCGCTCGGGCACCATCTTGAGATCGAGCCAGCCGGCGTTCGCGGCCGTGCTGCGGATCGTGTCGGGCAGATCGAGCTCTTCGGCCGCGCCTTCGCGCGCGAAGCGGCGCAAGCGCCGTAACGCCACCTTGATGTTGCGCGTGCCGATTTCGACCTGGTCGTCGTAGTCGCGATAGGCGCGCGCTTCCCAGACTTTCACGGCCGTGCGATTGCCCGCCGCGTCGCCGCCGATGCGCACGCCTTCCGGGTTGTAGCCGCCATTGCCGAACGGCGACGTGCCGCCCGTGCCGATCCACTTGCTGCCGCCCTCGTGGCGCTCTTTCTGTTCGTCGAACAGCTGCTTCAGGCGTTCCATCAGTTTGTCGATGCCGCCCATCGCCTCGATTTGCGCCTTTTCTTCCGGCGACAGATCGCGTTGCAGCTTTTTCTTCAGCCAGTCGAGCGGGACGTCGAAGGCAAGTTCCGAGGTCTGCGCAACGCCGTTGAAATACGCGGCGAACGCCTGGTCGAACTTGTCGAAGTACTGTTCGTCCTTCACGAGCGTCATGCGCGCGAGGTAATAAAACTCGTCGAGCGACGGCGCGATCACGTTGGCTTTGAGCGCCTCGAGCAGCGTGAGGTATTCCTTCACCGACACGGGCAGTTTCGCGGCGCGCAGCGAGTAGAAGAAGTCGATCAGCATGCTGGGTTCTCCGCGGCGCGGGCACTCACTAGAAATTCAACGATTATTGCGGTTCATGAAAATGAGCCGCTCGAACAGGCTTACGTCCTGTTCGTTCTTCAGAAGCGCGCCGTGCAGCGGCGGGATGATCTGCTTCTGATCCGACGAGCGCAGCGCTTCCGGTGGGATGTCTTCGGCGAGCAGCAGCTTGAGCCAGTCGAGCAGTTCGGACGTGGACGGCTTTTTCTTCAGCCCGGCCACGTTGCGCAGCTCGAAAAAGCTTTGCATGGCCGCGGCCAGCAGCTCCTTCTTGATGCCGGGATAATGCACCTCCACGATCTGCTGCATCGTGGCCGGGTCGGGAAACTTGATGTAATGGAAAAAGCAGCGGCGCAGAAACGCGTCGGGCAGCTCCTTCTCATTGTTCGACGTGATGATGACGAGCGGACGCTGTTTCGCGCGGATCAACTCGTGCGTCTCGTACACGTAGAACTCCATGCGGTCGAGTTCGCGCAACAGGTCGTTCGGAAACTCGATGTCGGCCTTGTCGATCTCGTCGATCAGCAGCACCGTCTGTTCGTCCGACTCGAACGCCTGCCACAGCACGCCCTTGACGATGTAGTTGCGGATGTCCTTCACCCGCTCGTCGCCGAGTTGCGAATCGCGCAGGCGCGACACCGCGTCGTATTCGTAGAGACCCTGCTGGGCCTTGGTGGTGGACTTGATATGCCACTGCAGCAGCGGCATGCCGAGCGCGGCGGCGACTTCTTCGGCCAGCATGGTCTTGCCGGTGCCGGGCTCGCCCTTGATCAGCAGCGGGCGCTTGAGCGTCATCGCGGCGTTGACCGCGAGCTTGAGGTCGTCGGTGGCGACGTACTGCGATGAGCCTTCGAAACGCATGGCAAGATGCTCTTTGGGCGGAAAAAACCCAGTATAAGTCAGAAGCCCTGTTGGCCTGAAACGGGCTCGCGTATGGTTTCAGCCGCGGCGCGGCCCGGCCGCAATGCAGGCCCGCCGGCCGGCGCGCCCCGCGCGGTGGACGTTCGGCGCGGCGTCGCGGTACAATTAGCCCGATTTTTTTGGCCTGCGTGGCTCCCTATAAGAATAACGGCGCGGGCCGTTGCCTTTTTGGGCGCCCGTTTCCCCTCAAGCCAGGTTACATGCTATGAATAAATTCGTCGGCAAACACGTCGTGATCGCAGCGCTGTCGGTGCTCGCGGGCTATGCGGCCAGTGCGCAGGCAGCGGATGTCGTCGGCAACGCGAAAGCGGGCCAAGGCAAGGTCGCGATGTGTATTGGCTGCCACGGCATCCCTGAATATCGCACGGCTTATCCTGAGGTCTACCGCGTGCCCATGCTCGGCGGCCAGAATCAGGCGTACCTCGAAAACGCCCTGCGCGGCTACAAGAAGGGCGATCGCCACTTCGAAACGATGCACGCGATCACCGCGTCGCTATCGGATCAGGACATCGCCGACATCGCTGCTTACTACGCGGCGCAAAATTCCTCATCGAAGAGCAATCCCGACAAGTGACCGGCTGCGGTTATCCAACCAGTCACACGGCTATTAAATTCGCGGGATAGGAGAATTCATGAATAAGCCCCAACAGGCACTCCACACGGTGTTCAAGGCTGCATGCGCGTCGGCGGCAGTAATCGGTCTGGTTGCAACGAGCGTCGCCCATGCGGCCGACGCCGGCAACGGCAAGGTGCTGTCCGAGAGCCACAACTGCGCGGCATGTCACGGCCCGAACCTGAACAAGCCCGTAAGCCCGGAATATCCGAAGCTCGCGGGTCAGCATTCCGATTACGTCTACTGGGCGCTGCGTCAGTATCAGATGGGTAACGGCAACCCGCACATGGGTCGCAATAACGCGATCATGCAGGCGCAGGTGCAGAGCCTGTCGCAATCTGACATGAAAGACATCGCGGCTTACATCGAATCGCTGAACGGCGATCTCGTGCAGAAGAAGTAAGCACGCCGCGCCACCTCGGCGCTGCCTGGCAACTTCAACGACACCCCGCTTCGACGGGGTGTCGTGCTTTTTGACGCCGGAGTTTGCGTGCGTGGTTGAGTTCGCGGCCCGCGCGCTCTTTTGCGCGTTCCCTTCGATGCTCCTATTCGCGTCGCGATCCGCGCACGCTTGCCGCTAGTCGCGCGTCGCGCGCCGTTCGATGCGCTGCAGATACGCGTCCGTATCGGGCGGCAAGCCTGTCCGCTGCGCTTCCCAAATGGTTTCGCCGAGGCATTCCATGATCGCGTGCTGCGCGTCGTGCGTCGACCCGAGACGGGCAGCAAGACGCTCGTGCGCGGCGCGGATGCCTGGCGGTTGGTCGATCGACAGTTGTTCCGTGATGGCCAGGTGCATCGACAGATGCAGGAACGGATTGGTCTGTCCGCGCTCGGGCGAGTAGTCCTGAGCCTGGGCCGCCTCGGTATCGGTCAGTTCCGCGTGATACTCGGGATGCTCAGTGATCCAGTCGGCGGCAATCGCTTCGAGCGGCGTCAGAATCTCGCCCTGACGCTGCTTGCGCCATGTCTCGGTGAAAAATTGACGGACTTCGTCGCGGCTTGGATTGAACATCATGGGACCGGTTTATCGAGTGGAAAGTGGGAGGACGCAACGGCTGCGTGCGGTGAGGCGTTGCTGTGAGAACGCGCCACGCGGAGCCGCTCACGCTGGCCGGTGCCGCCGCGTATAACTCAGGCCGGCTGCGCTCTATATATAACGCGGCATTTTACGCGCCGGTGCCGCGGCTTGCTGGGGACGCGCCCGCTCAAAGATCGGGCGGCGGCGTCTTTGGCCGGAATTCGCAAAGCGGCTCGATCGCGCAGTGCCAGCACTCCGGCCGACGCGCCTTGCACACATAACGGCCATGCAGGATCAGCCAATGATGCGCGTCCTTCTTGAACTCGGTGGGCGTGAATTTTTCGAGCGCTGTTTCGACCGCGCGCACGTCTTTGCCGGGAGCCAGCCCGGTTCGATTCGCAACCCGAAAGATGTGTGTGTCGACGGCGATAGTCGGATGGCCGAACGCCGTGTTCAGAATCACGTTAGCTGTCTTGCGCCCGACGCCGGGCAGACTTTCCAGCGCCTCGCGGTCCTCAGGCACTTTGCCGCCGTATTGATCGAGCAGGATGCGGCAAGTCGCGATCACGTTCTTGGCCTTGTTCCTGTACAACCCGATCGTCTTGATGTAGTCGGCAACGCCTTCTTCTCCAAGCTCCAACACTTTTTGCGGCGTGTTGGCCACAGGGAACATCTTGCGCATGGCCTTGTTGACCGAGACGTCAGTTGCCTGCGCCGAAAGCAGCACGGCAATCAGCAGTTCGAACGGTGTGGTGTACTCCAGTTCGGTCGTAGGATGCGGATTGATGCTCTGAAGCGTTTCGTAGATGGCGCGGCGTTTGTTCGCGTTCATGCTGAGCGGGCGGATGCTGTTAGCGCGGATTGCGCGTGCCGGCCGGCGTCGACGGCGGCGGGTTGCCGGCGGCATCGTCGGCGGGCTTATCGGTACGTTGATCGGTACGTTGGTCGGTGCCTGTGCCGGTAAGTCCGAGACGGCGGCGGCGCGCTTCGGCCGCGTCGATCTGCGCCTGCACGTCGGCGCTCACCTGCTCGGTGTTCAACGGGACCTGGCCTTTGGCGGCCAGCTCTTCCTTCTTCTTGCGCGCGCGTTCGAGCGCGGCCTGGATAATCGCGCGTTTCTTCGCTTCGGCCTCGGCATTCTCAGCAGTGCTTGCAGGCGATGCCGACGGCGTCGGCACGTTGCCTGCCGGCGCAGTGGCAGCCGCAGTAGTAGCGCCGCTAGCGGCTGCGCTGCTCCGCCGCGCCGCAACACGTGCTTCGGCGGCTTCGCGCTCGCGTGCGAGACGCGCTTCACGCCGGTTATGTCGGTCGCGAGCGGCGTCGGCGAGCGGCTGGCTCCATGCGTCCCAGCCGGTCGCGTCGCCGGTGACAGGCGGCATCGAAATACAATCGACCGGGCAGGGCGGCACGCACAGGTCGCAGCCCGTGCACAACTCGGCGACTACCGTGTGCATGTGTTTCGGTGCCCCAACTATTGCGTCGACGGGGCACGCTTGCATGCACAAAGTGCAACCGATGCACACCTGTTCGTCGATAACCGCCAGAGGGCGTGGGCGTTCGACGCCATTGGCGGAATTGAGCGGAATCACCGGTTTGCCGAGCAAGGCGGCGAGGCGCGCGACGCCTTCTTCACCACCCGGCGGGCATTGGTTGTAATTGGCTTCGCCGCATGCGACGGCCTCGGCATACGGACGGCACGCCGGATAACCGCACTTGGTGCATTGCGTCTGGGGAAGCAGATCTTCAATGCGATCTGCGAGTGTTTTGATCTGTGTCACGGTCACGATGTGGGGCCAAGCGGGGCTCGGCAGGGCGGCCGCACAGCTTGAACTAAATAGCACATTATCGCCGATTTCCCCAATTGCCATCGGCAATCCATGTGCCATAATCGAAGCGCCTTTTTCGAAAGACCGCAGAAGGGTTTCCCCCAACCAGCCCGTTCAGTGCCGTCTATGCAAGGCCCGAGGAGAGGCCGGCGGCACGATCTGGAAAACGCGGCTCACGAAGACCATGCCACCATGAATCAGCCGAAAATCAAAAGAGATCCTGAAGGCACCCGGCGCCGCATTCTGCTTGCGGCAGCCGAAGAGTTTGCAAATGGTGGGCTATTCGGCGCGCGCGTCGATCAGATCGCCCGCCGAGCGGAGACGAACGAACGCATGCTCTACTACTACTTCGGTAGCAAGGAGCAGCTCTTCACTGCAGTACTCGAGCACGCGTTCAGCGCGCTCAACGAAGCGGAACGCACGCTCGAACTGAACGGCATTGCGCCGGTCGAGGCAGTTACGCGTCTCGCGCATTTTGTTTGGGATTACTACCGCGACCATCCTGAACTGCTGCGCCTCGTCAATAACGAAAATTTGCACGAGGCGCGTTATATGCAGAAGTCCACGCGCATCCGCGAAATGATTTCGCCGATCGTCGCCACGCTTGGCAGCATTCTCGAGCGTGGTCAACGCGCAGGGCTCTTTCGCACGAACGTGGATCCGCTGCGCTTCTACGTCACGCTGTCAGGCATGGGCTATTACATCGTGTCCAATCGCTTCACGCTCGAAGCCACGCTTGGTCGCGATTTCAGCAGTGCGAGCGAACGCAGTGAGGTGATTCAGATGAACACCGAACTATTGCTCGCTTATCTGTTGCGAAAGTAGGACGGTCTCGGTGTTGGTCTGCAAAGTTGAGATGCGCTAAGACGCTTCTCAACTTTGCTTGCTTTTGAATGGGCCGTTTGAGACGTGCCAAAAAAACGGCCTCCTAATCAGGAGGCCGTTCTTATCTGCTTCGCGAGGACTTCGTGTGACTTCATGAGTGACATCATGATTGGCCGAAAAAGCCTGCATGACGCGTTCGCGAAGTCCGCATGACACGCGTCACACTTCGGCTTTTTCCTTCACGACCTTCGGCGCCTTGTTGTGCTCGAGGATGAAGTCGCGCAACTGCGGATAAATGATCGTGCGCCAGCGGCGGCCCGAAAAGATACCGTAGTGCCCGCACTTTTCCGCCGTGAAGTGACGCTTGTTGTTCTCCGGAATGCCGGTGCACAACCCGTGAGCGGCATAGGTCTGACCGTCGCCGGAAATGTCGTCCAGTTCGCCTTCAATCGTGAAGAGCGCAGTTTTCGTGATGTCCTGCGGACGCACGCGTTCGCCGGCCACGTCCCAGGTACCTTCGGCCAGACAGAACTCCTGAAACACCACGCGGATCGTGTCCAGGTAGTAATCGGCGTCCATGTCGAGCACGGCGTTGTACTCGTCGTAGAAGCGGCGATGCGCTTCCGCGTCGTCTTCGTCGCCACGCAGGAGGCTCTGGTAGAAGTCCCAATGCGAAGCCGCATGACGTTCCGGGTTCATCGCGACAAAGCCCGTGTGTTGCAGGAAGCCCGGGTACACCTTGCGGCCCACGCCCGGATAGTTCGGCGGCACCGTGAAGATCACGTTGTTTTCGAACCATTCGTAGGAGTGTTGCGTGGCGAGCGAGTTGACCGACGTGGGGCTCTTACGCGCGTCGATAGGCCCGCCCATCATGGTCATGGTGCGCGGCGTGTCTTCGCCGCGGCTCGCCAGCAACGAAATGGCGGCGAGCACCGGCACCGTCGGCTGGCACACGGAGATCACATGCAGATTCTTCGCGCCGATGTGGCGGATGAATTCCTGAATGTAGGCGACGTAATCGTCGAGATGAAACTCGCCGTCTTCGAGCGGCACCATGCGCGCGTCGATCCAGTCGGTCAGATAGACCTTGTGGTCCTGCAACAACGTGCGCACTGTGTCACGCAGCAGCGTGGCATGGTGGCCCGATAACGGCGCGCAGACCAGCACGACCGGTTCGTCCTTGAGCTGGGTCACGGCGTCGCTGTCGTCCGCGAAACGCTTGAAGCGCATCAGACGGCAGAACGGCTTTTCGATGATCGTTTGCTCGATGATCGGAATGTTGTGACCGTCTTTGACGATCTGATGCAGATTGAACTCCGGCTTCTCGTAATCTTTACCAAGCCGGTAGAGCAGTTCGTAGCCGGCGGAAAGGCGCGTGGCACCGGGCACGTAGGCCAGCGGGCTGGCAGGATTCGCGAACGATTTGGACGCGGCCTGAGCCCAGGCGGTAAGCGGGCTCAGCATAGCCCGCTGGAATTCGTGCAATTGGTAGAGCATGGGTGCTCCGTTTTAAGCGGTTCGCATGGGGCTTCGCAAACACGCGTGTGGCGTTGCGGCAGGCCATTCTTGGTTGTTGGCACACTATTTTTGGGCCGACAGACGGTTCGATGATATAGAAACAAGTGGTGTTGTGCAATGCAGCAATCTGGTGGTGTGAATCCGTGAAAATGTCATTGAATCATGCTACTGGCGATGTTGCTGTGCCGCTATCCGGGCTTGCAGCAGCCTCAAGTTCCGCCTGGTGCATGCCGTTATGAGACGGCTGACCCGTGGCCCGCGCCATCGCCTGTTCGTGTTTCATCAGGTTCAGCCCGGTATTGACGAGCGACACATGCGAGAACGCCTGCGGGAAGTTGCCAACCAGGCGTTTCGCCGCCGGATCGTATTCCTCCGCGAGCAGCCCGACGTCGTTGCATAGTCCGAGCAGCCGTTCGTACATGGCGATCGCTTCGTCAAGCCGGCCTTGCAGCGCCAGGTTGTCCACCATCCAGAACGAGCAAGCCAGAAACGTGCCTTCCCCCGGCGGAAGGCCGTCGTCGAATTCGGTCGTGCGGTAGCGCATCACGAAACCGTCGTGCATCAGGTCGCGTTCGATCGCCTCCACCGTACCTTTGATTCGTGGATCGTTCGGCGGCAGGAAGCTCACGAGTGGCATGAGCAGCACGCTGGCGTCCAGCTGGTCGCTGCCGTACGCCTGCACAAACGCGTTGCGCGACGGGTTCCACGCCTTTTCGCAGACTTCCGCGTGAATCTGCGCGCGGGTGGCGCGCCATTCGTCGAGCGGGCCTTCGAGCTTGAACATTTCCGCCGATGCAAGCGCACGGTCGAACGCAACCCACGCCATGACCTTCGAGAAAGTGAAATGCTGGCGCCCGCCGCGCGTCTCCCAGATGCCCTCGTCGGGTTGCTGCCAGATCGTCGTCAGGTGGCGCAGCAGCGCGCATTGCACGTTCCACGCGGTGTCGTCTGCCTGCAGGCCGCCGACGCGGGCCAGATGCAGCGCGTTCATCACCTCGCCGTACACGTCCAGCTGAAGCTGCCCCACCGCGTTATTGCCGATCCGCACGGGCTTCGCGCCCTGATAGCCGGGCAGCCAGTCGATCTCGAACTCGGGCAGGCGCCGCTCGCCGGCGAGCCCATACATGATCTGCAACTGGTCGGGCGCGCCGGCCGTGACGCGGCCGAGCCAGCTGCGCCATGCACGCGCCTCGTCGTAATAGCCGCCGCGCATCAGCGCGAGCAGCGTAATGGTCGCGTCGCGCAGCCAGCAGTAGCGGTAGTCCCAGTTGCGCGTGCCGCCCAGCTGTTCGGGCAGCGACGTGGTGGGCGCGGCGACGATTCCGCCAGTCGGCTCGTAGGCGAGCGCCCGCAGCGTGATCAGCGAGCGACGGATCGGCTCGGCCCATCTTCCCTGGATGCTGCCGCGCGCCGACCATTCGAGCCAATGGTTCTCGGTGCGTGCGAGCGCCGTGTGCGGATCGCGTGCCGGCGGCAGCCGCAAGTGCGAAGCCGCGTAGGCGAGCGAGAAGGGCACGCGTTCGCCTTCCTTGACGGTGAATTCGGCCACCGTTTTCATGTTCTCGCCGACGAGTTCAACGGGCGTGCGCAGCACCGCGTTATCCGGGCCGACGATCGCGCGGATGCCGCTCTCGTTCTTCAGACGTTGGACCCACGGAATCGAGAAGCCGTAGTCGAAGCGCAGCACGAGTTCCATCTTCATGCGCACGGTGCCTCGTTTGCCGACGACGATACGCACCATCTCCGACCAGCCGTTGCCCGGCGGCATGAAATCCACGAGCGTCACCGCGCCTTCGGGCGTTTCGAAGTCGGTTTCGAGTATCAGCGTTTCGCCCCGATACCGGCGGGTGATTTTCACGGGCGCGTCGGTATCGGGACAAATCAGCCATCGGCCGTTGTCCGGCGTGCCGAGCAGCGCGGCGAAACATGCTCCAGAGTCGAATCGCGGCCAGCAAAGCCAGTCGACGGAACCTTCGCGGGAAATGAGCGCGGCGGTGTGGCCGTCGCCGATGAGCGCATAGTCTTCGATGGGTGCGGGCATGAGGTTGCGTATCAGTGCGTTTGAGTAGCAGGTGCGGCGCAACGGGCCCCACCTGTTCGTTGTTCTTTCCGGACTCGCTGGCGGTTTTTCGGCTTGGTCGGCAATGCGGCAAAACGCGAGTTGGTAAATTTCGAGCCTATGCCTACAATCAGTAATCTGGCCGGCGCGGAATTCTTCACTGTTTTGCGAACCGGCTTGCCCATCGCGCATGCACACGCCGTTTCGAGGACGAAAGCCATGCTGAATCCGTCAAAATCCGACTGCATCACGATTCTCTCCGCCGCGAGCCAGCTTGCGGACGATTCAATGTTGCCTCTCGATCACAGCCGCCTTGGTCTGAGCCGCAACGGCATGCAGACCGCCGCGAGCTTTCTGATCGAACGAGCCTGCTTCCGGCGTTATCAGGAAGGTGACGGCCATTATGCCGTCGGCGCGCTGTCGCTGCAGGGGCGCTGGCGTCTGGAACAGCTTTCGAACGGCTGACGCCGGCGTCTTCCGCGAGCGGCATTGACATCGGGCGGCGCCCGGACCTTGTCTTGCCAGGGCGCCTGACGTCTATTCTTGCCAGCCTGCGGCAGTGACCGCACGGTCTTGTCGGGCCGTGCGCACTTGCGCTTGCGTGCTCCCACGCGTTCGTGCAGTTCGTGCACGTTGAGCACTGTCGCCGGGCGGCAGTGTCGGCGAAGTTCGCACACCCGCCGCCCATCCACTTCGCATCGAAATATGCCGGGCCGTCTTGCGCCCGGCTGCCGCGCTCAGAAGTGCGAAGACCCCACGCCAAAAATCCCAATGATCCCGATGATGATCAGATAGAGCGCGACGATATAGTTCAACAGCCGCGGCATCACGAGAATCAGTATGCCGGCGATCAACGAAACCAGCGGGCCCAGGCTGAGTGTGACGTTCATGAATACTCCGTAGTGTGGTGAGACGCGATTAAAAAAGATCCCGTTCAGGCGGGACAATTGCTACCCATGCAGCGGCCGGCGTTGCAGCATCCGAGTTCTAAAACAGTCCGCTACGCGACTGACTAGCTGCCGACAGGTTCGCGCGGCCCGCTTCGCTGCATCATCCGTTGCAACACTTTTATACTTGCTCGACGTGAACAACGCTCGACCGTCGCGCGGCAGACCAGAGACGCCATTACAACCAGTTCATGCAAATAAACGATGTAGAGGAGGTTATATGCTTCGTCGTCACCGGGCCGCAGTGCGCGCCGCCTCAGGTGTTACTCAGCCTTCTTCGTATGCCGATGCGGGCTCCCCTTCACGGCGCGCGCGCACATGGGCTCCCATGCACTCCGCCGGCTCGATCATAAAAGGTTTCGCGCTCATGGTCTCGATTGTCGCTTCGCCCGCGTTCGCCCAGGACGCCGGCCCCGCTCCCGCCGACGGCGTCTATGACATGCTGGTCGGCACCTATACCGGCGGCAAGAGCGAGGGCTTGTATGTCTATCGCTTCGACACGAAGACCGGCGACGCGACGCGCGTCTCGGTCGCGCAGACGGTCAACCCGTCGTATCTGGTGGTGAGCCGCGACCGCCGGTTCGTCTATGCCGTCAACGAACTGCCTGGCGACAACGGACCGGCCAGTCAGCGCGGCGGCATCAGCGCATTTCGCTTCGACGCCGCGAGCGGCCAGTTGAGCTTCCTCAACAAGGTTTCCGCCGACGGCAACGACCCGTGCTACCTGAGTCTCTCACCGGATGGCAAATATCTGCTGACCGCGAACTATTCGGTTGCGGCCGACCCGGGCGGCAGCTTCGCGGTGTTTCCGGTGCAGGCGGACGGCCAGCTCGGCGCGTCGGTGTTGACGGTGCATCATGAAGGCGGCGGCCCGGTGAAAGGACGCCAGGACAACTCGCACGTGCACTCCACTGTCTTTTCGCCGGACGGACGTTATCTGTTCGCGCAGGATCTCGGCGCCGACAAGCTCTATTCGTACCGCTACACGCCCGACGGCAGTCGCGGCCTGTTCGGTCCGACCGACTGGCGCTATACGCAGGAGAAGCCGGGCACGGGCCCCCGGCATCTGGTGTTCGGCGTCGACGGCAAGCATGCGTATCTGACGAGCGAGCTCGCCGCCACCGTCAGCATCTTCAATTACGACGACGGCAAGCTCACGCAGGTCCAGACAGTCTCGCTAACGGAGCCCGGCTTCAAGGGCGCGGTCGGGGCGGCGGCGATCCATCTGTCGCCGGACGGGCGGTTCCTGTACGCGACCAATCGCGGCGACGCGAACGAGATCGTGATCTTCTCCGTCGATCCGACGAACGGACATCTGAAAAAGATCGGTCATCAATCGAGCCTTGGAAAGTCGCCGCGCGAATTCGCGATCGACCCCACGGGGAAATGGCTGATCGTCGGCAATCAGAACAGCGACACGGTCTACGTGTTCAGGCGCGACCTGCAGAGCGGCTTGCTCGAAGCGAACCCGAAGCGTATCGAGATCGGCTCGCCGGTTGACTTCAAGCTCGTGTCGCCGTCGTGAGGGACGGGCCCGCATCTGTGCGCAGGTGAGGGAACCACTGAATCATGCGTGCAAGCATGCACGCCGTACGCTGCATGCTGCATGAAAAACGGGCCGCTTCGAGCGGCCCGTTGTTTTGTAGCAAGCCTGGCTCGCCTCGTAACGCGCATTCGATGCGTCGGCGAAGCTGACCGCCAGTCAGACAGGCTTACTCCGCAGGTCCAGGCGCGAGCACTTCACGGCTGCCGTTGATACCCATGGCCGACACCAGCCCAGCGGTTTCCATCTGTTCGACAAGACGCGCCGCACGGTTATAGCCGATGCGCAATTGCCGCTGCACCGATGAAATCGACGCGCGCCGCGTGCGGACGACAAACGCAACGGCTTCGTCGTACAGCGGATCGGCTTCGGCATCCGGCGAGTCGCCGAACAGGTCCTGCGCCGCGCCGCCGTCGGTCGCGGGGCCGTCGAGAATGCCTTCCTCGTATTGCGGCTCGCCGAACTGCTTCAGATACTCGACGATCGCGTGCACTTCCTCGTCCGCGACGAACGCGCCGTGCACGCGCTGTGGATAGCCCGTGCCTGGCGGCAGGAACAGCATGTCGCCCTGGCCGAGCAGCGACTCCGCGCCCATCTGGTCGAGAATCGTGCGCGAGTCGATCTTCGACGACACCTGGAATGCGACGCGCGTCGGAATGTTCGCCTTGATGAGCCCGGTGATTACGTCCACCGAAGGGCGCTGCGTCGCGAGAATCAAGTGGATGCCGGCGGCGCGCGCTTTTTGCGCAAGCCTCGCGATCAGTTCCTCGATTTTCTTGCCGGCCACCATCATGAGGTCGGCAAGTTCGTCGATCACCACGACGATCAGCGGAAGAGGCGCGAGCGGCTCGGGCGCCTCCGGCGTCAGTGAAAACGGATTGCCCAGCTTCTTGCCCTTCGCTTCTGTGTCGCGAATTTTCTGATTGAAGCCTGCGAGGTTGCGCACGCCGACCGCGGACATCAGGCGGTAGCGCTTTTCCATTTCGCCGACGCACCAGTTCAGCGCGTTGGCCGCGAGCTTCATGTCGGTGACGACCGGTGCGAGCAGATGCGGAATGCCCTCGTAGACCGACAGCTCCAGCATTTTCGGGTCGATCATGATGAGGCGCACTTCCTCGGGCGTCGCCTTGTAGAGGAGCGAGCAGATCATCGCGTTGATCGCGACCGACTTGCCCGAGCCGGTCGTGCCCGCAACCAGCATGTGCGGCGCCTTTGCCAGATCGGCGACGACCGGATGGCCGGTAATGTCCTTGCCCATCGCCAGTGTCAATTGCGAATGCGAGTTCTGATAGACGCTCGCTTCGAGAATCTCGGACAGGCGGATCGTCTGGCGCTTCGCGTTCGGCAATTCGAGGCCCATGCACGTCTTGCCGGGAATCGTTTCGACGACACGGATCGACGTGAGTCCGAGACCGCGTGACAGGTCCTTCATCAACCCGACGATCTGACTGCCGCGCACCCCGAGCGCCGGTTCGACCTCGAAACGCGTGATGACGGGACCTGCCGACGCGCCGACCACCGTCACCGGCACCTTGAATTCCTGCAGGCGCTGTTCGATCAGAAGACCGGTCTCGATGAGCTTTTCCTCAGAAACGGGCTCGACGTCGGTATCGGCGGGCGCAAGCAGATCGAGCGTGGGCAATTCGACCATCGACGCGGCCGGCGCGTGGAACTCGAAGCCGTTAGTCGGGCTGTGGCCGCGCAGCGGCGTGCGCTGCACGGGCGGTTCGGCCGCAGGCACCGGTTCGTGCCCGGCGTTCGATGCCGCCGGCGGTGGAGAGGGCGGCGCGGAATAGGTGGCGTCCACGTCCAGAGCGGGAGCGTGGATCGACGGCGCGGTCGGGGGTGCGCCGAGGCTTTCCTCGTCATTCTGTTGCGCATGCGGTTGCGGTACCGCCTGGTCGCGCGTTGCCGTGTGCGCTTGGGTTACCAGGCTGGGCAAACGAACCACGTTAGACGACGCCGGCGTCGCAGCGCCTGGCTCCGGCGCGCCGGTTGTATCTGCCACAGGTGCGGCGTTCGGTTCGACCGATGTGGTCGCTTGATCCGCGAGGGTAGGGGGCGTGTGCAGGTCGGCAGTGGCTGGGGATGCCAAGCCTGCGGTGGTTTCGCTCGTATCTGTGTTTGTGCCTGTGTTTGTGCCTGTGATTGCCGCGTACTGGACCTGTGGAGCGTGGACCGGAGCGTTGTCTGGCGCAATGTCCGGAGCGACCGACACCGGCCGGATCACGAGCGGCGTAGCGGAGTCTTCGACTTGTGCGTCGCGGTGCTGACCTGCAAGCGTGGTCGGGCTGTCGGGACGGTCGTCCGGCTGTTGCGCCGACGAAGGCAGATCTTCTTCCCAAGGCGGCGTCTGCGACGGCGCGTCGGGCTCCTGCAGTCGGGTTGCAAAGATGCCGAACGGCGTGCGATTGAGCGGTGGTGCGGCAACCGGCAGTGTTGGCACGACCGTCGATGCCGTCCCCGCTGCGGGCACGATCGCCGGCGTTGACGGCGTTGACGGCGTTGCAAGTTCAGTCGGCAAGCTTATCGGCGCTTGAATGACCGGCGGCTCAATCGGCCACTGCACGAGTGGCACCGTACTGCTCGTAGCCGGCGCCTCGGGCTCCGTCCGCAGCGTGTGAGCGTGCGCGACAACCGGCGTTTCATGCGGCGTTTCAAGTGCAGTTTGTTCCACTGACATTGAAGGCTGCATGCCAACGGGCCGCTCGAACGGCGTTTCATCGGCGTGGATCGCATCGACTTGCGGCGCATTGCTCGCCGCCGGACTTGCGACATCGTCAGACTCTGCCTGATCCGCGAATGAAGGCGGCTCGACGTTGCCGTAGTGCGAAACTTCCCCGCTTGAAGCGGCGCTCGCACCCGACGGCGGCATGTTCGGCTCCGCGATCTTCGCAACGTCCGCGCCGGTGCTTCGCGCGAGGCTGACGCCGGCGATATCCGTCCAGCGGGCGGCGTTCTCGGCAATGCTGCGCAGCGTCTCCTGGACGCTGGCTGGCGGCGTGACCTTCTGTGTTGCAGGCAAGGGCCGCGTGTAGCTCGGCGCGGCCGACAACGGACGACGCGTGCCCGAAACCGAAGCGACATCCTGGGTGCGCGGGGCCGATGGCGGCACTTGCGCCGGCGATGCCGCGCGATTGAACGGCGTCGAAGCAGGGTTGAGCGCGGCGCGGCCATCGCCGGATCCGCTCGGCGACGTCGTACCGGCAGGCCCGCGCGGACCCGCGGTTGTGCTCGCTGCAAAGCGCGCGGCATGCGCATCAGCGCCTTGCATACCGGCGGTCATTCCCGCCGCACCCATGCCGGTTCCCAACGATCCACTGCCTCGCGGGTCACGAGTTGGGCGGCCTGTGCCGAGCGAGCCGTTATCGGCCGCCGCGTTTTGCGCTGCTGTGCTCACAGTAGACGCACGCGGCTGCGACGTGGTCTCGCGCAGCCAACCAGCCGGTGCGACCGGCTCCGTCGGCGCCCAAGTCGCCTTCCCGGCAGACGACCCATGCATAGGCGTCTGTGACGTTGCGTGCCGCGCCGGATTCGCGCTGCCGGTGACCAGAACCGGCTCGGCTTGCGAGCTTCGGCTGCGCGGCGCAACTCGCCCGGCTCTCCAGCTTTCGCCGGTCGCGCGCGTTGGCGCGTCCCTGCCAGCGGCAGATCCGGCAGCGCCGACGCCTGCAGCCCCGGCGCCACCCGCAGCGCGTGCCTTGACAGGCGGTCGCCAAACGGTGGGCCGCGAATAGCGCCCTTTGGTTTTGGGCGCCATCGTGTTCATGGGACTGGAAATGTGCGGCGACGCGGCATCGTCGATGCGATGGCGGCGCGCTTCATCGTCACGCCTTGCGAGACCGCGCGAGCCGAGGCCGAGGCCGAACGCGCCGTCGGCCCACGCGAGAAACTCGCGCCAGTGGAAACCGATCAGCCAGGGCAGGCTGACCAACAGCAGCGCCAGCGCTGCCAGCGGCGTGCCGATATGTCCGAGCAGATGGCCGAAGCCCGCCGCGAGCGCATGGCCGATCGCGTTTGTGCCGGTCGCGCCGATCAGCGACGCCTCCAGCGTGCAACTCGCCACCATCACGCAGACGAAGCCGAGCCAGAGCCGGATCGTGCCGGGGCCGCGCAAACCCGCGCCGCCCGGCAGCATCGACTTGACGAGCCGCCATATGAGAGGAATGAACCAGACGGCCGACCCGCCGAACCAGCCGAAAACTACCGTGTGCATACTCGACATCAACAAATGACGGATTGAGGGAAACGCAATCCGTCGAGTTTAAACCGGCGAAGCCCGAGGGCTTCGAAGGCGGACACAAGTATGCCTGCGTCCTCGTGCAAACCGGGCGGCGCGCCGAATAATGCGCACGCCGCCCGCGCTACTGCTACTTGACGCTACGCTCGAACACCAGCGTATCGCCGTTATCGAGCACCAGCTGCATTTGCTGCGGCTCACGCATCTGCACGCCGGTCCGTTCGATGTGCGTCAGCGCGCTCAGGTAGGTGCCTTCAATCTGCCCGCCCGGCGTCGCGCAAGCCATGCGTGTGCCGCCCAGCGTGCCGAAACTGAGCTTGCCGTCTTTTAGCGAGTACGAGCCCATATAGCGATTGCAGCCGGAAAAGCCGCTCGCGTGGCGCTGGCCCTTCGCGGTCGAAAGCGTGAGTGTGATCGGCGCGCCGAGATTCGCGAACGGAATCGTGCGGGCCGTGCCGTCCGGCTGCTTCCATCCGGTGAGAACCCAGCTCGTGTCGTCGAGTAATTGAGTGGCGGCGGGGTTGAACGGGTCGGGCGCGGGGGCTTCCGAATCCGGATGCTTCGGAATCGCGCAGGCGCCGAGCAGCGCCGCGACGCTCAACGCGGCGAGGACCGTGCGCGCAAATGGAGCAATGCCCGCAAGACGTCGCGTGGAGAAGCTTGGATGCATGGCGTCGTTCCTCTTGAAACTGGCAAAGGCGTAAGGGTAACGCACTCGGTGCGTCGAGCGCTCACGCAGATTGCGGCAGCGCCCCTATTGCGCCGCATTCGAGGTCAGCGCGCGGCAGCTCTTCGAGCGCACCGCGCAGATCGGAGCGGTCGCCGCGAGCAAGGCGCGGCGAGGGGCCCGCATGTTAACATCGTGCTCTACCCAATCCCACCCTCATCCGACTTTTATCTGGAGACCCCATGCAGATCGGCCAACGGATCGGCACGCCGCTTTCTGAATCCGCCACGCGCGTCATGCTGCTCGGCGCCGGTGAACTCGGCAAGGAGGTGATCATCTCGCTGCAGCGGCTGGGCGTCGAGGTCATTGCCGTCGACCGTTATCCGAACGCGCCGGGCCATCAGGTCGCGCACCGCACGCACGTGATCGACATGACCGACGGCGCCGCGCTGCGCGCGCTCGTCGAGCAGGAACGCCCGCATCTGATCGTCCCCGAAATCGAGGCGATCGCAACCGACGCGCTTGCCGCTATCGAAAGCGACGGTCTTGCCGAGGTGATTCCGACCGCGCGCGCCACGCAGCTCACAATGAACCGCGAAGGCATCCGCCGTCTTGCCGCCGAAGAACTCGGCTTGCCCACCTCGCCGTATGCGTTCGCCGATTCGCTCGATGAACTGCGGGCGGGCATCGCCAAGGTCGGTTATCCGTGCGTGGTGAAGCCGGTCATGTCGTCGTCGGGCAAGGGGCAATCGGTGCTGAAAAGCGACGCCGACGTCGAGCCCGCCTGGCAGTATGCAATGGCCGGCGGGCGAGTGAATCACGGCCGCGTGATCGTCGAAGGCTTTATCGACTTCGACTACGAAATCACGCAGTTGACCGTGCGCGCCGTCGATCCGTCGACTGGTGAAGTCGCCACGTACTTCTGCGATCCGATCGGTCATGTGCAGGTGGCGGGCGACTATGTCGAATCGTGGCAGCCGCAGCCCATGAACCCGCTCGCACTCGAACGTTCGCGTGAAGTCGCGCACAAGGTGACGGCCGCGCTCGGCGGACGTGGCCTCTTCGGCGTGGAACTTTTCGTCCGCGGCGATGACGTATGGTTCTCGGAAGTCAGCCCGCGTCCGCACGACACGGGTCTCGTTACGCTGTGCTCGCAACGCTTTTCGGAATTCGAATTGCACGCGCGCGCAATTCTGGGTTTGCCGGTCGATACGTCGTTGCGCGCGCCCGGTGCGTCGGCGGTGATTTACGGCGGGCTCGATGAAGCGGGCATCGCCTTCGAAGGCGTTGCTGCGGCGCTCGCCGTGCCGAATGCGGACCTGCGCCTTTTCGGCAAGCCGGAGAGCTTCGTCAAGCGCCGCATGGGCGTGGCGCTGGCAACCGGCGGCAACATCGACGAAGCACGCTCGCGCGCGAAAGAGGCCGCGGCGGCGGTGCGTCCGGTGTCGGGAAAGTCTGCGCAATGACGCGCTCGCGAGCGTGCCGGCCAGCCCGGCGCGATCGCAGCCTGATTGTCCGAGCCCACGAATGAATGGTCTCACCGAAGTCGAGGTACGAATGTCGCAGGAATCCGGCAGCACAGTGACGCGCGGCTCAACCCGGCACGGCAACGCCGTTCGTCTCGGCGCTCTTGGCGTGTTGTTCGCGCTTTGCGCGGCGTTGACGGGCTGCGGGCTCGCCGCTGCACCGTGCCGAATTGCGTCCGCCGGTCTGAAGATCGTGCCGGTGGTCGGGCACGTGGCCGCCGCGCCGACCGACGCCTGCGCCGACGTCATCGACCCTTGATCAGCAACGAGCGGGGCATTCAATGAAGAAAAGGCTGGTTGCAGTGAGCCTCGCGGCAATGTGTGGCTATGCGTTCGCCGCGCCCTTGCATCTCGACGACGTTCAGGCGAAAAATCGTCAAACGCGTAAATACACCTGCGCGACCGGCAGGATCCTGCACGTCACCTACTGGAATACGGCCAACGGCCAGAGCTTCGCGCTCGTGCCCGTGAAGGGCAAACAACTGCTGTTCGTCAACACGATTGCTGCGTCCGGCGTGAAATATCAGGCCGGCAGCTATACCTGGTGGACCAAGGGTCCGCGCGCCGATCTCTACGACGCCATGGCCGGCGAAGACGCGCCGCCAGTTCTGTCCGACTGCATCACCCTCAATCGCTGAAGGCCGGCCGAGGCAGTGCCGGAATCCCGCCTCGATATCATCGAGCGGCCGGCCGAAGCCGTCGGCCTTTTGTTTTCTCGCGCTGCAGTGTCTCCGTGCGCGCATCATTTCTTCCCGAGTAGTAAGCTGTCCGGCGTGGCATTGCGCGTGTCGTCGTGACTGTTGTCGCCGTTGCTGTCTCTGCGGTCGTCCTGAGTCTCCGATCGTCCGTTTCCGCTCACCCACGGCCAGGCCTTGCGCCCGCGTCCGTACCATCAAGCGAGACCCTCCATGAAAGCATCCGACCTGTTCGTCAAATCGCTGGAAGCCGAAGGTGTCGAGTATGTGTTCGGCATCCCCGGTGAAGAAAATCTCGATCTGCTCGAATCGCTGCGCCGCTCGAAAATCCGCTTGATCCTTACGCGTCATGAACAGGCAGCGGGCTTCATGGCCGCGACCTACGGACGTCTGACGGGCCGCACCGGCGTGTGTCTTGCAACGCTCGGCCCGGGCGCGACCAACTTCGTGACGGCGGCGGCCTACGCGCAGCTGGGCGGCATGCCAATGCTGATGGTCACGGGCCAGAAGCCGATCAAGTCGAGCAAGCAGGGCCATTTTCAGATTGTCGATGTCGTGCGGATGATGGAGCCGCTCACCAAGTACACGCGCCAGATCGTGTCCATCGCCAATATTCCGGCCGCGGTGCGCGAGGCCGTCAGGCAGGCCGAAGAAGAACGCCCCGGCGCCACGCATCTCGAGTTGCCCGAAGACGTCGCGCACGAAGAGGGCGACGGCAAGCCGATTCCGAAGAGCTACAGCCGGCGTCCGGTCGCCGAGGAAAAAGCGGTCGCGCGAGCCGTTGAAGCCATCATGAAAGCGAAGCATCCGTTGCTGATGATCGGCGCGGGAGGCAACCGCAAGACCACGACGAAGATGCTGCGCGAGTTCGTCGACCAGATCGGCATCCCGTTCTTCACCACGCAGATGGGCAAGGGCGTAATCGACGAATCGCATCCTATGTGGCTCGGCAACGCCACGTTGTCCGACGGCGACTTCGTGCACCGCGCGATCGATCACGCCGACTGCATCATCAATGTCGGGCACGACGTGATCGAGAAGCCGCCGTTCTTCATGCGCAGCGGCGAGGCCGGCGAGAAAACGGTGATTCACGTCAACTTCCTCGGCGCGGAAGTCGATACCGTGTATTTCCCGCAGATCGAAGTGGTCGGCGACATCGCCAATGCGGTGTGGCAGCTAAAGGAGAGCCTGAAGGAGCGCCAGGAACACTGGGACTTCACGCGCTTCAAGGAGATCAAGGAGCACTTCGAGGCGCATCTGGTGAAAGGCCAGCACGACGACCGCTTTCCGATGTATCCGGTGCGGCTCGTCAACGACGTGTACGAGACCACGCCCGTCGACGGCATCGTGTGTCTGGACAACGGCATGTACAAGATCTGGTTCGCGCGCTACTACCGTGCGCACGAACCCAATTCGCTGCTGCTCGACAACGCGCTTGCTTCGATGGGCGCCGGCTTGCCGTCCGCAATCGCCACCAAGATCGTGCACCCGGACCGCAAGGTCATGGCCGTGTGCGGCGACGGCGGCTTCATGATGAATTCGCAGGAGCTGGAAACGGCGGTGCGGCTGAAGCTCGATCTCGTGATCCTGATTTTGCGCGACGACGCGTTCGGCATGATCCGCTGGAAGCAGGAGAACATGAACTTCCCCGATTACGGCATGACGCTCGCGAATCCGGACTTCGTCGCGTACGCGCAGAGCTATGGAGCGAAGGGGCACCGGGTCGAAGCGGCGGCGGAATTCGCGCCGCTGCTGCGCGAATGTTTTGCCACGCCGGGCGTGCATGTGATCGACGTGCCCATCGACTATTCGGATAACGAGCGCGTGCTGAACCGCGAGATCAAGCGGCTTTCCGCGCAACTGTGAGCGGTGCGGGCTGCTTCGGCGCCGCGCTGTCGCTGTGACCTACCGGAAGGAGAATGCGTCATGCTGAACAAGACTTACCCGTACTACCTCGCGAACGAAGCCGTGGCGGCGAACACGGATCTCGAAGTCACCGACAAATTCAGCGGCGAAGTCGCAACGCGTGTCGCAATGGCCGACGCGGCCGCGATCGACAAGGCAATCGGCTTCGCCGTCGAAGCGATGCCCGCAATGCGTGCGTTTGCTCCGTTCAAGCGCCAGGCGGTGCTCGCGCATTGCGTGAAGCGCTTTCGTGAGCGTTACGACGAACTGGCGCTCGCACTGTGCATCGAGGCAGGCAAGCCGATCAACGACTCGAAGGGCGAAGTCACTCGCCTGATCGACACGTTCAAGGTAGCCGCCGAGGAAGCCGTGCGGATCGACGGCGAGATCGTCAATCTGCAGATTTCACCGCGTGCCAACGGTTACCACGGCTATGTGAAGCGTGTGCCCATCGGTCCGTGTTCGTTTATCTCGCCGTTCAATTTTCCGCTGAACCTGACCGCGCATAAGGTCGCGCCGGCGATTGCCGCAGGCGTGCCGTTCGTGCTGAAGCCGGCGAGCCGCACCCCGGTCGGCGCGCTGATCATGGGTGAGATTCTCGCCGAAACCGACTTGCCGAAGGGCGCCTTTTCGATTCTTCCCGCGCACCGGGACGGCGCCGATCTCTTCACGACCGACGAACGCTTCAAGCTGCTGTCGTTCACGGGCTCGCCGGCGGTGGGCTGGGAACTGAAGAAAAAGGCGGGCAAGAAGAAGGTGATTCTGGAGCTGGGCGGCAACGCGGCAGCGATTGTCGACGGCGATCAGGGCGGCAAGCTCGACTATGTCGTCGACCGGCTCGCGTTCGGCGCGTTCTATCAGTCGGGGCAAAGCTGTATCGGCGTGCAGCGGATTCTCGTGCACGCAAGCATCTACGATGCGCTGCGCGAGAAGTTGATCGCCAAAACCAGGTCGCTCGTGATGGGCGACCCGAAGGACGAAAAGACTTTCGTCGGGCCGATGATTTCCGAATCGGAGTCGAAGCGGCTCGCCGGCTGGATGGAAAGCGCGGTGCAGGCGGGCGCGACGATCGTCGCGGGCGGCAAGGTAGACGGCGCAATGTTCGAGGCCACCCTGCTCGAAGGCGTTAAGCGCGACACCGACCTGTATCGCAAGGAAGCGTTCGGGCCCGTCGTCATTCTGGAGCGTTTCGACGATTTCGGCGCTGCCCTCGCAACCGTCAACGACAGCGACTTCGGCCTCCAGGCGGGCGTGTTTACCGATTCGCTCGCGCATGCGCATCGCGCGTGGGACGAACTCGAAGTGGGCGGCGTGGTGATCAACGACGTGCCGTCGTTTCGCGTCGATAACATGCCGTACGGCGGCGTGAAGGACTCGGGGCTCGGGCGCGAGGGCGTGCGCTATGCCATCGAAGACATGACAGAACTGCGTCTGATGGTGATGCGCGAGACCTGGTGAGGTGCGGGAGTCGGTGCGGGCGCAAAACCGCTTTTCCCTCTGTCATGCGACTGTCGTTTGAACGCACTACGCTCGCCGAGCGAGGCGCACGGCGGCGCGCGCCGGCACGCGCCGCCGGGCTTTTGCCGCATAAGCAGAAAGCCGGCGCCTGCGCCATGAGTGTTTTTGCTGAAGTGCTACAATACCGGCCTTTCCGGCGGGTGTTTCCGCCGGCCGGAGCCGGCCGCATCCTTTCCCGCAACGACGGGTCCTGTGCGGAACGCCGTGGCTCCGCCTTCATCCTGATGCCTTCTGCGGTTCCGACCGCTGCCGCGCGCACGCGCCAAGCGCATTTTTAGCGAAAGCCACCATGTCCGACACAGCCGTCACCCCCAGCACTGCGACCTTCGATCAATTCGGTCTCGCACCCGACATCCTGAAAGCGGTCAAAGAATCGGGCTACACCACGCCCACGCCGATTCAGGAGCAGGCGATTCCTGTCGTGCTGGCAGGCCGCGACGTCATGGGCGCCGCGCAAACCGGCACCGGCAAGACCGCCAGCTTCTCGCTGCCGATCATCCAGCGCCTGTTGCCGCAGGCCAGCACGAGCGCTTCGCCCGCCCGCCATCCGGTGCGTGCGCTGATTCTCACGCCGACCCGCGAGCTGGCCGATCAGGTTGCGGCGAACGTTCAGTCGTATGCGAAGCACACGGCGCTGCGCAGCGCCGTCGTTTTCGGCGGCGTGGACATGAACCCGCAGTCGGAGCAGTTGCGCCGCGGCGTCGAAATTCTGATCGCCACGCCGGGCCGCCTGCTCGATCACGTGCAACAGAAAACCGCCAACCTCGGGCAGGTACAAATCCTCGTGCTCGACGAAGCCGACCGGATGCTCGACATGGGCTTCCTGCCGGACTTGCAGCGAATTCTGAATCTGCTGCCGAAAGAGCGTCAGACGCTGCTGTTTTCGGCCACGTTCTCGGGCGAAATCAAGAAGCTGGCCGCCACGTACCTGCGCAATCCGCAGACTATCGAAGTGGCGCGCAGCAACTCGACCGCGACCAATGTCACGCAGATCGTCTATGAAGTGGCCGAAGGCGACAAAACCGGCGCGGTGGTTCAGCTGATCCGCGAGCGCGGCCTGAAGCAGGTGATCGTGTTCTGCAACAGCAAGATCGGCGCGAGCCGACTTGCGCGCAGTCTGGAGCGTGACGGCGTGGTCGCGACCGCGATTCACGGCGATCGCTCGCAAAACGAGCGGATGCAGGCGCTCGATGCATTCAAGCGAGGCGAGATCGAGGCGCTGGTCGCCACCGACGTCGCCGCCCGCGGTCTGGACATCGCCGAACTGCCGGCTGTCATCAACTTCGATTTGCCGTTCAACGCCGAAGATTATGTGCACCGCATTGGCCGTACGGGCCGTGCGGGCGCTTCCGGCGACGCTTTGTCGCTGTGCAGCCCGAACGAGCGCAAGCAGCTGGCGGATATCGAGAAACTGATCAAGCGTCCGCTGGAGGTTCTGCGTCTGACCGTCGAGGCGCCCGTGCGTCATCATCACGAAGAGCGCGCACCGCGGCGTGAGCGCAGCGAGGGCCGTGACGAGCGGGGCGGTCGCCGCCGCTCGGGCGCGCCGTCGGGTTCGTTCGACCGGCCGCATCATCATCGCGCGCAGCCTGTGGACGACTTTTTCCTGAAGCCTTATGAACCGTCGCCTGCTTCGGTTCGCAAAGGCGAAGAGGCCGAGGCTGCCGGGTCGGCGCCGCAGAAGTCGTCTTCGAAGCAGCCGCTTGCGGCATTGCTGGGCGGCTTTGGCATGCCGCGCAAGTCATCGTAAAAGAGGGCGGCCGACAGTTTCAGGGTTGGCGCTGTTGCGCCGGGCGCTTGATTTAGACCGGCGGAAGTAGCTTTTCAGCGCTCATGCGAATGGCGGCCTTGGGCTTCATGGCTTGCATGCAGCGCAGCGCCAGGTCATATGGCCGAGCACATGCGCTTTGACCACGCCGCGGTCGCCGCGGTGTAGAAATCGTCCAGCGTCGTGCGGGCTTTGACGCTTGCGTCGCCATCCAGATTCAATCCCAGATGCCGCGCGGCCGCGTTCAGCGCTTCGAGCGGCTTATCGCAGTCGAGCGCGCTCGCTCCATTCTGTTTGCTGAGCTTTTCACCATACTGGTTTGTGACCACAGGCACGTGCAAGTACCGTGGCGTTGGCACGCCGAGGCATCGCTGCAAGTAAATCTGCCTTGCCGTTGAATCCATCAGATCTGCGCCCCGCACAATGTGCGTGATGCCCGCGTCGGCGTCGTCGACTACTACCGCCAGTTGATACGCCCACTGGTCGTCCGCGCGTCTCAGCACGAAATCGCCGACGTCGGTGGCGAGATTCTGCGTCTGCTTGCCCTGCCAGCGATCTTCGAAGGCGATCACGGCCGCGTCGTCGTCCGGCACGCGCAGGCGCCACGCGCGCGCCGGCTTGCCGTGCAGTCCGTTGCGACACGTGCCCGGATAGGCGAGCGTGGTGTTACGCGTATGTGCGTGCAGCAGCGAGTCGGCGATTTCCTTGCGCGTGCAGCCGCACGGATAGACGAGGCCCGCCGCCTTCAACTGTTCGAAGGCCTGCTGATAACGCGCGATGCGCGTGCTTTGCCAGACGGGTGGCTCGTCGGCGTACATGCCGAAGCGTTCGAGCGTGGCGAGGATGTCTTGCGCGGCGCCCGGCACGGTGCGCGGTCCGTCGATATCTTCAATGCGAACCAGCCATGCGCCGTGATGCGCCCGGGCGTCGAGCCAGCTTGCGAGCGCACTCACCAGCGAGCCGAAATGCAGCGGGCCGGTGGGCGAGGGCGCGAAGCGTCCGCGATAGTTCATGAGTCGGCAAGCACCGCCGTTCAGGCAGCGCGAGCCGCCTTGCTGTCCGGATGACATGCCGGACACGTCTTGCCAGGCACGTACATCGGCGACTTCTGCGCTTCGGGCGTGACCACCGCGCGGCAGCCGAAGCATTGCGCGGTCGCGGTGGGCTCGAGTTGCGGATTGAGCGCAGTGCGGTAGTCGAACACGAAGCAGTCGCCGTGATAATGCGCGCCGCCCACTTCCTCGAAATACTTGAGGATGCCGCCTTCGAGCTGATACACGTGCTCGATACCCACTTCCTTCATGTGAATCGCGGCCTTCTCGCAGCGAATCCCGCCCGTGCAGAACGACACGACGGTCTTGCCCTCCAGGTCGGCACGGTTCTGCTCGATGACTTCCGGAAACTCGCTGAATTTCGTGATGCGGTAATCGAGGGCGTTGTCGAACGTGCCGACGTCTACTTCGAACGCGTTGCGCGTGTCGAGCATGACGACCGGGCGGCCCGCGTCGTCGTAGCCGCGGTCGAGCCAGGCTTTGAGCGTGGGTGCGTCGACGAACGGCGCGCGGCCCAATTCCGGCCGAATGGCCGGCTTTTTCATTGTGATGATTTCGCGCTTGAGCTTCACCAGCATGCGCGTGAACGGCTGCTTCTCCGACAGGCTTTCCTTGAATTGCAGGCTCGCGAACTTGCCCTCGAAGAGCGGATCGTGACGGATGTAGTGGACGAACGCGTCGGTGTCCTCGCGCGTGCCCGCGACGAACAGATTGATGCCTTCCGGCGCCAGCAGAATGGTGCCGCGCAGGCCGAGCGCGTTGCAGCGCTCCGTAACGTGCGGGCGCCATGCGGCGGTGTCTTCGATGGTCGCGAAATGGTACGCGGCGAGATTGACGATACTCATGAATGTCCAGCGGTAATAAGTGGCGGCGTTGTGCGTGACGGGCGCGGCGGGCTGCAGCCGGATGGTCGCGTGCGGGGAGAACCCGAAGCGTGGAGCCCAGTGCCCGGTGCCGCGGCCACGTCGAACGCGGCAAAACCCGTATTATCCCTCAAGCCGGCGCTTTCCCCGACTCGGCCGAATGGCCAGTCAGTTGCGTTAGCGCAAATGGCCTGCAAACTCGCGGGCATCGGTCCGTACAAGGCCGGGGAAGACCTCACAAAAGTCCCGAAAGCGCCAAGGCGCGGCGCTGTGAAGTCAGCGTCCTACGCCGGATGGCTAACGCGGGGTTTTGCGCTGAAATCTCCGGGAGGGTGGAGTTACAATGTCGCCCATGTCAGATCCCCGCTTCGTTCATCTCCGCGTCCACTCCGAATTCTCGATTGCCGACGGCATCGTGCGTCTTGACGACGTCGTCAAGGCGGCTGCCCAGGACGGTCAGGGCGCGCTCGCCCTCACCGATCTCGGCAACGCGTTCGGCCTCGTCCGTTTCTATAAGGAAGCGCGCGGCAAAGGGGTCAAACCCATTGCCGGCTGCGACGTCTGGATCACCAATCCGGACGACCGCGACAAGCCTTCGCGCCTGCTGCTGCTGGTGAAAGACCGTCGCGGCTACCTGAACCTGTGCGAGTTGCTGAGCAAGGCTTCCCTCACGAACCAGTATCGTGGTCGCGCGGAAGTCGAGGCTGGCTGGCTGGAATCCGGTTTGGGCGAGGGCTTGCTCGCATTGTCGGGGGCGCAGCAGGGCGACATCGGGCTCGCGCTTGCCGCGGGCAATCAGGAAGCGGCAAAGCGCAACGCGCTGCATTGGGCAAAGGTCTTCCCGGGCGGCTTCTACATCGAGTTGCAGCGTTGCGGTCAGCCGGGCGGCGAGCAGTATGTCCAGCAGGCGGTCGCGCTCGCAGCTTCGTTGAAGCTGCCGGTAGTCGCCACGCATCCCATGCAGTTCATGACGCCCGACGACTTCACCGCGCACGAAGCGCGCGTGTGCATTTCGGAAGGCGACATTCTCGCCAATCCGCGGCGCCAGAAGCGCTTCACGCCCGAGCAGTATTTCCGCACGCAAGAGGAAATGGCCGCGCTCTTCGCGGATATTCCGTCGGCGCTTGCCAATACGGTGGAAATCGCCAAGCGCTGCAATCTCACGCTCGAACTGGGCAAGCCGAAACTGCCGCTCTTTCCGACACCCGACGGCATGTCGCTCGACGACTACCTCGTGCATCTGTCGAAAGAAGGGTTGGAAAAGCGTCTCGAGCAGTTGTACCCGGACGAAGCGGAGCGCGCCGCGCAGCGCGACACGTATTATCAGCGGCTCGAGTTCGAGTGCGGCACGATCATCAAGATGGGCTTTCCGGGCTACTTCCTGATCGTCGCGGACTTCATCAACTGGGCGAAGAACAACGGCGTGCCCGTGGGCCCCGGCCGCGGTTCGGGCGCGGGCTCGCTCGTCGCCTATGCGCTTGGCGTGACCGACCTCGATCCGCTGCGCTATAACCTGCTGTTCGAGCGTTTCCTGAATCCGGAACGCGTGTCGATGCCCGACTTCGACATCGACTTCTGCCAGCACGGCCGCGACCGCGTGATCCAGTACGTGAAGGAGAAATACGGCGCAGACGCCGTGTCGCAGATCGCGACGTTCGGCACGATGGCCGCGAAGGCGGCGGTGCGCGACATCGGCCGCGTGCTCGATCTCGGCTACATGTTCACAGACGGCATCGCGAAGCTTATTCCGTTCAAGCCGGGCAAACACGTCACGATCGCCGACGCGATGAAGGAAGAGCCGCTTCTGCAGGAGCGCTTCGACAACGAAGACGAAGTGCATCAGCTGCTCGAACTCGCGCAACGCGTGGAAGGCCTCACGCGCAACGTCGGCATGCACGCGGGCGGCGTGCTGATCGCGCCGGGCAAGCTGACCGATTTCTGCCCGCTCTACACGCAGGGCGACGAAAGCGGCGTCGTGAGCCAGTACGACAAGGACGACGTCGAAGCGGTCGGCCTCGTGAAGTTCGACTTTCTGGGTCTCACCACACTGACCATTCTGGATTGGGCCGAGCGTTATATCCGCCGCCTCGATCCGTCGAAGAAAGACTGGTCGCTCGGGCAAGTGCCGCTCGACGACCCGGCGTCGTTCTCGATCCTGAAGAAAGCGAATACGGTCGCCGTGTTCCAGCTGGAAAGCCGCGGCATGCAGGGCATGCTGAAAGACGCGCAGCCGGACCGCTTCGAGGACATCATCGCGCTCGTCGCGTTGTACCGTCCTGGCCCGATGGACCTGATCCCAAGCTTCTGCGCGCGTAAGCATGGCCGCGAAGTGGTCGAGTATCCTGACCCGCGCGTCGAACCTGTTCTGAAAGAGACCTACGGCATCATGGTCTACCAGGAGCAGGTGATGCAGATGGCGCAGATCATCGGCGGCTACTCGCTGGGCGGCGCCGACTTGCTGCGTCGCGCGATGGGTAAGAAGAAGGCCGAGGAAATGGCCCAGCATCGCGAGCTGTTCCGCCAGGGCGCCGCGAAGAACGGGCTGACCGGCGAGAAGGCCGACGAAATCTTCGACTTGATGGAGAAGTTCGCGGGTTACGGCTTCAACAAGTCGCACGCGGCCGCGTATGCGCTCCTCGCGTATTACACCGCGTGGCTGAAGGCGCACCATCCGGCGGAATTCATGGCGGCGAATATGTCGCTCGCCATGGACGACACGGACAAGGTCAAGATCCTGTTCGAAGACTGTCTCGCCAACAAGATGGTGGTGCTGCCGCCGGACATCAATCTGTCGGCGTATCGTTTCGAGCCGGTCGCGGAAGCCGACGGCAAGCGCTCAAAGACCATCCGCTATGGTCTCGGCGCGATCAAGGGCAGCGGCCAGAATGCGATCGAGGAAATCCTGCGCGCGCGCGAAGACGGTCCGTTTATCGACATCTTCGATTTCTGCAACCGGATCGACCGCCGCGTCGTGAATCGCCGTACGGTTGAAGCGCTGATTCGCGCAGGCGCGTTCGACACCTTGCATCAGAATCGCGCGCAGCTGATCGCGTCGGTTTCGCTCGCCATGGAAGCCGCCGAGCAGGCGAGCGCGAATGCGCTGCAAGCGGGACTGTTCGACATGGGCGACGCGCCGTCGCAAGGCCACGAACTGGTGGACGAACCGGAGTGGCCCGAAAAGAAGAAGTTGCAGGAAGAGAAGGCCGCGCTCGGCTTCTACCTGTCGGGCCATCTGTTCGATGCGTACAAGACAGAAGTGCGTCGCTTCGTGCGCCAGAAAATCGGCGAGCTGAAGGAGGGGCGCGACAAGCTGGTTGCCGGCATCATCGCGTCGCTTCGCACGCAGATGACCCAGCGCGGCAAGATGCTGATTGCGCTACTCGACGACGGCACCGGTCAATGCGAAGTGACGGTCTTCAACGAGACCTTCGAAGCGAACAAGCAACTGTTCAAGGAAGACGAGTTGCTGGTCGTGCAGGGCCAGGCACGCAACGACGCGTTCACGGGCGGTATCCGCTTCACGGTCGACACGGTCATGGATCTGGGCCGCGCGCGTTGCCGCTATGCCGAGGCCGTGAAAGTGCAGATGAACGGCAACGCTGACGCATTGGCGTTGCGGCGCGTGCTCGAAGCACATAGCGCGGGTAAAGATGAGCCGCAGGCAGTGCCGGCGCCGGCGGCTTCATCGCGCGGCGGCAATGGCGGTGGGCGAAACGGCGGCGGCGGATTTGGTGGCGGCTATGGCGGCGACAATGGGCGGCAACGTCAGCCCGTCCAGATCCCGAACGGCCTCGCCGTTCAGGTGGTGTACCGCAGCGAGAACGCAGAGGGCGAAATGCGTCTTGGCGACGCCTGGCGCGTGAAGCCAACCGACGAACTGCTTGCCGACCTGCGCGGCCAGTTCGCCGGCAGCGCGATCGAAATCGTGTATTGATGCGAGCGCCGCTGGCGCCGATGCAGGCGCCGCCGCGTACGCCCTGCGGGCGCTACTGCGAGCGCCGCTCTTCTCCAAGCCTCGCGAGTTTGAGGAAGCGGTAGTACACCGTCTCCGCGTTGAACACGGCGATCATGAAGCCGGCGCGGCCGTCCAGAAAACCGCGCCGAAGCAGGTAGGTTCGCACGAACGCCCAGGCGCCGCGGCCAAGCGCCTTGCCGAAGCTGCCGCGTTGACCCGCGGCGTGACGCTGCAGCGCGCCGGCGGTCGAATAGGCGTCGAGCTTGCGTAATACGCCCTCGAAGTTTTCGTACGAGTAGTGCATCAGCTTGCCGGCGAGGCGTTGCGCCGGTGTATCGAACACCAGTCGTTCGTGAACCAGATCGTCGGAAAAACGCGCGGTGCCGCGTTTGAAGAGACGCGGAATCCAGTCCGGATACCAGCCGCTGTGGTGAATCCAGTGCCCGCAAAAACTCGACAGTCGGTCCACTGCATAAACGTCCGCGGCGGGTGCTGCGAGCGCTGCACGGATAGCGGCCGCGAGTTCCGGCGAAACGATTTCGTCGGCGTCGAGCGAGAAAATCCATGTGGTGGTGAGCGCGTCCACCGCGCGGTTCTTTTGCGGGCCGAACCCTGGCCAGTCCGTTTGTTCGATCACCTGCGCGCCGTGTGCCCGCGCGATTTCAGCTGTGCCGTCGGTGCTGCCGCCGTCGATCACGACGATCTGGTCGGCAAAGGCCACGGACTGCAGACATTCGGCCAGCCGCGCCGCCGCGTTTCTAGTAATGATGGCGACGCCGAGGGTGGTTGCTTGCATACCTGAATTGCCTGATCGCGAAATGGACTGGAGGCGGAATGACCGGACGGATCGCGCAAAAGCGCGCGATGGAGCGCAACGGGTCGCGGAAGTATACACAGCCTGTTCGATCCTTCGCTAACCGGGATCGTCGCGCCAAAACGTCAGCCGACCGTCAACTCCAACCGTTTACAATGCTTCTTTTCGATCTTCGCGCGGCGGGCTGCCCGTTGCCGGCGCGAATCTCGTACCGCATTCCCAGAGGATTCCTTGAGCGCGAAGCCAACGTTAAGCAAACCCATCGGTGAAGGTGAGGCGTCGTCCCCTGCCGTCGTTTTCCGCCGCCTGTGGCCGTTCATCAAGCCGCTCCTGTGGGTGATCGTCGGGGCGATCGTCGCAATGGCGGTGAGCGCCGGCACCGACGCGGCTATCCCCGCGTTGCTCAAGCCGCTGCTCGACAAAGGCTTTGGCGCGCATGCGAGCGACAACGCGAAATGGTTCGTGCCGGCCGCTGTGATCGGCCTCGCGCTGATCCGCGGTGTATCGCAATATGCGTCGGGCTACCTGCTCGCGTACGTGTCCAACAAGATCCTGCTCGAACTGCGCCTGAGAATGTTCGACCGCATGATTCACACGAGCGTCGCGTTTTTTCAGCGCGAAACCGCGAGCACGGTGATCAACGCAATCGTCTTCGAGGTCAACCAGATTCTCAACGTGCTGTTGGGCGTGATGGTGACGCTGGTACGCGACTCGCTCACTGTGATCTTCCTGCTCGGCTATCTGTTCTATCTGAACTGGCGTCTGACGCTGATCGTGGCGGTGCTGCTGCCGGGCATCGGCTGGCTGGTCGGCAAGATCAACCGCCGGCTGCGGCGTCTGAACCGCGAGCATCAACTGCTCACGAACGAGCTGTCTTATATCGTCGAGGAGACCGTGGGCGGCTACAAGGTCGTCAAGGTTCATAACGGCGAAAAGTACGAAATGGACCGCTTTACGTCCATGAGCAAGCGCCTGCGTGGCTATGCAATGCGCATGACCGTGTCGGGCGGCCTTGCTCAACCGCTGACACAGTTCCTCGCGTCTATCGCGCTCGCCGTCGTGATTACGATCGCGGTGGTGCAGTCGTCGTCGGATCAGACCACGGTCGGCGGCTTTGTCGCATTCGTCACGTCAATGCTGCTGATCATCTCGCCGCTCAAGCATCTTATGGACGTGAACCAGCCGCTGCAGCGCGGCATGACGGCGGCCGAACTGATCTTCGGTCTGATCGACGAGCCTGCGGAGCCTGCGGGCGGCGGCAAGCCGCTCGAACGCGCGCGCGGCGAAGTTGAGTTCCGCAACGTCTCGTTTATGTACAGCACCAACGCCACGCATAACCGTCACACGCTCGACCATGTGTCGTTCAAGGTTGCGCCAGGCGAGATGGTGGCGCTCGCGGGCCCGTCGGGCAGCGGCAAGACTACCTTGGTGAATTTGCTGCCGCGCTTTTTCGATCCGACCGGCGGCGAGATTCTGGTCGACGGAGTTCCGATTGGCGACTACGACCTTCACGCGCTGCGCAGCCAGATCGCCATGGTTAGCCAGGACGTCGTGCTCTTCAACGACACCGTGGCCAACAACGTCGCCTACGGCCAGACCGCAGATCGGGACAAGGTCAACGCGGCGCTCCGGGCGGCCAATTTGTGGGACACGGTCGAGGCTATGCCCAACGGCATAGACACGCTCGTGGGCGACAACGGCATGATGCTCTCCGGCGGCCAGCGGCAACGTCTCGCAATCGCGCGTGCCATCTACAAGGACGCGCCCATCCTGATTCTCGACGAAGCAACTTCAGCGCTGGATTCCGAGTCCGAGCGCCACGTGCAGGCCGCGCTCGAAACGCTCATGAAGGGCCGCACGACGCTCGTCATTGCGCACCGTCTATCGACCATCGAGCGCGCTAACCGGATTCTCGTGATGGAGGCGGGGCGAATCGCCGAAAGCGGCAGCCATCGCGAGTTGCTCGCGCAAAATGGACTGTATGCACATCTGCATCGCATCCAGTTTCAGCAGAGTGCGGCGTAACGCGCACGACGTCAGCCTCCGGCGGTCTTGTCTCCCCCGATTGGCGGACCGCGCCCCCTCTCCGATAACGTTTGACGAGGCGCTCGCGCGCGCTGTCTGAATGATGAAACTTGGACTTTCCAGCAACGCATTGCAGCACAGCGGCGGCCTAGAGCGCTATGCGATGGATCTCGTGCGAGGCTTCGCGGCACGCGGCGTCGAGCTTGCATTTTTTGCGCGTCGTTTCGATACGTCTCTGCCCGAAAGCGGCATGGTCGAACGGCACCGCATCAATGTGTCGTTCCTGCCGGGCAAACTGCGCGACCGGTGGTTCTCATGGCGTTTGCGCTCGGCGCGCCGAGCGGCGCACGTCGACTTGCTGATTGGCTGCAACCGCGTTGACTCGTCGGATATCGCCATCTGCGGCGGTACGCATCTTGGTTTTCTTCAGGCGACGGGGCGCACGCAGAAGCGCTCGGACCATTGGCAGACCGAACTTGAGCGGCGCCAATACGCGCGCTCCAAGGTCGTCGTCGCCCATTCGCAACTCATGCATGACGAATTGCGGCGACTGTACGAGGTCGACGAAGCAAAAATCCGTGTGTTGTATCCGCCCGTCGACGGAACACGTTTCAAGCCGACCGATGCCGCCACTCGCGCCGCCCTGCGGCGTAAATACGGTTTTGCGGACGACGAGATCGTTCTGCTGTTTCCGTCCAGCAGTCACGAGCGCAAGGGGTTGCCGCTCATCGAAGCGGCGTTGCGGGATACGTCGCTGCCGATCGTGGTGGCGGTGGCGGGGCGCCCGCCCGCGCGCGCTTCGGAACGGCTGCGCTACATCGGCTACGTCAAGGAACTCGCGGAGTGTTATCAGGCCGCCGATTTCACTATTCTTGCATCGACGTACGAGCCGTTCGGCCTCGTCGGCATCGAATCGGTGATGTGCGGCACCCCGGTGATTTTCCCGTCGAACATCGGTTGCTGCGACGCTATCGCCTCACATGCAAAGTTTGTCTTCGAGCCGGGCGACGTGGCCGACCTGCGGGCAACGCTGGCGCGAGCGGTCGCGGCACATCGCGACCACGCGCGCCTCGCGCCGCCCGAACTCACCGACGCCGCCGCGGTCCGCTATGACCCGAGCGTGGCCGCTCACGTCGACGCGTTGCTGAGCCTGGCGAAGCAGATCGCACCCGTCTCGTAAGTCTCGCCACTCTCTGCGGGGCGGCGCGCGTGGGCCGCCGGGCACGGTCTGGCGTCGTTTTGCGCGAGGGCCACATGTTATAATTTTGCGATATCGACGCTTGAAATTAACGCTTGAATTTGGCTTGATCTCACTCGAGCCGAACACCCCCTTTACTTCACCGGGCTTCGATGCCCGCGAGGACAGGCGGCGGGCCAGCAGCGCCGTCGCCGGGGCGCGCCTACCCGTCACGACGGGGCCGCAGCCGCCGCACTGGATCTGTCGAAAAGAATACGCTGGAGATTGTGCATGGCGAACGCGACCTCGCGCCGGGTATCGGCGTACAGCAAGATCGCGGCGGAAATAAACGCGCCGATGAGCCTATGAGTCGGCTTGCCGGGCGTCTTCTTACCTTCAGGTCGGCTATTCCGCGACTGCTCGCCAAGCCTTTTCGCCGCGAGCCGCAGAGCATTCGCCGTATCCTGATCGCGCATCATCTTTTGCTTGGCGATACGTTGCTGCTCACGCCGCTGCTCGCCAAGTTGCGTGCGCAATATCCGCAAGCGGACATTCTTCTGGCCTGCCCGAAAGCCATCGTGCCGCTATATGCGGGGCGGCCTTTCGGCGTGAACGCGTTGCCGTTCGATCCGCGCGATCCGGCGTCCGTGCGAAACGTTTTGCTTTCCGGACCTTACGACCTTGGCCTCGTGCTCGGCGATAACCGCTATAGCTGGCTCGCGCTCGCGGCCGGCTGCCGGTGGATCGTCGGACACTCCGGCGACAAGCCCGCGTGGAAGAACTGGCCGCTCGACCGGAGCGTGCCATATCCCAATGCCCCCGAGGCGTGGGCCGACCTCGCCGCGCAACTGATAGAAGGGCCGCCTCCGCGCGCTTACCGTCCCGCCGATTGGCCGGCGCCTCCGCATCGCGCGTTGCCGGAGCCGGCGCAGTTCACAAAACGTTATGTGGTGCTTCATCCGGGCGCGAGCGGGAGCGTCAAGCGCTGGCCGAATGCACGCTGGCTCGATCTGGCGGGGCGAGTCGAAGCACTGGGTTATCTGCCGGTGTGGACCGGCGGTCCGGGTGAAGCGGATCTCATCCGCGCGATCGACCCGCAAGCGCGTCATCCGAATCTGGCGGCTCAGCTCGGTCTCGGCGAGTTGTGGCATCTGTTTGCCGGTGCTGAGGCCGTGGTTTGTCCCGATACCGGAGTCGCCCATCTTGGGCGCCTGATCGGGGTGCCTACGCTTGCGCTCTTCGGTCCCGGCAACGCGCAGATTCATGGCGCGGGACGCTACTGGCGCGAGGTGCCGTTCGTGCCGATCACCGTCGCCGACATGCCGTGCCGCGATCAGCCTTTTATCTTCCGCCGCGAGGTAGCATGGGTGCGGCGCTGCGATCGCAATGAGACGACCTGCGTCGCGTGGCGCGGCGACCACGCCGAGTGCATGGGCCAACTCACGGTCGAGTCGGTATTCAATGTTTTGCAAAATATCCTGGTGAAAGCGTAATGACTCACACGGCTGCGCGAGTGGAGCGCCTGTTCTGGGTTGCCTGTCCGGTCCTGCTGTTCGTGGTGATGTTCGGCCACATGACGGCGATCGTCTTCAACGCGCTCGCGTTGCTTGCGCTCGGTGTCGCGGCGGGTGCCTTTTCGGCGGACCGTCCGCCGCTCGTGCGCTGGCCGCTGCTGCTGCCCGTGGCCGCGTGGGCGGGGTGGGGGCTTGCTTCGGTGGCGTGGTCGCCGTATCCGATGGTCAGCCTGCACGCGTGGTGCGACGAGGTGCTCTATCCGCTGGTGTCGTTCTGGGGCTTCTGGCTGTTCGGAAGCCAACTGCGGCGACCCGAGCCCGTGGTCGCCGTCAACTGGCTTGCGTGCCTTGCGCTCGCCACGATCAGCGCGCTCAACTGGGGGCATCTGCAGCCGCCTACGGCCAATACTTTCCCGTTGCATTTCTATAATCGCGTCGGTCATACCAGCACGCTCGCGGTGTTCTCGATGGCGCTCTTCGCCGGCTTCCTGTTGCGTCCGCGCTGGCGCGTGGTCGGCGCGAGCGGCATTGTGCTGTGCCTCTTTATCGGCCTCGCGACGCTCAACCGGTTCTTCTGGCCGGCCGCCGCCGTAACGCTTCTCGTCGCGTTATATCCGCTGTATCGGCGCCGCCTCATGCTCGCGGTGCTGGCCATTGCCGTGGTGGGTGCAGCCGGCGTCGGCACGCTCGAACTCAGTTCCCGCTTGCGCACGAGCGGTGCCGCGCCGGAGGTCACGCAGGCGCGCGACGTCGTGATCGACGGTCACCAGGTCTACGTGCCGGGCTCACTGTCGGCTATCGGCGATACGGTATCGGCCGATACGCGCCCGAAGTTGTGGGCGTTCTATGTCGGCCAGGCCGAGCATCACGCCTGGGCCGGTATCGGTTTCGGCAAGCCATTGCCGGGCATCGTCTATCGCAATGCAATGCCGCCTGCGTTGCTGGCGGCAGAACCGCAAGCGCTGACGCATGCGCACAACCTGTTCATCAACACGTGGCTGCAGACAGGCTTCATTGGCGTGGTGCTGCAGACGGCGCTGTTGCTAAGCCTGGTTGCGCGATTCTGGCGGTATCAGCGAGCAGAACCGTGGTTATGCGCTGCAGGCGTCGCACTGGTGGCCGGCATGATCGCGAAAAACATGACCGACGATTTCATGTGGCAGACGACCATGCTGGCGTTCTGGTCGTTCGCGGGCCTCCTGCTGGGGTACGCGGAGCACGGCAGAGCTTCGGCTGGATCTTCGCAAAGCGTTGAGCGCACCATGTCCACGGCCGGGCGGGTCGAACCGCTACGCGAATCGCAGACCGTCAAGCTGGATGAAAAAGGGCGGTGATGAGCGAGACATTAAAGGCCGCAGAGACCGACCGCGCCCCGCTGCGCATTCTGTTCCACATCAACGACTTCGGTAAGGGCGGCACCGAGACGGCGTTGCTGTCGTGGCTCAAGACACTGGACCGCCGGCTGTTCGCGCCGAGCCTCTCGGTGGCCTATCCGACCGACGACCTGGCGTTCTGGCGCGCGCATTCCATTCCCGACGACGTCGATGTCCATGTGCTCGCTTCATCGGAATGGATGGCCGCGCTGCATAAGAAAGCGCGCCAACGCAAACTCGGCCTCGGCGAGAAGCTGTTGCACAAGGCGCTGACCTACGGCGCGATCCGGCCGCTGGCGGCGCGGCGGATGCGACGCCTCGTGAGCCAGCATGACCTGGTTTGCGACTTCGATTTTTCGCTGCGTCATCTGGCAGGCAGTTGCGGCGTGCCGTGGATTGGCGTCAGTCACTTCAGCCTCGCCGCGCGGCTTGGCAACAAGAGCGAGCGTTATGTTGCCCGCCGCGTCCGGCATTTCGCACGTTACTCCGCGGTAGCCGTGCTAACGCCGGCCATGCTGCGCGAAGCGCGTGAGCTTTTCGCGACAAGTCATGTGGACGTTACCGAGTTGCCGAACGTGATCGACATCGAGGCGTTGCGGCGTGCGGCGTCCGGGCAGATCGAACGTCCGGCGGATTCGTTCATTGTGTCGGTGGCGCGTCTGGACGAAGGTCAGAAGGACCACAAGACGCTGCTGCGAGCCTACGCCCAATTACGCGAGCGTGGCCGCTGCAACGCGGCGCTGGTGCTGATCGGCGAGGGACGGGACCGAGGCGAGCTGGAGCAACTCGCACACGAACTGGGGATCGCCCCGTCCGTGCATTTCCTGGGCTTTTGCGCGAACCCATCGCCCTATATCAGGCAGGCAGAGCTGCTAGTGCTGAGCAGCCGCTATGAGGGCTTCGGCATGGTGCTTGGCGAGGCCATGGCGCTCGGCACGCCGGTTCTATCGACGGATTGCCCGACCGGCCCGCGCGATCTGCTGGAGGGCGGCAAAGCCGGCCTGCTAGTACAGCCGGGCGATGTCGACGCGATGGCGCTGGCCATGGAACGTCTTCTCACCGAGACCGAACTGCGCCGTAGCCTCGTGCAGGCAGCTTCACAAAAGGTCGCCAGTTTTGCGCCCGCAAGCGCGAACCAGCGGATGCTCGCACTGGCCTCGAGGCTGTTGAAGGAGAAGGCGGCGACGTCTCGGTGAGCCGTGGCTTCGATTGCGTGGCGGTTGCGCTAATCTCTAAACGCTGGTCCTCCGGCGTCGCTCGCCGAGATCGTCAGCATGTCGGGCGAGCTGCCAGATAGAGATAGAATGGTGCGCTTTGCCCGTACTCGACTCTGCCCATGTGGTTCAAAAACCTTCAGCTTCACCGCCTTCCCGCGCCGTGGTCCGTTACTCCCGAACAGATGCAGAAGTGGCTCGCGCCGCATGCTTTCGCGCCCGGCAATAGTGTAGAGATGCAAAGCCATGGCTGGGCGTCTCCTCGCGACAACGATTCGCTCGTGTATGCGCTCAATGGCCAATTGCTGCTCACGTTTCGCACCGAAAAGAAACTGCTGCCGGCTTCGGTCGTCACGCAGGTTACGAAGGCGCGCGCCGCTGAACTGGAAGAGCAGCAGGGCTTCAAACCAGGCCGCAAACAGATGCGCGAACTCAAGGAGCAGGTCACCGACGAACTGTTGCCGCGCGCTTTCAGCATCCGGCGTGATACGCGCGTGTGGATCGATTGCCGCAACGGCTGGCTGGTCATCGACGCAGGGTCGCAAGCAGTCGCCGACGAAGTGCGCGGGTTGCTGGTGAAGTCGATCGATCAGTTGCCGCTTGGCACCGTGCGCGTTACACAATCGCCGGTTGCGGCCATGACGGGTTGGCTGCTCTCGGGCGAGGGGCCCGCTGGTTTCACGCTCGATCAGGACACCGAGTTGCGCTCACCGGCGGAAGGCAACGCAACCGTGCGTTACGTCGGACATACTTTGGACGCCGAAGATATGCGCCGTCATATCGAGGCCGGCAAGCAATGCATGCGACTTGCGATGACGTGGAACGATCGGGTGTCGTTCGTACTGACGCCTTCGCTGACGATCAAGCGCATTGCACCGCTCGACGTGCTGAAGGAAGCCAGCGATCCGACCGCGCAGAACGACGACGAACGCTTCGACTCGGATTTCACGCTGATGACTGCGGAACTCGATCGCATGCTGCGTGACCTGCTCGACGCGTTGGGCGGAGAGCAGGTTGACGCGGTGCTGCAGGCCGCGGCGGCTTGAGGGGGTAGTGCGTTCGGGAAGACCTGGTTTTGCGATTACACCAGGCTTGGCTTCCGGAAGGCGGAAAGTCCGCTCGATTCCGCAGTCGGGGGAAGGCAGCGGTGACGATGCACAGGCTCGCTCAAGGAACCGTGACCCGGTTCAGCGTAACGGCGAAAACAACTACCGTATCAATGAGTTGAGGAAGTTGTGGGGTGGTTATGCACAGACTACTGAACAGAATCTGTGGGTAACTTCACCCCGCCACTCCCCTCGAAGCATGCCGCCCCGACAATTACTTCATCGCCGCCATGGCCTGCTGGATCTCTTCGGTGCTGAGATCGCGCTTATGCGTGGCCAACGACCAGCTATGTCCAAACGGGTCTTTCAGCTGGCCGTAGCGGTCGCCCCAGAACATGTCGGCGACAGCCATCTTGACGGTCGCGCCCGCATCGACGGCTTGCTGGAAACTGGCGTCCACGTCTTCGACGTAGTGGTGGATCGTCACCGGCGTGCCTTGCAGGTGGTTCGGTCCGAACGCCTGGTGTTCGGGCCATTCGTCGGTGAGCATCAGCATCGAATCGCCGATTTTCAGGCACGCGTGCATCACCTTGCCGCCCGGCCCCGGCAGCCGGAACTGTTCGACGGCGTTGAAGGCTTTCGTGTAGAACGCGATGGCTTCGGCTGCGTTTGCGCAGATCAGGTACGGCGTGAGCGAGTGCATCCCTTCCGGGATCGGTTTGACAGCAGGGCTGCTCATGACGGCGACTCCTTGAAGTAACAGGTTCGTGGATTGAAAGTCCGACTGTTTCAGCCAGGCTCCCAACGTTACGACGAGCACGTCACCGCCGGATCGACACTCCGTAAAAAATATTTTCGAGCACGAACGTGCGCGTAACGGGCGAGGTTGAAAGGCCTGAAAGTCGCTTGTCAGCCATCGACCGTCAGCTTCCAGTCATCGCAGCAACCCTCAGCCCGCCGGATTATCTTCATCCGCAGGCGCCGGTGGCGCCGCAGCGGGCCCTCGCGAGGGCGCCGCCGTCCCGTCGGGTGCGCCAAGTATGCTGATCTGGAACGTCCGCGTGGCCGCAAGCGACTGCAGCGTGGAATCCTCGGGAATGTGCTCGAAAAGCGGCAGGATGACGGAGCCGCCAATCACCGCGCGCCGGCTATTGTCAGCGGGACGCAGTCCCCACACGTCCTGATACACGACCGGCACCGTGACGCCGTTGCGAGTCGTATTGCCGATGTAAAGCATGACATGTCCGCCGATATAAATCAGCGTGCGTAACGGCACGCCATGTTGCGCCAGATAGTCGAGGCGTTGTCCAGGCGTCGAAGCGGACAGATCGATCATGCGCCCGGCGCTCATCTGCGTGGACGAATGACGCGGCAACCACACGCCGAAGGCGGCGAAGATGCTTTGCAACTCCGACGAGCAGTCGTTATAGAGGCCGCTGTTGCCCCAGCCGTAAGGCCGACCAATCAGTGCTTTCATCAGCGTAGCGAGATGGCGTGGCGTCGCGGCGAGCGGCATCGGTGCAATCTGTTGGTCGGTAAGTTCGGCTGTGCGAACGAGCGCGTCGCCTTCTGCGTCGCGTGCGGGCACGAGGACTTGGTGCGGAGCCGGCGTATCGGCGACCGTGCCAGGTTCGCTAACCTTGGTGCCGGCATTGGCGTCCACGCTCGAGTCATTGGCAGCACCAGCACCGCTAGCGCTACCGTCAGCCGCCGCACGCGTTTTCACGCCGCGTCCCGCGTTGACCGATGAGCGCGCGATCAATGGCAACAGCGTGCCGGCAGGCGCGTCGAAGCGGAAGACACCGCGGCTATCGCGCACCGGCGCCGAAGCAGAAATCACCGCGCCGAGCGATTTGGCCGTTGCTGCGCGCCATGCATCGACGAATCGCTCGCTCGCCATGCCCACACCGTCGCTGCGCACCCAGCCCTGCACATCCGGCGTTTGCACATAACGCCATGCACCGTCGACGCTCATGCCCAGCACATACAGCGGCGTACCCGGCCGCACCGCGGAGATTTGCAGATTGTCGAACGGATAGCCTTCGCCAGCCAGACGGTGGCTGTAGAACGACGGGTCGGAGGTCGGCAGCTCGCGCACCATGAGGTTGGTCGTTGCGATTGCACGCCGTGAGGGCTGGTAGACCGGCGCCTCGGTGAACTGCGCGACGTTCATGTTGCGCGCGATGGCGTCGATCCACGCCTTGTCGTGCGGACGGAAGTTCTCGCCATAACCGACAGCCGCGCCGCTCTTGCCGCTATTGTCGAAGCTGGCAATGCGGCGCTGCTGCAGCGCGACGATATCCGCGCCTTGCTGGCGATAGACGCGCATGGCGACGTACGCGGAATTCCACGGCGACGGCGCATTGGTGCCGGTGCCGAAGTAGCGTGCATAGAGCGCCCGGAAGTGCGCCTGCTGGTCGGCGGTACTCAGGAACGTCTGGTCGTAACCGGGGCTCGTCGGATCGAGCCAGTGATCGACGTCCTGATCATAGGCGCCGAGCGGGAACAGCGTGATCGTATCTGCGGTAACGCGCGCGTCGCGTGTCTGCGACGGATTACTACACGCGGCGAGCCCCGCAAGCGACGCGAAAGCGAGGGAAATGACGACGGCGCGCGCGGCGTTCGGCCAGGAGCGAGCGATGCGGAAAGGGACGGCTACAGGCATGAGTTCGGCAAAGTAAGTCCAAGGCCACGATGATACGGTGTCGCGCGTTCCATTACACTTGATCGATTCGCAAACGAACGCATTCAACGCCTCGTGCGTTGATTCATAGGAGCAAGATATGCAAACGAGCGCACGCAACCAGTTTGCCGGCGAGGTCACGACAGTCACGCACGGCGCCGTCAACGACGAAGTCACGCTGCGCACCGCGGACGGACTGGACATCGTCGCAATCATTACGCACGGCAGTGCAACGGCGCTTGGTCTCGCCGCAGGCAAGAAAGCTTTTGCGCTGGTGAAGGCGTCGTCGATTATCGTGATGGTCGACGTAGCGAAGAATCAGGTGTCGGCGCGCAACTGCATCGCGGGTACCGTGACGGCAGTAACGAAGGGCGCGGTCAATTCGGAGGTGATCATTGGTGCGGGCGGCGCGCAGATCGCTGCGGTCGTGACCAACGAGAGTGCAGAGCGCCTGGGCCTCGCGGCAGGCAAAGCGGCAACGGCGATCTTCAAGGCATCGAGCGTGATCATCGGCGTGCAGTCGTAGTGGCCGCACTCCAGTGAACCAGAGCGCCGCTTGCTTTACACTGGGCCGACTGGTTTCCTCACTTTCCGCTTTCATCACGGACCCGTCATGTTCGAAGTTTCCTCCGCCTCGCAATTGCCCAAGGCCGCGCATTACGAAGAACTCGTCGCGCAGGCGCGCGCGCTTCTCGCCGACGAAACCGACTGGATCGCCAACGCCGCGAATTTCTCGTCGTTCGTGTTTCATTCGCTGAGCGGTCTGAACTGGGCCGGGTTCTACTTTTTTGATGGCCGCGAACTCGTGGTCGGCCCATTCCAGGGCAAGCCGGCGTGCGTGCGCATTGCGCTCGGCAAGGGCGTCTGCGGCACCGCTGCGCAAACGCGCGAGACGCAGGTTGTACGCGACGTCCACGAATTCCCCGGCCATATCGCCTGCGATTCCGCGTCGCAATCGGAAATCGTCGTGCCGCTCGTCGCACCGGACGGCACGCTGATCGGCGTATGGGACGTAGATAGCCCGCTCGTTGCGCGCTTCGACGAAGACGACGCAAAGGGCATGCAAGCGCTCTGTGCGGTGTTTATCGAATCAGCGCTGCCGCGCGCGCCTTAGTCGCCGCACGCGGTCTCGGCCATTATCAGAAAAATATAAGGCGCGCGATGCAAGACCCGTCTCATCCCGCAGTGCATGCGCGCGACGCCGCTCTGGAAGCGGCGCCCTTCGGCATGTTCATCTGCAATGCACGCGGCACGTTCGAGCACGTCAACGCGGCCTTCGAAAAACTGACGGGAATGACCGCGAATGAACTGGTCGGCCGGCGTAGCTTTGAGTCTCTGCACGATCCGGCAGAGCTTGCGAGACGTCGCGGCGAATTGCCGATATTGGCCAGGATAGGCGCCCGCTACGAGAGTGAGTGGACCTATTTGCGACGCAGCGGCACGCCGGTACGCGTGGTGCTCGCGCTGTCCCCGCTCTCCGGTGAAGGAGTGTGTCATCCCGGCGACGCGCGTTACGTCGGCGTTGTCGTCGACATGACGCGCTATGCGCAATCGGACGCGCGCCTCTGGTATGTGTCGCATCACGACGGCGTGACGCGTCTGCCCAATCAGACGCTTTTCACCGAGCGCCTCGAGTTGACGATCGCACGCTGTGAACGCCATACGAGCGGCTTTACCGTGCTTATCGCCGAGCTCGATCACTTGCGCAAACTTCGCGACGCACTCGGTTTGCACGCAGCCGAACTCGTGTTGCAGATCGTCGGCGAGCGGTTGCGAGGTCTCTTTCCGAACGACGGCACGATCGCCTCGATCGGCGGCACGCAGTTCGCATTGCTGATCAACGAGACCGGCTCCGCTGCCGATGCGTTCGCCGCCGAGGCGCTCAGCCGCATTGCCGAACCGATCGACTACGGCGGTACGGCGCTGAACATTGCGGCGAGCATCGGCATCGTCGCGTATCCGGACGACGGCGGCGATGCGCCGACGTTGATGCGCCGCGCGGGCGTCGCACTCTCGGCGGCAGCGGCGGTCAACGGCAACGCCGTCCGGCGTTTTTCGACCGCGCTCGAAGGGCAGGCCGCGCGCCGCTTCCAGATCGAGACCATGTTGCGTGAAGCGTTGGAGCGCCAGCAGTTGCATCTTGTCTACCAGCCGCAGGTGACGCTCGCCACCGGCCGCATCGCGCAAGTCGAAGCGCTGCTGCGCTGGAATCATCCAGAGCGCGGCATGATCAGTCCGGCCGAGTTCGTGCCGGTTGCCGAAGAGTCAGGGCTCATTGAGCAGATCGGCGAATGGGTGATCCGCACCGCGTGTCGCGACGCCGGCAAGCTGCTTCGCATCACGGGCAACCTGCCACGCGTCGCGGTTAATGTGTCGCCGCAGCAGTTCCAGCGGCACGACCTCTTCGAGACCATTCGCGGCGCGCTCGACAGCGCCGCGCTCGCTCCGTCCTATCTGGAAGTGGAGATCACTGAAGGTGTGTTGCTGGGCGACACCGACCAGACGCTAGAAACGCTCCACGCGCTGCGCGGGCTCGGCGTGGAGATTGCCGTCGACGACTTCGGCACAGGCTATTCGAGTCTCGCGTATTTGACGCGGTTTCCGCTCAATCGCCTCAAGATCGACCAGTCGTTCGTGACGAGAATGGCCGGCGATCCGCAATGTCACGCGCTCGTCGGCGCGATCGTCGCAATGGCGCACGCACTCGGGCTGCGCGTCACGGCGGAGGGCGTCGAAACACCTGAGCAAGCGGCGCAGCTACAGGCGCTCGGCTGCGACGAGGCGCAAGGTTTCTGGTTTTCGCGGCCGGTGACGGCGTCGGCGTTGGGGAATCTGCTGAGTCCGTCGGGCGCGTGATGTCGGTGGCATGCGTGCCGTCCCACCATCTGACTGGCCGCCGTGTGTGACGAGTTGGCGCAATATTTGCATTGTGTCGCACCATCACGGCCCGAGCAAAACGACCCGGGCCTGACCAGGAGGAGACAATGCGCGACGACACGTATCACGCCGTAACCCCATTCGCCCCCAACGAGACTTGCTGGCTCACCCCGTCGATTCAGAAGTCCCATGAACGCTCGGAAGTGTTCGGTCTGAGCGAGTCCATGCGTCCCGACTACGATGTGCTGCCGGCCGGCGAACTGGCGCTGAAGCTCGAGCAGAACCGCATTCTTTGCGCGCACGCCACGCCGGTCATGGAAACCCTCCATGAGCAGATTGTGAACACTCAGAGCATGATCGTGCTGACGGACGCCGAAGGTCTGATCCTTCATTCGATCGGCGACGACGACTTCCTGCGGCGCGCCGAAAAGGTCGCGCTACGGCCCGGCGCGAACTGGGCGGAAAACCGGCAAGGCACCAATGCCATCGGCACAGCGCTCGCCGAGCGCAGCGCAATCGTCGTGCACGGCGAGCAGCACTATCTCGCCGCCAACCGCTTCCTGACCTGCTCGAGCGTGCCGATTCTCGATCCGTACGGCGATCTCATCGGCGTGCTCGACGTCACGGGCGACCATCGCAGCTATCACCAGCACACCATGGCGCTCGCAAAGATGTCCGTACAGATGATCGAGAATCACCTGTTTGCCAACACGTTTCGCGAAACCTTGCAGATCGCATTTCATGGCCGCCCGGAATTTCTCGGTACCTTGATGGAAGGCATCGCCGCCTTCACGTGCGACGGCCGCTTTCTGTCCGCGAATCGCAGCGCGCAATTCCAGCTCGGCTTGCCGCTTGCGGGGTTGCGCGCGCATACGCTGTCGTCGCTGTTCGGGCTTACCAGCGCCCAGTTGATCGACCGTCTGCGCACGCATCGCGATCGTCATCTGTCGCTGAACCTGAGCAACGGCGCCGTGGTGTGCGCGAACGTCCGGTTCCGCCGCGCGACAGTCGCCGAAGAGCCCGCCCGTTCGCGCACGCCGACTGAACCGGCTGCAGCCCAGCGCAGCGAACCGTCCGCCATGCCCGCGCATCCGCTGTCGAAGCTCGGTTATCTCGACACCGGCGACCCGCAGATCGCGGCGGTCATCGCCAAGGTGCGCAAGGTCATCGGCAAGAACATCCCGATTCTGATCACCGGCGAGACCGGCACCGGCAAGGAACTGCTCGCGCAGGCGATCCACAACGATTCGCCTCGCCGCGCCGGCCCTTTCGTCGCGGTGAACTGCGCGTCGATACCGGAAACGTTGATTGAATCGGAACTGTTTGGCTACGAGGAGGGCGCATTCACCGGCGCGCGGCGCAAAGGCGCCGTCGGCAAACTGTTGCAGGCCAACGGCGGCACGCTTTTTCTCGATGAAATCGGCGACATGCCGTACCCGTTGCAAGTGCGTCTGTTGCGGGTGCTGCAGGAGCGTCTCGTGAACCCGCTCGGCTCGACAAAGTCGATTCCCGTCGATGTCGCGATCATTTGCGCGACCCATCGCGATCTGCGTGAAATGATCGCGCAGAGCCGCTTTCGCGAGGATTTGTACTACCGCCTCAACGGTCTGGTCGTCAAATTACCGCCGCTGCGCGAACGCACCGATCTGTCAGCGGTGATCAGAAAAATGCTGGATTGCGCAGCGGCTGAGAACGGCGGCGGCCAGGCGCTCAGCATCGCAGACGACGTCATGACGCTCTTCGGGCAATGCGCGTGGCCCGGCAACTTCCGCCAGCTCGGCAATCTGCTGCGTACGGCGGCGGTGATGGTGGATGCAGACGGAGAAATTCGCCGCGAGCATCTTCCCGACGATTTCTTCGACGACCTGCGTGTCGCCGGCCCATCGTCCCCGCACGGAGTGGATGTGTTGTCGTTACCGAGCGGGCGGCTTCACGACGTTGCCGCGAGCGTGATCGCCAACGCGGTCGCGCAGCATGGCGGCAACGTGTCGGCTGCGGCTCGCACGCTCGGCATCTCGCGCAATACCATCTATCGGAAGCTGCCGGCGCACGGCGCGAACAACAGCGAAGACGCAGCGTGACTCGCGTGGGGAGCTATGCGCTGCGATGCTCCGTTGTGCAACAGCACTGTTCCGGAATTGAACGGGTGCGAATTTCGACCCCGCGCCCAGCACGCCGTGCTTGTAACGCGCGCAACAGGCGTTGGCCCGCAAACAAGCCGTCGCTTGGGACGCAGCGCTTTGGCTGCACTACAGGCGAAATGAAAGCGCCGGTCGATACGTTCGGCATGGACATTGCGTTCATAAGAGAACCGCTTCGACGATGCGGTTTTTTATCAAATGTCCTATTCAAGGAGACAGCCATGCAGTGGACCACCCCCGCTTACACCGACTTGCGCTTCGGTTTTGAAATCACGATGTATATCGCCACTCGCTAAGCCATGTTCAAACGCCGCCGCGCGCGTCACGTTGCACGAGGCGCGCGGCGGCGTTCAAAGCATCGCCTAGGCAAGCATAGATTCCGGGGTTCGATGCAGGCAGCGCCCTGCCACAACGAATCAGAAACGCGTAACTGCCATGAATGCTCCGGATACTGAAAACTTCATCGGTCCGCGCCCGAATTTGCATCCGCTCTTCCGCTTGCAGCGGGATGTCGCGCAAGACGGCTATGTGCTGGTGTCTGCGGCAGGGGTCGTCAAGTTGAATCCTACAGCAGGCGAAATACTGAGCCGCTGCGACGGCACGCGCGAACTCGACGAGATCATCGGCGAGCTCGAGGACATGTTCAACGCGTCGGATCTCGCCACGGACGTCTATCGTTTCATCGAGCATGCGCGGCAACGCGGCTGGGTAGAGTGATCACGACTTGTGATCACGACTTGAGTGTTCGGCGGCGCAACGCGCTCTGCACACGCGTTAAAAGCGCCCAGCGATTTTCCTGAACCGCAGGGAATCGCTGAGCGCTTTCACTCCCGCCGCACGGCGCGAATCACATTTTCACCGCTTGCCTCTAGGGCGAAGTACCCGCATTGAGCGAGCTACCGGCGCTCAGCGGTTTCGACGACGCCCTCGCGCTCTCGTCCGTCAGCTTGCTCTTTCCGGCGCTGTAGCCGTTCCAATACAACAGGAACGCCATGATGTCCGCATAGTCTTGCGGCTTCATCTTGCCGGGACGGTCCGCGGGCATGTTGGTCGCCATATACCCATACACACCGCCGATAGTCAGCTTCGCATTCGCCGTCGGCGCAAACGACGGACCTCGCAACGCGGGCGCGTTCAGTCCTTGCAGATCGGGACCGTGGCACTTCGCGCATGCACTCGAGTACAAGGTCTTGCCATGCGCGACCTGGGCGCGGTCGAAAGCCGGCGCGTCCGTGGACACGGCCGCATCGACCTTGATGAAATGGCCCTCGGCAATCTCGCGACCACCGGCTCGCATGATCGCTCCTTTGATGTCGGCATGACGAGGACCGTCGCGATACGCAAACACCGCTGCGTCCGGCATCGTCGCGTGTGCTGTGCGAGGCAGCGTCCAGCCGCGCGTCAACGTGGCGAGCCTGCCGTCGGACTCCATCTTGCGCAGCGCGGCGTCGATACGCGGCTGCAACGCTGCTCCGTTTTTGCCGAACGCAAACACCAGTTGCCAGTCGGCATATGCCGAAGCGGCTTGCGCGATCTGAAAGCGCCGCTCGGGATGCGTTTTCGTATAAGCAACGACAGCCGGGTACCAGACGATCGCACGTTGTGCATGTCCGTTTGCGACGGCATCGACGGTGAGTTCAGCGGTGTTCTCAAGATCGAGCTTCACGTTCGGTTGCTGCACGGCGATCAACTGCGCGGGGCTCGCATATGTGGCCGCAACAATCTCGGCGTCGCCTGTGTGCGCCGCGGGTTCATGCATCGTCACGCTCACATAGCCCGAGTGCAGATAAGTCCGCGAGAAAGTCAGCTTGCTATTGGAGCCGTCGGCGACCTCGGAGCGCGGAAAGCCGGCGATCACATCGCACTTGCGGGCGAGCGCCTTGTCGAGTTCCTTAAGCGAGACACCGTCGTCGTCGTTGCTCGCGAAACCTCCTGGCGCAAGCGTCAAAGCAACGCCGGCGGTGCGAAATGCTTCGCGTGTGACGGCCTCGTCGAGCACCGTCGAAGGGCTGCCTGGAAAAGTGCAAACGCGCACGCCCGCGCTGGCGTGACCAGGCATCGGCATGCCGCTCGCCAGCAACGTGCCGGCTAGCGCAAAAGAGTTGAGTCGAGTCTTCATGATATTGCTTCCGGGAAGGGCGGGCCGCCGCAAGCCACCTGCGCGCGCGATCAGGCGCGCGAGGCCGGCGCGGCGCCCGCGTGGAGGTCAGCCGTGGTTGAGTGCAAAAACGTACAGCGTGCCGCCGCGTGGAATCTTCTCGGCAGCTTTCGCCATCGGCCCGCCCCAGATTGGATTAGCGCCGCCATAGCCGGCGAGAATCGCGACGTACTCCTTGCCGTCGACCTCGAACACCGACGGTTGCGCCACGATGCCGCTGGCGAGCTTCGGGCTCTTCCAGAGCACCTTGCCGGTCGACGAATCGAATGCGTACAGATGGCCGTCCAGCGAACCGCTAAACGCGAGTCCGCTCGCGGTGGTGGCAACGCCACCGTTCCACGGCAGCTTGCTCCAGTAACTCCACATCTTCTTGCCGGTCGTGACGTCGATAGCCTGCAGTTCGCCGTAGCCCTTGCTGCCAGGCTCAGGCTTGATCTCGAAGCCTTCGCCGAGGTACGGCAGTCCTTCCATGTACGTGACCGACTTGCCGGACAGCGACATGCACGCATGCAGCGCCGGAACAATCGCAACCTGCCTGTCGGGGTCGTACGAAACCGACCACCAGTTCTTGCCGCCGAGGAAGCTCGGGCACGTCTCGATGGTCGTGCCTGTCTTCGGGTATTTCGACGGGTCCTGAACCGGCACGCCGTCCGCCGTGTAGCCCGTCACGGAGGTGGCCTTGACGAAGGGCTTCGCGTAGATCAGCTTGCCCGTGCCGCGGTCGATTGCGTGGAAGTAGCCGTTGCGGTCCGCATGAATGATCGCGTCATAGTTCTTGTCCTGATACTTGATGTTCGCGAGCACCGGCGTATTGACGCCGTCATAGTCCCAGGTGTCGTGCTTCGTGTACTGGTAATGCCATTTGAGGTCGCCGGTCTTCGGGTCGAGCGCGAGCAGCGAATCCGAATAGAGGTTGTCGCCCGGCCGCAGATCTGCGAGCCACGGGCCCGGATTGCCCACCCCCCAGTACAGCGTTCTCGATGCCGCGTCATACGTTCCCGTGAGCCACGCAGGCGCGCCGCCGTGCTCCTGCATGCCGTCGGGCCAGGTGTTGGCGCCTTTCTCTCCGGCCGCCGGCACCGTGAAGCGCTTCCACAGCACGTTGCCGTTATCGGGATTCAATGCCGCGATGAAGCCGCGTGCGCCATACTCGCCGCCCGCGCTGCCCACCACCAGTGCGCCGTCGATCGCGAGCGGCGCAAGCGAGAACGCATAGCCGACTCCCGGCTCGAACATCGTCTTGCGCCATGCGAGCGAACCTGTTTGCGCGTCGAGCGCGACGACCTCGCCGTTGAGCATCGCGACATACACGTTCTTGCCGTAAAGCGCGACGCCGCGATTGATCACGTCGCAGCATGCGGTCTTGAACGACTCGGCGCCGAGCTTCGGTTCGAACTTCCACAACTGCTTGCCGCTTGCCGCATCGAATGCATAGACGTTGTCTTTCGGCGTGGTCACGAAGAGGTAACGGCCATTGACGATTGGCGTGGCTTCGAAACCCTGTTGCAGATCCGCGGGAAATTTGTAGCTCCACACCTGTTTCAACTGCTTCACATTCGCCGTATCGATCTGCTTGAGCGGCGAATGTGCCTGGCCGTTGTAGGTGCGGTAATACGTGAGCCAACCCGGATCGCTTTGCGCGGCGCTCAGCCGGTCGTAGGTGACGGCGGGATAATCGTCGGCGAAGGCGGCCGTTGCGCATGACAGACTGACGACCGCGGCGACGCTTGTTGCAAGCGCTCGCGGCCGCAGCACCGAAATTGAACGTGCTTTCATCCTTGTCTCCTGTGTCGACCTGAGGTCGCGCTTAAGCGCTGCTCCGGTCTCATGCGACGTGGTCGCGGCCAATCAGAACTCGAGCGCGGCGCGCTGGTCCGATCCACACCACATGGTTGCTGTTGAGTTATCGACGCGAAGCCGGACGGCGACGTCATCGCTTGCGAACGCAGTCTGGCTGCGAGTCGTTCAAGGCAAATCGCATGCCATTTCGGCAGTGCTAAGCCGCAAGACGCGCCAGGCTGGAGAGGCGGGAAACATTGGAGCCCGTCAGCGTGCTTGCTGACGGTCATGACGCTGTTGCGCGTTGGCGCAACCAGGCGGCTATGTGTTGCGAAAAAAGACAGCGCGGCTTCGAGTGCGCGAGCGACGCGCCGTCGAGCTTACTGACAGCGGTGAGCCTTCAAGTGATGGACCAGGATCATTCGTTCGATCTCAGGTGACGGGCGGGGCACCCGCGTCAGCGCGCCTCGTCAGAGCCCATCTGAGTTGGCGTTCCCTGATGCGCAGGTTGATACGGTCCGACGCAAGGCGCCCGAGCGTGGAGAGTGCGTCGCGCTGCGACTGGAGGAGTCTGCGCGGCGCGCGGTCGATCACAGCCAGCGACCCGAGCGCGTAGCCCTGAATGTCGCGAACGCTCACGCCCGCATAGAAACGGATGTGGGGCTCGCCCGTCACCAGCGGATTCCCAGCAAAGCGCAGGTCGGCCACCGCGTCCTCAACGACGAATACGTCGTCCTGCTGGATCGTGAAGTTGCAGAAGGCCCATGAACGCGGTGTTTCGCTGCGCTCAAGGCCCCAATGAGATTTGAACCACTGCCGCTCAGGCGTGAGCAACGTCAGCAACGCAATGGGCGCCTCAAGCAGGGTTGCCGCCAGTCGCGTGATCTCGTCGAACGCTTCTTCCTCAGGCGTATCGACTACGCCGGCGGCGGCAACGGCCATCAACCGTTGCGACTCGTTGCTCGCTGGATCTCCGCTCTCCGGCCCGACCGAAGGCCGTGACAGTGCCCCTTTGTCACCGAGTAAGTGGCGCACTGTCTTCTGCAGAATTTCCGAAGTCCCACCCGCCGGCAACACATGCAGGCGGCCTCCTGGGCCCCCGAGATTCGCCGCCTGTTCGCCCGGCACATCTCCCGGCACATCTCCAGTCACGACGACATGCGTGTGTCCGAGGCCCGGATGCTGGAGGATTTCTTTTATGAGCCGCGGGTAGACGCCGTCTTCCCCGTCGAATTCCACGACGATCACTGGCGGTAGCAGATATCCGGCCGTTAACAATGTTGCGAACGGGTCGGAACCGGCACGAACGGTGCACTCCGGCAAAACGCCCAAGGTTTCAACGTAGCGATGCATCTTATGTTGCGGCGCATGGACGAGGACCATCGCAGGGCCGTGGATTCTTTCACGCGCCAGTCTCGCCATCAGGTCCATTACAGCGCTGCGGCGCACGCGCCGGTGGCCGCCTGGCGTTTTCCATGAGTCGAGGGCGTTCTGTTCGATCCATGTCTGCGCAGTGCGGATCGAAACGCCGAGCAGTTCTGCTGCCGCCCGGGTGGTGATGATTGGGTCTTCCATCTTGTTCCAGTCTTTTCGTCCCCGGGAGGATACGGCATATAGGGGTTAACGGTGAATGACGAAAAAAATATAGCAAATTCGGCAAATCGAGTTAAGATGGGTGCTCGTATCAACCATCGTCCTTCCCGTACCCCGACGGGCAAGGATTTCTGAAACCGGCCATTGGCCGGTTTTTTTTTGGAAAAGCCACATGGCGATGAATTCGGCAGAGTGGACGCGGCGCCGTTTTAGGCATCCGCATAAAATGGCAAAAATGGAAATTTCGCTAAAGAACCGTCGGGCTCGCGCCGTTATCAATATTTGAAGACGCCGGTCAGCGGCGAAAACAATACGAGCCGGACAGACAACGGGAGGCGAGACCATGAGTAGCAGTGAGCAGACTGAAGCTAGCCAGGCCGCAACGACCTGGGTCGCGCGCCAACCGATTGTCGACCGGGTGGGCCGGCTCGTGGCTTATGAGCTTCTGTTCAGGGATGGGCCTGGCCCCGGGGCGAATATCCACGACGGGTTTGGCTGCACTGCGGAGGTTGTCGAGCGCACTGTGGGGGCGTTGGGGATTGAGGCAGTTCTGGACGGTCTCGATGGATATCTGAATTGCACGGCGGACTTCCTGCACTCCTCGGTGACTCAGATCCTCGGGGGCAGGCGCTTCGTGCTGGAAGTACTCGAGACGTGCGAGCTCGACAACCAGCTCAAAAAACGATGCGCTCTGCTGCGCGCTGCCGGATTCCGGATCGCGCTGGACGATGTGCTGCACATCACTCCCGACATCGAGGCTTTTCTGCCGGTAGTAGACATCGTCAAGCTCGAGTGGCCCGCCATTGAAGCAGGCAGGGCAAAGACAGTGGTGCGCGATCTGAAACGCACTGGCAAGGTCGTCGTAGCAGAGAAGGTCGACGATAGGCAGCAGTTGCAGGTTGCCATCGATTCGGGCTGCGACATGGTCCAGGGGTTCTACTTCAGCAGACCGGAACTCATGCAGGCGCGCCGTATGGTGCCTGACCTGGGCCAGGTGCTGGAGGTGCTGAACCTGCTGATCGACGATGCCTGTGATCACCGGATCATACGTGCGCTGTCGACCATGCCCGTGCTGGTGACGCAACTGCTTCGGCTTGCGAACTGCCCGGGTACTGCCAACCAGAAACGTACGGCCATTTCATCGCTGCACCACGCACTCGCTGCGGCCGGGACAACGAGGCTCTTCCAGTGGTGCAGCCTGCTGCTTTACAACCATGGGGACTTCGACATCGTCTCCCGTGACCCGCTGATTGCGCTGGCGACTCAACGCGCGTCTCTCATGCTGAGACTCGCCCTGTTGCAGCGCCCGGCTGGAACGGCGTTCGCACAGACCGCCTACCTCACCGGCATGCTGTCGTTGCTGCACGTGAGTTATGCGCGGGAACAGGCTGAGTTTGCTCAGGAGCTTCCGCTCGAGCAGTCCATCAGGGCCGCGCTGACCGGGCGCAGCGGAGAGCTGGGTGAGCTGCTTGCCGTTGCAGAAAGCTACGAGAGCGGGCCGCATGGGAAGGCGCGGGAGCGAAAAGCGGACGCCTGCGTTGCGTCGCCATTCGTCGGATCGACCATGGAGCAAGGGATACGCACGTCACCTTCGAGGGAATGCTTATCGTACGCCTGATGTCTGCGGAGACTGGAGGTCCTGAATTACGCGTTAAATGGACTGCAAGAATAATTAAGCATACCGAACATTATTTATTAGAAGTGTTTACACCTGGCACCGTTCAGTGTGTCATTGACCGATCCGATATATCTGAGACACATCAAGTGGGAGTTGAGCAATGAAGTATCTGGGCAATCTACGAATTGGGGCGCGACTTAGAGTCGGATTTGGCGTTGCGCTGCTGTTGCTGCTGCTGACCGGGGGGCTGGCGGTTCTGCAGGTCTCCAGAATCTATGGAGGCACTCAGGACATCGCTGAGAACTGGTTGCCGAGCGTGCAGAGTCTTGGGGAGATCAGGGCCCTGGCGAACGGCGTGCGCAGGGCAAGTCTGCGTTCCATACTGGAAAGCGATGCGCGCCAGAAACAGGACCAACGCACGCAGCACGACGTGGCACTGTCATCGCTAAGTACTGCGATGGCCGACTATGAGAAGCTTGTTTCCTCGCACGAGGAACAGCAGATCGTCGACAACATGAAGAAGGCGTGGACGACATACCTCGGTTCCGACAAGAGCCTGCTTGAACTGTCCGAGTCGGGAGACGCTGGCTTTGCCGCCGCTAAAACACTCGCAACGGGCGAGTCCGCACGGCAATTCACAGATGCGCTTCAATGGATCGAGCAAGGTGTGAAGCTGAATCGCGCTGGAGCAGCTGCAGCGAGTACTGAAGCTGCGTCGAACTACCGTAGTACGGTTGTGCTCACTGCAACGCTTGCCTGTGCGGCGATCCTTCTTTCTATCTTCGTGGCGTGGCTGATCACACGTTCAATTGTCACTCCGCTCGGCCGCGCGGTTGGTATTGCCGAGACGGTGGCCCGCGGTGATCTCACATCTGACATTGCGGTGTCCGGTTCCGATGAAACCAGCCAACTGTTACTGGCGCTGCGAAACATGAACGAACGACTCGTGGACGTTGTCAGCCGCGTTCGATCCAGCAGCGAAAGCATTGCTACCGGCTCCTCGCAGATTGCCGCCGGCAACACTGACCTTAGCCAGCGAACGGAAGAGCAGGCGGCATCGCTCGAAGAAACCGCAGCGAGCATGGAGCAGCTGACCGCGACGGTGAAACAGAACACGGATAACGCCAAGCAAGGCAATACGCTGGCCAGCAACGCATCCGAGGTGGCAGCAAGAGGTGGCGAAGTCGTGGCGCAAGTGGTTCACACCATGCACGACATTTCCGCGAGTTCGGCAAAGGTGGCCGAGATCATTTCCGTGATCGAGGGCATTGCATTTCAGACCAACATCCTCGCGCTCAACGCGGCAGTCGAGGCCGCACGGGCCGGGGAGGAAGGCAGGGGATTCGCCGTTGTCGCCAGCGAAGTCCGCGGACTCGCGCAGCGTAGTGCTTCGGCGGCAAAAGAGATCAAGGAACTCATCAGCCAGTCCGTGGCGAAAGTGGAGGCCGGAACATCACTGGTCGATAACGCGGGGACGACCATGAAAGAGGTGGTCGACTCGGTAAAACGTGTTACTGATCTGATGGGGGAGATCGCTTCTGCGTCGGTCGAACAGCATACCGGTATCGAGCAGGTGAACCAGGCCGTCATGCAGATGGACGAGGTGACGCAGCAGAACGCGGCTCTTGTTGAGGAAGCCTCTGCAGCTGCGCAGTCGATGGCGGCGCAGTCAGGCACGCTGCGCGAACTTGTTTCGACGTTTCGTTTGCCCGCGCACGTCGTCGGCCTCGCAAGCCTGCCGGAGCACACGACGGTCGCATCAAGCCGCCCTATGCTGAAGACCAGGAAGAGTGTCCAGCGCAGGACCGACGCACCCGTTATGTCCGGCGATAGCAATCCGGCCTGGCAGTCCTTCTAGCCGTGCCTTGATGCTCGGGGCGAAGCCGGGTCGCGCCTTGCATGCGGCCCGGCACACTTTTCTGGATGAGGCATAACGTGTGCGCTGCGCTCTGTCGACACCGAGCGTAGGACCGGCTGCGTTCACCGGGTTTGTCATTCACCACTCGATTTTCAAAGGCTCGCCGCGCAGCAAGGGCAACAAGCGATCGCCGACGCCGAGCGAGTTGAATACCGACGCGAGGTCGTCGGCGCTTTCCGTGTTGTGCTTCCAGCCTTCGTTGTGCACTGCCAGGATCTTCGCATTGGGGAAGGCGTGGGCGGCAGCGAGAGCATCGTTGCTGTCCATCGTCATCTGGAAGCGTCCCCGCGGTTCGGCCGCGCCGGCGAAGACGATCACCACCTTTGGAGAATACCGGCGGGCGACCTTAGCCGTGCCCTCGTACCAGACCGTATCGCCGGTCACGTAGATCGCATCGCCTTCTTCCTCTTCTCCCAGCAGAAAACCGATGACGTCACCCGAATACGGCTCGATTCCCACCGGGCCATGTCGTGCCGGCGTCCCGGTAATCAGCAAACGCCTGCCGCCCGGGCCTTCGAACGTTTTTGTTTCGAAGGGGGCGAGGCCCAACGCATTGCCGCCCAAACGCTCCTGCCCGGACATCGTGGTGAAGGTCGTTTTCACGGCCGGCAAGATTGTGCGCCCCGCTGAGTCGAGATTATCGAAGTGATGGTCGTGGCTGAGCAATACGGCATCTAACGAGCCGATCTGCTCGATCGTCATCGCGGGACCGGTGGTTTTATCAAACGTCACTGACTTGCCATGGTATGGCTGGTAAGTACCAGGCGGATCGAACGTCGGGTCCGTTAAAAACCGGCAGCCGTTTATCTCGATCAAAGTGGTGGGTCCGCCAATCAGGGTAATCGTTGCACCAGTCATCACAGCGCCTAATGTCGAATGAGAATGCGGCGATTATGGCGACATCGCTCTCCGGGCGGCATTCCTCGTATTTGTTCAGCGGATGATCAATTTTGTACAGATGCACTCAAGGCGGAACCGACGTGCGTGCGACACGACTCTTGGCAAGGGCTAAGCGATGTCCGAGCGCAACCTATTCGATCGATTCACGCTCGCTGGAGAAGAGGTTGATCAGAAAGTCGGCGACCGTTTTGGTTGCGAGGTCGGTGACGCCATCGCGTCGGATCAATAGCCAAAGTTCTCGTGATGGCGGCGCTTCCAACATCAGGCAGCGCACCAATGTATCCTGGTTGCGCCCGACAAAGTGCGGTAATAGGGCGATTCCTGCGCCGGCGCGCGCCGCTGCAGCCTGCATCACCTGACTATTGCTTCTGAATGCCATGCGGGCGCGCGGGTAGGTTTCACTGAGCCAGGTGGCTTCCGGCAAGTGCGCGTTGGCCTCGTCGAAGCCAACAAAGGTTGGGCTCTCGCCGGCATCCAGACGTCGCCGCCATTCGTCCAGAGCATAAAAGCCGAAACCGACCGTCGCCGCCCGCTTTGCAATGACATCGCCGTCAGTTGGCCGACCGAACCGCAGCGCAATGTCGGCTTCACGTCGCTCGAGGCTGACCGCTCGAAAGTCGGTGGCGAGATCGATATCCAACGTTGGATAGGTCGTGCTCAAGCGGGCCAGTTTTTCGACGAGAAAGCTTTGGGCCAAACTGGGAGGGGCATTGACGCGCACCAGTCCACTCGGGACCTGGGTTGCGCCTCGGCGTCCGAATCTTGCAGCCGCCGCTTCCATCTCGCTCGCAGGAGACAGAGCGCGCACGCCAGCCGCGGTCAACGCATAACCATCGGGACGACGTTCCACCAATTTCTCCCCCATCGCTTTCTCGAGCGTCCGAATGCGGCGGGATATCGTCGCGTGGGAAAGCGACAGCGCACGCGCTGCGGCTGACAGGCTCCCATGACGTGCAAGAGACACGAAGATACGGATGTCTTCCCAATCGAACGGTGTGCGGATTTGATCAGCCATTGTCGGAAATTAGCGAATGGTTCAACGAAAACATGCCGATTAGCATGAGTCCTTCGATGAGCAACAGCATCTGTCGATGCATGAACGGCGGCTCGGGCGTTTGCTCAACGCAAAATGCGCCGAAGCTCTTCAAAGGCAAAAGGATACGTGATGCGTGAAGGAATCAAGGGTAAGGTGGTTTTGATCGTAGGCGGCGCGGGCGGAATCGGCTCTGCCGCGGCGAGAGCGTTAGCCGCAGACGGCGCAATCGTTGCCGTTGCGGACATAGATGAAAAGAGATCGGCGCTGCTGGTCCAGCAAATTCGTGCCGAGGATGGAGACGCCAGGCACTACAACGTCGACGTCACTCGAAAGAGCGATATCGAGCGGGTCGTCAATACCGTCGTCGCCGATCTCGGCAAGCTCGACGTGCTAATCAACAGCGCGGGCGTCATGTTGATTCGTCCGATGGCCGAGGTGAACACCGAGGAATGGGAAACCACGATTGACCTGAACCTGAAGGGGATCCTGTGGGGGATCGCAGCCGCCTTGCCCGTATTTCTGCGACAAGGCTCTGGCCACGTGATCAACCTGGGCTCGGTGCATGGCCTGAAGGTGTTCTCACCGGGTGGCGCCGTGCACTCTGCTTCCAAGTTTGCCATTCGAGCGCTCTCGGAAGGATTGCGAGCCGAGATGGCCCAACATTCAACCCGGGTGACCTCGATCACGCCCGGTGCAGTAGACAGTGGTATTCAGAACAAAACTACCGGCACCGACAGCGCCCGCATTCTGGAGATCTACAAAAAAGCGATTTCTCCCACAGCCGTTGCGCGTGCCATTGTGTTCGCCATCGAGCAGCCGGCTGAAGTCGATGTCAACGAAATCGTCGTACGTCCCACTGCGCAACTCATCTGATTTCGTTTCATCGAGTGACGTCGCCGCGAGCGAACATCGGCCCGCGCCTTCACCGTGCACGTGCGGCCAGGCGCGCAATCATCCGGTCAGCCATCGCGCGGTCGATGACTTCGAATGAGCGGCTCGTGCGCTCATAGGCGTACATGTCGCCCGTCGCGATGTCGAACCACCAGCCGCTCAATACCAGTGCCCCGGACGTGACCTGCTGATGAACTATCGGGTATGTCATCAGATGCTCGAGTTGCACAAGCACGTTGAGTTGCGACAATTGATCGTGCGTTTTCAACGTCCCATTGAGCGGACCTTCGTTTTCGAGGCGAAATGCTGCGTTATTGGCGTGGAAAAGCCATCTATCGAGATTCGGCGCTTTCAGCTTGGCGTTGTGTGCATATACGGCTTTCATCGCACCGCACTCGGAATGCCCGCATACAACGATATTCGCGACTTTCAGCACCAGCACTGCGTACTCGATTGCGCTTGCCTCGGAGAGGTCGCCGGTAGAGGTTCCTTCCGAAGTTGCTGGTGGTATCAGATTGCCGACATTGCGCATCGTGAACAGATCGCCCGGATGGGTCGAGACGAGCAGGTCCGGCACAACCCGGCTGTCCGAGCACGTAATGAAGAGCGCATCGGGCGTCTGCGCAAGCGCCAGTTTGCTGAACTGCTTCGCGTATTGCGGCAGCATTTTCTCGCGAAACTCGACGATGCCCATTATCAGTTTGCGCATGGCTTGTCTCCGGAAGGGCCACTTAATAGTTATTTGTCGTCGAGACCGCCGAACCTCCAAGCCCTTGCGAGTCAGGGATGCGGGCCAACGCCAGGTCTTCCGGGAATGGATGATGCCTGGTGATCGCACGGTCGATCAGCATTAGCTCGACGCGCAATGCCTCATGACGATGCTCCGGCAGACACTGGATGAGGTTCTCTATCGCCGCGCGCAGACGCCGTGCGATTTGAATGCTGCTCGCGCCATACTGACGTATCTCGCGGAAACTGATATGCACGAAATCTTCCCAATTGGGCGTTCGCAAGATCACGCGAACCCGCCCCGAACGATCCTCGATCTCTTCGACGCGCAAAGAACGTTTGCCCACCATGCGTAATAGCCGGTGCAACTGATCGATCGCAAGCACCGCCGTGGTCGGATCGTTTATCGCCGCCGACAGCGCTTTTAGCGCAATATCGACCAGGATGCGAAACGCGAACATAGGGTCCTGCTCCATCGTGCGCTCCGTCCCGAAAGCGACGAGCGTGCGCAGCTTGTTTTCGTCGATTGCGCCGAAGTTTCCGTACAAATGAAAGAGTGGTTCGTCCACCGCGACGAAATCACCGACTTGCGGCACGAATTCGATCACTACGTCAGCGCGCCGTGCCTTGGCCACCAGCCTTTCCAGATTCACGGCCAGAACGATGCCGGGCTTCCCGCGCTGAGAAACAATGCGATCGGGTACGCCTCGCTCTTTGTGAAGTTCCGGCGCGACGACCACGCCCGTAGACGGGGAGGGGTAAACGCTCTCAATAACCGCGATTCCTTGCTCTCCCACGCGAGCCACGAGGCTGACAGGGCGCAAAAATTTTGCCGCGTAGTCGATCAAAAAGAGAAAAGCGACGACGGAAGTAAATCCGAATAGCGCTGCAATGAACACTTGCAGCTGGAGTACCTGATTCTCGCCCATCCAGCCGGCCGTTCTATTGGCGAACAGCAGTGTGAAAACGAATAACCCCGAAATGCTACGGATGACGTTATCGCGCAGCAATGTCGTCGCGATGATTCGCGGGGTGTACTGTCCCCCGGCTACCTGGATTGCGACGAGCAGCGAACCAAACGTGAATACCAGGAACGCCAGGTCTGCGGAAACGATGTCGCCGAGCAGCGACCGCGCACCCGTCATGGACAGTCCAAGAAGGCTGGTTTTTGCGTCAAGGGTCCCTTGCCTCGTCATCCATCTTCCGGTCATTTCAGCCACGGGCTTTACCACGGCATAGATCGCGATCGCAATGAGCGGCACAGTCCACAGCGAAGATCTCAGGTAGCTCTTCAAGCTGTACCAGCGATTCCAGTCCATGTCTGTTCTCTCTCTACACGGTTCATATCGCGGTGTGGCCGAAGGTATCCGCGGTGCGTCAGCCAGTATTTAGTGGAGGCTTCACGGGCGGGCGCGCACAGCGCTCAGATCAGTCCAAAACCGGCGCGAAGCAGGTTACGGACACGCAAACCTTCCCGATGCAATAAAACACTCGAACTTCAGGGTGGTCAATGAGACCTTGGTCCTGGACGTCGAGATTCCGGAATGGCGCCTCGATGGGCTTGTCCGCCCGAATATTTGTCGGCGCAAACGCGCCTCTTCTGGAAAACGCCGCAACGGCGCACTAATATGGTTTGAGGAACCAGTCGCAGACTGCAGAGGTCCTGATGAAAAAATCGGAAAGGCGGGTTGCGATCGCATTGGTCGGCGTCGCTCTATGGCTGAGCGGTCTTTATACGACTATCGTCGGCTTGCTTTACGATCGCCCGGCGGAGTTTCGCTACGGCGTACTCGCGATTTTTTTCGGTGTCGCAATCGCCGTGATTGCGCTTAACCTGATATCCATTCCAGGCCTGTCGAGCAAAAAAAAGCCGATCTCGCGATAGCGAGTGCGCCTGGAAGATCCCTCTTTGTTGTTCTGAGGAACACTCAACGCCGGCGGTCCCTGTAGCTGCGCATCGCAACTCGCGACCGCAAATCGATGCGGTACCCCGATGACACGGAAGTCAATGAGCGTGTTTAATACGCGTTATTGGTTCCGACCTGGAGTCCGCATGTCTATGTATGTTCTCGCATTGCTGATTGGCGTTGTGGCAGGGCTTCGCACGATGACTGCACCCACCGCCGTCAGTTGGGCGGCGTACCTCGGCTGGTTGCCGTTGCGGGAGACACCGCTCGCATTCTTCGGCTTCGCTGCCACGCCCTACGTTTTCACGGTGCTGGCGATCGCGGAGTTCATCGTCGATCAGTTGCCCAATACCGCCAGCCGCACCGTGCCGATACAGTTCGGCGCGCGTCTCGTGTCGGGCGGACTGAGCGGCGCGGCGATCGGCGCGGCGCACGGCGGTTGGGTCGGCGGCGTGATTGCCGGACTGGTCGGCGCAGTCATCGGTACATTGGGCGGCGCGAGAGCCCGCGGAGCCATGTCGCGCGCGTTTGGTCGCGACCGGCCGGCGGCGCTGGTCGAAGACGCAGTGGCGGTGCTCGCCGCCGCGTTGATCGTAATGGCCGTGCAGTGACCGGACCGGGAGCGACGTAGTTGCCTTGCTCGAACGATATCGTCAAGTTTGTCTATTAGCACCGCGCTTGCGGCCCGCAATTTGAAAGAGCCGGTGCGGCGCTCCTTTGCCTCGCGAACTTTTCGCCACTTACCCCGGCGTATCTGACTGGAGACCTCTCATGTGCCGCTGGCTCGCTTATTCCGGCAACCCGATTCAGCTTGAAACGGTGATGTTCAACGCCAAGCATTCCTTGATCGATCAGAGCCTGAATTCGCGGCTCGGCCACACGACCACCAATGGTGACGGCTTCGGGATCGGCTGGTACGGACATCCGACCGACATACCTTTTCGCTACCGCTGCATTCAGCCCGCATGGAGCGACCGCAATCTGCGCGAAGCGGCGCGAGCGGTCCGCGCGCCGCTATTCGTCGCCCACATCCGGGCGGCGACCGACACGCCGTCGCAGGAAACCAACTGTCATCCGTTCCGTCATGGGCGCTGGCTGTTCGCGCACAACGGGCTCGTGCGTAATTATCCTGCGGTGCGTCGCGACCTGATGATCGCGATTTCGCCCGAACTGTTCCCTTCGATCGAAGGCTCGACCGACTCCGAAGTGATGTTCTTCCTCGCGCTCACGTTCGGTCTCGAACTGGAACCCGTTACGGCTCTCGAGAGGATGGTGGGGTTCGTCGAAGAAACGGGGCGACGCCACGGTGTCGCCGAACCGTTGAACATGACCGTCTGCGCAACCGATGGCGAGCAGATCGTCGCCGTGCGCTACTCGAGCGAAAGGCAGTCGCGCTCGTTGTTTCACAACACGTCGTTCCGTCACCTGCACCAGTTGTATCCCGACGATACGCGCATCGCGATGGCCGGGCAAGATGCGTTTCTGGTTCTTTCAGAACCGCTCGCCGATTTGCCAGGATGGTGGCAAGAGATTCCGGAGAGCACCGCGGTGGTGGCGCGCGGCGGCGAGATCGAGCGGTTCGCATTCGAGCCTCGCGATGCCGCCGGTTAAGCCCGCGATTTGCATGGTCGAGCGTTAATACCCCTTGGTGTACAGCGACAGATGGTTACTCACCGAGGTTACGCCCGGCACGTTCATCGCTACCGTCGCGGCCTGCTCGATCTGGGCACCGTCCGGCACGCTGCCCGATAAGGTCACGACGCCGCCGCGCGCCTTGACGAATACGTTCGATACGTTGAAGTGGGGCGCTTTAGACAACGCTTTGCGAACATCGCGGGCCAGCTTCTTGTCGGACTGTGCCGTACTGCCTGAGCTTGCACCTGAAGCTGACGTCGTCGGCATGGCGTTGCTGGTTTGCGCGTAGACGTTCGAGGCCAGCGTCAGACATCCGGCGAAGACAAGCCGACTCACGACGTGAAGTGGTTCATGATTGCGTCTCCAGGTGGTTTTAATTAACTCTGAATCAAAGATAGCCAACGTTTCGTTCCGAATAAAGCCGTCTGTACGGTCGCGGCTAAACCTGGCTTAAAGGTCTCGCGCCATTGACGAGTGAGCGAATGCGGCAGCGCTTAGCTAAGCGGGTACAACACACTCGGGCATAACGCTCCTTGGCGCGTGGCCATGATCATCGACTGAACCAGCGATACTGCAGCGTCAACGAAATGGACGTGAAGTCTCCGCCGGCTCGTGTGACGAGTCCGTGCGAGAAGGCCAACTTGGTCGACCAGCCTCGTGCAATGGGCACGGAGAGCGTCATGCCGTATCGTATATTGGCCGATCGATCGGCGGCGTCGACACCGTTCGTCGTGGTTCGGCCGCCTGCTGCGTAGCCGATATCGCCCGCGACCCAGAGGCCGGGGCGAAAACCGTAGCCCACGTGCAACTGAAAGATCATTAAAGGCGCCTGGCTGCGCTTCTTGCCGCGAAAGAAGTCATTGTTAGCCGTAAAGAACCACGCACCGGCGGACCCGTCCATGAACCAGTTTCCGAATGGCTGCGAGATGCCCAGTTCGGGCTTGAATGCCCATCGGTTTGCGCCAATGTTGACGAGCCTCGAATCCACATACTGCCCGGACGGCGCAATGACCGTCAGGCTGGTGCCAAGCGACGTAGTCGATTCCGGCTTCGTGAAGGCCTCGGGCGGCAACGGTGGATTACCGAAGACGTTGTAAGCGAAGCGAAGTCGCGTGTCTCCAATGCCGCTTCGATGTACTTCGGTGGGCGCGTCGATCACATTGCCGCTGACGTTGCCGCGCGCGAACGGCACTCCGACTCCGAGCGAGGCTGTGTGACCGAGCAGATCGAAGGTCCTGACGTAGCCGAGCGTCAGCAGGTTGAATTGGGCCTGCACACCGGTAATCGGTAAAGACGAGTCCGTCAGTACATCGCCAGAAAGATGCGAGTATGTTGCGACCAGAAAATTGGTGCCTACAGGCGAAGGAGAATACGAGCGAGGTTCCAGTTCCTGTGAACACGCTGGGGCGTTGGCCAGTAGAGTGCCGAATGCACTTGCACACGCAAGCGCCCAACGGCACCAGATACGCGTCATCGTCGGCCTGAATGGACGGTCGAGCGCAGCGCGCGACCGCGCCCGAAAATGAACCGGAGTTGGCGAATCCAGCGTAACCGCTGGCTGATCCACCGGTAATACGACCTTGGTCTGATTACAGGAGTCGTACAGCGGTGCGACCATGAACAGACGCCGATCAAGACCAGCGTGGACTACGCTTTGCATTGGCCGTTAACGCGGTGCCGCTTGCTCATGCACGCCTCGAGAACATTGCCGTCGCGCATCCATTACAAGTACTGCCAGTACCCTTGATCAACGCGCAGATTCTTCGGGGACGCGAGAGATAAAAGCACGCCAGGAGCCGGCGATGAGCATGCTGTCATGGTTGCTGAACCGCCACCGTCACGACGATCGAGCCGATCACCAGCAGATGAAGCAAATGTTGGATCGCGTCGTCGGAATGAGCCCTCCATTACGTTTCGCCCGGAATTATGAGGCGCGTCTGTTGCCCGCGTTGACTGAAGCCGTGCGTTACATCGAGCGGCTCACTGCGGAAGTTCCCGCTGCGCACGAGGCGACTGCTGCCGCATGGTCCAGCGATCCCTGCATTCACGCCTTCTTTACGACGCCGCAGGACGTATGTGCCGCATTGAGTCAATCAGAACACTTGCGGAGTTACTTCGAGGAGCATGCGGAATTGCTTGAGGTATTCGCGGTGTTGGGCATGGCCTTGCATCAGAGACAGGTGTTCGGCGTTGCACAGCACGGCGTAGCCACCCGATCCGATGTCGCTCAAACTACCGTCAGTTTCAGCGATCATCAGGTGCGCGTATGCGGCGCAACCGATTCAGAACTTCGTCAACAGATCGTGCTGCGGCTGCTCGACCAGTTGATGTTGCAAGGCCTGCAAAAAATCGAAACCGACGAATCGCGGCGCAATGCCCTTCAGGAAGAGCGCGCACTGTTGAGAGCACGCCTCGTGCTATTGGAGCGGCAAGCCGCTGGCGTGCAGTCCATGCTGGGAAGCAAAGCGCCGCCGAGCGTCGGCGAGATGGCGAGTGCCCAGGCGCAACTCGACCGGAACGAACAGGAACTGGCGAAGCTTGGTCTCAAGACGGAGACGATCGAGCGTGGACTGGGTGTGATATGCGAAGTACTGTCTTCGCCGGGGCCATACCTATGCGTGCAACAGAAAAAGCTGCGGCTAGACCCGATGAATATCGTGGCCGATGGTACGGATGGTACGAATGGAACGGGTGGTCGGGAGGCGAACGAGGTCGAGTTCACGGTCGTGCAACTGCCTGAGTCCGCCAACCTGACTCGTGCGTTTGCATTGCTGCGCTTCAAACGCAGTGATCTTCTCCCTGAACGGGATATGTTTGGAGAGGCGAGGCGGCTGCTGATCTGAGGCTGGGAAGCGCGTAACCCATTCATAGCGGATGAGTTATTGCGCTGAGTGCCGCTCGAGGTAATGATCGACGGCACTCCCCACGGTCGGATGAAATTGCGCATCGCCGAGAACATCGGACATTTCGAAACGTCTGAGCTTGTCTCGCACAGGATCCTTCATTTCCGCAAAGTGCAACTCAATGTCGCGCTTGCCTAGTGTTCGCGTCAGTTCTCTGAGCATATCTGCCGAAGTCACATCGATGCTGGTGACAGGCTCGGCAGCCACTACGATTGTGCGCACGGGCGTTGGAGATGTATCGACGGCTTCCAGCAGGCATTCCTGAAAAAGCTCGGCATTGGCGAAAAACAATGGCGCGTCCCAGCGGAATAGAAGCAGTCCCGGAATCCGCAAGGCATGCGGATAGCGCTCGATGTCATGGTAGCCGCGGAGGTGTTCCACGCGTCCGAGAATGGCGTAGTGGGGGCGCCAACCGTCCCACAGGAACTCTATGACTGCGATCACGATTGCGATGCAGATACCGGGAATCGCACCGAAGACGGCGACGCCCACGAAGCAGACAATGGAAAGCCAGAACTCCCATTGCTGGATTCGAAAGATGCGGCCGAGGTCCGCAAATTCGAACAGGCCGAGGGCTGCGGCAATGACGACAGCGGCGAGCGCGCTATTGGGCAGGTAGCGCATCAGATTGGGCGCGGCGATCAGAAGAATTGCTACCGCCACCGCGCCGACAACACCGGTCACCTGCGTTCTCGCGCCCGCTGCTTCGGCCACGGGTGTTCGCGAAGAACTGCTGCTGATCGGAAAGCCCTGAAAAAAGCCAGCCGCTAAATTGGCCGCTCCCAAGCCGACCATCTCCTGGTTTGGATCCACACGTGTATGAAATCGCGCAGCGAAGGTCCGTGACAGCACGCTGGTATCCGCAAATGAAATCAGTGCGACCGCACAGCCGCCCAGCAGAATCTTGATGGGATCGGCATCGCCGATCGATGGCAACGCGAATGACGGCAGACCTTGTGGGATCTTGCCGAGTACTTTGACGCCTCGGCTGTCCAGATCGAAAACGATAACGCTTAGCGTCGCGACCACGACGGCGATAAGAATACCCGGCACTTTATCGAAGCGTTTTAGCAACAGTATCAGCGCGAGGCTTCCCACACCGACCGCGAAGCTGTACCAGTTGGTTTTGCCGTCGACGATTGCGGCGCCAAGCGACAGCAGATCACGCAACGGTCCGCGGTCGTCAAAGGAAATGGCAAAGAGCTTGGGTAGCTGGCTGATCAGGACAGTCAGCGCAATGCCGTTCATGTAGCCGTATCGAATCGGCTTGGAGAGCAGTTCCGTAATGAAGCCGAGGCGGAGAAGCCCCATCACAATACAGAAGAGGCCAGAGACGATCGCCATCATGCTGGCTATCGCGATCGCGCGAGACGGGTCGCTGCCGGCGGTAGCGATAACGACGGCAAGAATCGGCGCGGCCAGCGCGGAGTCGGGACCGAGAACGAGAATCCGGCTGGGGCCGAAGACGGCATAAGCCAGTAACGGAACGATCGTCGCATAGAGACCGTAAACGCCAGGCACGCCGGACGCCTCGGCATATGCGATACCCACGGGTACGAGCATCGTGGTGAGCACCAGTCCCGCTGCAAGATCGTTAGGTAGCCAGTTGAGCCGATATGTCCGAAGCATCGTCAGACCGGGCAGCCAACGCAGCCATCGCCGCGCGGGCGCCGCAGTCTGTCCACCTTCCGGAACAGGATGGTCGGCTTGCATTTGTCGGATGGTTGAGGAAAAAAGTCGCGATATTGAGTGTTCCGCACTGCCATTTCCGCATCAAGGATAGGCGAGTCAGTCGGGCACGGTGAATGGGACCATGGTCCAATACCTCCCGCAGCAGGCGATGCGTAGACGGGCTTTGGCATGCATATTTACCGGTTACGAGTATTGACGCTCGTGACCGGCGGACCCGGTTTGCCAGCGCATGCAGTCTCGCGACGCAGCACGGTATCGGCAGCCGTTGACGGCCACAAGCCCGGGCTCCGAGCGCCGCTTTTAAATAGATCGCGACATTAAGCAGAAATGCGCCCAGAATGGGCAGGAGAGCGGCCTCTTCGTGGCCGCCGAAACGGGGGAACAAAATGGCAAAAGGTCAACTGCGTAGTAACCGCGAGGCGAAAAAGCCAAAACAGCCGAAGAAGTCACCATCACCGGGAACGGATCTGTTCAGGACGCCTGCCTCCAAGTCTGCCGTACCGAGTGCGGTAGCGAAGAAAAAGTAACGACACGCGCACGTGGCGGGCAGCCGCTTTGCCCCATGTGTGTGCGCATTTCAACAAGGTGTACGAGGCAGCTAGTAGCAGCGTCGCTGCGATTTCGCGTGCACCTTTTTCCTGTTTTTGGCGAGTCACCATCAGCAGAATTGTTATCGCTGATCCGTCGCTCGATCCACCCGACCCACGTCACCGCCGGCACCCGGCATCTCCAGCGCGCAGCGCGTCACGTGTTTTATCAATGAAAGGATGGTCCGATGAAACTGCGCGTGGGCTATGAGCTGGTCTATGAGTGCGCACAGCCGACACCGATGATGTTGATGCTGAACACACACTTTTCGCACGCTCAGGACGTGTTGTCCGCCGATCTTCTGGTTGTGAATCCGCCAGTGGCCATTACGCAGTATCGCGATAGCTTCGGCAATCTGTGCAGCCGCCTTGTTGCACCTCAAGGGGCGATCTCGCTTTCGACAAGCGCGCTGCTCAACGTCTCCGATCAGCCGGAGACGCGCGGTCCTTTTGACTATCAGCACGCCGTCGAAGCGCTCCCGGACGAGTGTCTCGCGTTCTTGCTCGGCAGCCGTTATTGCGAAACGGACCTGCTTTCCGACATTGCGTGGAAACTGTTCTCGGGCACGCCACCCGGCGGTGCACGGGTTCAGGCGATTTGCGACTACGTGCACCGCCATATCGAATTTGGCTACGAATTCGCGCGCCCGACCAAAACCGCATTCGATGCATGGCAGGAACGCAAAGGCGTCTGTCGCGATTTCGCGCATCTTGCTGTGGCGCTGTGCCGTGCAATGAATATTCCGGCACGCTACTGCACCGGCTATATCAGCGATGTCGGCGTGCCGCCGCCCTGGAGCGCAATGGATTTTGCGGCATGGTTTGAAGCGTATGTCGGCGGCTCATGGCAAACCTTCGATCCGCGCAATAACGTGCCGCGTATCGGTCGGGTGCTGATGGCGCGTGGCCGGGATGCCGCCGACGTAGCAATCAGCAATACGTTCGGCCCTACGAAGCTCATCAAATTCGACGTTCACTGCGCGGCGGAATGATGGGCGGTTCCGGCGCAGTCTGGAGCGAGGCGGTCGACACACGTTCGACACATGCCCGACGCCTCGCGGTGACATGTGTCGCCGGCCGAGTTAGCTGCCCCGATAAATGTCGCAAGACAAGCCAACGATACAAGGGCCCCCGTCTCGCCCTCTGCCGCTTGCGGCGGAGCCGCCGGGTTGCGGTCCAAGAGAGTCGTACCCGGGTGTCGCTGCCGTAGGTTGCGACATTGCAGGTTGCGACATGGTCGTACCTGATCCGTCGCTATTCTGGACAGGCTGGCCAGTTTGCGAATACGCGAGACCCGATGCAGCGGACATTACCGTGGCAACCAGCATTGAAGATAAGGAAACTTTCATTTTTAACCTCAGTTTGAAGCACGATCCGGTATAGATCGATAGGATCACGAATCGAACCGTGTAGGTTGAATTACATACCTTCTTTTGACCCCTTTGTGCCGCAATTGCCTAATTGCGTGTCGATTGTAAGAACGGGCAGCGTGGCGGCTCAACGCCTAATGCTCCGCTTGCTGCTGGCCATAAGTCGACTCCCAACCACCGCCGAGTACCTTGCAGAGCGTGATGAGATTAGTGGCGGCGTTCGCTTTGCTGTGTTCAAGATTACTCTGTGCGTCGAGCAACTGCTTCTGCACGTTGAGCACGTCGAGAAAATCGACGGCCCCTGCTTTGTACCGTTGCCGTGCGATCGAAAGCGCACTCTGATTCAGGCTGACCACTTGTTTGAGCCGATCGTTGCGGCGCTGTTCGGCGTCGTACACGACAAGCGCATCGTCCACCTCGCGCCAGGCCTGCAGCACCGTGCGCTTGTAGGCGATAGCGGCTTCCTGCTGTTGCGCCTCGCGCAAGTGCAGTGTTCCCTTGAGGCGGCCACCCTCGAAGATTGGAAGCGTTATTGACGGCCCAATCACGAATTGACCCGACGCCCAGTCTGCGAGAGTAGAAAGCTGAAGGCTCTGAAATCCCGCGCTGCCATTGAGCGATATGCGCGGATAAAAGTCTGCCTTAGCCATACCGATAGTCGCGGTCGCGGCGTGCAACTGCGCCTCGGCTCTCCTGATGTCCGGCCTGCGTTGCACCACTTCCGACGGAAATCCGATAGGTACTTGACGAGGCAACGCTGGAACATCACCGACCTCGCTGAGCATTTGCTGTAGTCCACCCGGCTGCATTCCCAGTAACACGCCAATTGCATTGATCGTTGTTTCGCGGCTGGCCTCGAGAGTCGGAATGAGGGTCTCGATAGACTCTGCCTGCGCGGAAGCGTTGGCCACGTCCAGATTCGTAGTGACGCCTTCACGTACTCGCGTCTCTGTGAGCTTCGTGGCATCGCGAGCGATTGCAAGGTTCTGCTTTGCTATTTCCAGCAGAGCCTGAGTGTCGCGCAGCTGAACATAGTCTCGCGCAAGTTCCGCGCGTGCAGACAACAGCACAGCATTCCGGTCCTGATAAGACGCCTCGCTCATCGCGGTGGCGGCCTCCACGCCACGCCTTACTCGTCCCCAGAAATCGAGTTCCCACGACGCGTCGAAGCCGAACTGATAAAGGTCGTACGCCGGCGAGCCTTTGTCGCCAGGCAATGCCGCCACGCCGGTCGGCGAGGCACCGGAAGCGGACTGGGTTTGTGTTCCCGTGGGTGTAACGCCGAGCAACGAGAGGATGCCGTTCATGCTGCCGCGCTCGCGGTTATATGAGGCGGCTCCATTGAGGCTGGGATATTCCTCAGCGCCGACGATGCGCCGCTCCGCCCGGCTTTGCAGCAGGCGAGCGGACGCCGCCGCTACATCGAGGTTCGCATCGCCCAGACGTTCTTCCAGCGAATTCAGCGTGGGATCGTTAAGCAGCTTCCACCAGTCGGAGTTGAATTCCGACTCGACCGGGCGGCTCGCTGCTTGTGCGGACTGTGTTCGATTGAACACATCAGGTGCAGCGGCCTCTGGGCGCTCGAAGTTGGGCCCGACCAGACACCCGCTTAGCGCAAAGCACACCAACACAGCCAATGCCGGTGTACGGACGGAAAACTCGCGCGCGTTCATTTGAGGTCCGCCTCCTTCATCGACACATCGGCGGGTTTGCCGACAGCGACTTCAGTCTCGACAGAAAGCCCCACGCTCAATGCAGATGCCGCTTGCTGACCCGGGTCGATGCTGATCTTGACCGGCACGCGCTGCACCACTTTCGTGAAATTACCGGTCGCGTTGTCGGGCGCGATAGGCGCAAAGCTGACGCCGGTAGCGGGCGCAAGACTGTCGATATGGCCTCGAATAACGACACCCGGAAAACTGTCGACCTTAATGCGCACTGTAGCTCCCGGGCGCATTCTTGCAAGCTGGTTTTCCTGAAAGTTCGCGACGACATATGCATCCGTAAGCGGCACGATGGCGAGAAGCGGAGCACCCGGCGTAATGAATGCGCCAACGCGTGCCGAACGTCTTCCGACCTTCCCGTCTATGGGCGCACGAATCTCCGTATAGGAAAGGTTCAGCTTTGCCTGCTCCAGAGTGGCCTGCGCATGCGCGAGGGCGCCGGCTGCTTTATCGCGCTGCGTACGCAGCACGTCGAGGTTTTGCTGGGTGGCGACGAGTACTGCGCGATCGCGCGACTGTTGTGCGAGTTGCTCGGCCAGTGCGCTCGATGCACGCTGTTGTTCCTGCGTCGTGCCCGCGCCGGTTTCGGACAGATTGCGATAGCGCGATGCGTTTGCTTGCGCAAACTCGATGGCTGCTTCGTCCGAGCGAAGCGTCGCGCGGCCCTGATCGACGAGCGACGGATGCCGCGCAATCTCTGCGTCGTAGTTCGCAACGGAGGCTTTCGCGGCGGCCACGTCAGCCTCGGCGCTCATGAGCGCTGCCCGGAAGTCGCGGTCGTCGATACGCGCGAGCAGTTGGCCGGCCTTCACCTGCTGGTTATCTGTGACCGGCACGTCAGACAACTGGCCTGCGATGCGTGACGCCACCAGAGTGAAATCGGCGGTGACATATGCGTCGTTGGTCGACTCGCTGCCGGGCTCGGCCCACAGCCATATACAAACAAGTACAACGACGCAGGGAACCACCACATACGCGGCGAGCCGAAGCGTTTTCAAAGGGAGTCGGAAGACAGTTGACATATATTCATCGATCAGCGGGAAGAGGGAGGCGTGGTGCACCAGGGTGGATAGATACGCGTCGGTAACACGGGCACGAGAAGAAGCAGGGCTATCGCGATGCAGCCCATCACGCGATAAAGGTCCGCGGATGTCAGCACGACGGACTGCTCGTGAATACGGTGCGCAAGTGCGGCGAGGAGGCCGTGATCTTCGCCGACGCTTTGCGCTGTAATCAGTGCGCTATTGCCGAGCCGGTCAACGAGCATGCTCGAATGAAAGTGCTGGCGGGCAGTACCTAGCCCCTCGATGAGACTGGTCGCTACCACTCCGGCGAAAACCTTCACCGTGTTGAACATGGCGGATGCAAACGGGCCATCTGTTGGAGCGAGACCACCGGTTACGCCCATCAGGATCGAGAGAATCACCATGGGTTGTGCTGCAATTTGCAGCGATTGCAGCCAGTAGAAGTTATCGCGTACCCACTCTGACGTCATGAAGCTTCCCATGAAGCAGGTGACGCCCATCAGCGAAATTCCAGCGGCGAGAATCCACCGGCGGTCGACCCGCTGGATATTCAAAACGGCCGCAGTCACAGGCAGCGCAATTAATAGCGGCAGTGCGACGAGCAGCGCCAACGGCGTCGTTTGAAGCGGCCGGTAGCCGTGTACTTTCGCAAGGTATTGGGACGGGATGACGGCGATGCCGGTCAGCAGGATCACGGCCCCCGCGAGCGTAAGAAGGCCGTGCGTGAAGTTTCTCCGACCAAGTAGACGCAGGCCGAAAAACGGCAGCGGATGAAACCACTCGTTCACGATGAATGCGATCAGCAGCAATGCACCACCGCCGAGCATCACGCGGATAAAGCCGGAATTGAGCCAGTCCAGCCGGTCGCCTTGCAATAAGCCAATGACCAGCATCGCAACTGCAGGACAGCCTGTCACGAATCCGCTCCAGTTGAACGATTTGAAGCGTTCGAGTTTGAGCGGCTCCACAGGAAGCCCTTGCTGGATCGCGATACAACTCAGCAGGCCTAGCGGCACGATCTGCCAGAAAGTCATCCGCCAGTTCACATATTCAGTCCACAGCGCGGCGAGAGGAATTCCGAGTGCCGGCCCGAAGGTTGCAGTCAATGCATACCCAGCAAGTCCATAGAGCTTGATCTTCGGCGGAAGATAGCGCAGTGCTGCGATGATCAGCATCGGCGGAAGACAACCGCCGGCTATTCCCTGGAGTACTCGAAGCACATGCAGCGTCGGCAGATTCGGTGCCAGCGGGCAAAGAAATCCGAACACCATGGTGGCCACTACCGCGCCGATCGTGAACCGCTTGAGCGTGAGCGTCATCGCGAACCACGGCGCAAATACCATCGTGGTTACGTTTGCAGCCTCGAAAAGAGCAGTCAGCCACGTTCCGTCGTCGTGTCCGATCGACAGTGCGCCGCGGATGTCCGTCAGCGCGACCGCCGTCACCTGCTCATTGACTATCGCCAGCAATGAGGAGAGAAGCATCCCAACCAACCCGATCGCGAGGCGAGGCGATAACCCAGGTGTCGCAGCGTTCTTTGGAGCTGGACTGTCTGCTTCCCGTAAGGCGACCGGCGTCGGCGAGCCGACTTCCTCCGGTTCTGCCGTTCCAGTTGTCCGTGGCGTTGCGATGTTCATGAGGTCTGCAGATGTACCAGAAGGGTTGGGCTTTTGCGCCGGGCACCGGGATTGCCGACGCTCGGTAGTGTTAAATATCGAGCGGAACCGGCGTACAGGTCACTTCTTTCCCCTCGTAGTTCCGGCGCGTCCGTTCAACGTATTTCAGCGCCGCTGGACTACCGCATCGAGGTTGATTAATTCTAGGAGACCGGCCGACCTTCATGAAAGACAATGGAGCTTGTGCATTTGGCCATTCCGTTTGCGAATCGGGCCAATGAGTCCGAGCGCCCTCATGCATGCGCGTGTTCTGGAATAATCTCTTTCGATTCGACGAGCCAATCGACATGGGTTGTGCTGGAAACAGTACGAAGACGTGCAACTCGCCACGAAGCGTACGGTGGCCATTTCTGATCGTTTTTGGGCCAACGCAAGAGTGCAGGCTTTCCAATGGCACATACGACACCCATAGTTAGGACAAGCCGGCGATGTGCCGTCGCGCCATGCTTCTTCTGAAGGTGCATCGCCATGAACTGTGAGCTGGCTCGCATGCAGTCTGATGCCCGGTGCGGAGAAGGTATGCAGCCGTAATGCTATTGACTGGAGAGGTGAGACATGAAATTTTCAGTGAAGAAAGACATTCGCACAGACGACGTCCCGACCATTGAGCATGCAATGAAGATGGTCGACGCAGACGCCAAAGTTAGCGTGAACGTCAATGCAAAAACCGTGAGCGTCGATTCGTGGTTAATGCCGGAGGAGTTCCTCGTTGCTTTCGTCGACGAAGACTATGACGTGCGCATTGTCGAGGCATAGGCTGACGGTACTCGGGCGTATCGGGAGGCAATGTAGAGCCGCCTCCCGATTCGCCCCGCGCGCTAGGCAGCAGGCTGCGCGTCGCTGAAGTATTGAGGTGCTTCACGGCGATCGAACATTCCATACTCGCGCACCACACGAATATGTCGCAAATGCACATTGGCCGGCAGCGTGGCTTCTCGTTGGAACACCTGCGCGGCCTCTAGATCGCGCCACGTCAGCACCGCAATCACGTCGCCTGGCGTCATTAGCGCATCGAATACGTCCCACGCAACCAGACCGGAAGCCGCAAGGTCGAGTCCCATTGACTTTACAACGGCCTCTGCTCCTGCCTGTCTGAGCCACTCCGGCGCATACGTCGCAGCGAGTAGCGTCACCGCAGTGCCTGCTCCTGTCTCGGTTACATCAAGACGTTGTTCAAGCAGCACTTCTCCCTCAGGCAAGCAGGTGTCCTCGACGACTTGTCCAATTCGCAGGCGATAGTCGGAAAACACGCGGTCGCGCGCTGCCTGTTGTACCTGATGATGCTTCGTCGTGGTGCGCCAGCGCACGAGCGACTTTTCATCGCGCCACGTTGACAGCGAAAGTAGCCACCCGTCGCGCGTCAAACTTGCATAGCGGTTGTTGTCGATAAAGCCCACGATCTTTTCGAGTTCTGGACGTAGCATCTTTGCCATGCCGAGATACAGGTCGAACTGTTCACGTAGAGGATGTACTTCGAGCATTGCAGAAAACATTCCGGACTCTTCCTTTGCTTAGCGATACGATTGACCCGCGGTCGGGCGATTGGCTGCATTGATTGTCCGTGCCGCATCGAATTTACTGAAGCGGAAGCGCGCTCCATATTGGGCCAATAAGTTCGGCAAATTTGCCATTCCGTGAACAGGCGCGGGGACGAGCGTTTTCTTCCTTCAGACCAATAGTGCCGATGCAGACACAGCTAGCATCGCAAACACTTTGAGCATTGCATTTGCGTCTTCCTTAAATAGCCTGCGCTCGGCCAATCCCAGTCATCTTTGGGCCAGGTTGAATAGACGAAGCATTCCGGTGCCTACAATCGCGAGGTGCGCAGCAGATGACCGATGGGGAGTTGAAATGGACAAATTGCGCGAGATGGAGGTCTTTGTAGCCATCGTCGATCGTGGCAGCTTTACGGGCGCATCGGAGAAGCTCGGAATGTCGACACCGGCGGTCTCACGGGCACTGAATTCGCTTGAAGCGCGGCTTGGCACGCAACTGCTCGCACGGACCACTCGCACGGTTCGGCCGACTGACGCAGGCGTCGGCTACCTCGATGCCTGCCGTAAAGTGCTGGACGCTATTACCGAGGCCGACGCGAATGTCGCAGCAGACCACCTGAATCCCGTCGGCACGCTGACGGTATCGGCGCCGGTTCTATTCGGGCAGCGGTTCGTCGCACCCTTGATCAACGCGTTCGCGCTGCGCTACCCCGAGGTCAACGTCAATGCCGTGTATGCCGATCGCACGACCCGGCTACTGGAAGAAGGTGTGGATATTGCAATTCGTATCGGCCATCTTGGAGATTCGACGATATTCGCCGTTCCTCTAGGCACGGTGCGACGCCGCACCTACGCGGCGCCGGCGTACATTGCTGCGCATGGTGAGCCCCGCCATCCCAGAGACCTGATGAACCACCACTGTGTGTCGTTTACCGGCGTGTCCAGTCCGTTCGAATGGGTGTTCAACGAGAATGGATCGAGACTGCCGGTGCGGCTTCAGCCACGGATGATTGTCGACCTGTCTCCCGCCGCGGTGCTGGCGGCACTCGATGGCGTAGGCATCACTCAACTGCTCTCGTATCAAGCGGCGCCAGAGGTGCTCGATGGCAAGCTGCGGGCTCTCCTGACGGCGTTCGAGCCCGAGGCTGTGCCAGTGAATCTGCTGCACATCGAGCGACGGGGCGCGAGCGGCAAGGTGCGCGCGTTTGTGGATTTCGTCACCGATAGCCTGCGCAGCAATCCGCACCTTCAGGACGAAGACGCAACGGCCACGTGAAGTTCGCGATAGGCAGTCGCCAGCGAATCGAGGCTATATGCACGATTGAGGCCACTCGGGTTAGGCAGCACCCATGCGCGCGCACCGCCGAATCTGTCGGCCTGCAATCCCCATTGGATATCGCGCCTGCCGGACATTGCCGAGATCGCCATCTTCCCGAGAAAGGCGATATACCGCGGCGCATAGTGTGCGATTTTGCGCTGGAAATCAGATGCGGCCGCTTCTATCTCCAGTCGCGAAAGCTCGCCTGCTCGCGCAGTTGGACGCGAGACTGCGGTGGTGAGTCCACAACCATAACGGAGCAAAGTACAGTCGTCTTCAGGACGAATCTGTTGCGGAGTAAAGCCTGCGAGGTGCACCGTCTGCCAGAAGCGGTTGTTTCTACCCTCGAAGTGGTGGCCTCTCGCTGCAGCACGCATGCCAGGATTTATTCCGCAAAATACCAGCGACAAACCTGGCTCTAGAACATCCGGAAGCGATTGAGTGTCGATGGCGCGACTCACGAATAACTCGCGCTTTGTGCCGCCACCAGCATGCCGGTGCCCGTATCTGTCCGCGGGCGCGACTCGACCGTGCCGCGGAATCGTTGGCGATATTGTTTTGGCGTGACATTGAGCCGACGGGCGAAGGTGGTACGCATTTGCGTGGCACTGTGAAAACCGCACTTGAATGCGACGGTTTTTAGCGGAGCGTCCGAGTCTTCGAGTAGCTTTCTCGCCGTATCTACGCGAACCTGTTCGACAAACGCCGAAGGCGTGACCTTCGCATACTTGGCGAAGAGGCGTGAAAAAGTACGTCGGCTGACCGAAACAGCGGTGGCGAGCTGTTCGATCGATAGCGTGTCGGTTATATGCTCGGTCACATACTGATGCACTTTGCCGATAATCGGATTGTCATCCTTGCCGGCCCCGATGTAAGGGCTGTACTGCGATTGACCGCCTTCTCGCTGGATATATACAACGAGGCGTTTTGCGACACGCACCGCCATTTCGTGTCCCCAGTCTTCGGCCACGAGCGAAAGACAAAGGTCGATTCCCGCTGTCACGCCAGCAGATGTAAACAGCCGGCCGTCACGAATGAAAATCCGGTCGGGCTGCACGCAGGCCAAAGGGAAGTCGCGCGCGAGGCGGGCGGCTTCTGCCCAATGGGTCGTTACTTGCTTGCCGTCGATCAGTCCCGCGTGTCCCAGCACAAACGCGCCGTTGCACACCGAACCGAACCGTGCCGCGCCATATGCCTGCGTTTGCAACCATTTCAAAAAGTCGTCCGTTGGCCGGTAATCGGGCAGGGTCGGTCCTCCCGCGACGAGAACCATATCGAACTGGGCGAGAGAATCGGCAAAAGCCGATGGCACGGAAAGTTGCATCCCGTTGGAGCATGTCACGGTGCCGGCTTTGCTTCCGATAAGCGACACCTCATAGCGTTGATGCTCGGAGAGATTTGCATTCGCTTCCGCGAATACATCGAGTGGGCCTGCAACGTCCAGTGCCTGCACACCATCGAATACGACAATGACGACTTTCATGCCGTGACCTTCATCAAATAGGAACGCGCTTCCGTTACCAGCATGGGCCGACGCTCCTTGATGGGGGCGCCATGCAACGCGATAAGCGACGGCAACGAGCGATGGCCTAGCTTACAGCAACCGCCACATGCGGCGCCTGCCGTAACCGTTAAATGACTTTTGCGTCAGTGTAAAGAACGGGCAAAAACTCACGGCAACGCCGGCGGCACGAAGTGGCCCAAATTCCGCGCTGATTGGCCAGGTATCGCGGGTTCTATGCATTCCGGGGCGACGTCGATTAGTTAAAGTTGATTTGAAGGATCGATCTAGTTGAGTGCACTCGCGGAGTAACGGCGCATGCGTGTCGGGATGATGGTGTATTCAGGTTTTCAACTGCTCGAGGTGAGTTGCCCAATGGACGTGTTCCACGAAGCGAACCGTGTATGCGGCGCCGCGTTCTACGAGCAGCACGTTGTTGGGCCGCGTCCCGGGCCGGTTACATGCTCGAACGGCACCGCGGTGGGCACCACAGCGTCTCTGCGCGATTTGCAGACATCGTTGGACATTGTCATGGTGCCCGGTTCTCCGGCGACAGGTTCGGAGCGCGAGCATCGCGAACTGGTGGATTGGCTCACGAACGCTGGACGCAGCGCGAGAAAGATCGCGTCGGTGTCGAACGGTGCTTTTCTCGTGGCGCGTGCGGGTCTTGCGAACGATCGCTGGCTGACCACGCGTGAGCGCGACGCACAGCGTCTTGCAAGCGAGTATCCATTGGTGCACGTTGTAACGGATCAAATCTGCTTGAAAGACGGCAACCTTTATTCGTCGGGCGGCGTGAGTGCCGGTATCTATCTCGCGTTGGCTCTCGTCGGAGAAGATCTGGGCGAACACATCGCCGGCGACGTTGCGAAAGCACTATTGCGTCGAGGCATTTGAACAGAAGCGTGTACCGCAAGGTGCTGGAACGACCGCGTTTCCTTTTTCGCAATGCTTCGGCGATACGCTGGCCCGGATGTGTTCTCTTTTGGCCCGTAGAGCGCCTGCATCGTTGAGCGTGCTGTTTGGATCATTGGCAGAATCGTCTTCATGGTTCTTCTGGCCCATCGCTGGTAAGACCTGGCCGTCGATCCCAAGGCGGTTCTCCACACGAGTCAGCCATGACCACCAATCTGAACCTTGCTTCACAAGTCTGTCCGGCGCCAACGCTTCCCGGCGAACCAATGTCGGGCGCCGACATTATCCTGCGCGTACTTGCGGAGCAGGGCGTCGATACGCTATTCGGATATAGCGGCGGCGCGATCCTGCCGACTTATGACGCGGTGTTCCGTTTCAACGAATCACACGCCGCACGCCCTGAACGCCAGATCAAATTCGTCGTGCCGGCCAACGAACAGGCGGCGGGTTTCATGGCGGCCGGCTATGCGCGCGCGAGCGGAAAAGTAGGTGTGTTCATGGTGACGTCCGGGCCTGGCGCGACCAATGCAGTCACGCCGATCGCCGACTGTAACGGAGATTCGATTCCCGTCGTCCTCATATGCGGTCAGGTGCCGCGCGCGGCAATCGGCAGTGACGCTTTCCAGGAAGCGCCGGTCTTCAACATCATGTCGGCCTGCGCCAAACAGGTGTTTCTCGTCACCGACCCCGCCAAACTCGAACAGACATTGCGCACGGCATTCGAAATCGCGCGCACTGGCCGCCCTGGTCCGGTCGTAGTCGATGTGCCAAAGGACATCCAGAACTGGGTCGGTCAGTATCAGGGGCAAGGCACCTTGCACTTTCGAGGCTACTCCGACCGGTTGCGATTAGTGGCTAACGGTTCTCGTCTTGACGAGCAAAAAGGCGCCCAGTTCTTCGATCTCCTTGGACAGAGCGAGCGACCGCTCCTGTATGTGGGCGGCGGTGTTATCGCGGCAGGCGCAACGGCCGAACTGCGTCAGTTCGCGGAGCGTTACGAGATCCCGGTCGTGACGACGTTGATGGGCCTCGGCGCGATACCTGCGCAACACCCGCTATCGCTCGGCATGCTCGGCATGCACGGCGCCGCCTGCGCGAATTACGCCGTTGAAGATTGCGACTTCCTGATTGCGGTGGGCGCACGATTCGACGATCGGGTCGCGGGCGGCCGACCGGACATGTTTGCGGCAGGCGCGCGACACGTCGCACATATCGACATCGACGAGGCGGAGATCAACAAGGTCAAGCGCGCGCATTGGAGTCACATAGGCGACGCGAGGCAGGCATTGCGCGCATTGATGGAGCACGAGTCCGTTGCTTTGTCGTCCGCCGGATGGATCGGATGGGTGACGGAACTGAGGCAGCGCCACGGCATGAACTATGACCGCAGCAACCCTCTGATTCAGCCGCAGCGTGTGATTGAAAAACTCAGCGAAATTACCGGTGGGCGCGCAATCATCAGCACAGGTGTAGGCCAGCATCAAATGTGGACCGCACAGTTCTACCAGTTCACCGAGCCGCGAAGCTTTCTTACCTCGGGCAGCATGGGCACGATGGGATTCGGTCTGCCCGCCGCAATCGGCGCTCAATTGGCGCGGCCTGATGCGCTGGTTATCGACATCGACGGTGACGGCAGTATCCGCATGAACGCTGGAGAACTCGAAACGGCCAGCACGTACGGCGTTCCAGTGAAGGTCTTGCTGCTCAACAATCGTGGTGACGGGATGATTCGCCAGTGGCAGCGTCTTTTTTACGAAGGACGTACTTTCGTAAGCGACAAGGCTCTTCATCGCAAGGACTTTGTGATGGCGGCGCGCGCGGACGGCTTCGAGTTTGCCTGTCGCGTCGAAACGCCGGGCGAACTCGAGGCGAAGCTGAAAGCATTCGTGGCGTTCGAGGGACCCGCCTTTCTGGAAGTGATGATCGATCAGAACGCCGACGTATTTCCAATGGTAGGTCCGGGTCAAAGCTATTCGAACATGATTACAGGGCCGTTCATACCGTCGCGATCCAATCCGGAACATGGAAAGGAAGGGGCAGTGCGGCTTCAGGCCGCGGACATGTTCTGAGCATGCTTTCGATGCTTTCTATTTCCATTCCGGGCAAAACGCCATGATTGATGTCGACCTGATTCACAAGGCGCTTGCGAATCCCTTCCGGCGGCAGATTCTCGCGTGGTTAAAGACGCCGGACGAAATTTTTGCACAGGGTCACATCGATTTCGGTCATGGCGTGCCACCGAACGCGATTCATGCGCGCAGCGGTCTATCGCAGTCCACGGTCTCGGCGCACGTTGCAAGCCTGGTAGAGGCGCAGCTTGTGGTTCCGACGCGAGTGGGCCAGTGGGTCTTTTTATCGCGCAATGAAGAGGTGATCGGCGAGTTTGCCAGACAGGTCAGCTTACATTTGTGAATGCGGCGCGCGGCGCATCGCGTCTCTTCTCTTCGTCGAAATCGTCCGGTGTTCTTCACAAATCGTCCTATGCTGGAAGTCGAGACAAGCGTTCGACAATTGCGAAGGCACAGTCTTCGCTTCAGGCTCGATGCGTGGCATTGACCCTGTCTCTTTGCCCGACCGGAGTACCCGGCTACGGGACCTGTGCGGCACCACTCAATGCGGAGGTATCGTCATGATCGAGCCTTGCGATTTCCGGCTCAAAAGAATTGCGCTGAACCACGGAGGCGGCTCCATGCCCGCAATCGGCTTTGGCACGCTGATCGCCGATGCGGCCATCACGATAAGCGCCACGAAAGACGCGCTGGAAGCGGGCTATCGGCACTTCGATTGTGCGGAACGCTATCGCAACGAGCGCGAGGTGGGCGACGCGTTACAAGCGGGACTTTCAGCGGGTGGAATCGCACGCGAAGACATCTTCGTGACCACGAAGTTATGGAATTCGAATCATCGTCCGGAGCGCGTCAAACCGGCTTTCGACGCAAGCCTTGAAAGGCTTCGACTGGACTATCTGGATCTTTATCTCATTCATACGCCGTTCGCATTCCAGGCGGGAGATGAACAGGATCCTCGCGACGCAAATGGAAACGTGCTTTATGACGAAGGAGTGACCCTGCTCGATACATGGCGGGCGATGGAAGATCTGGTCGACGGGGGAAGATGTCGCGCGATCGGTCTGTCCGACATTGGCCTCGATGATCTGGTACCGCTCTATGAATCGGCAAGAATAAAGCCGGCCGTGGTTCAGGTCGAGGCGCATCCCTATCTTCCAGAAAACGAACTCCTGGAGTTCTGCAAGAAGAAAGAGATCGTGTTTCTGGCGTTTGCCCCGTTAGGTCACGGAATTAGACCCGGGCCGCTCGAAGATCCGGTCGTCTCACGAATTGCCGCGCGGATTGGCAAGACGCCTGCACAGGTACTGCTTGCATGGGCGGTGCAGCGCGGGACCGCCGTCCTGACGACGCCGAAGACCGCCGCGCGTGCGCGCGAGAATTTCGACATTTCAGCTCTTCCCGCTGATGCCTTCGACGAGATCAATCGCATCGAAACCAGGCAGCGGTTTAACCAGGTCGTGAAGACCGGCAACCCGGGATTTATCCCGCGCATTGAATGAGGTTGCGATCTGGCGCAGTGCTGGCCAGAAACGAGCGTGGAATGTCCCGAAACCGTCGAAGCGAGCGCGTCAGTCATAACCCTTAGAACCTGAACTGTTCTCATCAGCGGTCAGGAGACTGCTGGTCCTGGCGGGCAGACGCGGTTATGACTTTACTCACGCCCTAATCGTACGAATCTATCCAGGTGATGATCCTCATCTCCAAGCTGATGATCGATCATCACAAGCCGCTTCGCGTAATGAGCGAGCGGCAACTCCCACGTCATGCCTATGCCGCCGTGCAGTTGAATGCACTCTTGCGCGACCAGTGCGCCGATCCTGCCGATGCTGTACTTCGCCGCCGACACCGCGCGCTCCCGCACCGTGCGCTGCGCACCGAGCGCCGCTGCCGCGTTGATTACCGCTGAACGCGCCTGCTCGATTTCCAGCAGCATGTCGGCCATTCTGTGCTGCAGCGCCTGGAAGCTGCCTATCGCCACGCCGAACTGCTTGCGCGTGCGCAGGTAGTCAAGCGTGTAGTCCTTCGCGACGTCCATCGCGCCGACAGCCTCCGCACACAACGCAAGCACACCACATGCAATCGCATACTCGAGGGTCGGGAAGCCCGCACCTTCCGCGCCAAGCAGCGATTCTTCGCTGAGTGTGACATTGTCGAACGTGACTTCGGCCGCGCGTCCGCCGTCGATTTTCGGATAGCCTCGCACGCTGACACCCGCTGCGTCCGGAGGCACGAGAAAGAGCGATATGCCTTCCTCTGAATCGTCCGCACCGGTGGTCCGCGCGGACACGAGGAAGAGTGCAGCGTGCTCACCGTGCTGCACCACCGCTTTAGCGCCGTTCAATTGCCACGTGTCGCCCTCGCGTTGGGCGCGCGTGGTGACACGCGAGAGTTCGTAATGGCCGCCGGGTTCACCATGCGCGAGTGCGGCGATACGCGAGCCGTCGATCAATTCGCCCAGCAGGGCGCGTTGCGTGGCGTTGCCGCTTCGTGCGACGGCCTGCCCCACAATGAGCGTATCGAGGAACGGTTCGACCACGAGGCCGCGGCCCAGGCTCTCGAACACCACCGCGATATCGAATCCGCCGCCGCCAAAGCCGCCGTTCGCTTCATCGAAGAGGGCACCGATAATGCCTAGCTCTGCAAAACGACTCCACAGTTCAGGGCTAAAGCCTTCAGGCGAGCGGGCGATCCTGTCGCGCGTCTCGAAGCGGTACTGCTCGCTGACGAAGCGGTTCAACGTATCCGCAAGCATGCGGCGATCTTCGGTGTGCTGGAAATTCATGACGTGCGTCTCCTACAGTCCGAGGATCATTTTAGAAATGATGTTCTTCTGGATTTCATTCGAGCCGCCGAAAATCGACAGCTTGCGATTGTTGAAATACAGCGAAGCCGCGCTCGCCGCTTCTTCGGGACCGACCGGTGCGCCTTGATAACCGTCGTGCAATGCTTCTTCGATGAACGGCTGCGCATACGGCCCCACCGCGCGGCGCGTCAGCGACGAGATCTCCTGGCGAATCTCCGTGCCGCGAATCTTCAGCATCGAACTCTCGGCACCCGGCACGCCTCCGCCCGCTACTGCCGCGATCACGCGCAAGTTGGTCGTCTTCATGTTCTCCAGATCGATTTCAACGCGTGCCATGCGCGCCGCGAACGCCGGATCTTCGCAAAGCGGCCGGCCGTTGCGCTGCTGTTTCGCCGCAATCTTGCGCAGCCGGTTGAATGCCGCGACGGAGAACCCGACGCCCGCGATATTCGTACGCTCGTACGTGAGCAAATATTTGGCGTATGTCCAGCCTTTGTTTTCCTCACCGACCAGGTTCTCAGCGGGCACTCGCACGTCGGTGAAAAATACTTCGTTCACTTCATGCTCGCCATCGAGCGTGATGATCGGCCTCACTTCGACGCCCGGCGTTTTCATATCGATGAGCAGGAAGCTGATGCCTTCCTGCTTGCGTACGTCGGTTGCGGTGCGCACGAGACAGAAGATCATGTTCGCGTAGTGGCCGAGCGTGGTCCAGGTCTTTTGGCCGTTCACGATGTAATGCTCGCCGTCCGCGTCGACGCCGCGCACGGCAGTGGTCTTGACCGAAGCGAGATCGGACCCTGCGCCGGGTTCTGAGTAGCCCTGACACCACCAATCGGAACCATCGAGAATACGCGGCAGCCAATACCGCTTCTGCGATTCACTGCCGTATCTGATCAACACCGGTCCGAGCATGTTGACGCCGAACGGCACGATGCGCGGCGCTCCGGCCAGCGCACATTCGTTTTCGAAGATGAACTTCTGCACTGCGGTCCAACCCGGTCCGCCGTATTCTGCGGGCCAGTGATTTGCGAGCCAGCCGCGCTCGTTCAGAATCGCATGCCACCCGGCCATGTCGTCGCGCGTGAGGCGCCGGCCGCCATGCACCTTGTCGGCGAGGTGCCGTGGAAGCTTGTCGCGCAAGAACGCAAGCACTTCTGCACGAAAGGCTTCTTCTTCAGGTGTGAAGTTCAGATCCATGACTGTTCCTTCGTGAGTTAAACGGCTACGCTGAAAAAGAGCCGCTTCATGCCGTGTAATTGAGGCTCGCAAAATCCGCGCCGCGCTCGACCAGATCAATGAGCAGGGGCGAAGCTCGCCAGAACAATGGGTCTTCTTTCGCAAATTCGCGGATGTCCGCGAGAATGCGCGGCAGGCCGATCATGTCCGCATATTTCATCGGGCCGCCGCGATAGCGCGGGAAACCGTAGCCGTATAAAAAGGTCACGTCGACGTCGAGCGGTCGCAGCGCAATCCGTTCGTGCACGACGTTCGCTCCTTCATTGATCATCGCGGCCATGTAGCGGCGAATGATCTCGTCGTCGGAGAATTCACGCGGCGTGATGCCGGCTCGTACACGCTCGGCATCGATGATCGCCTCGACTTCCGGATCGGGCTGGCCGCTGCGCGATCCTTCGGGGTACAGATAAAAGCCGCGCCCCGTTTTTTGACCGAACCAGCCTCGCTCGCATAGACGGTCGGCAATCTGCACATAGCGCGCGGCCGGATTGCGCGTCGCTGCGCGCCGTTTGCGCGCTGCCCAGCCGATGTCGCCGCCAGCGAGATCCACCACCTGAAACGGTCCCATCGGGAAGCCGAACGCGCGTACTGCTGCATCGATCTGATAGGGCGAGGCGCCGTCTTCCATCATCGCGTCGGCGGCACTGCGATACACGGCGAGAATGCGATTGCCAATGAAGCCGTCGCACACGCCTGCGCGTACCGGCGTCTTGCGCAGCTTCTTTGCAAGCTCGAATGCGGTGGCGACAACGTCGGCGCTGACGGCTTTCGGCACGACTACTTCAAGCAGCTTCATGATGTTGGCCGGCGAGAAGAAGTGCAGACCGATCACATCCGCGGGGCGCGAGATGCTGGCTGCAATCGCGTCGATGTCCAGATACGACGTGTTGGTTGCGAGCACGGCGCCCGGCTTGCACACGCGGTCGAGTTCGGCAAACACGGCCTGCTTGACCGACAGATCTTCGAACACAGCCTCGATCACGAGATCCGCGTCGGCGAGTGCGTCGTATGAAGTACTGCCGGTCCAGCGCGCCATGAGTTGGGCCTTTTTCTCGGCGCTCATGCGGCCCTTCGCAATCAGGCCGTCATAGACCTTTTCGATGTGCGCGCGGCCCCGGGCGAGCGAAGCTTCGTCGCGCTCGATCATCGTCACGGGCAGGCCCGCGTCGAGCACTGCGACGGCAATGCCCGCACCCATCGTGCCGCCGCCGACGACGCCAATCGCGTTCAGCGCACGCGGCTTCGTGTCGCGCGTCTCGGGCGCTTTGAGCACTTCGCGCTCTGCAAAAAACGCATGAACGAGGCCCGCACGCTGCGGACTGTCGAGGCATTCGAGAAAGAGTTGGCGTTCGCGGCGCAAGCCGTCTTCAAAAGGCTGTGCGATCGCCGCTTCGACTGCATCGACGATTTTTAGCGGTGAAAACAGACCACGCGATTTTTTGGCGGTCTCGGCGCGTGCCGTAGCGACTGCGGCGAGGCTCGCGGCGCGGTCGTTCAACGCGGTGGCGTCACGCGTGCGGCGCACTGGCGCATGACCCGCAAGCAATTCGTGAACATAGGCGAGCCCTTCCGCGAGGATGTCGTCGCTGCTGCCAAGCCGGTCGACGAGCCCTAACACGAGTGCTTCCTGCGCGTTTGCATGGCGACCGCTCAACATCAGGTCGAGCGCCGCCTGGGCGCCGATCAGGCGCGGCGTGCGCTGCGTGCCGCCCGCGCCGGGCAGCAACCCGAGTTGGACCTCGGGCAAGCCGAGCTTCGCCCCGTCTACAGCGAGCCGGTAGTGCGCCGCGAGCGCCACCTCCAGACCGCCGCCGAGCGCCGCACCGTGAATCGCCGCGATGACGGGTTTCGTACACGCTTCGATGCGGTTGCACACGTCCGGCAACGACGGCGGCACCGGCGGCTTGCCGAACTCGCGAATGTCCGCGCCGGCGATAAAGTTGCGGCCCGCGCCGACGATCAACACGGCTTGCACGGAAGGGTCGCTGTCGGCGGCTTCGATCGCGGCGAGCAGTCCGCGCCGCACGTCGGCGGAGAGCGCGTTGACGGGCGCGTGATCGATCGTGACGAGCAGCACCTTGCCACGCAATTCGCGTGTCACGACGTCGGTTGAAGTGGTGAGGCTCATGGCGTGTCGTCTCCTTGCTGATTGTCTGGGCGCATAGGCGACATCCCGCGCCCGCGAATTGTGCTGATTGTGGAGTGGTCAAGGTTCATTGACAATCACATGAACGATTGACAGACTGTCAAAATATCTTTGACAAAAGGCGCGGTTGTGGACGTCCATTCGCTGACTTTGCTGGTGGAGATACTCGACGCAGGTAACCTGAGCGAGGCGGCGAGGCGCCTCAAAATGAGCCGCGCGAACGTGAGCTACCACCTGAACCAGCTGGAACGCTCGGTGGGCTTGCAACTCGTCCGGCGCACCACGCGTCGCGTCGAGCCCACGGAGATCGGCCTTCAGCTATATGAGCATGGCCGCGCGATTCAGAACGCGCTACTGGCCGCGCGCGAATCGGTAACGACGCTCGGGCAAAGCCTGCAGGGGCGAGTGCGCCTGAGCGTGCCGAGCGGTTATGGGCAACTCGTCATGTCGGAGTGGTTGATCGAGTTCAAGCGTCGCTATCCAGGCATCGTTCTCGATGTGCTGTTCGAGAACCGCGTGGAAGACCTGATGCGCGACGAAGTGGACATTGCCGTGCGGGTCATGTCCGAGCCACCGCAAAATCTCGTGGCACGCGACATGGGGCCGGTCAGATACGTTGCCTGTGCATCGCGCGCGTTCGCGGAAAGCCACGGCATGCCCATGCAACTAGACGATCTGCGCACCACGCCGTTGATTACGGCGGCGGTCGTGGGCCGTCAGTTACGCGTTGCCGCCTATCTCGGTGACGAACGGCACGAGGTGTTGCTCGAACCGACGATCATCTCCGAGAACTTTCTGTTTTTGCGGCAAGCGGTACTCGCAGGACTTGGCGTCGGCATCTTGCCGGATTATGTGGTGCAAGATGATCTGAAACGCGGCGATGCCGTGACCACGCTCGACGAATGGCGTTTGAGCATCTTCGGCACGAACATGTACATGCTTTACATGCCGAACCGGCACCACACTCGCGCCGCGGCGACTTTCATCGAGTTCATTCTGGCGCAGGCGCGAGCAAGCGGAAGAGGCGGCGCTTCGTAGCCCACGCTTTGTAGCCCACGCTTCGTAGCCCGCGCGTTTTCGGCGGACCACAATTGTCCCTTCATGTAGCTCTGGCGAGTATGCTGTGAAAAAGAGCGTGCACGCGCCGTGCGACAGTACGCCACGAACCTGAAGAACGTCACGAACGTCGTGAACGTCAGCGGAGACCGGAATGAAGTGGACAATCGCATTTCTCGTCGTGCTCGCAAGCATCATTGTCGCGATGCTGATCGCGCGCCTGCCCACCGAGCAGGCTATTCGCCTGGCGGGCTATGCGGCGACGGCAGCGCTTGCTGCGCTCGTGAGTTACGTGATCCGGCGGCGCGGCAATCGCGCGCGTAAAACGAGGCGCGTGGGCTAGGCGGCGCCGAGCTGAGTGCTTGCAGCGGGCCGCATAGTACATGCTACGATGCTCCGCTCATTGCGCAGCATGTCGGAGAATCAGATGCGTCCAGAGAATGCCGCCCGTTTCGATGAAGAGTTCGCGCCTCGCATTGCCGAGGCCATCGCCGCGTGCTTCGCTACCACCGTGCACACGGAAGTACTGCCGTACGAAGGCCCTGGCCATCCTACGCGCCTGCGCATTCATGCCGCACCGCTAGAGCATATCGCCCAGTTTGAGCATCCGTTGAATCTATATCTCACGTGGGACAGCGACGAGATCGAGAGGCTCATGAAAGAAGAAGGCCAGGCGCGTTTCTCTCGCTATCTGGCCGCGCTGCCGCGAAAGCTGGCGGCGTGGCATCATGCGCGCGACCTTGATTTTCTTTCGCATACGCAGGCCGATCCGGTGGCACTGATCGGCGGGCTCGACTTCGAGTCGTGAGCCCGCGCCACCGGGTTTTTCGGATCGTCTAGTCGAGCTTGAACTGCGTAACCGCGCTCGCAAGGCTCACCGCCTGCGATTGCAATGCAGCTGCTGCTGCGGTCGACTGTTCGACGAGCGCGGCGTTCTGCTGAACCATTTCATCCAGCTGGCTCACCGCGCGGTTCACTTCCTGAATGCCGCGCGTCTGCTCATTGGCGGCTTGCGTGATTTCGGAAATGATCGTGGTCACGTTGGCGACGTTGCTCACGATCTCCGTCATCGTTTCGCCCGCCTGCCGCACCTGGCCCGAACCTGAACTCACACTCGCGACCGTGGCTTCGATCAGCGCCTTGATTTCTTTGGCGGCTTGCGCGCTGCGTTGCGCGAGGCTGCGCACTTCGCCCGCCACGACCGCGAAGCCGCGACCCTGTTCGCCGGCACGCGCAGCTTCAACCGCAGCGTTCAACGCAAGAATGTTGGTCTGGAAAGCAATGCCGTCGATCACGCCGATGATGTCGGAGATCTTCACCGACGCATGTTCGATCTCGCCCATTGTCGTAATCACTTCGGAGATCACCACGCCGCCGCGCGAAGCGACCTGCGATGCGGAAACCGCGGTCGTGTCGGCCTGCTTCGCGGCGCTCGCCGATTGGGTGACCGTGGACGTGATCTCTTCCATCGACGCGGCGGTTTCCTGCAAGCTCGCCGCAGCCGATTCTGTGCGTCCGGACAGATCGACGTTGCCTGCTGCAATCTCATTGGCGGCCACGCGCACCGACTCGCTCGCGTCGCGAATCTGACGCATCACGTGACTCAGTTTGTCGATGAATGTGTTGAACGAACGGGCGATCTGCGCGACTTCGTCGTTGCCGACGGCTGGCAGGCGTTGCGTCAGATCGCCTTCGCCGGAACCGATGTCGTCCATTGCATCGCGTACTTTCGACAGACGCTGGAACGAAGCCGCGGTGACCGCCGCGACGATAGCCGCTGCAATGCCCGCAATCACGATCAGTGCGATCACGGACGCGGTCAGCAGCGAACGCATGCCGGCGGTTGCCTCCGCTTTGTCGAGCGCGACGACCACGTACCAGTTGGTGCCCGGAATGGATTGCGCGCGCAACAGTTTCGGGCTGCCGCTCACGTCCATCTGCAGCGGACGTTGCGCGCTAAAGAGCGCGGCGAGCTTGTCGCCCGCGAGGCCCGGCGCGAGATCGGACACCGGCTTCAACGTGAGCTTTGGATCCGGGTGCGCGACGATATTGCCGCCCGCATCGATCAGCATGCCGAAGCTCGCGGGCGTCGGGTGGATCGATTTCACGTTGGCAATCACGCTGTCCATTGCGACGTCGCCGGACACCACGCCCTTCACCGCGCCGTCGCGTACCACGGGCGCGGCGAACGCGACCACCAGCTTACCCGAGCCGACATCGACATAAGGCGGCGTTGCCACCGGCTTGCCTGCTGCCACGGCCTGCTTGTACCAGGGCCGCCCGGTCGGATCGTAGTCGGCGGGAATGCCGGTCGGGTCGGAGAACTTTGCTGTCTTGTCCGCGTAGCCGACATAAACGTTGGTGAACTTGCCAGCGGTGGCGATCTGCTGGAGCGCCGGCGACGGGTCGGGTTGCAGCACTGCGTTCTGCAGCGAGTCGATCATCTGGCTGTTGGCGGCAACCCAGTCGCTGATACCGGCTGCATGGCCGCTCTCGACTGCCGTCAAACTGCTGTCGATGGCGTCGGCGTTATACGAATTCGCGACCACATAATTAAGGACCGCATTGGCAGCAAGTGCGACCACGACGATGGCGACGCACAGCGCAACGATCCGCGCGCGAATGGATGTGAACATGGTGGAAGTCTTTCGGATGAGCATAGAGCCGTAGTGATTGAGGCGGGCGCCTCATACGCGGTTTACGGCTCTCGAACCGAAAGTCTTGAGCGCATGTGCGCTAGTGTTTTCACGCAGTGCATCGCGCGAATTCGTCTGAAGATAAGATTCAAATACGGCCAACGTGCACTACGATTTAAAAAAACGGCCGCTGCGTTTTATCGCAGCGGCCGTTGTCATGCGTCGGTGTTCGCGCTCGTTCAGGCGCCCAGCGCAGGATCGCTCATGCTGCTCTTGCCCGTCTCCACGTGGCCTGAAAAACGGCGGGCAAATAGCGGGTCGGTGTCGACGGTAATCGCCAGGTCGTACCAGCCGTGCGCATTGCGAAGATCGAGGTAAAGCTCGTCGGTATCGCCGCCGCGCACCACACGTTTGATCGTGTGCTTCGGGTCGTACGCATTGACAATCGTGAACTTGCAATGCGCGCTGCCCACGTTTTCGAGGCGCAGTTGCAGATTGCCGTTCACGACGTCGTAGCCTTCCAGCACTTCGGGGCGCGCGATATCCGATCCGTCCCACCAGCTGCGAGCAATCGGCCGGCCGGTGAAGCGGCGCAAGAAACCGTTCGGACCGTGAACGGTGAAATCGTAAGAGCCGTCCGCATTCAGCGGGAACTGATCCTGCAAGCGCTTGCCGGCCTCGACCGTATACGTGCGCGGCGCCTCGAGGCTGTTCGCGCGATAGACGAGAAACACCGCGCCTGCGCTGCCCGTATTGACGAAGCGCATGGTCAACGTTTTTTCGGCGCCTTCGCCATGCACTCGCACGAACATTTCATACGGCAGCGCACGAGCCGGGCGCACGCCGGGTTCCTGACGCGGGACTGCCTGTACCGCAGGCGGCAGCGGCACGTAGTCCGGATGACGGTTCTGATCGGGCGGCACATAGCCGGTCGTGCTCGGCAACGTCGGGAAGGCGTCGTTCGGGTTGCTGAAGTTGAAGGCCGACGTCAGGTCGCCGCACACCGCGCGTCGCCACGGCGAGATGTTCGGCTCGCCGAGATTGTGCTGCTGGCCGAAGCGCTGTTCGATAAAGCGGATTACCGACGTATGGTCGAACACCTCCGAACACACATAGCCGCCTTTGGACCACGGCGAGACGACGAGCATCGGCACGCGCGGGCCGAGGCCGTACGGCGCGGCAACGTTCTTTGCATCGCCCGGATAGATTTCGTTGACGGTGTCGACGGTGGAGAGGCCGTTCGCACTCGAACTCGGCGCACACGGCGGCACCATATGGTCGAAGAAGCCGTCGTTCTCGTCGTAATTGATCAGGAGTACGGTCTTGCTCCACACCTCGGGATTCGAGGTCAGGATCTGCAAGACCTGGTCGATGTACCACGCGCCGTAATTCGCAGGCCAGTTCGGGTGCTCTGAATAGGCTTCCGGTGCGACGATCCACGAGACTTGCGGCAGCGCGTTGTTCTGCACATCGCGCTTGAGAATGTCGAAGTAGCCGTCGCCCTTCAATGCATTCGTGCCGGTGCGCGCGTTCTCATACAGCGGGTTGCCCGGCTGAGCGTTGCGGTACTGGTTGAAGTAGAGCAGCGAGTTGTCGCCGTAGTTGCCGATATAAGCGTTCTGAGTCCAGCCCCAGGAGCCCTTGGCGTCGAGCCCGGTGCCGATGTCCTGATAGATCTTCCACGAAATGCCTGCGTTTTGCAGCACTTCCGGATAGGTCGACCAGCCGTAGCCGAGTTCGGAATTGTCGATCACAGGACCGCCGCCGGTGCCGTCGTTGCCTACACCGCCTGCCCACATGTAGTAGCGGTTCGGGTCCGTCGGGCCCATCAGCGAGCAATGGTAGGCGTCGCAAATCGTGAATGCGTCGGCGAGTTGATAGTGGAAAGGAATGTCCTCGCGCGTGAGGTAGGCCATGGTGGTCGAGCCTTTGGCGGGCACCCACTGATCGTAGCGGCCGCCGTTCCACGCAGCGTGCGTGCTGTTCCAGTCGTGCGCGAGGTCCTGCACGAACTGCAGTCCGAGGTTCGGCGCGCTCGGGCGGAACGGCAACACATAGCCGAGATCCGCGGCAAGCGGTTGATACCACACCGGCTTGCCATTGGGCAGGTTGACCGCGCGCGTGTCGCCGAAACCGCGCACACCCTTGAGCGTGCCGAAGTAGTGGTCGAACGAGCGGTTTTCCTGCATCAGCACCACGATGTGTTCGACGTCGCGGATCGTGCCGGTCTTGTTGTTCGCCGGAATGGCGAGCGCGTTGCGAATGCCTTGCGGCAGCATGCTCAGCGCGGTGACGGAACCGGCCGCGTGCGCGGCAGAGCGTAGAAAATCACGACGATTTTTTGAGGTCATGGTATGTGCTTTCGTGTCTTCAGTGGGAAAACGATCCACGCAGCGCGGCAGGCATGAGCGGCGCGTGAAGCGCGGGACTCAGTCAACGGTATGGATTACAGGTGTGGCGAGGGGCGTCGAAGCGGCGGCGGACAATGCCGGGTCGGCGCTTGATGCAGGTAGTGCTGGGCTTTGAATCGTGACGGCGGCGGGCGAGGGCGATGCAGAAAGAGGATTTGCCGACAGGACGGCGGTGCTGCTCTGATCGGTGGCGTTCAGCGCGGAGCCGGCGTTGCCCGTATCCGGCGCCTTGGCGTCGTCATTGCCGCAGGCGACGATCAGCGCGGACAGTGGCAGCGCCACGAGCGCAATGGCCAAACGTTTGCGATGCAAGGCACTGAACGGCTTCGACGCATAGGACATAGCGATGTCTCCGGCACGGGGAACGCGCGGGCATCGGTGTGCCCAGGTCAGCGGTGCGAAGAGAATATCCGCTTACCTGTGTAAGTTTTGTGAAGTTTTGGAAATTTGGGGATTTGGTGACAAATGGGGATAAAGGTTGTCGCCTCGCCCGTTGCGTGCCGGCGAGCGGCAACCTGCCGCTACCGGTATCGCGACACGAACTCCGCGATTGCTTCGTTCAACCGGTCAGGCGCATCGCGGTGTGGCGAGTGTCCGCAAGCGTCGAGCTTGACGAGTTCGGCATGCGGCGCGTACTTGGGAATGGTGTCGATCTGAGCCATCGTGCCGTAGTTGTCGTCGTGGCCTTGTAGGGCGAGCAACGGCTTGTTGATCGTCGAAAGCTGCTGCGCAATCGACCAGTCGCGGAATGCAGGATCCAGCCAGATATCATTCCAGCCATAGAAAGCGGAATCGACGTCTGCGTGATAGCGGGCGAGTTTGTCGCGCAGGTCGGTGCTTTCGTAAAGCTGCTTCGTCTGCGCGATGCTTTGCACCGATAACTCTTCGACAAATACGTGCGGCGCGATGGCCACCGCGCCCGCCAGCGCGTCGGGATGCAACGCCGCGTAAAGCAGCGCGATCGAGCCGCCGTCGCTGTGTCCAATGATCCACATGCGCCGCCGTTCGTGCAGGCCAATGCCGAGTTCGTCCAGCAGCGCGGGCAAAATATCGCGCGCCTGGTCGCTCATGAAGTCGACCGGCCATTTGACGTGGTGGGGGCGCGGTGTCGATAAACCATAACCGGGACGCGAGTACACGAGTCCACGCATGCCGAGCCGCTCGCACAACGATTGTGGCCAGTCGCGCCACATGGCGATCGAGCCGAGTCCTTCGTGAAGGAAGACGGCGATTGGCGCATGGCTCGTTGCGTTGCCAGTGGTGTCGGCGGCTTCACCGTTCAACCAGCGATATTCAATCCGCAGCGGCCCGTGCGATGCCGTGGCGGGCAGGTCGGCGAAATGGCTAGTGGGTGTCTCGACAGCGGCATTCTGCATGTATCACCTTATGACTGTTCGCGCAGTTTGAAGCGTTGAATTTTTCCGGTGGCGGTCTTCGGCAAGTCGTCGACGAACACGATTTCGCGTGGATACTTGTGCGGCGCGAGCCGGTCTTTCACGAACGCCTTCAATTCGTCCACCAGTATCTCAGACGGTGAAAACTCGCGCTTCAATACGACGAACGCGCGCGTTTTCATAAGGCCGCCGTGATCGACACCGACCACGGCCGCTTCGAGCACTGCGTTATGCTGCACCAGCACCATTTCCACTTCGACCGGCGACACATACTGGCCACTGACTTTCAGCATGTCGTCGCTGCGGCCCGCATACACATAGCAGCCATTCGGCAGACGGCTGTACTTGTCGCCGCTGCGAATCCACTCGCCGAGAAAAGTGGCTCGCGTTTTTTCGCGGTTACACCAGTACATCAGCGCGGCACTCGGGCCTTTGATAAAGAGGTCGCCCACTTCGCCGTCGCCGACCGCGCGACCGCTGTCGTCGCGCAACTCCACTTCGTAACCGGGCACAGGGCGACCCGTCGTGCCATATTCGACTTCGCCCGCGCGATTGGACAGGAAGATATGCAGCATCTCCGTCGAGCCGATGCCGTCGAGAATTTCACAGCCGAAGTGCCGCGTAAAACGTTCGCCGATCTCGCGCGGCAATGCCTCGCCAGCGGAGGTGCAAACGCGCATTGCGACATCGTCGCGCGCAGGCAGGTTCGGCGACACTAGCATGCTCGCGTAAAGCGTCGGCACGCCATAGAAAACGGTCGGACGGTGGCGCGTGAGGCGGGAGAAAACGGCGTCGGCGGTGGGGCGCTCAGCCATCAGCACAGCAGTAGCGCCGACGGAAAGCGGAAAGGTCAGCGCGTTACCCAGCCCATAGGCAAAGAACAGCTTCGCCGCGGAGAACACCACATCGCTTTCGACAATGCCGAGTACCGGCTTCGCGTACAACTCGGCGGTCCAGTAAAGATTCGCATGCGTGTGGACAGTGCCCTTCGGTTTTCCGGTCGAACCCGATGAATACAGCCAGAAGGCAATGTCGTCGCAACCTGTGGTGGCGGCTTTCAAAGCGGGCGTCGCGGCATTGATCAGATCTTCCAGCACCGGCGCCGCGAACGGCTCGCCTTCAGGTGCTGGCGCCGCCCGGTTGGAGACAATGAGCTGGCAGCCGTCGTGCTCGGCCGTCTCCATGGCTTGCGTGACATTTTGGATCAGCACGCTCGACGCAATGACCGCACGCGCATGACTATGCGTGAGCATGTACACGTAATCGGCCGGCGTGAGCAACGTGTTTGCGACCACCGGAACCACGCCCGCATAGAGCGCGCCAAGAAAAGCGATGGGCAATGAGACGGTGTCCAGCATTACCAGCAGCACACGCTCTTCAGGATGCACGCCCAAACCGCGTAACGCGCTCGAAAAGCGCCGTGCGCGGTCTTCGAGTTCGCCGTAAGTCATGTGGCCGCTGTCGTCGATATAAGCGGTTTTCGCCGCGCGCGGCGCGTTCAACGCGAACAGATGAGCCGCGAAATTGAAGCGAGCGGGCGGCGGCTCGACCGTGACGACGGGCTGGCTTGCAGCCGGTTCGAACAGGGCTTCCATATGTCTCCTCCATCGAGTGGGGGCGGTCCGGCTGTTATGTGCTCATGATCCGCTGAATGTCTGCATGCGCTACTGCGGGCGCTTCTCCGTCATCTGGTGTTCATCTTCAAGTCGTCATGCCGTGGGCAAATGGGTTAGCTGCGCAACTGCGTCGATTGCCGCTGCCGACGCCTGAATCGCCGAACGCCGGTGATAGAAACCAAGCGCGCGCAGACCGCCGAGTTCTTCACCGCCGCCCGCGCGTCCCGGTCCGCCGTGAAGCGACATCGGCATCACGTTGCCGTGGCCGGTCTGACTCTGCTCGACGGAAGGCGAAACCGCATGCACGCGGCCATGCGAATCGGCGAGTTCAAGCGCAAGCCTGCCCAGGTGCGCGTCGTCGTTTGAATAGATCGATGCGACGAGCGATCCCTGTCCGCGCCGCGCGAGGTCGACCGCGTGCGCTTCGCTCAGTTCACCGGCGCCGTTTGCTACGCGATATGGCGCCACACTCGCCACGGGTCCGAATACTTCGACATCGTGCAGCAGGGTTGCGTTATCCGGATCGTTGACGACGAACAGATGCGGCGCGATGCACGCAGCAACAGCCGCATCGGCGTCGATGAGCGGCGCGGCCGACCCGTCGTACGCGAGCACCGCTTCCTCACGCAACGCGGCAATGCCCGCCAGCACGTTCTCGTATTGCGCGCGGCTCACGAGCGATCCCATGCGCACGGCGTCGTTGCGCGGATTGCCCACGGTGATCTTCGCGAGCTTCGTTTTCAGCGCATCGACGACGGCATCAAGCGCCCTGTCAGGAACGAACGCGCGCCGGATCGCCGTGCATTTCTGCCCGGATTTCACGGTCATTTCCCGCACGACTTCCTTGATGAAAAGATCGAATGCGGGCGTGTCGGGGGTCGCATCCGCACACAGAATCGCGCTGTTCAGACTATCGGCTTCGACATTCAGCCGCGCGCCGCGTACGACGAAAGCCGGGTATGCGCGCAGCGATGCGGCCGTTTCAGCCGAGCCCGTGAAGGACACGACATCGAACGCCTGAACCTGGTCGAGCAGACCCGCAGAGCCGCCGCAAATCACCGAGAGCGCGCCGCGTGGCAGGATGCCCGCGTTGACGACATCGGCGATCATGCGTTGCGTGAGCCACGCCGTCGCGGTCGCGGGCTTAACGATGACGGGTACGCCGGAAAGCAACGCAGGGGCCGCTTTTTCCCACAAGCCCCACGACGGAAAGTTGAATGCGTTGATAAAGAGCGCGACGCCGCGCGTTGGCGTGAGCACGTGCTGCACGCTGAACGATTGATCCTTGCTCAATGCGCTCGCGTTGCCGTCGCGCAGCGCATGCACGTTGCCGAGCGATGCTCCTAACCTGGCGTAGTACGACAGCGTGAAAATGCCGCCGTCGATATCGACCGCTGAATCGTTGCGCGTCGTGCCGGAGTTAGCGAGAGCGATCGCATAGTAGTCGTCCCGCTTCGACTGAAGGAGCTTGACCACATCGGCGAGACGCGCGGCGCGCTCGGCATAGGACAGCGCGCGCAGGGACGCGCCGGCTTCATCGCGCGCAAAGCGGAATGCGTGTGACAGATCCAGTCCTTCGCTGGACACGCGCACGAGCGCTTCTCCCGTTACCGGATCGGTCAGCGTGTGTCCGTCTCCGGTTCCCGCAACCCATTCGCCCGCTACGTGGTTCTTCAACAGTTCGATCATGACGGCACTCACGCAGCGGTGAATTCGATTGCGCCTTGCGGCAGAAGATACAGCACGAGCGCCTGGCCGTTCGCCACCGTGGGTCGATGCGCGGAGCCTGCCTGATAGACGCACCAGCCCGCAGGATGACCGTCGAAGGTTGCGCCTTCTGTCAGCGGCATGATGAGATCGATCTCGCCGTGCGGATGAACATGATGCGGGCCGGCAATGTCCTTCATGTCGACTACGTCGACGGAAAAGCCGTGGGTGTCGGGCAGCGCTTTGAAGATGCGCCCGTAACGGATGCCGCCGCCCTCGCGGTTGCACAGCCAGCCTTCAGCGGCTCCCGCGCGGCATGCAGCGGCGAGATCGCGAAATGTCTGGCTGTCTGCGGGGTAGGTGCTGTTGAGCCAGTCTGCGAGTTCGGCGTTCAGCGGCCGGCCTGCGAGTTGCGCTGTCACGCCGGCTATCAGGCGCTGGAAATCGGATGGGGACATGCGGGCCTCCAGACTGTGCGCACGCACGTTAATGCATGTGACGCGCTGCGCGGTCTCCGTAATGCCGCTCGAAGAATCGCGGCGAGCTTGGTATGCGATCAATGTTCGGCGAAAATTAACCGTTCACTAAGCGTGTGTCAAGCACTATAGTACATGTATGGCTGGATCTAGGTAGAAAACATGAACCGAAATAACGTTGCTTCATCGCCCGGCTCGCCGTCTAACTCGCCATCCGATTCGCCGTCGCTCGAAGCCGTCGGCGAGGAGAGCGCTCGCGGCGAGCGCACCGGCGAACGCGAAGAGCGCGACCCGTTTCTGACCGCGATGGGCGAGCGCGTGCGCCTGCTGCGCGCACGTCGCGGCATGACGCGCAAGACACTGGCTGCTGAAACCGGCCTGTCGGAGCGGCATCTCGCGAATCTGGAATCGGGCGTCGGCAATGCGTCGGTGCTGGTGTTGCGGCAGATCGCGGCCACGTTGAACTGCCCGCTGGCCGAGGTGATCGGCGACGAAACGACTGCGTCCGCCGAATGGTTGTTGATCCGCGAACTGCTGCACGGGCGCGACCAGGCTGCATTGCAGCGCGCGCGCGTGGCACTTGCCGAGATGTTCGCGCAGGCGCCGCGCGACCCGCATCGCAAGGACCGGATTGCGCTGATCGGACTGCGCGGCGCCGGAAAATCGACGCTCGGGCGCATGCTCGCGCAGGAGCGCAAGGTTCCGTTCGTCGAGTTGACGAGGGTGATCGAGCAACTGGCGGGCTGCCCGCCGGCGGAAATCCATTCGCTATATGGCGCAAGCGCTTACAGGCGGTACGAACACCGTGCGCTCGAAGCGGTGATACAGGAGCACGAACGTGCGGTGATCGCGTCGCCGGGCGGGCTGGTGTCCGAGTCCGGCACGTTCAACGCGCTGCTGTCGCATTGCTTCACCGTGTGGCTGCAGGCCGCACCTGAAGAGCACATGCGCCGGGTCGTCGCGCAGGGCGATTTGCGGCCCATGTCGGGCAACAAGGAGGCGATGGACGACCTGAAGCGCATTCTGGCTGGCCGCAGCGAGTTGTATGGCCGCGCGGATATGACCTTCGACACGAGCGAGAAAACCTTGGCGGACGCCTATCTGCAACTGCGAGACCGCCTTGCTGCGCGGCTCGCAGCCGAATCGCCCGATGAGGCACGCGCTGTCTGACATGCACTGAGGGATCAGGGAAACACCTTAATATGCATTAAAGTGCTTTACATGGGTTGGACAGTGCACTATTGTTCTGGAAACAACTTGCATCGTCCAGTCAGGAGACGCCCATGTCCACAGCAGAAGCCGCGATCGCGCCGGTCGACTACCGCACCGATCCCTCGCAGTACAAGCATTGGAAGCTGAGCTTCAACGGCCCGGTAGCGACGCTCGGCATCGACATCGCGGAAGACGGCGGTATTCGCGAAGGCTATAAGCTCAAACTGAATTCGTATGACCTCGGCGTGGATATCGAACTGCACGACGCCATTCAGCGAATCCGTTTCGAGCACCCGGAAGTCAAAACCGTCGTGTTGACGAGCCTCAAGGACCGCGTGTTCTGCTCGGGCGCCAACATCTTCATGCTCGGCCTTTCGTCGCACGCGTGGAAGGTCAACTTCTGCAAGTTCACGAACGAAACGCGTAACGGACTGGAAGACTCGTCGCGTCATTCGGGCCTCAAGTTTCTTGCGGCGGTGAACGGCGCCTGCGCGGGCGGCGGCTATGAACTTGCGCTTGCGTGTGACGAGATCTACCTGGTGGACGACCGCTCTTCGTCGGTGTCGTTGCCCGAAGTGCCGTTGCTCGGCGTGCTGCCCGGCACGGGCGGACTCACGCGAGTCACTGACAAACGCAAGGTGCGCCATGACCGCGCCGACATTTTCTGCACCGTGGTCGAAGGTATTCGCGGCGAGCGGGCAAAAGCGTGGCGTCTCGTGGACGAGGTCGTCAAACCGAACCAGTTCGACCAGGCCATTCAGGCTCGCGCGCTCGAACTCGCCGCGCAGAGCGATCGTCCTTCGGCCGCGCAAGGTGTGATGCTCACGCGCATCAAGCGTACGGACCGCGACGACGGACTCACGTATAAAACGCTAGACGTCACGATCGATCGCGCTAAACGCATTGCGACATTCACCGCAAAAGCGCCGCAAACGGAACAGCCCACAAATATCGACGCGATCGTCGCAGCGGGCGCGAACTGGTGGCCGTTGCAATTCGCTCGCGAACTCGACGACGCCATCCTGTCGATGCGCACCAACGAGCTTGAAGTCGGCACATGGATATTCCGAACCGAAGGCGACGCGCGCAACGTGCTCGCCGCCGACGCTGTGTTGATGCAGCACAAGGACCACTGGTTCGTACGCGAGACGATTGGCATGTTGCGCCGCACGCTCGCGCGCATCGACGTTTCGTCGCGTTCGTTATTTGCGTTGATCGAACCGGGCTCATGCTTTGCCGGCACGTTCGCCGAACTCGCTTTTGCAGCGGATCGTTCGTATATGGCCGCGTTGCCGGGCAATGAGGAAGAGGAGCCCGCCATCACGCTGTCGGAAGCGAACTTCGGTCTTTATCCGATGGTTACCCACCAGTCACGGCTTGCACGCCGCTTCTATGAAGAAACGGCGCCGCTCGACACGGTGCGTTCGCTGATCGGACAGTCGGTCAAGCCGGTCGAGGCCGAGCGTTTGGGACTTGTCACGGCAGCGCCGGACGACATCGATTGGGCCGACGAAATTCGGATCGCACTAGAAGAACGCGCGGCAATGTCTCCCGATGCGCTGACCGGACTCGAAGCGAACCTGCGTTTTAACGGCCCCGAAACAATGGAAACGCGCATTTTTGGCCGTCTCACCGCTTGGCAGAACTGGATCTTCAACCGGCCGAACGCAGTGGGCGAGAAGGGTGCGCTCAAGGTGTACGGCAAGGGCAGCAAGGCGCAATTCGACGTATCGCGCGTTTGACGCACGAGCGCATTACGACGCCCGCTTCCCGGTACGCCTCTCACCTTCCGCATTGCAAGGAACGACCATGTCAACGATCAACTACAGCGAAAAGATTCCGAACAACGTCAACCTCGCCGACGACCGCGCGCTGCAGCGCGCGCTCGAGCAGTGGCAGCCGAACTTCCTGTCGTGGTGGGGCGATATGGGCCCGGAAGGCTCGCACGGCTACGACGTGTATCTGCGTACTGCGGTGAGCGTGGATGCGGGAGGCTGGGCGCATTTCGATCATGTGAAGATGCCGGACTATCGCTGGGGCATCTTTCTGACGCCGGGCGACCAGGACCGCAAGATTCACTTCGGCGAACATAAGGGCGAAGCCGCATGGCAGGACGTGCCCGGCGAGCACCGCGCCAATCTGCGCCGTATCATCGTGACGCAAGGCGATACGGAGCCCGCTTCCGTCGAGCAGCAACGACACCTCGGCTTGACCGCGCCTTCCATGTACGACTTGCGAAACCTGTTTCAGGTCAACGTGGAAGAAGGCCGGCATCTGTGGGCTATGGTGTACCTGCTGCACCGCTACTTCGGCCGCGACGGTCGTGAGGAAGCCGAAGCACTGCTGGGGCGACGTTCCGGCGACGACGACAATCCTCGCATTCTCGGTGCGTTCAACGAGAAAACGCCGGATTGGCTCGCGTTCTATATGTTCACGTACTTCACTGATCGCGACGGCAAGTTCCAGTTGTCCGCACTCGCGGAATCGGGCTTCGACCCGCTCGCGCGCACCACGAAGTTTATGTTGACCGAAGAGGCGCACCATATGTTCGTCGGCGAATCGGGCGTTTCGCGCGTGATTCAGCGGACTGCTCAGGTGATGAACGAACTCGGCACCGACGACGTCGCCAGGATTCGCGCGGCCGGTGTGATCGACTTGCCGACCATTCAGCGCTATCTCAACTTCCATTACTCGGTGACGATCGACCTGTTCGGCGCGGATCATTCGTCGAATGCGGCCACGTTCTATAGCTCGGGCCTGAAGGGCCGCTATGAAGAGGGCAAGCGCGATGACGATCATCAATTGAACGGGCAGAGCTACAAGCTGCTGGATGTGCAGGACGGCAAGCTCCTGGAACGCGAAGTGCCCATGCTCAATGCGATGAACGAAGTTCTGCGCGACGACTACATCAAGGACTCGGTCGCGGGTGTAGGCCGCTGGAACAAGGTGCTCGAAAAGGCCGGCATAGACTTCCGCATGACGGTGCCGCACAAGGCGTTCAACCGGCAGATCGGCACCTTTGCGGGCACACGCGTGTCGCCCGACGGCCGCGTGATCGGCGAAGCGGAGTGGGCCGCAAACGAAGCGAAGTGGCTCGCCACACCGGAAGACCGCGCATTCGTTGCTTCGCTGATGGGTCGCGTCACGGAGCCCGGCAAATTCGCGAACTGGATTGCGCCGCCTGCGATGGGCGTGAACCGTCAGCCGGTCGATTTCGAATACGTGCGCTTTAACTGAACGCCGGTATCGCGCAACGCAGGAGTTGCTGAAGTTGCATGAAGCGCGCGTGGCAAGCTTGCGCGGCACAACATGGTGGAGGAAGTCATGAACGGCCCAGTGTCGATCGAGGTTCTCAGGCAGCATCTGATCGATCCGGAAATCTGCATTCGCTGCAATACGTGCGAAGAGACCTGTCCGATCGACGCGATCACGCACGACGAAAACAACTACGTCGTGAAGGCGGATGTCTGCAACGGCTGCATGGCGTGCGTGCCGCCTTGTCCTACCGGCGCGATCGACAACTGGCGTACCGTATTGAAGGCCGACGCATATCCGGTCGAAGAACAATTCACTTGGGACGTCTTGCCAGAGCAGAACACAATGGCCGCGCCCGCGGTGGAGGAATCGCCCGCGGCGGACACTACCGGCGATGCAGCGGCGAACGCGAGCGGCATTGAAGTAGACACCGTGCGCGGGTCAGTCGTGCCGCCGTGGTCCGCCGCGAAGCCTTACGTCAATCTCTACACACACAAGACGCCGACTACGGCGACTGTGGTCGGCAACTACCGGCTTACCGACGTATCGACGGAAAGCGACATACATCACATCGTGCTCGACTTCGGAACGATGCCGTTTCCGGTGCTCGAAGGTCAATCGATCGGCATTCTGCCGCCCGGCGCGACCGGCGACGGGCGCGTGCACCACGCGCGCCAATATTCGATCGCCAGCCCGCGCGACGGCGAGCGCCCCGGCTACAACAACGTTTCGCTGACGGTGAAGCGCGTCGCACAACGGCATGGCGATTCGATCGACGGAATCTGCTCGAACTATCTGTGCGATCTGAAAAAGGGCGACGTGGTCACGGTGATCGGCCCGTTCGGCAGCACGTTTCTGATGCCGAACCATCCGAATTCGCATCTTCTGATGATCTGCACGGGCACCGGTTCGGCGCCGATGCGCGCAATGACGGAATATCGCCGGCGCCGTCGCCTGAAGGGAGCAACGGGCAAGCTGATGCTGTTTTTTGGTGCGCGTACCAAAGAGGAATTGCCATACTTCGGGCCGCTAACTAATCTGCCGAAAGATTTCATCGACACCAATCTCGCATTCTCGCGCACGCCGGGGCAGCCCAAGCGCTACGTGCAGGACGCGATGCGCGAACGCGCGGTCGACGTTGCGCAGATGCTCAAGGACGACAATACGCATATCTACGTGTGCGGGCTAAAGGGCATGGAAGACGGCGTGCTGCAAGCGCTGAAGGAGATCGGCGAGCAGCATCAGCTGGATTGGGAAGCGCTGTGGGCGAAGCTCAAGAAAGAAGGGCGCCTGCATCTGGAAACGTATTGATCCGGCCGCGCCAGAAACCGCTGCCGCGAAGCGTCACCGGCCTGGCGCCCGTTGTGCCGGCGACACTGCCCCGCACGCGCGAATGACCAGTTGCACGACTTCTTCGGTCGTCGCCTCGAACGACTTTTGCGTCATCGCGCGCTTGCCTTTGAGCGCGCGAATCTGTGCGTCGAAGTCGGCGTAGTGCTGGGTCGTCGCCCAGATCATATACATCAGCGTTCGCGCATCGACAGGCGCGAGCAGGCCTCGTGAGATCCAGTCGTCGATTACTTTTACACGGCTGTCGAGCCATGGCTTGACGCGCCCCGTCAGAATGTCTTCCATATGCCCGGCGCCGTGAATGATCTCGCTCGCCCACACTTTCGAGCCGAGCGGGCGCCGCCGCGACAATTCCATTTTCGCGCGCACATATCCGCCGATTGCCTCCACCGGATCGTCGCTGCATTCGAATGTATCGGCTGCGCGGTACCAGTCTTCGAACAGGTCTTCGAGCACACGCCGGTAAAGCGCAAGCTTGGTCGGGAAGTAGTAATGCACGTTGGCTTTCGGTAAGCCCGCGCGTTCGGCGATCATCGCGGTGCTCGCCCCGTCGAGTCCGCGTTCCGCGAAGACCGCTTCCGCACAAGCCAGAAGATGCGCTTCGTTCGACTCGCGAATGTGCGCCTTGCGCCGCCGCAAAGGCGCGCGCGTTTCGTCGTTTTCCGTGATGCCCCCAGCCACGTCGTCGTCTCTCATGTTCGCCTTCGGCGGCATGGGCGCCGCGTCGCGCTTCATTCTAGTCGCTCGACGCACTGCTCACCTACGTATTTTGAAAGCCGCTTTCCGCGCTGCTGCAATGCAATGGCACGCTTCTCGCTCTTGGTTTGCCCGTGCGAAAAGCATTGATTTGGCGGAGTTAATCGTCTACAACCTGTCCAACTGGACAGGATTGAGAAAGCGGGACATGCACCAGGGTTAGCCCTCGCTATGAGAAGCAGCCAGGCGCATGGAACCTGCACCGCAGCCGTGCGGAGACGCCCCAAAAGCCGCCGCCCATGCACCAGTTTCATGTCGGTTCACCGGAAGGAGCGAGACGAATGAACGCGGTATCCGAAGCGCTAAAGCGGGCAGAGCCCGCTACGTCGATCAGGATCGACGGCAGGCGGCTGTGGGACAGCCTGATGACGATGGCAAAGATCGGTGCAACGCCTAAAGGCGGCGTATGCCGCCTCGCGCTGACCGACCTCGACAAGGAAGGGCGAGACCTGATCGTTAGCTGGGCGAAGGAAGCCGGCTGCACGGTCAGTGTCGATCAGATGGGCAACGTGTTCATGCGCCGCGCGGGACGCAATCCCGATGCATTGCCTGTGATGACCGGCTCGCATGCGGACTCGCAGCCGACTGGCGGGCGATTCGACGGCATTTACGGCGTGCTGGGCGGTCTCGAAGTGATTCGGAGTCTGAACGATCACGGCATCGAGACCGAGCATCCTGTCGAAGTCGTGATCTGGACCAACGAGGAAGGCTCGCGTTTTGCGCCGGCCATGGTTGCGTCCGGCGTGTTCGCGGGCGTGTTCTCGCTCGAATACGGTTTGTCGCGCAAAGACGTAGATGGCAAGACGATCGGCGAGGAACTGCAGCGCATCGGCTATGCGGGCGATGTGCCGTGCGGCGGTCGCCGATTGCATGCGGCGTTCGAACTGCATATCGAGCAGGGGCCGATTCTCGAAGCCGAGCAGAAAACCATTGGCGTAGTCACGGATGCGCAAGGTCAGCGCTGGTACGAAATCACGCTGACGGGACAGGAGGCGCACGCGGGTCCGACGCCGATGCCGCGCCGGCGCGATGCACTGCTCGGCGCTGCGCGAGTAGTCGACCTCGTCAATCGCATCGGGCTGGATAATGCGCCGCTCGCGTGCGCGACGGTCGGCATGATGCAGGTCTATCCGAACTCGCGCAATGTGATCCCTGGGCGAGTGTTCTTTACCGTCGACTTCCGGCATCCGGACAACGCCGTGCTGGCGAAGATGGATGCCGCGTTGCGCGAAGGCGTGGCGCAGATCGCGAACGGCATCGGTCTCGAAACCGAACTCGAACAGATCTTTTACTACGAGCCCGTCGCGTTCGACGAAGCTTGCGTGAAGTCGGTGCGCGCAGCGGCCGAGCGCTTTGGTTACTCGCATCGCAACATGGTGTCCGGCGCGGGTCACGACGCCTGTTATCTCGCGCAAGTCGCGCCCACTTCAATGGTGTTCGTGCCGTGCGTCGACGGGATCAGCCATAACGAAATCGAGGACGCCTCCTTCGAATGGATCGAAGCCGGCGCGAACGTGTTGCTCCATGCGATGCTGGAGCGTGCGTGCGAGCCGGTTTCATAGTGCGCCGATTAATGTGGCTTGCCAGCGCCGTCCCGGATTCTGATCGCGACCCGGATTACCTGCTTTAACAGCTTCACCGTAGCGCCAGAAAAACATGCCGTGCAGGCTTCGCTCACGCGAGAGTCGACAGGTGCGGCTGCGTCCTCAAATCGACAGAAGGAACGTGTATGGCTATCAAGCAAACCGGCGACATCGCCGCGCAACGCCTGTCGCCCGAGCAGATTTCCTGCGAGTTCTCCGACATTGCACCTTTGCTCGACGCAAGCGCCGCCGCCGCGGCGGCGAGCCGTTGCCACTACTGTTACGACGCGCCTTGCGTCAACGCTTGTCCGACCGGGATCGATATTCCCAGCTTCATTCGCAAGATTGGCAACGGCAACCTGAAGGGCGCGGCGGTGGACATTCTGTCGGCCAATCCGCTCGGCGGCATGTGCGCGCGCGTGTGCCCGACTGAAATTCTGTGTGAAGGCGCTTGCGTGCGCAATCATCAGGACGCGAAGCCGGTGGCGATCGGCGCACTGCAACGTCATGCAACCGACTGGGCGATGGCTCGCGGCGAAGCATTGTTCAAGCGGGCGCCCGCGACCGGCCGGCACGTCGCAGTGATAGGCGCCGGGCCTGCGGGACTCGCGTGCGCGCATCGCCTTGCACTGGCGGGCCATGACGTCACCCTCTACGACGCTCGCGACAAAGCCGGCGGTCTCAACGAATACGGCATTGCCGCTTATAAAACAGTCGACGATTTCGCGCAGCGTGAAGTGGAATGGCTGTGCTCTGTGGGAGGCATCGAAATAAGAAACGGCGTTGCGCTAGGGCGCGACATCGACCTCGATACGCTACGCAAGCAACACGACGCCGTGTTTCTCGCGATTGGCCTTACGGGCGTGCGCGCACTCGCGATGGCCGGCGAGGACCTGAGCGGCGTGATGAATGCGGTGGATTTCATCGAGCAGATTCGCAGCGCACGCGATCTCGGCGCGGTGCCGGTGGGCCGCCGCGTCGTCGTGATCGGCGGAGGCAATACCGCGGTGGATGCGGCTGTGCAAAGCCGCAAGCTCGGCGCGACATCGGTAGCGATGGTGTATCGGCGCGGCGTCGAATCCATGAGCGCGACATGGGCCGAACGCGACTTCGCACAAACGAGCGGCGTCACGCTTATCACGCATGCAACGCCAGTACGTTTGATCGGCGAGGGCGGCGTGGTGACGGGCGTCGAATTCGAACGCACAGTGAGCGGGGGCGACCAGGAGCGCTTCGTGATCGAAGCGGACATGGTGCTCAAGGCGATCGGCCAGACGCTCGTGCCGGTGGGAATCGAACGCGAGTTGCTGACGCTCGACGGCAGCCGCATTGCTGTCGATGCAACCGGGCAGACGTCGCTTGCCGGCGTCTGGGCGGGCGGCGATTGTGCGGCCACGGGCGGTATCGACCTGACCGTGCAAGCCGTGCAGGACGGCAAGCTCGCGGCCGCCGCTATCGATGCGCAATTCGCTCGCACCGCCGTGAAAGCCGCGTAGCGTGGCTCGCTGCACAGCACTGGAAGACACAACAAAATAGCCGTCCCCAAGGAGCCGAACATGGCCGATCTGCGCTGTACGATTGCCGGCATCACATCGCCGAATCCCTTCTGGCTCGCGTCTGCGCCGCCGACCGACAAAGCCTATAACGTGAACCGCGCGTTCGAAGCCGGATGGGGCGGCGTGGTGTGGAAGACACTCGGCCTCGACCCGCACGTGGTCAACGTGAGTTCGCGCTACGGCGCGGTGCAATGGAACGGTCAACGCATCGCGGGGCTCAACAACATCGAGTTGATCACCGACCGCCCGCTCGACGTCAACCTACGCGAGATCGCACAGGTGAAACGCGACTGGCCCGAACGCGCCATGATCGTTTCGCTGATGGTGCCGTGCAATGAGCGCGACTGGAAGTGGATCTTGCCGCTCGTGGAGGACACTGGCGCCGATGCAGTCGAACTGAATTTCGGATGTCCGCACGGCATGAGCGAACGAGGGATGGGCGCGGCGGTCGGCCAGGTGCCCGAGTACATCGAGATGGTCACGCGCTGGGTCAAGGAAAGCTCGAAGCTGCCGTGCCTCGTCAAGCTCACACCGAATATCACCGACATCCGGCTCGGCTCACGCGCGGCATACAAGGGCGGTGCGGACGGCGTGTCGTTGATCAACACGATCAACTCGATCGTCGCCGTGGATCTCGACGCAATGGCACCGTTGCCGATGGTGGACGGAAAGGGCACGCACGGCGGCTACTGCGGCCCGGCGGTGAAGCCGATCGCATTGAACATGGTCGCCGAAATCGCACGTGACGTGGAGACGCCGAACCTGCCGATTTCGGGTATCGGCGGCATTTCGACCTGGCGCGATGCAGCCGAATTCATGGTGCTGGGCGCGGGCAGCGTGCAGGTCTGTACGGCGGCTATGCACTACGGTTTTCGCATTGTCACGGATCTCGCCGACGGTCTTGCCAACTGGATGGACGAGAAGGGCTACGCGACGCTCGACGACATTCGCGGCCGCGCCGTGCCCAACGTTACCGACTGGAAGTATCTGAACCTCAAGTACGACATCAAGGCACGCATCGACCAGGACAAGTGCATTCAATGCGGCCTCTGTCATATCGCATGCGAGGACACTGCGCATCAGGCGATCATGAAAGAAAAAGATGGCGTCCGGCATTTTGAAGTGATGGACTCCGAATGTGTGGGCTGCAATCTGTGCATGCATGTGTGCCCGGTCGAGCAATGCATCACCATGGAGCGCGTGGACAACGGCGAATATGCGAACTGGACTACGCATCCGAACAATCCGGCGCGAGTGAATGCTCCGGCTGGTGAGGTAGAGGCAGAGTCAGCGAACGCCGAACCCGCCCACGCAGCAAAAGCCGCCTGAAATACGAGGCGAAATCGTTGTAAGCGCAGTTGTTAGCGCAGCGCTTGTACCGAACCGGTGTTTTCTCTAACGCCCGACGCGCCGACAGAAGCCGCGCGGGCTTCAACGATCTAGTGGAGATCTTTCGATGAAGCAGACCGCGCAACCCGTCGATCCGCAATTCGCGGCCGGCGCGCAAGGCAGCAGTCTTTACAACGACGACCTTGCACCCACCGGCCCCGCGCAGCGCACCTGGCGCTGGTATCACTTTGCAGCGCTGTGGGTGGGCATGGTGATGAACATTGCGTCGTACATGCTCGCGGCCGGATTGACTGAAGAGGGTATGTCACCGTGGCAAGCGGTGTTGACCGTGCTGCTAGGCAACCTGATCGTGCTCGTGCCGATGTTGCTGATCGGCCACGCGGGCGCCAAGCACGGCATTCCGTATGCGGTGCTGGTGCGCTCGTCGTTCGGCACGCAGGGCGCGAAATTGCCGGCAATGCTGCGCGCCATTGTGGCCTGCGGCTGGTACGGCATTCAAACGTGGCTTGGCGGCAGCGCGATCTATACGCTGTTGAACATTCTCACCGGCAACGCGCTGCACGGCGCAGCGTTGCCGTTCATCGACATTTCCATTGCACAGCTCGCGTGTTTCCTCGTGTTTTGGGCCTTGCAGATCTACTTCATCGTGCATGGCACGGACTCGATCCGCTGGCTCGAAAGCTGGTCGGCGCCAATCAAGATCGTCATGTGTATTGCGCTTGTCTGGTGGGCGACATCTAAAGCAGGCGGGCTCGGCTCGATGCTCGCGGCGCCTTCGCAGTTCGTGCCGGGCGGCAAGAAGGAGGGTATGTTCTGGGCGACTTTCTGGCCGGGCCTTACCGCCATGGTCGGCTTCTGGGCTACGCTCGCGTTGAACATTCCCGACTTCACGCGTTTTGCAAAAACGCAGCGCGACCAGATTGTCGGGCAGTCCATCGGTTTGCCGGTGCCGATGGCTTTGCTCTCGGTAATTTCGGTGGTGGTGACGTCTGCTACCGTGGTGATCTACGGCAAGGCGATCTGGGACCCGATCGACCTGACGAGCCGCATGACGGGCATTGGCGTCGGCCTCGCTCTCATCATCCTCACGCTCGACACGATGTGCTGCAATCTTGCCGCGAATCTCGTCGGACCCGCTTATGATTTTTCGAGCCTGTGGCCGAAGGGCATTTCGTATCGCGTCGGCGGCATGATTACCGCAACCATCGCAATCGTCATGATGCCGTGGAAGATTCTCGCGACTACCCAAGGCTATATCTTCACGTGGCTCGTCGGTTACTCGGCGCTGCTCGGTCCGGTGGCAGGCATTCTGATGGTCGACTATTTCCTGATTCGCGGCACGCGGCTCGATACCCGCGAACTATTCGACGAGCGCGGCGAATATAGCTATACCGGCGGCTGGAATATCGGCGCGGTGGTCGCGCTGGTGATCGGTGTGCTGCCGAATCTGCCGGGCTTTTTGCACACGGCGTTTCCTGCTTCGTTCGCGAACGTGCCGTCGATCTTCAATACGGTCTACACGTATGCATGGTTTGTCGGGCTCGCGTTGGCGTCGATCGTGTACAGCGCCTGGATGAAACTCAGCAAAGGACCCAGCGCGCGTGTCGCGAGTGCATGAGAAACGCGTGTCTGCAGCAGCGACACAAGCAAATTCATAAGGAGGCGGCAACATGACGACCCTGATTCGCGGCGGCACCATTATCGACGCGGAGAACACGTATCGAGCGGACGTGTTGTGTGCCGACCCGCAAGACGGCGGCACCATCCTGCAGATCGGAGCGGACCTGGAAGCGCCGGCGGGCGCGGCGATCGTCGATGCGGGCGGGCAGTATGTGATGCCCGGCGGCATCGATCCGCACACGCATATGGAGCTGCCCTTCATGGGCACCACCGCGAGCGACGACTTCTATACGGGCACTGCAGCGGGATTGTCGGGCGGCACCACGAGCATCATCGACTTCGTGATTCCTAGTCCGAAGCAAAGCCTGATGGAAGCGTTCAAGCAGTGGCGCGGGTGGGCGGAGAAGGCGTCGGCGGATTATGGGTTTCATGTCGCCGTGACATGGTGGGACGACTCGGTGTATCGCGACATGGGCACGCTCGTGCATGAACATGGCGTGTCGAGCTTCAAGCACTTCATGGCCTACAAGAACGCCATCATGGCCGACGACGAAGTACTGGTGAACAGTTTCTCGAGATCGCTCGAACTCGGCGCGCTGCCCACTGTGCATGCGGAAAACGGTGAACTGGTGTTTCAGTTGCAGCGCCAGTTGCTCGCAAAAGGCTTCACGGGGCCCGAGGCGCATCCGCTGTCACGGCCGCCCGAAGTCGAAGGCGAGGCGGCCAATCGCGCGATTCGTATCGCGCAGGTGCTGGGAGTGCCGGTGTATATCGTGCACGTGTCCGCGAAAGACGCTGTCGATGCGATCTCGCGGGCGCGCAGCGAAGGGCTGCGCGTATTCGGCGAAGTGTTGCCAGGGCATCTCGTGATCGACGAAGCCGTATATCGCGATCCCGACTGGACGCGCGCCGCAGCGCACGTGATGAGCCCGCCGTTTCGCTCGGCCGAACATCGCGAGGCATTGTGGCGAGGTTTGCAGGCCGGCCAATTGCATACCACCGCGACCGATCACTGCGTATTCTGCGCGTCGCAAAAGGCCATGGGCCGCGAAGACTTCACGAAGATTCCGAACGGCTGCGGCGGCGTTGAAGATCGCATGGCGGTGCTGTGGCATCACGGCGTGAACTCCGGGCGTCTCACGCCGAACGAGTTCGTGCGCATTACGTCGACGAACGCCGCACAGATCTTCAACCTGTATCCGCGTAAGGGCGCGGTGCGTGTCGGCGCCGATGCGGATATCGTCGTATGGGACCCCAACGCAAGCAAGACGATTTCCGTGAAGACGCATCATCAGAAAGTCGACTTCAACGTGTTCGAAGGCATGACGGTGCAAGGCGTGGCGATGCATACGCTCACGCGCGGCGCGCTTGCCTGGACCGACGGCGACTTGCGTGCCGTGAGAGGCGCTGGCCAGTATCAGAAGCGCCCGCCAAATGCTGCTTACTTCGACGCGATCCGCGTGTCGAACAAGCTGAAAGAGCCGCATCCCATCGAGCGGTAGCGCTCGAGCTTCCAGACTGCGGCGCGGCCGGGCAAGCTCGCGCCGACTCTTCTCTCGGCGCCGCGCAATCGCCGCGGCACCGCTGTCTCGCGTTTTCCCCGATGGCGTCCCGCCCATGTTCCATGTTGCGATGCATGCCGCGTCGTCACATCTGCTGTAGAGTTGAAATTCATGTGATAGTGGAGGCGATGGCTGCGGCTTAGCACGGATGCGCATATGGATTGGAAAGCTGATCCTTTGTAAAAACGCATGCCGTTTGCTACAGTCCGCCCACTCCGCCGGGCACGAGCGCCGGTGGGACTGCCAACACGCGTCCAGGCATGCGTCCTGACCACCTTAGGGAGCCACTCATGAAGTCGATTCGTTCCATTGTGCTGATCGCGCTGTTTCATGCGGTAACCGTGAGCCCCGTGTTCGCCGCCGATGAACTCGCGCAGATCAAGTCCTCGGGCGTGTTCAGGATTGGTACGGAAGGCACTTATGCACCGTTCACCTATCACGACGAGTCGGGCAAGCTAACCGGCTTCGACGTGGAAGTCGGCACGCAGATCGCGCAGCGTCTGGGCGTCAAGCCGCAATTTATCGAAGGCAAATGGGACGGCCTGATTGCCGGTCTCGACGTGAACCGCTACGACGCGGTGATTAACGAGGTTGCGGTGACCGACGCGCGCAAGCTCAAATATGATTTCTCCGACCCGTACATCACGTCGCATGCAGCACTGATCGTGCGCTCGGACAACAACGCGATTAAGACTTTCGACGATCTGAAGGGCAAAAAGTCCGCCAACACGCTCACCAGCAACTTCGGCAAGATCGCCGCCGCGCACGGCGCGGAAGTGATTCCCGTGCAGGGCTTCAATGAATCGATCGATCTGCTGACCGCGGGCCGTGTCGATGCAACCGTGAACGATTCGCTGTCGTTCCTCGACTTCAAGAAGCACAAGCCGGATGCGAAGGTGAAGATCGCCGCGCTGGACACATCGCCGGATAGCAGCGACAAGTCGGCCGTGCTGATTCGCAAGGGCAGCCCGGAACTCGTCGCGGCGATCAACAAGGCGCTCGCCGATATGAAGAAAGACGGCACCTACGCGAAGATCTCGCAGAAGTACTTCGGCAAAGACGTCTCCAAATAAACGCCTTTCGCGAGTCTGAATCATGCCGGCATGGTTGCATCTGATGGCGCACTCGCTGTGGCCCCTGCTATATGCGGGGCTCGTGTTTACTGTGCCGCTCACATTGGCTTCGTTTGCAATCGGACTCGCGCTCGCGTTTATTGTCGCGCTGGTGCGGCTCTTTGGGCCGAAGTGGGCAGTGGCGGTGGTGCGCTTTTACGTGTGGCTGTTCCGCGGCTCACCGTTGCTCGTGCAACTATTCGTGATCTTCTACGGCTTGCCGAACGTAGGCATCGTGCTCGATCCGTTGACGGCGGCGATTATCGGCTTCTCGCTGAATGTGGGCGCCTACAACTCGGAAGTGATTCGCGGTGTAATCGAGTCGATTCCGAAAGGACAGTGGGAAGCCGCGTATTCAATGGGAATGACGCGCGAACAGGCGCTGCGTCGTGCGATCTTGCCGCAGGCCGCACGCGTCGCGCTGCCGCCGTTGTCCAACTCGTTTATCGCGCTCGTGAAGGACACGTCGTTGGCCGCTGTGCTGACTGTGCCCGAAGTGTTTCAGGCGGCGCAGAGAATTGCTTCGGTCACCTACGAACCGTTGATTCTTTATACCGAGGCTGCGCTGGTGTATCTCCTGTTCAGCTCGGTGCTGTCGTCGGCTCAAGTGAGGCTTGAACGAAAGTTCGGCCGTCATGCACTCTTTCAGGCGGGCAACTAATGATCCGACTGGAAAAGATCGACAAGTATTTTTCCGGGCTCCGTGTGCTCAACTCGGTCGACCTGCACCTCGCGCAGGGCAACGTGACTGCGTTGATCGGGCCGTCGGGTAGCGGCAAGAGTACGCTGTTGCGTTGCGTGAATCTGCTGGAAATTCCCGAGGCCGGCTCGCTCGAAATCGGCGATCAGAAACTCACGTTCAGCCGCGACGAGCGGCCGTCGCGCGAAACGGTCCTGACTATTCGCCGCCGTACCGGCATGGTGTTTCAGAACTTCCAGTTGTTTCCGCATCTCACGGTGCGTCAGAACGTAATGGAAGGCCTCATCACCGTGCTGAAATGGGACAAGGAAAAGGCGCGTGCCCGCGCTGACGAATTGCTGGAGAAGGTCGGCATCGCGCACAAGGGCGATGCATGGCCTGTCACCCTGTCGGGCGGGCAACAGCAGCGAGTTGCGATCGCGCGAGCATTGGCGCCGTCGCCCGAAGTGTTGTTGTGCGACGAGCCCACGTCCGCGCTCGATCCCGGACTCGCCGCGGAAGTGGTCGAAGTACTCAAGCAACTCGCGAATGAAGGCATGACCATGCTGATGGCGACGCATGATTTGCGGCTCGCCGCTACGATCGCACGCCACGTGGTGTTCCTTAACAACGGCGTAGTGGTGGAGTCGGGTCCGTCACGCGATGTGTTCATGCGGCCGCAGCAGGAGGAAACCGCGCGCTTCGTCTCGACGTTGACGCACAGCTTGCCCGATGCATGGACCGAGTGAAGCGGATATGAGCGAGTACCTTTGATAAGAAAGCCGCTCAGGTATGCAACAAAGAAGAAAAGGGGCGCCAGTTTGGAACTGCGCCCCTTTTGCATATCAGGCCGTTAAAGGCACCTTATTGGTGTCTTACGCTTCGACGCGCTCTGCTTCGTTGTCCAGCGCAGATTCGAAGAACCGTGCTTTCGCCTCTTCACTGACGCGAGCATACGCGCGGTTCACGCCGCTGATCACCGCTCGAATCGACGCGGTCACCAGATTGGCGTCGATACCCACGCCGAACGCGCTGCCGGTTACGTCGGCCCCGGCCATTTCCGCGACCGCGACCGCGCGGGCGTCGGCGCCTTGCGTCAACGCGCGCTCCTCATAGTGCTGGATGCGCACGGGCACACCGATCGCGTGCATCAGTGCGTCGAGCGGACCGTTGCCTTCGCCGTTCAACACGCGCCGGGTGCCATTGATGTCGACAGTCAGCTTGATGCGCTCGCGTCCGTCCTGCTCGGACAGGCTGTGGCCGATGTAGTGCACCGGCGCGGTATTCTGCACGTACTCCTGCTGGAACAGTTCCCAGATCTGCGACGGCGTGACTTCCTGTCCGCTGTCGTCGGTAAAACGCTGCACGGCCGAACTGAAATCCACCTGCAAGCGGCGCGGCAACACGACGCCGTAGCTCTGCTCGAGCAGGTACGCGATGCCGCCCTTGCCAGACTGGCTGTTTACACGGATCACGGAATCGTAGGTGCGGCCCAGGTCGTTCGGATCGATCGGCATGTACGGCACTTCCCACATCGCGTCGGGTTTCTGCGCAGCGAAACCTTTTTTGATCGCGTCCTGATGCGAGCCGGAGAATGCGGTGAACACCAGATCGCCCACATACGGATGACGCGGATGAACGGGCAACTGCGTGCATTCCTCGGCCGTGCGCGCGATTTCGTTGATGTTCGAGAAGTCGAGTCCGGGATCGACGCCCTGCGTGTACAAATTCAGTGCGAGCGTGACGAGGTCCACGTTGCCGGTGCGCTCGCCGTTGCCGAACAGGCACCCTTCGATACGATCAGCGCCCGCCATCACCGCGAGTTCCGCCGCGGCCACCGCGGTGCCCCGATCGTTATGCGGATGCACCGACACGATCAACGAATCGCGGCGCGCGAGGTTGCGGTGCATCCATTCGATCTGGTCGGCGTAGACGTTCGGCGTCGCCATTTCGACCGTTGCAGGCAGGTTGACGATGGCCTTGTGTTCGGGCGTGGGTTGCCAGATGTCGAACACCGCGTCGCAAACTTCCTTCGCGAATTCGAGTTCGGTGCCGCTGAACACTTCAGGGCTGTACTGCAGCGTGAAATGCGTTTCCGGCGCGGCATCGGCGAGACGTTTCATCGTGCGCGCGGCTTTTTGTGCGAGTTCCTTGACGCCGTTCTGGTCGAGCCCGAACACGATCTTGCGGAATTCCGGCGCGGTTGCGTTGTACAGATGGACGATCGCACGCGGCGCGCCACGCAACGATTCGAACGTACGCTCGATCAGATCGTCGCGGGCTTGCGTCAACACTTCGATCGTTACGTCGTCGGGAATGTGGCCGCCTTCGATCAGCTCTCGCACGAAGTTGAAATCGGTCTGCGATGCCGACGGGAACGCGACTTCGATCTCCTTGAAACCGATCTGCACCAGCGTCTTGAACATGCGCATCTTGCGCTCTGCGTTCATCGGCTCGAACAGAGCCTGGTTGCCGTCGCGCAGGTCGGTGCTCATCCAGATCGGCGCGCGCGTGATCGTGCGCGACGGCCACTGGCGGTCCGTCAAATTGATGGGCTTGAAGGAGCGGTACTTGGTAGCTGGGTTCTTCAACATTTTCATCGTCCGTGGGTTCGACTGGCTGGTAGTCGACCGGACGACAAGAACGCAAAGCAGCGCCGCCGGTCGGAAACCGGGGCTGGGTCAGTTACTGGGGAATTATGCGGTGCTTCGGGTGTTTCAGATGGAAGCGCGCAGCAGCAGACCTAGCCCGGTAGAGCGGGCTAGTAGTAGCGATAGGGTGGTCTGGGCGCGGTACATAGTGCGCAATAGGAACATATTATTGGGACGGCGTCAAGCGGGGCGCTCGCGCGCGGCGCCAGGCTACAATTCCCGACGGCTTGAAAAACGGAACGTCAATGAAGATTCGGATTGTCACTATCGCGTGCGCTGCGACCGCCGCAGCACTCCTCGCGGCCTGCACGGCTGTCTACAAGAACTCGGACGCGTGCGAGCAGTTAATGCGAAGCAAGCTGGCAGAACAATCGACCGATACGCTGAAGATCGGCCATACGGGCGCTGGAATCGACGGCTCACGCGTCGTGGTTGAAGGGTCCATTGAACATGTGATGACGGCGTCTGAAGTAGCGGCCGCATCAGCGCGAGCAGCGTCGGGCGCTCGGGCAGGACGCAGAGTGGCGGCCTCGGGTGTGGGACCGGCTTCGTCTGTGTCGCAGGCGGCCTCGTCGGTCACTGCGTCGGAGGCTGATGCGCTTGCACGGAAGCCGAACAAGCCGAACAAGCCGAAGAAGCTGATTCTGGCCGCAGCCGCCGAATGCACGTTCCATGGCCCGACGCTGGACACGTTTAGCTGGTTAGCGCCCGCAAAGCTGGCAGCGCCCTCCGACCCGGACGCGAACGAAACAGACGAGTAAGCTCCCAGGCGGCCGGTTCATTATCCAGGTGACGTGAATCCACCGCCTGACATTGCGCTGCCTATCTGCTCTCCAGCATCAACGCTAGCGCGCTTTCGGCAAACGCCTCAGGCCGGCCTTCAAAGCAGCGCTCAACCGCGCGCGTGTCGATCAGCCGCTGCCGCAATGCTGTGCGTTCGTCGTGTCCTTCGATCATTCGCACCGCTGCCGCGATATAACCCTCGACGTTGTCCGCCGTTGTCCACGGCGGCATACCCACGCGCTCGAATAGCGCGCCGTCGATCCGTTCGAATACCTCAGGTCCGCGCTTGCACACGCCCGGCAAACCGAGCGTCAGCGCGTCGACGATGCCATTCGTATTGCCGAACGGGAACGGACTCAGAAAGAGATCGGAGCGATTCACGCGCTCCAGGTAGCCCGCATACTGACAAAACTCGTGCACGACCGCGCCCGGTACCGCGCGTCCGATGACCTCGCGCATCTGGTCGAGCGCGAGGCCGGCCGGCACGCCGCTCATGAAGTGGAATTCGACAGGCGTCGCGGCCCGCGCACCGATCTCGCGACACGCTGCGAAAAAACCGGGGTTGAGCTTCATCGCGCTAGCGGTAATGACCACTTCTAGCGTTTCGCGCGCAGGCGGAATGCGCGCGGAGATCTCCGGCAACGCAACCGAAGGCCGGTACGGCTGGCCGTCTTTCGGCAGCTTCATCAGGCGCTCGCTGAAGCATGCAGGATCGCCGACATAGTCTTCCTCGACGCTCACGTAGTCGATCTTGTCCGAGTGCGTGGTGGCCGGGTGCCCGAGGCCGGCGATCTGCAACGGCGCGACGCGGAGATTCGACATGAATACCGTCATCACGAACATGCCGACGCTCGGCATATACAGCACGTCGGGCTTTTCGCGCTCCGCAAAGTCGCGAATGGTCCGCAGACATTCGCCGATGTACTCCGGGTCCTCCAGTTCGATAAAACGGTCGAAGACCGCTCGCCCGATATCGTCGATTGCATAGCCGAAGCCAAAGCCCACCACCTCGAAATGCTTGCGCGCTGCCTCGATAGTGCGCGAGTGCGTGCGATAAATTGAATGCGCACCGCCGAACCACTCGAGGACGACCATCATCAACGGCTTTTTGCGGCGCTTCGCATTCTTCGGCGTCTTGGGGTTCGCCGCGTTCGCCTTGCGCGGTGGCACCGGCAGGTCGGTCAAACCGAGTTGCGTGAGCTTGCGGCGCACGAGCACATTAATGTCGAGCTTGATCTCATGACGGCGCGGCGTTTCTGCGTAGCTGCAAAACATGTAGGCGTTGTGCAGCAACGCGGTGGGCAGATCGTCGAGGTCGCCGATCTGCTGCAGTTTGCCGGGAAGCCACTCGATCAGTGCTTCGCGCTTGAGATGCGCGCTCGGCGAACCCTTGAAAACCGGCGCCAGCAGGACGAGTGCGAGGGAGGCCGCAAGCACCTTGTCGTACGCCCACAGCGCGACGAAGTCCAGCTCCATTTCAGAGCCGGTTGAATACAGCACGCAAAGCTTCTCGACGAAACGGTCACCTGCAAGAAACTGCCTGTCGTGCGCGCCGCGCGGATTCAGTTGGCAAGCGACATGGTCCGCATTGCCGAACGGCGTAACCGAGAACAGCAAACCCACCCATTCATGCAGCGTCAGAAAGAGCCTGAAACATTCGCCGGGCAGCTGGAACTCCGGATCGGCAAAGAGCGTGGAGGCCGCGCTGGCGAGCCGCGTACAGAAGCGCGTGCGTTGCTCGGCAGGCGCAAGGCCGCTCATGCCCGACGCAAGAAAGCTTTTGTCCAGCAGACCGCGTTTGTGCTGCAGTAGCGCGAATGCCGAGAGGAGCTGGATCGACGCCCGGATGTGCTGCCGCGTGTAGACGAGCTGCTCGAATTCGTCGAGCGAAAAGGTGGCTTCTTCCATCGGGAGGGCGTGGGTAGTTATGCATGACTAAGCATTTTCCAGATGCGTTAGCCGCGAACGACGATTATCGCAGCCAGCCGATATCGAATCTTCGCCATCCACGATTTTGCGAATTTTCAGCACAGCAAACGAGGCATCCCACTCAGAAGGCGTAGTAAGGGCCGGGCCCCGCCGACGTTGCGCGCGATGCAATCGCGGTGTACACACGGCGCCCGAAAAAGAACGGCAGGCCCCAGCCGAAGCCGCTGCTTGCGATGCCCGCTATGTTGTTGAAGGCGTTGTTCGCCGATGCAAACAGAACCCGCGAATTGCCGACCGAAAACGTGACTGCGTTCGCCGCGCCGTCCGTGCCGGTGATCGTCGCCGTCGCCGACTGCGTCGAACTCGGGCAATACCAGTAGCCGCATTGGGGCAGTTGCGTGTCGCGATAGAAGAGGCCGTTCGAGCCCGTGTCGAGATAACTTTGCGTGTACGTTTGAGCGCCTTGCGTGGTCGTCACGTAGCCGGTCTGCGGATTGCCCTTCAACACCCGCGCGCTGCCGAGCGTGTTGTTTGCCTGAGTGCCGATGCCGAAGATCATCGACCCGGAAACGGTGAGCGCGCCGCTGTCTGGAACCGCGGGAAGATCGATCACCACGCCGTTGTTGTCGAGGGCGAAGCGGCTGACCGGATTGACCACCTGCTGTGCGAGAGGTTGCGCTGCCGGCACGCAGGCGCCGCCCGCGTCGCAGCCGTAATACCAGCGTGGCAGCGCTGCGTTCGCGCAGGCGCTGCCGCAGTCGGCCGCGAACGCGCCGACGCCGAGAATGCCGTTGGCACGCAGCGTGTCGAGCGTGAGCATCGACGGACCGGAGCCGGCGCAGTCCGCGGGGACTGTCGGCACCGCAGGGTCGGCAATCAGTTGAATCGCGATCGACGCGGCCAGTTGTCCGGCCATGCGCACGTCCGCGCTGCGCACCGCGCCCCACGCGTAGCCGCCGCCGAACACCGCGCATTCGCCCGATATCCCGGCGCCCGACGTGATCGCGGCGAGCGGCAAGCCAGCCGGTATGGCCGAGGCAAGAATGCGCAGACCGTGCGAGCCGGTGTCCACCTGAATGTTGTCGATGGTCGCGCAGTTGTCCGTGCCCGGCTGGCAGATGGTGACGCTCGTGGTCAGCATGTTGCGCGTGAGACGCGGCGCCGCCGTCACGACGATCGGCTGCACATTGGGCGTGTTCGACTGCGCGACGGCAGTGCCGCTCGGGCTCGATGCGGCAGTCGGCGCCGACGCGACAGGCGCGCTCGCCGCCCCTGAACTGCTCGCCGGGGTGGTCGCGGCCTGGCCGCCACCGCTGCCGCCGCCACATGCCGTAAGAGCCGCGCAGACGAGCAGCAGGAGAGGGAGTGAGAGATTGAGCTTCATGGCGTCAACGTAGGTCGGCAGTGGTTTTGGTTATTCCGGGCGCCTGGTGGTGCGGGCGCGCTCAGGCGAATAGTTGAGGCGCTTCTGGGCGCGGCTTGCCGCAATCGGGTTGAAGTCCGGCACGAGCGCAGCAACAGGATTTGCGCGGCTGACCACGCGTTGGCCGCGTTGCTTGTCCGGCTCTGTTGGTCTGCCGGCGCCGAACGGGTTGTCCGATGGTCTTTCGAACTGGAGCAGCACCGATACAAGCGCCGGAGCCATCCGCAAGCGCCTGGACCAGCGTCAGCGTAGGTCGTCGGCAGTGACGCCCGGCGGCAACGCGCCGGGTAGCCATGCGCGGCCCGCATAGCCGCGCATGGGTCCGCCCGATTCCACGATCACGTCCGGCCGCGCGACGCGCGACGCGTGCAGATTGCCGTCGATTGCGGCCGCAGCGCCCGCCCGGTAAGAGCCGGCGTAGTTGCCGAGCAGGGCGACGAGATCGGGCATCGTCGGGCCCTGCCACGTATAGGCAACGATTTCGCCGGTGCTCGTCGCGTATTCGTTGATGGCGGTGTTGCCCGCATCGGTCGATGTACGCAGGCGCAGCGCGCCGTTCAGCAGGCTTTGAGGCGCCGCGGCGTGGCCCGTCGGCTGCAGCGGCATCACACCGCCGAGTTGAGCGCAAGCATGGGCACTGACGCACAGCGTCGCGACGGCGATCGCTGACGCGGTAATGACGGGAAAGAGATGGGCTTGGGGCATGACAGTCTCCGTGGCGTGGCGCGTTCGGTCTTCTCGCAAAGTCGATTTGAAGATATCACTCGCGCTTCCTGACGAAGCCTGGCGCCCGTTTCGCGGCCCTGTGTTATCGCAAAAGTAACGGGCGTCGAGCCTGCAAAGAGTCTTTGAAAACAATGTTCTGACAGGCGCGTCGTATGTGGCTGACAGGCCATTCGGAATGTTTGCTGAACGTTAAATATGACGCTTGCGGTGAGTCCCTCGGGAGGGGCAAACCCCGGTTTTTGCACAGGGCTCGCCGGGATCGGTAAAATATCGGGTTGATCCACGGAAACTTGCCGTGGCGTAGCGGAAGGATTCCCCGAACATGACTGATCTTCGTCTTACCAAGCGGTTTGCAGTAATGCTGATGGCGGGCGGGCTGGTCGCCGGCTGCGGCACGTCGTCGCCGACCAAAGTCGACTACAAGAGCGACTCCAAATCGAAACAGGTGTCACTCGCCGTCCCGCCGAACATGATCGACGAGACGCCCGATCAGCGTTCGCTGCCCCCGCAAGGCGGCGAAACCTCGCTGTCCACGCTGCGTCAGGTTCAGGCCCAGGCGCCCGCGGCCAACACGCTGGCGGTCGTGCCGCCCGTGAGCAACATGCATATCCAGCGCGACGGCACGGAAAGCTGGCTCGTGATCGACGGCAAGGCGCCGGCAGACGCGTGGCCGCAAATCCGCCGGTTCTGGCAGGAGCAGGGTTTCCTGCTGGTGGTCGACCAGCGCGACAAGGGCGTGATGGAAACCGACTGGAACGAAACGCACGCGCAGATCAACGACGGTTTGATCCGCAGCACGCTGTCCAAGGCGCTGGGCAACAGCTACGTGACTTCCGAGCGCAACAAGTACCGCACGCGCCTCGAAGCGGCGCCGAACGGCGGCACGTACGTGTTCATCAGCCAGAAGGGCATGCGCGAGGCGCTGACCGGCACGAGCAACGACTCGAGCACGTGGGAGCCGAAGGCGAACGACCCCGGCCTCGAGCAGGAATACCTGAAACGCTTGATGGCGGCGCTCGCACTTGCCGATTCGCGTGCAAAGTCGGGCGGCGGCCAGACAGCAGAACTGTCGCCGGCGGGCGCGCAGACGGCGCCTAACGCGGCTACGTCGGGCGCGAAATCGGCGGCTGCGGCCACTGCGGCACAGAATGTCGCCCTCTCGGCACAGCAGCCGGTGCGCGATCCGGACGCGGCGAACGCGTCGGCGCAGTTGTCGTCGAACGAACTGACGCTCGGCGAGCCGTACGACCGTGCATGGCTGCGCGTGGGCCTCGCGCTCGACCGCAGCAATTTCACCGTCGACGACCGCGATCTGAGCCGCGGTCTGTACTTCGTGCGTTACGTCGATCCGAAGGACATGTCGTCGGCCGAGCAGGGCTTCTGGAGCCAGGTATTCCACGGCAAGAAGGAAAAAGTGGCCAAGCAGTATCGCGTGAACGTGCGCGCGCTGACGCCTGACCAGACCCGCGTCGCCGTGGTGGACGACAAAGGTGGCGTCGACGAAAGCCCGCAGGCCACGCAGATCATGACGCTGATGGCCGATCAGCTGCACTGACGCGCGCCGCTGCAACTGGCGGCAGGCTGTCTGAAAACCCGTCCGGGACGCCGTTCCCGGGCGGGTTTTTATTTTGCGACGGATGAGATCACGTTGGCGTCCCGCGAGGCGCCGCGTGCACACGTCTTGCTCACGATGAGAGGGCCGGTGTGGATCGGCGCTCAACGGGAGACAGCCATGTTCGACGTGATCCCTTACTGGATGTGGGCGGCGAGCTTGCTCGTTCTCGCGCTCGTGTGCGGTGCGGCCTTGAATCCGCAGGAGTCGCGACGGCCGCGAGCGCTGCGGACGCGTCACGCGGGCACGCTGCGCCCGAGGTGGCTGATGCGCTGAATTGAAACGGCGGGTGATTGGAGTCAAGCGGGGGCGCGTCGTGTCGCAGGGCAGCGGGCAAGACGCTAGCGCTGACCTGATGCGAACGCTTGGCCGCGGCGCGCCGCAAGGGTTGCCGTTCGCCTGAATGCCCCTCTGATCGACGCGTTGCGCAACCCTCAGGTATCCGCGCGACGGGTTCCGACCCACGGCAAGCGCTTGATGACGCCCGTTGCCAGCGCCGTACCCACCAGAATCACGCCGCAGCCTTCGAGCATGCCGGCTGAAACGCCTTCACCGAGAAACAGCGCGCCCCACAGAATGCCGAAGATCGGGATCACGAAGGTGACCGTGATCGCCCGCGCCGGCCCGGCCACCGCGATCAGGTGGAAGAACAGCATATAGGCGACGCCGGTGCACGCCACGCCAAGCGCGAGCACTGCGCCCCACGCGTGCAGCGAGATCGGCGCACTCGGCCAGTAGATCACCGCGAGCGGCAACAGAACGATGGTGGCGCCCGTCATCGTGCCGGCGGCCACTGTGAGCGCGTCGACGCCGGTCAGGTAACGTTTCGTGTAATTCGCGGCGATGCCGTACAGCAGCGTCGCGCCGAGCGCCGCGCCGGCGGCGAGCGCGGTTGTCAGCGGCGTCGCCGACGCGCTGCCCGGGCTGGCCATCTGATCCCAGACCAGCATCAGCACGCCGAGGAAACCGATCACGAGACCGAGCGTGCGCAGCGCGCTCAGCCGGTCGCGCAGCCAGAGGAAAGCCACGAGGCCGCCCCACAGCGGGGTCGTTGCGTTGATCACCGACGTCACGCCCGCCGACAGCGTCAACTCCGCATAGGCGAAGAGACAAAAGGGCGCCGCCGAATTCAGAATACCTACCACGAGCAGCGGAAAAGCGCGCGTGCGCAGGATCGTCGCCGATTGTTGCAACGGGCGGCGCGCGAGCAGCACGGCGATCAGGAAGGCCGCGCCGATGCCGACGCGCAGCGCCATCAGCGGCGCAACGCCAAAGTCGGTTACGCCGACGCGAATAAACAGGAACGACGCGCCCCACAGGGCCGCGAGGATCAGCAACTGGACGATATTTTTGGCATTCATTGTGATGGCGTCGCGCGCGGTTGAGTCGAGACGCCTGCGCATCGTATCAGCGCGAGAAGACGAAACGTTTCAGCGTGGAATGAAATGGCAAGATTCGGGAGAGGGCGTCTGACACACGTGATCGTAAGCGTGGTGGGAAGCCGCGCAAAGCGAGCAATTCTCACGCTGATGTGAGAAAAATTGCGATTTCACGACGCGAGAGAGAGGCGCGGGCGCGCCAAGCCAGCGCGCCCGCCACCTCAACGCTGGTTCAGTGCGGAATCATCCCCTGAAGGACATTCTGCTGCAGCCAGACCAGAATGCCGAGCAGCACGGTCAACAGAATCGAATGCTTGAACGTCTTGGCGAATACCACGCCTTCCTTGCCTTTGAGGTCCGTCGTTGCCACGCCTGTCGAGATATTTTGCGGCGAGATCATCTTGCCCATCACGCCGCCCGAGGAGTTCGTCGCCGCCATCAGAACGGGGTTCAGGTTCAACTGATTGGCCGCAACCACCTGCAGGTTGCCGAACAGCGCGTTGCCCGACGTATCGCTGCCGGACAGGAACACCGCGACCCAGCCGAGGAACGCCGACACCAGCGGAAAGAACGGTCCGACCGACGCGACCCCGAGCCCGAGCGTGTACGTGAGCCCCGAGTAGTTCATCAGATAGGCGAGCCCGACGATGGTCGCGACTGTGAGAATCGCGATGCGCGTCTGCACCCACGTATCGACGATCGCCGCGCCGAAATCACGCGCGCTGAGTCCGACCACCAGACTCGTGATGATCGCGGCGACCAGAATCGCCGTGCCGGTGGCGAGCGGCTGGAAGTCCCAGATCGCGCCGTACGGTGTGTTGTACAAGGTGATGAACACCGCTTTGTCGAGGCCCGGCCAAGGCACTTTAACGTCGCCGATCAGAAAGATCTTCGCCACGGTCCAGACGATCACGACCACGGACACGATAATCCACGGATACCAGCCCTGGCTGCCGCCGATCTTTCCGCGCACTTCGCCGACGCGGTCGATATTGACCGCGAACGCGGGATCGACGGCCGGTTTCCACACGCGCAGAAACGCGATCGTGACGACGAGCGACACCATCGACGACAACACGTCGGTCAGACTGTAATTGACGTAGTTAGACGCGACGAACTGCGTGAGCGCGAAACTGGCGCCTGAAACCAGCAGCACCGGCCAGACGCGCACCATGTTGCGAAAGCCGGCATAGACGGCGATCACGTAGAACGGCAACAGCAAGGCGAAGAACGGCAACTGGCGGCCGACCATTTTTGCGAGCGAATCGGCGGGCAGATGCGTGACTGCGCCGAGCACCGTGATCGGCACGCCGAGCGCGCCGAATGCCACGGGCGCCGTGTTGAAAATCAGCGTGAAGGTGAGTGCTTCGAGCGTCGGAAAACCGAGCAGGATCAGCAGCGAACTCGTGATCGCGACCGGCGTGCCGAAGCCCGAAATTCCCTCCAGCAACGCGCCGAACGAAAAGCCCACCACGACCAGCACGACGCGTCGGTCGTTCGGCAGGTTGTCGATCATCCACATGCGAAAGGCCGCGAAGCGGCCGGAGCGTTGTGCGATGTTGTATAGCAGGATCGCGGTGAACACGATCCACATGACCGGCCAGCACGCGAACACGACGCCAGCGGCGACGGAGTCCAGCGCGAGCCTCACTGGAAACTGCCACACGGCAATCGCGACGACGAGGCCGACGATCAGCCCCGCGAGCGACGCCTGCCATGCAGGCCGGCGCGCCCAGCCGAGCAGCAACAGCACGACGATGATCGGCAATGCCGCGACGAGGAACGACGGAAGCAGGGAATTGCCGACCGGAGTGAGTAGTTGATGAAACATCACGTCTCCTTCGTTGTTGTTCGAAATCGACGCGTGACTGCGAATGACGGGACGCGTCGCTCCTGCAGGACGGATGAGCGCCGCCCGCGCAGAAAACCACCGGTCGGCTCGCTTTTAAACGGTTACTGTGTGCGGCTTAACCAAGCATAGAGCCCGAGGCTCTCACGTCAAGAAGGGAAACTACGGGAGCAATCGGAAGCTTGTCGCCCTGATTCTTGCCGGCGGCGCGCGCCGGCAGGAATCACTTCGCTCAACCTGAAGTCGTTCAATGATGGTAGCCGTGCCCATGGCCATGTCCGCCCGACCACCAGCCGAAGCCGATCGACACAGACGGACCGTACCAGCCAGGATAGCCGTAGCCGTACCAGGGCGGATAAACCGGCGGCGGATAATACGCGGGATAAGCCGGCGCGACGTACACCGGCGGTTGCGCGACCACATAGGTGGCAGGGGGGTACGACGAGCCTGGCTGCTGCTCGACCTGTTGCCCCTGTTGTCCCTGTTGCCCTTGCATTGCTTGCTGGCCGGCCTGCGGATCGGTGCCCGTGCCGCCCACCGTGCCCACCGGCACTTCTCGCTGTGCCGCGCTGGCTGGGACGGTCGCGTAATACGCAGGGTAGTAGCCCGGATAGTAACCGTATGGGTAATAGCAGCCCGTCAGCATTACTGCGCCCGCGGCGCCGCAGAGCGCGAGCCGGACGCGGCCGATGTAACCGCTGGTAGAAATACGTTGGCGCGTGCGCAGCCGCGACAGCATGTGAACGGGATGAGAAGAGTCAACCAGGCGGGACTTCATGACGAGCTCCGGTGTGCAAACTACTTGCGAGCGACGCAGCCGACGCTTCCGTCGGTACGTCATTGCACGAGCTTACGCTCACGCGGCGCAAAGAGGATTGCAAAACCGTAACGGCGTATTTCGCCTCGTTTTACGGCTTTTCCCGGCCCACGTCTTGTCAGCGGAAAGCGAGCAGGGCATTGCACCCGGCTCGCGTTTCACCGCTGAGGAGTAACGAAGCTTACTTGCCGACCTGATTACCAATCACGCCGCCCACGGCCGCGCCGCCGAGCGTGGAAAGCGCACTGCCTCCAATGACCGCACCGGCGGCACCGCCTACGCCAGCGCCGATTGCCGTATCCCGTTGCCGCGTACTCATTCCCTCGCAGGCCGAAAGACTCGCGACAACCGCGACGATCATCGCGAGCGAACCCAATTTACGAATCGATTTCATGATGCTCACTCCCTTTGTTGTGATTGGAAGCCGCCTGTCGTATTGCGTTCCTGAATTGATCTTATCGCTGTGGACAGTTTCCAGATGTATGAGGTTGTCAGCAGACTGACGGTTTCGTAATCAAATGTTTCCCAACGCGTAGCAGGAGCCGTACCTGAACAGCAGGCGAAAAAAAGCCCGCTGACGGCGGGCTTTGTGGTGCTAGACGTTGCGCGCGCATCGAAATGCGCGCGCGGCTGTCACCGGTGCGAGAACGGCGTGGCCTTACTGCCGCTGATAGATCTCGGCGCCTTTCTTCATGAACTCGATGGATTTCACTTCCATGCCTTTTTTCAGCGCTTCGTCGTCGGTGACGCCCTGTTGCGCCGCGAATTCGCGCACGTCCTGCGTGATCTTCATCGAGCAGAAATGCGGACCGCACATCGAGCAGAAATGCGCGACCTTCGCGGAATCCTTCGGCAGCGTTTCGTCGTGGAATTCGCGTGCCTTGTCCGGATCGAGACCGAGGTTGAACTGATCTTCCCAACGGAATTCGAAGCGCGCCTTGCTCAATGCATTGTCACGCACCTGCGCGCCCGGATGGCCCTTCGCCAGATCGGCGGCGTGCGCGGCGAGCTTGTACGTGATGATGCCGGTCTTCACGTCGTCCTTGTTCGGCAAGCCCAGGTGTTCCTTGGGCGTCACGTAGCAGAGCATCGCGGTGCCGAACCAGCCGATCATTGCCGCGCCGATGCCCGACGTGATGTGATCGTAACCGGGAGCGATGTCGGTGGTGAGCGGCCCGAGCGTGTAGAACGGCGCTTCGTCACACCATTCGAGTTGCAGGTCCATGTTCTCCTTGATCAACTGCATCGGCACGTGACCGGGGCCTTCGATCATCGTCTGCACGTCGTGCTTCCATGCGATCTGCGTAAGCTCGCCGAGCGTCTTCAATTCGCCGAGCTGCGCTTCGTCGTTCGCGTCGTAAATCGAGCCGGGACGCAGGCCGTCGCCGAGCGAGAAGGCCACGTCATACGCCTTCATGATTTCGCAGATGTCTTCGAAATGCTCGTACAGGAAGCTTTCCTTGTGATGCGCGAGGCACCACTTCGCCATGATCGAGCCGCCGCGCGACACGATACCGGTCATGCGCTTGGCGGTGAGCGGCACATACTGCAATCGCACGCCCGCATGAATCGTGAAGTAATCGACGCCTTGTTCGGCCTGTTCGATCAGCGTATCGCGGAAAATCTCCCACGTCAGGTCTTCGGCCTTGCCGTTGACCTTTTCGAGCGCCTGATAGATCGGCACCGTGCCGATCGGCACCGGCGAATTGCGGATGATCCACTCGCGCGTTTCGTGAATGTGCTTGCCGGTCGACAGATCCATCACCGTGTCGCCGCCCCAGCGGATGGCCCACGTCATCTTGTCGACTTCCTCGCCGATCGAAGATGTCACCGCCGAGTTGCCGATGTTCGCGTTCACCTTCACGAGGAAGTTGCGGCCGATGATCATCGGCTCGCTTTCCGGGTGATTGATGTTGTTCGGGATGATCGCGCGGCCGCGCGCAACTTCGTCGCGCACGAATTCCGGCGTGATTTCGGTGAGGCCGTTCGGACCAAACGCGCTCGCACCGAACGCCTGGCCCGGATGCTGACGGCCCATCATCGCGGCGAGCTTTTCGCCGTTCGGACCGCTCGTCTTCAGCGTCTCGAGATACTCGGCGCGGCGCTGGTTCTCGCGAATCGCGATGTACTCCATTTCCGGCGTAATGATGCCTTTGCGCGCGTAGTGCATCTGCGACACGTTCTTGCCGGGCATCGCACGGCGCGGCGTGCGGTGCAGGCCTTGAAAGCGCAATTCGGCAGTCGCGGGATCGGCGGCGCGCTCGCGGCCGTAGTCGCTCGTGAGGCCGGAGAGCGGTTCCGTATCGCCGCGTTCTTCGATCCAGCGCTGACGCAGCGCGGGCAAGCCGGCGCGGATGTCGATCTTCGCTTCGGGATCGGAGTAGGGACCCGACGTATCGTAGACGTACACGGGCGGATTCTTTTCGCCGCCGAAGCTGTCTGGCGTGTCGGATTGCGTGATTTCGCGCATCGGCACGCGGATGTCGGGGCGCGAGCCGGTCACGTAGACCTTGCGGGAATTCGGCAGCGGCGCGACGGCGGCTTCGTCGACGTGGGCGTCGGCGGAAAGAAACTTCGGGTTGGCGTTCATGCGTGTTCTCCGTCAAAGCAATGTGGGCCGCTAAGCAGGAGACGAGACGGAAGTAGTCGGAATTCGCGAGAGATGAGGCACAAGGGCTGGAGTGCGAAATCCGTACGCTTCCCTGCGCTGGCATTATCCAGATCAGGTTCAAAGGGTATTTCTCACCCACGTGGCACGGACCTCCAACTCCCGTGCATCGCAGGACCCCCGCGTTAGCAGCGCACACGATACACCGGGCGGGCGCCGCTTGGCAACCCGTCTGCAATGCTGTGTGCGATCGGTATGGGCGTCGTGCGTGAAGCGCAGCGCCCTTGTGGGCCGAGGCTATCTGCGGGAGCGAACGCGCAAGACGTCGCATCGCGTTGCAGCCCGCCGATCCGCTATTTGCGCACTATCCTTGTATTGACGGGCGCGCCGCATATGACGCGCTGCAGCACTAATGCCACGCGGCCTGTTTGCTTACAGCGTGAAATCGTCCGAGGCTTCGGGCTGATACAGGATCTTTTCGAGCTTCAGCACCTTTTCGGCGCCGCTTGGCGGCACGAAGCGAATCTGCTCGCCGCGTTTCGCGCCGAGAAGCGCGAGGCCGACTGGCGAGAACACATTCAGGCGGCCATGCGCGAAGTCGGCGTCGGGCGGATAGACGACGGTCCAGGTCATGTGTTCACCGCTGCTTTCGTCGACGAGCGTCGCCTGCGAGTTCATCGTGACCACGTTGGCCGGAATCTCGCGCGAATCGACGATAACCGCGCGCTCCAGTACGTCGTCGAGCATGTCGTGCAAACGTGCGTCCGCGCCGGGTGCAGCGGCGTGCTTCTCAAGACGGGCGACGTCGAGTTCGGTGAGGTAACACTGCTTGGTCCTTCTGGTCGTTTTCACGGCGGCTACTCCAATTCGATCTGCAATATGGCTGCAATCTGTGTGAGGAAACATCATGCGGATGTGATCGGCCCGGCGCCCCGAAAGTCCCCTTGGGGACGACGCGGCTTCAGGCAAGGAAGCGAGCTGCGTCAGGTGGGGCGCCGGGCGGCGAGAAGCGGAAGCGTTTCTGGCGGAAGCGTTCGCGACGGCTCCTCGGCGGAATGCGGCGCGAACTGCACGCGCGCGCATCCACTTGCGCGGCGAGGGCGCAAGCGGGTGTGGGCGCGTGAAGTCGGAGAACGCATTGAAGGGCCGGCAGTTGTCGAGTGAAGATGAGCGACGCACCGCTTGTAGCTGACGATGACTGTGACGACAGCGAGCGGCGCAGTGATTAAGGGCATGTTAGCACGGCGTCTTTCAACGACCTTCGCGAACATTTCGCCGCTGTAAGTCGGGCCGCGCCAAACGTTGATGCGATGAACACGCGTGCAAACGTCAGGCAAAAAAATTTGCGGGGGGCTGTCATAACCTGCTGCGCGCATCGACAAACGTGCAGATCCCGATAGGAGCAGGTCATGCAATCAATCGTCATGCGCCGCGCACGCCGACCGTTCGTTCGAGCCGTCGCAGTTCTCAGCGCAATAGCAATGTTGTCCGCGAGCGGTCTGGCAAGCGCAGCCGGCGCGATGTGCAGCGCGCGTAGTCCAGCGCATCGCGTTGCGCTCGTCGAGTTGTACAGCAGCGAAGGGTGCAATAGCTGTCCGCCCGCCGACCAGTGGCTCAGCCAATGGAAGCACAGCGGTTCAACGCAAAGCATCGTGCCTCTGGCGCTGCACGTCGACTACTGGAACAGCCTCGGTTGGACGGATCGCTTCTCGCAGCACCGCTTCACCGAACGTCAGCAGACGCTCACCGATCTTGCGGGCGGCCACACCATCTACACGCCTGAAGTTTTCGTGGCGGGGCGGGAGTTGCGAAGCTGGTCGCAACGCGACAGTTTCGAAGCTCGCGTCGGCAAACTCGTGGCTGAGCCGGCACGAGCGAACGTCGCCCTCGAATTGAAGCCGCAGACGGGCGGCGCATTCAACGTCGCGGCGCGCTTTGACAGCAAGGCTGCCGATACCGCCGGGCCGCTCGATGCCTACGTCGCGGTGTACGAAAACTCGCTGAGCTCGCAGGTCGGCGCCGGCGAAAACCGCGGCGCGACATTGCATCACGAACGAGTGGTGCGGCAATGGATCGGGCCGGTGCCGCTCGTTGGCGGCAATGCGCAGATCAGTCGCGACATTCGTTTCGACGATGCCGATACCAATGCCGATACGAACAGGAACGCGAACGCGTCGGCCGACAGATTCGGCGTAGTCGCTTTTGTCCAGAACGCAGCAACCGGCGACGTGCTGCAGGTGGCCGAACTGGCCGCCTGCCATTGAGCTCGCGTCAATCAACGGAGATTCCCATGGCAACGCCTCATGTTGTTCGCGACAGCGCACCGCCTGCCGCGCCCTCCAGCGGCGTGATACATCCGGTATGGGTGCGCATCACGCATTGGCTCAACGCACTCGCGGCGATCGTCATGATGCTGTCGGGATGGCGCATTTACGACGCGTCGCCGGTCTTTCCCGCGTTCCGTTTTCCGACGGAAATCACGCTCGGCGGTTGGCTCGGCGGCGCATTGCAATGGCATTTCGCAGCGATGTGGCTGCTGGTTTTCAACGGCCTCGCGTATCTCGCGTTGAACCTTGCGACGGGACGTTTCTTCCGCAAGTTCTTGCCGGTCTCGCCGCGCGCGGTGTTGCACGATTTCATCGCCGCGTTGACCGGCAAGCTGTCGCACGCGGACTTGCGGGTCTACAACGCGGTGCAGAAATTCGCCTACCTGTTCGTCGTTCTCGATCTGCTCGTGCTTGTGCTGTCTGGGCTCGCGATCTGGAAGTCGGTGCAGTTCCCGCTGCTGCGCGAGTTGATGGGCGGCTACGACAACGCCCGCATCGTTCACTTCTGCGCGATGGCGCTGATGGCTGCGTTCATCGTCGTTCATCTGGCGATGGTTGCGCTCGTGCCTCGCTCGCTGCTTGCCATGTTGCGCGGTCGATAAATGCTTCGCGCGAACGTTACGGATAACGAATCATGAACAAGATCATTAAAAACGCTGCGACGAATGTCGCTGGCAAACTGGACCGCGAGTCGATTCTGATCGACGTCAGGCGCGAGCTTTCAATGCCGTCGCGGCGACTCTTCGGCAAGCAGCTACTGTCGCTTGGCGGATTGTCGATGCTGACCGGCTGCTCGCTGACCGACGACGAATCGGTCAACAAGTTTCTCACTGCCGTCTCGCGCCTGAACGATCGCGCACAAGCCGCGCTGTTCGATCCTAGGCAACTGGCGCCTACATACACCGAAGCGCAGATCACTCGGCCGTTTCCGTTCAATGCCTACTACGGTGTCGACGAGGTGCCGCAGGTCGACGCTTCCGGCTACAAGCTGAAAATCAGCGGCCTCGTGACCGGCCAGCGCGTCTGGAGCTTGCCCGAGTTGTACGCGCTGCCGCACGCGGAGCAGATCACACGGCATATCTGCGTGGAAGGGTGGAGCGCGATAGGTCGTTGGGGCGGCACGCCGTTCGGCGATTTTCTGCGTCGCATCGGCGCGGACACGAGTGCGAAGTACGTCGGCTTCAAATGCGCGGACGACTACTACGAAAGCATCGACATGCCCACCGCGCTGCACCCGCAGACGCTGCTCACGTTTTCGTACGACGGCGAGCGCCTGCCCGCGAAATACGGCTTCCCGATGAAGTTGCGCATGCCGACCAAGCTCGGCTACAAGAACCCGAAGCACATCGTCGAGATGTTCGTCACCAACACGTATCCTGGCGGCTATTGGGTCGACCAGGGCTACAACTGGTTCGGAGGCTCCTGACGCGCGCGGGTCGCCGCATGCGCCGCGCGCATGCGCGACCCCGGGCGGCAGAAGCTTCGGAAATACGCCGGCTACGGCCGGTTCGATTGATCCACAACAAACGGAGTTATTCCATGAAGAAATTTGCAATCGCAGCAGTGGCCGTCACCTTCCTGATGAGCGGCGGCGCCGCATTCGCGCAGGCAAGCGGCGCGATGTCCAACGACTCGATGTCGCATGATTCGATGTCGAAAGATTCGATGTCCAAGGACGGCATGTCGAAAGACCACATGAAGAAGGACACAATGAAGCACGACAAGATGAAAAAAGGCGACGCAATGGGCATGAAACACGAGGCGTCGGGCGCGATGAGCAACTAGGCGGGCCGCCGTAGCCGCTTATTTTGCGTGCCCGGTGCGGCTTGCGCCGCCCGGGTGGTTCCGATGCACGTTGCATGAAGCGGCGCTTGGCGCTCAAATCCAGACAGAAAGCCGGGGTGCGGTTACGCCCCGGCTTTTTGTTGCATGCGCACCAAAAGTTACGATTCTTTCGCATGGCGCGGTGGGCGCTTACTGCATAATGCGATGCGCGCCACGAATTCGGCGCGTGTCAGCCGCGAGTCCGCCAGAGCCACCGCTCGACCGGCGCGGCGTTGCATGTCCCATCTGGCTTTCTCTGTTAGCCAACCTTCGTACTTCGCTCCACCACCATGTCTGCCAGCCTCGCCCGCCTGACCGCATCGCCGATGCGGTGTCCGCCGTCCCCCCAGCGGGCGCCTCGAACGGCATGGGCGGGTTGAAACGATGTCGCTGGAACTCCCAAGCCGGTTTTCTCGTGGTTTCCCGATCCGTCTGCCTCAGTCGCGCAACGGTCAGATCGCGCTCGCGCTCGGCGTCGTTTATGTGGTGTGGGGCTCGACCTATCTTGCAGTCCATGTTGCGCTAGGCTCGTTTCCACCGTTGCTGATGTCCGGTCTGCGCAATCTTTTCGCGGGCGTCGGCCTGTTCGTTTTCGCGGCTCGCCGCAATCCGGTTTGGCCGAGCGCGGCGGAAATCCGCAACGCCGGGCTGGTCGGCACGATGCTGGTGGGGCTGTCGAGCGGCATGCTGGCGTACGGCATGCGCACGGTCGGCACGGGCACAGCCGCGGTAATGGTCGCGACCGTGCCTCTCTTTGCGACGGTGATCGCTGCCGTGGCGGGACGGAAGATCGGCAAAGGCGAGTGGTTCGCGGTCGGGCTCGGGCTCGTCGGTATCGCGATCCTGAGCCATGGCGACAGTGCGCCCGGTTCGGCGGGCGGCAGCCTCGCGATTCTGTGCGGGGCGCTCTTCTGGGCGGGCGGCGCGCATCTCGCGGGGCGTCTTAAGCTGCCGTCGGACCTGTTTTTGTCCACGTCGCTGCAGATCGGCCTTGGCGGCGCAATGTCGACCATGGTCGCCTGGGTTTCGGGCGAGCGCATGCTCGAAGTGCATTTCCTCCCGCTGCTCGCGTTCGTCTATCTGATGCTGATCGGGACCATGGCCGCCTACGTCGCCTACGGTTTTCTCATACGGCATACGAGCCCGATCATTGCGAGCAGTTGCATGTACGTGAATCCAGTGGTTGCGGTGGCGCTCGGCGCGTTGCTGCTCGGCGAGCCCGTCACGCACTCGACGGTGATCGCGACGGTCGTAATCCTGGTCAGCGTGGGCTTGTCATTCTGGCTCGATTATCGGAAGAAAGGGCTCGCCTGAAAGTCGACGCCTGCGGCGGTACGGGCAGGGCGCGCACGCGACTCCGCCCATTCCCGCCCACTCCCGCCCATGTCCTGCGTCAAAGCCGTGCGGCCAGTTCCGCGCCTTCGCGGATTGCACGCTTGGCATCCAGCTCGGTGGCGAGCGCCGCGCCGCCAATCACGTGATAGCGTGGGCCGCCTGCATCCGCCGGTTCCCGTGGATGCAGATCGCGCAGCGATTCCTGCCCTGCACACACGACGATGTTGTCGACCTCCAGCCACTCTTCGACGCCGCCATGCGCGATCTTCAAACCGCGCTCGCTGATTTCCAGGTACGACACCCCGGCCAGCATCTTCACGCCGTTCCGCGCGAGCGTCGCTCGATGCACCCAGCCCGAAGTCTTGCCGAGCCCCGTGCCGAGCTTGCCCGCTTTGCGTTGCAACAGCCAGATTTGCCGGAACGGCCGGGTAGCTGCGGGCGGCTTCAAGCCGCCGCGTTCGCGCACGGAAAGATCGACACCCCATTCGTCTAGCCACGCATCGCGCGGCATCGGCAAAGGCTCGCCAGTGGGATGCAGCAGGAACTCGCTGACGTCGAAGCCGATGCCTCCCGCGCCGATCACAGCGACGCGGCGTCCTATAGGCGCACCGCGCAGCACATCCACATATGACAGAACATTGGGCAGATCGATGCCCGCGATTGCGGGCCGACGCGGCACGATGCCGGTTGCGATCACGATGTCGTCGTAAGCACCGGCGGCGAGGAGCGCTGGGTCGACGCGCGTACCGAGCCGCACGTCGACGCAATGCCGTTCCAGCTGGCTTTGGAAATAGCGGATCGTCTCGCTGAATTCTTCCTTGCCCGGCACGCGCATGGCCAGATTGAACTGCCCGCCGATCGTTGCGCCTGCATCGAACAAGGTCACGCGATGTCCGCGCGACGCTGCAACCGTCGCCGCCGACAGCCCCGCCGGTCCCGCACCGACCACCGCCACAGTCCGCACGAGTTGGGGACCCGCGAGCGGTCGATACACCAGCTCGGTTTCGCGCCCCGCGCGCGGATTGACGAGGCAGGTTGCGCGCTGATTCCTGAACGTATGATCAAGACATGCCTGATTGCACGCGATACAGGTGTTGATTTCGTGCGCGCGTCCTTCGGCGGTTTTCAGCACGAACTCCGGATCGGCGAGCAGCGGTCTTGCCATCGAGACCAGATCGCCGGCGCCGTCGGCGATCAATGCCTCCGCCACCTCAGGCGTGTTGATGCGGTTCGAGACGATCACCGGCACCTTCACCGCGGCCTTCAGTCGCGCGCTCAGCGCGGCGAACGCGGCGCGCGGCACCGAGGTGACGATGGTCGGCACGCGCGCCTCATGCCAGCCGATGCCGGTGTTGAACATCGTCACGCCCGCTGCTTCGAGCGCCTGCGCGACCTGCACGGTTTCATCCCACGTATTGCCGCCTTCCACCAGATCGATCAGCGAGAGCCGATAAACGACGATAAAGCGCTTCCCGCAAACCTAGCGAACCCGCTCGACGATCTCGCGCGCGATCCGCATGCGGTTCTCGATGCCGCCGCCGTAGCGGTCCGTGCGCCGGTTGGTGCGCGGGCAAAGGAACTGGTTGAGCAGGTAGCCTTCGCTGCCCGTGATTTCGATGCCGTCATAGCCCGCGCGTTGAGCGAGCTTCGCGCAGCGCGCGTAGTCGCGCACCGTCTTCGCAATGCCGGCAGTGCTCAGCGCGCGCGGCTTGAACTTCGAGATCGGCGACTTCAAAGCCGATGCCGACACAACCAGCGGCTGAAACCCGTAACGCCCCGCGTGCAGGATCTGCAGCGCGATCTTGCCGCCTTCTTCGTGAACCGCTTGCGTGAGCAGCCGATGATTGCGCAGATCGAATACCGAGTTGAGCGTGCCGCCGAACGGCAGCAGCCATCCTTCGCGATTCGGCGAGATGCCGCCGGTGACGATCAGACCAACGCCGCCCTTCGCGCGCTCACGAAAGTACGCGGCCAGCTTTGGATAATTCCAGAAGCGGTCTTCCATGCCGGTATGCATGGAGCCCATCACAACGCGATTGCGCAGACGGGTGAAACCGAGGTCCAGCTCCGCGAGTAAGTGTTGGTAAGACATACAGGCTGCCGTTGTAAGTATGGGGTGCGCACGAACGATACACCGAGCGATCGCGACCACCATCTGAGGAAAGCTTCTAATGCTCGCAAGATGTTGCCCTGTAAGACATTGTCACGCCTCGATAAGCCAAATCGATGGTTGCGGCACAGCCATTGCTCATTGCGTGCGTCCATCGAATGGACCGCGCGGCGCCCTGAAAAGGCGTAATGCGCGCAGGGATAGGAGGGAGTGCTTCGCGAAGGACAGCCGGACCGGGACCGTTCGAACAACGCATCGAACACGGTTTCAGATGGCACTGTCTTTAAGCGGGCGCCCGCATATGAATGGGCGGAGAGCCCGACATCGATATAGGTGAACACAATGAAACTGATCCGAACCATGGCGGCCGTGATCGCCGTTGCTTCTGTCCTGAGCGCGTGCGGCGGGGGCTCCGACGACGTAGGCAAGGAGCTTGGCCTGACGAACCCGCAAATCCATTTCGTGCATGCGATCCCGAGCGGACCGGCCGTGGATTTTCTCGTGAACGGCACCGCACCGTCGGGACAGACGAATGTCTCGTATAAGGGCGTGACGAACTTCACGAACATCAACACGGGCTCGACGAACGTGGGTTATGCGGCGACCGGCACGACGACCGCGCTCGCAAGCGGCAACTTCCCGAACGTCGCGAAGGGCCACGAATATACGGTGCTCGCGTTGCCGGGCGCGGCGGCAGCCGACATCGGTCTGATCGACGATCCGTTCGACAAGGGTCTGCTTTCGAACAGCGCGCGTGTGCGGGGCTTCAACGCATCGGGCAATGCACCGAACCTCGACCTCTATCTGGTCCAGTCGACCAACACGAACATCAGCAACGTAGCCCCGACGATGTCTGGCTTGTCGTTCAAGAACGCGGTGCCGGCAAGCGGCCAGGATTCCATCTACGTATCGGGTGGCCAGTATGTGCTGATCGCAACGGCTGCCGGCAGCAAGACGCCGATCTATCAGTCGCAGTCGTTCACGTTGTCGAACAACGCTGACTGGCTGATCACGTCGGTGCCGATTGGCGGCGCGCTGAGCCAACTGGCGGTGGGACAGATCCATCTGCTCGTCGTGCAGAACGGCAACACGAACACGCCGAGCGTCGAATTGTCGAACACGCTGACGGGCGCATAAGTTCGCTAGAGAGCGTGCGCGCATTGCAGCGCACGCGATAGCGGCAAGTCCTGGGGAGGACGGGGCGGCGATCCACGCATGTGGGTCGCCGCTTTGTTTTGTGCGCAAGCATCGATACATGCATTCGATACCCGCACCCGCACCCGCACCCGGACATGACCGCGTTCAACAACGTTCAACAAAAAACCCGCTGCGGTTTCCCGCAGCGGGTTTCGTTCAAACGCAGCGGCTATGCGCCGCGACGGCGCTGGCCGCTCGACGAAGAACGACTTACTTCGCCTTTTCAGCGGAGTTGGTAAGGGCGTCGCCGCCCTTCGAGATGTCCTGGCCGGCACCTGCCATGGTGTTGCAGCCGGCGAGCGCGGCCGTGCCTGCGATGAGAAGCAAAGCGATCAGTCGATTCATGAAAGTTCTCCTTGTCGAGAAGGTATCGGTAGACGTGTCCCGCTAGCGGCTGTGCTAGCTGCCGACCGTGGCTTGCGCCAGTCGATCCGGTCTGATTGCATGGTAAAAAAAGGGTGCGTGCCGCGCTGTCGGCTACGCTGCGATTTTGTTGTAGGCGTGCTCTGGTGTTGACGTCGGCGCACTCCTACAAATACGAGCAGCAGCGGATTCAAGCGCGGCGCAACGCGGCTACACCGAAGTGCGCGCGGGGAACGGCAACGGGTCGCTGCCCGGCTGCGCCGACGTGCTGACGCTCGGCATCACGACATGGATGTCGGTGCCCCTCGGCACGCCGCGTCTGATGTCGAACTGCCCGCCATGCGCGGCGACCCGCTGACGCATGCCGAGCAGTCCATGGGTGTGCGTGCGTGTCAGATCGGCCGGCATGATGCCCACGCCGTTGTCGGCGATATCGAGCGTGACCCGGCCGTCGCCGACCTGCAAGCCGATCGACACCTGCGACGCTCGCGCGTACTTCGCCGCGTTCGTCAACGATTCCTGGGCGACGCGAAAGAGCGCGATTTCCGTTTGCTCGTCGAGCTGGATATCGTCGGCCGGGAGCTGCAGGTTCAGCGTCCAGTTATTGCGTTGCGCGGCTTCGTCGGCGAGTGTGCGCAGTGCGGTCACAAGACCGAAATTCGCCAGCACGGTAGGCCGCATGTCTTCGATGATGCGGCGCTTGAGCGCAATGCCCTGGTCCAGATTAGCGAGCGCGCGCTTTAACTTCTCGGAGATGTCCGGGTCGCTCTCTTTCAGTTTGCGGTTTGCCCACGCCACGTCCATTTTGCTCGCGGTCAGAATTGCGCCGAGTTCGTCGTGCAGCTCGCGCGCGAGTTGCGTCTTCTCATTTTCGCTGACGGCCTGCAAATGCCAGCCGAGCGCCTCGAGTTGACGCGTGCGTTCGTTCACGAGTTGATCGAGCTCGCCTTGTTGTGTGATCAATTGACGCTGAACGCGCGCCTGCCGGTCGATCTGAATGCCCAGATTGCGGAAGAGCAGAATGAACAACACGATATTGAGCGCCGACAGGCCAGCCGCGCATAACGTCGAAATGCGCTGGTCGGCACGGCTCGCGGCGAGCGCGTGCTGCGCGCGCCGTTCTTCGTTGTCGCGCAGCAGGCTCAGTGTGCTGTCGACGAGCGCCGCATCTACCGCGTTGGCATGGCTCGTGTTGCCGCATGCGCTCAGATCGAGCGGACCGGGCGCCGCGCGTTGCAAGGCGGCGGCGCCGGCGCCGATTCGAGCGTCGATCAGCGCGCGGATTTGCGTGAAGCTCGCGAGCTCCGCGCTATCGGCTTTGGGACTGCGGTAAAAACGCTCCAGCAGCTGTTCGCTGTCGCGAATGCTGACGGCGGTCGCGCAAAAATCGTGCGCTGCGGCGTCACGCTTCGTCAGAAGAAAATCGCTTTGCTGCGCGCTCAGACGCGATAGCTGACTCGCGAGCGCGCTGAGTTGCACGGTGACGTCGCGGGCTTCGAGCGCTGTCTCGTACTCGGCGGCGATGCGCTCGCGCGCGGTTTCGAGAATCACCAGGCCGCCGACGGTGATCACAATCGCCACGGTCATCGCGATCGCCCAGCTGCGGTTGCGCATCCAGTTGCTCAGGCGGGCCGCGGCGCCGGGTTGCGGCGCCGGGGTTTGCGATCCGGTTCGCGCTTCCTGTTGCGCTTCATTCTGCACTTTATTGTGCACTTCATTATGCACGTCAGCCGCGTTCTGCACGTTTGACACGTTCTACTCCTTGGACACGCATCAGTGTAGCGTCCGCTGCAGTCGCCGCGGGTGCGCGCCCGCGCGCTGGCGCGCACATTGTGCGTGGCGAATCTGCGTCCGGGCCGCTTCGCGTAAAGCGGCCGTAATCCAATGTAAGCGGATTCTCACACGAAAACCGGAGTGCGTCGGAATGCGCCCGGCGATGCAGCTGGATACGATGGACCCTGATCCCATTCACTGTTCTGGAGGAAGCCATCATGCTGAAGTGGGCGTTGTTTTTCGCCGTCATCGCGGTGATCGCCGGCCTTCTTGGGTTCACCGGCGTGGCTGCGGGCGCGGCGGCAATCGCGAAGTTCCTGTTTGTCGTGTTCCTGATTCTGTGCGTGGTGTTCCTCGTGCTCGGCTTCGTGGTGACGAAAAAAATCGTCGATTAGCGCCGCTTTGCCTCGTAGAGGCGCCTGAAACAGGGCGCTTAAGCAAAGCGGCACGCGCAACCTGAGCGCACGGAAGTCCCCGCGGATACTAACAAGAAGGAGAGTCGCCATGCTTCACTATGCCATCGTGTTCTTCGTCATCGCCATCATTGCTGCGGTGTTCGGTTTCACCGGAATCGCGGCGGGCGCGGCCGAGATCGCGAAGATACTGTTCTATATTTTCCTCGTCGTGTTCGTGGTCACGCTGCTGCTCGGTGTCTTCCGAACATAGACCTGAACATGATTCTATCGGCGCATCGCGCGGGCACCTTGCGTGATGCAGCCACCCCCCAATACGGATAAAGGAGAGATTCAATGGCGAACACACCTGGCGCCCAAGGCGCGGCATCGCAGTCGAGCGATCCGTTCGTGATGGACATTCAGAAGATCCGCGACGACGCCCGCAAGCACATGTCGGATGGCCCGGTCACGCAAACTTACGGCGCTGATCGCGACACGGTGCTCAAGCTCCTCAACGACGCGCTGGCTACCGAAATCGTCTGCACGTTGCGCTACAAGCGCCATCATTTCATGGCGAAGGGCATCAACTCGGAAGCGGTAGCCGCCGAATTCGCGGAGCACGCGGCCGAAGAGCAGGAACATGCCGACCGTATCGCCGAGCGCATCGTGCAGCTTGGCGGCGAGCCGGACTTTGCGCCGGACGGGCTGAAGACGCGCGCGCATTCCGAGTACAAGGAAGGCGAGAACCTGACGGACATGATTCGCGAGAACCTGGTGGCGGAGCGCATCGCTATCGACACCTATCGCGAGATCATCCGCTATCTCGGCGAGAAGGACGTGACGACGCGTCGTATGTTCGAAGAAATTCTCGCAGTCGAGGAAGAGCATGCGGACGATATGGCCGACCTGCTCGAAGGGCGCGAGTGATTGCGCCTGGCATGGCGAGCTTGCGGCCGGCGGTTCCGGCCGCGATAACGCCAAAGTACGGCGCGACGTCATTACAATGTCTGCTTTGGAGCGATTCCATCGTACGGACACCAAGCCGATGATTCGAGTGTTGATAGCTGACGACCACGCGATCGTCCGAGGGGGTTTCAGACAGTTCGTCGCCGACGAGCCGGACATGTGCGTCGCGGCGGAAGCGGCCACCGGCGACGAAACCATCAGCCTCGTGCGCGAACAGGCATTCGACGTCGTGCTGCTCGACATTGCGATGCCGGACAAGAACGGTATCGACACCTTGCGCGTCATCAAGCAGGTGCGCCCGGAGCAGGGCGTGCTGATCCTCTCGGGCTACCCGGAGAGCCAGTACGCGATCAACCTGCTGCGCGCGGGCGCGAACGGTTATCTGAACAAGGACTGCGAACCCGATGAAATCGTGCGTGCGATTCGTGCGGTAGCGCGAGGGCATCGTTATTTGTCCCAGGCGGTGGCCGACACGCTTGCCGACAATCTCGACAAACCGGCGGCGGCGCGGCCGCACGAAGCGCTGTCCGAGCGCGAGTTTCAGATTTTCTGCAAGCTCGCGGCGGGGCAGATTCCCACGCAGATTGCCGAGGAACTGCATTTGTCCGTGAAAACGGTCAGCACGTATAGGGCTCGCGTGCTCGAGAAAATGCGCCTGGCGAACAATGCCGATCTGACTTATTACGCGATCAAGAACGGCTTGATCGAATAATGGACGATCGAGAAATCCCGATGAACAGCGAATCGAACACCGTTGCCGAGTCAGCCAGCCGCGCACCGTTGCGCGTGCTGCTTATCGAGGATTCGCCGCTGATCCGCCGCAGTCTGGTGGAGGCGATCGACGCGTCGGGTTCGCTGCGCGTGGCCGCTTATGCCGATTCGGCCGACGAAGCCATCGCGCTCCTGAGCGACGACGCGTTCGACGCGGTGATTGTCGATCTGCAATTGAAGCAGGGCTCGGGCGTACCCGTCCTGGCCTATTTGCAGCGCGAAGGTTTGATCGACTCCGTGTTTGCCGCGGTGCTGACCAATCATGCATTGCCGGCTTATCGCGAGCGCTGCGAACAATATGGCGTGCGCCACTTCTACGACAAGTCTTTCGAATTCGATCGCGTGATCGATGCGCTGCACGAGTACGCGTTCGCACGAAGCAACGGCTAGGCGTTCGCCGCGATCAACCTTTGGCAGTACGAGCCTGCAGCGCCAGATGATTCCACGCGGCGAGGCCCGCGAACAACAGACCCGCGACGCTCACGCCCACCCATCCGAAAACCGGCCACACCGCTGCGCCGACGCCTGAGCCGATCGCTCCGCCGATGAAATACGCAACCATGTACACGGTATTCACGCGGCTGCGCGCGTCGGGCTTGAGCGCGTAAACGCGCGACTGATTCGAAATCTGCGCGGCCTGCACGCCGACGTCGAGCACGATCACGCCGATCACGAGCCCCACGATGCTCTTCGCGGATGCGCCGAACACGACGAAAGAGATGGCCACCAGCACGATGGACAGCGTGATGATCGCGCGTGGTCCGCGGCGGTCCGCGAACTTGCCGGCAAGTGGCGCAGCGAGCGCCCCCGCCGCGCCGACGATGCCGAACAGTCCCGCAGCCTGTGGTCCGAGATGGAACGGCGCGCCCGCCAGCAACAGCGCGAGCACCGACCAGAAGATACTGAAACCGGCGAATAGCGCGGCGCCCGTCAGCGAAGCCTCGCGCAACGCGCGATGCTCGACGAGCAGATGCCACATCGACATGAGCAGCTTGCCGTAGGTCAGCGTCGAGGTCGGCTTGCTTTTCGGCAGACGCAGGATGATGACCACGGCAAGCACGAGCAATGCGACCACGGAAGCGGCGAATACCGCACGCCAGCCGAGGTATTGCGCAACGAGGCCTGCAGCTGTCCGCGCCAGCAGGATGCCGAGCAGCAGACCGCTCATCACCGTGCCGACCGCATGCCCGCGCTCCGACGGCGGCGCGAGTTCGGCGGCGAACGGCACCGCCTGTTGGGCGATGGTGGCGAGCACGCCGATCGCGAGGCTCGCGACGATCAGGACCGACAGCGTCGGCGCGGCGGCCGCGACGACAAGCGCGACGCACATGCCCGCAGTCTGCAGCAGGATCAGCGCCCGCCGGTCGAAGCGGTCGCCGAGCGGCGCGAGCAGCAACATGCCGGCCGCGTAGCCGAGCTGCGTGATGGCCGGCACCGCGCCGACCCATGACGCGCTCGCGGGGAACGACTGCCTGAAGTTGTCGAGCAGCGGCTGGTTGTAATAGATGTTGGCGACCGAGATGCCGGCAATGGTCGCGAGCAGAAGCAGCAGGCCGCGCAGCGACCGGTCGGAGGCGGGTGTGGACGCGTTGGAAGTGGACATGAGAGATGCGGTGGGCGGACCGGCCCATGCACGGTCCTCAAGCGTGCCGATCATACCGGAGCGAACCGGATTGTGCTGACTCGCCGCCACGCGTGCGCCATGTGCGCCCGTGACAAAAATGCGAAGTTTGCCGGGCCCGGATTCGTAGAATCGGCGCGCTATCTCAGCCAACTCCGTACGATCTCATGAAAGAGCCCACGACACGCTCGACTCAACGGCAGTCGCCACGCATTGGCGGAGGCCTGCTCATCGCGCTGCTCTGTTTTGCGGCGTGGGCGCTAGTTACCGCAATCGCAATGCGCGACCCACTGGAAATGATGCTCGAATGGGAACTGCTTGCGGTATTCGCGCGCGCCGGAACACATGGCTGGTATCGCACGGTGATCGTCATGGTCGGCGCGAATGTGATGACCGGCGCGTTTATCGTGGCGGGCGCAGGGTGGTTGACGCTCCTCGCCGCGCGCAGATCGGCGCGCTTTAACGTACACGTGCAGGCGTGGCTCGGCGCGATTCTGGCAATGCGCACGGGCGCCTATCTGGCGAGCGATTACATGACGCATGCGATTGGGATCGCCATTGCGATTCCGTTCGACGGCCTGATGCAGGCGATCGTCGCGGCCGCGCTCGGAATGCCGTACTTCGGCGTATCGCGGCGCGCGCGTCGAACATTCGTCAACCGCTGACCCGTACAGAACGAACCCGTGTTCAGTCGATCAGCGCGCCTTCCGGCTCGTAGAAAGGATAGGGACCGTCGGCGGCATCGACATACGCGTGGTGCGTAACCAGGCCTGTTGCCGGATCGTAGCGATGCAGCGCATACGCAGGCGGTTCCATCATGAACGCCGACGGCGCGTCGTCGCGAAGATCAAGCGCGACCTGATGCGCGGGCGCCGGTACCGCGGACGCAATCGTGCCGCCAAAACGCACGAACATCGGGCGATGCACATGCCCGCAGATCACGCGCTCCACGTTCGGATAACGCGCGATCAGTGCAGCCAGTCTGGCTGACGCAGAAGGATCGAGCCGCAGCTCGTCCATATGTCCGATGCCGCAAGCAAACGGCGGATGATGCAGCGCGACGATTGTTGGCTTGCCGCTCGCCGCGTCGAGTTGCGTCTCCAGCCACGCGAGCCGCGCGTCGCACAGCGTACCGGCGCTTCTGCCCGGCTCCAGCGAATCGAGAGCGATCACGCGCAATGCGCCGACATCGAATGCGTACTGGACGAATTCGCCGCCGCTGTGCAGTTCCGCACGGTCGGGGAAGGCGGCGCGCAGCGCGGCCCGGTCGTCGTGATTGCCGACCAGCAGGAAGTAAGGCAATTCAAGCGGCGCGAGCAGCGTCTTCAGGTGTTCGTACTGTTGCGGATCGCCCTGATCGACAAGGTCGCCGGTGATAATCACGGCGTCAGGACGGGGAACGAGTGCGTTCAGCGCAGCGACGCAACGCGCGAGATACGCGGCGGTGTCGACGCGGCGATAGGCAAGCCCGCCGGGCCGCTTGATATGCAGGTCGCTAATTTGAGCCAGCAGCATGGGATAGTCCTTGTTTGAGCGCGCTCGAAAAGCAGCGCCGCGTTGTTACGATAGCGCAATCAGCGCGTCCTGCACGATCGAGATGCCGACCGGCGTGCCGCGCGCCAGTTCGACGCGGCCCGCGACGTCGACGAGCAACGCATCCGGTGCGGCGCCGCTGATCGTCAGGCGCGTGCGCTCACCGAGAAACGCGCTTGTTTCGACGTGGCCTCGCAGTTGCGCGTGTGTGGGATCGGCGAGAAACGCGTCTTCGGGGCGGAAGAAGATCTCGTGCGCCGAGCGTGCCGGCGTCGCAATTTGCGTGGGCGTCGAAGGCAGCGGCACGGCACCGCCCGTGGTCGTCAACATGTTGCCGCGGCGTTCGCCGGAGACACGGTTGATCGTGCCGACGAACTGCGCGACGGTGCGATTGGCAGGTCGATAGTAGATGTCGCGCGGGGAGCCGATCTGCTCGATACGCCCGGCGCTCATCACGACGATGCGATCGCCCAGTTCCATCGCTTCGGCCTGGTCGTGCGTCACATACACGGTCGTAATGCCCAGTTTGCGCAGCAGCGTGTTCATCTCGCTGCGCAGTGCGTCGCGCAAACGGGCGTCGAGTGCCGTGAGCGGTTCGTCGAGCAGCAGCACGCGCGGCTGCACGGCAAGCGCGCGTGCCAGCGCCACGCGTTGACGCTGTCCGCCGGAGAGCTGGTCGATCGGTTTATCGGCATGCGCGGTGAGGCGCATCATGTCAAGCAATTCGTCGATGCGCTGCCGCGCTGTCGCCGCAGGCATACGTTTGATTTTCAGTCCGTAGCCGATGTTGCCGCGCACGGTCAGGTTAGGAAACAGCGCATAGCTCTGGAACACCATGCCCACCTGACGTTTTTCGATGGGCAGGGCGGTGACGTCGTCGTCGCCGAATGCGATGCGGCCGCCGGCGTCGGGCGTTTCGAGTCCTGCGATCATGCGCAGCGTCGTGGTCTTGCCGCAGCCGGACGGACCGAGCAGCACGAGCGTCTCACCGGCTTCGATATGAAGATCGACCGGTTCGAGCACACGTGTGCCGCGAAAGGTTTTCGCGCATTGCGTCAACGTGATGGGAACCGAGCCGGCAACAGAAGCGGGCACAGCGGTAGAGGCGAGTTTCATGATGTCGTGACGGAATTCGAAGCAGAAGCGGCGATGCGTTTTTTCGCCGCGTTGCGCTGGCCGGTAGCATCGACGCCGAGCCATTGCATTGCGACGAGGAGCGGCATCGTCATGATGAAAAAGAGAATCGTGTACGCGCTGCCGATTTCGATGCGCATCGACGCGTATGTGTCGGCGAGACCGACCGGCAGCGTTTTCGTGTCGGGCGTGTGCAACATCCACGTCAGATTGAATTCGCCAATGGAAAGCGTCAGCACGGCGAGCGCGCCCGCCACGATGCCCGGCCTCGCGTTCGGCAGAACGATGGTCACGAAGCGCTGCATGAAACTCGCGCCGAGACTGGCCGCGCCTTCTTCGAGCGTGCGCAGGTCGCTGCTCGCGCACACTGCGGCAACCGCGCGCACCATGAACGGCAGCGTGAACACCACATGTCCGACGACGATAAACGCCACGCTCATGCGGAACATCGTGAAGCCGCCGTACACCACGAGGAGCGCGAGAGCCGATGCAAGACCCGGCAATGCGATCGGCAGCACCAGAAATTCCTCGACGATGCGCGAAAGCCGCGTCTTGCTGCGCGCGAGCACGTAGCCTGCGGGAACGCCGGTCAGCAGCGTGATAAGCAACGTGATCGCTGCGACTTCGAGAGACAGGAACACCGAGCCGTGATACTGCGTCCACACTTCGGCGAGCCAGCGCAGCGTGAAGCCGCTCGAGACACCCTTGAAGTAGTTGACGGTCAAGCCCGCGACGATCGACATGACAACCGGCACGATCAGGAACGCGCATAGCAGCAGTGTAACGAGCCATTGGCTCGCTGCGAGCCACGCTCTTGCATCGGGCAGGCGGAGCCGCGTACGTGGCTTTGCGTCGGTCGGCAAAGAGGAAGTAATGGAATTCATTGGGAGGTTCTGCTTCCGGTTGGGTCCGCGCTGTATCGAATGACGCCGCTCATGCGCTCGCCGCCACGGCTGATCCGCTCACGCTGCGCGCCAATGCAAGCACCGCCCACGTGACGATGCCGAGCACGATCGAAAGTCCGGCCGCCGTCATCATGTTCGCGTTGAGCGTGAACTCGGTGTAGATGGTCATCGGCAATACGTCGATGTCGGTTGCGAGCGTGAATGCCGTACCGAACGCGCCCATCGCGGTCGCGAAGCACACTGCGCCCGCCGCGATCAGGCCGGGCGACAGCGCGGGCAACACGATGTCGCGCGTAATGCGCCACGGCGACGCGCCGAGCGAACGCGCCGCTTCTTCGAGCGATGCATCGAGCTTGGTTGCCGACGCCATCACCGTGACGATCACGCGCGGAATCGAGAAGTACAGGTAGCCGAGAAAGAGGCCGCTCATCGAGTAGGCGAACACCCAGCGGTCGCCGGTGAGCTTGAGCGACAGCGCACCGATCAACCCCTGGCGTCCCGCGAGCATGATGACCATGAAGCCGACCACTACGCCGGGAAACGCGAGCGGAAACGTCAGCAACGCGAGCAGCGTGCGCTTGAACGCGAACTCGCGACGCGCGAGCAGCAAACCGGCGATCACCGAGAGGACTAACGTGGCCGCCGTGACGGCCGCCGACAACACGATCGTCGCGCCGAGGCTCGACATGTAGCGCGGATTGGTCAGCATCGCGCGATAGGTGGCGAACGCGTGGCCGTCGCCGCTCAGTTGCGCGAGGGCGCCCATCGGCAACAGCCAGAACGCGATGAAGACCGCTAGCGCCGGCGCGATCAGTGCAATGCGCCAGCGCAGTGGGAACGTAATGTCGTTCAATGCATCACCTGCAGATAACGCTCGCCGAAGCTCGACTGCTTCTCGGCCATCTTGCCGAAGTCGACGGGTTTTGCGCGTGCGTACTCGCTTGCCGGCAGGAATTTTGCGGCGGTCTGCGCGCTCATCGCATTCGCGCGAACCGGGCGCAGATACGCATCGGCCCACAGTTTCTGGCCTTCGTCGGAGAGCACGAAGTCGAGCACCTTCTTGCCGTTCGCTTCATGCGGCGCGCCCTTCACGAGACTCATCACGTACGGCACGGAGATCGTGCCTTCCTTCGGGATCACGAATTCGACGTTCGCGTGATCCTTGTATTTCGCGCGATAGGCGTCGAAATCGTAGTCGAGCAGAATTGGAATTTCGCCGGACATGACGCGCGCGTAGGCGGTTTGCTTCGGCACGATCGGCGCGTTGGCCTTGAGCTTGCGAAACCAGTCGAGGCCCGGTTCGAAGTTATCGAGCGTGCCGCCGAGCGCCTGATTCACCGCGACCGCGCCTGCATAGCCGACGAATGCGCTCGACGGATCGAGATAGCCGACCATGCCTTTGTACTCGGGCTTGAGCAGGTCTGCCCACGAGCGCGGTACGGGCTTGCCTTCGAGCGCGTCCTTGTTGACGAAGAAGCCGAGCGTGCCCGAGTGGATCGTGAACCAGTAGCCTTGCGGGTCTTTCATGTTGGCGGGGATGTCGTCCCAATGCGCGGGCTTATACGGCTCGACGACGCCCTTGTCTTTCGCCTGGAAAGCCGATGAAACGCCCAGATACACCACGTCTGCCACTGGGCTCTTTTGTTCCGCCATCAACTGCGCGATCGACTGGCCGGAGTTCTTGTTGTCGAACGGCACGCGAATTCCGGTCTTCTGCTGGATCGCCTTGATCTGACTTGCCCAGTCGGCCCATTCGGGCGGGCAGTTGTAGCAGATCGCGGTTTCATCGGCGTGGGCCGTTTGCGAGGTGACGGTGGCAAGCGCGGCGGTCACGAGCGTACCGGCGCACAGCGCGACGGCGGTGGATTGGGCGAGGCGGCGCATCAGCGGTGAGACTGCCGATGCAAGGCGTACGGAAGAGCGGATCACTGCGGTTCTCCTGGAATGGAAGAGAGCGGGTGGTTCAGGTGGATTGTTCAACGTTGGAGATGAAGACGCTGGCCGACATGCGTCGCGCCCGCGTCGTTGCGATTTGAAATTGCGGCGATCGTGGCGCCTTCGCGCAAGCTGTGCGGCAGCGTCAGTGCAAGCGGCGTTTCGCCGAGACCTTCGAAATTTGCGGTGACGCGTGTCAGCAAACGGCGCCACGCGGCACAGCCGATCTCACGGTTCGGCGCGCAGACGCTTGCGAGCGGCGGCGACAAAAGTTCGCCCATTGCAAGACCGTCGAAGCCGAGAATCGACATGTCGCGCGGAATCTGCAGACGCGCCCGGCGCAGGCCGCGCATCACGACCATTGCGAGCAGATCGTTACTGCAGAAGAGGGCGCTTGGACGGTTCGGGCCGCTCGTCAGATGCGCGAGCACCGCCGGCGACAATTCGTCCGCGTTGAAGTCGACTTCAAGCGCGGGTGCAGGCGCGAGGCCGGCTTGCTGCATTGCTTGCGTGTAGCCGAGATGCCGCTGCCGCGCGCGGTCGGAGGCAGCGAGCGTGCCGGCGAGCATGAGGATGCGGCGATGGCCGTGCGCGATCAGCATGCGCACGCCTTCGTAGGCGGCGAGACGGTTGTCCACGGACACCGACGGACGCCGCACTGTGTCGTTGTGCATCAGCACATAGAGCAGGCCGTCACGGTCGAGCTCGTCGAGAAGGGGATGCGTGTCGGCGTCGGCGACCGTCAGGATCAGGCCTTCCACGCGATGCTCGCGCAGCGTTTCGATGGCGCGGCGTTCGCGCTCGGCGTCGTACTGGGTGGTCATCAACATGAGCCGGTAGCCTTGCGCGGCTGCGAGTTCGTCGATGCCTTGCAGGCACTCCGCGAACACAGGGTTGGCAAGCGTGGGCACGATCACGCCGATCAGGCGCGTGCGCTCGCCGCGCAGTTGACGGCCGAGCGGGCTGGGCCGGAAGTTCAGCGCGTCGATGGACTGGCGCACCTTGTCGAGCGTGACCGGATTGACGGTGTGCGGCGCGTTGATCGCGCGCGAGACCGTCGCGATAGAAAAGCCCGCGTGCGCAGCGACGTCCTTGATTGTCGGGGTCATGATTTCCGCTCGGTTGTAAACGTTTTCAGGAGCGGATTATCGGAAAGGTTTGTGACTTGGCGATGACGTCGGTTTCGGTTGCGGATTGTTTCGTTTGAAGTCGAGCGGGGGCGGTGAAGTGCGGTGCGGGTGTGTTGGCGTTGCCGGTTCGATCGGCGGCGCTGCGCAGGTTTGGCCGGCCAGGCGGCCAATGGTAGAATGCGCGTCCACGCGGTTTGACCACCCTCGCCGGGGTGATGAAATTGGTAAACATAGCGGACTTAAAATCCGCCGCCTAACGGCTTGTCGGTTCGAGTCCGATCCCCGGCACCACCCGCCCAGCGCGGAAACGACGAAATCGCGCAACGCGTACCAACGTAGGGGTGTGGATTTTTCAGCCCTAAACCGGATTGTCCGTCACGTTCTCTTTGTTTCGATTCTGCCGACGGCTGCAGCAAGTCGGTCCGTGACGAGGTGTGCATATCGCTTCGTCGGCACCACGGATTTGTGTCCCAACACGCCGACCGCGAAAGGTCAATTCCTGCATTGATCATTTCCGACGCTGCACCATGTCGCAAGTCATGGAACTTGGTGCTCGGATAGTCCGCCGCGGCTCGAGCTCGCTTCCAAGCTTTCTCAAACTGCTTGACCGTCAAGGTGAAGCGGATGCACCGTGCCAATACGGCACGAGCGAATGGAGCGGACGATGCGCGGCCGGCCATTCTTCGTGCCTGCGAGCGAGTATCTCTGTCGGGTCATCTTTGTACGTAGGATCTCGCCACGGCGCATGCCGGAATAGAACCCGATCCTGATGGCCGCGGACACTTCACGATGCCTGCAAACGCGCGCGACCTTGAACATCTCTTTGCGTTGCGAATGACGGTGTCGAACGGCCGCTTCGGGCCTGCGGGCACACGGGAAACCCTAACCCATCCGCGGCACCTTGAATCAGCGTGGTTGTCGGCGCGTCGGTGAGCGAAAGGCCGTTCTCCGCCCGCCTGGACCACCTCAATGCCGCTGTCGGCTGCAGCAACTATAGGAACGTCCCGGGCGCAACTAAGGTCGAGTGGATGCCCTCACTCAACCACATGTCATGACAGCAAAGCGACGATGGCCTGCGATGACTGCAGTGCTAGAATCCAGGCTTTCAACATTGACGGTATTTCTCGCGCAATCCAAATGAATAATCGATTCGTCAATCCTTTGCCCGGCGTGCCTGATGTTGAGTCGCCTTTTTTTGACCAGTTATTTGCCGCGAAAGAGACTTCGGCCGAAGTCTTGTCCATAGCATCGCAGCTGCGCGAAAAAGGGTATGCGATTATTGATTTTCCGGATGCCGAATTCAATGCGCGGGCCGAGCGGATCAAGTCGAAATTCTCGACTACGTTCGATTTTGATCACTGGCGCGAAGAACTATGGCACAAGAACGACAGCCTCCGCGTTCAGGACGCGTGGGAATCAGATGCGGATGTTCGGGCAATCGCCACGAATCCCGCTGTTCTGAAACTGCTTGGCGACATATATGGCCGCCGCGCTATTCCATTCCAGACACTAAATTTTCCGGTCGGAACGCAGCAGCCTATCCACAATGACAGCATCCACTTTTCGAGCGTCCCGGAACGTTTCATGTGTGGTGTCTGGGTTGCGCTTGAAGACGTCGATGGGAGCAACGGTGCGCTGGAGTACTACCCGGGCAGCCACAAGTTCCCGACCTATGCGAATGAGCACATGGGCGTGTGCTCGGCTACACAGTACAAACCAACCGGGCACTACCCGCAGTACCTTGATCTGTGGCGTCAACTTATTGCCGCGGCTGGAATTGACGCAAAGACATTCCACGCAAAGAAAGGGCAAGCACTCATATGGGCGGCCAACCTGCTACACGGCGGATCAAAGCAGACGGACCCGGCTCGGACTCGTTGGAGCCAAGTCACGCACTACTACTTCGAAAACTGTGTCTACTACACGCCAGTGGTTTCAGACCCGGCGTTCGGACGCACCTACTACCGGCAGATCAAAGACGCATCTACTGGATTTATTCAGCCGAACGTTTATTCTGGCGTTGAAGTAGACCACGAGGTCATCGAGCGCAGCATGCCAAACGCGTTCGAGCGCTACGTGAAACCGGCGCCGCCCTCTGACTTTGATCCTGCTGGATACCTCCGCCTCAATCCAGATGTCGCTAACGCGGGTGCGGACGCGACCGAGCACTATCTGGAGCATGGCCGGCGCGAAGGGCGCCGCTGGTCATAACATCATTCCGGCGACGGCAGGAGGCTCTTCATTCAAGGCGACGCAGGTAGCGGGGCTTCCATCGATCATCTGACGCCTCGACGGTTCCGAGGTTGGCATAAGCGGATCTTGGGGCGAGTCTTGGTAAGCGATGATCACAGCGTCAGTTGCATCGTTGAATCCGGCAGTGAGAAAGGCCCCGCTACGCTTTGGTAAACGGAAGAATCCAATTCTCGATAAGACAACCGCTGAGACCGAGGCGCCCGAGAAAGCAAAGTGGCATCGCCGACATCGGCGCGAAAAACGCACGCGGCTAAGCTCCCAAGGCGAGGACTAAGTCGAACGGAGTCATCGCGAGCATTCGGATCCATGGTCGATGGAAAAGGATGGGAAGAAATACTGGGGCGGTACGATCAGCTCCAGGTATACGCGCAAGTGAGAGGAAGTGCTCAAGGACATTGAGCAACGCAGCGTGTCCTTCTTGGCGGTTGAATACCTTAGCGAAGTGGCTGATAAGAGCGCGGCTCTGTCTCCAGTGGGCGACAAGAAGATTGGGTGCACGGCTGCCTGCCGAGCAAGATTACGCCTGGTGCCGACAGGTCCCCACGAGCCCGCCGCGCGCTCGTTTCTCATCTCTAACCATCCTTAACAGTGCGCCATTTCGGTCCACCGTATTCTTGCTGGCTGAGAAATCGGGGGATCGCATGAAATATCCGTACGACTTAGTCGCAGGCATCTTGTGTCTCACCATGTCGTTTGTATGCTTGGGTGCGCTACTGCTCGGCTGGCCCAACTCATCGGCTAAGACGCCGCTTCTGGCTCAGAGGTCGACGCGTCTGAACTCGTGGGGATCACCGCCCGTTGCTAGATATACGCCGCGCATGAATTCCGCGCCGGTGGTGTCCCACTGTGGCGAGCCGAAAGTAAGGTCGTCCGAATTCAACTTTCCCTGAGCGCGGCCGGTCAATACCCTTTAGGCGGTGTCGTCGGTTCGGCCAAATGCTCCTACTGCTGTAGCTGGCCTTCGCATACCCAGTGGATATCGTGGACGATCGCTGACCCGTATCTGAATTCGCCAGTCGGGTACAGCACCGAAAAGAAGGTGCGCCGGCGGGCATCAAGACCGAGTTGATGCTGACGCTGAGTTACACCTCGCGATCAATTATCGATGCCCAATGCATTGGCATTCGCCACCACCATTGTCTGAGCTATGATTGTCGACTTACAAAAAATTCCGAGAAACCTATGCTATACCACTTGGACACGTGTTCGGTTTTCCGAGGCTTTCTGATTGTCGACGGATGGTGCGAACACGGCGCGCCGGAGGTTCTGTATCGAGGTGTACCCGTTCCCTCGACAACTCTGTCTATCGCACGTCCGGATGTCGCAGTGGTGCATGGAGGAACTCCCGAAAAGTGGGGCTTCAAGATCGCCGCATCTCTACTGCCTGTCATCGACAATCGCGATCTCTCTCTGCGCTTCGGCGATGTGGTTCTGCAAGCGCCGGGCACGATGCTTGAAGACATGGAGAACGCGCAGTTCAGCAGTATGACGCAGCGGCTGCTGAGCGAATCAAAACCTAGTGACAAGGTTCTGGAGATCGGTTCGCGCGCGCGAAGCGGCAACACAAATCGGCATCTCGTGCACCCAGAGGCCGAGTACTACGGTCTGGACATCGCGGCCGGCTCTAACGTCGACATTGTCGGCGACGCGCATCATCTAAGTCGTCACGTGCGTGGTGGGATTTTCGATACGATCTTCTCGGTGTCGGTCTTCGAACATCTGCTGATGCCGTGGATGGTCGCGCTTGAGATGAACAAGGCTCTTAAGATCGGCGGCCTCGCCTATATCCAGTCGCATCACACGTTCCCTCTGCACGATCAGCCGTGGGATTTTTGGCGCTTCTCCAAGGACGCATGGAACGGCCTGTTCAATGCGCATACCGGTTTCGAGATTGTCGATGCGGGGCGCGCCCTGCGTTGCAGAATTGCGCCCGAGACAACCGCTGTAGCGCACACGCAGCCTGGTCTTGATGACGGGCCCGGTGGTCATCTTCTCAGCGCTTGTCTTGTACGGAAAACAGGCTCGCCGAAAGTCCAATGGGAGGCGGAAGCTAGCGAGGTCTACAACCTTGCATATGATCACGGCGTGCGATAAAAGCATCCGCCCGCAGGATCCTTGTCAGACAATATTGGTATCGGCTTACCCGCCACCCCCACCCCCAATCCCAAACTGTGCACAAACCCCACCACGTAAGCACTGCACACACTGGGGAATGCCTGAGCTTGAGCCGCTCCCGCCGCGCGTCGTAGAATCGTCGCACATCGGTTTGGGGGTCCAGCAATGTGCCTGGCTTCTCGTTGCGATTTCATTCGAATAATGCCGGGCCGCCCGGCGCTTTCGCGACCCGTCTCCCGGGTTGATGCGGGCGTTCGCCGCTCGCTCGCCATCGGCTTCGCGCCATGACCCCGTTGATTTCCGTCAAAAAGCTCAGCAAGAGCTTTCCCGGCGTGCGGGCGCTTCACGACGTTCAGTTCGACCTGGTCGAGGGCGAAGTCCACGCGCTGATGGGCGAAAACGGCGCCGGCAAATCGACGCTGATGAAAATCCTCGCCGGCGTCTACACCCGCGATTCCGGCGAGATTCTCCTCGGTGGACAGCCGGTGGAGTTGCAGAGCCCGCGTGACGCGCAAGCCGCGGGCATCGGCATCATTCATCAGGAACTCCAACTGATGAATCACCTGACGGTCGCCCAGAACATCTTCATCGGCCGCGAGCCTCGCGGGCGGCTTGGTCTCTTTCTCGACGAAGACAAACTCAACGCGAAGGCGCGCGAAATCCTCTCGCGCATGCATGTGAATATCGACCCGCGCGCCATGGTCGGCAACCTCACGGTTGCGAGCCAGCAGATGGTCGAAATCGCCAAGGCTTTGTCGTTCGACTCGCGCGTGCTCATCATGGACGAGCCTACGTCGGCGCTCAACGACGCCGAAATCGCCGAGCTTTTTCGCATCATCCGTGAACTGAAGCAGCGTGGCGTCGGCGTCGTCTATATCTCGCACAAGATGGACGAGCTCAAGCAGATCGCCGATCGCGTCACCGTACTGCGCGACGGAGAGTACGTGGCCACCGTCGCCGCCGCCGACACGAGCGTCGAGGCGATCATCGGCATGATGGTCGGGCGCACCTTGAGCGACGTTGCGCCCGCCGGGCGCGCTGCGTCGCAAGGCGAGATCGCGCTCGAAGTCAGAAACCTCCACGCCGGCCCGCTCGTGCGGGACGTGAGTTTCACGCTGCGCAAGGGCGAGATATTAGGCTTTGCCGGCCTGATGGGCGCGGGCCGGACCGAGGTCGCGCGAGCCGTGTTCGGCGCCGATCCGGTCGAGTCCGGCGAGATCTTCGTGAAAGGCGCGAAGGCCTCGATCAGAACGCCGAGCGACGCCGTCGCGCATGGCATCGGCTATCTGTCGGAGGACCGTAAGCGTTTCGGGCTCGCCACCGGCATGGATGTGGAATCGAACATCGTCATGTCGAACCTGCGCAATTTCCTGTCGCTCAACTTTTTTCTGCGCCGCGCGCGGATGCGCCGCCGCGCGTCCCACTTCATCAATCTGCTCGCGATTCGCACGCCGTCCGCCGCGCAGCAAGTACGGCTGCTGTCGGGCGGCAACCAGCAGAAGATCGTGATCGCGAAGTGGCTGGAGCGCGACTGCGACGTACTGTTCTTCGACGAACCGACGCGCGGCATCGACGTCGGCGCAAAGAGCGAAATCTACAAGCTGCTGCGCTCGCTCGCGGACGAGGGCAAGGCGATCGTGATGATTTCGTCGGAACTGCCGGAGATATTGCGCATGAGCGACCGTGTCGTCGTGATGTGCGAGGGCCGTATCACCGGCGAACTCCCGGCGGAGCAGGCGACCCAGGAGCGCATCATGCATCTGGCCACGCAGCGCCAAACACTGAAAGCGGCGTGAGCCGCGAGAGGACGCTATGACAATGCAACCCGATTCTTCCGCGCTGACCGGCCAGCGGCGCTTAACCGGCCTGAGAGCCCGCATCTTCTCGCCGACTGCTTTGCAGAAGCTGCTCGCCTTCGCAAGCCTGATCCTGTTGCTGGTGTTTTTCAGCTTCGCGTCGCCCGCTTTCATGCAGATGGACAACATCCTCGGCATTCTGCAGGCGACGGCGGTCAACGGAGTTCTCGCGATTGCCTCCACGTTCGTCATCATCACCGGCGGCATCGATCTGTCCGTCGGCACGCTGATGACCTTCACCGCGGTCATTTGCGGCGTGTTTCTCACGTACTGGCATTTGCCGATGTGGCTCGGCGTGCTTGCCGCGATCGGCACGGGCGCGATCTGCGGCACCATTTCGGGCACGCTCACCGCGAAGATGAAAATACCGCCGTTTATCGCGACGCTCGGCATGATGCTGCTGCTCAAGGGGCTCTCGCTTGTCGTGTCGGCCGACAAGCCGATCTATTTCACCGACACCGAAAACTTCTACATGATTTCGCAGGACTCGTTGATCGGTTATCTGGTGCCGAGCCTGCCGATCCCCAACGCAGTGCTGATTCTGTTCTTTCTCGCAATCGTGAGTTCCGTCACGCTCAATCGCACGGCGCTTGGCCGCTACACGTTCGCGCTCGGCAGCAACGAAGAAGCGGTGCGGCTTTCGGGCGTGAACGTCGACAGGTGGAAGATCGCCATTTACGGCCTGGGCGGCGCAATTTGCGGTATTGCGGGGTTGCTGATCGCGTCGCGCCTGAATTCGGCGCAGCCGGCGCTCGGCCAGGGTTACGAGCTCGAAGCGATTGCGGCCGTGGTGATCGGCGGGACCTCGCTTTCGGGCGGCTCGGGCACGATACTCGGCACCATCATCGGCGCATTCATTATGAGCGTGCTGACCAACGGCTTGCGCATCATGTCCGTTGCTCAGGAATGGCAGATCGTGGTGACTGGCCTCATCATCATTCTCGCGGTCTACGCGGACATCTTGCGACGCAGGAAGAGCTGACGCTCGCGACAATATCAACAACGGGAGGCGCCACAAGGCTTCCTGCACAGCTGAAGAAGAAGGGTCCACACCTCAGGAGGAGATATTTCATGTTGAATCGCAAACTATTCGGCGTCGTGATAGGCGTCGGCGCGCTCGTCGGCGGCGCGAATCTCGCAAACGCGGACGAGGTCTACATTCCGCTCATTTCCAAGGGCTTCCAGCACCAGTTCTGGCAGGCGGTCAAGGCAGGCGCCGAACAGGGCGCGAAGGAACACAAGGTCAGAATCACCTTCGAAGGACCGGAGACGGAAGCCATGGTCGACAAGCAGATCGACATGCTGTCGGCAGCGCTCGCGAAAAAACCGCAGGCGCTCGGCATCGCCGCGCTCGACAGCAAGGCGGCCATCCCGCTGCTGCGAAGAGCGCAGGCCGCGAAGATTCCGGTTATTGCGTTCGACTCGGGCGTAGACAGCGACATTCCGCTCACGACCTGCTCGACCGACAATCTTGCCGCCGCCGCGCTCGCTGCCGACAAGATGGCCGAGGCGATCGGCAATGCAGGGGAAGTGGGCGTCATCGTGCACGATCAGACGAGTCGCACGGGCATTGACCGCCGCGACGGTTTCCTCAACGAAATGAAAAGCAAGCATCCGAACGTCAAGATCGTCTCGGTGCAGTACGGCGGCGGGGACCATCTGAAGTCCGCCGAAATCGCCAAGGCGATGATCCAGGCGAATCCGAATCTGAAGGGCATTTTCGGCGCCAATGAGGGTTCGGCGGAAGGCGCGGCTATCGGTGTCAAGGAATCGGGCAAGAAGCTCGTGCTGATCGGCTACGACTCCGGCAAGGAGCAGAAAGACGACATCAACTCCGGGTTGATGGCCGGCGCGATCACGCAGAACCCGATCGGGATCGGTAAATGCGTCGTCGATTCCGCAGTGAAAGCGCTCAAGGGCGAGAAGCTGCCGAAGAAAGTCGACACTGGGTTTTACTGGTACGACAAGAGCAACATGAACGATCCGAAGATCGCCGCAGTGCTCTACGATTGATTGATCGTCGCTTAACGAACTGCCGTCGAGGAGCGTGCTCACATGACCACGATTACCACGCTGTCCGTCAGGGACATCCGGTTTCCGACTTCGCGCTCGCTCGACGGCTCCGATGCGATGAACGCCGCGCCCGATTATTCGGCCACCTACGTGACCCTTGAAACGGATGCGCCGCACGCGCTTACCGGCCATGGGCTGACATTCACGATCGGCCGCGGCAACGAGATCTGCGTGAGGGCGGTGGAGGCGCTCGCTCCGCTCGTCGTCGGTAGAACGCTGGAAGAGATTGCTTCGGACATGGGCGCTTTCTGGCGCATGCTGACCTCGGACAGCCAGTTGCGCTGGATCGGTCCGGACAAGGGCGCGATCCATCTCGCCACGGCTGCGGTCGTCAACGCGGCCTGGGACCTATGGGCAAAGGCGGAAGGCAAGCCGGTTTGGAAACTGCTTGTCGACATGAGCCCGGAAGAACTGGTGCGATGTCTGGACTTCCGCTATGTGACGGACGCGATCACGCCGCAGGAAGCCATCGCGATGCTGCATCGTCACGCAGCCACCAGAAGCGGGCGCGAGAACGAAATGCTCGCGCACGGCTATCCTGCGTACACGACGTCGGCGGGTTGGCTCGGCTATGACGACGACAAGATTCGCCGGCTCGCGCGCGAAGGCGTCGCTCAAGGCTGGACGCATTTCAAGCAGAAGGTCGGCGGCAATCTCGACGAGGACATGCGCCGCGCTCGCATCCTGCGCGAAGAGATCGGCCAGGACCGCAAGCTGATGATGGACGCGAATCAGGTGTGGGATGTGGACGAAGCCATCGCGAACATGCGGCATCTCGCGCAGTTCGACCCGTGGTGGATCGAAGAGCCCACGAGCCCCGACGACATTCTCGGTCACGCGGCGATCCGTCGACGCCTTGCGCCAATCGGTGTAGCGACGGGCGAGCATTGCCATAATCGCGTGATGTTCAAGCAGTTGCTGCAGGCGCACGCAATCGATTTCTGTCAGGTGGACAGTTGCCGTTTGGGCGGCTTGAACGAAGTGATCGTCGTACTGCTGATGGCGGCGAAGTTCGGCGTGCCCGTCTGTCCGCACGCGGGCGGCGTCGGCTTATGCGAGTACGTGCAGCATATTTCGCTGTTCGACTATATCTGCGTGTCGGCGTCGCTCGAAAACCGGGTGCTCGAATATGTGGACCACTTGCATGAGCATTTCGTCGATCCTGTCGTGATCCGCAATGGCCGTTATATGCCGCCGCAGCGGCCGGGCTACAGCATCGAAATGCACGCGGCCTCGCTCGACCAGCACGACTTTCCTAACGGTCCCGTTTGGCGCCCTTGAGCGCGTTGCTGGCCTGGCCGTGTAAACTTGGCGTTCAGCGTTCCGCATTTTCAAGCGGCGCTCATGCAAAGCCACGACCATGCATCAACTGAAATATCTGAGCGGCTATCCGCCCGCATTGCTGGAGAAAGTCAAAAAGCTGATCGCCGACGACCAGCTCGGCGCCTATCTCGCCGCGCGCTATCCGAACTCGCACGAAGTCCAGACGGACCGTGCGCTCTACACGTACTGCGCGGAATTGAAGCGTGAGCATTTGCGCAGCGCGGAGCAGATCGACAAAGTCACTTACGACAGCAAGCTCGACGTAGTGCGTCACGCGCTGGGTCTGCATACCAGCATTTCGCGCGTGCAGGGTGGCAAGCTCAAAGCGAAGAAGGAAATCCGCATCGCGTCGCTATTCAAAACGGCGGCGCCGGAGTTTCTGAAAATGATCGTCGTGCACGAACTCGCGCATCTGAAAGAGAGCGACCACAACAAGGCGTTCTACCGTCTCTGCGAGTTCATGCAGCCGGGTTACCACCAGATCGAATTCGACCTGCGGCTTTACCTGACCCATCGCGAGTCGGCGAAGAGTCAGGCTTGATACGTGCCGCGGTTTATCCAAACGAAAGCGCGCGGCACGTCATGGCCTTCTCAGGCGGCGACCGCTTCAGCCATTTCGACAGCCGACGCCTTCAGCAACACCGGAATGGACTTCGATGTGGGCGTACCCGCACCGTCCGCGACCGACGACAGCGGCACGAGCGGATTTGTCTCCGGGTAGTAAGCGCCGAGGCAACCGCGCGGAATGTCGTATTCGACTAGCAGAAAGCCATCTGCGTGACGTTCGATACCATCGGCCCACACGCTCGTAATGTCCACGCGCTGTCCGGCGGCAAACCCCAGCATCGCGATGTCATCCTTGTTGGCGAACAGCACGCGCCGCTGTCCATACACGCCGCGATAACGGTCGTCGAGGCCGTAGATCGTCGTGTTGTACTGATCGTGTGAGCGGGTCGTCATCAACGTCATCAGGCGTTCGCCGTGCTGTTCTCGTGCGCGATGAATCGGCGTGTCGAGCGCGATGGGATGCACGAGAAACTGCGCCTTGCCGGAGGGCGTTTTCCAGATCCGCTCGCGCGATGCGACGCCCAGGTGGAAGCCGCCCGGGCGCTTGAGCCGCTCGTTGTAATCGTGAAAGCCGTCGATTACTTTCTCGATGCCGTCGCGAATCAGCGAGTAATCCGCGGCGTGCGCGAGCCAATCGACCTTGTCGCTGCCGAGCGTCGCATGCGCCATGCGCGCGACGATCGCGATTTCCGACAGCAGGTTCTCCGACGCCGGTTTGTTCATGCCGTACGAGATGTGCACCATGCTCATCGAATCTTCGACGCTCACGCCTTGCGCAACGCCGTTCTGCAAGTCGATCTCGGTGCGGCCGAGCGTCGGCAGAATCAGCGCGTCGCGGCCATGCACGAGATGGCTGCGGTTGAGCTTCGTCGTGATATGCACGGTCAGATCGCACGAGCGCATGGCTTCCCACGTGCGCGGCGTGTCGGGCGTCGCGATCGAAAAGTTGCCGCCAAGGCCGATGAACACCTTGACCTTGCCATCGAGCATCGCCTGAATCGTATTGACCACGTCGAGCCCATGCTCGCGCGGCGGCTCGAAACGGTAGGCCTCGCCGAGCCGGTCGAGAAACGCCTGCGTCGGCTTCTCTTCGATGCCCACGGTACGGTCGCCCTGTACGTTCGAGTGTCCGCGCACCGGGCACAGGCCCGCGCCGCGCCGGCCGATATTGCCGCGCATCATCATCAGGTTCGACAGCAGCTGTACCGTCGGCACCGAGTTCTTGTGCTGTGTGAGGCCCATGCCCCACGTCGAGATTACCGCGCGGCCCTTCACGTAGATGTCGGCGAGCTTCAGCACGTCCTCGAACGGCACGCCTGCTTCGGCGACGATGGTCTCCCAGCTTTCCGCGCGCAGATCTTCGGCAAATGCCTCGAAGCCGACCGTATGTTCGGCGATGAACGCGACGTCGAGCACGCGTTCCAGCCCGGAAGCCTGAGCCTCGTCATCCAGTTCGATCACGCGCTTGGCCACGCCTTTGATGAGCGCGAAGTCGCCGCCGACCTTCGGGCGGATGAACACGGAGCTGATCTTCGTGCTGCCCATCGTCAGCATTTCCACTGGATGCTGCGGGCTCGCAAAACGCTCGAGTCCGCGTTCTTTCAGCGGATTGATCGACACGATCGTCGCGCCGCGCTTTGCGCACTCGCGCAGTTCACCGAGCATCCGCGGATGGTTGGTCGCGGGGTTCTGGCCGAAGATCAGCAGCGTGTCGGCATGTTCGAAGTCGTCGAGCGTCACCGTGCCCTTGCCGATGCCCACGGTGTGAGGCAGGCCGCGGCTCGTCGCTTCGTGGCACATGTTCGAGCAATCGGGGAAATTGTTGGTGCCGTACATCCGGACGAACAACTGGTACAGGAACGCTGCTTCGTTGCTCGCGCGGCCGGACGTATAGAACGCTGCCTCATTCGGGTCGTCGAGACGCTGCAGATGGCTCGCGATCAGATCGAACGCTTCGTCCCAGCCGATCGGCACGTAGCGGTCGCGCATCGCGTCATAGACGAGCGGGTCGGTCAGGCGGCCGTGCTGCTCCAACTCGAAGTCGGACTGCGTCATCAGTTCGGCGACGGTGTGCTCCGCGAAGAACGCGGGCGTCACGCGCTTGCTGGTTGCCTCGGCGGCCACCGCTTTTACACCGTTCTCGCAAAACTCGAACGTGGATGCATGCTCGCGGTCGGGCCATGCACAGCCGGGGCAGTCGAAGCCGTCAGGTTGATTCTGTTTGAGCAGCGTGCGGTAGTTGCCGCCCGTCACCTTTTCCTTGATCAGGTTGATGGCGACGTACTTGAGCGCGCCCCAGCCCGCTGCCGGATGCTTGTATGGCTCGATTCGAGGTTCGCTGCCGGATTCGCTGCGTGTGTCGGTTTTTTTCATGATGTTGCCGCGCGTGGTCGTGTCATGGCTTTTCGGGCCGATGTTCCAAGACTACTGTGTTCCAATCGCACTGCAGCATACAGAAAATCAAAAAGGGAAGGGATACAGTTGCTCGCGATTTGTCATAGACTGGCGTCTCAAACCATCCAGTTCCTTGAGCCACGTCCTTGAAACTGTACGAAAAGCTCGCCGATGAAATCACCGAAGCCGTGCGCCGGGGCGTGTTCGCCGCGGGTGAGCGGATTCCTTCGGTGCGGCAGGCGAGCCAGCAGCATGGCGTGAGCATCAAGACGGTGCTGCATGCGTACGCGTTGCTGGAGAGCCGCGGCATTGTCGAGACGCGCCCGCAGTCCGGATACTTCGTGCGCGAAGCCGCGCTGCACGCGTTTCGGCCCGAGACCCGGCGGGCGGGCGGCAAGCCTGCCGCGCTGGTCGCGCCCGTTGCCGCGGAAGTCGACGTGAGCCGCCTCGTTCTGTCGACGCTTCGTAGCATTCGCGCGCACGACGCCGTCCCGTTTGGCTCGCCGTATCCCGATCCATCGCTATTTCCGTGGCGGCGCATCAATCAGTACGCGAACGCGATTGCGCGCCGTCAGGCGAGCTGGAACCTGATCGACGATCTGCCGCCCGGCAACCCGGAGCTGATCCGGCAGATCGCCCGGCGCTATACCGAGAACGGCATGCCGGTCGATCCGGACGAGATCGTCATCACGCTCGGCGCCACCGAGGCGATCAACTTGAGCCTGCAGGCGGTCGCCAAGCCGGGCGACACAGTGGCCGTCGAATCGCCGACTTACTACGCGATGCTGCACGCGATCGAGCGTCTCGGTATGCGCGCTATCGAGGTAGCGACGCATCCGGTCGACGGAATCGACATCGACGCACTCGCACAGGTCATCGAGCGGCAGAAGATCGCCGCCTGCATGGTGATGCCGAATTTCCAGAATCCGCTCGGTTTCCAGATGCCGGATGCGCGCAAGCGGCAACTCGTCGAATTGCTCGCCGCGCATCAGATTCCGGTGATCGAGAACGACGTTTATCAGGAGTTGTATTTCGGCGAGACGCGGCCGTCGGCATTGAAAAGCTTCGACACGCAAGGGCTCGTGCTGCATTGCGCGTCGTTTTCGAAGAGCCTCACGGCGTCGTACCGGATAGGCTGGGCGTTGCCGGGGCGTTATCGTGCGCAGGTCGAGAAGCTGAAGTTTTTGAACACGCTGACTACGCCTTCCGTGCCGCAGGTCGCGGTCGCCGATTATCTGCGGCAGGATGCATACGACCGGCATCTGCGGCATGTTCGCAAGGTCTACCGGCAGCAGGCGAGCATCATGACCGCGCTGGTGCGGCGTTTCTTTCCTGCCGGCACCCGTATCTCGACGCCGCAAGGCGGCTATGTGTTGTGGGTGGAGTTGCCCGAGCGTGTCGATTCGATGCGCCTTTATCAGGCGGCGCTCGCGCGCAGCATTACGGTCGGCCCGGGCATGATGTTTTCGACGCGCAACGATTTTCGCCATTTCATCCGGCTTAATTACAGCTACCCGTGGACTGCGCAAACGGAGGCGGCGTTGAAGACACTGGGCGAACTGGTGACGCAGATGGCGTGAAGCGCTTGCACGCGTTGGTGTAGCAGAGCTTGACAGACAAAAACAGTAAGAAGGAGACACGAATGGATGACGATGAAATCGACCCGGTGCTGATCGCCGTGCTGGGGCAGCTTTGGCGCGCGCATCGAGAAAGCTTGGGAGACGCGAGGCCTCGCCGCGAGACGCGCAGCGGCGCGTGGTCGTTAGCACGGCTCTCCAAGCAGGCCAACGTGCCGATGAGCGCGCTTCGGCGGCAGTTGACGGTGCTCGTCGACAGCGGTCTGGTGGAGACGACTTTCGACGAGGAGGGCGCCGGCACCGCGCGTCTGAGCGACAGCGGCCGGGAGGTGTGCGCGGAGCTGTTCGGCGAGAGCGGTGCCGCGGGCGATGACGGGGCGCCCGACCGCGACGACACGTCGCCGCCGAGCCTTCACTAGTTAATCGCGCCGCGCGCAATACCGGTTCCGTTATACACGGGATAACAGCGAATAATTTTTCCTCTGAAATTGACCTCGGAATATGGCCCCCTATGCTGGAGGCCTGCCCGCACCAACGGGCGCCAGGCGAACCCCTTAATCGATTTCGGAGAATTCATGAAAACAACGCTGGCGCGAGCGCTGCATCGATCATTGCGTATCAAGACTGCCCGGACCGCGCTCGTTGCGGCATGTGCCGCAACCGTCGGCCTCAGCCTCGGTTTTGCTGCGACGGCAGCGTCGGCGGCCACCGCGCAGCCTGTCGGCATTGCGTTTGTCTACCTCGGCAATCCCGGCGACGCCGGCTGGACCTATGCGCACGAACAGGGCGTAAAAGAGGTCGAGGCAAAGTTTGGCGACAAGATCAAGGTGACACGCATCGAGAACGTGCCCGAGTCCGCAGACTCTGAGCGCGTGTTCCGCGATCTCGCGTCGAAGGGCAACAAGATCGTGGTGGGATCGAGCTTCGGCTTCCAGGACTTCGAACTGAAAGTCGCCAAAGACTTCCCGGACACGGTGTTCGAACACGCGACCGGCTACAAGAAAGCGGCCAACTTCGCGACGTACGACGTGCGCACCTACCAGAGCGCCTATCTCGCCGGGCTCGTCGCCGGTTACACGACGAAGTCGAACACGCTTGGCTTCGTGGGCTCGGTGCCGGTGCCGGAAGTGGTGCGCAACATCAACGCTTTCACGATGGGCGCGCGCTCCGTGAACCCGAAGGTGCGCGTCAAGGTCGTGTGGATCAATAGCTGGTTCGATCCGGGCCGCGAGAAGCAGGCCGCCGAAACGCTGATCGGCCAGGGCGCGGACGTTCTCATCCAGAACACGGATTCGACGGCGACCATGCAGACCGCCGAGCAGAAGAAGGTGCACGCGTTCGGCTGGGATTCGAACATGAAGAAGTTCGGGCCCAACGCGCAACTGGGCGCGTGCGTGAGCAACTGGGGCGTGTATTACACGTATCTGGTGCAGCAGGTCATGGCGGGCACATGGAACAACGCGCCGGTGTGGTGGGGCCTGAAAGAGAAGGCGATCGATCTCGCCGATATCAACACCGAAGCGGTGTCGCCTACTGCGCAGAAGGCGTTGAGCCAGAAGCGCGATGACATCATCTCGGGCAAGTTCAATCCGTTCGCCGGGCCGATCGTGGATCAGTCCGGGGCGGTGAAGGTTGCGGCGGGCAAGTCGCTGAGCGACGCGGAGCTGCTGCGTTTGAACTGGTTCGTGCAGGGCGTCGACGGCTCGCTGCCGAAGTAACGCGAACTGCATCGATCCTCCCAGCCTGCCGACAGTAGAGAAGGAGTACACCCGTGAGTCTGACTGTTCCGAGCGCGGAGATGAGCGCAACAGCCGGCGCCGATGCGGCGGGCTTTCCGCCGCAAGGTTTGACGCCCACGCACGAGCAGATCGTGCGGCATCTGCGGCATTCGAGCCGGATCGCCGAGCGTGCGACGCTGCTCGGGCATCACCCGTTCGGCGCGGTGCTGGTCGGCCCGGACCAGGAAACCGTGTTGATGGAGCAGGGCAACGTCGACACCGTGAACCATGCGGAGTCGGTGCTCGCTCGCGTGGCGGCGCTCAACTTCACACCCGCTTACTTGTGGAGCTGCACGCTGTACACGTCGGTCGAGCCGTGTTGCATGTGCGCGGGCACGATGTATTGGGCGAACATCGGCCGGGTGGTGTTCGGCATGACGGAGAAGCGTCTGCTGGAGGCGACCGGCGATCACGCGGAGAATCCGACCATGAGCGTCGATTGCCGGTATGTCTTCGATCACTGTCAGAAGCGCGTCGAAGTGATCGGCCCGGTCGCCGAAGTCGAGTCCGAGGTAATGGACGTGCAGCGCAGGTTCTGGAATAGCCGCTAGCTCCGCTCCAGCATCGCGATGCCGCAGAACCAGTCGCCGCCATGCGGCCGGTATTTCCACCGGCCGTCGTTCTGCTTGATGACGCTCGGGCACTGCTCGCCGATCGCGATTCCAGGATTCGCGGCCGTGCATTGACGCATTGCCGTTTCGACGTTAGGACTCGCAGGCACGGACGGCTTGCGTGAGCGCTCCGGGGGCGCGGACTTGAGCGCGGGCTTGAGCGCATCGGCAGGTTCCAGGGGTTGCGCCAGCGCAGGCGGCGCGCCCGTCGGGAGGCTCGCCAGCAACTGCTGAAGCTCGTCGATACGTGTTGCGTACCACGTGCCGAGACACGCCGCGTCCCGGCAATTGGTCTCGCGCCAGGCCCATTTGCTGTCGCTGTCGGCGATAAAGCCGCGCCGATCCGGCGCTCGTCGGCGCGCTTTCCAGTAGAGCTGCCCAAGCGTGTCGTCCAGACGCGACAACGCCGTGTCGCTGCAGATCATCTTCTCGGTGAAGGATTGACCCTTCGTGCAGTTGAAACTTGCGGCCTGAACGGGCGAATGCGCGATCAGCAGCGCGGCGATCAGAACGGAGCGGACGATTTTCATGACGATTCCCGCGATGCATGGTTTTTCATGCAACGGATGATCGTCCGATCCCGTGCGATCGAGACGCCGGAAAAACGCGGCACTTACCGCGAGTGATTACCAGATGTTGCCTCGCGCGGGTTCGCCCGACACTCCGGATCGCGCAATGCAGGACAAACGGAAGCACGCCCGGCGGACATCTTCACGTTTGGCGGGTATACCCTGATGCGCTGCTTACGCTTTCTTGCCGATGTTGGGTTGGGGGGCGCATATATGAACCGCGAAGCGACATCACGCATGGACGTAGGAGCGACGCCCGATGCCGGCCATTACCGGCCGGATCTGGCCGAAGAGGTGTTGGCGTCGGAGCGTAGCGTGTTGCGGCTGATCACGCGCAATACGCCGTTGCCGGAATTGCTGGAAGAAGTTTGCCACCGCGCGGAAGCGCTGCTGGGCGGGGGCGCGTCGTGCTCGATCCTGCTGCTCGACGACGACGGCGTCCACGTGAAGATGGGCGCCGCGCCGTCGTTGCCGGCGGAATTCAGCACGGCGATCGACGGCGTGCCGATCGGTCCGAGCGCGGGCTCTTGCGGCACCGCGATGTACGAGCGGCGGCTGGTGGTAGTCGAGGACATCGAGACGGATTCGCTATGGGCGGACTTCCGCGCGCTTGCGTTGCCGCACGGCTTGCGCGCGTGCTGGTCGGTGCCGTTCGAGAACGACGCCGGCGCCGTGCTGGGCGCGTTCGCCGTCTATCATCGCGAGCCGCGCCGTCCTACCGCGCAGGAAGAGACGATGCTGCGCGACATCAGCCGCAGCGTCGGGCTTGCCGTGCATCAGGACGCGATGGCGCAGCGGCTTGCGAACAGCGAGGAGCACCACCGGCTGGTCGTCGATCATCTGATCGAGGGCATTGTCGTGCAGTCTCGCTCGGGCGTCGTGCTGGCCTGCAATCCGAGCGCGCAACGCATGTTGCGCACCGGTCCGCAGATCGTCGGACGCAGCATCCGCACGGTGATGGTGCGTGGCTTTCACGAGGACGGCTCGCCCGTGGCCGAGCATGAGCGGCCTGTCGCGCAGGTGCTTGCGAGCGGCCAGCCGATGCTCGGCGTCACACTGGCGCTCGAACTGGTGAACGGCGAAGTGATCTGGGTCACCGAGAACGTCGTGCCAATTCTGAAGCCAGGCGAGAGCAAGCCCGACTCCGTACTGATCTCGTTCACCGACATCGGCCCGGTGCGCGAGGCGCAGCGCCAGTTGAAATTTCTCGCGACGCGCGATTCCCTCACCGGGCTCTACAACCGGGCCTATCTGACGGAGCGCATGAACAGCCTGTTCGCACCCGGCAACCCGAATTACAGCGGCGAGCTTACGAGCGTTGCCGTGCTGTTCGTCGATCTCGACGGATTCAAGAAGGTCAACGACACGGCCGGTCATGAGGCCGGCGACGCGTTACTGAGACGGGTCGCCGAGCGGCTTGCCGGCTGCGTCGGCCCGGACGATACACTCGCGCGCGTGGGCGGCGACGAGTTCGTGATCGTGGTGAGCGCCTGCGAATGCAACGAGCAGATAGTCGGCCTCGCGCGTCGCATCCTCGGGGAAATCGCGGTGCCGTTCGCGGTGGCGGACAACGAGTACTACCTGGGCGCGTCGATTGGCATCAGCCGCTTTCCCGAAGACGGCCAGGACGCTCCTACGCTGATGCGCAACGCCGACTCGGCGATGTATCACGCGAAACAGCGCGGGCGCAACAACTTCCAGTTCTTCACGGCGGAGCTCAATCAGCAACTGCAACGCCGGTTCCTGATCGAGCAGTCGCTGCGCCGCGCGCTCGCCGCCCACGAGCTCAGTCTCGTGTATCAGCCGATCGTCGATAGTCACGCCGGCCGGACCATCGGCGCGGAGGCACTGCTGCGCTGGTACAACAGCGAGCTTGGCAATGTCTCGCCGGCCGAGTTCATTCCGGTTGCGGAAGACGCGGGACTGATCGTCGAGATCGGCGACTGGGTGCTCGCCCGTGCCTGCGAGCAGGCGGCGCAATGGCGGCGCACGCTCGCGCCGGATCTGATCGTCGCGGTGAATCTGTCGCCGCGCCAGTTCAACGACGGTCTGGTGGAGCGGATCAGGCGCTGTCTGGACCACTCCGGGCTTGAGCCGGCGGCGCTCGAACTGGAAATCACCGAGCGGCTTCTGATGAGCGACAGCGACACCGTGCTGCCCATGCTGCTTGCGTTGAGCGCGACGGGCGTGCGTATTTCCGTCGACGACTTCGGCACCGGCTATTCGTCGCTGTCGTATCTGAAACGCTTTCCGTTGCACAACCTGAAGATAGACCGGTCGTTCGTGGCGGGCTTGCCCGATCATCGCGATTCGATCGCGATCACGCAGGCCGTGGTGGCCATGGCGCACTCGCTTGGTATGAACGTCACCGCGGAAGGCGTGGAGACGCCCGAGCAGGCCGCATTCCTTCGTTCGATCGATTGCGACAAACAGCAGGGTTATCTGTACAGCCGGCCAGTGGGAGCGAGCGCGTATGCACGCGCGTTGGCGGATGTGTATGCGGCGACGTGATCCGCTCGCCGCGTTGGCGTATGTCGCGAGGGTTCTCAATCCGCGAGGATCGGCAGCGTGACATAACCGCGCTGAAGACTGGGCGTAAGATGCAACGACCTGCATCTGAGCCCCAGGAGACTTGCGATGGCACAGCACTTCGACGCGGTTGTGATCGGCACGGGACAGGGCGGCGCGCCGCTCGCCGTGCGTCTTGGCAAAAGCGGCCGCCGCACGGCGGTCATTGAACGCGCGGCGTTCGGCGGGACCTGTGTGAACGTCGGCTGCACGCCGACTAAGGCGTACGTGGCGAGCGCCCGCGCGGCGCACGTGGCGCGCCATGCGGCGAGGCTCGGCGTGCATATCGGCGGCGCGGTCGGTGTGGATATGGCGGCGGTCAAGGCGCGCAAGGACAAGATCGTGGGCCAGTCGCACGACGGCGTGGAGGCCTGGCTGCGGGGCGCCAGGAACCTCACGGTATTCAACGGCCATGCGCGCTTCACCGGGCCGCACACGCTTGCCGTCAGCGGGCCAGACGGAGGCGTGCTGAACGAACTGAGCGCGGACGAGATTTTCCTCAATACGGGCACGCGCGCCGTGGTGCCGCCGCTTGAAGGGATCGAGCGAGCCCGCTATTACACCAACTCGAGTCTGCTTGAGATCACGGAGTTGCCAAGCCGGCTCGTGATTGTTGGGGGAAGTTATATCGCGCTCGAATTCGCGCAGGTGTTTCGCCGCTTCGGCAGCGAAGTGACGGTGCTGGTGCGCGGCGATCGTGTGCTCACGCGCGAGGACGCCGACTTTGCGGAGTCGGTGCAGAGCGTGCTGGCGCGTGAGGGCGTGGAGTTCCGTTTCGGAGTGCAGCCTTCGCGCGTGGAGCCGCATCCGCATCGCGAGAATGAAGTGTGTATCGGCTTCGAGCAGAATGTTCCCGCGCTGGAGGCGTCGCACCTGCTGTTCGCAACCGGCCGCAAACCGAATACCGACGATCTCGGTCTTGCCGCAGCCGGCATCGAAACCGACCGGCATGGCACGATTCCCGTGGACGGCCAGTTGCGCACCAACGTGCCGGGCGTATGGGCGATCGGCGACATCAACGGGCGAGGCGCATTTACGCATACGTCCTACGACGATTATCAGATCGTCGCGGCCAATCTGTTCGATGGCGGCACGCGCACTGTCGACAAACGGATCATGGCGTACGCGGTGTTCGTGGACCCGCCGCTCGCGCGCGTGGGCCTTTCCGAAGACGACGTGCGCAAGAGCGGCCGCGACGCGTTGATCGCGACCATGCCGATGTCGCGCGTGGGCCGCGCTCGCGAGCGCGGCGAGACCGACGGTTTCATGAAGGTGCTTGCCGACCCGCACACCCGGCAGATTCTCGGCGCGGCGATCCACGGTATAGAAGGCGACGAGGCGATCCATACCATCATCGACATCATGACGGCGGGCGCGCCGTATCCCACCTTGCAATACGCGATGCACATTCACCCGACCATCAGCGAACTGGTGCCGACTTTGCTCGACGGTCTGAAGCCGCTGAAGTAACGCGAGCGCGGCGCGCGTCGACAAAGCGTCGCGCCATCGCGGATAATCGCCCCGCATTCAATCGCATTCAATCGCATTCATTCGAGGAACAGCCGATGGGCAAGGGACGTGTCGAAGCCTTCAGCGATGGCGTGATCGCCATCATCATCACGATCATGGTGCTGGAAATCAAGGTACCGGAAGGCTTCGATCTCGCCGCACTGACTCCGCTCGTGCCGGTATTCGCCGCCTATGTGCTGAGCTTCATCTACGTGGGCATTTACTGGAACAATCATCATCACATGTTCCATGCGGTGCAAAGGGTCAACGGCGGCGTGCTGTGGGCCAATCTGCATCTGCTGTTCTGGCTGTCGCTGCTTCCCGCGGTCACGCATTGGGTCGGCGAAAATCATCTGGCCTCGTGGCCGACCGCCATGTACGGCGTCGTGCTGTTCATGTCGGCCATCGCGTACTTCATCCTGACGCGCACGCTGATCCGTGCGCACGGTCGTGACTCGACGCTCGCAAAAGCGGTGGGCAACGACATCAAAGGGAAAGTGTCGGTGGCGATTTATCTGGCGGGCATTGCGCTCGCGTTCGTCGCACCGTGGATTTCGGCGGCGCTCTACGCGCTTGCTGCGGCATGGTGGCTCGTGCCGGACCGGCGCATCGAGCATGTGATGGAAGCCTGAGCGTGCTTGCGGGCGACCGCCTTCGTGCAACGAGGCTAATTGCGACCAGACTCGAGCTTCACGGATACTGTCGTCATGACTTCATCTACTCGCCGCGCGCCGTCGAGCCGCATCGGCCTCATCTCCGACACGCACAACCTCGTGCGTCCCGAAGCGCTCGAATACCTCGCGGGCTGCGACGCCATCATTCACGCGGGCGACATCTGTAACGAGGCCGTGCTCGAGGCGCTCCGTCAGATCGCGCCGCTCACCGTAGTGCGCGGCAATAACGACACCGGCGAGTGGGCCGCGTCGCTGCCTACGCATGCGACGCTCAACGTGCAGCAGGTCGCGATACTTGTCGTGCATGACATCGCCGACGTGCCAGCCGATCCGCGCAACGACGGTATCGGCGTGGTGGTGACCGGCCATTCGCATAAGCCGTCGATCACCGAGCGCGACGGCGTGCTGTTCATCAACCCCGGCAGTGCGGGGCCGCGGCGCTTCAAGCTGCCGGTGTCGGCGGGCATCCTGACGGTCGAAGGATCGCGCGCGCAGGCGAGATTCGATCTGCTGCTGAAATGAAAACGGGCCGGCAAATCTGCCGGCCCGTCGTACGCCTACTTTCGATGTAACTGGGATGCCGCGCGGTGAGTCGGCTTCGCTAGCGCGATTACTGCAATCAAGCCTGATACCGCGGTTAGCGGCGACTCCCGAAGGAATCGTGTCGCGTCACCGCGGCTACCGCGCCGCAGTCAATCACGCACGCGCCGTAGCAGTGGCTGCGTAGCGTTCGTCCATCTCTTCGGCTTCACGTTCGCCGCGCAGTACTGCGTGCGCTTCGGCGCGCGTCGCCACGCAAGGGCCCGAGCCGAGCAGCGGCTTGCGGGCGGTTTCGCGAAGCGCCATGACGGAGACGATACCGATCAGCGACGCGCCCATCAGGTAGTACGCAGGCATCATCAGATTGCCGGTGCGGTCGACGAGCCACGCGGTCACGAACGGCGTCGTACCGCCGAACAGCGACACCGAGATATTGAAGCCGATGGCCAGCGCGCCATAGCGGATCTTGGTCGGGAACAGCGCCGGCAGTGCCGACGGCATCACGCCCGTGAAGCACGACAGCAGCACGCCGAGAATCATCAGGCCGCCGAACACGGGCACCAGCGTGCCCATGCGGATCAGCAGCAGGGCAGGGATCGACAGCGCGAACAGACCCACGCAGCCGAACAGCATCACCGGCTTACGGCCGATCGTGTCGGACAGACGGCCGGCTGCGAGCGTCATCGGCATCATCAGTACCATCACGAGCAGCACGATGAAAAGGCCGTGCGATTCGTTGAAGTGCAGGGTGGCCGACAGGTAGCTCGGCAGGTACGAGAGCGCCATGTAGTCGGTCACGTTGAAGATCAGCACGAGGCCGACGCACAGCAGCAACGGCTTCCATTGCTGCATGAGCAGATTGCGCAGCGACTGCTTCGGCACCGCCTTGTCTTCGGCTTCGCGTTGTTCGGCCTGCTTCTTGAACGCGGGCGTTTCTTCGAGCTTCATCCGGATATAAAGACCCACCAGGCCCAGCGGACCGGCGATCAGGAACGGCACACGCCAGCCCCACGACAGCAGCGCGTCGTTCGACAGCGTCGCGGTCAGCACCGCAACCGTGCCTGCGCCGAGCACGTAGCCGATCAGCGTACCGAACTCAAGGAAGCTGCCCATGAAGCCGCGCCGCTTGTCGGTCGAAAATTCGGCGATGAAGGTGGCTGCTCCGCCGTATTCGCCGCCGGTCGAAAAGCCTTGCACCAGACGCGCTACGAGCAGCAGCGCCGGCGCGAGGATGCCGATCGAGCCATAGCTCGGGATCAGCCCGATCGCGAACGTGCCGATCGCCATCATGATCATGGTCATTGCGAGTACGCGCTGACGGCCGATGCGGTCGCCGAGCGGCCCGAACACCATGCCGCCGACCGGGCGCACGAGAAATGCGGCGGCAAACGTGCCGAACGTGGCGATCAACTGGGCGGAAGGGCTCGACGACGGGAAGAACACTTTGCCGAGCGTGACAGCGATGTAGCTGTACACGCCGAAATCGAACCATTCCATTGCGTTGCCGAGCGCCATGGCGCCGACGGCACGTTTGAGGAGCGAGTTGTCGACGACGGTGATGTCGTCGAGAGAAAGGCGCTGTTCTTGTTTGTGATGTCGCCAGAAGCCGTTGCTGGAAGCGGTCAAGGTAAAACTCCGATGACTGCGACGAAACTCATGATGCGTTCCGCCACGGTTGCTGGGAAGTGCAGTTTCGCAAACGGGGCGATGGCGTTCTTGCGCCGCGAAGGCGAAAGAGTGGGCGCGCGTCGGAAAAGAAACGCGAAAGCGCGGCAATAGCAGCAAACGCCCGTGCCTCGCGAGCCAGGTCGCGAAAAAACACTCGATTAAATTGTGTTAACTGTTGCACCTGCGTGGCCGTGGAGGGGGGCAGATGCATGAGGACGCAGACGGCTGGAGGCCGGACCTACGCCACTGGAAGGCTTGAAACGAAAAAGGCCGGTGCTTTATTCGCCACCTGAATGACCCTTGGATGACCGAAGGGCGACTTCAAACCGCGATACGACCGACAAGCCTTCTTGTATAAAAACTGTTCCATCGCGATGGACTCACGCAGTGCAGGCACATGGCGGGTCGCAAGGTCAGAGAACGCGAATGTAGGTGAATTGCTGTTGGAACGACGCACATGTTAGCACGATGACAGAGGATCGTGCAAACCCGGTTTTGGACCCGCGGTCTGGCGAAGGCGCTCGATCCCTTGCGGGGCGGGAGATTCCGGCGATCGAGACGGTCTCGAAAAGACGTCTGGAAGAGCACGAAATGTACCGTTCGGAGAGTTTGCGCGACAGGCGGGGGACGAAAAAAATCCGCGCACCTGGCGCGGATTTCGTCGCTACTGCTGCGAGTGCGGAGCACTCGAATTGCGCTCACTCAGCCGGCGGCGGCACGTAACCTTGCGCCGTATCCGCGCCTTCGCCGAAGAAGAACTTTTCGGTCTGCTTCATCAGATACTGTCGCGCGCGCGGATCAGCCATGTTCAGACGGTTTTCGTTGATCAGCATGGTTTGCTGCTTCAACCAGGCTTGCCACGCTTCCTTGGAAATGCTTTCGTAGATCCGCTTGCCGAGTTCGCCCGGCAGCGGCGGGAAATCGAGGCCTTCGGCTTCCTTGCCGAGCTTCGCGCATTGAACCATACGAGTCATGCTGTGCTTCTCCTGTGTCGACCGGAGTGAATGCTTCGGCACTCACTCCAGTCCCATAAAAAATAATTACCGTAATCGATACGAGGACGGGCGGTCGCTTTATATGGGGCCGCTCAGAGCTGTTTCATCAGCACGAGCGATTTGCGCTGCCAGTTGTACAGTCGGCGGCGGTCTTCGGGCAGGTCGTCGACCGTGACCTTGACGAAGCCGCGCTTGAGGAACCAGTGCTCGGTACGCGTGGTGAGCACGAAAATGCGCGTGAGCCCGCGGGCCCGCGCGCGTTGCTCGATGCGTTTGAGCAGGCGCTCGCCGTCGCCGGTGCCCTGCGCTTCGGGCGCGACTGTCAGGCAAGCCATTTCGCCGATGCGCTCCTGCGTGTACGGATACAACGCCGCGCAGCCGAACAGCACGCCATCGTGCTCGATCACCGAGAAATGGTCGATGTCGCGCTCGATCTGATGGCGGCCGCGCCGCACCAGTGTGCCGTCCGATTCGAGCGGCTCGATCAGCGCGAGAATGCCGCCGACGTCGTCCGGCGTTGCTTCGCGCAGACTTTCGAGGTTCTCGTACGAGATCATCGTGCCCACGCCGTCGTGCAGGAACAGTTCGAGCAGCAGACTGCCGTCGAGCGCGTAAGGGATGATGTGCGCCCGCGCCACGCCGCCGCGGCATGCGCGGATCGAATGCTTCAGATAGAAGCCCGCGTCGCCGGTGACTTCGCCGCTTTCGTGCAGCTTGTACGCGTCGTCGAGCGACAGTTCGCGGATCAGTTCGGTGCCGTCTTCGCCGGCCTGCATGAGGCCGGGCGTTTCGGTCAGGAACACGATCTTGTCGGCGCGCAAGGCTATGGCGGCAGCCGAGGCGACGTCTTCCATTGCGAGGTTGAACGCCTCGCCGGTGGGCGAAAAGCCGAGCGGCGACAACAGCACCAGCTTGCGGCTTGCGAGCGAATGGCGGATCGAATCCGCGTCGATCTTGCGCACCACGCCTGTGTGCGCGAAGTCGACGCCGTCCAGAATGCCGACTGGGCGCGCCGTCACGAAGTTGCCCGAGACGACGCTGATGTGCGCGTGCGCCATGGGCGTGTTCGGCAAGCCCTGGCTGATGGCGGCCTCGATATCCAGACGCACTTCGCCCGCGGCTTCTTTCGCGGACTCGAGCGCGCGGGCGTCGGTAATGCGCATGCCGTGCGAAAACTCCGACTCGACGCCGTGCAGACTCATCTGCTCTTCGACCTGCGGCCGGGAGCCGTGCACGAGAACGATCTGGATGCCCATGGCCTGCAGCAGCGCGATGTCGGACACGAGCGCATTCAGGAGCCCCTGATGCACCACTTCGCCGCCGAAACCGACAACAAACGTCTTATTCCGGAACGCGTGGATATAAGGGGCGACTGAGCGCATCCAGTCGACGAATTGCGCGTGCTGTGCGAGGTTTTCCGTTGCTCCGGCGGGGGCCGGAACGCTCGCGGGCGCGGGGACGAGGTCGGTTTGGGAATTCATGCCGGGGATTATAATGCGCCCCCATGTCGAATGTACCCAAAAGTCCCGCCGCGGCGAACGAGAATGCGGCGCCGGCCGCCGATCAGGCGAACTCTGGCGACGCGCAGCGCCGCCACGAAAAGGACGCGAACCGAAGCAACCCGGACGCGCCTCGCAAGGCGCGCGAGCCGCATCGTGCCGGCGAACGCGCACAGGCGTCTTCCAACCAGAAGAATCCGTCGCGCACGGCGAAAGATGTCGAGCGCGCTGAGCCGCCTGGCGAGACGCGAAGCGCACCTGAATCGCGTGAGCGGGGCGAACAACGCAAACAACGCGGCGAACAACGCGGGCAGAGCGCGCAGAGTGACCAGCGCGACCAGCGCGGGCAGCCGGAGGCTGGAAAGCCATCGCGCCAGCAACCGCCCCGTGAACCGCGCGCCCCACGTGAGGCGCGCGTGGTGCAGCCGAATCCGGTTCCGCCGATCACTTTCCCCGAAGCGCTGCCGGTCTCGGCCCGCCGCGACGAAATCGCCAAGGCGATCGCGGAAAACCAGGTGGTAATCGTGTCGGGCGAAACCGGCTCGGGCAAGACCACGCAGTTGCCGAAAATCTGCCTCGCGTTAGGGCGCGGCCTCGGCGCGGGCGGCTCGGGCTTGATCGGCCACACACAGCCGCGCCGTATTGCCGCTTCGGCGACGGGCCGGCGCATCGCCGAGGAGCTTGGCACGCCGTTCGGCGAAGTGGTCGGCTACAAAGTGCGCTTCACGGACAATCTGTCGCCGGGTGCATCCGTCAAGCTGATGACGGACGGTATTCTCCTCGCCGAAACACAGACTGATCCGCTGCTCAAAGCGTATGACACGCTGATCATCGACGAGGCGCACGAGCGCAGTCTGAACATCGACTTTCTGCTCGGCTACCTGAAGGAAATTCTGGTCAAGCGCCCTGATCTGAAGCTGATCGTGACGTCGGCGACGATCGACGCCGACCGGTTCGCGCGCCACTTCGGCAGCGAGGAAAAGCCCGCGCCGGTAATCGAAGTGAGCGGGCGGCTTTACCCGGTCGAGGTGCGCTACCGTCCGATCGAAGAGGACAGCCCCGCCGTGAAAGCGGCGCAGGGTACGTCAGGCACCTCGGGCGGTCCGGCGTCGCGTGAACGTGCGAAAACTCCGCGAGAGACCGGCAAGGAGCGCGACCGCGATCTGATGGAAGCGATCGTCGACGCCGTCGACGAACTGTGCCGCGAAGGCCCCGGCGACGTGCTGGTGTTTTTGCCTGGCGAGCGTGAAATCCGCGACGCCGCCGAGGCGCTGCGCAAGCATCATCCGCCGCACACGGAAATCCTGCCGCTGTTCGCGCGCCTCTCCGCCGCCGATCAGGAACGCGTGTTCCGCACCTCCAACGCACGGCGCATCGTCCTCGCGACGAACGTGGCGGAGACGTCGCTCACGGTGCCGGGCATTCGCTACGTGGTCGATACGGGACTCGCGCGCGTGAAGCGCTATTCGTATCGCAACAAGGTCGAGCAGTTGCAGGTCGAGCCGATTTCGCAGGCCGCCGCAAATCAGCGGGCAGGGCGGTGCGGGCGGGTGGCCGACGGCATCTGCATTCGCCTGTATGACGAGAGCGATTACCAGAGCCGCGTGCGCTTCACCGATCCGGAGATTCTGCGGTCGTCGCTCGCGTCGGTAATTCTGCGCATGAAGTCGCTGCATCTGACGGCGATCGAGACGTTCCCGTTCATCGAACCGCCGCCGGGCCGCGCGATCGCCGACGGCTATCAGCTGCTGAACGAACTCGGCGCCGTCGACGACGACAATCAGCTGACGCCGCTCGGCCGCGAACTCGCGCGTTTGCCGCTCGACCCGCGCGTCGGCCGGATGATTCTCGCCGCGCGCGATCAGCAATCGCTGAAGGAAGTGTTGATCATCGCGAGCGCGTTGTCGGTGCAAGATCCGCGCGACCGGCCGATCGAGGCGCAGGAACAGGCCGACCAGGCGCATCGCCGGTTTGCCGACGAACGCTCGGAATTCCTGCAGTGGCTGAAAATCTGGAACTGGTTCGAAGAAGCGATCGCGCACAAGAAATCGAACAAGCAGTTGCACGAGGAATGCCGGAAGAATTTTCTGTCGCAATTGCGTCTGCGCGAATGGCGCGACGTGCATTCGCAACTGCTGACGGTGGTGCGTGAACACGGCTGGCGTCTGAACGAAGCTGAAGCGACTTTCGAGCAGATCCATCTCGCGCTGCTGACCGGTCTCCTGGGCAACATCGGACTGAAAGCCGACGATGAGCCGTACTACCTCGGCGCACGCGGCATCAAGTTCTATCTATGGCCGGGCTCCGCGCTCGTCAAGAAAGCGGGCAAGTGGGTCATGGCCGCGGAACTCGTCGAGACGAGCCGTTTGTACGCCCGCTGCATTGCGAAGATCGAGCCTGAATGGATCGAAAAAATCGGCTCGCATTTGCTGAAGAAGTCGCTGTCAGAACCGCATTGGGAGAAGCGCGCGGCGCAGGTGTCGGCCTTCGAACGGGCGGTTCTGTACGGGCTGCCGATCTATCACCGGCGGCGCGTGAGCTTCGGCAAACAGGACCCTGCGCGAGCGCGCGAACTGTTCATTCGCGGCGCGCTCGTCGAAGGTGAGTTCGACACCAAGCTCGGATTTTTCGCGCACAACCGCAAGCTGCTTGCCGACATCGAGCAACTGGAACACAAGTCGCGCCGTCAGGATGTGCTCGTCGACGACGAACTGATTTTCGCGTTCTACGATCAGGCGCTGCCGAAGGGGATTTACACCGGCGCGTCGTTCGAGCGCTGGTATCGCGATGAACTGAAGAAAAGCGGTCAGCCCGAGGACAAGTTGCGCCTGCTGTATCTGTCGCGCGACGACCTGATGCGGCACGAAGCTGCCGGCGTGACGACCGATCTGTTCCCGAAACGGATGACGATGGCGGGCGTCGAAATGGCGCTCACCTATCACTTCGAGCCGGGTTCTCCGCGCGACGGCGTCACGCTCGCCGTGCCGCTCTATGCACTCAATCAGGTGGACGCGCGGCGCTGCGAATGGCTCGTGCCCGGCATGCTGAAGGAGAAGACGCAACTGCTGCTCAAGTCGCTGCCGCAGAAGCTCCGGCGTCACTGCGTGCCGCTGCCGGAATATGCGGCCGGTTTCGTCGACCGGCATGGGCCGCCGCGTTTTGGTGCTGGCGGTTTGCTCGAAGCGTTGATCGCCGATATTCGCGAGCAGAAGCAACTGATGCTGAAACAGTCCGACTTCAAGCTTGAGACGTTGCCGCCGCATCTGTTCATGAACTTCAAGGTCGTGGACGAACACGGGCGGCAGCTCGCGATGGGGCGCAACCTGTCGCAGCTACGGGCGGAACTGGGTGGCCAGGCCCAGCAGCACTTCCAGAAGATTGCATCGAGCGCCGCGGGCGCGGCGCTGGCGGACGCGGCCGGTTCGCGGACGGACGGAGCAGGAGTTGGTGGAGCGCCGCGGACGGCGCCTGCATCCACCGGTCAGGCACAGCGAGGGAAGGGCGCGGCTGCGTCGGCGCCGCAGACGCCGTCGCAGGGTAGCGCAGGTAGTGCGGGTAGTGCGGGCGGCACGGCGTTGTACGAAAACCTCATCACGTGGAATTTCGGAAAGCTGCCGGAGTTGCTCGAAATCCGTCGCGGCGGGCAGACATTATTTGGCTACCCGGCTCTCGTGGATCGCGGCACGCATTGCGACGTCGAGGTGTTCGATTCGCCGGATGAGGCCGCGCGTATTCATCGGGCGGGCCTGCGTCGGCTATTCGCTTTGCAGTTGAAGGAGCCGATCAAGTATCTGGAGAAAAATCTGCCGGGCTTGCGCGAAATGGCGATGCAGTTCATGACGCGCGGTACACAGGAGGAGTTACGTGATCAGCTGATCGACACCGCGCTCGATCGCGCCTGCCTGCAGGACCCGCTGCCCGACGACGATGTCAGTTTCCATACGCGCCGCGATGAAGGACGTAGCCGGCTGACGTTGCTGGCGCAGGAGATTGCGCGGCTGGTTGGACAGATTCTCGGCGAATACGCGTCGGTACTGAAGAAGCTGGTGCAGGCGAAGTCGTTCACGGCTGCGCACGCGGACATGCAGAATCAGCTCGACGCTCTGATCGGCAAGCGATTCGTGGTGGACACCCCGTACTCGCAGCTCACGCATTTTCCGCGTTATCTGAAGGGTATTGCGTTGCGGATCGACAAATTGAAGGCTGATCCCGCGCGCGACGCACGGCAGTTCGCGGAATTCCAGCCACTGCTGCAGAACTATCAGCGAGCGGTCGCGCAGCGCGGCGGCGTGCCCGATGCACGTCTGTCCGAGTTCCGCTGGCTGCTCGAAGAGTTGCGCGTTTCGCTGTTCGCCCAGGAGTTGCGCACGCCGATGCCTGTGTCGGTCAAGCGGCTTTACAAGGTGTGGGATTCGATGCAGCGGTGAGTCGTGGGGGGCGTAATACGTGGCTGTGGCTTGGGTGTTTTGGGGGCCGCAGCGCATGCCGGGCGCTTCCTGCGCTTTCCTCGCCTTCAACCGCGCTGAACAAAAAAGGCGCGTGACACCCGTTTCTTATGGAGCACGGGTGTCACGCGCGAACAGGCGCAATCCGGCGCTGGACTTACGCCGACCTGCTGACTCCATATTCAGCGCCGCGATGCACGGCGCGCTGCCGGACCGGACGCCAGCGCCCCAGTCCGGCAACACTCGCTTACCAGTGCACACCCGCACCGATCGATGCGCCGATCTGGCCACGCGAGTCCGTACTGCCTTGCAGCTTGTAGACCCACTTGCCCGTCTCCGACAACTGCGACACGCCGATGGCAAGCGCTGACTGGCCGCCATAGGTGCCGCCGGCCATCGCGACCATGCCGTGACCGGGCAGCACAGCTTGCGGCAGACCGACCATGGCTAAAGCAGATGCGGTGCCGCCGTACGAGTCGCGTCGAGCTGAGCGGATCTGGTCGTCGGTGTAGTTGCGCGCCTCGCCGACCGCGCCGCTCGCGCTCTGCTGCAACTGATTGACGTTGACTGCGTCCGTGCCTTGCACGCCGGCTGCGACATTGGTGATCTGGCGCTCCTGACCCGCGGCGCCGACGGACACCGTATTCGCGCGATCCGCGACCGAGCCTTGGCCCAAGGCGACGGAATTCGTGCCGCTAGCAGTGGCAGCCGCGCCGAGCGCAGTCGCGTTGTTGCCGCCTGCGATGGAATTCGCGCCGATTGCGGTGGCGTTCACGCCGGTGGCCTGCGCGCTCGCGCCGCCCGCGACCGAGTGCACGCCCGACGACACGGCACCTTCGGTGTCGCGATTACCTTCGCCGCTGAAGAACGGATTCGCTGCGTTGACCACGGCGTTGTTGACGGCGCCGGTGATCGCAGCGTTCAGTTGACCGACGTTGACGGCATCGGAAGCGTCGACGCCTGCGGCGACGTTATGGATCGTGGTGCCGCCGCTAGCGGCATTGCCACCCAGCGTGACGCTGTTTTTGTCGACGTTGCCATTGGCGTCCTGGTCGTACATCACCGCACCGTCGAGCTTCGCGGCGTTAGCGGCGCCCTGGTCACTGACAGCTTTCAACTGTGCGACGTTGACGGCGTCGGTATCGGCTGTGCCGGCTGCGACGTTCGTGACCTGCCGCTGGTTACCGGCCGAGCCGACCGAGACCGTGCCGGCGCGATCGGCGATGGAACCCTGGCCGAGCGCAACGGAGTTCGCGGCGACAGCGCTTGCCTGATAGCCGAGCGCGACGGAATTGGAAGCCGCCGCGCTTGCCTGATAGCCGACGGCAAGGGAGTTGAGCCCCGCCGCGCCTGCCTGATAACCGAGGGCAGTCGAGCCGTCGCCTGACGCGCTAGCAAAGCCTCCAACGGCGGTGCTGTAGCCGCCCTGCGCCTGAGAACTGGTGCCGGCGGCCAAGCTTGCATCGCCGGCGGCAAGCGCCGAGCTGCCGATGGCGACCGCATTGGCCCCGGTCGCCGATGCGTCGTCGGTGCCGTCATTCAGGCCGTTTGCCTTGAAGTAGCGCGCCGCGTTCGCACTGACCGTTTGTAACTGGCTCAGGTTGACGGCGTCGGTTGCCTGGGTGCCGGCAGCGACGTTGGTGATCTGGCGTTCGCTGCCGGCCGAGCCGACCGAGACCGTTCCTGCGCGATCGGCGATGGAACCTTGACCGAGCGCGACGGAGTTGGCGGCGACAGCGCTTGCCTGATAGCCCAAGGCGACCGAGTTGGCCGCGACAGCGCTAGCCTGATAGCCGAGCGCAACCGAGTTGGCCGCGACAGCGGTTGCCTCATAGCCGAGGGCAGTCGAGCCGTCGCCTGACGCGCTGGCAAAACCCCCGACGGCGGTACTGTAGCCGCCCTGTGCCTGCGAACTCGTGCCGACGGCCAAGCTTGCATCGCCTGCGGCAAGTGCCGAACTGCCGATGGCGACCGCATTGACCCCGGTCGCCGATGCGTCGTCGGTGCCATCGTTCAGGCCGTTGCCGTTTGCCTTGAAGTAGCGCGACGCGCTTGCGGTAGCGGCTTGCAACTGGCTGACGTTGACAGCGTCGGTTGCGTCCGCTCCAGCCGCGACATGCGTCAGGCGGCGCTCGTTGTCTTGAGAGCCGATCGATACTTCGCCCTTTGCGACCGTAGCCGCAATGGTCGTGGGATCGGCGCCAGCGGGTACATACGCGGGTTTGCTGAGGTCCGCGCCCGTTGCGGAGTGAGCGCCGAGCGCCACGCTGTTGTCAGTGGAGGCTGCGGCACCGTAACCGATCGCGACCGAGTTCAAGCCTGTAACCAGGGCCGCGTAGCCGAGCGCCGTGGAGTTCCCGCCTGAGGCAGTAGCCGACGGACCACCGGCGAAGGCGTTGTTGCCCGACGCCGTGGCCGCATAGCCCAGCGCGACACTGCCGATCGCGCTGGACTTCGCGCCGTAGCCAAGGGCGGTCGACTGCGTTCCGGTCGCGGCTGCGCCACTGCCTAAGGCGGCGCTGCCATCCTTGTCTGCGAGCGCTCCTGACCCGGCCGCGATCGAGTCGATGCCGTTTGCACTTGCCAGCACTCCCGTGGCAACCGCGTGATCACCAGCGGCAACGGCTGCGGTCCCCGTTGCGACCGAATCGGCGCCCGACGCCACGGCGCCGTTTCCTGCTGCAATCGACCGGAAACCCTCTGCACGCGCACTCATGCCCAACGCTGTCGAACCGTCGGCTGAAGCACTGGAACCCGCGCCTTGTGCGATCGAATTTAACCCGGAGGCTGTTGCCCCTGAGCCCACTGCAATCGAGTTGTCTGCCGCCGCGGCGGCGCCCGCACCTTCCGCAACGGAACTCGTACCCGATGCCGTCGCGTTCAATCCGAGCGCCACGGAGTTATCTCCGGCGGCGACTGCGAAAGGCCCCGCGGCCGTGGAATTGACGCCTGCCGCCATCGCGTTCGCCTCGCCCAATGCCGCAGCCGCCGCGACAACCGCCAGTACGACAAGCTTCGTGCGCGTAGAGCCGCGCTTGGTCTTCGCCCTTGACGTTTCGGGCGTTGCTACCCAGGTTGCCGTCGCTTCGCACCAGATTGATTGATGGATTTTGTTCACTTGTCTTGAAACTCCGCGCAGTTGTGTCGTGGCCGGAGTGGACGAAATAATCGGAGAGGGCGTCATCGCCCATTAATCAGGTGCGTGCGGAAAATATCGGCTATTAACGCGAGCCTGCCTGTCGCCATTATCTGGCTGTTGCTTTCGTGTGGTTGCCCACGCCCGGATTATCTGCGTCACACTCGAAACGTCCACGGGATTGAGGGTTGGACGATGAGCACGCGAGATTGTCGGAGCGCGCTGCGAACGGCGGAAATAAGCGAAATCCGAAAATATGCGAAACAAATCCAGCGGTCTTAAATCGATCGATTAATTTGGTTGTAAAGCGAGGCGGAATAGAGAGTAGTCGTGATTATTCCGAGTTTTAATAATGCAGAGCGGAGATTGTCTTATCGCGTCCGCGCACAAATGAGACTGACGTTTCTCCCATCGCTGCGCATCCGGAAGCAGATTCAATCGCTCAACAAGCGTCCCATCCGGCCCCTCATTTTCGGTGAGCGACACCCCGATCTCCGTCAACCGCAGGCCCGGGCAAACGTTCTACAATGACGGTCGTTCTCCGAAGTGAGTTTTCATGCGTAAATTTTTTCTTTCTGGCGTGACAGCCACGTTCGCCGCGGGCATGGCTCTCGTAGCCGCCGCAGGCGTCTTTTCTCCGGCGGCCCATGCCAACAACGTGATCGTGCTGAATTCCGCCGAAGCCACGCTGAGCCTTATCGACGAGACGACTCGCCAGGTTGTCGGCACTGTACCGACAGGCAAGGAACCCCATCACCTGATGGCGACGCCGGACAACTCGTCGCTGATCGTGGCGAACTCGGTGTCGAACAACCTGATGTTCGTCGACCCCAAGTCGGGGCAGGTGCAGCGCTGGGTCGAAAACATTGAAGACCCGTACCAGATCGGCTTTTCGCCTGATCGCAAGTGGCTGGTTACTACCGGTTTGCGCCTCGACCGCCTCGATATCTATCATTACGACGGCCAGAAGAACCAGATGACGCTCGCGTCGCGTCTGCCGCTCGCGGTCATGCCGAGCCACATGGCGTTCACGAACGACAGCAAAACGGTGTTTGTCACGCTGCAGGTCTCCGGCGAACTCGCCGCGATCGACCTGGCTACGCAAACCGTCAAGTGGAAAATGAAGGTCGGCAAGGTCCCCGCAGGGCTCTGGATGACGCCGGGCGAAAAGTATCTGCTCGTCGGCATGACCGGCGCCGACTACGTGGCCGTGGTCGACTGGCATACGCAGAAGATCGTGAAGACCATTCACACGGGCAACGGCGCGCACAACTTCCGCTCGCTCGCCGACGGCAAGCATGTCGCGGTGTCCAACCGGGTGGCAAGCACGATCAGCATCATCGACGAAGATTCGCTTACCAATGTCGGCGACATCACCGGTTTGCTGCCGGGTCCGGACGACATGGAACTTTCCGCCGACAAACGGTATCTGTGGGTAACGTTCCGCTTCGCGAAGCACGTCGGCGTCATCGACCTGAACACGCGCAAGCTGATTCAGACCATTGCGGTGGGCCGTTCGCCGCATGGCATCTATTTCTTTAATCGTGCGCCGGTCACGGCGCCGAATGGCGCGTGATAATGCTGCTATCCAAGCCGCTTTTCAGCGAGCCGCAACGATCGAAGTAACCCGACCAGCGCCATGTTCCATCTGATTTCGTCTTCCCTCGACAGCTTCGTCTCCGCGTTGCAGACGTTGCTGTATGTCGACGTGGTGCAGCCGCTGCTGTTCCACTTCAATCTGATGGACTACGACGAGGACACGTACGACAGCCTGTACTGGGTAATCGTGGGCGTCCTCGAAGTGCTGGCCATGTACGCGATCTTGCGGCCGCTGGAAGCGCTGCGTCCGGTCGAGCAGTGGGAGAACCGCAAAGCGGTGCGCGTCGACGTGATCTACACGTGGATCGCCAAGCTGGGCATTCTCAACCTGTTCTTCTTTTTTGCGCTGCAGCCGTTTTTCGACCATGTGCAGGCGTGGTTGCGTCTGCATGACATCTCGAATATCGAGTTCGACAATCTGTGGCCCGGCGTGACTACGCAGCCGCTCGTCACGTTTGTCATGTACCTTCTGGTGCTCGATTTCGCGGGTTACTGGTATCACCGCTGGCAGCACCGCGTCGGCGTCTGGTGGGAGTTGCATGCGGTGCATCACAGTCAGCAGCAAATGTCGCTGTGGGCCGACGACCGCAATCATCTGCTCGACGACCTGCTGCAGGCGTCGTTCTTCGCAGTGATCGCGCTCGTGATCGGCGTGCCGCCGTCGCAATTCGTCGTGCTGGTCGCCATCACGAATCTCGCGCAAAGCGTCCAGCACGCCAACATTCGCCTGTACTTCGGCTGGCTCGGAGAGCGTCTGCTGGTCAGCCCGACGTTCCATCGGCGCCATCATGCTATTGGCTACGGTCACGAAGGTCTGAAATACGGCTGCAATTTCGGCGTGCTGTTTCCGTGGTGGGACATGCTGTTCCGGAGCGTGTCGTGGAGCCGCGAGATGGAGCCGACCGGAATCAGCGACCAACTCCAGGGCCGCGTCTACGGCGAAGGTTTCTGGGCGCAGCACTGGCTCGCCTTCGCGCGCATCGGCCGGCGTCTGTCGGCACGGCGGCGCAATCAGGGCGGTGCGACCGCAGTCTGAGCCTGACGGTTCGTTTCTCCGCCCGCCGCCGGTTTCCCCGGCGGCGCGTCACGTGGTTTATGCTGTCCACGTTCGCGCTCGAGGTCCGCATTCTGTGACGGCGCGCCGCTTCCTCCATTTCATCGTTGCATTCACCGGCACTGGCTCGCATGAATGATCTGTTGCGCTCGTTCGGGCGCGCGCTCGCAAGCGCGCTCCACCCGCGCATGCTCTGGCTGACCTTCCTGCCGTTCCTCGCGGCAACAGTCGGGTGGGGCGTGATCCTGTGGTTCTCGTGGCAGACGCTGATCGGCGCGACGCGTGGCTGGCTCGAAAGCTGGTCGTTCACCGTCACGCTCTACCATCTGTTCGACTCGCTTGGTTTTTCGGGACTGCACGCGGCTATCGCGCCATTCCTTGTGATTGCCATGACGATCCCGCTGATCGTCGTCACGGTATTGCTGCTGATCGCCACGCTGTCGATGCCGGCCGTGATCCGCTTCCTGTCGACTCGCCAGTTCCCAGGCCTCGAAATGCGTCGCGGCGGAACGTGGTACGGCAGCGTCGGGCAGGCGCTGTGGACGACGCTGGTATGTCTCGTGCTGCTGATCGTCACGCTGCCGCTGTGGCTGGTCCCGCCGTTTTTCGCGTTGATTCCGCCGCTGCTGTGGGGCTGGCTGACCTATCGCGTGATGACCTACGACGCGCTCGCTCTGCACGCGACCCGCGACGAACGGCGTGCGCTGGTTCGGCGTTTCCGCTTGCCGCTGCTGTTGATCGGCGTCGCGAGCGGTTTGCTGGGTTCGTTGCCGACGCTGTTGTGGGCATCGTCGGTGTGGCTGATCGTGTTATTTCCGGTCATCACCGCGGTGACCATCTGGATTTATGCATTCATCCTCGTGTTTTCGGCGCTGTGGTTCGGCTACTACTGTTTGCGGGCACTGCAACGCATGCGCGCGGACGAGGCAGGGGGCGTGCGGCAGACTGCGCCGGTTCCTTATTGATCAACAAACGACATAACCAAAGAGGCGGCAATGGCATTTGGCGTCATCATCATCGGCGATGAAATTCTGTCGGGCAGGCGCGTCGACAAGCATTTGCCGAAAGTCATCGAACTGCTGGGCGCGCGTGGCTTGTCGCTCGGCTGGGCGGAATATATCGGCGACGACCCGCACCGCATTACCGCGACGCTGCGGCGCACTTTCGACTCCGGCGATATCGTGTTCTCGACGGGCGGTATCGGCGCGACACCGGACGACCATACGCGTCAATGTGCGGCGGCCGCGCTCGGCGTGCCGCTGGAATTGCATCCGCAAGCGCAGAAGCTGATTCAGGAGCGCATTCGCGACATGTATCCGGCCACCGCAGCGACGCCGCTGGACCTGAATTCGCCCGAGAATCTGCATCGTCTGAATATGGGCACGTATCCGCAGGGCGCGGAGATTATTCCGAACGGCTACAACAAGATTCCGGGCTTCTCGATTCGCGAGCACTATTTCGTGCCGGGCTTCCCAGTCATGGCCTGGCCGATGATCGAATGGGTGCTGGACACCCACTACGCGCATCTGCATCACGCCATGCCGCACGCGGAAAAGTCCTTGCTCGTGTTCGAGCTACCCGAGTCGCGCGTCACGCCGCTAATGGAAAAAATCGAACACGATTTTCCTGGCGTGCGCGTGTTCAGTTTGCCGAGTGTCGGCGACGCCGAGCGCGGGGGCGTTTATGCGCGTCATCACATCGACCTGGGCGTGAAGGGCGAGCCGGAGGCGGTTGCGGCGGCGTTCGTGAAGCTGCGAGAAGGCGTGCACCTGCTGGGCGGCGACATCGTCGAGCACGAGGCGGCAGCGGCGAAGCCCCGCGCCTGAGCTTCGCCTGCGCGCTATGAATTTGCGACCGCGCTTGCCGCGCGGATTCGCATTGAGCGGTGCGCAATTGCCCTTATGCAATCGCCCTCACGCAATCGCCCTCACGCAATCCCTCTTAAGCGCCGATCCACGGCAACCCGCGAAAACACCAGCCCGAGACGGTCTTGCGGTGCCCTTGGCCGTCCTTGTCGCCTTCGAAGCCTTCCAGCAGGTCATAAGCCTTCGTGAAGCCAGCTTGCGCGGCCGCGATGGCCGCGAGCTTCGAACGCGCGGCGCTGCGGCACAGAAAAAGCACCGGCGTATCCGGCGACGCAACGTCGCTCAACTGATGCAGGAACTCCTGATTCGGCACGGCCCCCGGATAGCGCGTCCATTCGACGTGCGCATACTGCCCGTCGCCGATCACCGGCCGGCCGACCCAGTCGAGTTCCGCGCGCGTGCGCACATCCACGAGACGCGTGCGCGGATCGAGCTGCAGCAGTTCGAACGCCTCGGCAGGCGAGAGCGCGCCAGCGTACGGCAACTGGTTTTCGGTGCGGCGTTTGTCCGCCTGTGAATACAGCTGTTCTAGTGTGCTCATGAGTCAGTCTCCTTGACCAAAAGACCATTCTATCGCGGCCTCCAGGCGTGGCGCGGGGTCCAGACGCTGCGTCGAATGCCAAGCCATGCGGCGGATTTAATCGCCCATGTTTGGTGCAAATTCCTGTCATTGCACCAAAATAAACCGACGCGAATAACGCTCGTCGAAAATTGCCCCAATACGGTGCGTGACGCTGAGACAAGAACTCACGGGCGCACGTCACGCGGTGCGCGAATTCCCCGGAAACGCGCGCAGCACGTGCGTTCACGCCTTGTTGGCGCATACATGGCACAGTTGCTGCTTTAACCGTCCCGATCGATCTGCCGCGGCTAATTTCGACTTTTACTCTTCATCATTGAGGGGTGGACGTGCCGGGACGGGTCAGCTAGATTGGGCGGCGGCTGAAATCCGCCGAATTCGTTAATCAGGAGATAGGTTATGAGTAAATCCGTGGCCGACGTCGTTCAACTCGTCAAAGACGAAGACGTCAAGTTTGTCGACTTCCGTTTCACCGACACGCGCGGCAAAGAGCAACACGTTTCGGTGCCGGTGTCGGCATTCGATGAAGACAAGTTCGAAAGCGGCCATGCGTTTGACGGTTCGTCGATTGCCGGTTGGAAGGGCATCGAAGCATCGGATATGTTGCTGGTCCCGGACGCGAACACGGCCTTCATCGACCCGTTCTACGAAGAGTCCACGCTCGTGCTGACCTGCGACGTCGTCGAACCGGCGGACGGCAAGGGCTATGAGCGCGACCCGCGCTCGCTCGCCAAGCGCGCTGAAGCCTATCTGAAGAGCTCGGGCTTGGGCGACACGGCCTTCTTCGGTCCGGAACCGGAATTCTTCATTTTCGACTCGGTTCAGTGGAACACGGATCAGTCGGGCTGTTTCGTCAAGATCGGCTCGGAAGAAGCACCGTGGTCGTCGTCGAAGGAATTCGAAGGCGGCAACACCGGCCACCGTCCGGGCACGAAGGGCGGCTACTTCCCGGTCGCTCCGGTCGACACGTTCCAGGACATCCGTTCGGAAATGTGCCTGCTGCTCGAACAGATCGGCATTCCGGTCGAAGTGCATCACCACGAAGTCGCGGGCCAGGGCCAGAATGAAATCGGCACCAAGTTCTCGACGCTGGTGCAACGCGCCGACTGGCTGCAGCAAATGAAGTACATCATCCAGAACGTCGCGCACACGTACGGCAAGACGGCTACGTTCATGCCGAAGCCGATCGTCGGCGATAACGGTTCGGGCATGCACGTTCACCAGTCGATCTGGAAGGACGGCCAGAACCTGTTCGCAGGCAACGGCTACGCAGGTCTGTCGGAATTCGCGCTGTTCTACATCGGCGGCATCATCAAGCATGCCCGCGCGCTGAACGCGATCACGAACCCGTCGACGAACTCGTACAAGCGTCTCGTGCCGCACTTCGAAGCACCGGTTAAGCTGGCTTACTCGGCTCGCAACCGTTCGGCGTCGATCCGTATTCCGCACGTGTCGAACCCGAAGGGCCGCCGTATCGAAACGCGCTTCCCCGATCCGATGGCGAATCCGTACCTGTGCTTCTCCGCGCTGATGATGGCGGGTCTGGACGGCGTGCAGAACAAGATTCATCCGGGCGAAGCCGCCGACAAGAACCTGTACGACCTGCCGCCGGAAGAGGATGCAAAGATCCCGACCGTGTGTGCCGGCCTCGACCAGGCTCTGGACGCGCTGGACGGCGACCGCGAATTCCTGACGCGCGGTGGCGTGTTCACGGATTCGATGCTCGATGCGTACATCGAACTGAAGACGAACGAGCTGCAACGTTATCGTCAGTCGGTGCACCCGATCGAGTTCGAAATGTACTACTCGCTGTAAGCGGCAATGGCGCTTCGCCCTTCGAACGGCGAAGCGCTTTGTCCGACGCTCGCGATCGGTCACGAAGGGACGGCGGCGCCGTCCCTTTTTCGTTGGACCGGCCGCAGTGATTTGCCACCATCTCCTATCGGCCAGACTGCAAGATGGTTCTGAAAAATCTGATCAAGGCGCGCAAAGGGCACGAGCAGACGTTGTCGGATGACGCGCAGCTCGTCGCTTCCGGTTTGCTGCAGGGCTTCGAGGCACTGCCCACCGTCGTGCTGATACTCGAGAAGCGCACGCTGCGCGTCGCGTTTGCGAATCCGTCGGCCGAGTCGATGCTCGAGCTTTCGCGCAAGCAGTTGACGCAGATGGCGTGGCCGGACATTTTCTCGAACGCGGACGAGCTGGTCGCGACCATCACCTCGATCGCCGCGAACCGTTTCCACGCGACGCATCTGGATGCTGTGCTCGAGCGGCCCGGTCACGAGCCGCTGCATGTGCATGCGATCGTCGGCTTCCTGGAAAGCGCGCAAGACTACGTGTTGCTCGAACTGTTCGAGAACGAGCGGCATTTGCGCACCGACCGCGAAGAGCGCATCAACGACCTGACGGCCGTCAATAAACAGCTGATCCGCAATCTCGCGCACGAAATCAAGAATCCGCTCGGCGGCATTCGCGGCGCGGCGCAATTGCTCGAATTCGAACTCGGCGAGCGTCAACGCGACGAGTTGCGCGAATACACGCAGGTCATCATCAAGGAATCGGACCGCTTGCAGACGCTCGTGGACCGGTTGCTCGAGCCGCACCGTCATCCGCATATCGTCGGCGACGTGAATATTCACGAAGTGTGCGAGCGCGTGCGTCAGGTGATTCTCGCGGAGTTTCCGCGCGGCCTTACGATCGAGCGCGACTACGACGTGAGCGTGCCGGACCTGCGCGGCGACAAGGAGCAATTGATCCAGGCGCTGCTGAACATCGTGCGTAACGCGGCCGAAGCTTTGCGCGAACGCATTTCGCAAGGCGACGCGCGCATCGAATTGCGCACGCGCATCGCACGCAAGATTACGGTGTCGAAACGCTTATGTAAGCTGGCACTGGACTTGCATATCATCGACAACGGCCCCGGCATTCCCGAGGAAATCCGTGACCGCATCTTCTATCCGCTCGTATCGGGGCGCGAGGATGGCAGCGGTCTCGGCCTGACGCTCGCGCAGACGTTCGTGCAACAACACGACGGTTTGATCGAAGTGGAAAGCCGGCCTGGCCACACCGAGTTTCAGATTCTGCTGCCGCTCGACTGCTAACACCGCATCTGCACACTGCAGGCATCTCAAGACTTCTGACAGACCTATATGAAGCCGATCTGGATAGTAGACGACGATCAATCGATTCGCTGGGTGCTCGAAAAAGCCCTCGCTCGCGAAAACTTCGCGACTCGCAGCTTCGCGAATGTGCGCGAGGCCTCGGCGGCGCTCGATCACGACAGCCCGCAGGTGCTGGTGTCGGACATCAGGATGCCCGGAGGCTCCGGCCTCGAATTGCTGCAAACCGTGCGTGACAAGGTGCCGGGCTTGCCCGTCATCATCATGACGGCGTTCTCGGACCTCGACAGCGCGGTGGCCGCATTCCAGGGCGGCGCGTTCGAATATCTCGCAAAGCCGTTCGACGTCGACAAGGCTGTCGAACTGATCCGCCGCGCCGTGGACGAGAGCATGCGCGGCGAACAGACGTGGGACGAGCGCGTTGCCGATGCACCGGAAATGCTCGGCCAGGCACCGGCAATGCAAGACATGTTTCGCGCGATCGGACGTTTGTCCCATTCCGCGGCAACCGTGCTCATTACCGGCGAATCGGGCACCGGAAAGGAACTGGTCGCGCGTGCGCTGCACCGACATAGCCCACGCGCGAACGGTCCCTTCATTGCGCTCAACACCGCCGCGATTCCGAAGGATCTGTTGGAATCCGAACTATTCGGCCATGAACGCGGCGCGTTCACCGGCGCGCAGGCAATGCGCCAGGGCCGCTTCGAACAGGCCGAGAACGGCACGCTCTTCCTGGACGAAATCGGCGATATGCCATTCGATTTGCAGACGCGTCTGTTGCGCGTGCTGTCGGATGGTCAGTTCTACCGTGTCGGCGGACACAACCCGCTGCGCGCCAATGTGCGCGTGATCGCGGCGACGCACCAGAATCTGGAATCGCGCGTGCGTCAGGGCTTGTTCCGCGAGGATCTGTATCACCGTCTCAACGTGATCCGCTTGCGTTTGCCGGCATTGCGCGAGCGCAGCGAAGACATTCCTTTGCTCACGCGGCACTTCCTGCAAAAAAGCGCGCGCGATCTTGGCGTCGAGTCCAAGCGGGTGTCGGAAGAGGCGCTCGCGTATCTGGCGTCGCTGCCGTTTCCCGGCAACGTGCGGCAGTTGGAAAACCTCGCCAACTGGTTGACGGTGATGGCGCCCGCGCAGACCATCGAGATCAAAGACTTGCCGCCCGATCTCGGTCCCGCGCAGGCCGGTGCAACCGACCTTGCCGGCGGTGGCGGCGCCGCGCTCGGCACGTCGGACGCGAGCCTGGCGGGTACTGCGCCGATCAACGGCATGAATCCGGTCACGCATTCCGCGGCGGCTGGCAGCATGCCGGTCGCCACGCCCGTCAGCGCTTGGGAAGGCGGCCTGCGCACGGAAGTCGCACGCCTCTTGCGCGAGAACTCCGCCGATGTGATGGACGAACTCGCGCGCCGCTTCGAAGCTGCAGTGATCCGCGAGGCGCTCGACTTCACGCGCGGACGCAAGGTCGAGGCGGCGGAGCGTCTGGGCATCGGGCGCAATACCATTACGCGCAAGATTCAGGAACTCAATCTCGAGCCTTGACGCGCGTTCATTCCCACTAACCGGAACGCGGCGGCTCAGGGTATGGCGCGCACGGCGCCCGCCCTGGCCGATCGCGCGATGTTGCGCCCGGCAACCCCGCATCGCGAGTCGCGGAAGCCTTTGAAGCGGGCTTCCGCGGTCGCAAGGCATAATCAACGCTGTTTTCCTTCGACAGCCGACGATGCCTTCTGCTTCTTCCGTTTCTCCCAATTTTCCCGGTTCCCCCGGTTCCCCTGGTTCCCCCGGGTCCTTATCCTGGCCGCTTTCTCCCGATCCGTTTCTCTGGCTCGAGGCGCTCGACGCCCCTGAAGCGCTCGCGTGGGTCGAGAGGCAAAATGCCCGCACGCGCGCCGCATGGTGCAGCGGCGTGCCATTCGAAACGCTCAGGCAACGTCTCGCCGACGCCTATTTGCCGCGCGAACGTCCGGTGATTCCCGATCGTTGGAAGGAGTGGGCGTACGACCTGTGGCAGGACGAGCGCAATCCCAAAGGCATCTGGCGGCGCGCGACCTGGGCCGCATGGCGCGGCGGCAAGCCCGAATGGGAGAATCTGATCGACTTCGATGCACTCGGCGAAGCAGAAGGAACCCCGTGGGTGTGCTCGGAGTTCGACATCCTCTATCCCGACGGCGATCGCGCGCTGATCACGATGTCGCCGGGCGGCTCGGACGCGCTGGTGGTTCGCGAATTCGACATCGACACGCGGCGTTTTGTCGACGACGGATTCGCGATCCCGAAGGCCGGCAAGCACACCGCATCCTGGATCGACCGCAACACGCTTTACGTGGGTTGGGACAATGGTCGCAAGAGCCTGACGCGCTCCGGCTATCCGCGCGAAGTGCGGCGCTGGACGCGCGGCACGGCGCTCGCCGATGCGCCCGTCGTGTTCAAGGGTGCGTTTAGCAATATCGGCGTGGAAGGGCATTACGATCCGGTGGAAAAGCGGCACACGGTGGTGAGCAGCGTCGATTTCTTCGACTCGCACACGTACTACCTGGACGACGCGGGCGGCGTAGATGGCGCTTCCGCTCCCGCTGACGCCTGGCGTCTTTATGATGTGCCGTCGCACGTGGCAGTGAGCGGCTGGCAGGGCTGGCTGTTGCTCGAACCGCGCCTCGACTGGCACTGCAATGGCGTCGTCTATCCGGGCGGCGCGTTGCTGGCGATTCGCGAAGCCGCGTTCCTGCGCGGCGAGCGTGACGTGACACCGCTCTTCATGACGACTGCGCAGACCTCCGCGTGCGAATGGACGCATACGCGCAACCAGCTCATCGTCTCGTATCTGGAAGACGTGCAGAACAAGACCTTGTTGTTCACCACGTCGCAAGCCGCCGATCAGACATGGCAGTGGCAGCGGCGCGTCTTTCCATCGCACCCGGACGCGCAAGCCGACGTCTCGCCGGTGGAGTCGACGCTGAACGACGAGGTGTTCGTCGATACCGACGACTATCTGCAGCCTCCCGCGTACTGGCTCGCCGATCTTGCCCGTGACGATCTCAACGAGTGGGAGCTGCTCGAGCGCTGGCCGACGCAATTCGACGCGACGCGCTTCATGGTGACGCGCGGGCATGCTGTCTCCGCGGACGGCACGCGGATACCGTACACAGTGGTCGGACCGCGGACCGCGCGGGATCAGCAATGCAACGACCCGGCAGGAGAGCAGGCGGCCTCGCAATCGTCGCGGCCCTGCCTGCTGACCGGCTACGGCGGCTTCGCGATTCCATTGCTGCCGAGTTATCTGACGGGGCAGGGCATCGGCTGGCTGGAGCGTGGCGGCGTGTACGTGGTCGCGCACATTCGCGGCGGCGGCGAGTTTGGTACTCGCTGGCACACGGCGGCGCAAGGCGAAGAACGGCAGCGTGCGTTCGACGACTTCATTGCGGTGGCGCAAGCGCTCGTCGCGAGCGGCGTGACGAGCGCCGCGCAACTCGGCATTCAGGGCGGCAGCAACGGAGGCCTGCTGGTGGCAGCGTGCATGGTCCAGCGCCCCGAACTCTTCGGCGCGGTGATCTGCGAAGTGCCGCTGCTCGACATGAGCCGCTATCACCTGCTGCATGCGGGCGCGTCATGGATCGACGAATACGGCGATCCCGACGACCCCGACGACGCGCGCGCACTCGCCGCGTACTCCCCTTATCACAACGTGTCGGCCGGCGTGAAGTACCCGCCGGTCCTGTTCACGACATCCACCGCCGACGATCGCGTGCATCCCGGCCACGCGCGAAAGATGGCCGCGCGCATGCAGGCGCTAGGCGTCGACACCGTGTGGTACCGCGAAAACACGGATGGAGGACACGGTGGCTCCGATGAACTGGAGCAGGCCGAGCACGATGCGATGGTTTTCGAATTTTTATGGCGAACGCTGAGCGCTTCCGCTTGAGGCTTTGGGAGAGGCTTCGTGAGAGCCTTTGCGTCTCCCAGCCGGGTTAGGCATCGCCAGATCCGGCCGGATCTTGCCGGTGTTCGTCAGCCGATCTGCGCGACGACCGGTGCATGGTCCGACGGCTGGTCCCACTTGCGCGGCACCTTGTCCACTTCGCATGACGTGCAGGCTTCAGAAAGCGGCTTTGAAAGCAGGATATGGTCGATGCGCAGGCCCGCGTTGCGGCGAAACGCCATCATCCGGTAGTCCCACCACGAATAGATTTTTTCGGGCTGTTCGAATTGACGGAATGCGTCGACGAGACCCAGTTCGATCAGCCGCACGAACTCGGCGCGCTCTTCCGGCGAAACGAGGTTCTGGCCTTCCCACGCCTTGGGATCGTGCACGTCGCGGTCGTCCGGTGCGATGTTGTAGTCGCCGAGCAGCGCGAGCTTCGGATACAGCGCCATTTCGCTTGCGATCCAGTTGTGCAGCGCGGCGAGCCAGCGGAGCTTGTACGCGAATTTGTCGGTGCCGGGCGCCTGGCCGTTCGGAAAGTACGCAGAAATAATGCGCACGCCCTCCACGGTCGCCGCGACCACGCGCTGCTGCAAGTCCTCAAAGCCGGGAATATTTCGCACGATGCTGCTTTCGTCCACATTCAGACCCTGGCGCACGAGAATGCCGACCCCGTTGTACGTCTTCTGGCCCGCGAACCAGCTGCGGTAGCCTTTCTCTTCGAGTTCGGCGCGCGGGAACTTCTCGTCGGGTAGCTTCAGTTCCTGAAGGCACAGCACGTCGGTGCCGCTGGTTTCCAGCCAGTCGATCACATGCTGTTGGCGGACTTTGAGGGAGTTGACGTTCCAGGTGGCGATTTTCACGGGAGATTCTCAAGCTGAATGGCGCAGGAGCCGTAGCTTACCAGCGCATACGGGGCAAAACGATTTTCGCGCGGCTCGAACCACGCGCAGCGAACCAAAATAAAAAGCCGATGCGCGACGCGCGCGGCGTATAGTGGGGATCACACTCACAGTTTGACTTACTCAGGCACTGGCGTGCAGCGGAGGGCATCATGGCTCAACTTTATCCTGATCTTTATAAGGACTTCGAAGTGCATCCGCTGGTTTTCTCGCGGGCGTTCGACAAGTTCGACGGTCACAAGCGGCACGCGGAAGGCTATGACGTCGCGGTGCGCGTGTGTCGTCCCGGCGCAATCAGCGGGTCGAAGGCGAGCCGCGTGTTTCGTCTCGTGCTGCCTGCAACGTTCTCCGATTTCGGCGTGGCCAAACGCAGCGCGAGCCAGTACGGCGCGGATATCATCGACGGCAAGATCGAGGGCGCGACTGTGCTGGATCTGTGAGCCACAGATGCTCCTTCTGCGCTTTCGTTCGTGCTTCGCTCTAATGAATCATGCGATTGTTGCGGGATCGTTTGACGTATAGCTAACATCTCTATACAATCCTTTTTCTCTGACGCGGGGTGGAGCAGTCTGGCAGCTCGTCGGGCTCATAACCCGAAGGTCACAGGTTCAAATCCTGTCCCCGCAACCAAGCATTGTTGAAAGCCCGCTGGCGCAAACCAGCGGGCTTTTTAACTTGTAGCGCCGCAATTGTGGCGCTGCGATTGCGATGAAATGCAATCGCGCGTCGTCCGTCACTACTGCGTTCCAATCGCCCACTCAACCGCCGCTTGCGCATGCAACGCCGTGGTATCGAAAACGGGCAGAACAGAATCTTCCGGCTTGATCAGCAACGTGATTTCGGTGCAACCGAGAATCACCGCTTGCGCACCGCGCGAAGCCAGCGATTCGATCACGTTTTGATACACCGCACGCGATTCGCTGTTCACGTTGCCGTGACATAACTCGTCGTAAATGATGCGGTGTATGTCCGCGCGTTCTGCTTCTTCGGGCACCAAAGTCTCGAGTCCATAGCGCTCGTGCAGTCGGCCTGTGTAAAACGTCTGCTCCATCGTATAGCGCGTGCCGAGCAAGCCGACGCACGCGACGCCCGCCGCGCGCAACGCGGCCCCGGTCGGATCGGCGATATGCAGAAACGGTACGTTGATCGCCTGCTCGATCGATTCATACACGCGATGCATCGTATTGGTGGCGAGCATCACCAGCTCGGCGCCGCCGCGTTCCAGTTGACGCGCCGCGTCGGCCATCCGCTCGCCGAGCGCGCCCCAGTCGCCCGCGCGCTGGTCTGCTTCGATCGGCGCGAAGTCCACGGTCAGCATCAGGCTGCGTGCGTTGTGATGACCGCCCAGGCGCGCCTTCGCGTGACGGTTGAGCAGCCTGTAATACTCGGCGGACGACTCCCAGCTCATTCCGCCAATCACACCTATCGTCTTCATCTGCATGCTCCCGATCATTGCGTCTTGATGACTGAGCTGAGTATAGGTGCGCCGCGGTGCACGCAGCCGGTACGGATTTCGCGGCACTCGCCGGTACGGCAAGCCGATTAAACGCCGAATAAACGCAGATGAGACGCTAGATAAGACGCCAGATACAACCTGCGCATACTTTCTGGCGCCGATAGAATCGTCATCAGCCACAGCGCACGGACATACAGACAAGGAGGGAGAGATGGATCTGATCATCCGCCACGCGATGCTGCCGAAAAGCATCGCGCCGCAAGCCGGGCAGCCGCTCGACATCGGCATTGAAGCGGGGCGCATCGTTGCCGTGGAACCGAATCTCGCCGCCGCCGCGCGCGAGGAAATCGACGCTGCCGGCTCGCTCGTCACGCCGCCGTTCGTCGATCCGCATTTCCATATGGACGCGACGCTCTCGTATGGTTTGCCGCGCGTGAACGCGTCGGGCACGCTTCTCGAAGGTATTGCGTTGTGGGGCGAACTCAAGCCGCAACTTACGCAGGACGCGTTGATCGAACGCGCGATGCAGTACTGCGACTGGGCGGTCGCGCGCGGGCTGCTCGCAATCCGCAGTCACGTCGATGTGTGCGATCCGCGTCTTCTCGCTGTCGAGGCGCTTGTCGAAGTGAAGCGCCGCGTCGCGCCTTATCTCGATCTGCAACTGGTGGCGTTTCCCCAGGACGGCGTGCTGCGCAGCCCAGGCGCTTTCGAGAACCTGAAGCGGTCGATCGCAATGGGCGTCGACGTGGTCGGCGGCATTCCGCATTTCGAACGCACCATGGCCGACGGCGCGCAGTCGGTGCGCATGCTGTGCGAGTATGCGGCGGAGCAGGGCCTGCGCGTGGACATGCATTGCGATGAATCGGACGACCCCATGTCGCGCCACATCGAAACGCTCGCGGCCGAGACGCAGCGTCTCGGCTTACATGGGCGCGTCACCGGCTCGCATCTGACGTCGATGCATTCAATGGACAACTACTACGTGAGCAAGCTCTTGCCGCTCATGCGCGAATCGGGCGTGGCGGCCATCGCGAATCCGCTCATCAACATCACGTTACAGGGACGCAGCGACACGTATCCCAAGCGGCGCGGCATGACGCGCGTGCCGGAGATGATGGCGGCGGGTATCAACGTCGCCTTCGGCCACGATTGCGTGATGGATCCGTGGTACAGCCTGGGCTCGGGCGACATGCTCGAAGTCGCGCACATGGGCTTGCACGTCGCGCAGATGACAGGCGTCGAAGGCATGCACGCGTGTTTCGACGCGGTCACGGTGAACGCAGCGCGCATTCTCGGTCTGGAAGGCTATGGCGTCGCGCCTGGCTGCGCGGCCAATCTCGTGCTGCTCGACGCGCGCGACCCCGTCGAAGCGATCCGTTTGCGCGCGGCGCGGCTGGCGGTAATAAGCCGCGGCAAGGTGGTGAGCCGTGCACCGGCTGCGCGCGCGGCGCTGTCGCTCGAAGGGCGTCCCGCAGAGGTGGATTTCAAGCTGCATCGCGGTTGAGCGCGGCAGGTTTTAGCTAAAGAAAAACCGGTGTCCGCTCGCGCGGAACACCGGCTTCTTTACATCGGCACTGATCGATGCGCCGAGGGTTTCCTCCGCGCATCGTGCGGCGTTTCAATGCGCCGCGGCGGGCGTCATGCCGTTGTGTCGCAACAAGGCGTCGATGTTCGGCTCACGTCCGCGGAACGCCTTGAACGATTCCATCGCCGGACGGCTGCCGCCGACTTCGAGAATCTCCTTGCGGTAACGCATGCCGGTTGTCTGGTCGAGCACGCTGCCGCTCGCTGCCTGCGCCGCTTCCTCGAATGCCGCGTAGGCGTCGGCGGAGAGCACTTCAGCCCACTTGTAGCTGTAGTAGCCGGCCGCATAACCGCCGGCAAAAATATGGCTGAACGTGTTCGGCCAGCGCGAGAACGGCGCCTGCGGCACGACATGGAAGCGCTCGTTGATCTCGCTTGCAAGTTCGGTCGCGTTCTTCATGCCTGCTGCGTCGAAGCCGGTATGCAACTGCATGTCGAACATGGAAAACACGATCTGGCGCAACGTGCCGAGACCGCTCTGGAAGTTCTTCGCGGCCAGCATCTTGTCGAACAGTTCGCGCGGCAGCGGCTGAGCGGTTTCGACGTGCGACGTCATGTCCGAGAGGACATCCCACTCCCAGCAGAAGTTCTCCATGAATTGCGACGGCAGTTCGACCGCGTCCCATTCCACGCCGTTGATGCCCGAAACGCCGAGCTCGTCCACACGCGTGAGCATGTGATGCAGGCCATGCCCAAATTCGTGGAAAAGCGTGATGACTTCGTCGTGCGTGAAGCAGGCCGGCTTGCCGCCGACCGGCGCAGAAAAGTTGCAGGTCAGATAAGCAACCGGCGTTTGCACGCCGCCATGCGTATGTTTGTGACGGCCGCGCGCGTCGTCCATCCAGGCGCCGCCGCGTTTGCCTTCGCGTGCATACAGGTCAAGATAGAACTGCGCGACGAGGCCGCCGTCCTGGTTTTCGACGCGGAAAAAGCGCACGTCCGGATGCCAGACGGCTGCTTCGTCGCGGCGGATGCGCACGCCGAAGAGCGTTTCCGTCACCTTGAACAGGCCTTTGAACACGGCGTCTTCAGGGAAATACTGTTTGACCTCGTTCTCTGAGAACGAGTAGCGCTTCTGACGCAGACGTTCCGCGGCGAACGTCATGTCCCACGGTTGCAGATCGCTCAAGCCGAGTTCGCTCGAAGCGAATTCGCGCAACTCCTTCCAGTCCTGTTCCGCATGCGGTCGCGCGCGCGTGGCGAGGTCTTCGAGAAAAGCCATGACCTGTTCCGGCGATTCGGCCATTTTGGGCGCGAGCGATACCTCGGCGAAATTCTTGTAGCCGAGCATATGCGCTTCTTCGGCACGCAGCTTCAACTGGTCGGCGAGCACCGACGTGTTGTCCCATTCGGGCTTGCCCTTGCCGTATTGCGGGCCCAGTTCGGATGCGCGCGTCACATATGCGCGGTACATCGCTTCGCGCATCGGACGGTTTTCCGAGTACTGCATGACCGGGAAGTACGACGGGAAATGCAGCGTGAACTTGTAGCCGGTCTTGCCTTCGCGCTCGGCTGCTTCCTTCGCGGCCTCGATCACGTCTTCCGGCAGGCCGGCCAGTTCCGCCTCGTTGCCGGCTTCGACGAAATACGCGTAGGCGTTGGTCGCATCGAGCACGTGGTCCGAAAACGCTTTCGACAACGCTGCCTGACGTTCCTGCAACTCGGCGAAATGCGGCTTCTGGTCTTCAGGCAATTCCGCGCCGGACAAACGGAAGTCGCGCAGCGCGTTGCCAAGAATTTTCTTGCGTTCGCTCGTCAGCGAGGCGAATTCATCGCTCGCGTTCAGCGTCTTGTACTTCTCGTAGAGCGCGAGATTCTGACCGACGCTCGACCAGAACTCGGTCACGCGCGGCAGATTTTCGCCATACACGGCGCGCAACTCGGGCGTGTCGGCGACGGCGTTCAGATGGCCCACGACGCTCCAGGCGCGCGACAGCGGTTCGGTCGCGCGCTCGACGGGCTCGACGACATCGGCCCACGAAGCGGGCGTGATCGGCTGGGCGGCGCGTTCGACGGCGGCGGCCGCATCGGCGAGCAGCACGTCGAGTGCGGGCGTGACATGTTCGGGGCGGATGTCGCCAAAGCGCGGCAGGTCGGAGAAATCGAGGAGCGGATTGTCGTGATTCGAGACGGTAGTGGACATGAGGCTTCCTGTCTGACGCGGGTGAACGGGTAATCGGTACTTTAATCGGTGCTTGAGCCGCGTGCGCGCTGCGGCGGCTCGTGGCGGTTATTACACCGCACATCAGCATTATTGGGGCGGGGCGCGCCGATTCCAATCGCCGGCACACAAATTAGCAGATGTGGCCGCCCGTAGCGCTTTTGTGCGAAAACGAACGGTGCCAAATGGTGCCGCGCCGCATTCTGACGTGTCTATCGCGTTGCGACGCTTTTCAGCAGGAGAGGTACCGATGACCCCGCTTTCGCACGCTTTATCGCGCAAAGGCAACAATTTCGACCTCGTGCGGCTGCTGGCCGCCGTGGCCGTGGTGTATGGCCATTCGTATCTGCTGCAGTCACCTGACGGCACGACCGATTGGGTCGAAAACGCGCTCGGTTTCGACGGTTTCGGCGCGCTCGGTGTGTACGCGTTTTTTTTGCTGAGCGGCATGCTGGTGACCGCCAGCTTCGACCGCCAACGCTCTGTGCCGCGCTTCGCCGTGCTGCGGATTGCCCGCCTGTGGCCGGCCGTGGCGCTTGGATCGCTCGTTACGGTTTTCATCGTCGGACCGCTTTTCACGACGCTGCCGCTGCGTGAGTACTTCAGTTCGGGCATGACGTGGGCGAATCTGGACAACTTCTCGACCATCGTGATGAAAACCGGCTGGGCGCTGCCGGGCGTGTTCGAACACAACCGCTTTCCCGTCGACGTGTGCGGACCGTTGTGGACGCTGCCGCTCGAAGTACGCTGCTACCTGATCGTGCTCGCAACCGGCTTGCTCGGGTTGCTGTCGAGCGCGCGCGGCGTCGCGCTCGCGGCGGCGCTCGGCATTGCCGCTTTCGTACTGCGCGTGCATTTACCGCCGCATCTGACGCCGCATTCGCTGCCGCTCGTACAGATTGGCCTGCGCGACTTCACCGAGACGCCCGGCGGCTATTCGTTCTGGCCGGAGCCGTTTTTCATGCTTGGCATGCTGCTCTATGGCTTGCGGGAGCGGATCAGTATCGACGGTCTGACCGCGCTCGCATTCACCATGGTGTTCCTCGTCTTCCGCGACACGGCCGGCGCGCAGCCGCTGTTCTATCTGGCTTTTGTGTACGGCGTACTGTGGATCGGGACGACGCCGCTGTTGCGGCGGTTCGTGCCACGCCATGACTACTCGTACGGAATTTATCTGTATGGCTTCATGGTGCAGCAATGCGTCGCGAATATGGCTCCGCAGTTGAGCCATGTGACGGCAGTGCTGATCGCCGCCCCGTTTATCCTGCTCTGCGCGGCTTTGTCGTGGCACTGCGTCGAGCGGCCGGTGCTGATGTGGTGCCGTGGGCGCCTCGCGCGCCGGCGGGCGCCGCGTCCCGACGGCGTGCCGGTGAGCGAGCAGGCCGTGCGCTAGAGCGTGTGGTGAACGTGTTGGGCGGTCGATCGAGGCTTGGAGTGACGGGTTGTGTCTTCTGCGACGGCAACGCCGTGAGACGCGATGCGTGTGAGACAGATATTCGAGATGAGCGGGGCGGGGAGCAGGGCGAGGAGATGACGAGACGTCGGCTGGAAGCGACGCGAGGGTGGTCTTGAAGTGTGGCAGTAAGTGAGTCTGAAAGCGAGGCAGGAAGCGAAGCGGGAGGTCGGCTCGAACTGATGCGAGAGCCGACCTCCGAGTAGGGTGCGAAGCGAGTTGAAAGCGCGGGGCAGGGCAACGCTCAGCGCTTTCTTTTTTATCTCAAGCGTGCCGCGCGGCCTCACGTTCCGCGGCTTCGATCGTGTTGACGAGCAACATCGTAATTGTCATCGGGCCGACGCCGCCCGGCACCGGCGTGATGTAGCCGGCCACTTCCTTGACGCCTGCAAAATCCACGTCACCGCACAGCTTGCCGGCTTCGTCGCGATTCATGCCGACGTCGATCACGGCCGCGCCCGGCTTCACCATGTCGGCGGTGAGAATGTTGCGCAGGCCGGTGGCGGCCACCACGATGTCGGCGTTGCGCGTATGCGCGGCCAGATCGCGCGTTTTGCTGTGACAGATCGTGACCGTGGCGCCCGCTTCGAGCAGCAACAGCGCCATGGGCTTGCCGACAATGTTCGAGCGTCCTATCACCACCGCGTTCGCGCCGTGAAGCGGAATGTCGTAAGCCGCAAACATCTTCATTACGCCGTACGGCGTGCACGGGCGAAACAGCGGCTGGCCGGTCAGCAATGCGCCGGCATTGGCGACGTGGAAACCGTCCACGTCTTTCTCGGGCGCGATCGCCTCGATCACCTTGTGGCTATCGATATGCGGCGGCAGCGGAAGCTGCACGAGAATGCCGTGAATGCGCGGATCGCGGTTCAGTTCGTCAATACGTTCGAGCAGTTCGGCTTCCGGCAGATCGGCCGGATAGCGGTCGAGCGATGAGCCGAGACCGTTGTCGTGGCACGCCTTGACCTTGTTGCGCACATAGACTTCGCTTGCCGGATTGTCGCCGACCAGCACGACGGCAAGCCCCGGCTGATGGCCGCGAGCGGTGAGTGCGGCGGCGCGCGCGGCCACGTCGGCGCGCAGGGTCTTGGAAAGGGCGAGGCCGTCGATCAGTTTGGCAGTCATGGTCGGTCGAGAGGGACAGTATGGAAAGCGGAGCAGCGCGCGTGCCGCGCACCGTGGCGTTTTTCAGCGGGAACGGGTCGGCGCAAGAAAAGCACGTGACGCCAATCGGAGCTAGGCGCCGCTGCAAAGTCCGTCATTATACCGGCGTGCGCGGTCATGCCGATGACGTCCGATCGACGCGAGCGCTTGCCTTGACGAAGAAGTAGCGAGGAAGAACCGGCGAAAGGCCGGACTGGGTAGTCCGGCCGCTTGGGGGCCGTGTGGACCGACCGCGCCGACCGGGCCGCCGGGGGCGACGGCCTTTCAGTTCGCGTTAAGCGCGGCAGCAGGCGCGCCTGAAGCAGGCCGCCCGCGCTTATTGTGCCGCTTGCTGCGGTTTGTTCGACAACGCGAGTCGCAACAGGTCGGCGACCGTGTTGACGTTCAGCTTTTCCATGATGTTCGCGCGGTGCGCTTCGACCGTCTTGATGCTGATGCCGAGGTCGTCGGCGATCTGCTTGTTCAGGCGGCCGGCAATGATCCGCTCCAGCACCTGATGTTCGCGGGCGGTGAGCTTGCCGAGACGCTCGGCGGCCGCGCGCTGCTGCTGCACGCTCGTGCTTTCGCTGCGCGCCTTGTCGAGCATGCGCTCGACGAGCTTGCGCAACTCGGCTTCGTCGAACGGCTTTTCGATGAAGTCCATCGCGCCTTTTTTCATCGTGGACACTGCCATCGGCACATCGCCATGACCTGTCACGAAGATGATCGGCAGCGACGCATTGTCGGCGATCAGACGCTCCTGCAGTTCCAGTCCGCTCATGCCGGACATCCGCACATCGAGAATCAGGCAGGCTATCTGGCCCGGATGCTGATGCGGCTGCCATGCGTCGATGAATTGCTCGGCGCTCGAAAAGCACTGCACGCGGTAGCCGTTTGCCTCCAGCAGCCAGCGCAGCGAATCTCGCACGGCCTCGTCGTCGTCGACGACAAAGACAGTTTCCTGTGTGGTGACTGGGCTGTTCATAGCTCTCCCGTAACGGTTTGTGGTGTCGGCGCCTCTGACCCGCCGTTGCTCGGGCCGTCGGGCTCTCCAATAGGCAGACTGCAATGGAACGTGGCGCCCGTGATGTGGCCGTCTGACTCGACGTTGTTGACCACCCACAGACGGCCGCGGTGCGATTCGATAATCGAACGGCAAATGTTCAGCCCCATGCCCATACCATCGGACTTGGTGCTGTAAAACGGTTCGAACAGCCGCTCGGCCGTTGCTTCGTCGACACCCGGACCCTGGTCGACGACGCTGATGCAGACAAAGCCGCTTTCCAGCCGCACGACCACGCGGATCACCGGATCGACCGCATTGGGCCGCGCTTCGGCCATCGCCTCGGCGCCGTTCTTGAGCAGGTTGACCAGCACCTGCTCGATCAGCACCGGGTCGACGTAAATGACGGGCAACCGCGAGCGCATGTCGGTGACGATGCGAATGCGCCGCTTGCGCACCTCGATCTCCGCGAGGCCCACCGCGTCTGCGACGATGTCCGCCACGCGCGTAGCTTGACGCTTGGGCTCGCTGCGTTTCACGAACTCGCGAATCCGCTTGATGATCATGCCGGCGCGCACCGCCTGCTGGGCGGTCTTTTCGAGCACGGGCAGGAGGTTGTCAGGCGTCGTCCGACCGGATTTAACCAGTGCAACGGTTCCCGAGCAATAGTTATTGATCGCGGCGAGCGGCTGATTCAGTTCGTGCGCGAGCGACGAGGCCATTTCGCCCATGGTCATCAGCCGGCTCGTGAACTGCAGCTTTTCGTCTTGCTGGCGCGACAGTTCCTGCGCCTGCTTGCGCGTGGTGATGTCGGTTGCGATCTGCATCTGCGCAAGGTGGCCGTCCACCCATTGAATGTACTGGCGGCGCACTTCAAACCATTTCTGGATGCTTTGCACATAGATTTCCTGCGCGTCGGCCGTGCTCTCCGTCAACGCGGCGGCAGGCAGTCCGGCGTAGGTATCCACCATATCGATCGAATCCGACGACGCCTGTGCGCTATCGAACCCGCCGCCCGCCAATTCCAGGTGGCCGTCCGGGCGGATTCCGAACAGGTGCCGGTAGTAGCGGTTGGCGAACAGCAGTTCGGCTTCATCGGCGGCGAGCACCGAGACGGCGGCGTCGAGGCTCTCCAGCACGGTCGTGAAGCGCTCATGTGCGGCGGCGAGTTCTTCACGCGCGCGCTTGGGTTCGGTGATGTCGGTCATCGACGACATCCAGCCGGTCTGACGGCCCGAACTGTCGATGAGCGGCGATACGTAGAGGCGCGCGTGGAACGTGGAGCCGTCTTTGCGGCGCACGCGCAATTCGAAGCCCGAAGAGGGCGCCTTGCCGCGCAGCGTCATGTCGAGCTGACGCTGCATCTCCGGATAAGCGTCGCGCGGCCAGTAGGCGAACGGTGCGGTCTTGCCCACCAGGTCGCTTTCGTCCCAGCCGGTCATCCGGCAAAACGCCGGATTCACGTGTGTGATGCGGCCGTGCATGTCGAGCACCCGCATGCCGATCAGCACGGAATTTTCCATCGCGCGACGGAAAAACGCTTCTGCGTAAAGCGCCTGTTGCGCCTCGAAACGCTGCCGCGTGTGTTTCCACAAACTCCACAGACTCCACAGCACGAAACACGATAGACCCGCCACCAGCCACACGAGTGTGTTGTTGGTGAAATTGGTCATTTGCGGGAACGCATAGACGCGCACCGAGACACCCTGGCCCGGCGGGTCGAGCGGCAGGTCGTAGAACATGTCGCGCGGCAGGCGCGGGCGCGTGGACGTGGTGGTCAGCTCGCGGTTGTTCGCGTCGATGATCGAAATCTTGTACTTGGCCGACAGCTCGGGCGGGATGTCGTGCTTCAGAATGCCTTCGACCGAAAACACGGCGGCAATCGAGCCGAGAAATTCGCGGTCGCGATAGACCGGTGTTTGCAACGTGATGTAGCCGTTGCCGAGGTCGTCGTAGATGAGCGGCGAGTAGACCTGGCGGCGCGTGCTGCGCGCCTCGGTAAAGGCGGCTTTCACTGCCTCGTCCATCTGGGTGTCGTTAGGCTTCGCGAGCCGCTGTCCGAATACCGGAAGCGCCGTGCTGGGCCAGCGCGGCTGCTGCTGGCTCGTGTACCAGTTCATGTAGAGGATCTCGGGATGCCCCTGCATGATGTCCGTGGTGGACACCTGGAACGACTGCGGATCGGCGTGGCCCGCCACGAGGTCGCGGGCGAGAGCCTGGATCTGTTCTTGCGCGCCCGTCATGGACAGGCGGATCTGCTGCTGGGCCCATGCGACGTTACGGTAGAGCGTGTCTTCCTGTTGCTGCTGCTCGCGCCGGTTCAGGCTCCACAGAATCAGGCTCATGACGACCAGGAAAACCAGGATCGACAGGAGCGGCGTCAGCAAATAGGAATTCGACCACCATGGTCCATGGTGCCAGCGGGAGGACGGCGTCGAATCCGTCGGCGAACCGGCGGTGCGCGCCGAGCGAGCGAAAAGCCGTTCGGTCAACATGCGTGGCATTGTAGCGCAGCGCGTACTTCCCAAATGGCGCAAAAAATCACGGAAAGTGCCGTTAATCGGCGCACACTAGCTCGCGTATCCGTCAAAAGGCAGTCAAATCAGGTTGCGCCGCAACAATTTTCCGCATTATGAGAACCGATCTCGTAATTCGAAAATTTTGTTGCGTGGACGTCGGGACCCTTATTACAATCGGCCGAAGCTGCCGCGGCCGTGCTTCGTCCGCGTCGTCTGTCCAAAGAGCGTTCCTCTATATCCAGGAGACGAGCATGTCCGCTGTACCCGACGAAGTCATGAAATATGTCGCCGCTGAGAAAGACGACGATCCCCAGGAAACCGGCGAATGGCTCGAAGCGCTGGATGGCGTGATTTCTGCTGTTGGCCCCGACCGTGCCCACTACCTGATCGAGAAGCAGATCGAGTTTGCCCGCGTGCATGGCGAACATCTGCCGTTCTCCGCCAACACCCCGTACATCAACACGATTCCGGTCACGCGTCAGGCGAAGATTCCCGGCGACCAGGACATCGAACACCGCATCCGTTCGTACACGCGCTGGAACGCCATTGCCATGGTGCTGCGCGCCGGCAAGGACACCAATGTCGGCGGCCACATCGCGTCGTTCGCGTCGGCGGCCACGCTGTATGACGTCGGCTTCAACCACTTCTGGCACGCGCCGTCGCCCGAACACGGCGGCGATCTCGTGTTCGTGCAGGGCCACTCGTCGCCGGGTGTGTACTCGCGCGCGTTCCTGCTCGGCCGTCTGACCGAACAGCAGCTCGACAACTTCCGCCAGGAGGTGGGCGGCGAGGGCATCTCGTCGTATCCGCACCCGTGGCTGATGCCCGACTTCTGGCAATTCCCGACCGTTTCGATGGGCCTTGGCCCGATCATGGCGATCTACCAGGCGCGCTTCATGAAGTACATGCAGGCGCGCGGCATCGCTAAGACCGAAGGCCGCAAGGTGTGGGCTTTCCTCGGCGACGGCGAAACGGACGAACCGGAATCGCTTGGCGCGATCGGCATGGCCGGCCGCGAACGGCTCGACAACCTCGTGTTCGTGATCAACTGCAACCTGCAGCGCCTCGACGGTCCGGTGCGCGGTAACGGCAAGATCATCCAGGAACTGGAAAGCGAATTCCGCGGCGCGGGCTGGAACGTCATCAAGGTCGTGTGGGGCAGCCGTTGGGACGCACTGTTCCAGCGCGACAAGTCGGGCGCGCTGATGCGCCGCATGATGGAAGTCGTGGACGGCGAATATCAGACGTACAAGTCGGAGTCGGGCGCGTTCGTTCGGGAGCACTTCTTCAATACGCCGGAACTGAAGGCGCTGGTCGCCGACTGGTCGGACGAAGACGTGTGGAATCTGAACCGCGGCGGCCATGACCCGCACAAGATTTACGCGGCGTTTTCCGAAGCCACCCAGACCAAGGGCCAGCCGACCGTCATTCTTGCGAAGACGATCAAGGGCTACGGCATGGGCGAAGCCGGCCAGGCCATGAACATCACCCACCAGCAGAAGAAAATGCAGGTGGAGCAACTGAAGAAATTCCGCGACCAGTTCCGTCTGCCGATCGCCGACGAAGACCTGGTGAACGTTCCGTACCTCAAGTTCGAAGAAGGTTCGAAGGAACTCGAGTACATGCGTGCCCGCCGTCAGGAACTCGGCGGTTATCTGCCGGCGCGCCGTCAGAAGGCCGAATCGCTGCCGGTGCCGGACCTGTCGGCGTTCGAACCGCTGCTGAAGGGCACGGGCGAAGGCCGCGAGATTTCCACGACGATGGCGTTCGTGCGCATTCTCAACATCCTGCTGAAGGACAAGGCGCTCGGCAAACGCATCGTGCCGATCGTGCCCGACGAGTCGCGTACGTTCGGTATGGAAGGCCTGTTCCGTCAGATCGGTATCTGGAATCAGGATGGCCAGAAGTACATTCCGGAAGATTCCGACCAGCTGATGTTCTACCGCGAGTCGGAAACCGGTCAGATTCTGCAGGAAGGTATCAACGAAGCCGGCGGCATGTCGGACTGGATCGCAGCCGCGACGTCGTACTCGACGCACGGCGAGATCATGATCCCGTTCTACATCTTCTATTCGATGTTCGGCTTCCAGCGCATCGGCGACCTCGCATGGGCCGCTGGCGACATGCGCTCGCGCGGCTTCCTGCTAGGCGGAACCGCGGGCCGCACGACGCTGAACGGCGAAGGTCTGCAACACGAAGACGGCCACTCGCTGCTGTGGGCCGCTTCGGTGCCGAACTGCATCAGCTACGACCCGACGTTCGGTTACGAACTGGCGGTCATCATGCAGGACGGCCTGCGCCGCATGGTCGCTGATCAGGAAGACGTGTACTACTACATCACGGTGATGAACGAGAACTACGAGCACCCGGCGATCCCGCAGGGCGAGAGCGTAGCGGCTGACATCATCAAGGGCATGTACGCGTTCCGCAAGGCCGATGCCGACAGCGGGTTCGACAAGAGCGCGCCGCGCGTGCAGCTGATGGGCGCGGGCACGATCTTCAACGAAGTGATCGCCGCCGCCGACCTGCTGAAGAACGACTGGGGCGTCGCCGCCGATCTGTGGAGCGTCCCGAGCTTCACCGAACTCGCGCGCGAAGGTCACGAAGTACAGCGCTGGAACCTGCTGCATCCGACCGAAGAGAAGAAAGTCTCGCACGTCGAGAAGCTCCTGAAGGACGCGCCTGGTCCGGTGATTGCCTCCACCGACTACGTGCGCGCGCTGACCGAGCAGATTCGCGCATTCGTGCCGCAACGTTTCGTCGTGCTGGGCACGGACGGTTACGGCCGTTCGGACACGCGCGAAAAGCTGCGCCACTTCTTCGAAGTCGACCGCTACTGGGTCACGGTGGCCGCGTTGAACGCACTGGCAGACGAGGGCACGATCGAACGTAAGGTCGTCGCCGAGGCGCTCAAGAAATACAACCTTGATCCCGCCAAACCCAACCCGATGACCGTCTAAGGCATCATTCCCCGTGTGCCACGGCGTGCGCGCCTGTTCCTGATCGTCAGGGGCAGGTGCGTGCGCGGCCCAGGAGACACTAACAATGAGTCAAGCGATCGAAGTCAAGGTGCCGGACATCGGCGATTACAAGGACATTCCTGTGATCGAGGTGCTGGTCAAGGCGGGTGATACCGTCGAAAAAGAGCAATCGCTCGTCACGCTGGAGTCCGACAAGGCGACCATGGATGTGCCGAGTTCGGCAGCCGGCGTCGTCAAGGAAGTGAAGGTCAAGGTCGGCGACAACGTGTCGGAAGGTTCGCTGATCGTCGTGCTGGACGGCGCCGAAGGCGGCGCGGCTGCTCCGGCGCCCGCTGCCGCTCCTGCCCCTGCTGCTGCCCCCGCTGCTGCTCCTGCGCCCGCACCTGCACCGGCCGCAGCGCCCGCTGCAACCGGCGGCGGCCTGCAGGATGTCAAGGTGCCGGATATCGGCGACTACAAAGACATTCCCGTGATCGAAGTCGCGGTGAAGGTCGGCGATCGCGTCGAGAAAGAGCAGTCGCTCGTCACGCTCGAATCCGACAAGGCGACGATGGACGTGCCCAGCTCGGCCGCCGGCGTCGTAAAGGAAGTGAAGGTCAAGGTCGGCGATACCGTCTCCGAAGGCTCGGTCATTGTCGTGGTGGAAGCCGAAGGCGCCGCCGCGGCACCCGCTCCGGCACCCGCAGCAGCACCGAAGCAGCAAACCGAAAAGCCGTCGGACGCGCCGGTTACGCCGTCGCCCGCTCCGGCTTCGCCGTCCGCACTTGCGCAAGCGCCGGTGATTCCGGCCGGCGAGGGCGGCGCACGGCATCCGAGCCACGCTTCGCCGTCGGTGCGCAAGTTCGCGCGCGAACTCGGTGTGGATGTGACGCAGGTGCAGGGCACGGGTCCGAAAGGCCGCATTACGCAAGCTGACGTGACCGCGTTCATCAAGGGCGTCATGACGGGCCAGCGCGCAGCGCCGGCCGGTGCAGCCGCGCCCGCGGCTGCCGGCGGCGGCGAGCTGAATCTGCTGCCGTGGCCGAAGGTCGACTTCACGAAGTTCGGTCCGGTCGACCCGAAGCCGCTCTCGCGCATCAAGAAGATTTCCGGTGCGAACCTGCATCGCAACTGGGTCATGATTCCGCACGTCACGAACAACGACGAAGCGGACATCACCGAACTGGAAGCGCTGCGCGTGCAGTTGAACAAGGAAAACGAAAAGGCCGGCGTGAAGATCACGATGCTGGCGTTCGTGATCAAGGCCGTTGTGTCGGCCCTGAAGAAATTCCCGACGTTCAACGCGAGCCTCGACGGCGACAACCTCGTGTTCAAGCAGTATTACCACGTGGGTTTTGCCGCCGACACGCCGAACGGTCTCGTGGTTCCGGTGATTCGCGACGCGGACAAGAAGGGTCTCGTCGAAATCGCAAAGGAAATGACCGACCTGTCGAAAGCGGCGCGCGAAGGCAAGCTGAAGCCGGACCAGATGCAAGGCGGATGCTTCTCGATCTCGTCGCTGGGCGGTATTGGCGGCACGAACTTCACGCCGATCATCAATGCGCCCGAAGTTGCGATTCTCGGCTTGTCGCGTGGCGCGATGAAGCCGGTGTGGGACGGCAAGCAGTTCGTACCTAAGCTGATGCTGCCGCTGTCGCTGTCTTACGACCACCGCGTGATCGATGGGGCCGAAGCTGCGCGCTTCAATGCGTATCTTGGGGCGCTTCTTGCCGATTTCCGGCGTGTGATTCTTTGATTGTGATGTTGCGCGAGGCGCTGGTCTTTTCTTTGATCCGCGTCTCCCTGTAGAACCTGCTTTCGCGTCGGTGCATTAGCGTCGCCCTTGTGCAGGGCGTCGCCTGCTTTCCTCCGTATTCCAGAGAAAAGCAGCCAGACGAATGGCGCGTTTTCGCCTGACGGCGCAGGTTCCTCGTTCATCACAGTCAATAAGAGAAGGGGACACTATGAGTCTCGTCGAAGTAAAAGTGCCGGATATCGGTGACTTCAAAGACGTCGATGTCATCGAAGTCAACATCAAACCGGGCGACGTCATCGAGAACGAACAGGCGCTGATGACGCTCGAGTCCGACAAGGCTTCCATTGAAGTGCCGAGCGACACAGCCGGTACCGTCAAGGAAGTCCGCGTCAAGGCTGGCGACAAAGTTTCGCAAGGCACGATCATCGCGCTCGTCGAAACGTCGGCGGACGCGGCGCCCGCGAAAGATGCGCCCAAGGCTCCGGCGAAGGAACCCGAAAAAGCGCCGGCTGAAGCGAAACCTCAGGCCGCCGCGGCGAAGCCTCAAGCCGCCGCGCCCGCGCCGCAAGCCGGTAGCTTCTCCGGCAGCGCGGACATCGAATGCGACATGCTCGTGCTCGGCTCGGGCCCTGGCGGCTATTCCGCCGCGTTCCGGTCGGCCGACCTCGGCATGAAGACAGTGCTGGTCGAGCGCTACGCTACGCTTGGCGGCGTTTGTCTGAACGTCGGCTGTATTCCGTCCAAAGCGCTGCTGCACACCGCGCTCGTGATCGACGAAGCGGAAGCGCTCGGCGCTCATGGCATCACGTTCGCAAAGCCGCAGATCGATCTGGACAAGCTGCGCGACTTCAAGTCGGGCGTCGTCAAAAAGTTGACGGGCGGCCTCGCTGGCATGGCCAAGATGCGCAAGGTCGAAGTCGTGACCGGGACCGGCTCTTTTGTCGATCCGAATCACATGGAAGTGCAGACCGAAGGCGGCAAGAAGGTTGTGAAGTTCAAGCAGGCGATCATCGCTGCGGGCTCGGAAGCGGTGAAGCTGCCGTTTATTCCGGAAGATCCGCGCGTGGTGGATTCGACCGGCGCGCTCGAACTGCGCCAGATTCCGCAGCGGATGCTGGTGATCGGCGGCGGCATTATCGGCCTGGAAATGGCGACCGTGTACGCCACGCTCGGCGCGAAGATCGACGTCGTCGAAATGCTCGACGGTCTGATGGCAGGCGCCGACCGCGATCTCGTCAAGGTCTGGGAGAAGTACAACAGCAAGCGTTTCGCGAACGTCATGCTGAAGACCAAGACCACCGCGGCAGAGGCCAAAGACGACGGCATCTACGTGTCGTTCGAAGGCGAGAAGGCTCCGGCCGAGGCCCAGCGCTACGACCTGGTGCTGGTGGCAGTCGGCCGCTCGCCGAATGGCAAGAAGATCGGCGCGGACAAGGCGGGCGTGACGGTAACGGACCGCGGTTTCATCGACGTGGACAAGCAGATGCGCACGAATGTGCCGCACATCTTCGCGATCGGCGATATCGTCGGCCAGCCGATGCTCGCGCATAAAGCCGTGCACGAAGGCCACGTTGCTGCCGAAGCGGCTCATGGCGAGAAGGCGTACTTCGACGCGCTGCAGATTCCTTCGGTGGCATACACCGACCCGGAAGTCGCTTGGGCCGGCAAGACGGAAGACCAGTTGAAGGCCGAAGGCGTCAAGTACGGCAAGGCAGTATTCCCGTGGGCCGCTTCGGGCCGCGCGATTGCCAACGGACGCGACGAGGGCTTCACGAAGCTGCTGTTCGACGAGGAAACGCATCGCGTGATCGGCGGCGGAATTGTCGGTCTGAATGCAGGCGACCTGATCAGCGAGGTGTGTCTCGCGATCGAAATGGGCGCGGATGCCACCGACATTGGCAAGACGATTCACCCGCATCCCACGCTCGGCGAATCGATCGGCATGGCCGCCGAACTCTACGAAGGCGTGTGTACGGACTTGCCGCCGCAGAAAAAGAAGTAGTGTGCACGGTACATCCGCATTCGTGCGGATCGTGCCAACGAAAAACGGCGCGCCCTTTGCGGGGCGCGCCGTTTTCATTTGGGACAGCGAGCGGGATAGGTTTGCTGCCGGATCGTCCCCCAGCGGGGTGGTGACGCCGCGCAAAAAAATCCCGGCGCTTCGCCGGGCAAACGATACGTCAGTCAACGTATCGGAGCGTTCGGCCAATTGAAACCGTGTGAGCGGCAACGGCACGACGCTGTTGCTTGCAGAAGCGCCGGCGCAGCGGTGAGCTGGGCCGGCGCAAATAACGCCTTCAAGTCACGCTCCCGGGCAAGCCCGAGGAGCGAGGCCCGAACGTTAGACCGGCTTCTTGGCCGAGCGCGATGCTTGCGCTGCGGCTTGCGAAGCTGCCTTCGACGCGGCCGTAGCGGCTGCGTTGAAGTTGCTTTCGGCGATTTCAACAGCCTGCTTCGTGGCCTTGTGAACCGTCTCGTACGTGGTGTTGGCGGCGGTGATGGCCGATTTGATCACGGCGACGGCGGTTTCCGAACCGGCCGGTGCATTGCGCGCGACGTTTTCGACGAGCGACTGAACCTTGCGGTTCTGCTCTTCGAATTGCGCTTCGGCTACGCGGGCGAACTCGCCTTGCGTTGCCGAGACGATTTCGTACACGTGACGGCCATACGACAGCGCCTTTTCAGCGACCGGCTGTGCGAGGCTTGCTTGCAGTGCCAGCAGTTCTTGCGCGTCTTTGACGGACAGCGCGCGTTGGGCATTTTCCTGGCTTTCCGCGAGCGTCGATTTCACGACTTGCAGGTTCAGTTCAACCAGCTTTTCGACGCCTTCGAATGCCTTGGTCGTCAGGCCGAACAGCGTTTCGAAATTAGCTTTCTGGGCTGCAGCGAATTGCTCGGGGGTCAGCAAAGTCATGGTTTACGCTCCTGGATCGCGGCCCATCTTTGCAGACCGCATTGGGTGGTGGCGAGACGCAGATTCGTCTGCCCGGACCGCGATGAATTGTGCATCGCAGCAATGGATCCTATTTTAAGATGCCGCCAGCGAATGTCAAGCGGTTTTTGTGCATTGCACAATTTTAAGAAACCACTTAGAAAACAATAGCTTATGCGCTAGGCATGACAAGCGCGTGACGCGGTCGAATTGACCGTTGCACTGAGCTGGTGCGGCGATTTTTCGGTAGTTAGTTCCGGAAAATGCCCGCTTTTACGTGATAGTTGTGCGTCGCAAAGCGGGTGGAGCGCAGGGTTGTCATTTAACAAAATATCGCCGCGCAAGCGAATCGATGTAAACCATAAAGTGTCACGGAACGTTAATCGCTGATGCTGGTCGAATGCGCGTCCTTCGATTTGCAGCGGACACTTAACATCGCGCAGGCGCCGCGCATTCAAAGCGTCGCGCGAGGCGTTGCGGTGCTGGTTGTGCGGCGCTCGTGTTTCCCCTCATCAAGGTTGTCTCGAAATTGCCGTTATGCTTGAAGGATCACGCCCTTTTTGAGCGGAACGGCGATGGCGGGGCTCGGCGTCCCGATCGTTTTTTTCGATCGAGGCGCGGCACTTATTTGTATTTTTGCGATCGGAGCTTATAAGCCGGTTTAAGGAGCGCCCATAAGTGCTTCAAATTGCTAAATTTTCGTTGTTTTACTACACTTGCGGAAATCTCTCGCCGCTCCTCATAGAACACCCATGAAAACCGACATGTTTTCGTCGCTAAAAGTGATCCACGGCGCGGCGCGCAGCACCGCGCTGTCGGTGGCTGCCTCCATGGTCCTCGCGGCCGCGCTTGGCGCCCCGGTGAGCACTTTTGCCGCTACGCCAGCTGCATCTGCAAAAACCTCGAAACACGCGAAAGCCGCGACCAAGCCGGCTGCCACCGCCAAGGTGTCCAGCAAGTCGGCTAAAGCGGGCAAAGCCGCGGTGGCGAAGACCGCAGCCGTCGACGACGACGCGCCCCGCGCGAGCGTCAAGCGCAAGCGTGTGACTTATACGTCGAACGGACGTCATCGCTCCGTAGTGCGGCGCGTCGCATATGAGCCGCGGCAGCCGACCGTTGGCCAGGCATTCGGGCTGCACGAAACGCCGGACGCGCTGATGCTGCGCTCGAGCGTCGCGTACGTGGTCGATCAGAACACGGGCGAGCCGCTCTTCGACAAGAATTCGCGCGCCGTGGTGCCGATTGCGTCCATCACCAAGCTGATGACGGCCATGGTCGTGCTCGATTCGAAAGAACCGATGACCGATCAGCTCGAAGTCACGGACGAAGACCGCGATTACGAGAAGAACACTGGCTCGCGCCTGTCCGTGGGCTCGGTGCTCTCGCGTGAAGACATGCTGCACATTGCGCTGATGGCGTCGGAAAACCGCGCGGCTGCAGCGCTTTCGCGCTACTTCCCCGGTGGCCGCCCGGCGTTTCTCGCGGCCATGAACGCAAAGGCGCGGCAACTCGGCATGACCGACACGCACTTCGAGAATCCAACGGGTTTGACGAGCCAGAACGTGTCGAGCGCGCGCGATCTCGTGAAGATGGTCAACGCGGCCTATCAATATCCGCTGATCCGCAGGTTCTCAACGGATCACAGTTATGAGGTCTACACCGGCAAGCGCACGCTGGCCTACAACAGCACTAACGCACTCGTGCGTAACCCGACCTGGGACATCGGTCTCCAGAAGACGGGTTTCATCAACGAAGCGGGCGAATGCCTCGTGATGCAAGCCAACATTCATGGCCGTCCGATGGTGCTGGTGCTGCTCGATTCGTCGGGCAAGTATTCGCGTTTCGCCGATGCGACGCGGCTGCGCACGTGGCTCGACAACGGCGGCGACCAGGCGCGTATCACGAGCGCCGACGCCGGCGGTCCCGGAACCTGAGCTGTTCGCGCACGGCCGGCTTGCCGGCCAGCCGCTTGAAGTTAAAAAGCCCCGCACTTCTGCGGGGCTTTTTTCATTCGACGGACGGTTTTCGCGTTACGCGTGCGAGCCCGGATGGTGGTTATGACCTTGTGAAGCTTGCGGCCGATACCCGAGCGCCTCGGAAATCACGAGCGCGGTCTGGCTGAGTTGGCCGAGCCAGGAGTCTTGCAGGCGATCGGCCGGCGCGGACAACGACAAGCCGGCGACCAGCTTGCCCGTATCGTCGTAGATACCCGCGGCGATGCAGCGCACGCCGAGTTCGAGTTCTTCGTTATCGCGCGCGCAAGCCTGCTGGCGTACGTGCGACAGTTCGCGCTCCAGCTTGGCGAGATCGGTGATGCTGTTCTGCGTGTGACCGGACAGGCCCGTGCGTGTCGCGTAGGCGCGCACGCGCGTCGATTCGTCGGCGGCGAGAAAAAGTTTGCCCACGGAGGTGAGATGCAGCGGCGCGCGTCCGCCAATGGCCCGCACCACCTGCATACCCGAACGCTCCGAATACGCGCGTTCGATGTAGACGATCTCGTCGCCCTGACGCACCGACAGGTTCACCGTCTGGCCGGTCTCGCGATGCAGTTCGCGCATCGGCGTGAGCGCCGCGTCGCGCACCGACAGGCGCGCTTTCACCAGGTTGCCGAGTTCGAGCAGGCGCATGCCGAGCCGGTAAGTGCCGGGATCGGACCGATCGACCAGCCGGCACATCACCATGTCGTTCAGGATGCGATGCGCGGTGGACGGATGCAGCTGCGTGCGGATGGCGAGTTCTTTCAGGCTGACCGGGTCGCTATGCGCGGCGAGTGCGTCGAGCAGGCGCATCATGCGTTCGATCACCTGGATCGAAGTTTTGGGATCCGGGTTCGTGTCGCTCATAAGAAGAATCAGTTGACGCGTCAAACAGCGGAAATTGATTGTATCTCGTATCGTGAAAAAAGCGAACGCACTTGGAAGAGCTCTTCGAATTCGGCGAGGCCTTCGTCCTACACCTTCCGAGCGTTGGTATTGTCCGCCAAACAGCGGATAATCAGGGACGTTTTCCCGGAGGAGGGCTCATGCGAGTCGGATTGTTCGTCACCTGCCTCATCGACCTGATGCGGCCCGAAATCGGTTTTTCGGTCATCAAGCTGATCGAGGACGCTGGTTTTGAAGTCGTAGTCCCACCGGCGCAGACATGCTGCGGGCAGCCCGCGTACAACTCGGGCGAGCGCCGTATCGCCCGCGATCTCGCCGAGAAGACCCTGCGGGAGTTTGAACAGTTCGATTACGTGGTGGTGCCCTCGGGCTCGTGTGGCGGCATGATCCGCACGCATTACGGCGACCTCTTCGCTGACGATCCCGAACTGATGAACCGCTTCGGCCGGCTGCGGGCCAAGGTCTTCGAACTCACCGATTTCCTCGTGAATGTCGCCCACGTGCAATTGCAGCCGGGCGAGTTCGGAGGGCCGGTTACTTATCACGACTCGTGCTCCGGGCTGCGCGAGCTTGGCGTCAAGGCGCAGCCGCGCGAGCTCCTCGCACAAGTGGGCGTGGCGGTGACGGAAATGAAGGGCTGCGAGCACTGCTGCGGCTTCGGCGGCACGTTTGCGGTCAAGTACGGCGACATTTCCACTGCGATCGTCGACGAAAAATGCGGGAATATCCGCGACAGCGGTGCAGGCACGGTCGTGCTAGGCGACCTGGGCTGCATGCTCAATATTGAAGGGCGTTTAAGGCGTACCGGCGATACCGCGACGCGCGTGCTGCACATCGCGCAAGTGCTGGCCGGGGACGTTTAAGGGGATCGCCATGCAAATCCAGTCCATGCAGTTCAAGGCGCGCGCCGGTCAGAAACTCGCGGACCAGCGGTTGCAGCAGAACCTGACTAAGCTGTCCACCAAGTTTGTTTCCGCTCGCGCCGTCGCGATGACGGCAATCGACTTCGCCGCCACGCGCGCGGCGCTCAAGGAACGTCGCAATCGCGCGCTCGAAAACCTCGACGTGTGGCTGGAAACCTTCGAGCGCGAGGCGACCCGGCGCGGCGTCACGGTGCTTTTCGCGGAGACCACTCAGGAGGCGGCGAGGCTCGTCGGTGACATTGCACGCCGGCACGATGTGAAGAAGGTGATCAAGACGAAGTCGATGGTCACCGAAGAAATGCGCCTGAACGAAGTGCTCGGGCAAATGGGCGTACAGTCCATTGAAACCGATCTCGGCGAATACATTCTGCAGATCAACGGCAACGAGCCACCGAGCCACATCATCGCGCCGGTTGTGCATAAGGATAAAGACGAGATCGCCGACCTCTTCGCCAAAACACATGGCCGGCCGCGCCTCACCGAAATTCCCGACATGACGCTCGAAGCGCGGCAGGTGCTGCGGCCGCACTTCTTGAGCGCGGACATGGGCGTGACGGGCGGCAATTTCGTGATCGCGGAAACCGGCTCGGTCGTGCTCGTCACGAACGAGGGCAACGAAGGCATGTGCACCGTCATGCCGCGCGTGCATGTGGCCGTAACCGGCATCGAAAAGGTATTGCCTACGCTCGAAGACCTCGCCACGGCCATGCGTCTGCTGCCGCGCTCGGCGACCGGCCAGACCACGTCGAATTACTTTTCGCTCCTGACTGGACCGCGAGGCGAGGGCGATCAGGACGGGCCGGAGCACATGTATGTAGTGCTCGTCGACGGAGGGCGCACGGGGCTGATCGGCGGCGATTTTCAGGAGATGCTTCGCTGCATTCGCTGCGGCGCGTGCATGAACCATTGTCCCGTGTATCAGAAGGTGGGCGGACATGCGTATGGCTGGGTGTATCCCGGACCTATGGGCTCGGTGCTGACGCCGAGCTACGTCGGCCTCGAAAAGGCGCTGGATCTGCCGCAGGCCGCCACGCTATGTGGCGAGTGCAATAGCGTGTGCCCGGTTGGGATTCCGTTGTCCGATCTGTTGCGAAAGCTGCGCGAGAAGCAGGTGGAGCGACGACTGCGTCCGTGGAAGGAACGCGCCGGCCTGGCTGTGTGGGGCTTTATGGCGCTGCATCCGGGGATGTATGCGCTTGTCACGAAGCTCGCCGTGCGCGTGCTGGAGCGCCTCGGCGGAAGCAATCGGTCGATCGCCAAGTTGCCGTTAGCCGGCGCTGGCTGGACCGACACCCGCGACATGCCCGCACCGGTGGGGCGCACATTCCGGGAGTTGTACGCCGCGCAGCGCAGTCATATCGGCTAGTTGTGGTGAGCGCGCTTCGCGTCCCGCTGTAACGCGGGTAACGGGGCGCAGCCATCGTGGCCGTAGTCACTGGGTCAGTGAGTCAGTGAGTCACTGACTCAGCGAGGCGCCCGTTCCCGCAGGCCTGCGTCAACTGCGCTACAGCGAATCAGCGTGCACCGAGGTCCCTGCCAGGTACGCTGTACGTGCTTCTTGCAGATCGCCGAGGCGCTCAAACGCCATTTAGTGCTCTGTCATCCCGCTCGACCGGTGACTCGGAACTCCTCCCTCGCCCGCTCGGCCGCCGTTGCCATGGCCGCCTCCACCTCCGCCTCCTCCCCCTGCCTGTTGCGCCGGTGCCGGCGGCGGAGGCGCGGCGGCCGGGCGCGGCGCATTCGACCCACTCGGTCCACGCGGACCGGCGGCCGCCCCTTGCGGCGGCGATGCGCCGCCGGGCTGGCCGTGCCATCCACCGTTGCCGCCGTGATTGCCATTGCCGCCGTGATTGCCGTTGTCGCCGTCGTGATATGGACGTCCCGGATAGCCGCGATATCCCGGTCCAGGTCCGTAGTAGCGCCCGGGGCCGTCGTAATAACCGGGGCCGTAGTAGTTGCTGTAACCCATGTAGACGTTGGTCTGTGGCGGGACAGGCGCGCCGTAGCCATCGTAACCGTCGTAGGTGCTGTAGCCGTTGCTGTACATCGGAGTGCCGTCCGGATACACGGCGCAGCCGCCCAGAACGGCGGCAACGGCGACAGCGCCGAGGGGTGCAAAGCGTTTCATTTCAAGCCCGAGCTAAGAGGTTTCATGTCTATGAGACCGCAATTATGACCGTCTGTCTCGCCAGCTTTGTATGCTTTTGTAAGGAGTTAAGTTCCGTGCCAGGCGCGACGGCGTATGGCGCTGCCAGTAGTCACGTCGTTGCACTGTTCCATTACACGCAACGCTGTATCGCGCGACGGCGGGTTTTTCTCGATTGCCTCTTTCTATAGGATTCGTGATGGGCATAGTGAGCATTGAACTCGCGAGCCACTTCGGAAGAACGACATCATGAAAAAGACAATAGCGGTGTATTGGCCTCTCGCACTCGTCCTCGCGCTGGCGGGGTTGGCATATATGCAAATCTGCGGTGACATGGCTTCGCGTGCCTCGCAGGCGCCTCTTGCCGCTGACCAGTTGACTGCGGAACTCGCGCGCGCCGTCTCGTACGGCATGATCGATGACACATCTTCGTTGCCGGCCAAGCCGTTGCGCGCCGTCACGGCGTCGCCGCTGCCGCAAGCCTCCTGAACTGGCGAGCAACCGGCCGGATCAGGCGTTAGGCTGCGGGCGAGATTCGGCGGGGCTTTGTATAATCGCGGCACCGTGCGGTAGCCGCTGCGTTTCATCTGCTGAGCCCGCGTGGACGACGTTTTGCGGGTCGGCGCCGTTGCCGCGGAGTTGTACTACTAGTGCGCTGTGAAGCGTCAGAAGAAGCCGCTGATGAAAACTGTGTCTATCTGCTTTGTCTGCCTCGGCAACATCTGTCGTTCTCCCACGGCGGAAGGCGTGATGCGCCGTCTCGTCGAAGAAGCGAAGCTTGGCGAGCGCATCCTGATCGACTCGGCAGGAACAGGCGATTGGCACATCGGCCAGCCACCGGACGAGCGCGCGCAGCACGCGGCGCGAGGTCGGGGCTACGATCTCGCGGCGTTGCGCGGCCGGCAGATCGCCGGAATCGACTTCGATCGCTTCGATCTTCTGATCGCAATGGACGACAAGAACGTGGCCGCGCTGCGCCAGGTGTGCCCGCCGGATCAGCGGGACAAGATTCGCCTGCTGATGGAGTTCGTGCCTGAAACCGACGCGCGCTGGGGCGGCGCACGTGAAGTCGTCGATCCGTACTTCGGCGGCGCAGAAGGCTTCGACCAGGTTCTCGATCAATGCGAGGCAGCGTGCCGAGGCCTTATCGCGGCGCTGCGTCCCCAATTGATCGGCTAGATCCGCCGGCGGTCGGCTGCGAGGCGCTGACAATTAAGCGAATGACCCAAATTGCGATAGGGATACTTGACTAAATCGCTCATGTATTTATACTTGACAAAACTTGTCGAGAATAGCGGTTCCCCATACATATGAGACTCACCACGAAAGGCCGTTTCGCCGTCACGGCGATGATTGACCTGGCGTTGCGCCAGGAGCAGGGCCCGGTGACGCTTGCGGGTATCAGCCAGCGCCAGCATATCTCCCTGTCATACCTCGAGCAGCTTTTTGGCAAGCTGCGTCGCCATGAAATCGTCGAGTCCGTGCGCGGACCGGGCGGCGGCTATAACCTTGCCCGCCGTGCTGAAGACGTGACCGTGGCCGACATCATCATCGCGGTGGACGAGCCGCTCGACGCCACCCAATGCGGCGGCAAGGGCTCGTGCGAGGGCACGAAACAGCACGACGGTCACTGCATGACCCACGAGCTGTGGTCCACGCTGAACCAGAAAATGGTCGAGTACCTGGATTCGGTCTCCCTGAAAGATCTGGTCGATCAGCAGCGTTCGCGCGAAGGCGCCCCGGCTGTCCTGCGCGACAGGCGCAGCGAGGCGCCGGCGGTCGAGCCGGTGCGCGTGGCGCCAAAAGGGCCCAATTCCGTTTTCAACATGGCCGGTTCCTGAGGCGCGGCACGACATCACCGCAGCCCATAGCGAATTCAGAAGCCAGAGCACACGACGTCCCCGGAGCGATAGATGAACAACGACATTCCCCACCTGCCCATTTACATGGACTACAGCGCCACGACCCCGGTCGACCCGCGCGTGGTGGACAAGATGATTCCGTATCTGCGCGAGCAGTTCGGTAACCCCGCATCGCGCAGCCACTCGTATGGCTGGACGGCGGAGCGTGCAGTCGAAGAAGCGCGCGAGAACGTCGCGGCGCTCGTCAACGCCGACCCGCGCGAAATCATCTGGACCTCGGGCGCAACCGAGTCGGACAACCTCGCGATCAAGGGTGCAGCGCACTTCTACAAGAGCAAAGGCAAGCACATCATCACGGTGAAGACCGAGCACAAGGCCGTGCTCGACACCTGCCGCGAACTCGAGCGCGAAGGCTTCGAAGTCACGTATCTGGATGTGAAGGACGACGGTCTGATCGACCTCGAAAAGTTCAAGGCGGCGATTCGCCCGGACACGATTCTCGTGTCGATCATGTCCGTGAACAACGAGATCGGCGTGATTCAGGACATCGAGGCGATCGGCGAGATCACCCGTGAAAAAGGCATCATTTTTCACGTGGACGCGGCGCAAGCCACCGGCAAGATCGAGATCGATCTGCAAAAGCTGAAGGTCGACCTCATGTCGTTCTCGGCGCACAAGACTTATGGCCCGAAGGGCATCGGCGCGTTGTACGTGCGCCGGAAACCGCGTGTGCGTATCGAGGCGCAAATGCACGGCGGCGGTCACGAGCGCGGCATGCGTTCGGGCACGCTGGCAACGCACCAGATCGTCGGCATGGGCGAAGCATTCCGGCTTGCGCGGGAAGAAATGGCAACGGAGAACGAGCGCATTCGCATGCTGCGCGACCGCTTGCTGCGCGGCCTGTCGGAAATCGAAGAAGTGTATGTGAACGGCGACATGGAAAAGCGTGTGCCGCACAACCTGAACATCAGCTTCAATTTCGTCGAAGGCGAATCGCTGATCATGGCGGTGAAGGACGTGGCGGTGTCGTCGGGCTCGGCGTGTACGTCGGCTTCGCTGGAACCGTCGTATGTGCTGCGCGCGCTCGGCCGTAACGACGAACTCGCGCACAGCTCGATCCGCTTCACGGTGGGCCGCTTCACGACCGAGCAGGACGTCGACTACGTGATCAATCTGCTGAAGACGAAGATTTCGAAGCTGCGCGATCTGTCGCCGCTGTGGGAAATGCATCAGGACGGCATCGACATTTCAACCATCCAGTGGGCGGCGCACTGACGCGCCGGCTGGTCGAAATTGATCGCGCTGTTATCCGATTGGCAGATTGAAACGAATTAAGGAGTGTAATCATGGCTTATAGCGACAAGGTTCTGGATCACTACGAAAACCCGCGCAACGTCGGCTCGTTTGCGAAAGACGACGACACGGTCGGCACCGGCATGGTCGGCGCGCCTGCTTGCGGCGACGTCATGAAGCTGCAGATCCGCGTGGGCGCAGACGGCATCATCGAAGACGCGAAGTTCAAGACGTACGGCTGCGGTTCGGCGATCGCATCGAGCTCGCTCGTCACCGAATGGGTGAAGGGCAAGACGCTGGATCAGGCTATGTCGATCAAGAACACGCAGATCGCGGAAGAACTCGCGTTGCCGCCGGTAAAGATCCACTGCTCGATTCTCGCGGAAGACGCGATCAAGGCTGCGGTCGCCGACTACAAGCAACGTCACGGCGCAGCGGTCGAAGAAAGCGACAAGCAGCACGCTTGAAGCTTCTGGTTCGGGAACGACCGGGTGAAAGGAAGCGGGCGGCGCGACAACACGCGCCGTCAGGCATGAGCGACATTTGATGCAGGCAGGGTAGCGGTGTGTCGGCACGCACCGCGCAATGAGAAACGCTATGGCAATTACGTTGACCCAGAAGGCAGCACAGCACGTCCAGAAGTATCTGACCCGTCGCGGTAAAGGCGTGGGCCTGCGTCTCGGCGTGCGCACCACCGGCTGCTCCGGCTTGGCTTACAAGCTCGAGTATGTGGACGAACTCGCGCCCGAAGACGAGGTGTTCGAGTGCAATGGCGTGAAGATCATTGTCGACCCGAAAAGCCTTGCCTATATCGACGGAACCGAACTCGATTTCGCGCGCGAAGGGCTGAACGAAGGCTTCAAGTTCAATAACCCGAATGTGAAAGACGAGTGCGGCTGCGGCGAGTCGTTCCGCGTGTAACTCGAAAACTTCCGCGTGCAGCGGACCAAAGGCGGCGCGGGCCGCCTTTTTAGTTTGCTCCGCGATTTCGCGTGAGGCAGCCCGGTTGAGCGGGCTATGCGCCCGACCTCCGCTCCAATGCACTTTTCTCGACGGAATTTTTTGATTCGATGGTCCCGCTGAACGTCTCGCTGAACGATAGCCACTTCGACCTGTTTGGTCTTCCTGCGCAATTCGCGCTCGATCCGGCTGCGCTCGATCACGCGTATCGCACGGTGCAGGCGCAAGTGCATCCGGACCGCTTCGCGGCGGCCGGCGACGCACAGAAGCGCATCGCGATGCAATGGGCCACGCGCACGAACGAGGCTTATCAAACGCTTCGCGATCCGTTAAAGCGCGCGACCTACCTGTTGCATCTGCGTGGCATCGACGTCGGCGCGCATGACAACACCGCCATGGAGCCGGCGTTTCTGATGCAGCAGATGGAGTGGCGCGAAGGCATTGAAGACGCCGCCGCGGCAAAGAACGTCGACGCGCTCGACGCGTTGCTCACGGAATTGCGCGACGAGGAACGCATCCGTTTCGAGAAGCTCGGCGCATTGCTCGACAGCGGCGCAAATCAGGCGGCGGGCGAGGCGGTGCGGCAGTTGATGTTCATCGAACGGGTGGCCGCGGAAATCGGCACGCAGATCGAGCGGCTCGAGGATTAGACGGCTCGTTTGCAGCATCGCAGCGATGCAAAGCGGCATTGGCATTACATCCAGCAACGCAATTTCAGGACGGAGCCTGACGGCTCCGAGAAGATCCAGATGGCCTTACTGCAAATCTCCGAACCCGGCATGGCGCCGGCGCCCCATCAGCGGCGTCTGGCGGTCGGTATCGACCTCGGCACGACCAATTCCCTCGTCGCCGCCGTGCGCAGCGGCGTGCCCGATGTGCTGCCCGACGAAGACGGCCACGTGCTGCTGCCCTCAGTCGTGCGCTACCTGGAAAAGGGCGGCCGCCGCATCGGCCGCGCGGCCAAGGCCGAGGCGGCGACCGATCCGCGCAACACGATCGTCTCCGTCAAGCGTTTCATGGGACGCGGCAAGGCGGAAGTGGAAGGTGCCGAAAACGCGCCCTACGATTTCATCGACGCGCCCGGCATGGTGCAGATCCGTACCGTCGACGGTGTGAAAAGCCCGGTCGAGGTATCGGCGGAGATTCTCGCGACGCTGCGCCAGCGCGCCGAAGACACGCTTGGCGACGAACTGGTCGGCGCAGTGATCACGGTGCCCGCTTACTTCGACGAAGCCCAACGCCAGGCGACCAAGGACGCCGCGCGTCTGGCGGGTCTGAACGTGCTGCGCCTGCTGAACGAGCCGACCGCGGCCGCGATTGCCTACGGCCTCGACAACGGCTCGGAAGGCTTGTATGCCGTCTACGATCTCGGCGGCGGCACCTTCGACCTGTCGATTCTCAAGCTCACGAAAGGCGTATTCGAAGTGCTCGCGGCGGGCGGCGACTCGGCGCTCGGCGGCGACGATTTCGACCACGCGCTGTACCGCCACGTACTGAAGCAGGCCGGCATCGAGCCGAAAGCGCTCGCGCCCGAAGACGTGCGGCTGCTGCTCGACAGCGTTCGCACGACCAAGGAGGCGTTGTCGGACGCGCCTGAGGCAACCCTCGCCGTGACGCTTTCCAACGGCACCAGGATCGATCTGACGATCGACGAGGCCACTTTCGAGGCCATCACTCAGGCGCTCGTGCAACGCACGCTCGGCCCGACCAAGAAAGCGTTGCGCGACGCCAAGGTTACGACCAAAGAGATCAAGGGCGTCGTCCTGGTGGGCGGTGCGACGCGCATGCCGGTGATTCGCCGCGCGGTTGAATCGTTCTTCGGCCAGCCGCCGCTCACCAATCTCGATCCCGACCAGGTCGTCGCGCTGGGCGCCGCAATCCAGGCTGACCTGCTCGCCGGCAACCGCGGCGCGGACGGCGACGAATGGCTGTTGCTCGACGTGATTCCGCTGTCGCTCGGCGTCGAGACAATGGGCGGTCTGACCGAGAAGATCATCCCGCGTAATTCGACGATTCCGGTCGCGCGCGCGCAGGATTTCACCACGTTCAAGGACGGCCAGACGGCAATGGCGATCCACGTCGTGCAAGGCGAGCGCGAGCTCGTCAGCGACTGCCGCTCGCTTGCCCGTTTTGAGCTGCGCGGCATTCCGCCGATGGCGGCCGGCGCGGCGCGTATCCGCGTGACGTATCAGGTGGACGCGGACGGCCTGTTGTCCGTGTTTGCACGCGAACTGGGCTCGGGCGTGGAGGCGTCGGTGGTCGTGAAGCCGTCCTACGGTCTCGCCGACAACGACATCGCGAGAATGCTCGAAGACAGCTTCTCCACCGCTGAAGTCGACATGCGCGCCCGCGCGCTGCGCGAGGCGCAGGTCGAAGCGCGGCGTCTCGTCGAAGCGACCGACGCGGCGCTCGCCGCCGACGCCGAATTGCTCGACGACGGCGAGCGCGCGGAACTCGATGCGCTGCTGACCGGCTTGCGCAATGTCGCCGGGAGCGACGACGTGGACGCGATCGAAGCAGCCACCAAAAAGCTTGCCGAGGGCACCGATGAATTCGCTGCCCGTCGCATGAACAAGGGCATTCGTCGCGCGCTGGCCGGCCGCAAGCTGGACGAGATCTGAAGCCAGCGTCGGCAAGCGGCGGTAAGCGCCGGCAAGCGGCGTCGCCGCAAGAACTGAAGCGCGTCGCGCGGACTTAAAAACTTCGCGTGTCGCCAGTAAAATGGCGCGGACCTGGTTGAGGCCGCGCCTCAGACCCAAACGGAAAATGTATGCCTCAAATCGTTGTGCTGCCTCACGTCGAACTGTGCCCGGAAGGCGCGGTGATCGAAGCCGTGCCCGGCAAGAGCATTTGCGACAACCTGCTCGATAACGGAATCGAAATCGAGCATGCCTGCGAGAAGTCGTGCGCGTGCACGACCTGTCACGTGATCGTGCGTGAGGGTTTCGCCGCCTTGACGCCGTCCGAGGAAGACGAGGACGATCTGTTGGACAAGGCGTGGGGGCTCGAGCCGGCTTCGCGTCTGTCGTGCCAGGCGATTGTGCCGGCCGAGCAGGACCTGGTCGTCGAAATCCCGCGTTACTCGATCAATCACGCGAAGGAAAATCACTAACAGGAGGACGCAGCCATGAAGTGGACCGATACGCAAGACATCGCGATGGCCCTGACCGACAAGCATCAGGACGTCGATCCGCAGCAAGTGCGCTTCACCGACCTGCACCGCTGGGTCACCGAACTGGAAGGATTCGACGACGATCCCAACCGGTCGAACGAAAAGATCCTCGAGGCGATCCAGGCTGCATGGATTGAAGACGCGGATTACTGAGTTTGCGAAGCGGCTTGCGCTGATGCGGCTGCGGTAAAGAAAAAGGCGATTCCATTGGAATCGCCTTTTTTATGCACGTTAGATCCGATGCGCGGCGTCAGTCCGCCACCAGCGTGCCGTTCTGCACGCGAACGCGTTGTCCCTGCTGGAACGGCGGCGCTTCGTGATACGTGAAGTAGCGCGTCTTGCCGTTTTCCATTCGCACCCGCACCGAATAGGACGTCGTGCTGCGAATATGTTTTTCGACTGAATTGCCCGCAAGGCCGCCGCCGAGCGCGCCGAGCAGTGTCATCGCGGTGCGCCCGTTGCCGCTGCCGAACTGATTGCCGACCACTCCGCCCGCCACCGCGCCGCCGACGGCGCCAATGCCGGTTCCATGACCTTCCTGACGCGCTTCGGAAATGGCCACGACCGTGCCGCAACTTGCGCAGTAGGCCGGTTGCGTCGGCTGCTGCTGAGCATATTGCGGCGCGGGCTGTGCCTGTTGCTGTTGTGCGTACTGTTGCTGCGAGGGAGCAGGTGCCGGCGCGCGTTGCGGCTGCGGTACGGGTTGCTGCTGCGCGGCTTGCTGGGCGATCTGACCGGAACTCTGCTGCGCCGACGGGCTAGCCGGTGCCGCAGAATCGACCACGGCTGGCTGGCCGTTTTGCGGCAAGACCTGCGCCGCTTGCGTCTGGCTGGTGGGCTCGCCGGTGCTGGACGCCTTGGGGAACATGCCCGTCATCGCCGCCGTCGCGACGAGGCTCGCGATAATCACAGCGCCCGCAGCGGTCGCGACGAGCGGATGGAGCCGCCGCTGGGATGTCGGCGGTGCCGAGTTCTGCGTGACTGGTGTAGCGGGTTGCGTGTTGGGTCTTTCCATTTTCGCCTCCGTCTTTGGCAGAGTGACTTGTAGTGAGACCAAGTCTCCGCGAAATCGATCCACCTGACGTTTCCAATTGTAACGATTTGACCAAAATCGCGCTTTCGCCCGCGTACGCAAGGGCGCTTTTACCAATGGTTACACGCCCGAATGGCCCACCTAGTGTTCGGCGCCCCGTACAAAACAAAACGCCCGGCATCGGAGCCGGGCGTTTTCAAGGCAAAGCGGGTAATGCTCAGTCTTCGCGCCGCAAGTGCGGGAACAGAATCACGTCGCGGATGCTTGGGCTGTCAGTGAGCATCATGACCAGACGGTCAATGCCGATACCGCAGCCACCAGCTGGCGGCATGCCGTATTCGAGCGCGCGGATATAGTCGGCGTCGTAGAACATGGCTTCTTCGTCGCCGGCGTCTTTCTGGTCGACCTGCTTCTTGAAGCGCGCCGCCTGGTCTTCCGGATCGTTCAATTCCGAAAAGCCATTGGCGATCTCGCGACCGGTAATGAACAGCTCGAAACGCTCGGTGATGCCTTCCACCTTGTCCGAAGCGCGCGCGAGCGGCGACACCTCGATCGGATAGTCGATGATGTACGTCGGCTCCCACAGTTGCGACTCGGCGGTCTCTTCGAACAGCGCGAGTTGCAGCGAGCCCACGCCCGCATTCAGGAACTGCGGCTGCGACGCGTCCACGCCGAACTTCTTCAGTTCCGTACGCAGGAACGCGCTGTCGGCTAGCTGCTCGTTCGTGTATTGCGGTGCGTACTTCTGGATAGCCTGAGTGATCGTCAAACGGTGGAACGGCTTCGCCAGATCGAGTTCGCGCCCTTGATACGTGATCGTCGCGGTGCCCAATGCGCCGATCGCGGCCTGGCGGATCAACTGCTCGGTGAAGTCCATCAGCCACTTGTAATCGGTGTACGCCGCGTAGAACTCGATCATCGTGAATTCCGGGTTGTGGCGCACGGAGACGCCCTCATTGCGGAAGTTACGGTTGATCTCGAACACGCGCTCGAAGCCGCCCACCACCAGCCGCTTCAGATACAGCTCAGGCGCGATGCGCAGGAACATCTGCATGTCGAGCGCGTTGTGGTGCGTGGTGAACGGCTTGGCCGCCGCGCCGCCGGGAATAGGGTGGAGCATGGGCGTTTCGACTTCCATGAAGTCGGCGTCGGCCATAAATTTGCGGATCGACGAGATTGCCTTCGTACGCGCGACGAACGTCTTGCGCGTTTCCGGCGTGACGATCAGATCGACGTAGCGCTGGCGATACTTCATCTCCTGGTCCGACAAGCCGTGGAACTTGTCCGGCAGCGGACGCAGCGACTTCGACAGCAGGCGCAGTTCCGTACAGCGCACGGAAAGCTCACCCTTGTTGGTGCGAAACAGCACGCCGCGCGCCGCGACGATGTCGCCCATGTCCCACTTCTTGAAGGCGTCGTACGTTTGCTGACCGACGTCGGCCGGTGTGATGAAGAACTGGATCTGCCCCGAGCCGTCGCGCACGGTCGCGAAGCTTGCCTTGCCCATCACGCGCTTGAGCATCATGCGGCCGGCAATTGCGACTTCGAGCGGGTTTGTCTCGAGCGCTTCCTTGTCGGTGTGCTCGAACTGCGATTGCAGATCTTCCGCATGATGCGTGGGACGGAAATCGTTCGGATAGGCGATACCTTGCTCACGCACCTCGCGCAGCTTTTCACGGCGTTCGGCGATGATCTTGTTGTCGTCCACCTCGGGCACGACGCTCGGCTGGGCCACATCGGGCTGGGCCGTATTAGGCTGGATCGGTTCGTTCATGATGGTTTGGTATTCGTGGTCCGCAATCGGTGGTCCGGATTCGGTGGTCCGCAATCGGTGGTCCGCATTCGGCGGCCGGCTTGCGGACAGCCAGTTGGTGACAGACCTCAGGCGGTAAAAAGATACGGCGCGGCGTTGCATGCCGCGCCGGTCGTACTCAGACGCCCTGTTTCAGGCTCGCGCTGATGAACGGATCGAGATCGCCGTCGAGCACGCTCTTCGTATTGCTGATTTCGACGTTGGTGCGCAGGTCCTTGATACGGCTGTTGTCCAGCACGTATGAGCGGATCTGGTGACCCCAACCCACGTCCGTCTTGCCCGCTTCGAGCTTGTCCTGCTCGGCCTGACGCTTGCGGATTTCCGCTTCGTACAGGCGCGATTTCAGCATGGCCATTGCTTCAGCACGGTTGCGGTGCTGCGAGCGGTCGTTCTGACACTGCACGACGATACCCGACGGAATGTGCGTGATACGCACCGCGGAGTCGGTCTTGTTGATGTGCTGACCGCCCGCACCGGACGCGCGGTACGTGTCGATCCGCAGATCGGCCGGGTTGATGTCGACTTCGATCGAATCGTCGACTTCCGGATACACGAACACCGAAGAAAACGACGTATGACGTCCGCCCGACGAGTCGAACGGCGACTTGCGCACGAGGCGGTGCACGCCGGTTTCGGTGCGCAGGAAGCCGTAAGCGTATTCGCCTTCGATCTTGATCGTGGCGTTCTTGATGCCTGCGACGTCGCCGTCCGTCTGCTCCAGCACTTCGGTCTTGAAGCCCTTGCGTTCGCAGTAGCGCAGGTACTGACGCAGCAGCATGGACGCCCAGTCGCACGCCTCGGTGCCGCCCGCGCCGGCCTGGATATCCAGGAACGCGTTGTTCGGGTCGGCCGGATTCGCGAACATGCGGCGAAATTCCATGTCGGCGACGCGCTGTTCGAGCGCTTGCGCGTCGGTTTCGCAGGCGATCAGCGTTTCGTCGTCGCCTTCTTCACGCGCCATGTCGAACAGGTCTTGCGCGTCGCGCAAGTCGTTGTCGAGCGACGTGAGTTTGCCGACGGTGTCGTCGAGCAGTTTCTTCTCCCGGCCGAGGGCCTGGGCGTGTTTCGAGTCGTTCCAGACGTCCGGGTCTTCGAGTTCCCGGTTGACTTCGATTAGACGCAGTGCTTTGTCGTCGTAGTCAAAGATACCCCCGTAGGTCGGCCGCGCGCTTGCGCAGGTCCGCCAGAGAGGCTTCGATCGCGTTGAGACGTTCCGCTTCCATGTCGATCTTTTATAGCTTCGTAAAAAGGGGAAATTATAGCCGATCGGCGCCGCGCGCCGGAGTCGATCGAGCGATCCGGCGCGGGTTTGGGATTGATTTTGCGGAGATTTTCGGCGCCGCGGCAGCTTCGCGCGGCGGCGCCGGTGAAGGCGCTCTAGCCCGCCGCGTGCTCGACGATCAACTGCACGCGCGAGACGCCGTTCCACGTGTCGCTCGCCAGCCGGTACGCGACCGTGGTGCGTGCGGGCAGCGTGTCGGTGTGATTGAACCAGATTGCGTTGAAGCGCTGGCGGCCGCGCATCAGTTGCAGCTTCAGGTGCTTGTCCTTCACGAGCGCCTGCGACGCGACGTCGAATTCGCCCGAAAACACCGGCGCCGGGAAACCTTGGCCCCAGACAGCGGCGTCGAGCATTTCGACGAACTGCGGCGTGAAATACGCATCTTCCAGTTCGCCGTCGGTTTCGACGGTGCGCGAAAGCGCTTCTTCGGTGAGCCACTCGCGGCCGACCGCTTCGAACGCGGCGGTGAAGCGCGGCACGTCGGCGGCGGCGAGCGTCAGGCCTGCCGCCATCGCGTGGCCGCCGAATTTGACGATCATGCCAGGCTCGCGCTTTGAAATCAGGTCGAGCGCGTCGCGCAGATGGAAGCCCGCGATCGAGCGGCCCGAGCCTTTGACGAGCTGGCCGCTGTCGTCGGCGAGTGCGAACGTGAACGAAGGCCGGTGAAACTTCTCCTTTAGCCGTCCGGCCACGATGCCGATCACGCCCTGGTGCCAGGCTGGATTGAACAGCGTGATGGTGGCCGCGCCGTCGGGATCGATCGACGAGAGGTCGTCGAGCGCCTGTTGCTGCATGCCCGCTTCGATTTCGCGGCGCTCGCGGTTCATCGCATCGAGTTGTTGCGCGAGTTCCCACGCGCGGCCGACGTCGTCGGTCGTCAGGCATTCGATACCGAGCGACATATCCGACAGCCGTCCCGCCGCATTCAGCCGCGGACCGAGCGCGAAGCCGAGGTCGAAGCCCGACGCACTGCGGGCGTCGCGCGCGGCGGCGCGAAAGAGGGCGGCAATGCCCGGCTGCATCTTGCCCTTGCGGATGCGTTGCAAACCTTGCGCGACCAGCACGCGGTTGTTGCCGTCGAGTTTCACGACGTCCGCGACGGTGCCGAGCGCGACCAGATCCAGCAGGCCGTCCAGGCGCGGCTCCGGGAAATCGTCGCCGAACGCGCCGCGGCGGCGCAATTCGGCGCGTAACGCGAGCAGCACGTAAAACATCACGCCGACGCCCGCGATGCACTTGCTGGGAAACTCGCAGCCCGGCTGGTTCGGATTGACGATCGCGCGGGCGGCGGGCAACTGGTCGCCGGGCAGGTGGTGATCGGTGACGAGCACGTCGATGCCAAGAGCGTTGGCCGCCTCGACGCCGTCCACGCTCGCGATGCCGTTGTCGACCGTAAGCAGAAGGTCCGGTTTGCCCGAAGCGTTGCGCGCGGCCAGCGCGACGATTTCGGGCGTGAGGCCATAGCCGTATTCGAAGCGGTTCGGCACGAGATAATCGATCTGGGCGCCGAACATGCGCAGCCCGCGCACCGCGACCGCGCAGGCGGTGGCGCCGTCGCAATCGTAGTCGGCCACGACCAGCATGCGGCGCTTTTGCCCGATCGCGTCGGCGAGCAGCACAGCGGCGTCTTCGCAACCTTTCAGCGCGGCGGGCGGCACGAGGCGCGCGAGTCCGGTTTCGATTTCATCGGGCAGGCACACGCCGCGCGCCGCATACAGACGCGCGAGTACCGGATGCAGGCCGTGGCGCACGAGAATTTCAGCGTCAACGGGGGAACAGGCGCGCGTAACGATTCGGGTCATTCTGAAAGGCCGTCTGTAGGGTCGGTCATGCAATCGATCATTCGATGAAAAGCGAGGCGAGCAGGCGCCGTCGCCAGAACTTGCGCAGATCGCCGCGCGTGATGCTGAGCGTGACGGACCCCGTGTCGCCGCACAAGGTCAGGCCGAGTTCGGCAAGTGCACCCGATTGCAACGCTTCGAGCGCCGGTTCGAACCAGTCGCCCTGGAGCGCCGCGAAGGCCGCGTTCCAGCGTGCCCAGTCCTGTTCGATGTACGGCGCCGAGAACGGGTCCAGCTCCACAAGAGTGGTGTTTCGCGCGTGTGCTGCGGTGTGCACATCGTTCGCCGCGCTCGAACGGGTTGCCTGGTCGCCTGCATTGGTGCCGCCGCGTTCCTCCAGCGAAGACAGCGCCGCGAACGAAGCGGGCGGAGCGCCAACGGGCACGCCGGCTGTGAGTGCGAGACCGCGCGTCGCCGCGGCGTCTGAAAAGACGCGTGAGAACGGGCTGCGCACAGGCCGCACCGCACCTTGCGCGTGAAACCAGATCGAATTGACGGCGGGCAGGCCGCGCGCCTCGCGGGCTTCGTTCACGGGGTGCTCGAACCAGGCCATCTGCACTTCGTTCTGCAGCTTCATCCACGCACGCGAACGCTCGCCGGAATGCGCTTCGTGCGGCAACCAGATTTCGATGTTACGGCCGCTCGCGCGCAACGGCGATGCACCGGCCAGCGTGCCGAAGCCGTCGCCCGACAGGTACCAGCGCGCGGGCTTCGGCGCCTCGATGCGCACGCCAAGTTCCTCGATCAGAGGCCGGGCCACCTCGAGCAGCGCGCTCGCTTCGTCATCGGAAAGATCGAGCGACGCCGGGTCGATCAGCACCAGATGGTCATGCGCGATGCGCACGTGCACCGGCTGCACGCAGGCCCACGTCGCGTCGCCCGGCTCGCCGCCGTCAGCGCGCAGCATGTAGGGCGCGAGCGGGGCTTCGTCGGCGGCCGCCGCGCCCGTCGAGGCGGTGGAGGCGTTGGATAGCGCGCCGAACTGACGCGCGATCCACCGTTCATGCGGCAGCGTGCGCTGGAAATCCTCGCCGATCACACGCTCGACGAGCGTCGCGCGCGCGACCAGCCGGTCGAGTGCAGGGCTGCTGATGTCGTGTAGGGCGGTGGAGGCGTCGGCTGCGGCGGGCAGCGCGAAAGGAAGCAGAAGATGGAGGCGGTCGGCGTGCATGATGCTGCGCATTGTAGGGCAAAGCGCGCTGCGGTTTCGATAGGCTCGGCGGGTTTGCGCGGGCCGACGCGGGCCGGCGCCGGTCGGCCATGGGTCGCCGTCGCGTCGGCGGTTGCGTCGGCAGTTGCGTCGAGCTATCTACGCAGCGCTCCCGCAGCGGGCTGTCCGGCAGTCCCACCAGCCGCTCTACCGGCAGTCCCTTTATGCGGCGGCGCGGCATTGTATGGCAAACTTCGCGCTTGGTTGACGGTGGCGGCATCGGCAATGCGGGGCGGGTTTGCGCCGCGACGTCGGCAGGAACCATCCGGATTGCCGCGACACCAATGATCAGGACACTCGGGCCGGACTCGCGACGCGAAGGCAGATGCAACAGCGGGCTTATCCGCGGACGCATCGCCAGACGTATCGCCAGCCGCAAGACGCCGCACGCAGCCCGGGTAGCCGAAGAACGCAGAAAAGGACTCGCTTGAAATTTCCCTACGAATGGCAGATCGGCTGGCGCTATACCCGCGCCGGCAAACGCACGACCGGCAACGGCTTTATCTCCTTCATCGCACTGGTTTCGATGTCGGGCATCGCGCTTGGCGTCGCCGCGCTGATCGTGGTCTTGTCGGTCATGAACGGCTTCCAGAAGGAAGTGCGCGACCGCATGCTGTCGGTGCTTGCGCACGTCGAAATCTTTTCGCCGACCGGCTCGATGCCTAACTGGCAACTCACGGCCGACGAAGCGCGCCGGAACAAGGAAGTGATCGGCGCCGCGCCTTATGTGGAAGCGCAGGCGCTGCTCACGCGCCAGGATGCGGTCAGCGGCGTCGCGTTGCGCGGCGTCGAGCCGACGCTCGAGCCGCAGGTATCCGACATCGGCAAAGAGATGAAAGGCGGCAAGCTCACCGATCTCGTGCCTGGCGACTTCGGCATCGTGCTGGGTGCGGACCTCGCGACCAATCTCGGCGTGACCGTCAACGACAAGATCACGCTGGTCGCGCCCGAAGGCACCATTACGCCGGCCGGCATGCTGCCGCGTCTGAAGCAGTTCACGGTGGTGGGCATCTTCGAGTCGGGGCATTACGAGTACGACAGCACGCTCGCGCTGATCAATATCAAGGACGCTCAGGCGCTGTTCCGGCTACCCGCGCCGACCGGCGTGCGGTTGCGACTCACCGACATGCAGCGCGCGCCGGAAGTCGCACATCAGCTTGCGCGCAGCCTCTCCGGCGACCTGTATATCCGCGACTGGACGCAGCAGAACAAGACCTGGTTCTCGGCGGTGCAGATCGAAAAACGCATGATGTTCATCATCCTAACGCTGATCATTGCGGTTGCGGCGTTCAATCTCGTGTCGTCGCTCGTGATGACGGTGACCAACAAGCAGGCCGATATCGCGATTCTGCGCACGCTCGGCGCGCAGCCCGGTTCGATCATGAAGATTTTCGTCGTGCAGGGCGTGACGATTGGCTTTATCGGCACGGCAACCGGCGTTGCGCTGGGCTGCCTGATCGCGTGGAGTATTCCATGGCTCGTGCCGATGATCGAACATATGATCGGCGTGCAGTTCCTGCCGCCGTCGGTGTATTTCATCAGCGAACTGCCGTCTGAGCTGATTCCTGCGGACGTCGCGCGAATCGGCATCATTGCGTTCCTGATGTCGGCGGTGGCGACGCTTTACCCGAGCTGGCGCGGTGCCAAAGTCCGTCCCGCGGAGGCGCTGCGCTATGAATGACCGTTCCGCAACTCTACCCATGGCCGCTCAGGAACTGACGCCGCATCCGTACGTGCTGGAAGCAACCGGCATTTCGAAGTCGTTCGTGCAGGGCGGCCTGAATGTGCAGGTGCTCAACAACGCCGAACTGAACGTGCGGCGCGGCGAGAAGCTCGCGATTGTCGGCGCGTCCGGTTCGGGCAAGAGCACGCTGCTGCATGTGCTTGGCGGCCTTGACGATCCGAGTGCGGGCCACGTCTCGGTGATGGGCAAGCCGTTCACGAAGCTCTCCGAACGCGAACGCAACGACTTGCGCAATCGCGCACTCGGTTTCGTGTACCAGTTCCATCATCTGCTGCCCGAGTTTTCCGCGCTCGATAACGTCGCCATGCCGCTGCGGATTCGCCGCATGACGACCGAAGCCTCGCGTCGTGAAGCGCTCGCGGTGCTGGAGCGCGTCGGCATGGCGCATCGCGCGAAACATCGGCCGGGCGAACTGTCGGGCGGCGAGCGTCAGCGTGTGGCGATTGCGCGGGCGCTGGTCACGAGGCCGGCGTGCGTGCTCGCCGACGAGCCAACCGGCAATCTGGACGGCGGCACTGCGGACACGGTCTTCAATCTGATGCTCGAACTGTCCCGAACGCTCGAAACGAGTTTCGTGATCGTCACGCACGACCCTGAACTGGCCGGGCGGTGCGACCGCATCATGCGGTTGCGCGACGGGATCTTGCATGAGGAGCCGCCGGTTCCGGTGTAAGCGTGGCGAGGCGGCACAGAGCTGGAAATGGCTCGACGCACCGGCCGCCTGATCTGCTTAATCCACTCAGTCCACTTGTCAGCGAGGCAACCCATGTGGATCGATACGCACTGCCATCTCGACGCCTCCGAATTCGACGCCGACCGCGAGCACGTCGCTGCGGCGGCGAAGAGTGCGGGCGTGGGGCGTATCGTCATTCCAGCCATCGGCCGGCAGAACTTTGCGGCCGTGCGCGAGCTGGCGCATCGCTTCGACGGCGGCGCATATGCGCTCGGCATTCACCCGCTCTTCACGCCATCCGCGCAGGAACACGATCTTGACCTGCTGCGCGCGGAAATCGAGGCGAGCCTCGACGACCCGCGCTTCATCGGCATCGGCGAGATCGGGCTGGATTATTTCGTCGACGGTCTCGACGACGCCCGGCAGCAATTCTTCTACAACGGTCAACTACAGATCGCGCGGGAATTCGATCTGCCGGTGATCTGCCATGTGCGCAAATCGCAGGATCAGGTAATCAAAGGCTTGCGCAGGCATCAGATTCATCGCGGCATCGCGCATGCATTCAACGGCAGCTTCCAGCAGGCGCAGGCGTATATCGACCAGGGTATGCATCTCGGCTTCGGCGGCAATCTGACGTTCGAGCGCGCGCGGCAGATTCGCCGCCTTGCCGAGCAGTTGCCGTTCGACGCGCTCGTGGTCGAGACCGACGCGCCGGACATCGCGCCTTCGTGGATTTACAAGCAGCGCAACTCCCCCGAACAGATTCCGGCCATCGGCGCCGGACTCGCGCAGTTGCGTGGCATGGCGGTGGACGAAGCCGCCCTAGGCACAACGGCTAACGCGCTCGCCGCGCTGCCGCGGCTCGCGCTTTCCTCTGCATAATTTGTCCGGTTGATTCTCGAGTGGTTTGCGCCGGGCGCGACACACGTCCGGCGGCATGCTTGCGCGTTGCGCCGTGCGTTGCGTCGTCTCGTCCCGGGTACAGCCAGTGGCGGGCGGAGGGCGCATGCGTGCATGGTGGTGTGGATTCGGGTTGGGCGTCGTCTGGCTTCAGCGGCAAGCGGCGTTGCCCGGTTGGGGCGGTTGGTGTGCGCTGGTGTTGTTCGGCTGCGCGGCGTCGGCCGCCGCAGTGTGGGCGTTGCATGGGGGTTCGCACATCGCGGATCGCGAGCAGAGGGCGCCTTCCAGTTGGACGCTTCGACGTGTGCGCTCATTGGCCGGCTGGGGCGCCCTCTCATGCGCGGCATGGTGCGTTGGCTTCGGCTACGCGGCGTGGCGGGCGGAAGCACGGCTTGCGACGAGCCTGCCGCTTGCGTGGGAAGGCCGCGACATCGAGCTGACCGGCAACATCAAAGGATTGCCCGCGCGCGACGATAAAGGCGTTCGTTTTCTTTTCGACGTGGAGTCGGTCGACGCGCCTGCCGTTGAATCGGCGCCGGGCGAACCGGTCAGGTTTCCGCGCGTCGTCCAACTGTCCTGGATCGCCGACGAAGCGCCGCCGCCGCCGCTTGAGCCCGGTGAACGCTGGCGTCTGCTGTGAGGCTGAAACGGCCACATGGCAATGCGAACTTCGGCGTGCGTGACGCGGAAGCCGGCTTGCTTGCGCGGAACGTGCGGGCCACCGGTTACGTGAGCGCGGCAACGCAGGCCGTGCGGTTGCGCCCGGATGCGCACGGCGTGAGCGTGACGGTGGACCGCTGGCGCGCGGCGCTGCGTGCGCGCATCGACGCGGTGCTGGCGGACTCGCCGCATTGCGGCATCGTCGTCGCGCTGGCGATCGGCGCACAGGACGAAGTCAGCGCCGCCGACTGGCAGTTGATGCGCGCCACCGGCACCAGTCATCTGGTGGCGATCTCGGGATTGCATATCGGCTTTGCCGCGGGTCTCGCGGCATGGCTTTGCGGCGCGTGCTGGCGACGCTCGGGATTGATCGGCCGCAACTGGCCGCTGCACGTTCCCGCGCAGTTCGTCGCGGTGACTGGCGGCGCGTTCTTCGCCGCGTTGCATGCAGCGTTGGCCGGCTTCAACGTGCCCGTGCAGCGCGCGCTGTGGATGGCCGGCGTCGTGGCGCTCGCGTATCTGAGCGGGCGCAATGTACCGCGCTCGGCCGTGCTCGCGTCTGCGCTCGGGCTCGTGTTGCTGATCGATCCGTGGGCGGTTGTCTCGGCGGGATTCTGGTTGTCGTTCTGCGCAGTGGCGGCGATTCTCTTCGCCACGTCGGGGCGGCCTCGCGTGGAGAATCACGAACAGCGCACGCGCGAGACGGACGAACAGGGCGGCGCGCCCGGCCGATTGTTGCGCCTGCGTGCTGCCGCCGCGCGCCGCGTTCAGGCTTTCGGTGAACGGCTGCGCGGCGCCGCGCATGTTCAGCTTGCTGTCACCGTCGCGCTCGCGCCGTTGACCGTCTACTGGTTCGCTCAGATTCCGTTGATCGGGCCGCTCGCGAACTCGTTTGCGATTCCGTGGGTAAGCCTGCTGGTGACGCCTTCGGTGCTGGCAGGTGTCGTGTTGCCCGCTCCGCTCGATGCCTACGCGTTTCGTACGGCGCACGCGTTGCTCGAGCTGATGATTGCCGGATTGCATTGGCTTTCCGGACCCAGGTGGGCGCTGTGGTGGCTGCCGCAGCCGGACGCGTGGACGCCCGCTGCCGCCGCGGCCGGCGTGCTGTGGTGTCTCGCACCGCGCGGCTGGCCGCTGCGCTGGGCGGCGCCGCTCGCGTGGCTGCCGTTACTCGCGCCGGCGCCGTCCGGGCCGCCCCACGGCAGCTTCCGGCTGACCGCGCTGGACGTTGGGCAGGGCACGGCGGTGCTGGTCGAGACGGCGCACCACGTGCTGCTGTTCGACACGGGGCCGGGCCCGGAATCGACCTACGCCGGTGAGCGAGTCGTTGTGCCGTATCTTCAGGCACATGGCGTCAACGTCCTCGACACGCTGATTGTTAGCCACGCGGATTCGGACCACTCGGGAGGCGCGCCGGCCGTGCTGGATGCGATCGAGGTACGTCAGATGGTCGCCGCTCTCGCACCGGCCAATGCGCTATGGGCGAATGCGAGGCAACGGGGCGCGCAGACGTTGCCCTGCGCGGCGGGACAGCGCTGGCAGTGGGACGGCGTCGAATTCTCGATGCTCTGGCCCGACGCCGGGCCGCTACAGGGCAAGCCGAACGCGCATTGCTGTGTGCTGCGGGTGAGCACGTCGCCGGGTGCACTTGCGAGCCCGGGAGAGGGAAGTGCAGAAGCTTCGCTTGCGGAGGGTACGGCAGGTGGCGTGAAGGATGGTGGAGCCGCCAGCGCGGCGGAGCATGCGCCGGGCAGCAGATTGCATCGTGCGCTGAAGAGTACAACGGAAAGCGCGGCGAATCGCCCGTCGGCTGACGCGCCGGACGCGCACGCGCAAGCCGCGAGCCTTGCAGCGCTGCTGACCGCCGACATCGAGGCCCCTGCCGAACGCGTGCTGTTGTCGCGCGATCGCGAGATGCTGCGTGCTCAGGTGCTGGTGGTCCCACACCACGGCAGCAAGACGTCGTCGACTGAGCCGTTCCTCGATTCTATCGACCCGCTCGTCGCGCTATTTCAGGTAGGCTATCGCAACCGGTTTCATCATCCCAGTGCGGGCGTGCTGGCGCGCTATTCGGCGCGGCATATCGAACTTGGACGCAGCGATGCGGATGGCGCGGTGCGCGTCCTGATCGACCCGGATTTCGCCACGCGGCGAGGTGCGCATGCAAGCGATACCGCGCTGACCATCGAGCGTTATCGCGACACACGCCGGCGTTACTGGATGGATCGCTGAACCGATCGCCGGCTGACGCTACGCAAGTGGAAGAGCCGCAAAAGAAGTGCGCTGAAGGCAACTCGTAGAGCGCCGTAGAAGAGAGGCAATGAGCGGGCGGCAAAGCGAAGCCGCTCAATGGGAATCGTACTCAAGCTTCACAGCGGAGCACCGTCACAGTCACACCGCAACATTCAGCACCGCGAGACACCGCCAGGCTTCACCCGCCGCGAATAAACAGAACGGAGATAGCCGCAGTTGAAAAACATCATTCACTTCTCGCACGCAAACGGTTTTCCAGCGTCGATTTACCGGACGATTTTTGCGGAACTCGCCGACGACTACGAAGTGCGGCACATCGAACGCATCGGACACGATCCGCGGTATCCGGTGACTCAGGACTGGCCGCATCTCGTCGAGCAGTTGCTCGATGACATCGGGCGGACCTACGAGCAGCCGGTGTGGCTCGTCGGACATTCGCTCGGAGGCTATGTGTCGCTGATGGCGGCCTTGAAGAAACCGCAGTGGGTGAGGGGCGTCGTGATGCTCGATTCTCCGGTGGTGGCAGGCTGGCGCAGCAGCATTTTGCGCGTGTCGCAATGGACCGGGCTCGACGAGCGGCTTTCGCCCGCAGCGGCCACGCGCAAGCGCCGCACTCACTGGGCAAGCCGCGAAGAGGCATGGCGTCATTTCCATTCGAAGCCAGCGTTCGCGCGTTGGGACGAGCGGATGCTGTCCGACTACATCGAGTTCGGCATTCCGCAGGTTTCGCACGACGGCTCGCGCAGCCTCGCGTTCGATCGCCGTATCGAATATCAGATCTACCGGACCTTGCCGCATACGCTCGGCGCGCGGCTCGCGCGCGGCGCACCGGTGCCGGTCGGATTCATTGCCGGCACCCGGTCGCGAGAAATCCGTCAGGTCGGCTTGCGCGCCACGCGCCGTGCTACCGGCGGCCATGTGGAATGGATCGAGGGCAGCCACCTCTTTCCGATGGAAAAGCCGATCGAAACCGCCCGTGCCGTGCAGCGGATGTTGCGCGAACTGGAGCAGCGCGGCTGACGCTGCGCGCGCCGGTCACCGGTGGTTTGCGCGGCGCGCATGCGTGCCCGGGCCGCTCGCATTTTGCTGGGTTGAGACCCTGCTTTACGGTATAATCCGTTTTTCCCGCGAGCATCCAGCGATGACCAAATATGTTTTCGTCACCGGCGGCGTAGTATCTTCCCTCGGCAAGGGTATTGCCGCCGCTTCCCTCGCCGCGATCCTCGAATCGCGCGGTCTTAAAGTCACCCTTCTCAAGCTCGATCCCTACATCAACGTCGACCCCGGCACGATGAGCCCGTTCCAACACGGTGAAGTGTTCGTGACGGAAGACGGAGCGGAGACCGACCTCGACCTCGGCCACTACGAGCGCTTCATCAGCACGAAGATGCGCAAGGCCAATAACTTCACCACGGGCCAGATCTACGAATCGGTAATCCGCAAGGAACGCCGCGGCGATTATCTCGGCAAGACGGTGCAGGTTATTCCGCACATCACGAATGAAATCCAGGCGTTCATCGAGCGTGGCGCGGCGTCGGCCACCTGCGGCGAGCCGGACGTCGCTATCGTCGAAGTGGGCGGCACGGTAGGCGACATCGAATCGCTGCCGTTCCTCGAAGCCGCGCGTCAAATGAGCCTGCGCATGGGCCGCAACAGCGCGTGCTTCGTGCACCTCACGCTGGTGCCTTGGGTCGCCACGGCCGGCGAACTGAAAACCAAGCCCACGCAGCACAGCGTGCAGAAGCTGCGCGAAATCGGTATTTCGCCGCACGTGCTGCTGTGCCGCGCCGACCGCCGCATTCCGGACGACGAGCGCGCGAAAATTTCCATGTTCTCCAACGTCCCGGAAGACGCCGTGATCTCGGTGTGGGACGCGGACAGCATCTACAAGATTCCGCAGATGCTGCACGATCAGGGTCTCGACGCGATCATCTGCGAAGAGTTGAAGCTCACGCCGAAGCCCGCCGATCTGTCCATGTGGGCGGACCTGGTTGAGAAGCTGCAGAACCCGGAACACGAGGTCACCATCGGCATGGTCGGCAAATATGTCGATCTGACCGAATCGTACAAGTCGCTGATCGAAGCACTGCGCCACGCGTCCATGCATACGGCGACGCGCGTGAACATCGAGTACATCGATTCTGAAGAGATCGAGACGCAGGGCGTCGAAAGTCTCAAGCATCTCGACGCGGTGCTCGTGCCTGGCGGCTTCGGCCGTCGCGGTACCGAAGGCAAGATCGCGGCGATCCGCTATGCACGGGAAGCGAAGGTGCCGTATCTCGGCATCTGCCTCGGCATGCAACTGGCCGTGATCGAGTTTGCGCGCGACGTGGTCGGGCTGAAGAACGCGAACAGCACCGAGTTCGATCAGGAAACCGAAAACCGCGTGGTCGCGCTGATCACCGAGTGGTACGACCGCGAAGGCCGCGTCGAAAAGCGCACTGAAGAATCGGATCTCGGCGGCACCATGCGCCTCGGTTCACAGCGTTGCCCGATCAAGCCCGGCACCATGGCCGAAGAGATCTACGGCAAGGACGTGAACGAGCGTCACCGTCACCGTTATGAAGTCAATAACCGTTTCGTGCCCCAACTCGAAGCCGGCGGTCTTATCATCAGCGCCCGTACTCCGAGCGAAGATCTGCCGGAAATGATGGAACTGCCGCGCAGCATGCACCCGTGGTTCGTCGGCGTGCAGTTTCACCCGGAATTCACGTCCACACCGCGTGACGGCCATCCGCTTTTCAAGTCGTTCGTCGAGGCTGCGCTCGCGCGTCAGCAGTCGCGCGTCACGAACGAAGTCGGGGAGAAAGCATGAAACTGGGCGATTTCGAAATCGGGCTCGACAAGCCGTTTTTCCTGATCGCGGGCACCTGTGTCGTTGAATCGGAGCAAATGACGATCGACACGGCGGGCCGGCTGAAGGAAATCTGCGCGAAGCTGAACATTCCGTTCATCTACAAATCGTCGTACGACAAAGCCAACCGCAGTAGTGGCAAATCGTTTCGCGGTCTGGGCATGGACGAGGGGCTGCGCATCCTGTCGGAAGTGAAGCGTCAGCTCGGCCTGCCGGTGCTGACCGACGTTCACGCGGAGCACGAGATCGAACAGGTCGCCTCAGTGGTCGATGTTCTGCAAACGCCGGCTTTCCTGTGCCGTCAAACCGACTTTATTCACGCGTGCGCACGGTCGGGCAAACCGGTCAATATCAAGAAGGGCCAGTTTCTCGCGCCGCACGACATGAAAAACGTGATCGACAAGGCTCGCGACGCGGCACGCGAGGCTGGTCTGTCGGAAGACCGCTTCATGGCGTGCGAGCGCGGCGTGTCGTTCGGCTATAACAACCTCGTGTCCGACATGCGTTCGCTTGCCATCATGCGTGAAACGAATGCGCCGGTTGTTTTCGACGCCACGCATTCGGTGCAGTTGCCAGGCGGGCAGGGCACGAGCTCGGGCGGGCAGCGTGAATTCGTGCCGGTGCTCGCGCGTGCCGCGGTCGCGGTCGGCGTCGCGGGTCTTTTCATGGAGACGCACCCGAATCCGGCGCAGGCCAAATCGGACGGTCCGAACGCGGTGCCGCTCAACCGCATGGCCGATCTGCTCGAGACGCTTGTCACGCTCGATCAGGCCGTCAAGCGCGCGCCGTTCCTCGAAAGCGATTTCAACTGATTCAGTCGTTCGCCGCATGCTGGCTCGCGTGTTGAGCCGCCCATTCAAGTGGGAGTGCGTGGCGAACGTGCACAATGGTGGTCGAACGTATCGTCGCGTAGCTTGTCTGTCGGGAGGCCATGCTCCGCATGGACCGGAACGAGCGCTGAAGGCCAGCTCCGCATTCGTGTGCTCTGTAGACGGGGTGAGCGCTAAACCGCTAACTCCGATCGACCTGCGAGATACAGTGTCACAGTAAAGAATTTATCGTCATTTCTTGAGGAAACCATGAGTGCTATCGTAGATATCATCGGTCGAGAGATTCTCGATTCGCGAGGCAACCCCACCGTCGAATGCGACGTGCTGCTCGAGTCGGGCACCATGGGCCGCGCCGCAGTGCCGTCGGGCGCATCCACCGGTTCGCGGGAAGCGATCGAGTTGCGCGACGGCGAAACTGGCCGCTACGGCGGCAAGGGTGTGCTGAAGGCAGTCGAACACATCAACACCGAAATCTCCGAAGCGATCATGGGCCTCGACGCTTCCGAGCAGGCTTTCCTCGACAAGACCCTTCTCGAACTCGACGGCACGGATAACAAGTCGCGCCTCGGCGCGAACGCGATGCTGGCCGTGTCCATGGCCGTCGCGAAGGCCGCCGCCGAAGAAGCCGGCCTGCCGCTCTACCGTTACTTCGGCGGCTCGGGCGCGATGCAATTGCCGGTGCCGATGATGAACATCGTCAACGGCGGCGCGCACGCGAACAATAGCCTGGACATCCAGGAATTCATGATCGTGCCGGTCAGCCAGCCGACCTTCCGCGAAGCACTGCGCTGCGGCGCTGAAGTGTTCCACGCGCTGAAGAAGATTCTGTCGGACCGCGGCATGAGCACGGCGGTGGGCGACGAAGGCGGCTTCGCGCCGAACTTCGGCAGCAACGACGAATGCCTGTCGACCATCCTGCAAGCGATCGAAAAAGCCGGCTATCGTGCCGGTGAAGACGTGCTGCTCGCGCTCGACTGCGCGGCCAGCGAGTTCTACCACGACGGCAAGTACCAGTTGGCGGGCGAAGGCCTGCAACTGTCGTCGGCGGAATTCACCGACTACCTCGCTACGCTCGCTGACAAGTTCCCGATCGTCTCGATCGAAGACGGTATGCACGAAAGCGACTGGGAAGGCTGGAAGCTCCTGACCGACAAGCTCGGCAAGAAAATCCAGCTGGTTGGCGACGACCTGTTCGTGACCAACACGCGCATCCTGAAAGAAGGCATCGAGAAAGGCATCGCGAACTCGATCCTCATCAAGATCAACCAGATCGGCACGCTGACGGAAACCTTCGCCGCGATCGAGATGGCGAAGCGGGCTGGCTACACGGCTGTGATCTCGCATCGTTCGGGCGAAACGGAAGATTCGACGATTGCGGACATCGCCGTGGGCCTGAACGCCGGCCAGATCAAGACGGGTTCGCTGTCGCGTTCGGACCGCATCTCGAAATACAACCAGTTGCTGCGCATCGAGGAAGACCTCGGTGATATCGCCAGCTATCCGGGCAAGTCGGCGTTCTACAATCTGCGCTAATTCGTTGTGATTGGACTGTTTCTAGCGCTGACCGATGAGCCGGTTTTTCTTCGTGTCTGATTGACCTCGCCGCCCTGCGTTTAGCGCAGGGCGGCGCGTATTTATTGTGCTTACTTCATGCGGCTCGTCACTGCTGTACTGATCGTTCTGCTGGCGTTGATCCAGTATCCGCTTTGGTGGGGCCATGGCGGCTGGTTGCGCGTGCACGAACTGCAGCAGCAGCTCGCGCAGCAGATGCAAAAGAATACCGACGCGAAACTGCGTAACGAGCGGATTCAGGGCGAGGTGCAGGACTTGCAGAACGGCACCGCTGCCGTCGAAGAACGCGCCCGCTACGAAATGGGCATGGTCAAAGACGGCGAAGTGTTCGTGCAATTCGTTTCGCCGAATGCACCTTTGCCGACGGCCAACGCGCCTTCGGCTTCCACCTCGACTCGCGGCGAAGTGTCGTCGGCACCGTTGCATGTCGTGCCGAATCCGGAGTCGCGCGCTAAGCCAGAGCGCAAGCACGGCGGCAAGCCAGCGAAAGACAAAAAGCCCGCGCACTGAGCGCTGACGGCGCTTAGTTGGGAAGGCGAAAAAAAGGCGCGGTGTCGATTGACCCGCGCCTTTTTTACATCAATGAGCATTTAACAGTCGAAACCGGCGGCCGGAATGCTTTGATCGCCGGCGCTTCCAGCGCTACTTAGCGTGCTCTGTTGATCACCAGCCCCAAGGGCCGTAGCCGATGCCCACGCCGGTGCCCCAGCCATGCCCCCATCCACCGCCGTAGTAGCTACCGTAAACGCTCACCGGCACTGGCGGACTGTAATAGCGCGACCACGCCTGCGCGGCGTTTTCGGCAGCGATTGCCTGGTTTTGCTCGGCCATGACCTGCTGATCGATTGCGTTGTAACGCTCGCGCTCAGCGGGCGTGAGCGGTTGCGCGGTGCTGGCCACGCCCGACTGGTCGGCGGGCAGCCGGCTGTAAATGGGCGAGGGCCCCGGCGGGTCCATCATGCAACCGGCTAACGCAGTGACGCCCGCCAGCGCCGTCAAGGTGGCGAGCGTGCGCGCGGGACGTAGCAGCGAGAAAGAAATGCTCATGTTCGGTCTCGATCAGTCGGATACCTAAGTAAAACATGTACAGCCAGATCTACAGCGGCACCAAGCAGTGCAGCCCCACAATGTCAAAGATACTCCGCCGCCTGTGCCTGTAAAACCGCCCCGGGCGGGGCGCGCATTCAATGGCAATGAAAAGCGTGCTCAGTTCAACCGGGACGCCGCCGCGAGCGCGCAAAGCGCTCGCCTGGCCAGCCGCTTCAGTGCCGTTGCCCGGCAGCCGGCGTCACACCTTGTGAGAGTGCGTTCACGAGAAAAAGTTGCGCCACGTCGACCGGGTCGAACTCGTACCGCTGGTTGCAGAACTCACAATGAATTTCGACGTGGCCGCGCTCTTCGAGCACGCCGTCCACCTCTTCCCGGCCGAGCATTTTCAGCATCGAGCCGACTTTTTCGCGCGAGCAGGTGCACTCGAAACGCGCGGCGGCGGGCTCGAAATGCTGAACGTTTTCCTGCCAGAAGAGCCGCCGGAACACCGTTTCCGGTTCTTCCTTCAGCAGCTCGTCTTGCGAGAGCGTGCCGCCCAACGTGCAGACGCGCTCCCAGGTGTCCGCGTCCAGTTCGCCCGGATGCGGGACGATGCCGCCGTCGCCTGGCAGCTTTTGCAGCAGCATGCCGACCGCACGCTCGGAATTCGCCGCGAGCCACAGGCGCGTGTCGAGCTGCTCGGAGTGATGCATGTAGTGCTCGAGCACTTCGGCCATAGAATTGAGCGGACCGTCGACGCCCGACAGCGGCACGATGCTCTGATACGGCTGCTGGCCAGGCTTCTTGTCGCGCGGGTCGAGCGTGATCACGCAGCGACCGTGGCCGCTTGCGTTGAGCAGCTCCACCAGCGAGGCGCTGTCGCCGATCGTGCCTTCGTCGCCGGAAAGCTTGGCGGTGGCGCGCATCGACAGATCCGAGCTGCATTGAACCACCAGCATCTTGGCCGGGCCGTCGCCGAAAATCTGCATGATCAGCGTCCCGTCGAACTTCAGATTCGCCGACAGCAGCGCGCACGCAGCCATCATCTCGCCGAGAATGGTCCGCACCGGCGCCGGGTACTCGCGGCGCGTCAGCACTTCCTGCCACGTATTGCGCAGCGAAACGATTTCGCCGCGCACCGGCGCCGCGCTGAACATGAATTTTTGCAACTGGTCGCTCACAACTTTTCCTCAGTCGAATGGCGCGCCACGACGATATGCCGTGCCGGCGCCGTGCGCGCTGCGCGCCCGGCCGGTCAGCCGATGCGTACGAGCTGCGCCTTGAAATACTCGCGGCGCTCGGCATAGCTTGCCGCGCCGCGCTGCATGTTGGCGATATCCGTCTCGGACAATTCGCGCACCACCTTGGCGGGCGCGCCGAGAATCAGCGAATTATCGGGAAATACCTTGCCTTCGGTCACGATGGCGCCCGCTCCGACCAGACAGTTGCGGCCGATTACCGCTCCATTCAAGACCACCGCCTGAATTCCGATCAGCGAGCCTTCCTTGATCGTGCAGCCGTGCAACATCACCTGGTGGCCGATCGTGACGTTCGGCTCGATTGTCAGCGGAAAGCCGGGGTCGGTATGCAGGACCGCGTTTTCCTGAACGTTGCTGCCCGCGCCCAACGTGATCGGCTCGTTGTCGCCGCGTAGCGTTGCGCCGAACCAGACGCTCGAATTTTCCGCGAGCGTTACATTGCCGATGATGGTCGCGGAGTCCGCGACGAATACGCTTTCGTGGATGGTCGGTGCGGCGTCGCCAAGCTTGTAAATGGTCACGTTGTCTCCTCGTGGATCGGTCGCCGGACGCCGGCGGCGAAAAGGGGCGGCGCCCATGCGTGGCTGGTGGCTCTTCGTCGTTGCGGCTGGCGCTCGCGATTGTCGAATCGAGTATTGTAAACGGTTGTGTGGTTGTCACGCTTACGCCTCGCGAGGCCGTTCCGCGCTGGCTGAATCACGTCTTCGTCGCCATTCCCATTTCTTCACCGATTCACATCTGATGATTTCCTCCGTCCCGCCAGCTTCCTTTGCGCCGCCCAGTTCGGTGGACGAGCGCGCGCCCGGCTCGATCAGCCTGCCGCTGTGTGCGCGCAGCGCCGCGCTCGCCGCGCTGCGCGAAGCCGATCCGGTCACCAAGGCGGCCGCGGCGCGCGCGTTGTATGCAGCGGTGATCGACGGCAGCGCGCCATGCCCTGCGGAACTCGAACTGGACGAACCGCCCGAACTTCCGGGCCGGCCGGTCCGGCCTGAACTTGTCGAGCCGCGCAAGCTCGGGCGGCGCAGCATGCAATCGCCGCAAGGGCGAGCGGTGCTGTTGCACGCGCTCGCGCACATCGAATTCAACGCGATCAACCTGGCGCTCGACGCCGTCTGGCGCTTCGCCGGCATGCCCGCCGCTTTCTACACAGACTGGCTCAAGGTCGCAGCCGAAGAGGCGTATCACTTCTCGCTGCTCACGGCGCGGCTCGCCGAGTACGGCCATGCCTATGGCGACTTTCCCGCGCACGACGGCCTTTGGGACATGTGCGAGCGCACCCGTGGCGACGTGCTCGCGCGCATGGCGCTGGTTCCTCGCACGCTCGAAGCCCGTGGGCTCGACGCCTCGCCGCCTATCCGCGCGCGCTTGCAGCAGGCGGGCGATCACGCGTCGGCGTCGATCCTGGACGTGATACTGCGCGACGAAATTGGTCATGTGCTGATCGGCAACCGGTGGTTTCGTTATCTCTGCGACAAGAGCGGTCTCGATCCGCACGCCACTTACACGCGCCTCGCCCAGCAGTATCACGCGCCGAAATTGCGCGGCCCGTTCAATTTCGAGGCGCGCCGCGACGCGGGTTTCGACGACACCGAGCTCGCCGACCTGGCCGCATTGGCGGGCATCGACGCAGGCGGCGCGCAGACCGATCAGGGAACCCCGGACTGAGGTTTGTCTCGACCCGGGCTCAGGTCCGCCGTACGGTTATCTCGTTATAATCGAACGATCATTCTTTTTCGTGTGACCGATCATGAACACTTCCCGCTCCGAGTTCGTCGCCGTGCGAGGCGTCCGTCTGCATGTGCGGCGTTGGGGCAACCCCGACGCGCCGGCGCTATTCATGCTGCACGGCTGGATGGACGTGGCGGCGTCATTTCAGTTCGTCGTCGATGCAATGGGCGGCGACTGGCAGGTCATTGCGCCGGACATGCGCGGCTTCGGCCTGTCGGACTGGCCGGTGGCGCAAAGCGGCGGCGGTCACTACTGGTTCCACGATTACCTTGCCGATCTCGACGCATTGCTCGATCACTATGCGCCGACCGGCCAGGTCAATCTGGTCGGGCATAGCCTCGGCGCGAATATCGTCTGCCTGTACGCAGGCGTGCGGCCGGAGCGGGTGCGTCGCGTGGTCGACCTCGAGGGCTTTGGACTTGCGCCGTCGCATGCGGCGCAGGCGCCGAAACGTCTGCAAAACTGGCTCGACGAGTTGCGCGATCCGCCGCAGCTCAAGCGCTATGCGTCGCTCGACGAAGTAGCCGGCCGCCTCGTCAAGACCAATCCGCGTCTGGCCGCCGCGCGTGCGCAGTTTCTTGCAAAGCATTGGTCGAAGCCCGACGGTGAAGGGCGTTTCATGCTGCTTGCCGACCCGGCGCACAAGCTGCGCGGCCCGACGCTGTACCGGCTCGACGAGGTCATGGCCGTCTGGCGCAAGGTGAGCGCTAAAGTACTGCACGTCGAAGCCGCCCATTCGCCGACGCTCGCCGCGATTGCCGGCGAAATTCCGCTTGATGAATTCAAGGCGCGCTTCCAGGCGTTTCCGGACTGGCGCGAAAAGATCATCGACGAGGCGGGGCACATGGTGCATCACGACCAGCCGGAGCAGGTGGCGGCGCTGATCGAGGGATTCTGCGCGTAGCGCGCAAGCAAACCGGGGCGCGCGGCAAGTCAGCGGAAAGCGGCGACGAGAGATTGCCCTGCGTCCACTTACTGCGTTGCAGTAAAATGGACTGCAGAACCTTCTCCAGACGATGATGAACGCCGACCTCCACTGTCACTCCACCGTTTCCGACGGCCAGTTTGCGCCGGCCGATGTCGCGCGCCGTGCGCATGCGGGGGGCGTGACCTTGTGGGCGCTGACCGATCACGACGAACTCGCCGGCCAGCGCGAAGCGCGTGAAGCCGCCGTGGAACTCGGCATGAGCTATGTCAGCGGCGTGGAAATTTCGGTGACCTGGGCGGCGCGTACGGTGCACATCGTCGGGCTCGGCATCGATCCCACGAGTTCCGTGCTGATCGACGGCCTCGCTCGCACACGCAACGGGCGGGCCGCCCGAGCGGAAGCCATCGGCGAGCAACTGGCCACGCTCGGCATTCCCGACGCTTACCAGGGCGCGCTCAAATACGTGTCGAACCCCGACATGATCTCGCGCACGCATTTCGCGCGCTTCATGGTCGAGAGCGGCTACGCCAGTTCCACGCAAGACGTGTTCAACCGCTATCTCGGCGACGGCAAGCCCGGCTATGTATCGCACCGCTGGGCGAAGCTCGCGGACGCGGTCGGTTGGATCAAGGCCGCGGGCGGCGAGGCGATCATCGCGCATCCGGGCCGTTACGCGTACTCGCCGGTCGAATTCGACGCGTTTTTCGCCGAATTCATCGACTTGGGCGGCAAGGCGATCGAGGTCGTGACGGGCAGCCACACGCCCGATCAGTACCGCGAATACGCCGACGTGGCCCGCCGCTTCGGCTTCGAGGCGTCGCGAGGTTCGGACTTCCACGCGCCCGGTGAGGGCCGCGTCGAACTCGGCACGTTGCCGCCGCTTCCTTCCGATCTCAAACCCGTCTGGGAACGCTGGCTGTGAACGCGCGCCGTGCCCATGCGGCACGTCGCGTGCGGGAGCCGGCCGTCTGCGCGCGCGTCCCGCCGATTCGCCATAATTTGCCGTCGATCCTCAGCCATCGTTAGCCGCCATGTCCCAATACTTTCGGCTTCATCCAGACAATCCGCAGCCGCGCCTCGTCAAACAGGCGGTGCAAATCATCAACGACGGCGGCGTCGTCGCGTTGCCGACCGATTCCAGTTACGCGCTTGCCTGTCATCTCGACGACAAGGACGCGGTTGAACGCCTGCGCCGGATTCGCGGGCTGGATGAAAAGCAGTTGCTCTCGCTCCTCGTGCGCGATCTGTCGGAACTGGCGAACTTCGCGATGGTGGACAACCGCCAATACCGGCTGATCAAATCGGTGACGCCGGGGCCCTACGTTTTCGTGCTGCAGGCGACCAAGGAAGTGCCGCGGCGCCTGTCGCATCCGTCGCGCAAGACGATCGGCCTGCGCGTACCGGACCATGCGATCACGCTCGCGATTCTCGGAGAGCTCGGCCAGCCGCTGCTCGGCTCCACGCTGATAATGCCGGGGGAATCCGCGCCGCTGAACGATCCCGAGGAAATCCGCGAGCGGCTGGAAAAGCAACTGGATCTCGTGATCGACGGCGGCGCCTGCGTGTGCGAGCCGTCCACGGTGATCGATCTGACCGGCGCCGAGCCGGTGCTGGTACGGGCAGGGCGCGGTTCTCTCGCGCCATTCGGTCTCGAAGAGACGGCATGAGCGAAAGCGGACAGACGCACGCAATCGCATTGTTACAATAGCGAGTTATGGATTCTTCCCTGATACAAACCATCGCGGTCTACGCGTTGCCGGTGATTTTCGCGATCACGCTGCACGAGGCCGCGCATGGGTACGTCGCGCGATGGCTCGGCGACAACACGGCCTATGTGCTCGGCCGTGTTTCCATCAATCCGATGCGGCACATCGATCCGCTCGGCACGATTGCGATTCCGTTGCTGCTTTACTTCGCGACGAGCGGCGCGTTCATGTTCGGCTACGCGAAGCCGGTACCCGTTGCGTTCGGCAACCTGCGCAATCCGCGCTGGGGGAGCCTCTGGGTCGCCGCTGCCGGTCCCGCGTGCAACTTCGTGCAGGCGCTCATCTGGGGCCTCTTCGGCGTAGCGCTCGCGGTGATGGCCGTCGACGAACCGTTTTTCACGCGCATGGCGGGCGCCGGCGTCGGCGTCAATCTCGTGCTCGGTGTGCTCAACCTGTTTCCGCTGCCGCCGCTCGACGGCGGTCGCGTGCTGATGGCGTTATTGCCGCCGCGCCAGGCCATCACGTTGTCGCGACTCGAGCCGTATGGCTTTTTCATCGTCATGGCGCTGGTCATGACGGGCACGCTGACGCGATACTGGCTCGGCCCGCTCGTTACCCTCGGTTATAGCGCGATCACCGCAATCCTGACTCCACTTGTTTCGCTTTTCTAAATAACCATGTTCCCAGACCGTATCTTCTCCGGCATGCGGCCCACCGGGTCGCTGCACCTCGGCCACTATCACGGCGTGCTGAAAAACTGGGTGCGGCTGCAGTCCGAGTACCCGTGCTTCTTCTGTGTGGTCGACTGGCACGCGCTGACGACTCACTACGAAACGCCCGAGGTGATCGAAAAGAACGTGTGGGACGTACTGATCGACTGGCTCGCTTCGGGCATCGATCCGGCGCAGGCCACGCTGTTCATCCAGAGCAAGGTGCCGGAGCATGCAGAGCTTGCGCTGCTGCTCGGCATGAGCACGCCGCTCGGTTGGCTCGAACGCGTGCCGACCTACAAGGAGCAGCAGGAAAAGCTGAAGGACAAGGATTTGTCCACGTACGGCTTCCTCGGCTATCCGGTGTTGATGGCGGCCGACATTCTGCTGTATCGCGGCTCGCTCGTGCCGGTGGGCGAAGATCAGGTGCCGCACGTCGAAATGACGCGCGAAATCGCGCGTCGTTTCAATTACCTGTACGGCCGTGAACCGGGCTTCGAAGAGAAGGCCAACGAAGCTGCGAAGAAGCTCGGCGGCAAGCGCGCGAAGCTCTATCACGAACTGCGCAACGCGTATCAGCAGGACGGCGACGACGAAGCGCTCGAACAGGCGCGCGCGATGTTGCAGGAATCGCAGAGCCTGTCGATGAACGACCGCGAGCGTCTGTTCGGCTACCTGGAAGGTTCGCGCAAGATCATCCTGGTCGAGCCGCAGGCCATGCTGACCGAAGCGTCGCGTATGCCTGGCCTCGACGGTCAGAAGATGTCGAAATCGTACGGCAACACGATCGGTCTGCGCGAAGATGCCGAGACCATCACGAAGAAGGTGCGCACCATGCCGACCGATCCGGCTCGCGTGCGCCGCACCGATCCGGGCGATCCGGACAAGTGCCCGGTGTGGCAACTGCATCAGGTCTATACCGACGAAGCCACGCACGAGTGGGTTCAGAAAGGTTGCCGCTCGGCGGGCATTGGCTGTCTCGAATGCAAGCAGCCGGTGATCGAAGGCATCCTGCGCGAACAGCAGCCGATGCTCGAACGCGCGCAGAAGTACATGGACGATCCGTCGCTGCTGCGCGCGATCGTCGCCGACGGCTGTGACAAGGCCCGCCGCTTCGCCACGGAAACGATGCGCGACGTGCGCGAGGCCATGGGCCTGTCGTACAACTGAACGACTGCGCCAAAGCGATGAGCACGACCGCTGTCTTGCATGGATTGGGCGAGCCGTCGCGCTGGGTGCGTCAGTGGGCGCATCTGGTCGCGGCGCACGGTGCGGTGCTCGACGTCGCTTCTGGCGCGGGACGGCACGCGCGCTTTTTTGCGTCGCTCGGCTATCCGGTGACTGCAATCGACCGCGACGCGGCCGCGCTGAACGCGCTGGCCGACGAGCCGCTCGTCACGACGGTCATGGCCGACATCGAAAACGCGCCTTGGCCTTTGGCAGCGGACGCACAGTTCGCCGCAGTGGTTGTCACTAACTATCTGCACCGGCCGCTTTTTCCCCAGTTGATTCGCTCACTCGCGCCCGGCGGCGTACTGGTTTACGAGACGTTCGCGCAAGGAAACGAAAGGGTGGGCAAGCCCTCTAATCCGGCGTTCCTGCTCGCGCCTGGCGAGCTGCTCGACGTGGTGCGCGCCCGGTTGCGAGTGGTGGCCTTTCAGGACGGTTTTGTCGCGCAGCCACGCCCGGCTTACGTCCAGCGCATCTGCGCAATTCTGGAGGCGGATTGCTCAGACGACTCCGCACAGGCGGCGCCCCCGCCTTGTTACGAGTTGCCCGGCTAATCCGCTACAATCGCGGTTTACCTGATCAAATTCATGGCGTTTCATGACTAACGGCAATCAATCCGGCAACCCGCGCGGCAACGACGGCGTTCAGATTCGCGGCAGCATTCCTGCCATCATCACCCCGATGCTCGAAGACGGCAGCCTCGATCTGCCGGCATTTCGCAAACTGATCGACTGGCACGTCGCGGAAGGCACGAATGCGCTGGTCGTCGTCGGCACGAGCGGCGAGTCGGCTACGTTGTCGGTCGAAGAACACGTGCTCATGGTCAAGACTGCGGTGGAGCACACGGCGGGCCGGATTCCGGTGATCGCGGGCTCGGGCGGCAACTCGACTGCTGAAGCTATCGAACTCACGCGCCAGGCGAAGGAAGTGGGGGCCGACGCCACGCTACAGGTCGTGCCGTACTACAACAAGCCGACGCAGGAAGGCATCTATCGCCATTTCGCAAAAATCGCCGAAACGGTAGACCTTCCGGTGATTTTGTATAACGTGCCCGGCCGCACGGTCGCGGACATGAGCAACGAGACTATTCTGCGTTGCGCGCAGGTGCCGAGCATCATCGGTGTGAAAGAAGCGACGGGCAATATCGATCGGGCCGCGCATCTGATCAAGTCGGCACCGGCTCACTTCGGCATCTACAGCGGCGACGACCCCACGGCAATCGCGTTGATGCTGCTCGGCGGTCACGGCAATATCTCGGTTACCGCAAACGTCGCGCCGCGCGCCATGAGCGAACTGTGCAAGGCCGCGCTGGCTGCGGACGCAAAGACCGCCCGCGAGATTCATCTGAAGCTCCTGTCGCTGCATAAGAACCTGTTCATTGAATCGAATCCGATTCCCGCGAAATGGGCACTGCAGCAATTGGGTCGTGTGCAGGGCGGAATCCGCCTGCCGCTTACGCCGCTCGACGCGCAATACCATGAAGTGGTGCGCGGCGCGCTGCGCGAAGCGGGCCTGCTCGGTTAGGCGGCCCGTCCGCGTACCCTCGGCGCTCACCCAGTCCACTGGCATTCCCTTAACCGACGTCGATCCAGCCCACGTTCCCGGCACACAGAACCAGGCACCGCGTTCCAGCATCACGAAGGACCTCATGAAACGTTCCGCACTTTCCCTCCACGCAACCCGCATGGCGGCGCTGACGCTTGCCCTGGTGACGCTCGCCGGCTGTGACACCCTGAACGACTGGTTTGCCTCCGATCGCGTGAATTACAAAGGCGCGGGCAGTGCGCCGCCGCTCGCCGTGCCCGGCGATCTGACCACCACGCCGACCGATCAGCGCTACGTCGCACCTCCGGCTAATCTGGCGCTGGGCGGCGCCACGCAGCGCGCGGTTACGGCGGCCGGCAATTCCACGGAAGGCCAGCCGACCGCGCAGGACCCGTATGGCATGCACATCGAGCGCGACGGCGACCGCCGCTGGCTGGTGGTCGACGGCCGTTCGCCGGAACAACTGTGGCCGCAGTTGCAGGAATTCTGGCAGGAGAACGGCTTCGCGCTGAAAACCGACGCGCCGGCCACCGGCATCATGGTGACCGACTGGGCTGAAAACCGCGCCAACATTCCCGACGACTGGTTTCGCCGTACGGTGGGCAAGGTGATCGACTTCGCTTATTCGTCGGGCACCCGCGACAGTTTCCGCACGCTCGTGTCGCGTGGTCCGTCAGAGACCACCGACATTTCCGTCACGCATAGCGCGATGGAAGAGGTGTTGACGGGGCAGGACAAGACATCGTCGCGTTGGGAAGAGCGTCCGCGCGATCCGGCGCTGGAAGCGCTGTTTCTGACCAAGCTGATGCAGAAATTCGGCCTGACCGAAGCGCAGTCGAAGCAGCTGCTGACGGAGGCGCACCCGGCCACCGCGCCGGCTACGCTCGACAAGAGCGCGGGCACTTCCACGCTGGATCTTCAGGAATCGTTCGACCGTGCATGGCTGCGCGTCGGCCTCGCGCTCGACCGCACGAATTTCACCGTGGACAACCGGGATCGCGCGAAGGGCATTTACTACGTGCGCTACGCCGATTCGATGCAGGAACTGAAGAAAGAAGGCCTCCTCGGCAAGCTGTTCTACAGCGGCAATTCGTCGAAGAAACCGGGACAGGAGTTCCTCGTCAACGTGCGCCCTAAGGGTGACACGGTGACGCAAGTGGCAGTGCTCGACGCGAACGGGCAGATCGACAATTCATCCGACGCGCAGCGCATCGTGACGCTCCTGCACGCGCAACTGAACTAACGGGCTGTGCGATTCGCAAGTCTTGGCAGTGGCAGTGAGGGCAACGCACTGTTGGTGGAAGCGCAAAGCGGCGCGACCACCACGCGCGTGCTGCTCGACTGCGGCTTTTCCGCCAAGGAAGTCGAACGGCGTCTGACGCGGCTCGGTTGTAGCGCCGAAGGTCTCGACGCCATCCTGATCACTCACGAACACAGCGACCACATCGGGAGCGCGCTGACACTGGCGCGCAAGTGGTCGATTCCGCTGTACATGAGTTGGGGCACCGCCCGCGCAGTGGGCGCCGACGAGGCCAATGTCGACCTGCAAGTGCTGTGGGGCGACGAGGCTGTGGCGATCGGCGACCTGAGCGTTCTTCCGTACACGGTTCCTCACGACGCCCGCGAGCCGCTGCAATACGTGTTCTCAAATGGCGCGAGCCGCCTTGGCGTATTGACGGATGTGGGCACTTCCACGCCGCATATCAGTTCCGTGTTGAGTGGTTGCGACGCGCTGGTGCTCGAATGCAATCACGACGTGCGAATGCTTGCCGGCAGCCGCTATCCGCAATCGCTGAAGGCGCGCATCGGCGGCAATCATGGGCATTTGAACAACGACGCCGCAGCCGAAATTCTGGCCTCGCTCGATCGCTCCAAGCTGCGCCATCTGGTGGCCGCACACTTAAGTCAGCAGAACAATCTGCCGGAACTGGCGCGGGCTGCCATGGCAAGCGTGCTGGGCGCGGCGCCGACTGACGTCGTAGTGGCGTCGCAGGCCGAAGGGTTTGAATGGCTCGATTTGTGAGCGTTGCGGTGTTGCTCAACGAAAAAAGCCCATAACGAGCATTCGTTATGGGCTTTTTTCTACGGCGCGGCGGCTGGTGGAACCGAGCAATGCCGCGCCTGAGTTCGGCGCATAGAATTTAGTTGCGGTTGCCGCCGAAGATGCCGAGCAGCGCAAGCAGGTTCACGAACACGTTGTACAGGTCGAGATAGATCGCGAGCGCTGCCGTGATGTAGTTCGTCTCACCGCCGTTCACGACGCGTTGGACGTCGAACAGCATGTACGCCGAGAAAATCACGATGGCCATGACGGAAACCGTGAGCATCAAAGCCGGCAGGTGCAGGAACACGTTCGCGACGGACGCCAGCAGCAGCACGATCACGCCCATGAAGAGCCACTTGCCGAGACCGGAGAAGTCGCGCTTGCTGACGGTCGCAATGGTTGCCATCGACGCGAAAATCACACCGGTGCCACCGAAGGCGAGCATGATCAGCGACGGGCCGTTGGAGAATCCCAGCACGAAGCCAAGAATGCGCGACAGCATCAAGCCCATGAAGAACGTGAAGCCGAGCAGCACGAATACGCCGACAGCGCTTTCCTTCGTTTTCTCGATCGCGAACATGAAGCCGAAGGCGATCGCGAAGAACGCCAGCATGCTCATGGCAGGACTTGTGGCGGCGAACAGCGAGAACCCGGTGGCCAAGCCTACCCACGCGCCGAGCACTGTCGGAATCATGGACAGTGCGAGCAGCCAGTAGGTGTTTCGTAGCACGCGGTTACGCGTTTCCACCGTGCTGACCGCGCCAGTGCGGCCAAAGCTATACGGATGATCGTTCATGGTCTCTCCTTACGTCAGAAGCGTGTTGCGTGGTGGTATCAGCGGTTTATCCAGCGCTCTTGCAGTGGGCCGTGCCGGAAGCTTTTCGCCCCGGTCGCGGACTACTCGTTTCTAAGATCGGTGCGGCGGCAGGGAGTTTCAATGCCGTCAACCAACTTAAAGTGCATTAAAAAGTGCTCACGAGGCCTACGCTACCAGTATTCAGAAACTCCTGCTTTGAGCCTTTCAATGCTGTAAGGGTTCAATCGCAATCATACACGGGAACATGCTACAATAGCGGATTCATTTGAATCTGTAACCTCTTAATTTTTTGGAGTTTTTATGGCGATCGAACGCACCCTGTCGATTATCAAGCCGGACGCAGTGGCCAAGAACGTGATCGGCCAGATCTACAGCCGTTTCGAAAACGCTGGCCTGAAGATCGTGGCTTCGCGCATGGTTCATCTCTCGCGTGCCGACGCTGAGAAGTTCTACGCGGTGCACGCTGCACGTCCGTTCTTCAAGGACCTGGTCGAATTCATGATTTCGGGCCCGGTGGCCGTTCAGGTACTGGAAGGCGAAAACGCTATCCTGAAGCACCGTGACCTGATGGGTGCAACGGACCCGAAGAAGGCGGAAAAGGGCACGATCCGCGCCGACTTCGCTGACAGCATCGACGCAAACGCAGTGCACGGCTCCGACGCCGCTGAAACGGCTGCAGTTGAAATTGCATTTTTCTTCCCGCAAGTGAACGTCTACTCGCGCTAATGCTGGATTGCCCCGGCGGTTGTGCAGCCGGTTTCGTTTAGTCACACGAATCGCTGGGCAAAGTAGTAAGGTAAAAGCAGCAGGGATGGGCGCGAACGGCTTTGCGTTCATGCAGCTTGTTGCATGAACGCAGTCTCGCACTGAAATGGCAGGATTCGATATGACGAGCAGTTCCACCGTCAACCTTCTCGACCTCGACGCCCAAGGGCTCGTCGCCTATTGCGACAGCCTGGGTGAGAAGCCGTTTCGCGCCAAGCAATTGCAGCGCTGGATCCACCAGTACAACGCTGCAGACTTCGACGGCATGACCGATCTCGCGAAGTCCTTGCGCGAAAAGCTGAAAGGCCGCGCTACGATTTCGATGCCGGGCATCGTCAGCGACCATATTTCGACCGACGGCACACGTAAGTGGCTGATCGACGTCGGCAACAGCAACGCAGTCGAAACCGTTTTCATCCCCGAAGAAACGCGCGGCACGCTATGCGTGTCGTCGCAAGCGGGGTGCGCGGTGAACTGCCGCTTCTGTTCAACCGGCAAGCAGGGTTTCTCCCGCAATCTCACGACTGGCGAGATCATCGGCCAGTTGCGCATGGCCGAGTTCGCGCTGCGGGCGTCGCGCGGGGTGGACGGTGGTCGCGCCTCGGGTGGCGACGGCAAAGGTGAGCGCGTCGTCACGAATGTCGTAATGATGGGTATGGGCGAGCCGCTCTTGAACTACGACGCGGTCGTGCCTGCCATGCGCCTGATGCTCGACGACAACGCGTACGGCTTGTCGCGCCGGCGCGTGACGCTGTCGACCTCGGGCGTCGTGCCCATGATGGACCGGCTTGGCGCCGATCTGCCCGTTGCGCTGGCTGTCTCGCTGCATGCGCCGAGCGATCCGTTGCGCGACATGCTGGTGCCGCTCAACAAAAAATATCCGCTGCGCGAATTGATGGCGGCTTGCCAGCGCTATCTGAAAGTCGCGCCGCGCGATTTCATTACTTTCGAATATTGCATGCTCGACGGCGTGAACGACAGCGAAGCGCAAGCGCGCGAGTTGCTGGCGCTCACACGCGACGTGCCATGCAAGTTCAACCTTATTCCGTTCAATCCGTTCCCCGAGTCGGGCCTCGTGCGCTCGAAACAGGAACAGATCAAGCGGTTTGCACAAGTGTTGATGGACGCGGGCGTCGTCACCACGGTGCGTAAAACACGCGGCGATGATATCGACGCTGCCTGCGGTCAGTTGGCCGGTGCGGTGAAAGACCGCACGCGCCTTGCTGAGCGCACCGGGAAGGCAGCGAAGATCATTGAAGTTCGTGCCGTGTAGGTCGCAAGGGCGGCGCCTTCGGGTATTAGGGCGCGAAACGCCCGTCAATACTTTAAAGCGTCAGGCATGCCGGCGATTGAAAAGAAAGTTTGCAGAATCGATCGGAAGCGGCACATGAGGCCGCGCATTTTGTTATAAACGGTCTGCGATTCGGACATGAAGTTTGGACCGGTCCGGTCGCACGAGTGAAAAAGAATCGACGCGAAAGGATTTGGGATGAGTGAGCCGCAGCACCCGCAGCCGCAGGACACAGACACGAACGAGAGCCACCCGGCATCTGCCTCGCGGGCGGCGCTGCAGCCTGTCGTACAGCCTGTTGGTCAGCCGGGCCTCGACTCGCTTGCGGCGGTTGGCGCGCGCTTGACGCAATTGCGCGAGTCCAAGGGCTGGTCGATCGAAGACGTGTCGGCCCGGCTGAAAGTTGCGCCCGCCAAGTTGCGCGCGCTCGAATCGGGCGACATCAGCCACTTGCCGGACACCACTTTCGCTCTCGGTGTGGTGCGCAGCTACGCCAAGATGCTCGGCGCCGATCCTGCTCCGTTCACGCAGGCATTGCGCCGCGAGAAGGGTGTGGCGGCGCCGGACCTGTCAATGCCCGCATCCTCAGGCAAGGACTTGCCGCGCGGCCGGGTGTCGCTGTCGCTTGGCGGCGGTGCACAAAAAAGCCGCTCGTGGTTGTGGGGCGTGGCGGCGGTGATCGTCGCGGTGATTTCGCTCGCCATGTGGCACACCAATGGGGGCGATTCAACAGCATGGCTCGCGCGCCTGAAGGCGAGCGCGAATGGTGGGGCCGGTGGCGCCACGGGCGCGTCGGGCACTGTCGCGCAAGGTCCGGCAGCGGGTTCCGAAGCAATTTCGCAAGAGGCCGCGTCCGAGTCCGAGGCGCAGGCTGCCGGCCAGAGCGGAGCGTCGGCTACGCCGATGCCCGTGCCGCTTGCGGCCGGGACCGCGCCGGCTTCCGCGCCGCCCGTCACGGCGGCGCCTGCTGCTAGCGCTCCGGCGGTTGTCGCCGGTGACTCGACGAAGGCGGCGGCAGCATCGGCGCCGGTCGCGGGGTCCGCAATCATTGCGCTGCGCGTGACGAAAGACAGCTGGTTTAGTGTGCGCGGCAAGGACGGCAAAGAAGTGTTCTCCGGCCTCGTGCATGCTGGCGATACAAAGGAAGTGACGGGCGAGGCGCCTTTCAAGGTCACGGTTGGCAACAAGGCCGGTCTTGAGTCGTTGACGCTGGACGGTCAGCCGGTCGACCCGTCGAAATATGCGGCGGCGAAAGGCAATGTGGCGCGCTTTGCGCTGCCTTGATACAGACGGTGTGCGCCGCGGCCAACCGGACCGCGGCGCTTTTTCAATTGAGGCGTCGCATCTTTGTGTGACGCGCGTGGCGTAAATGGGTTTTTCGATGCAATCCGAAGCTCAATCCCAATCCAGTAGCAAGATCGTGTCAAACGAGCCGGTGTTCGGCGGACAGGCTGCGCGGCGCAAGTCGCACGCGGTCGACGTTCGCTGGGGCGGCCAGCTCGTCACCATCGGGGGCGATGCGCCCGTGCGCGTCCAGTCGATGACGAATACGGACACCGCCGACGCGATTGGCACGGCCATCCAGATCAAGGAGCTGGCGCAAGCCGGCTCGGAACTGGTGCGTATCACGGTCAATACGCCGGAGGCGGCCGCGGCCGTGCCGGCGGTGCGCGAGCAGCTCGACCGCATGGGCGTGTCGGTGCCGCTCGTCGGCGATTTCCACTACAACGGCCACCTGCTGCTGCGTGATTACCCCGCGTGCGCGGAGTCGTTGTCCAAATACCGGATCAATCCTGGCAACGTTGGGCACGGCGCGAAACGCGACACCCAGTTCGCGCAGATGATCGAAGCGGCGGTGAAGTACGACAAGCCGGTACGCATCGGCGTCAACTGGGGCAGTCTGGACCAGGATCTGCTCGCGAAAATGATGGACGAAAACGCAGCCCGCGCGACGCCGTGGGAAGCGCAAAGCGTCATGTACGAAGCGCTGATCCAGTCGGCCATCGGCTCGGCCGAGCGCGCGGTTGAACTCGGCCTTTCACGCAACAAGATCATTCTGTCGTGCAAGGTGAGCGGCGTGCAGGACCTGATCGCGGTGTACCGCGAACTCGCGCGCCGTTGCGATTTCGCGCTGCACCTGGGCTTGACGGAAGCGGGTATGGGCTCCAAGGGCATCGTCGCGTCCACGGCGGCGCTGTCGGTGCTGCTGCAGCAAGGCATCGGTGACACGATCCGTATCTCGCTGACCCCGGAGCCGGGCGCGTCGCGTACCGGTGAGGTGATCGTCGGCCAGGAAATTCTGCAGACCATGGGCCTGCGCTCATTCACGCCGATGGTGATCGCGTGCCCCGGCTGTGGCCGCACGACGAGCACGCTGTTCCAGGAACTCGCGTCGCAAATCCAGACGTATCTGCGCACGCAGATGCCGGTGTGGCGCGATCAGTATCCTGGCGTCGAAAAAATGCACGTCGCGGTGATGGGCTGCATCGTCAACGGTCCGGGCGAGTCGAAGCAGGCGAACATCGGTATCAGCCTGCCTGGTTCGGGCGAGAACCCGGCGGCGCCGGTGTTCATCGACGGCGAGAAGGTAAAGACGCTGCGCGGCGAAAACATTGCGCAAGAATTCCAGCAAATCGTGAGTGACTACGTCGAGCGCCGGTACGGCCGCGCCGAGGCGCTCAACTAAACATCGGCTATCGGATACAGATGACTGAACAGAAGAAAAAGCTCGAAAAGCTGTCGGGTGTGAAGGGCATGAACGACATCCTTCCGCAGGACGCCGGGCTGTGGGAATTTTTCGAAACCACCGTCAAGTCGATGTTGCGTTCGTACGGATACCAGAATATTCGTACGCCGATCGTCGAACATACGCAGCTGTTCACGCGCGGTATCGGCGAAGTGACCGACATCGTCGAGAAAGAGATGTACAGCTTCACCGACGCGTTGAACGGTGAAAATCTGACTATGCGCCCGGAAAATACGGCGGCGGTGGTGCGCGCGGCGATCGAGCACAACATGTTGTACGACGGCCCGAAGCGCCTGTGGTACATCGGCCCGATGTTCCGTCACGAGCGTCCGCAACGCGGCCGCTATCGTCAGTTCCATCAGGTCGGCGTGGAAGCGTTGGGCTTTGCCGGTCCGGACGCGGACGCTGAAATCATCATGATGTGCCAGCGCTTGTGGGACGACCTGGGCTTGACTGGCATCAAGCTCGAAATCAATTCGCTCGGTCTCGCGGAAGAACGCGCGGCGCATCGCGTGGAACTGATCGCTTACCTCGAAAAGCACATGGACGTGCTCGACGAAGACGCGAAGCGCCGTCTCTACACGAACCCGCTGCGCGTGCTCGACACGAAGAATCCGGCGCTGCAGGAGGTCGCGCAGAACGCGCCGAAGCTGATCGATTTCCTGGGCGAGGAGTCGCGCGCGCACTTCGAAGGTTTGCAGCGCATTCTCAAAGCGAACAACATTCCGTTCAAGATCAATCCGCGTCTCGTGCGCGGTCTCGATTACTACAATCTGACCGTGTTCGAATGGGTGACGGACAAGCTGGGCGCGCAGGGCACCGTCGCGGCGGGCGGCCGTTACGATCCGCTGATCGAGCAGCTAGGCGGCAAGCCCACGGCGGCTTGCGGCTGGGCAATGGGCATCGAGCGAATTCTCGAGTTGCTGAAGGAAGATAAGCTCGTGCCTGAAGACGAAGGTTGCGACGTCTATGTAGTCCATCAAGGCGACGCCGCGCGCGAGCAGGCTTTCATTATCGCCGAGCGGCTGCGCGACACCGGCCTTGATGTGATCCTGCATTGCAGCGCTGACGGCCAGTCGGCGAGCTTCAAATCGCAGATGAAGCGCGCCGACGCAAGCGGCGCCGCGTTCGCGGTGGTGCTCGGCGAAGATGAGATCGCGAACGGTACGGTCGGGGTCAAACCGCTGCGGGATACGCAGGCGAGCGGCGGTAAAAACGAGCAACAAAACGTGCCCGCCGAAGACTTGACCGAATTTCTAATCAATGCGATGGTTGCAACCGCCGAAGACGGCGACGACTGATCGCGATGTCGTCGAGCCGGTTGGTGATCGATCAGGCTCGACACGCACACGTAGCAAGAAAGAGGAAATCGCCGGGCAATGAGTTACCACGACGAACAAGAATCGATTGAAGGTCTGAAGACTTGGTGGGCGCAATGGGGTAATGCCACCACATGGATCGTGCTAGTGGCGCTGGTCGTCTCGGCAGGCTGGAACGGCTGGAATTTCTGGCAGCGGCGTCAGGCAGCGGAAGCCGCTGTGTTATATGACCAGGTGCAGCAGGCGGTGGCGTCGGGCGACAAGGCGAAGATCACGCGGGTCGCTGCAGACATGGAAGACAAGTTCAGCCGCACGGCCTACGCGCAAATGACCGCGCTTGGCGCCGCCAAGGCGCTCTATGCCGCAGGCGACGAAGCCGCGGCAAAAGCCCAGCTGCAATGGACCATCGATCACGCGAAGGACGACGAGTTCAAGCAGATCGCCAAGCTGCGGCTTGCTTCGCTGTTGCTCGACGAAAAGGCTTACGACCAGGGTCTCGCACTGCTCGCCGAGCCGCAGTCCGATGCGTTCAAAGGCATCGTCGCAAACGGCCGCGGCGATCTGCTCGCCGCTCAGGGCAAGCGTGACGACGCGCGCGCGGCCTACAAGCTCGCGCTCGAATCGCTGTCGAAGAATGACAGCTCCGCACGTCAGTTGATCCAGTTCAAGCTCGACGCGCTGGGCGGCTAAGCGCCGGGTGCGGTGCACCGCGTGCAACGACCAACCGGTCTTTCTTTAACCTATTTCCTGAATGCTTCGTCCACCGATGAATCTGCTGAAACGTTACGCTGTGCCCGTTGTCTGTGCGATGACCGTCCTCGCTCTCGCGGCATGCTCATCCACGAAAGACGAGCGCCGCGTGCCGACGCCGCTCACCGAGTTCAAACCCGTGCTCGACGTGCAGCAAGCCTGGAAGACGAGCGTCGGTAAGGCAGGTCGTTATCTGTTCTCGCCGGTTGCGGTCGGCGACGCCGTTTATGCGGCCGGCCAAAACGGCTCGGTCGCGAAGATCGACGCACAAACCGGCAAAGACATCTGGCGAGTCAAGCTGCACGACGACATTTCCGCAGGTGTCGGCAGCGACGGCACGCTGGCGGCGGTCGGCGGCCTGAAGGGCGACGTCTATGTGCTCGGCGCGGACGGCAAGCAATTGTGGACGGCCAAGGCACCGGGCGAAATCATTTCGCCGCCGCTCGTCGGCAACGGTCTGGTGGTCGTGCGTACGGTGGACGGACAGATCGTCGCATTCAATGCGCAAACCGGCGAGCAGAAGTGGAACTACCGCAACCGCGCGGTGCCGCTGAACCTGCGCGTGTCGTCGGGTATGACTTTCGCCGGCGACGCGGCTGTGCTGGCTGGGTTCCCCGGCGGTGCGTTTGCCGCGATCAATCTGCAGACGGGTGAGAACTACTGGCAAACGCCGGTTTCTTATCCGAAGGGCGTGACCGAAGTGGAGCGCATCAACGACGTGACCGGACCGCCCACGCTGGTCGGTTCGGAAACCTGTGCGGTGACGTTCCAAGGGCAGATCGGCTGTTTCGATGCGAACTCTGGCCGTGCGCTGTGGGAAAAGGCGTTCTCGAGCGCGAGCGGTCTCGCGCAGGACGACCGCGCGGTTGTCGCGGCGGACGACTGGTCGGTCGTATCCGCGTTCGACGTCACGAATGGCACGCAGTTGTGGAAGAACGACAAGCTTAAGAATCGCGAACTGGGCGTGCCGTTCATCCTCGGTCATGCGGCCGTGCTCGGCGACTACCAGGGTTACGTGCACTTCCTGTCGCGCGACGACGGAACGCTAGTCGCGCGCATGAAGACCGACGGCAGCGCGATTTCGGCGGCACCGGTGCTGGCCGGCGAGACGCTCGTCGTGCAAACGCGCGACGGCGACCTGTACGGTTATCGTCCGCGTTGATTTTGCGGGAACGCCGCCCAAGCGGGCAGGCCGGCTTTGCCGGCCGAACGCTGTTGGCGGTGGATGCAGGTGCCGTGTTCTTTGCGTTCGGCGGCGCACGTGTTGTCCCGGAAGGCGGCGTCGCAAGTCAGTAGGGAAATGGAATTCCGCCACACTGGCTGGGTCGGCGGGCCGACAAGAACGGCTGAGTGAAGTGGCCAATGAAAGTGGCCAATGAAAGCGGCCAATGAAAGCGGCCAATGAAAGCGGCCAACGGCAACGGCCGGCGAAAGCAGCCAACGAAAACGGCCAATGAAGCGGCTACAAGCAGCGGCTGAAAAACAGCGGCCGACCAACGCGGCCGAGAAACCCAGCTGCGAAAGCCACTCAGCGAAGGCGGCAAACAAAGCGGCGACCAACGGCAGCGTACAGCGGTGACGCACACGGGCCAACAGAAACGCCCAATGTGGCTTGTTCACCGCTCGCGGCGCCGTTCTTTGGCCGTTGCAAGACGGGCAGCGCAATTCGCGAGCGAACTGCCCGCAGCAAAACGAAGCCTCGTAGCCTCGCCGCGCTGCGCATACAGTCAAACCCCCGTCCGCCTCGGCGCGCATATGGACAGCGCAGCCGGGGCTGGCCGAATTCGTGATAATTTTCGTCAAACGCTGCCGTCTAGCGGCGCAATGGCGTCGCAACGCGGACGGTCGATTCCGATCCGCGTTTCACTGTGAACAACATCTGATGAAACCCGTTATTGCCCTCGTAGGGCGCCCCAATGTGGGGAAATCCACGCTCTTCAATCGTCTCACGCGTTCGCGTGATGCGCTCGTTGCCGATCTGCCTGGCCTCACACGCGATCGCCACTACGGCGAAGGGCGTACAGGCGAGCGGCCGTACCTGGTCGTCGATACCGGCGGTTTCGAGCCCGTCGCGAAAGACGGCATTCTCCATGAAATGGCGCGCCAGACGCGCCAGGCGGTGGAGGAATCGGACATCGTCGTGTTCATCGTCGACGGTCGCAATGGCCTTGCGCCGCAAGACAAGTCAATTGCCGACTACTTGCGCAAGACCGGCCGGCCGATCTTCCTCGTCGTCAACAAGGCCGAGGGGATGAAGTACAGCACGGTCGCCGCCGACTTCTACGAGCTCGGTCTCGGCGATCCGCGTGCAATTTCGGCTGCACACGGTGACGGCGTCACGGAGATGATCAATGAGGCGCTCGGCGTCGCTTACGCGGGCCAGCCCGAGGAAAGCGACGACGAGAAGGAAGCGCGCGGCGTCAAGATCGCGATTGTCGGCCGTCCGAACGTCGGCAAGTCGACGTTGATCAACGCACTGGTCGGCGAAGAGCGCGTCATCGCGTTCGATATGCCGGGCACTACGCGCGATTCGATCTACGTCGACTTTGAACGCCAGGGCAAGCCGTACACGCTGATCGATACGGCGGGCTTGCGCCGTCGCGGCAAGGTGTTCGAAGCGATCGAGAAGTTCTCGGTGGTGAAAACGCTGCAGTCGATTTCGGACGCGAATGTCGTGATTCTGCTGCTCGACGCGCGTCAAGACATTTCGGAACAGGACGCGCATATCGCCGGCTTCGTGGTGGAGCAAGGTCGTGCGCTGGTGGTCGGCGTAAACAAGTGGGACGGGCTCGATTCGCATGTGCGCGAGCGCACCAAAGCGGATCTCGAACGCAAACTAAAATTCCTCGACTTCGCCAAGTTCCATTTCATTTCTGCAGCGGAAAAAACAGGTATCGGTCCGCTGATGCGCTCGGTGGACGACGCGTACGCCGCGGCAATGGCGAAGCTGCCCACGCCGAAGCTCACGCGTGCGCTGATCGATGCAGTGGAGTTTCAGCAGCCGCGTCGCCGTGGTCCGGTGCGGCCGAAATTGCGTTACGCGCACCAGGGTGGACAGAATCCCCCGATCATTGTGATTCATGGCAACGCACTCGATGCGATCACCGAAACGTACAAACGCTACCTTGAAAACCGCTTCCGTGAAACTTTCAAGCTGACCGGGACTCCATTGCGAATAGAGTTCAGATCGTCGACCAACCCTTACGCGGACAAAGGCTGAAACCCGCATGTGCGTTGGGTTTGGCCGCTTGGGCAGGGTGCCCGCGCGAAAACGAAAATCGGCTATAGTGTAGCGGTTGACGGCGGATACCTTTTTCTTCTGTCGTCAATTTAGTCAACCTGCAAAAAAATACGGAGTTTGCTATGAGCAACAAAGGGCAATTGTTACAAGACCCGTTTTTGAACGCACTGCGTAAAGAGCATGTGCCGGTGTCGATCTACCTGGTCAACGGCATCAAGCTTCAAGGGAACATTGAATCGTTCGACCAGTACGTCGTGTTGCTCCGGAATACGGTCACCCAGATGGTCTACAAGCACGCAATCTCGACTGTCGTGCCAGCCCGTCCGGTGAATTTCCACCCGGATTCTGAACAGTCCTAAACCCCCGTCGCGGCCGGCGTAGCGTCGCCCGTTGGCGATCACCTCCGGCCGCCTCATTTTGATACCCTCCAATTTGATCAATGCAGCGCTTGTCGGCATCGACTTCGGTAAGATCGATTTCGAAGCCAGTCTCGAAGAACTCAGCCTGCTCGCGCAAAGCGCGGGCGCGAATCCTCTAGTCACCCTCACCGGGCGCCGGGCCAGTCCCGATGCGAAGATGTTCGTCGGCAGCGGCAAGGCCGAAGAACTGCGTCTCGCGTGTGAGGCGAACGACATCGAACTCGTTATTTTCAACCACGCTCTTGCGCCTGCCCAGCAGCGCAATCTGGAGCAAGCGCTTAATCGGCGCGTGGTCGACCGCACGAGTCTCATCCTCGATATTTTTGCGCAACGCGCCCGCAGCCATGAAGGCAAGCTGCAGGTGGAACTCGCGCAATTGCAGTATCTGTCGACGCGGCTAATCCGCGCATGGACCCACCTCGAGCGGCAAAAAGGCGGTATCGGCTTGCGCGGTCCAGGCGAAACGCAGCTCGAAACCGACCGCCGGCTGATCGGCGAGCGCATCAAGGCGCTGAAGACGCGGCTCGAAAAACTGCGCCGTCAGCATGGCACGCAGCGCCGCCAGCGCTCGCGCAATCAGACCATGTCGGTGTCGCTGGTCGGCTATACGAACGCGGGCAAGTCCACGCTCTTCAACGCGCTCACGAAGGCGCAGGCCTATGCGGCCGACCAGTTGTTTGCCACGCTCGACACGACCTCCCGCCGCGTTTATCTCGGCGACGAAGCAGGGCAGGTGGTGGTGTCCGACACGGTCGGCTTCATTCGCGAACTGCCCCACCAACTGGTTGCGGCGTTTCGCGCCACGCTCGAGGAAACAATTCACGCCGATCTGTTGCTGCATGTCGTCGACGCGTCGAGCGCGGTGCGACTCGACCAGATTGATCAGGTCAACGAGGTGTTGCACGCGATCGGTGCGGACACGATCCGGCAGGTGCTCGTGTTCAACAAGATCGACGCAGTGCCGGAGTTGGCGGCCCGCGGGGACGCGGTCGAGCGGGACGAGTATGGTAATATTTCGCGCGTCTTTTTGAGCGCGCGCACGGGGCAGGGGCTGGATACATTGCGCGCTGCCATCGCTGAGATCGCTACTGCGGAAGCTCTGTCCGACACGCCGCATGACTCCTCGGAAGAAGACCGGTCGGCGGCACCGCGCGACGAGCGCAAGGTCTCAGAACTCGGGCACTGACCCGTTCCAATTGCATACCCGCTGTCTACTCTGGTGAACGAACACAGGTGAACGATTACAACGAGCGGAGTATCTGGCTGCGCATGCGCGCCATGTTTTCACTGAACGATCCCCGCTGGGGCCGTGGCGACGGCAATGGCGAGCGTCAGCGGCCGGGTGAGCCCAAGCGTCCTCAGACCAAGGAAGGTGAAGGTCCCCCGGATCTCGACGAGATGTGGCGGGATTTCAACCGCCGTCTGAGCCGCATGTTCGGCCGCAAGGGCGGCGGTGTCGGCGGCGGGCGTCCCGACAACGGCCGTGGCGCGCGCATCGGCGTGGGCATCGTCATCGGCGTGCTGATCGCCATCTATCTCGGCAGTGGTGTGTTCGTCGTGCAAGACGGCCAGGCCGGCGTTGTGATGCAGTTCGGCAAATATCGCTACACGGCGGGGCAAGGCGTGCACTGGCGCCTGCCTTATCCGTTCGAAGCGCATGAACTCGTCAATATCGGCCAGGTTCGCCAGGTGGAAATCGGCCGCAATAACGTGGTGCGTCTCGCGAATGTGAAAGACGCGTCCATGCTCACGCACGACGCGGACATCGTCGACGTGCGCTTTGCGGTGCAGTACCAGATTCGCAAGCCGACCGATTACCTCTTCCGCAGCGTCGATCCCGATCAGGGCGTGATGCAGGCCGCGCAGGCGGCGGTGCGCGGCATCGTCGGCGCGCGCAGCACAGACGAAATTCTTGGTCAGGATCGCGAAGTAATTCGTCAGCAGTTAATGGCAGCGATCCAGCAATCGCTCGATGAGTATCAGTCCGGCCTCGCTGTCACCGGTGTGACGATCCAGGGCGTGCAGGTTCCCGACAGGGTGCAGGCCGCGTTTGACGACGCTGCCAAGGTCCGTCAGGAGAACGAGCGTGCGAAGCGCGACGCGCAGGCGTACGCCGCTGATCTGCTGCCGCGCGCGCAAGCCGATGTGGCGCGCCAGATCGACGACGCGAAAACCTACAGCGACAAAACGGTGGCTGAGGCGCAAGGCGACGCCGAACGCTTCAAGCAGGTCTATGCGCAGTACTCGAAAGCGCCCGCGGTCATTCGCGAGCGCATGTATCTGGAAACCATGCAGCAGATCTATTCGAATACGACGAAGGTTTTTGTGGACAGCAAGAGCGGCAACAATGTGCTGTATCTGCCGCTCGACAAGCTGGTCGAGCAGACTCGTCAACGGGTGGCCGATTCTGCTGCAGCCGCCACGGCGGCATCGGGCGGCGTGGCCGCCAGCGCGCCGCAGGTAGCGACTTCCAATGCGCCCGCCGCAGGCGGATCGACGGCGGCAGCGCCTGCAGTGTCTGCGTCTGCCTCAGCCGCCACACCCGCCAGCCGGGCGGCGGCCAGTAGCGACGCGCTGCGCTCACGCGATTCCTTCCGCAGCCGTACGCGTGAAGACGACGTTCAATAAGGGGCGCACATCATGAACAAGATCATTGCGCTCGTCATTGCCGTTGTCATCGTGCTGTTTGCTGCTTCGTCGATGGTATTCGTTGTCGACCAGCGTCATATGGCAGTGTTGTCCCCGCGTGGCGACGCCGCTCCCACCTTGCTCGGTCCAGGCTTGCACGTGAAGTTGCCGCCGCCGTTGCAAACGGTGACGCTTGTCGATAACCGCATCCAGTCGCTCGACGCGCCGGACGAAGATCGCTACGTCACTTCGGACAAGAACGATCTGCTCGCGAACCCTGTCGTCAAATATCGCGTGACCGATCCGCTGAAGCTGCTCGCCGAAACGAAGGGCGACGTGCAAAGCCTGCCGGACCGCATTGCCCTCGTTGCGCGCAGTGCGCTCGGCGACGCGTTCGGCAAGTACACGTTATCCGACGCATTGGCCAAACAGCAGGCACTCGCCGACGAAGCCCGGGCCGCGATGGCGAAGAGTGCGGCGTCGCTGGGCGTGTCGGTCGTGGACGTTCAGTTGACGCGGGTCGATGTTCCGGCCTCCATGGCTGACTCGGTCTACAAGCGGATGATCGCCGAACGCGAGCAGGCCGCGGCCGACGAGCGCGCGAAGGGTGCCGCCGAGGCCGACAAGATCCGGGCGGACGCGGTCGCGCAACAACAGGCGATTCTCGCGGACGGTTACCGTCAGGCGCAAACCATCAAGGGCGAGGGCGACGCAAACGCAGCCGAGATCGCCGCGCAAGCGTACGGCAGCGACCCGGAGTTCTATCAGTTCTACCAAAGCATGCAGGCGTACCGGAAGACCTTCAAGCCAGGCGACGTAATTGTGGTCGATCCGAGCAACGAGTTCTTCCGCTTCATGCGTAGTTCGACCGGCGGCCTCGCCCCGGACGCTTCCGCGGCTCCGCGCAAACACTAATAACCCGGAATGCCGCGGCATTCGCATCGCGGCCCCCTTCTTTAGCATGGATATAGTCGGCTCGTTACTGCTCGCGATCGCGTTGATGCTGATTATCGAGGGGATGTTCCCGTTCGTTTTTCCGAGCGCCTGGCGCGACACGTTCCGTAGAATAGCGGAACGACCGGCGCATCAGATTCGTGTCGGCGGGCTGATCGTGATGCTGCTCGGTCTGATTCTGCTGTTTTTCGTGACCTGAGGCAGCAGGCCGGTTAGCGCGATGCCGCGTGCGGCGCGACTTCGGGTGTGACCAAGGTCGCACATTTGCGCGGCGGCTCGCTGCGGAACCCGCGCTTTCGGTCCAACGCAATACGGGCCGCATCCGGAAAGCCGCCGAACTCGCCAGAATCGAGCCCTGGCCCGCCAAACACTCTCACTTACCGGCGCACTCAGCCGCCGTGTTCAACGTCGTAGGACTGTATCGATGTCGACCTGGTTACTTCCCGAGAATATTGCCGACGTGCTGCCGTCGGAAGCCCGCAAGATCGAAGAGTTGCGGCGCCATCTGCTGGACCGTTTCCGCTCGTACGGCTACGAGATGGTGATGCCGCCGATGCTCGAATACATCGAGTCGCTGCTGACGGGCGGCGGGCACGACCTCAATCTGCGCACGTTCAAGCTCGTCGATCAGTTGTCCGGACGCACGCTCGGCCTGCGCGCCGACATCACGCCGCAGGTCGCGCGTATCGACGCGCACCTGCTGAACCGCCAGGGCGTCACGCGTCTTTGCTATGCCGGAAATGTCGCGCACACGCGGCCGCGCGGCCTGCATGCGACGCGCGAGCAGATTCAGATCGGCGCCGAAATCTACGGTCATGCGGGGCTCGAGGCCGATCTCGAAATCCAGCAGCTAATGCTCGATGCGCTGCGTCTCGCGGGCCTCGCCAAGGTGCGTCTCGACCTGTGCCACGCGGGCGTGCTCGCCGCATTGATCGAAGCGGAACCGGCGGCGGCCGAGCTGGGACAATCGCTGTACGACGCGCTGGCGGGCAAGGACGTGCCGCGGCTAGTCGAATTGACCGCCAATCTCACGGCCGTGACACGCGATGCGTTGCGCTCGCTGCCCTCGCTTTACGGGGACGCCTCGGTGCTCGAGGAGGCACGCGCCCGCTTGCCGAATGCGCCGGCTATCGCGCGCGCGCTCGACGACCTCGCCTTCCTCGCGAGCCAGGTGGAAGGCGCCGAAGTCATGATCGACCTCGCCGATTTGCGTGGCTACGCGTATCACAGCGGCGTCATGTTCTCGGCCTACGTGGACGGCGTGCCGAATGCCGTCGCGCGCGGCGGCCGTTACGACCATGTCGGGCAGGCTTATGGGCGCGCACGGGCGGCGACCGGCTTTTCGCTCGATCTGCGCGAAGTGGCGCGCATCTCGCCTGTCGAAGCGCGCAGCAGCGCGATCCTCGCGCCGTGGCAGCACGACGACGCGCTGCGTGTGAGCGTCGCCGCGTTGCGCGATGCCGGCGAAGTGGTGATTCAGGCACTGCCTGGCCACGAGCACGACCTGGATGAATTCGCGTTCGACCGCGTGTTGGTCGAGCGCAACGGCGCATGGACGGTTGAACCGCGTTCCTGAGCGCGCTCCGATACGAGCCGCGCTTCTTCGCAATACCCACCATAACGTGCATACCGTTGAGCGGAAACGGAAAAATTCCGGATGCTTCCGCGAACCTAGGTAGAATACGTTTTTAACCAGCTTACGAAACAACATGTCTGCCAGCGCAGTGAATGTGAACCCCGGGCGTAACGTCGTCGTCGTGGGGACCCAGTGGGGTGATGAAGGCAAGGGCAAGATCGTCGACTGGCTGACGGACCACGCCCACGGCGTCGTTCGCTTCCAGGGCGGTCACAATGCCGGTCACACGCTTATCATCGGCGGCAAGAAAACCATCTTGCGTCTGATTCCGTCGGGCATCATGCACCCCGGCGTCGCGTGCTACATCGGCAATGGCGTCGTGTTGTCGCCGGAAGCGCTGTTCAAGGAAATTGGCGAGCTCGAAGCCGCCGGCGTCGACGTTCAGAAACGCCTGTTCATTTCCGAAGCCACCACGCTGATTCTGCCGTACCACATTGCTATCGACCAGGGCCGCGAAGCGCGCCGCGGTGCGAGCAAAATCGGCACGACCGGCCGCGGCATCGGCCCGGCGTACGAAGACAAGGTGGCGCGCCGCGGCTTGCGCGTTCAGGACCTCTTCGAGCCGGAGACTTTCGCCGAACGCCTGCGCGAAAATCTGGACTATCACAACTTCGTGCTGACGCAGTACCTGGGCGTCGCCGCTGTCGATTTCCAGCAAACGCTCGACACGATGCTGGGCTATGCCGACCGTCTGAAGCCAATGGTCACCGACGTGTCGCGCCGTTTGTACGACGCGAACGCCGCCGGCAGCAACCTGCTGTTCGAAGGCGCGCAAGGCACGCTGCTCGATATCGATCACGGTACCTATCCGTTTGTCACGTCGAGCAATTGCGTCGCGGGCGCAGCGACTGCGGGTGCGGGCGTCGGTCCGCAGAAGCTGAACTACATTCTCGGCATCACCAAAGCGTACTGCACACGCGTCGGTTCGGGCCCGTTCCCGAGCGAACTGTACGACGCGGACAACGCCGCGCGTCAGGAAGCGATCGGTCTGGAACTCGCCACCGTCGGCAAGGAATTTGGCTCGGTTACCGGCCGTCCGCGCCGCACCGGCTGGCTCGACGTTGCAGCACTGCGCCGCTCGATCCAGATCAATGGCGTGTCGGGCCTGTGCATGACCAAGCTCGACGTGCTCGACGGTCTCGAAGAAGTGAAGCTCTGCGTCGGCTACACGGTGGACGGCAAGAACGTCGATCTGCTGCCGCGCGGCGCGTCGGAAGTCGCGCGCTGCGAGCCGGTGTACGAAACCTTCGCGGGCTGGAAGGAAAGCACCGTCGGCATCAAGGAATGGGACAAGCTCCCGGCGAACGCACGTGCGTATCTGTCGCGCGTTCAGGAAGTGGCGGGCATTCCTATCGACATGGTGTCCACGGGTCCGGATCGCGACGAGACCATTCTGCTTCGTCATCCGTTCAAGGCTTAAGCGATGGTGCAAGGTCTCCCCATGATTGCGATGAAAGATCCGCGCAACGACGACAAGAACCTGTGGGTCGGCTGGGACGAATATCACCGGCTGATCGAATTGCTCGCCATGGCCGTGCATGAATCAGGCTGGAAGTTCGACAAGATCCTGTGCCTCGCGCGTGGCGGTTTGCGCGTGGGCGACCAGCTTTCGCGTATCTACGATCTGCCGCTGGCTATTCTCGCCACGAGTTCGTATCGTGAAGCGGCCGGCACGGAGCAGGGCGAACTGGACATCGCTCAATACATCACGATGACGCGCGGCGAACTGCACGGCAACGTGCTGCTCGTCGACGACCTCGTCGATTCGGGCGTCACGCTTGCACGGGTTCAGCAGCATCTGAAAGAGCGCTACCCGGCGATCACGGCAGTGCGTTCCGCAGTGCTCTGGTACAAAGGCTGCTCGAAAGTGAAGCCCGATTATCACGTGCAGTATCTGCCTACGAATCCGTGGATTCATCAGCCGTTCGAGGAGTGGGACACGGTTCGTCCGCATAACCTCGGCGCGTGGATCAAGCGCGGCGTCGCGCAAGCGCAGGAGTCCTCGGGAAACTGAGCAGGCACCGCAACGTTTAGCGGCACTCAGTGCTGCACCGTGCTATGCAACACATCCAAAAGCGGAGCCCGATTGGGCTCCGTTTTTTATGTGCGCGCAGTCACCGGCAACTACGCTTCGCAGCCTGCGATGACATCCGCCGCATAGCAATTCGTACAGCAGACGCGCACATACCGCAGTGCTACACTGCGCGGACCATCCACGTGGTGTATCCACAACAAGCCGGGCGGCTTCAGGCAGGCGGTTTAGAATAGCGGTCGTTTTTTCCGCCCTGGGAACGGATTTTCTCGCGTTTATGACAGATAACAATCACGTGCACAAACAGCCACTGCCTTCCCTCGCGGTCGCCGCGATCGGGGTGGTGTTCGGCGATATCGGCACGAGCCCGTTGTATGCGCTGAAAGAGGCCTTCAGCCCGTCGCATGGCATCCCGCTTACCGATCAATCCATCCTGGGCGTGATTTCGCTGCTGTTCTGGGCCATCGTGATCGTGGTGGGCATCAAGTACGTATTGTTCGTGATGCGCGCGGACAACAACGGTGAGGGTGGCGTGCTCGCGCTCATGGCGCTGGCGCTGCGTTCGCTCGACGAGAAATCGAAAATGGCCGGATTGCTGATGATGCTCGGCATCTTCGGTGCCTGCATGTTTTATGGCGACGCAGTCATTACGCCGGCCATTTCCGTGATTTCCGCAGTCGAGGGGCTGGAGATTGCGGCGCCTCATCTGTCGCATCTCGTATTGCCGCTGACCATGGTGATCCTTGTGCTGCTGTTCTGGATCCAGCGGCACGGCACGGCCACGGTTGGCCGGTTATTCGGCCCGATCATGCTGGTGTGGTTCGTGGTGCTTGCTGCGCTCGGGCTGTGGCATATCGTGCAATCGCCGAACGTGATCCGCGCGCTGAACCCGTATTACGCGTACACCTTCATGGCCGCACATGTGCTGCAAGCGTATGTCGTGCTTGGTTCAGTGGTGCTGGTGCTGACGGGCGCTGAGGCGCTCTACGCGGACATGGGCCACTTCGGGGCCAAGCCGATCCGCATGGGCTGGTACGTGCTGGTCATGCCGTCGCTGGTGCTGAACTATTTCGGCCAGGGCGCGTTGCTGATGCACGACGCGAAAGCGATCGAGAATCCATTCTTCCTGCTCGCGCCGCAATGGGCGTTGCTGCCGCTGGTCGTGCTGTCGACGGTCGCGACCGTGATCGCTTCGCAGGCGGTGATTTCAGGCGCGTATTCGCTGACGAGCCAGGCGATCCAACTCGGCTACGTGCCGCGTATGAAGATCCTGCACACATCCGAACTCGCAATCGGCCAGATCTATGTGCCGGTGGTGAACTGGATGCTGCTGTTCATCATTCTGTGCATCGTGATCGCGTTCAAAAGCTCGGACAATCTCGCGGCCGCGTACGGCATCGCGGTGACCGCGACCATGGTCATCACGACCATTCTGGCTTGTGTCGTGATGGTGAAGGTGTGGAACTGGAACAAGTTCCTCGTCGGGCTGATCATCGCTGTGTTCATTACGATCGACTTAGGCTTTTTCGGTGCGAACTTGCTGAAGGTGGAAGAGGGTGGCTGGCTGCCGCTCGGCATCGGCGCGCTGCTGTTCTTCCTGCTGATGACATGGTTCAAGGGCAGGATGATCGTGAAGGAGCGCACGGCCGCCGACGGTATTCCGTTGATGCCGTTCCTGCAGGGTCTGCTCGCGCATCCGCCGCATCGTGTGTCGGGTACGGCGATTTATCTGACGGGCAGCGATTCGCTGGTGCCGGTCAGCCTGCTGCACAATCTGAAGCACAACAAGGTGTTGCATGAGCGCACGATCTTCCTGACCTTCGTCACGCGCGACATTCCGTATGTGAACGACGCCGAGCGGGTGACGGTGAAGAACATCGACGGTGGTCTGTATCTGGTCAAGGCCGCATACGGGTTCAACGAAACCCCGGACGTGAAAGCAGTGCTCACCGAAATCGGCCGTACGCACGACATGACCTTCGAGTTGATGGATACGTCGTTTTTCCTCGCGCGCGAAACGGTGGTGCCGACACAATTGCCAGGCATGTCGGTGTGGCGCGAGCGTGTTTTTGCATGGATGCACCAGAACGCCGCCAAGCCGACGGACTTCTTTAGTATTCCGGCTAATCGCGTAGTGGAGTTGGGTACGAAGATCGAGATATGACGGCGCGGGGCGTGCCTTGCCCGTTTGCATCGCAGAATGCTTCTGCGGAAATAAAAAACCCACGCAAATGCGTGGGTTTTTTATTGGCTGACGTGTGGTAGAAGGCGCGTGTTCAGTGGTGCGCAAGCGCTTCGTCCACTGAACGCAGAGACTTTTACTTTTGCTTCAACTTCGCGAATGCCGCAGCCATTGCGCCGCCTGCTTCCGGTTCGCGTGAGCGCTGTTGCGACGCGCCGCGTCCATTGCCACCCGAGCGGCCAAAGTTGCCGCGATCCTGCTGCGCACCGCCGCCACTGCGCGCCGCCGCCGCGCCGAACTCGTCGTCGAGGCGCATGGTGAGCGCGATACGCTGACGCTTCACATCGACTTCGAGCACCTTGACCTTGACGATCTGTCCGGCCTTGACGACCTCGTGCGGGTCCTTGATGAACTTCGTCGACATTGCCGACACGTGTACGAGCCCATCCTGATGCACGCCGATGTCGACGAACGCACCGAACGCCGCGACGTTCGTGACGACGCCCTCGAGCACCATACCCGGCGTCAGATCGCTGACTTTTTCGACGCCTTCACGGAATGTAGCCGTCTTGAACTCCGGGCGCGGATCGCGGCCCGGCTTTTCGAGTTCGAGCAGAATGTCGCGCACGGTCGGCAGGCCGAAACGTTCGTCGACGAATTCGCCTGGCGACAAGCCGCGCAGCGCATCCCGATTGCCGAGCACTTCACCAACGTGCTTGTTGATCTTCGCGAGGATCCGTTCAACGACCGGGTACGCTTCCGGGTGCACCGACGAGCGGTCGAGCGGGTTTTCGCCGTTGTTGATGCGCAGAAAACCTGCAGCCTGTTCGAACGTCTTGTCACCCAGACGCGGCACCTTGCGCAGATGGTCGCGCGATGGGAACGGACCGTTTGCATCGCGATAATCGACGATGTTGCGAGCCAGCGTGGCGTTCAGCCCGGACACGCGCGCGAGCAGGGCGACCGACGCCGTGTTCGCGTCAACGCCCACGGCGTTCACGCAGTCTTCGACGACCGCGTCGAGCGAGCGCGCAAGCTCGCGCTGATTCACGTCGTGCTGATACTGCCCGACGCCGATTGCCTTCGGCTCGATCTTCACGAGTTCGGCGAGCGGGTCTTGCAGCCGCCGCGCGATCGACACCGCGCCGCGCAGCGATACGTCCATGTCGGGGAATTCCTTCGCGGCCAGTTCGGAAGCTGAGTACACCGACGCGCCGGCTTCGGACACGACGATTTTCTGCAGCTTGAACTCCGGATGGCGTGCAATGAGTTCGCTCGCGAGCTTGTCCGTTTCCCGCGACGCCGTGCCGTTGCCGATGCTGATCAGTTCGGCTTGCGTCTGCGCGCAGATGCGCGCGAGTTTCGCGATGGAGCCGTCCCAGTCGCGGCGCGGCTCGTGCGGATAGATCACGTCGGTGACGAGTACCTTGCCGGTTCGATCCACCACCGCGACCTTCACGCCGGTGCGCATGCCCGGATCGAGGCCGATCACGGCCTTCGGTCCCGCGGGTGCGGCCAGCAGCAGGTCCTTGAGATTGCGCGCGAACACGCGAATCGCTTCGTGCTCGGCTTCGTCGCGCAGGTTGGTCAGCAGTTCGTTTTCAATGTGCGGCTGAACCTTCACGCGCCAGCACCAGCGGCAAACGTCGGAAAGCCACTTGTCGGCCGGCCGGTTCTGATTGGCAATACCGAAGTGACGTGCGATCAGCGCTTCGCCCGGATGGGGCACCTGTGCGTCGAGTTCTTCGCCGAGACCCAGCTTGACCATCAGCACGCCCGCATTGCGGCCGCGGAAAAGCGCGAGCGCACGATGCGACGGCACCGTGCGAATCGTTTCCGCATAGTCGTAATAGTCGCGAAATTTTTCTTCTTCAGCGGTTTCCTTGCCTTCGACCACTTTCGACGACACTACGCCTTGATTGAACAGGTAATCGCGCAGTTTGCCGAGCAGATCAGCGGTTTCGCCAAATTGCTCGGAGAGGATGTCGCGGGCGCCGTCGAGTGCGGCCTTCACATCCGCGACGCCTTTCTCCGCGTCCACGTACGCGGCGGCTTCCGTTTGCGGGTCGAGCAGCGGATTGCCGAGCAGCGCGTCGGCGAGCGGCTGCAGGCCGGCTTCGCGGGCGATCTGCGCGCGAGTGCGGCGCTTCGGCTTATACGGCAGATACAGGTCTTCGAGCACCTGCTTGCTGTCGGCGCCTTCGATCGCGTTGCGCAGCTCGTCGGTGAGCTTGCCCTGTTCGTCGATGCTCGCGACGATCGCCGCGCGCCGGTCTTCCAGTTCGCGCAGATACAGCAGGCGTTCTTCGAGATTACGCAACTGCGTGTCGTCGAGATTGTCGGTCACTTCCTTACGGTAGCGGGCGATGAACGGAACAGTCGCTCCTTCGTCGAGGAGTTGCACCGCGGCCGCGACCTGGCGCGGCTGTACGGACAGTTCGGCGGCGATGCGCTGTACGATCTTGAGTGCTACGGTTTCCGTCATAAGCTCTTGGGTTTCCTGCGGACTCGGTCAAGGGCCGTGCGCCGGCGGCGCCTTGCGGCGCCGGGCACGCAGTGCGTGCGCGCTGCGACCAGGTTGCTAGAGCGGGGCATTTTGCCACAAATGCCAAAGGGCTCAACCGCCGGGGGTGATAGAATTTCGGGCATGTTCCGTTGCCCCTCTACGACGTTGCCAATCTCCTTTTCTTTCAACCGCCTGGGCTCGAACCCGGTCTCCCGTACGCCACATTCGCCGCTGTCCGCAGTGCGCTGGCCGTTCACGTTGCGTGGACGGGTGACGCGCGGCGTCGAAGCGAGCGCGCTGGTTTCGGGCAGAGCGTTCGCGGTGTCGTGTGCGGCGTGTGTGATGGCTGCCGCGCTCGCGTTATCGGCGCCTGCTTCGGCGCAATCGGTGGCGCCTGAAAGCGGCGCTAGTGCGCCTGCCGGAAAGCCCGCGGGCTCGGTGACCCGAGGCGCGGCGTCGGCGGATCAAGGCAATGGCGTCAGTGGCGAAGCGGATGGCTCAGTGAATGCCGGAGCTGATAGCACAGCGAGCGGTGACAGTGCCACATCTGGAGAGAGCGAGTTCGACGCGCGACAGAAGGTGCTTAACCAGCGCAGCGACGAAAACAACTACCGCTATGGCGTCGCCGAGCATAATTGCTACAGCACGTTCTTCGTCAATCACTGCTTGAACAAGGCACGCGATCAGATGCGCACGGTACAGGCGCAGATCCGCAAGGAACAGCTCGCGTTGGACGGCGAAGAGCGCGCGCAACGCGCCCGCAAACGTGACGAGCAGGCGGAGCTCAAGCGCGCGCAGGAGGAAGCTGGCGCGCCGCAGCGCGCCGCCGAAGACGCGCGCAACGCCCAGGCTTATGAAGAGAAACAGCGTCAACATCAGTTGAACGAGGCACAGCGCAATGCAGAGGCGCCGCAGCGCGCCGCGAACGCGCAGGCCTATGAGGAAAAGCAACGCCAGCACGCGATCGACCAGGCGAAGCGCGGCATCAGCCCGTCGAAGGCCGCGGCCAATCAGCAGGCTTACGATCAGAAGCAGGCCGACTTCCAACGCAAGCTCGACGAAGCTCGTCAGCAGGGCGCGCAGAAGGCTCAGGAACGCGTAGAGAAGCAGCAGAGCTTCGAGAAAAAGCAGGCCGAAGCGGCTCAGCACAAAGCCGACGTCGAGGCGCGTCAGAAGCAGGCAGCCGAAAAAGCGGAGCAGAAACGTCAGGACCAGTTGAAGCAGCAGAAGCAACTCGAAGAGCAGCAGAAGCAGCAACAGTAAGCCGCGCGCGACGTAGCGCTCGTGTGGCGGGCGCCTGCGCGGTTGTAGTATCGCAGTAGTGCACGCATCGGTGCAGGTAGTCGTAGCGCGTTTTAAGCCGGACAGCAACCTCAGGCAACGGGCTGAACATGGCGAACATGCAGCCCACGCAATAGTCGAGCGGAGGCGAGCATGCGCGATCAACATCACGTCATCAACGCGGACACACTTCGCGACCGGATTCTGCAACTGGAATCGGAGCACAGTGGGCTCGACCGTTTGATCGGCCGAATGTCGGATGAGCCCGGCATCGACGACTTCGAGTTGCAGCGCCTGAAAAAGCGCAAACTCAAGGTCAAGGACACTATCATCTTGCTGCAATTGCAGCTCGAACCGGACGTACGCGCCTGAGTTCGCGGCCTGGCAGGCGCCGGGCGCGCGCCGCGCGAGCCGGATTTTGCAGGAAACGCTTGCCTTGAATTCACCGCTTGAAACTTCCCGCCGCGCGTCGGCCGCCGACGAGGCATCACAAACCGGCACACCCGCGCCGCGTCCGGCCGCGTCCGCGCTGAGCGCATCGCTCAATCCACGCCGCGCCGCGGAGCTCAACGAGATCTTCGCCGATAACGGTTTATTGGCCAGGCAAATCGACGGCTATCGCTCGCGCGCGTCGCAGATCGAAATGTCGCGCGCCGTCGCGGCCGCGATGGAGGCATCGGGCCGCGCGATGCCCGAGCCCGCGATGTTCGAGGCGCAAAAGCGTCCGGCGCGGCGCCTGCAAACGGGCGCCGCCGAGACCGCAGCCGACACGGTAGAAGCCGACGAAGCGCAGGCCCTGGACGGCGGCGAGAACACGCTGATCGTCGAGGCGGGTACGGGTACCGGCAAAACCTATGCGTATCTTGTGCCGGCCATGTTGTGGGGCGGCAAGGTGATCGTTTCGACGGGCACCAAGCACCTGCAGGACCAGCTCTTTCAGCGCGATATTCCGACCGTGCGCGACGCGCTTGCGGTGCCGGTGTCGGTCGCCATGCTCAAAGGCCGCGCGAACTATCTGTGTCATTACTATCTGCAGCGCACAGCGGATAACGGCCGCTTGCCGTCGCGACAGGAAACGTCGTATCTGCAAGACATCGTCCGGTTTGCAAAGATCACGCGCACGGGCGATAAGGCCGAACTCGCGAGCGTGCCGGAAACCGCGGCGGTGTGGTCGATGGTCACGTCCACGCGCGATAACTGTCTCGGCCAGGAGTGTCCGCATTACAAGGACTGCTTCGTAATGCAGGCGCGCCGCGAAGCGCAGCAGGCCGACATCGTGGTGGTCAATCACCACCTCTTTTTCGCCGACATCATGTTGCGCGATACCGGCATGGCGGAACTGCTGCCTACGGCCAACACGGTCATCTTCGACGAAGCGCACCAGCTTCCCGAAACCGCCACGCTGTTTTTCGGCGAGACGCTTTCCACCGCGCAGTTTCTGGAACTTGCACGCGATTGCGTCGCCGAAGGTTTGGGTCATGCACGTGACGCGGTCGACTGGGTCAAGCTCGGCTCCACGGTGGAACGCGCCGCGCGTGACGTGCGGCTCGCGTTCAAGGAAGACTCGGTGCGTTTGTCGATCGGTCAGTTGCCGGACGATCATCCGTTGTTTGATGCGCTCGTAGCGCTCGAAACCGAACTTGACGCGCTGACTTCCGCGCTCGCAACGCAAGCCGAACGCGCGGAGTCGATCGGCGCGTGTCTGCGCCGCGCACGCGAGCTGCAGGGCGTGCTCGCCGGCTGGACGACGCCGCCTACCGAGCTCGAACGTCAGACGGTCGATGCGGCTCAGAACGGCTCCGCAGAAGGCAAGAGCGAGCGTGCCGATCCTAACGAGAAGGTGCGTTGGATCGAAGTGTTCGCGCATACCGTGCAGTTGCACGAAACGCCGCTCTCGGTCGCGCCGATCTTCGCCAAGCAGCGCGCAGGTGTGCCGCGCGCGTGGATCTTCACGTCGGCCACGTTGTCGGTGCGCGGCGATTTCACGCACTACGCCGCGCAAATGGGACTCAACGCCAAACGTTCTATGACGTTGCCGAGCCCGTTCGACTACCCGTCGCAAGGGCTTCTGTATGTGCCGCGCAATTTGCCGCAACCGTCGTCGCCCACATTCACCGACGCTGTGTTCGACGCAGCCTTGCCGGCGATCGAAGCGTCGGGTGGAGGCGTGTTCATGTTGTGTACGACGCTGCGCGCCGTGGACCGAATCTCCGCCAAGCTGCGAGATGTGATCGAAGCGCGCGGCTGGAACTATCCGCTGCTCGTGCAGGGCGACGCAAGCCGCACGGAATTGCTCGACCGCTTCCGTGCTTATGGCAACGCGATTCTGGTGGGTAGTCAGAGCTTCTGGGAAGGTGTCGACGTGCGTGGCGACGCGTTGTCGCTCGTCGTCATCGACAAGCTGCCGTTTGCGCCGCCTGACGATCCGGTTCTGTCGGCGCGCCTCGACGCGCTGACGAAGAAAGGTCTGAGCCCGTTTGCGGTTCATCAACTGCCCCAAGCTGTTATTACGCTGAAGCAGGGCGCCGGCCGACTGATCCGCGCGGAAACTGACCGTGGCGTCTTGATGATCTGCGACACGCGTCTTGTTGATAAACCTTATGGACGCCGAATCTGGCAGAGCTTGCCGCCGTTCAAGCGCACACGTGAAATCGAGGTGGTGCGTGAGTTTTTCGAGGAGAGCGGCCAGGCCGCTCAATAGCCGCGCTTCAATAGCTGCGCTTCAAAGCCGAATGTCGTTGCGATAAGCGGCTTCGATTGCGCTAATGCTTTAACGAAATCGGCGCCTGAATGACAAAACGCCACGGACGTGAGCCCGTGGCGTTTTGTTTTACTGCTCGGGAAACCGAGACGATTTCCCGATGCAGTTTTCGCCCTAAGGCGAACCCTACGCGACAGCTTACTGGCTTGCGCCCGAAGCCGGAGCAGCAGCCGAAGCAGCAGCGCCTGCGTCCGAAGCAGCGGTCGTAGCCGAAGCAGCAGCGTCGCTCGCAGCAGCAGCCGCACCCGAAGCAGCAGCAGCCGAATCCGAAGCTGCAGCAGCAGCCGGTGCCGAAGCGGCAGCTGCGTCGCTAGCCGGGGCAGCGGCTTGGTCGTTGCTCTTGTTGCATGCAGCCAGTGCCACAGCTGCCAACAGGGATGCTACGAGGAGGGATTTCTTCATGATCACGTCCTTTTATGGTTAAAGGTAAGCAACAGCGCAAAATAATACCGGTAATGTGCTCCAACACCGACCTGGGCCGCTGGTGGAGACGCTCTTTTGACGAGCAGGAATCTTCCCTACGGCTTGGGCGGAAATTATATGCACTTTCGTACTGACAATCCATAAATCCGGGGTCAATACGTTGTCTTTCTCATACAAAATTTCAATGTACTGTGTATAACAGACACGCGAGGCTAGGCAAGCTCGCCCATCCGTATCCAGCCCGCACAATACCACTCGTGTAGCCGTGCTGTCACCGACGAATCGTGTGAGAGTGTTACAAAGCGTTTCGCACTCAGACACCGGTGATCGGCGAGATCAAATAACCATTTTTTCGCGCCGTCGATCGACATTTTCTCTCCATTTACGAAGAAAAAACGGCGGTTGTACAACATATTCGTCTTGCGGTCGAGTCGCACACCTGAGCGCGACGCCTGGCTAATGAAACGTGCTTCGTTGAGCGGCCTTTGCGGCGGATCGAAGACGACACTCGGCTTGGGTTCGCTGAGGTACGTGCCAAGGAACGACGCAATGTCCTGCTCATTCCATTTGATGCCAGCAAGGATTGCGCCAACGCGTTCCACCAGCGCGGCAGGCAGTTCCGCCGGCCGGTCCACAGCAGGTTGCTGTGGGTCGCGGTAAAGCGCTCCCGTCTGACCGTTTTCTTCGCCGCGCTCGGCCAGATGGTAGAGAAACTGAGCAGTCAGCTCACCGGCTGACGGCGCGCGAAAGCCAATCGAGCACGTCATGCACTCGCCTTCGGCGACGCCGTCGTGCGCAATGTGCGGCGGCAGATACAGCATGTCGCCCGGCTCGAGCACCCACTCCTGTTCCGCTTCGAAGTTCTGTAAAACTTTCAACGGCAGTCCTGCCTGCAGCGTCAGATCTTTCTGCGAACTGATGCGCCAGCGCCGCTTGCCTTTTACTTGCAAAAGAAACACATCGTAGGAATCGAAGTGCGGGCCGACGCCGCCGCCATCGGTCGCATAAGAGATCATCAGATCGTCCAGACGCGCATCGGGGACGAAGCGGAAGCGGTCCAGCAGGGCCCGCGCGCGATCGTCGTAGAGATCGACGCCCTGCACGAGCAGAGTCCACGCGCGCTGCTTTAGCGACGGCAGTTCGTCCGGCGCGAAGGGTCCATGTTCAAGCTGCCACTTATTGCGAAAGTGCGTGATGAGGCGCGCTTCGACGTCGTCCTGGTCCGCCAGTTCGAAGAACTCGTCGCGCGAGAGCGGCGACTCGACATCGGGGATTGCCTGGCGGATCAATAGAGGCTTTTTCTGCCAGTACCGGCGCATGAATTGCGACGGCGATAGGTTGCCGAGCAATGGCGTGGGTGTGTCGGGTGAAGGCGGAAGAATCGCGGTAGCCGGCTTTTTAGCCGATGACGAATTGCGTGCCGAAGCTGCTTCGGCCGGGTGATCAGTGGGCCGCTTGGGCATCGTATAATGTGAGTTGTATTCTGGAGAATCGAATGAAAATCGCAAAGAACACCGTCGTGTCGGTCGCCTACAAGCTGTCGGATGCGCAGGGCAATCTGATTGAAGAGAGCGACGAGCCGATGGTCTATCTGCACGGCGGCTATGATGGCACGTTCCCCAAGATCGAGGAAGAGCTCGACGGCCACGAGGCTGGCTTCGAGACCCAGATCCAGCTCGAGCCGCAAGATGCATTCGGTGAGTACGATCCGGACCTCGTGAAGATCGAGCCGCGTAATCGCTTTCCGGAACCGCTCGAGGTCGGCATGCAGTTCGAAGGCACGCCGGAAGAGGGCGACGAAGACCTCGACTCGCTCGTCTACGTCGTGACCGACGTCGCGGAAGACAAAGTCGTGCTCGACGGCAACCATCCGCTAGCCGGCATGGCGCTGCGTTTTGCGTTGACGGTCAAAGACGTGCGTCCGGCGACCGAAGACGAAATCCAGCATGAACACGCGCATGGCGCCGACGGCCTCGAAGTTCTCGACGAAGACGACGAGGCAGACGACGAAGGCGGCAAGTCAGGGCCCACGCTGCACTGAGCTTGCGGGCGCGCCGGGAGTGCCGGGAGTACCTGAAGCACCCGGCGCCCCCGTAGCCCCCGGCATGCGTGGCTGCGCGGACGGCACCGTTTGTGCAGGCGGAACCGACGTAGCGGGTCCGTATCCGCCGCCGCCCTGATCGGCTGGAATGCGCGGCAACTGGTCGAGTTGCTGAAAGTCCGGTTGCGGCTGGCCGGGCGTTTGAATTAGCGGCGGCAAGTCCGAGGCCGGTCCAAGCGACGGCACGGCCGGCATCGAGGCGGCGGGCTCTTCCCGCAGCAACGGAGGCTGCGCCGTGGGCATCGGCATTTGCCGCGGTACATCGCGCACGGTCACGCGAAACGGCGGCTTTCTTCCCAAGACCGCTTCTATCTGAATCCACTGGTTGAGGCGATCATGCGGCGCAAGCGCGACACGCGTGAGGTTCGTCACCAGGTTCCCCTTGTCGTTGCGTAGCGGCTGATCGATCACGAAGCCCGCGCTTGCGCGTTCGTCGTCGGTGTGAATGACGAGCACCGGGCCGGGAAAGATCTGAGCGAGCTTCACGAGGCTGCGCTTGAACTCCAGAAATCCGTCGCGGCGCGGATTGTGCCCGAAGCGCAGCCAGGCGAAACGCTCGGGCCGTTCATAGCGCTCGGGATCGGGATCGCCCTGAATGAACACGACTATCGCGCGCGCGTCGCGTCGCTTCGCAAATTCGCCGGCATGTTCGAGCCAGAACGCATTGGCGATTACCCGGTCCTCGAACTCGCCGTTGCGACCGCCGGCGGTCAGATAGTGATTGTTCGGACTCGGCGCATTGAGCCCGACGAACACGGTGTCTCCTGCTTGCCAGCGCACGTTTTCCCGATACGGACGAAAGCGCGATACCTCGCTCTCGCGTGTCAATGCAATCGGGTTCTGACCCATCGAATTCGCGTCGCTAAATAGCGTCTGGCGAAGCTGGTCAAGCCGTTCGACCGGATCAAAACCGCCTGCCTGCGCACTCGCGCAATCGATCCAGTCGTGCTGACCCGGAATGAAAAATAGCGCGGGCCGCGAAGTTTCCAGCACTGCATGCCGCCGTTCATACAGCGCATCGCGGCAGGCTTCTTTCGGGCCCTTCAGATTGCCGTCATACACGATGAACGACAGGCCGCGCTCCCGACCGATTGCATCGATCAGCCGCTGGGTCGGCGCTTCGTCGGCGGGACTTTGCATGGTGTTCGCGATGACCGCGAAACTGTAGCTGGGCGCTGCCGCATACGCCCCCGATGCGGGCAACAAGACAGCAAAGACAGACGCGAAAACGGCGGCGAACCGCCGGTCGCACGCTCGCGTGAAGGCCGTGGCCAATTCCGCGCCGAGTCGGCGCGGACGTTGCGCAAGACAGCCGCGTGCGTCAGTGATCGGCATCCGGCGCTGCGGCCAGCTCGTGCAGTTCATACAGCAGATCGAGCGCTTCTCGTGGCCGCAGATCGTTCGGGTCGATGCCGCGCAGACGCTCGACGAGCGCTGTCATTGCAGGCGATTGCGAAGGCGCTTCGCTGCCAGCACGTTCGTCGTCCGCATCTTCGAGCAACATTGGCAACGGCGCGGCGAACAGATCGAGTTGCGGAGTGGGCTGGGCCGCCGACTGCTGTTCCAGGTGCGCGAGATGTTTGCGCGCCGCGCGAATCACCGCGTTCGGCACGCCGGCGAGCTGCGCGACCTGCAAGCCGTAGCTCTGGTTCGCCGGACCTTCGTTGACGGCGTGCAGGAACACGATGCCGTGTCCATGCTCGACCGCCGACAGGTGCACGTTGGCCGCTTGCGGAAATTCGGCGGGCAACTGTGTCAGCTCGAAATAATGTGTCGCGAAAAGCGTATGGCAGCCGTTGTGCGACAGCAAATGCCGCGCGATGGCCCATGCGAGCGCGAGACCGTCGAAGGTAGACGTGCCGCGGCCGATCTCATCCATCAACACGAGGCTTTGCGGCGTCGCGTCGTTCAGGATCGCGGCGGCTTCGGTCATTTCCACCATGAACGTCGAACGTCCGCCGGCGAGATCGTCCGCTGCGCCGATGCGCGTGAAAATGCGATCGATTGGGCCGAACGCCGCGCGCCGCGCGGGCACGTAGCTGCCCACATACGCGAGCAACGCGATCAGCGCCGTCTGACGCATGAAGGTCGATTTACCGCCCATGTTGGGGCCGGTGATCAGCAGCAGCTTGCGCTCGGGCGTAAGCGTGCAGTCGTTCGCGATGAATTGCTCGACCTGCGCTTCGACAACCGGGTGACGCCCCTGTTCGATGTCGATGCCTGCGTTCGGCGAGAAGCTCGGCGCAACCCAGTCGAGTGCGCGGGCACGTTCGGCAAAGGCAGTCAGCAAATCGAGCTCCGCGAGTGCCGACGCGACGCGCTGGCAATCCGGAATGAACGGCAGCAGCGTCTGCAACAGCGCGTCGTAAAGCGAACGCTCGCGGGCGAGTGCCCGTTCCTGCGCGGACAGCGCCTTGTCTTCAAACGTTTTCAGTTCCGGCGTGATGTAGCGCTCGGCGTTCTTTAGCGTCTGACGGCGGCGATAGTCGTCCGGCACCTTGTCGGTCTGGCCGCGCGTGACCTCGATATAGAAGCCGTGCACTTTGTTGTATTCGACGCGCAGATTGCCGATGCCAGTGCGCGCGCGTTCACGCGTTTCGAGATCGATCAGGAACTGCCCGCAGTTCTCCGAAATATCCCTGAGCTCGTCGAGCTCCGCATCGTATCCGCGCGCGATGACACCGCCGTCTCGCACCATGGCGGCCGGCTCCTGTGCAATAGCGCGCGTGAGCAACTCGACGCAAGCTTGCGGCGGTTCGAGCGACGCGTCGATGCGAGCGAGCGAATCCGCATTCGATGAAACAGCCGCCACCTTTGCGCGAAGCTCGGGCAGCGCGGCGAAGGTGTCGCGCAAGCTCGACAGATCGCGGGGCCGCGCGGAAAGCAGCGCAAGACGGCCGGTGATTCGCTCGATGTCCGAGATATGTCGCAGTGCGCTGCGCAGCGAGTCGACGTCCGCACCTGCGGGCGCCTCTAGCAACGCGCCGATAGCCTGCTGACGCGACTGCGCGACGAGCGGGTCGCGCGGCGGATGATGAAGCCAGTGCCGCAGCAAGCGGCTGCCCATGGTCGTGCAGCATGTGTCGAGCAATGAGCACAGCGTGGGCGACTCCGTGCCGCGCAGCGTCTGCGTAATTTCCAGGTTGCGCCGCGTGGCGGGGTCGAGGCCGATATATTCGGACTCGTATTCGACCTTCAGGCTGCGCACGTGCCGCAGTTGCTGACCTTGCGTGGCCGCCGCGTACAGCAGCAACGCGCCGGCCGCGCCGCATGCGCAAGTGAGTGAATGGGCGCCAAAACCGTCGAGGCCCGCTACTTCGAGTTGGTCGCACAGACGTTGCGTGCCTGAGGCGACATCGAAATGCCATGCGGGCACGCGAGTCAGTGCGCGCGCGCCGGTGGGCGGTGTCCAGCTCGCGGAATCCGCAGCGGTGTCGGCAACCAGAATTTCCGCAGGGCCGATCCGTTCGAGCGCCGCTGCCACCTGATCAGGTGCGACTTCCGCGAGCCGCAATGCGCCGCTCGCGAGATTCAGCCACGCGAGGCCGACGCCCGTCGCGACGCCGCGACGGTTGTGCGCGACGCACATGGCGAGCAGAAAGACGTCGCTTTTGTCCGACAGCAGCGCGGCGTCCGTTAGCGTGCCCGGCGTGACGACGCGCACTACCTTGCGTTCGACTGGACCTTTAGACGTGGCCGGGTCGCCGATCTGCTCACAAATAGCGACGGATTCGCCGAGCTTTACCAGCTTCGCCAGATACTGTTCGACCGCGTGATGCGGCACGCCCGCCATCTTGATCGGATTGCCTGCCGACGCGCCGCGCTGCGTAAGCGTGAGATCGAGCAGACGTGCGGCTTTTTCCGCGTCTTCGAAAAAGAGTTCGTAGAAGTCGCCCATCCGGTAGAACACCAGCGTGCCCGGATGCTCCGCCTTGATGCGCAGATACTGCTGCATCATTGGCGTGTGTTGTGCGACGTCGCTGGCCGCTGCGGTTTGAGTGCCCATCCTCGGTATCTTTTTGCGTTAGCTGTTCAGGGCGTGAGTTTAACCCGGCGACGCGACGAGCGGACCCTGGCCGGATGGCCAACCCACGCTGTCAAGCGGATTGCTCGGCGCGCAAGCACAGGCAAGCATATTTCGGGCAACCGCAGGCTCACACCAGCACACCCTGGCGCAGCAAACTCGCGCACACCCCCCGCGACATGCACAAATAACTTCCCGCTCGTGCAGACGTCACTCTTCGAGCAGCGCGCGCATATCGGCGGTGCGCTCGTTCGCCGCGCTGCGCCGCTTCGCGAGCCACATCATGAACGTGATGAACGCGCCGAACACGACGATGATCCATTGCGCGGGCATCTTCGCGGTGAGCAGCAGCGCGTACGCGCCGAGCATCAGCAGCACGGCCAGGTTCTGATTGAAGTTCTGCACCGCGATCGAATGGCCGGCAGACAGCAGCGTCGCGCCGCGATGCTGAAGAATCGCGTTCATCGGCACGATGAAAAAGCCGGACAGCGCGCCGAGCAGGATCATCAGCGGATAGGCGAGAAGGATATAGGCCGGTGCGACATATGATCCGATGTGGACGCCGGCGTCGGCGGGGAACAGGTTCTTGTTGTAGAACGCCATTGCAATCGCCACCGCGCCGGTGACGATGCCGACCGGCAGCACCTTGAGCGAACGGCGCAGCGGGATCAGCGCGGCCGCCGCTGCCGCGCCGACGGCAATGCCCAGACCGGTGACGCCCTGCATGACGGCCGCTTTCGAGAGCGACAAGCCGAGGTTCACATTGGCCCATTTCAGCACGAGCAATTGCAGCGTCACGGCTCCGCCCCACATGAGCGTCGTCACCCATAACGCGATCTGTGCGAGTTTGTCGGCCCACAGCACGTTGAAGCAATGATAGAAGTCGCCGACGAGCTTCGTCGGTTCTGACAGGCGGTTCGGATAACGTGCGCCGGTGTCGGGAATGAACACGTTGATGCCCGCGGCGATCGCGTAGGTGAGCATCACGGCGAACATCGCAAGATCGGCCGATGAGCGGATCAGCGGCAGATGAGCGTGTGCAACGAATTTATCGGCAAATGTGCTGATGAGCGCACCGCCCACCATCGTGCCGACGATCGTCGACAGCACGGTCGCCGATTCGAGCCATGCGTTTGCCTTGACGAGTTTCTCGGCCGGCAGCAGCTCGGTGAGAATGCCGTACTTCGCAGGCGAATAGGCGGCCGCGCCGAAGCCGACCACGCCATAGGCGATCATTGGATGCACGCCTACGATCATCATCAGACAGCCGCTCGCCTTCAGCGCGTTCGAGATGAACATCACGTGGCGCTTTTGCATGGAGTCCGCAAACGCGCCGACGAAGGGCGCGAGCAGCACGTACGAGACGGTGAAAAAAATCTGCAGCAACGGCGTGACCCACGCGGCAGAACGGATCACCGACAACAATGCGATGGCGGCGATCAGCAGGGCATTGTCCGCCAGCGACGAAATGAACTGCGCCGCGATAATTGTGTAGAAGCCTTTTTTCATGAAGCGGATGGGAAGCTGCGCGCTAGCCTTAGGCGCAGAGAAAGGCGCAAACGAGGCGCGCATGCGGGCGCAGCGTGGAACGCGAAATGCAGCCGGCGAGAGAGGTGCGCCGGCGCGGCTTCCCGCTTTGTAGCACGAACGCTCGCACGATGCAGGCGCGCCAACGAAAAAGCGGCCGAAGCCGCTTGTCGTGATTCTGCTCGCTGCGATTCCTGACTCGCCCGATTCTCTCCCTGCATTGACGCAGATTGAAAGGACCGGGCGAGCCGGTTGCAGTTCTCTGTATGTCGGGAAACTGACTACGACCGAGCCTCGCTACGCGCTGTTAAGCCGCTTGCTGACGCGTGCGGCTGTAGCGCGACAGGATCGGCACCATCTGCGCGTAGATCTTCGGATTGCCGGCGACAATTTCGCCAACGTGCAGGAATTCGGAGTCGCCGGTGTAATTGCCCACCAGACCGCCGGCTTCCGTAATCAGCAGGCTGCCCGCAGCGACGTCCCACGGGTTCAGGCCTTGCTCGAAGAAGCCGTCCATGCGGCCCGCGGCGACGTTCGCGAGATCGAGCGCGGCGGCGCCCGGACGGCGCAGGCCCGCGCACGCTTGCGTCATTTCCGCGAACTGGCGGCCATACGCTTCGAGGCCGTCGGTTTCGCGGAACGGAAAGCCGGTGCCGATCAGGCCGTCGGCCAGCCGGTCACGCTTGGCGACGCGAATGCGGCGGTCGTTCAGGAACGCGCCGCGGCCACGCGAAGCTGTGAAGAGGTCGTTGCGGGTCGGATCGTAGACCACGGCCTGCGTCACGATGCCTTTGTGAGCCAGCGCGATCGACACGCAGTAGTACGGGAAGCCGTGAATGAAGTTGGTGGTGCCGTCGAGCGGATCGATGATCCACTGGTACTCGGACTCGTTGTCCGACTTGCCGGATTCTTCGGCGAGGATCGCGTGATCGGGATAGGCGGTCTTCAGCGTGTCGATGATCGCAGCTTCAGACGCTTTGTCGATCTCCGTGACGAAATCGTTGTGCTGTTTCTTGCTGACCTGAATCAGATCGAGGTCGAGCGACGCGCGGTTGATGATCTGAGCTGCGCGGCGCGCGGCCTTGACAGCGATATTGAGCATGGGATGCATGGATTGATCCTTGTGCCGGGGCAGCACGGCTGCTTGCCGGTGAATGGCGCTACGCGCACACTAATTGGCGCCCTCGATGAGGCGCAGAAACAGCACGGAATGCTCGCCCGGCACGTGACCGGTACGCATTCCGCCAACGGAGACGAATTGAATAAGAACGAAGCGCCCGGTTTTGCTCATTGCATGCACTGACTGTGCCGGACGCGAATCGCGATATTTTACCTCAGTCCGCAGGTCGCGGCAGCGTTCGAGGCGGGCAGGGCCGTCGTGCGCATTCCAATGGGGAGCGGTGTGGGACGTGACAAGCGATGCGACGTGCCATATGACGGGCAACGCGGTGCGTGCCATCGCGTGCCATCGCGTGCAACATCGCAGGTATTTCGGTGTATCCCTTCGTTGGCGCTACCATACGCGTTCTTTCGCTAGCAGAATTTCACCGTGGACCACACCCACCATTCCTCCGATCCCGCCGTGGCCGACTTGCGCGGCGGCTTCACCTCCACGCGCTTCGTGCTCGTCGAACCGAGCCATCCGGGCAACGTCGGCGCCGCCGCTCGGGCGCTCAAAACCATGGGTTTTTCGCGGCTCGTGCTGGTCTCGCCACGTGTGCCGAATGTGCAGAGCGATCCCGAAGCCATCGCAATGGCAAGCGGCGCCGACGACGTGCTCGCCACGGCCCATGTCGTGCCGACGCTTGCCGATGCACTCTCCGGGGTGCATTGGTCGATCGCGCTGACCGCGCGGCAACGCGAATACGGTCCTCCACAATGGACGCCCCGCGCAGCCGCAAGTCTCGCGCGCGACGAGGCGTTGCACGGCGAGATCGCGCTCGTGTTCGGCAACGAGCGCACCGGCTTATCGAATGAAGACGTCGAGCGATGCAGCGCGCTTGCCCACATTCCCGCCAATCCCGCCTACAGTTCGCTCAACCTTGCACAAGCGGTGCAGGTGTTGGCGTACGAGTTGCGCATGATCTATCTGACGAGCGGCGCCGACACAACCGCGCCTGCCATGCGTGCGCCGCAAACGTCGGCCGCATCTGCAGAGCCGGCAGGCGCGCGTGCTGCGAGCAATGAAATTGAAAGCATGTTTGCGCACCTCGAAAGCGCGCTCGTCGCAATTGAGTTCCTCGATCCCGCGAATCCGAAGAAACTGATGTCGCGCTTGCGGCGGCTCTTTGCGCGCTCGGGCCTCGAGCGGGAGGAAGTCAATATCGTGCGAGGCATCGCCAAACACATCCTCCTGAAGACGGGCCACAAGGACGGTGGCTCGCAGTAGCGCGGCGCGCCAGCTGTACGAGCGGCAGGTTGGCGGCGCTCGACTAACACGACGACCTTTTGCGCTACATGGACTTCCGGCAGGTTTTCGGGAACCGTCCTACAATCCTCCAGACGTTCTAAGCAAAGCTGCCGCGCTGCTATGCGGCGCTCCTGCATGCGCAATGCGGTTAGCGCATGCGGTCTCTATCCCACACAACACAGTCCCTGCCATGTTCACGAGACTTCGCGAAGACATTGCCACGATCCGCGAGCGCGATCCCGCTGCCCGCAGTGCCTGGGAGGTGCTCACGTGTTATCCGGGCTTGCACGCGCTGGTGCTTCACAGGCTCGCGCACGCATGCTGGCAGGCGCGGCGCCGCTGGCTCGCGCGTTTCGTCTCGCAGATGGCGCGCTTCATGACCGGCATCGAAATTCATCCGGGGGCGACGGTCGGGCGTCGTGTGTTCATCGATCACGGCATGGGCGTGGTGATCGGCGAGACCGCACAGATCGGCGACGATTGCACGATCTATCAAGGCGTGACGCTCGGCGGCACATCGCTCACGCGCGGCGCAAAACGGCATCCCACGCTTGAGCGCGGCGTGATCGTAGGTGCGGGCGCGAAGGTTCTCGGAGGTTTTACGATCGGCGCGGACGCGAAGATCGGATCGAATGCAGTGGTGACCAAGCCCGTGCCGGCTGGCGGCACTGCTGTGGGCAATCCGGCGAGAGTCATCGTGCCGGCGGCGGCTTCAACTGCTGCCGCGGCCGCTGCTGCTTCGGTCGTCGCAAAAGCGGCCGCCAGTGTGGGGGGCAACGGGGTTGATAGTGCGGCTGTGAATGCGGCTGTCAATGCGCCTATCGACGGCGTCGCGAGTGCTGCTCTCGACCCTGCAACGAACGCACCCGCTTCCGCGAACGACACAATGCGTGAGAGCGGCAAGCTCGCTGTCGAGCGTAGCGGCTTCTGCGCATACGGGATCACGCCGAATGCCGACGATCCCGTGTCGCTTGCCATTCATGGGCTCATCGATCATGCGGCCACGCAAGCGAAACGCATCGACGAAATCGTCATGGCGCTCGAGCATCTCGGCACCAGTCTCGAAGGACTGCAAGGCGCCGACGCAGCACTGCTGGATTTGCGACGCCTGTCCGCGGCCATTGCGGGCAAGCTGGATGGAGCAGTGGTGGGGCGTTGATCCGATCGGTGACGGATCAGTAGTGACGCCGCTGTGCGCAATGCGCGGCGGCCTTACTTTGCATCGAGCTCAATCGAGCGGCAGCGCGCGAATTCCCTCGGCGTCGATACGCAGATAGCCGCCGCGCCGTTCGCCATGATCCAGATCCCAGTCCGGCAGTACCCAGCGTATTCCGCCGGGCTCGCGATGACGAGCGGGGCGGTGCGTGTGCCCGTGAATCATCGTTGCCGCTTTCGACCATTTGAATAACGACGCGACGCCTTTCGGCGTTACGTCGTATTTCAGCGAGACAGGCCGCGAGCGGCCATGCTCGCTCTTCGACCGCATGTTTTCCGCGAGTGCCTGACGCCACGAAAACGGCGACGCGAGAAACAGCATCTGCGCGAGACGATTGCGCGCGAAGCCACGGAAGATCTGATAACCGCGATCAGCGGTGCACAGGCGATCGCCGTGCGCGAGCGCGATGCGCGTGCCGAATGCGGTGATTACGAAAGGATCGGGTAGCCAGATTGCGCCGGCCGCTCGCATGAAGCGCTTGCCGAGCAGAAAATCGCGATTGCCATGCATGATGTAAAGCGCAATACCGCGCTCGGTCAGCGTGTGCAAAAGAGCGGCCATGCGCGCGACGAACGGCTCGACGAGCATGTCGTCGCCTATCCAGTATTCGAACAGATCGCCGAGAATGAAAACGGAATCCGCCTGGTCGGCTGTGACCCGAATGAAGTGTTCGAACGCGGCGACCGTGCGCGGAATCGCCTCGCTCAAATGAATGTCGGAGAGAAACAAAAACGGGCGTGCGGCGTGCGGGCGTTTGCCCTCGCCAGGCACGCCCGCGGCGACGCTTCGCAGCGGCGTTTCTTGCAGCATTGAAGGTGCCTGAGTCTGGTCTTTATAGTGTGAGCGCGCCTGCGACCGGCAATCAGTCGACGATCACGGCCTTTTCGATCACGACGTCGTCAACCGGCACGTCCTGATGAAAACCCTTCGAACCCGTCTTGACCTTCTTGATCTTCTCGACGATGTCCATGCCTTCGACCACCTTGCCGAACACGGCATAGCCCCAGCCTTGCGGTGTGGGCGACGAGTGGTTCAGGAAGTCGTTGTCGTTCACGTTGATGAAGAATTGCGCGGTTGCCGAATGCGGGTCGTTGGTGCGAGCCATCGCGACGGAGCCGTTCACGTTCTTCAGGCCGTTGTTCGCCTCGTTGTTGATCGGCTCGGCCGTCGGCTTCTGCTTCATGCCGGGTTCGAAGCCGCCGCCCTGAATCATGAAGCCGTCGATCACGCGGTGGAACACCGTGTTGTCATAGTGGCCGGCCTTCACGTAGTTGAGGAAGTTCTCAACCGACTTCGGCGCTTTCTCGGCGTCCAGTTCGAGCTTGATGACGCCGTGGTTCGTATGCAGTTCAACCATGATGGAATCCTTTGATGAACAGGGTGGGTGAAAGAGGCGCGGTGAGCCGCCGTGTGCATTCATGCGCTTGCGTGCGTTTTGCGTGCGCTTCATGCATTCGACTGCGGGCCGCGCCGGGGCGTGATCTGACGCTTGCGTGAGCGTACCGTGTTCCGTTAGTGCTGTTGTACTGTCGTTGTACTGCTATTTGCTGCTGACGACGCTAGCCGATTCGATTACCACCGGCTTCTGGGGTACGTCGCCCATTGGGCCGCGCGTGGTGGTCGGCGTGCCTTCGATCTTCTTCACGACCTCCATGCCGCTCGTGACCTTGCCGAACACTGCGTAGCCGTTGCCATCCGGATTCGGGTAGTCGAGGCCGGCGTTGTCCACCGTGTTGATGAAGAACTGCGCAGTGGCCGAATTCGGATCGCTGGTGCGCGCCATGGCCAGCGTGCCTGCCATGTTCTTCAGACCGTTGCGGCTTTCAAGCGGAATCGGCGCGCGCGTGGGCTTTTCAGCGAAACTTTGCGTATAACCGCCGCCCTGAATCATGAAGCCGCGAATGACACGATGAAAGATCGTACCGCTGTACTGACCGGACTTCACATAGTCGAGAAAGTTGGCGACTGTCTTGGGCGCTTTCTCAGGATACAACTCGACGCGAATATCGCCTTCCGACGTCTTGAGGAGGACGGACGGATGCGCGGCTTGCGAACCGGACTGCGCAGACGCCGGTGCGTTTGCGATCAGGGCGGCGCTGCCGAGCGCCAACATCAACCATTTCATGAAGATCCTCAGGGTTGGAAAAAACGTATGGCCGCGAAGGTGGCGGCTTTATTGCGAGGGCGCCATGTAAGGCGGCATGGCGAGCGAGCCGTTTGCGCCGCCGTACTGGAAGCTCGGCGTTTGCGTCATGTTCGCGGTGGCCCGTTCCGTGTAGTTCTCTTGCACTGCAGCGGCTCGTTTAGTCGACTTGCCCGTTTTGGGCGGCGACACGATCTTCTGGATGTCGGCGAGGCGCTGCGTGGTCGTGGCGCTTGCCTTGCCGAGGCTCTGCGCGCGCCGGTACGCTTCGTTGGCCATGCGCAGGTAGAGGTCGCCCAGGTTCTCATAAGCGAGGCCGTAGCCGGGGTTCACCTTGGTCGCAGTTTCGAGCGCCGCGCGTGCTTCCACATAACGGCCGTGCTTCGCGTACAGCGCGGCGAGATTGTTATACGGCTCGGGCAACTCGGGATACAACTGCGTGAGCTCGGTGAAGGCGGTGATCGCTTCTTCGTCGCGATTCAGATGCGCGAGCACCGTGGCGCGCTTGAACTTGGCCTGCGCGTCGCGCGGGTTCGTGGCGATGCGCGCGTCGAGCTGCGTCAGCGAGGCTTGCCAGTCTTTCTGTGCGATGGATGCGTCGATTTCCGGCGTGTTGTCGCGCACTGCGGGACCTTGCGACACGGTCGGCGTTTTCTGCGCGAAGGCAGCGGCGCCCGGCACGATGCCGAGGGCGACAGCCACGGTAAAGCGCAGCGTGACGGCGCGTGCAAGGCTGCGTGCAACGTCACGCGCAATGCCGCGGCGGGCGCTGCCCACGGGGCTCTCGAAGGCCGTCGCGGCAAGGGTCGCAGCGCTGCGCGCGCGGCCGCTGGAAGGTTTCATAGGCTCGGGTCTGGATGTTATACTCCGAGCCATTCTAACAAAAGGTCTGCGCGTTCCGTCGAACCGCCGGCTGTCTTTTCGCCACTCGTGGTCGTCTCCGCCTTGATAGCAGTCTGACCGCCGCACCAGGTGCACCGGTTTGCTGCTGTGCGTGTTTTAACAGTCGGGCGACAGCCGGACATAGCCAGACTCAGTCGGGTAATAGTCAAGCAGCAGTCAAGCAACAGCCCGGCTTGGAGTCAGGTAATAGTCAGGCAACAGTTCGTCCCGGCCGTCTTGTGTTTGCGGGACGGCACGCACGAAACACATTGCGGATTTCTTTCGGCCCACGCACCGTTCTCTATGGAATCACTGCGCATCTACAACACGCTCGCGCGTGACAAGCAAACTTTCGTGCCCCTGCAAGCAGGCGTCGTGCGGATGTACGTCTGCGGGATGACCGTGTACGACTATTGTCACATCGGTCATGCGCGCGTGATGGTCGTATTCGACATCGTGCAGCGGTGGTTGCGCACGCTCGGCTACGACGTAACGTACGTGCAAAATATCACGGACATCGACGACAAGATCATTCGCCGCGCCGTCGAAAACGGCGAGACGATCAAGTCGCTGACCGACCGCTTCATCCATGCATTGCATGAAGACGCGGACGCGCTCGGCATCGAGCGGCCCGACATCGAGCCTCGCGCCACCGACTTCATTCCTCAGATGCTCGGCATGATCGAGAAGCTCGAAGCGAACGGCTACGCGTATCAGGCGAGCGACGGCGACGTGAATTACGCGGTGCGCAAGTTTGCGGGCTACGGCAAGCTTTCCGGCAAGTCGCTGGAAGATTTGCGCGCGGGCGAGCGCGTTGCCGCAAACGACGCGAAAGAAGACCCGCTCGACTTCGTGTTGTGGAAGCAGTCGAAGGCCGGCGAACCCGCCGACACCGGCTGGGATTCGAAGTATGGCCGTGGCCGACCCGGTTGGCATATCGAATGCTCGGCTATGGGCTGCACGTTGCTTGGCGAGCGCTTCGACATTCATGGCGGCGGGCAGGACTTGCAGTTTCCGCACCACGAAAACGAAATCGCGCAAAGCGAAGCGGCTACCGGTCAGACCTTCGTGAATTACTGGATGCACAACGGCTACGTGCAGATCGACAATGAGAAGATGTCGAAGTCGTTGAATAATTTCTTTACGATTCGCGAAGTATTGGCGCAGTACGATGCCGAGGTCGTGCGTTTTTTCATCGCACGCGCGCATTACCGCTCGCCGTTGAATTACAGCGACGTGCATATCGACGACGCCCGCAACGCCCTCAGCCGTTTGTACACCGCGCTCAAGGACGTCACGCCGGACGGCGCCGCGCTCGACTGGAACGAAATGCATGCCCAACGTTTCCAGGCAGCAATGAACGACGACTTCAACACGCCGGTTGCAGTGTCGGTGTTGTTCGAGTTGGCAACTGAAGTAAATCGCACGCGCGACCCCGCGCTGGCCCGTCAATTGCGCTCGCTCGGCGCGGTGCTCGGGTTGCTCGGGCGCGAGCCGCGTGCGTACCTGCAGCAGGCAGCGGGCGCCGCGGTACAGGGCGCGCTGGAACCCGCCGCGATCGAAGCGAAGATCGCCGAGCGCGTGGCCGCCAAGCAGGCGAAAGACTATGCGGCAGCAGACCGGATCCGGGCCGAATTGCTCGAGGCCGGCGTTGCACTTGAAGACAAACCCGGCGGGTTGACCGAGTGGCGGCGCGTGTGAGCGCACCTCGTACTTCCCTCTGAACGACTCGCCAGGCAGGAGGCAGGATGGCAACGGCCACGAAGACGCCGGCTAAACGAGCCACGTCTCAAACAAACGCAGCAGCCGCACCGAAGTCGACTCGAACGTCGGCTCGCACGGCAAGCGGCGCGGTGAAAGCGGCATCGTCGAAAGGCGCGGGGGCGGCGGCGAAAACCGCGGCCGGTGCGTCGAAAAAGACCGCGGTCAAGCGTGCGCTCAACGGCACGTCTGCGCACGCGCCGGTTGCGAAACGCGGTAAAGCATCGTCCGGCAGAACGTCGCGCTCGAATAGCGGCAGCAGCAACGGCGCGTTGCCCGCAGAACTTGCAGGCGACGTGCAGGAAATCGCGCGCGTCGCGAAGGCGCAAGAGGGTGAGGGAGGCGAGATCGTGCGCAAGACGCGTGCGTCGTCCGCGGCGGGCGGCGAAGCGGCGAGCGCAAGTGAAGTCGCGGTGCCGGTGCAGATCGGCGGCCTCGCGCCCGAAGTGACGCGTCCCGACTACTGGGACAAGGCGTGCGCCGATCTCGTCAAGCGCGATCGCATTTTGAAGAAGCTGATTCCGAAGTTCGGGCCGGTGCATCTTCTGAGTCGGGGTGACCCGTTCGTCACGCTCGCGCGCTCGGTCGTCGGTCAGCAGATTTCGGTGGCGTCCGCACAGGCGGTGTGGGCGAAAGTCGCGGCCGCATGTCCGAAGCTCGTGCCGCAGCAGTTCATCAAGCTGGGGCAGGAAAAGCTGACCGCCTGCGGCTTGTCGAGACGCAAGGCGGAGTACGTGCTCGATCTCGCGCAGCACTTCGTTTCCGGTGCGTTGCACGTCGGCAAATGGAGGTCGATGGAAGACGAGGCGGTGATCGCCGAACTCACGCAGATTCGCGGCATCGGCCGCTGGACCGCGGAGATGTTCCTGATCTTCAACCTGTCGCGTCCGGACGTTCTGCCGCTCGACGACCTCGGTCTGATTCGCGCGATCAGCGTCAATTATTTTAGCGGCGAGCCCGTCACGCGCAGTGAAGCGCGCGAGGTCGCAGCGAACTGGGAGCCGTGGCGCACCGTCGCCACCTGGTACATGTGGCGTAGTCTTGACCCATTGCCGGTTGACTACTGAAACAATAGAAGCGATGCCGCTTTGCAGCTATCAATTGTTGGGTTTTGATAGTTGCGAAGTGGTTTAGACATCGGCGAGCGCGGTTAGAATACGCGCTGCCGGTAAGTCCAAGGATTAAAACCAATGAAGACCACCTTTCTGGATTTCGAACAGCCGATCGCTGAACTCGAAGCAAAGATCGAAGAATTGCGCTTCGTGCAGGACGATTCGGCCGTCGATATTTCGGAAGAGATCGAGCGGCTGTCCAAGAAGAGTCAGCAGCTCACCAAAGATCTGTACGCGAACCTCACGCCGTGGCAGGTTTCGCAAATCGCCCGACATCCGCAGCGCCCGTACACATTCGACTATGTGAACGAGCTCTTCACCGATTTCCACGAACTGCACGGCGACCGCCACTATGCGGACGACCTGTCGATCGTCGGCGGCCTCGCGCGTTTCAACGGCCAGGCCTGCATGGTGATCGGTCATCAGAAGGGTCGCGACACGAAAGAGCGCGCGCTGCGCAACTTCGGCATGCCGCGTCCTGAAGGCTATCGCAAGGCCGAGCGTCTGATGCGTCTCGCCGAAAAATTCAGCCTGCCGATCTTCACGTTCATCGATACGCCGGGCGCTTATCCTGGCATCGGTGCCGAGGAGCGCGGGCAGTCGGAAGCCATCGGCCGCAACCTGTATGTGATGGCAGAACTGAAAACGCCGCTGATCGCAACGATCATCGGCGAAGGCGGTTCGGGCGGCGCACTTGCTATCGCGGTCGGCGACAGCGTGCTGATGCTGCAATTCTCGACCTATTCGGTGATCTCGCCGGAAGGTTGCGCGTCGATTCTGTGGAAGAGCGCGGCGAAAGCGCCGGAAGCAGCGGAAGCGCTCGGCCTCACCGCGCATCGTCTGAAAGCGCTGGGCCTGATCGACAAGATCGTCAACGAGCCGCTCGGCGGCGCGCATCGCGATCCGAAGGGCATGGCTGCCATGCTGCGCCGCGCGCTTGCCGATTCGCTGCGCCAGTTCCAGGGCATGAGCATCAACGACCTGCGTCAACGCCGTTTCGAACGCCTGATGTCATACGGCAAGTTCAAGGAAACGACGCCGGGCGCCTGAGCCCGCGCGTTCTCTCTTCGTCCATCGGCGCATGACGCTTTAATACTGCGCTGAACGACGTGACTTCTCCCACCGAATCGCCCGCTGATCGCCTCGTTCTCGAGGCGATCAGCGTTGCGCTTTCCGCTTTGCCTTCTCATGCCCGGATTGCGGTCGCGTTCAGCGGCGGCGTCGATTCGAGCGTGCTGCTCGATGCAGCCGTGCGTGTCGCGGGGGCGTCGCGTTGCGTGGCGCTTCATGTGCATCACGGCTTGAGTGCTAACGCCGATGCGTGGCTCGCGCATTGTGATGCGTTCGCGCTGGAACGCGGCGTCGAGTTTGCGGCGCGGCACGTTGAGGTGTCGCGCGATGCAGGTGTCAGCGTGGAGGCCGCCGCGCGCGAGGCCCGCTATCGCGCGCTAGACGCGCTTTGCGCAGAGCATGACGTTCATTCGCTATGGCTCGCGCAGCACGCGGACGATCAGGCTGAAACCGTGCTGCTGCAACTGCTGCGCGGCGCCGGCCTCGCAGGTCTGGCGGCCATGGCGCGGGAGTCTTCGCCTTCGGGTTCAGCGGCGGTGCGTGTGCGGCCTTTGCTTCATCTGCTGCGCGCGCAACTCGAACAGTACGCGAGCGCACGCCATCTGCGCTGGATCGACGACGAATCGAACGCGGACACGCGCTATGCACGCAACGCGCTGCGCCACCACGTCACGCCTGCGTTGGCCGTGCACTTTCCCGGTTTCCGCGATGCGCTCGCCCGCACCGCGTCGCACGCCGCTGCAGCGCAACGCTTGCTGGACGAACTGGCGCGGATCGACCTCGACATCGTCTCGCGCGACGACGGCCGTGCGCTCTCTCACGAGGCACTCATCGAGCTCGACGACGACCGCGCGCTCAACCTGATGCGTTACTGGATGCGCTCGCAGGGCTTCGTCGCCGCATCGAGCGCGCGTCTTGGCGACGCGCTGCGTCAACTGCGTGAAGTAGGCGCGGGCGGCGACGGACACCGCTTGCGTATCGACCACGCAGGGCACGCGTTGCGCAGCTATCGAGGACTCGTGTACTGGGAAGCCGGCGATAGCGGCGACCCCGCCGACGAGTCCGCGCTTGTCGAACGCGAGGTTAGCGAACTTGCCTGGCACGGCGAAGCGACGTGGCACTTGCCGCAATGGCGCGGCACATTCGTGTTCGAAGCGGTAGAGGCGGCTTCATCGGCTACCACTGCTTTATCCGATGCGATTCCCGTTAGCGTCTTACAGCGCGAGTTGCTCAGCGCGCGTGCGCGCAGCGGCGGCGAACGCATGCGCATGAGCGATGCGCCCGGCGCGCCCAGTCGGACGCTGAAGAACCTGTTCCAGGAACGCGGCATTCCCGCATGGAAGCGTGAAGTGCCGCTGCTGTATATCGGCGAAGAACTGCTCTTCGTGCCGTTGCTCGGCGTGAATCGCGCAGCGTTGCCGTCAACAGTGCCGCCCGACGAGGCCTGCGTAAGGATCGTCTGGCGCGAGGATCTGCTGATCGCCTGACCGGCCGGTCGGTCGCAAGGTGATCACCGTTGAGTCTCAAATAGGGCGCGAGTACCGGTTCGAACGAGGCGACGAAAAAAGGTGCTGAGGTGCGCGCTGCAAGCGTTTGCCGGCGGCGTTGCAAGCGGCGCCGCGGGCTGTGCGGCTTGTCTTTTTGCGTACGATCGGGTACGTTAACTTGTTTGCCCGACCCGCTTTTGCCGTCGCTTTTGTCGGTTTTCCGATCGTGATCCGAATTTTCCGGTAAGCCATTAGCGATCAATCACGGGCAAATCCGCGCGTGCTGCACGCGCGCTGCATTTACGCCGCCACACACTTTGCCGCCGTTCACGAGACGTTGCGCCCCTGTGCTTTTGTGCGGTCGTCGCGAGCGCGCCAGCGCGGTTTCTCCTCCAGTTCAGAACGACAATGGCACTCATCGTACATAAATACGGCGGCACTTCGATGGGCTCGGTCGAGCGCATCAAGAACGTCGCCAAGCGCGTCGCGAAATGGCATAAGGCCGGTCACAAGATGGTAGTCGTGCCGTCGGCAATGTCCGGCGAAACGAACCGTCTGCTCGGCCTCGCGAAAGAGATCACGACCCAGCCGAGCCCGCGCGAACTCGACATGATCGCCGCCACGGGCGAGCAGGTCAGTTCGGGTCTGCTCGCCATCGCGTTGCAGGAAGCCGGCGTCGACGCGGTCAGTTACGCCGGCTGGCAAGTGCCGGTCAGGACAGACAGTGCGTTCACTAAAGCGCGCATCAGCGAGATCGACGGCGAACGCGTGCTGCGCGATCTCGACGCGGGCAAGGTAGTGGTGATCACGGGCTTCCAGGGTATCGATCCTGACGGCAACATCACCACGCTCGGCCGCGGCGGTTCCGATACCTCGGCGGTCGCGGTTGCGGCTGCGTTGAAGGCGGACGAGTGCCTGATTTATACGGACGTCGACGGCGTGTACACGACCGACCCGCGCGTGGTCGAAGAGGCGCGCCGCCTCGACCGCGTGACGTTCGAAGAAATGCTGGAAATGGCAAGCCTGGGTTCCAAGGTGTTGCAGATCCGCTCGGTGGAATTCGCCGGCAAATATCAGGTCAAGACGCGCGTGCTGTCGAGCCTGACCGATCCGCTCATCCCGCTCGACGCTGAAATGAAGTCGGGCACCCTGATTACTTTTGAAGAAGACGAGACCATGGAAAAAGCAGTCATCTCGGGTATCGCGTTTCAGCGCGACGAAGCTCGCATCGCCGTGATGGGTGTGCCCGACAAGCCGGGCATTGCGTATCAGATTCTCGGCCCGGTGGCGGACGCGAACATCGACGTCGACATGATCATCCAGAACCAGAGCGTCGAAGGCAAAACGGCTTTCACGTTCACGGTGGGCCGCGGCGATTATCAGCGCGCCATGGACATTCTCACGAACCAGGTGAAGGGCCATGTTCAGGCCGAGCAGGTGCTGGGCGATCCGAAGGTGTCGAAGGTCTCGGTGGTAGGCGTGGGTATGCGTTCGCACGTGGGCATCGCGAGCACGATGTTCCGCACGCTGTCGGAAGAGGGCATCAATATCCAGATGATCTCCACGTCCGAAATCAAGATTTCGGTGCTGATCGACGAGAAGTATATGGAGCTCGCGGTGCGCGCGCTGCATAAGGCGTTCGAACTGGATCAGGCGTAGTTCGACGCAAACGGCGGGGCGTACACAAGCGCTACGGTCGTTGATGTCTGTTTGTGCGGCTGCGCGAACAAAATGGCAATTCAATGACGAGATTGGCACAAAAAGCGTTCGTCAGACATTGACCTTGGCTGTTCGGCCCGCTATTATCTTGGCTTCGTCGCGCTGACTCCCTGCGCGACCGAAAGTTTGGGAGACGTGGCCGAGAGGTCGAAGGCACTCCCCTGCTAAGGGAGCATCTGGGCCAAAACCTGGATCGAGGGTTCGAATCCCTCCGTCTCCGCCAGTGATGGTGGCGAAACCCCGTAAGTCGGAAGACTTACGGGGTTTTTGTTTTGTCGGTCGCATAATGCGCGGCTTATCGTAAGAGACGTACCCGTATGCGTTATGCCAACGTTTCGCAAGCTCGTGCATGCCACGCCAGCGTGAAGAGCGCAAAATAAGCATCCACGGGTGCCTGCATTCCAGGTGTGAAGGTCCGCATCACTCGCCAGCGTATGGTCGGAGAAATCGCCCGACACAGTGGCGCGGACATAGCAGCCGGTGTAACGCCCGGCCGCCCGTGGCACGTTCCCGGCCTCGCGTCATATAACCGCGCGAATACGGCGCCCAAAAGCCGCTTTTGGCTAGATGCGCCTGCTTGGATCCAGCACAAAGGCAAGGCAGACGATCTGGCAAACCCGTCGAAACAAGGCACTGTCAATGCTCGTCAAGGTCAGTGGCACTGAAGGCTATGCGCATGAAGCGGAAAGTCTTATCCGGCGATGGCAGAGCATCTCGTTCGCCGATCAGCACTCTCAGGTTGTACATCTGTTGCCGGACGCCCCGTCGCGCGTCCTCGACATCGGTGCGGGAATCGGAACGGATGCGGCTGCGCTAGCGGCGATGGGGCACACGGTGGTAGCCGTCGAACCGGTCGGCGAACTGCGCACTGCAGCCATCAATTTGCATCGGTCATCGCGCATCGAATGGATTGACGACAGTCTTCCCGATCTGCGCATTATTACTTCGATCAACGAAACGTTTGACGTGGTAATGCTGACCGCGGTGTGGATGCACCTCGATTATGAACAGCGGTGCCGCGCTATGCCCAACGTAAGTTCTCTTCTGCGAGACGATGGCGTGTTGATCATGTCGCTGCGTCATGGGCCCATTCCACGCGGGCGACGCATGTTTGACGTCGCGCCAGAAGAAACCATTGAGCTTGCAGGCGTTGCGGGTTTGCAAGTTTTGCTTCGTGTTGCCGCTCCGTCGATCCAACAGACGAACCGCAATAGCGGAGTGACATGGACGCGACTCGCCTTCAGGAAATGCGTCACGCCTACGAAATAGATGTGTGAGAGGCTTTTCTCCCATACACCACGACCGCGCAGTTCAACGTGCTCAGCGAAGTCGCCGCATTGCAGGCCAATCGCAAAGCGCCGGGTGGCAAGTCAACGCCTGCGCGCGCGTTCGCTCAATGCTGCACATAGAGCACCGCAGGCACCCTTTTCGCGACACGCCGCAAGCGTTGCGGACAGCGCTTGTTCGCCCAGAGGATGCATGTAGTTGGCTGTCAGAAGATCGTCGAATCGGTGTGGTGATTGCAAGTAGTCGTCCGCAGTGGCCTGGTTGTCGGATAGTCTCGTTGCAATCTGCAGAACCTCACGTTCGATCTCCTGAAGCAACGCTTCCGAACACTCGAGTTCAGGTGCATGACGCGAGAGCCAAAGCTGCACCGACTCTGTGAAATGCGCAAACGAGAGCCACTTCTGATCGATCTGCATGGACACCAGTTCGTGAGCGACGAGGTCGCTCAACAAAAACACTTTCATTGCCTGTCTCGTCTTTATGTGCGCCGGTGCGCCTGTCTGATCGACGAGTATCTGCGCGCGAGTGCGTCGCAAAAATGGGAGGATTCTCATTTAACCGAGTGCGCTCGCTATAGCGTTCTCGACTCCTGATGATCCGCCGCAGTCTGTTGATCCCTTGCGAGCCGCTTCAGATAAATCCACGGGAAGATTCCGCGGTCATGTCCGTCGTCGAACACCAGTTGCAGACCGTAGCCCGACGGCCGCGCGTCGACCAGCCTCACGTCGGGTGACGATAACGGCGTCTCTCCATCGAGCTTGCGCTTGCGACACTGTGCACACATGCATGCCGAGCGCAGCAACGCAAACGGCAACTCGCAGACCGCACCGTCCGGCCAGCGCATGGACAAGCTCGCGCTAGCCGCGTCGATCGCCACCAGCTCGGGCGCGTTCATCATCGGCGCCCGGTGATCTGGGTCAGCGCGATACGCACTGCCTTGCGTACTTCCGGGTCCGCGTCGGTTCCTGCGGCTTCAAGTGCGGTGAGCATCTGTGCATCGCTCATTTCGCCGATTTCACCGAGCGCAAGCGCGGCTTCCTTGCGCACGTTGCTAATCGGATGAGAGAGCAGGGCGGCGACGTGCGTCGCACTGGCGGCATCGCCGATCTGACCCAACGCGCGCAGCGCTCGCAAACGTACTTGCCAGTAGGCGTCGTCGAGTGCTTCGATCAGCGCATCGCGCGATTCGGCGACACGCAGTTTGCCGAGCGTCGTGGCAGCTTCTTCGCGCACCTGCCAGGCGTCGTCGTGCAGGGCGATGAGGAGCGCTGCGGTTGTCTCGGCGTGGGCCGGCGGCGCGAAGCCGAGCGCTCCTGTCGCAGCGCGCCGGATCGATGCATCCGCGTCGCCGGTCGCAACGGATGCCAACGGGCTAAGCGCAATGGAATTCTTCAGCCATCCCAACACGCCGACGGCTTCGGCGCGCACGTTGGCGTCCGCGTCGGCGAGTGCCTGCAGCGCGGGTGCGAGCGCGTCCGTCACCCGAAGTTCGCGCAGCGCGCGCAACAACGCCGATCGCACGAATGGGTCAGGTTCCTTCAACCAGTCGAGCAGTATCGCGCCAGAGGACGCCTGCTTGAGTTCCGACAGGCTCTGTGCGGCGCTCGCGCGAACCTGTGTGTCACGATCGAGCAATGCGTTGCATAGGGCGTTCACCACGTCGTCGCGCTCCCATGAAGCGAGCAAACGGGCCGCCTCGGCGCGCACCTCGGGCGAGGTGTCGCGCTGCAATGCTGCGACGATGGGCGCTATCACGCAGGCATCCTCGAGATCGGCGAGTTCGATCAGCGCAATGCGGCGCACGACGGCATCGTTGTCGGCGAGCCGTGACAGCAGGGCGGCTGCTTCTCCGGCGATAGTATTCGGCGTATCGCCCAAGTGGATTGGGTCTGTCGGATCGGTCGCGTGGGACATGGATTGACGTGAATGAGGAGGAGGAGCTTCGCGCATCGCTCAACGCAGAAGATACGGAATGGACACTTTCACGGCGCCCGTCGGACAATCCTGTTCGCAAGGCATGCAGTACCAGCACTCGTCGAACTGCATATACGCCTTGCCCTTTTTCATGTCGATTGCAAGCAGATCGAGTGGGCAAACATCGACGCATACAGTGCAGCCTTTTTCAGCAATGCACTTGCTTTCATCGATCGTGACGGGGGCTGAACTGCGCTGGAAAATATCGTGCGGCGTAAAAGACATCGGGTTACTCCGTCAGGCTGTTGCGGGGTCGAGGGCGGGCTCGCCGATACGCAGGCTGCGATAGGCGTTGCGTTCGTTTTCGTCGAGCGCGACGATATACGGCTCGACCGCACGCTTTTCGCTCGTCATGCGGCCATTGGCGTCCTTGCGCAGATGCGTATGGCAGAACCATTGCTCATCGTCACGCTGCGGATAATCCACGCGATGGTGGTAAAGACCCCAGCGGCTCTCGGTTCGAAAAAGCGACGCACGTGCGGCCATTTCCGCGCAATCCCGTATGGCTCGAACTTCTGCCGCACGCATCAGTTCGTGCGGATGTGTGGCCGATATCGATTCGATATCCTCAGTGATTTCTGCAAAGCGTTGCAGGCCGATTTCCATCTTGCGTGTAACCTTCGGCGGTTGCAGGTAATCGTTGACCATACGGCGCAACTTGTATTCGACCTGCGCGGGCGCAATACCGTTCTCGCGCTTGAGCGGTGCATAAATGCGCGCGCGTTCGGCGTCGATCTGTTCTTCGTCGACGGCGCCGTGTTCGCGGCCCAATACGTATTCTGCCGCGTTGTGGCCCGCGAACCATCCGTAGGTAAACGCACCGAGCATGTAGTTGTGCGGCACTGCGGCCATGTCGCCGGCGGCATAGAGGCCCGGCACGGTCGTCTCCGCGCGCGCGTTGACGTACACGCCCGACGCGCTGTGTCCGCTGCAAAAGCCGATTTCAGAAATGTGCATCTCGATCATCTGTGTGCGGTAATCGGTGCCTCGTCCTTCATGAAAGCGGCCGCGGCTCGGACGCTCGTTCGTGTGCAGAATCTGTTCGATCGTCTGGATCGTTTCTTCCGCGAGATGGTCGAGTTTCAGAAACACAGGCCCGTTGCCGCTTTGCAGTTCCTGATAGAACTCCCACATCATCTGGCCGCTCCAGTAATCGCATTCGATGAAGCGTTCGCCCTTGCCATTCGCGGTAAACCCGCCAAGCGGGCCGGTCACATATGCGCAAGCGGGGCCGTTATAGTCCTTGATGAGCGGGTTGATCTGGAAGCACTCGAGGTTCGCGAGCGCGGCGCCTGCGTGATAGGCCATGGCGTAGCCGTCGCCGGCATTCGTCGGGTTTTCGTATGTGCCCATCAGATAGCCCGATGCCGGCAGCCCGAGCCTTCCGGCGGCGCCGCAGCTCAGAATGACGGCTTTGGCACGCACCACGTAGAAGTCGGCCGTGCGGCAATCGAAGCCCAGCACGCCGCAAACGCGTCCTTGTGAGTCGGTCAATAGCCGCGTGGCGACAATGCGGTTGGTGATCGCCACGCGTCCGCGTTTAAGCTGCCTGTACAGCACTTTCTTGATGTCGTGACCCTCGGGCATCGGCAGCACGTACGAACCCATGTGATGCACTTTCTTCACCGCATAGTCGCCATTGCCGTCCTTTTCGAACTTGACGCCCCAGCGGTCCAGTTCCTCGATGGTCGTGAAACTATGGCGCGCATATGCGTACACGGCTTCCTGATCCACGATGCCGTCGTTTGCGATCGTGATCTCGCGTGTGTACTGTTCAGGTGTCGCATGGCCCGGAATCACGGCGTTGTTCAGACCGTCCATTCCCATCGAGATCGCGCCGCTGCGCTTCACGTTGGCCTTCTCGAGCAGCAATACCTTTAACGACGGATCGCGCTCCTTCGCCTTGATCGCGGCCATCGGGCCCGCCGTTCCACCGCCGACCACTACGACGTCATAGTCGAGTACATGTGTGTTCATCGCGCCTCCATTGCGTTTCTGCTGCTCTTTTTCGGGTCTCTTTTCAGATCTTTTTTCAGGTCGTTTGCGCGGTCGATACGCAGCCGGTACTGGAAGGCGTCGCCGCGGAAGTACAGGTATTCAAAATCGACCGGCCGACCCGACGCGTCATGCGTGAGACGCTCGATACGCAACACGGGGCTGCCTTCTTCGACGCGCAATGCATCGACGATGTCGTCGTGGGCAAGTATTGCGTCGATGGACACATCGGCATGACCTAGCGGCACACCGCAGTCGTTCTCGAGGATCAGAAATATGTCGCGTGTCGTAAGGTCCGCGTTCGCGAGGCGCTTGCCGAGCGTCAGCGGAACCCAGGTCAGTTCGAGCGATACGGGCTCGCGATTGAGCAGCCGCACACGATGAATCTCGGTGACCGGCGCGCCCTCCGCGATGTTCAGGCGCGCGGCAATGTGGCGTCCGGCTTCGACGGTTCTGCAACTGCGCAGCTGGTTGACGATTTCATGGCCCATCGACGACATGGCTTCCGCAAAACCCTGCAGCGAAGCGACGTTCTGATACGCCTTGGGCTTCGAGACGAACGTGCCCTTGCCATGCACCTTGAACAGCAAGCCTTCCTTGTGCAGATCGCCGAGTGCCTGACGCACGGTAATGCGGCTCACGTCGAACATACGGCACAGTTCGTGTTCAGACGGCATCTGCGAATGCGGCGCATAGCTGCCGTCGAGAATGCGTTCGCGCAGCACGTCCTTGATCTGCGCGTAGAGCGGACGAGGCGCGGCAGATAAGGTTGGAGAATCTGCTTGCACCGGCACGAGGGTCGTTTGCGACATTGCTCAACTTGTTATTACAAGACGATGTGCAGTCTAGTAAGACGTCGTCTCGCTTCAAACCAAGTTTTTCTGCTATGTATTTCTGGCCGCGCGGCCAGGTTATCTCGTTGGTGCGGCAGAGAAGGCGGGAAGCCGCAAAGGGCGAGGGCGCTCTGTGCTTCCGACATTTCGACCTTTCGACCTTTGCGGCTCAGAAGCGTCCCGGATGTAACGACACGTAACGTCGTGCTGTGGCTGCGATCTTATGCATCAGTTATTACAAAGTTGAAATACGCCGCTGCCGAGCTTGCGTTATATTTCCGCCAACAACACATTCTTCCAAGGGTAATCCATGAAGTCCGCTCGTTTTGTTCCACTTGTGATCGGGGTTATCGCGTTGGGCGCGTCGAGTGCCGCCATGGCCGGCGGGGTCAACATCGGGGTCAATATCGGCATTCCCGCGCCGGTTTATGTAGCGCCGGCGCCTGTCTATGCGCCGCCGCCGCCCCCTCCGCCGCCCGTCGTGTATCAGCCCGCGCCCGTCTATTACGGCGCTCCGGCTGTCGTGATCGGCTGGCACGGGGACCGCTACTGGGACGGCCGTCGCTACTGGGCGCGCGACGACTGGTATCGTCATCATCCCCCCGGCCGTTACGACTACGGTCGCGATCACTACGATCATCGTCGCGGCTGGCATTGAACGCTGCGCGAACAGTAGTGACAACAGAAACCGCCCCAATGGGCGGTTTTTTCATGCTCGCGCGCATCGCTTGACCGGATCTGCGGAGTTGCCATAAGCGCACAACGCTGCGCATCAGACGACGCTCTGAGAAAGCGTCGCGCTTGCGCGGGAAAATACCGTCGCGAAGTAAATCGCGGCATATTCACAAATCGCGCGCCGGTCGCTCAAGGTGACAGTCGCGACGTCGGTTTGCGCAGGTTTATTGGGTAGAATTCCGTGACAACGCAATTGCCCACTGATCACTAAGGCGCTTATGACAACTGGCTCGCGACGGGTTTCATCGCCTCGTGCATCTGAATGCACGTTTTTCAGGCCCTCGTGTGTCGGTCCCGCGCTCGCGTCCCGTTCTTTGCGCAAGGCCCGTGTCGCGATTTTGTGTGGCGCGCTGGCCGCTGCCGGCTGGTTCGCAGCGCCAGAGGCGCACGCGGTGTATGCGATCGCTCAGTACGGCGAGCCGAAATATCCAGCCGACTTCAAGCATTTCGACTACGTCAATCCGGATGCGCCGAAGGGCGGCACACTCGTGCTGGCCAATCCGAGCCGCCTCACCAGCTTCGACAAATTCAATCCGTTCACTTTGCGCGGCAACACCGCGCCCGGCGTCGACCTGCTGTTCGAGAGTCTGACGACCGGCAGCAGCGACGAAGTGGCTTCCGCGTATGGGCTGCTCGCCGACGATATCAAGGTCGCGCCGGACGGCTTGTCGACCACGTTCCATATCAATCCGCACGCGCGGTTCGCGAACGGCGACCCGGTCACCGCGGACGACGTCAAGTATTCGCTGGACACACTGAAAAGCCCGCAGGCCGCGCCGCAATTCATGTCGATCTTCGGCCAGATCGTCCGCGCGGTGGTTGTCGATCCGCACACCGTGCGGTTCGAATTTCAACACCGCAATCGCGAGTTGCCGTTGCTCGCCGGCGGCATGCCGGTGTTCTCGCGCAAGTGGGGAATAAAGCCGGACGGCAGCCATATTCCGTTCGATCAGTTGGCGTTCGAAAAGCCGGTCACGAGCGGCCCGTATCTAATTGAGCGCTACGACAACGGACGCACGATCACATACCGGCGCAACCCCGAGTATTGGGGCGCGGCACTGCCGGTGCGTGCGGGCACATACAACTTCGATCGCATCGTCTACAAGCTGTATTCCGATAACGTCGCGCGGCTGGAGGCGTTCAAGGCCGGCGAATACGATGCACTCGTCGAGTATGTCGCACGAAACTGGGTTCGGCGTGACGTCGGCAAGAAGTTCGACAGCGGCGAGCTGATCAAGAAGGTGTTCGCGCAACACAACGGCACGGGCATGCAGGGCTTCATGTTGAACACGCGGCGACCGTTGTTCAAGGACGTGCGCGTGCGCAAAGCGCTCGATCTTGCACTCGACTTCCAATGGCTGAACCGGCAGTTGTTCTTCAATCAGTACACACGTATCGACAGTTTCTTTGCCAACACCGATCTGCAGGCCAAGGGCCTGCCCTCGCCTGGTGAACTGGCGCTGCTCGAACCGTGGCGCGCGAAGCTCGATCCGGCGGTTTTCGGGCCGCCGCCGGAGCAGCCCGACACTGACCCGCCAGGCTCTCTACGTGCGAATCTGCTGCAAGCCCGCGCATTGTTGCAGCAAGCGGGATGGACGTACCGCGACGGTGCGCTGCGCAACGCAAAGGGCGAGCCGTTCGAGTTCGAGATACTCGACGACTCGGGGTCGGCCGCGCAAATGGAGCCGATCGTCGCGACGTTCATTCGAAACCTGAAAAAGCTCGGCATTACCGCGACATTTCGCGTCGCCGACTATGCCGTGTACCAGAAGCGGCTCGATGCATACGACTTCGACACGACGACGATCCGCATGCCCGATGTACAGGTGCCCGGCTCCGAGCAGATCGAGCGCTTCGGCAGCAAGGCGGCGGACACGAACGGCTCTGACAACATGATCGGACTGAAGTCGCCCGCGGTCGACGCAATCCTGCGCGCCCTCGTGCAGGCGCAGACGCGCGAGCAACTGCTGGACGCGACGCATGCGCTCGATCGCGTTCTGATGCATGGTTACTACGTCGTGCCGCACTGGTACAGCGCGACGCATCGCGTGGCGTTCAAACGCGGGCTTGCGTGGCCGTCCACGCTGCCCCTGTACTATGGAGCCGAAGGCTGGATTACGTCGACGTGGTGGTTCGCGCAACCGCAAGCAGCAACGCCGGCGCCACCGCAGTAACGCAGCCGGTCGATCTGGTCATCCGGTTCCGGCTATCGCTATTCATACCTCGCCCTCGCAACGGAAACACCCGCCATGTGGAGCTACATCCTCAAACGCCTGCTGCTGATGATCCCGACACTGCTCGGCGTGCTGACGCTCACGTTCGTCGTGATCCAGTTCGTGCCCGGCGGCCCCGTCGAACAGATGCAGCACGAACTGCGCAAGGGCGCGGAGGGCGCTGTGCCGTTCGGTCTGCGCGCGCATAACGGTGTCGACGCGCAGCAGGTCGCGCAACTGAAAGCCTTATACGGTTTCGACAAACCGCCGCTCGAGCGCTACGTTTTGATGCTCAAGCGTTTCTCGACGTTCGACCTTGGACAGAGCTATTTCCGCCATCAGAGCGTGTGGTCGCTGATCGTATCGAAGCTGCCGGTGTCCATCAGCATCGGCTTATGGACGTTCTTTCTCACGTATCTGATCTCGGTGCCGCTCGGCATCGCGAAAGCGGTGCGCAACGGCTCGCGCTTCGACATTGCGACAAGCCTCGTGGTGCTGATCGGTTACGCGATTCCGGGCTTTGTGCTCGGCGTGTTGCTGCTCGTGCTGTTTGGCGGCGGCACATTCCTGCAGCTTTTTCCGTTGCGCAATCTCACGTCGGATAACTGGGCGCAACTGAGCGTCGTGGGCAAGATCCTCGACTATTTGTGGCATATCGCGTTGCCGATCACGGCATCGGTAGTCGGCAGTTTTGCGGTAATCACGATGCTCACGAAAAATGCGTTTCTGGACGAGATTCGCAAGCAGTACGTGCTGACCGCGCGGGCGAAGGGTCTCTCCGAAAAAAGCGTGCTGTGGAAGCATGTGTTTCGCAACGCGATGCTGCCGCTGATCGTCGGCTTTCCGGCTGCGTTTATCGGCGCTTTTTTCACCGGCAGTCTGCTGATCGAAACGCTTTTTTCGCTCGACGGTCTCGGCTTGCTGTCGTATGAATCGGTCGTGCGGCGCGATTACCCGGTCGTACTCGGCACGCTGTACCTGTTCACGTTGATCGGTCTCGCGACGAAGCTGGTGTCCGATCTTTGCTATGTGTGGGTCGATCCCCGCATCCAATTCGAACAACTGGAGCGCTGATGAATCGAGCCCGCCTTTCAGCCGATGCAGCGGCGCGCGTCGAACCCGCGCGTGCATTCGTCTCGCCTTCACCTGCGCGCCGTGTATGGCAGCGGTTCCGCCAGCAACGTCTGGGTTACTGGAGCCTCATCATCTTCGTGGTGGCCTTCGCCGCGAGCCTTGCGGGCCCGCTCTGGTCGAACGACAAGCCGCTCGTGGTGCGCTACGACGGCCACCTGTATTTCCCGCTCTTCAGGACCTACGCGGAGAGCACGTTCGGCGGCGATTTCCCAACGCCTGCCGACTATCTGGATCCGTACATCAAGCAGCGTTTCGACGCGCCGGGCAACTTCGCCGTGTATCCGCCGAATCATTACTACTACGACACGCTGAACTATTTCTCGAAGGCTCCGAACCCGGCGCCGCCTTCGCGTGAAAACTGGCTCGGCACCGACGACCGCGGCCGCGATGTTTTCGCGCGACTGCTGTACGGCTTTCGCGTTTCAGTGGAGTTCGGTCTCGTGCTCACTTTCATTGGAACGATACTCGGCATTGCTGCCGGCGCCGTGCAAGGATATTTCGGAGGACGTACCGATATCGTGGGGCAACGTCTGATCGAAGTCTGGAGCGCGTTGCCGGAGCTCTATCTGCTGATCATTTTTTCATCGATCTTCGAACCGGGTTTCATTCTGCTGATCGTGCTGCTTTCCCTGTTCGGCTGGATCGGCTTATCCGACTATGTGCGGGCGGAATTTCTACGTAACCGGCAGCAGGATTACGTGCGCGCGGCGAGGGCGATGGGTCTGTCGAACTGGCAAATCATGTGGCGGCATCTTTTGCCCAACAGTCTTACGCCGGTGATCACGTTCCTTCCGTTTCGCATGAGCGGTGCGATTCTCGCGCTAACCAGTCTCGACTTTCTCGGCCTCGGCGTGCCTTCGCCGACGCCGAGTCTCGGCGAGCTGCTCGCGCAGGGCAAGGCGAATCTCGACGCGTGGTGGATTTCGTTGTCCACTTTTGGCGTGCTGGTCGCGATGCTGTTGCTGCTCACGTTCATGGGCGACGCGCTGCGTAATGCGCTCGATACCCGCATCTCCGATGCAATGCGCGCTGGAGGCAATCAGTGACCGCTCAAACGCAAGCGCCAGGGCAGCGCAAGGGGCGAGGGCGCGACGGCGCTGAAGCACCGAATGCCGCGCCGCTGCTGGAACTCGATCATCTGCGTGTAAGTTTCGGCGATACGGTGGCGGTGAACGACGTCACGCTGGCGATCCAGCGCGGCGAACGCGTTGCGCTCGTCGGCGAATCGGGCTCGGGAAAAAGCGTCACCGCGCTGTCGATCTTGCGTCTGCTGAGCGACGCGCAGGTCAGCGGCTCGATCCGGTTCGACGGTGAGGATCTGCTTGCGAAAAGCGAGCGTGAGATGCGCGGCATGCGCGGCTCGGACATCGCGATGATCTTTCAGGAGCCGATGACCGCGCTCAATCCGCTCTACACGGTCGGCGCGCAGATCGCGGAGACGATCGTCGTGCACGACGGCGTGTCGCCGGCGGAAGCCCGCAAGCGCGCGGTCGCGTTGCTGGGCCGCACGGGCATTCCCGAGCCGGGCAAGCGCGTGAACAGCTACCCGCACCAGCTTTCGGGCGGACAGCGCCAGCGGGCGATGATCGCGATGGCGCTGGCGTGCCGTCCGCGTCTGCTGCTTGCCGACGAACCGACTACCGCGCTCGACGTGACGATTCGCGCGCAGATCGTGGAACTGCTCCTTGAACTGCAACGCGACGAAGCGCAAAAGCGCGGCATGGCGGTGCTGCTGATCACGCACGACCTGAATCTCGTGCGCCATTTCGCTCAGCGCATCGCGGTGATGGAGAAGGGCGTGCTCGTGGAAAGCGGGCCGGTCGAGCAGGTTTTCGAGTCGCCGCAACATCCTTACACACAACGGCTGCTGGAAAGCCGGCCTCAGCGCACGGTCGTGCCGGTGCTGCCCATTTCGCCGGTGCTGCTGCAGGCCCGCGACGTTTCCGTCGATTTCAGAACCAAGGTGCCGGGATTTGCGGGCTGGTTCCGGGCCGGGCGGTTCCGCGCGGTCGCAAACGCGAGCGTTTCGGTCCGTCAGGGCGAAACGCTCGGCATCGTTGGGGAATCGGGTTCGGGCAAGTCGACGCTCGCCATGGCCTTGCTCGGGCTGCAGCGGACCGCGCACGGCGAGATCGAGTTTCAGGGCAGGGCGCTCTCCACCTACCGCGGCGCGCAGCAGACCGCGTTGCGCTCGAACATGCAGGTTGTGTTCCAGGATCCGTTCAGTTCGCTTTCGCCTCGTCAGACGATCGAGCGAATCGTCGGCGAAGGGCTGGCGCTGCACCGGCCGCAAATGACGCCGCAAGCGCGGCGCGACAGAGTGGTTGCGGTGCTGCGCGAGGTCGGAATCGACCGGACCGCGCTGCTGCGCTATCCGCATGAGTTTTCCGGCGGGCAGCGCCAGCGCATCGCCATTGCGCGGGCGCTGGTGGTCGAGCCCCAGATTCTGATCCTCGATGAACCGACCAGCGCACTCGACGTTTCGATCCAGCAGCAAGTGCTCAAACTGCTCGCCGGGTTGCAACAGAAATACAACTTGGGCTTCGTTTTCATCAGCCACGATCTGGCGGTGATCGGGGCGATGGCGCACCGCGTGGCGGTGATGCAAAACGGTTCTATCGTGGAAAGTGGAGAGGTTGAGAGAATCTTTGCGACGCCTGAGCACCCCTACACTCGAAAGCTCCTGAAAGCAGCATTGGACCGCTGATTTTTCACCCTTTCACCAATTGGGTGCGGGTCTCGATTGTATTTTTCTATTTGTTTTGACACGTGAATACTTACTGGCTAGTATCGACCAAACTTTTTTCCGTATCCCACTGATTCTTTAGCAAAAAATACCGACCAATGCAGCACAGAAATTTGACCCAGGCTTGCACGCGCGCCGTCGCCGGGATGTTCATTGGCGTCTTGATCGCAGCAGCTCCCGGCGCTTTCGCCGACGAAGTCAGCAGTTTCAATCAGAATGCCTCATTTTCGCCGAGCAACCCGGCGAATTCCTCGTCCTCCTCCAATTCGCAAACGCTCAGCAGCAATACTGACGGCGGCGCCCGTTCGTTCCTTTCCGGCATGGCCGGCAAGGCAGGCGACGTGGTTGTCGGCGCGCTGAACATGATCGGCGTTCGTTACCGCTGGGGCGGCAATACGCCGGACTCCGGGCTGGATTGCAGCGGGTTCGTGCGTTATGTGTTCCAGGACACGCTGGGCATGGCGCTGCCGCGCCGCGCTGAGGAAATGAGCCGTGTGGGCGAAAAGGTCCGCGTAAGCGACCTGAAGCCGGGCGATCTGGTGTTTTTTAACACCATGCGCCGCACGTTCTCGCATGTCGGCATCTATATCGGCGACAACAAGTTCGTGCATTCGCCGTCCACGGGCAGCACGATCCGCGTGGACGACATGGATAGCGGCTACTGGGAAAAGCGTTTCACCGGTGCACGCCGGATCGAAACGTCGTACCAGGAGGGCGAAGATCTGCGCAAACGTGTGAATGCCACGCTTGGCGGCAACAACTAATTCAGTTGCAGCGGCGCTTCAGGCAATAACAAAAAAGCCTGCTTCGTTTGAAGCAGGCTTTTGCGTTTTGGCGGGTCTGATCTCTGAGCTTACTGCGCGTGAGTAACCCTAAGCCTGCGCGCGGCTCGCGGCCAGCTTGCGTTGCAACTCCGGCATGATCTTGGAGACGGCTTCCTCACCGGCCAGAATTGCGGCATTGCGCTGCGAGAAGTCGCTGCCGCTCATGGCCGCGAGATTCGGCCGGATGACGATGTCGGCGTATTTGTCGAGCTCGTATGCCTTGATGGTCTGGCCCATGATCGTGAAGGTTTGCATGAGCACGTCGAACGAGCTGGCCGTCAGGCCGCTTTCGGGGCGCTGCGAGATATCCACGGCGATCACGAAGTCCGCGCCCATCTTGCGTGCGAACGACGCCGGCACCGGGCTCACCAACCCGCCGTCCACATACTCATGCCCGCCGATTCTGACCGGCTCGAAGATCGACGGCACGCTGCACGACGCCCGGACTGCGACGCCGGTATTGCCGCGCTGAAAGAGGATCGGCTGGCCGGTTTTCAGGTCGGTCGCGACTACGCCGAGCGGCTTCGCCATCTTCTCGATCGGGCGATTGTTGAGCGTTGTGTTCAGATAATTTTGCAGCGCGATGCCTTGCAGAAAACCGCGCGTGCGAAACGGCATGGCCCAGTCGCTAATGGAGGCTTCGTCCATGTTCAGCGCCAGTTTGTTGAGCGCGAACCCGTTCATGCCTGACGCGTAGAGCGCGCCGACCACCGACCCGGCGCTCGTGCCGGCCACCAGATCGACTTGGACATTGCGCGCTTCCAGCGCCTTGATCACGCCGATATGCGCGAAGCCGCGCGCAGCGCCGCCGCCTAGCGCAAGGGCGACCCGAATGGGCCGCTGCGGCTTGTCGAGCGGCGGCGTGTTCGTGGTGGGCGTGGCTGTGGCCGGGCTCGACGACGACACGCCGTCGATTTTGCTGCCCGCGGTGGTACAGGCGGCGAGTACCGCGGAGGCGGCCGCAAGCGAAAAATTGCGACGGCCGTAACGAGGCGACGAGGGTTTCAACGAGTTCTCCAGCAACGGCGCGTGGGGCACGTGGGGCGCGTACGGCGCGAGTAGCCACTTTTCGCCGCGCTCAGGCAAAGGTCAGGGCAAATGCAAATAGCGGTTCAATGCGCGGATGGCGGCGTCTCCGCTCCAGCGCGCGCACATCATAAATCAAAGCGGCGCGCGCGCGGCGACCGGTAATGAAACGTTGCACAGCCACTGGCCGTGGCCGTCAATAGCCCGTTCGGACGAGGGCGGGCCCCGCGCTCACGAAAGGTATAATTCGACATTCGCTTCAATTCCTTCGTGTCCATGCACGGCAGCTGTCCTGCCGTATGGGCGCGGTTCGCTGCCGCGCTTTACGGGCGATGCTTGTCCTGCGTCGGCGCCAGTTTTCGAGTAACCGCTAATGACCACCTCCGTTCGTACCCGTTTCGCACCGAGTCCCACCGGCTTCATTCACCTCGGCAACATTCGCTCCGCGCTCTACCCGTGGGCGTTCGCGCGCAAGATGAAAGGGACCTTCGTGCTGCGGATCGAGGACACCGACGTGGAGCGTTCCACGAGCGAATCCGTGGATGCGATTCTCGAAGGCATGGAATGGCTCGGCCTCGATTTCGACGAAGGTCCGTACTACCAGATGCAGCGCATGGACCGTTATCGCGAAGTGCTGAAACAGATGCAGGACGCGGGGCTCGTCTACCCGTGCTACATGTCGACGGAAGAACTCGACGCGTTGCGTGAGCGTCAGCGCGAAGCCGGCGAAAAGCCGCGCTACGACGGCACATGGCGCCCGGAGCCGGGCAAGGTGTTGCCTGAGCCGCCGGCCGGCGTGCAGCCGGTGCTGCGCTTCCGCAATCCGCTCACTGGCGTGGTGGCCTGGGACGATGCGGTGAAAGGGCGCATCGAGATATCGAACGAGGAACTGGACGACCTCGTCATCGCGCGGCCGGACGGCACGCCGACCTATAACTTCTGTGTGGTGGTCGACGATCTGGACATGCGCATTACGCATGTGATTCGCGGCGACGACCACGTGAATAACACGCCGCGGCAGATCAACATTCTGCGGGCGCTCGGCGGCGAAACGCCGGTGTACGCGCACTTGCCGACCGTGCTCAATGAGCAGGGCGAGAAGATGAGCAAGCGCCATGGCGCGATGAGTGTGATGGGTTACCGCGACGCCGGCTATCTGCCGGAGGCGGTGGTCAATTATCTGGCGCGCCTTGGCTGGTCGCACGGCGACGCGGAAATATTCTCGCGCGAGCAGTTCGTCGAATGGTTCGATCTCGAGCATCTGGGCAAGTCGCCGGCGCAATACGACCACGACAAGCTGAATTGGCTGAACGCGCATTACATCAAGGAAGCGGATAATGCCCGCCTCGCCGGACTCGCGCGGCCGTTCCTCGCGGAACTGGGCATCGACGAGGCCACCATCGCTCAAGGCGCCGATCTGACGGCAGTCGTGGGCTTGTTGAAGGACCGCGCGTCGACAGTCAAGGAGATCGCGGAGAACGCCGCGATGTTCTATCGCACGCCCGCTCCCGACGCCGACGCATTAGCACAGCATGTGACGGACGCAGTGCGCCCGGCGCTCGCCGACCTTGCCGCCGCGCTGAAGACGGTGGAGTGGACCAAGGAGGCAATCGCCGCTGCGCTCAAAACGACGCTCGGCACGCACAAGCTGAAAATGCCCCAACTGGCAATGCCGGTCCGACTGCTCGTGGCCGGCACGACGCATACACCGTCGATTGACATGGTTCTGATGCTGTTCGGTCGCGACGTGGTCGTCAGTCGTATCGAAAAGGCGTTGGCATGAGGCACGGAAGGGCCAACAAGTGGTCCTGAGTGCTTTCCCGGACGCATTGAGATTGTTTGCATGCGACTTCGGAAAAAAGTCGCATGCAATTGCTCAAAGGGTATTTACAAAGCGCAGAATGGCCTCTAGAATCTCGTTTCTGTTCTGCAAGGGGGTATAGCTCAGCTGGGAGAGCGCTTGCATGGCATGCAAGAGGTCAGCGGTTCGATCCCGCTTACCTCCACCATCAGAGCAGAAGAGCAGAGTGAAGTCGTTCCGAAGCATGGAACCTGTAGCAAAAAAGACTTCACAAGCAGCAGTATCGTAGTTAAAATAGCGGTCTTCGCAGTTGACGGAACAACTATCTAGCAGTTAGCGTTGCGCTAGTTACTCCGAATCAGCGGCGAGTAAAAGACATGTCTGAAAAGATTATGTCCCCTTCGTCTAGAGGCCTAGGACATCACCCTTTCACGGTGAGTACAGGGGTTCGAATCCCCTAGGGGACGCCAAACATCAGCGTCGCTTTAGTGTTCGGGTTAATCCCCGATTTGCAGTAAAGCAGCGCAGCTTGCAGAGAAATAACCGACGCTCGCAAGCCAGGGTGTGAAGACTGGAGTGGTAGTTCAGTCGGTTAGAATACCGGCCTGTCACGCCGGGGGTCGCGGGTTCGAGTCCCGTCCACTCCGCCAGACAAAGCCCGTTCATAAACACTTGAACGGGCTTTTTCATTAAAGGTGTAAGCAGTACGTTGTCCCCTTCGTCTAGAGGCCTAGGACATCACCCTTTCACGGTGAGTACAGGGGTTCGAATCCCCTAGGGGACGCCAGAAAATCGGCGTCGTTCGGTTGGAAGTTGAACGGTGCTGCCGGTAAGCAAGCGCAGCTTGTTTGCCTGGTGTCAAAATCTGGAGCGGTAGTTCAGTTGGTTAGAATACCGGCCTGTCACGCCGGGGGTCGCGGGTTCGAGTCCCGTCCGCTCCGCCAGATTCAAAAAGCCCACTTCGTAAGAAGTGGGCTTTTTTGTTTCCGCTGACGGTCCCGCCTGGATATGCTCGGGACAAACAGCCATTGCCAGCGTGCGCGGCCTGTTTTACCGTTGATCCGACTTCTCTTCGCCGTGCCGCCATGTTCGATCCAACCGAAGCTCCGTCATCGTTCCATCTGCGTAAAGCCAGCATGGATGATTTCGAGTTCGCCGAGGCGCTGACTCACAGCAACATGGGTGGCTATTATCAGCGCCATCATCTCGTCTGGCGCGGCGATCTGTTTCTGGGCAGTTGGCGCGAGTCGGAGAATTTCATCCTCGAAATGGATGGCAAGCCGATTGGCGTGCTGCGCATCACGCAGGAAGGCGATTCGCTTCATATCCGGGACGTGCAGATTGCCGAGGGATACCGGCGGCTCGGCGCGGGCACCTATCTGCTGGATATGTCGCACCAATGGGCGCGCGAGCGCGGACTGCGCGAACTGCAATTGCGTGTGTTCGTCGACAATCCCGCGGCGCGGCTCTATCAGCGCAAAGGCTACAAGTTGGCCGGCCCGCGGCTTGCCCAGTTGGGCGCGATCCGTCATCTCGCTCGGCGAGTTTGAGCCGCCAGGCGGCGGTTTAGCGACCCGCGTCGCTCGCCGCGTCCGCGTGGTTCCGTGCGACCGGACCGTCTACGTCGTTGATTTGCGGATCGTCACGGTCTCCTCCGTTTTCCAGTCGATGCTTCGAGCCCCGCTCGATAAACGCGCGCGGGCTTTCGCCAAACGCACGCCGGAACATCGCGGAAAAGGCGCTCTGGCTCTGATAGCCCAACTCCTGCGCGACATGCGACAGTGGCCGTCCCTGACTCAGCAGCGGAATCGCCCGCGCGAGAATCGCCTGTTGCCGCCATTGAGAGAAACTCACGCCAAGCTCCTGACGAAAGAGACGCGCGATCGTTCGCGTACTCGCTCCTACGCTCGCCGCCCACTGTTCGAGTGATTCGCCCGGCGTCGGATCCGCGATTACCGCCTCGCATAGCGCGCGCAGCCGCTTTTCGTTCGGCATCGGCACCGATAGCGGCAGTGGCTCCGAACGGGTTAGCTCATCTATCGCAAGCGCGCCAAGCAACTGCTCGCGGGCGGGCGAGATGCCTGGTGTGTCGAGCGCGGCTATCACTTCGCGCAGCAGATTCGAGACTTCGACCACGCGTGGGGCGTCTAGCCCGGCAGGCGCCGTGCTTTCGGTGATGTACAACGTGCGCAGGAACGCGTCTTCGACGGCCACGACTTCATGCGTGACATGCGGCGGCACCCAGATCGCGCGAGAGGGCGGCACCATCCACGTCGTGCCAGTTGTCGCCACCCGCAGCACGCCGCGCGATGCATACGCAACCTGCGCCCACGCATGCGTATGACGCGCGAAGTGAGAACCCATCGGCATGGGTCGCGAGCGCACGCGAATGGGATGCGTGTCGTTCGGCTGAAACTCTGGCGGAGTGTCGGTCAAGCTGACGAAGCTGGACCGGTCCGAGCCGGCGTACGGAGTCATGGCAAAAGTCGATCCACGGAACAAAACGCTGCGGGTACGAGGCCCGAACCCGAGCGGATTCTCATTGTAGAGCGTGCATGGTGTTGGACGTTGCATAATGTCCGATCGACCGACGACCTATTCGAGGAGCACCAACCACGATGCAAACCGTCTTTGTATATGGCACGCTGCGGGCGGGCGAAGTGAACGACATCCGCGAAGCCGCGGCTCGCAACGAAATAGCGGAGCCGAATCTGCTTGGCACGGCCACGGTTCGCGGGCATCTGTTCGACTTCGGTTCGTACCCGGGACTCGTTGTCGACGAACAGGGCGTAGACGTGACCGGCGATGTCTACGAAATTGACGACGAACTCGTCGCCGTGCTCGACGAGATCGAAGCGGTGTATCCCGGCGTCGAAGATCGCTTTCTGGCCCGGGAAGTGATGGTGAAAGTGGACGGCAACGTCGTGAACTGTCGCTTCTATCCGGTCACGCCTAACGCGGTGAAGGGGCTGCCGGAAATCAAGTCCGGCGATTGGGTCGAGTATCGCGCCACGCGCTGACGCGGCCGCCGCGCTTTCGTATGTGCTGATGCGCCCGTATGCGTTCCCGCGCATAAGAAACGGCCCGCCAGGCATGCGCCTGACGGGCCGTTCGCTCGATCAATCGTCGCACGCACTCGTCGTTACAACACGACAAGCGTTCGCGTTCAGATCTCTTCGTAAAGCGGCAGCGTCAGAAAGTCGGTGAACTGCTCGGCCGTCGACATCTCTTCGAAGATCTGAGCCGCGCGTTCATACGGTTTCGTATCGCCGCCGACCGCCTGCTTCACCTTGTCGAGTTCTTGCACGGCGAGTTCACGCACCAGCTCGGCCGTTACCTTGCGGCCATCGTCGAGCGTGCCCTTCGGCGAGCGAATCCACTGCCACACCTGCGAGCGCGAAATTTCCGCGGTAGCGGCATCTTCCATCAGATTGTGGATCGGCACGCAGCCGTTGCCCGCGAGCCACGAGCCCAGGTAGTGAATGCCGACGTTGATGTTGTTGCGCAGACCGGCTTCTGTGATCGGCGCTTCCGGACGGAAGTCCATCAGGTCCGTGGCAGTGACGAGCACGTCGACGCGTTGCTTGCCGATCTGGTTCGGCTTGTCGCCGAGCACCTTGACGAATTCTTCCATTGCTATCGGCACGAGGCCCGGGTGCGCAACCCAGCCGCCGTCATAGCCGTCGCCGGCATCGCGTGCCTTGTCCGAGCGCACGCCGGCCATTGCCTTCTCGTTCGCGGCCGCATCGTTCTTGATCGGAATCAGCGCGCTCATGCCGCCAATGGCCGGCGCATTGCGGCGATGGCACGTCTTCAGCAGCAACAGCGCATACGCGCGCATGAACGGCGCGGTCATCGTGATCTGCGAGCGGTCGGCCAGACAGAAGTCGCGGTCGGACTTGAACTTCTTGATCGCGGAGAAGATGTAGTCCCAGCGGCCTGCGTTCAGCCCCGAACTATGTTCCCGCAGCTCGTACAGAATTTCGTCCATCTCGAACGCGGCAAGAATGGTTTCGATCAGCACCGTCGCGCGAATCGTGCCGCGCGGCACGCCGACCGCTTCCTGCGCCGCGACGAAAATGTCGTTCCACAGGCGCGCTTCGAGATGGCTCTCCATCTTCGGCAAATAGAAGTACGGGCCCGAGCCGCGCGCGACCAGTTCCTTTGCGTTGTGCACCATGAAGAGCGCGAAATCGAAGATGCCGCCCGACACGCGCTTGCCGTCCACCTTCACGTGCTTTTCGTCGAGATGCCAGCCGCGCGGACGCACGATCAGCGTGGCAACCTTGTCGTTCAACTTATAGCTCTTGCCGTTCTGCTCGAGCGAGATGGTGCGGCGCACGGCATCTTTCAGGTTCACATGGCCGGTGATCTGGTTGTCCCAGCTGGGCGCGTTCGAATCCTCGAAATCGGTCATGTACGAATCCGCGCCCGAGTTCAGCGCGTTGATGATCATCTTGCGCTCGACCGGACCGGTGATTTCCACGCGGCGGCATTTCAGATCTTCAGGCAGCGGCGCAATGGTCCAGTCGCCGTCGCGTACGCTCTTCGTCGCGGCGAGAAAGTCGGGACGCTCGCCGGCGTCGAGCCGCTTCGTGCGTTCCGTCCGCGCCTGCAACAACTGCTGACGACGCGGCTCGAATGTGCGATGCAGTGCGGCGACGAGTTCGAGCGCTTCGCGCGTGAGGATCGCTTCATAGCCCGGCTTGATTTCAGCGGTGATTTCCATGCCCTGCGGCAGCGACAACGATGACAGCGGATTCGCCATGTTTTCTCCTTGGTCGGTCAAATTGCAAAATGCAAAGTTGAAATGCAGCGGTAGTTGATTCAGTTGATTCAGTTGATTCAGTTGATTCAGTTGATTCAGTTGATTCAGTTGATTCAATGAGTTGCGAGAAGGAGCTTCATGCGCCGGGGCTGTGGCGTATGCGGCTCGCTGTGGTGTGCGCGCGTCCGGCAGATGTGACGGTCTTCAAAAAAGCCAACAGATCGCTCATGCCCGCGCCCGTGCCGTGCGGCGTCACGCCCAGTTCTTCGAGCGGAGCGTTTTGCCGGTTGAGCCAGAACGTCGTCAAGCCGAACCACGTTGCGCCGGCGATGTCCCAGCCATTCGACGACACGAAGACGATCTCGCGCGGAAGGACGTCGAACGCCTGAGTGCCGAGCGCATAGGCGGCGGGCGCGGGTTTGTATGCGCGTACGGCATCGACGGAAAGCACATGGTCGAACAGGCCGCTCATGCCCGCGCTCTTCACCGCGACGTCGAGCATTTGAGGGTTACCGTTCGACAGAATCGCGAGGCCGGGGCGCGAACCGCCTGACGTGCCTACTGCAGAGGCCGGCCCGCGTGAGGCTCGGGAAGCTGATGCCGGCGACAGCCCGGCGGCAAGCCCGGACGCAGACACAGACGCCAAGTCCCTTAGCAAACGCAGCGTTGGCACCGCGTCGGGGAACGCGGACAGGCACGCGTATTCATCCATCAGACGCTTTTCAGCGGAACGGCCGAGGGTGAGCTGAAGTTTTTTCGCAGAGAAGCGCAGCGCGTCGAGCGTGATGTCCCAGAACGGCCGGTAGTGCGCAGCGTCGCCGCCGGCATCGGCCAGCGTGCGCAACTGCGTGTATTCGATCTGTTTCTGACGCCACAACTGCGAGAGTGCGTCGCCGTGTCCGGGGAACAACTGCTCCGCGGCAGCGATCACCGAATGCACGTCGAAAAGCGTGCCGTAGGCGTCGAAAATCACTGCTTTGGGAGAGAGTGTCGTTGTGGCCGACATTGCCGTGCGCTCCTGTCAGAGGTCAGGACGGATTGTATTAGCGCTGCTGTGCGCTAAAAAAGAGGGCAAAGATCACTTGATCTTTTACTTTCATCCACCTAATCTGACGCGCTCCGGCCAACTTCGCCGCGCTAGCGGCGTCCTTCCATGGACCGTTTCAAGCAAATCGAGACCTTCGTCACTGTGGCCGCGAAAGGCAGCCTGTCTGCCGCGGCGCTTGCCGAAGGCGTGGCGCCCGCGATCATCGGACGGCGAATCGATGCGCTCGAAGAACGCCTCGGCGTCAAATTGCTGGTGCGCACGACACGCAAGATCACGCTGACCTTCGAAGGCTCGGCATTTCTCGAAGATTGTCAGCGCATCATTCACGACATGCAGAACGCCGAGGCGAGCGTGTCGGCGGGCGGCGTGAAGGCGAGCGGCCACTTGCGGCTCTCCGCGCCGGCCGGTTTCGGGCGCCGCCACGTCGCGCCGCTGGTGCCGGCGTTCACGGTCGCGCATCCGGATGTTTCGATCACGCTCGATCTGTCGGACCGGCTCGTCGATCTCGTCAACGAAGGTTTCGATTGCGCGGTGCGGCTCGGCGAATTGCCCGATTCGTCGCTGGTGTCGCTCAAACTCGGAGAAAACCGGCGTGTGTGCGTGGCATCGCCGTCGTATCTGAGCCGGCGCGGCGCGCCGCATAGCCTTGCGGATCTTGCTCGGCACAATTGTCTCGCGCTCGGTGCAAGCGCCAACCAGCAGCGCGGCTGGATGTTCCAGCAGGCCGATAAGGTCGTATCGATCAAGGTGTCCGGCACGATGGAATGCTCGGACGGCGCCGTGCTGCACGAGTGGTGTCTCGAAGGCCACGGCCTCGCATGGCGTTCGTGGTGGGAAGTGGGCGCGGACATCGCGGCGGGGCGCCTCGTGAGCGTGCTCGACGAGTTCGCCGCGCCGCCCATCGGCATTCATGCGGTGTTTCCTCAGCGCCGCCATTTGCCGTTGCGAGTGCGGCTTTTCCTGGATTTTCTCAAGCATACGTATGGCCTTCCGGAGTACTGGGGCTGACGCGGCGCAACGGGTTTTCCATACTCGGACAGACCCTCAATAACGGTTTGCGGCAGGTCTCCACGACCTACAATTCTTTTGAGGCCAGCACGCAAAGCCTCGGCCGGCGCTGACGGATGGTCCGTTCACGAGCCTGAAAAGTGTGGCAATGCCGCGCCGAACGAAGGCGAGAGGGCAGCCGGATACGGACACGGATACGGAGGGCACATGTTCAAGCACATTCTCGTTCCGACCGATGGTTCAGATCTCTCGCGCAAGGCGATGGCCGGCGCAATCGACCTCGCGCAGGCGGTCGGCGCGCGCATCACCGCCTACGCTTGTCTGCCGCAATATCCGTATGCGCCGTTCGCCGACATCGTTGTCGAACCGCCGTCCGAGTTTCTCGAACGCAGCGAACGCGAAGCGCAACAACATCTGCGCGAAGTGGAGCTTGCCGCGAGCCGCGTCGGGGTAGTCGTCGACAGGCGCACCAGCGTGCATCCGGCGCCTTATCTCGGCATTATCGAAGCGGCGGAGCGGGGCGCATGCGACGTGATCTTCATGGCCTCCCACGGACGTCGCGGTCTCGGCAGCCTGCTGATCGGCAGTGAAACGCAACGGGTGCTCACGCATACCAAAATCCCGGTGCTGGTATACCGCTGAACTGCGGAGACGCTACGGTTTCGCAACCTTGCGGCTTCCAGCTCCAGCGGAAAACGCGCCGGCAGTCAGCCGGCGCGTCGTCCCATTCGCCGCACAATGATTTGTGCTGGCTTTCTGTCTAGCCCCCGCCATGCGAGAACCCGCCATTGCCCGGCGTTGATCTGCCGATGCGGCGATGGCGAGACTCCTCCCTGTCGACGGCGAACCCCCGGCAAAACCGCTTCGCCGTTGTTCCGCCGTCTGTCTGCCTTACGTTTCGCGATCGGGCCGCGAGGCCGTTACGCGACTTTCTTGTCGAAGAACTGTTCGTCTTCCGTCGAGCCGTGCAACGCGGTGGTCGATGCTTCGCGCTCGACCGTTTGCGTGACCGCGTCGAAGTAGCCGGTGCCCACTTCGCGCTGATGCTTGACCGCGGTAAAGCCCTTTTCCGCTGCCGCGAATTCGGCCTGCTGCATCTCGACGAACGCCGTCATCTGATTGCGGGCATAGCCGTGCGCGAGGTTGAACATCGAGTAGTTCAGCGCGTGGAAGCCGGCCAGCGTGATGAACTGGAACTTGTAGCCCATCGCGCCCAGTTCGCGCTGGAACTTGGCGATGGTCGCGTCGTCCAGGTTCTTCTTCCAGTTGAACGACGGCGAGCAGTTGTACGACAGGAGTTGATCTGGGTACTCCTTGTGGATGGCGTCGGCGAATTTCTTCGCGAACTCGAGATCCGGCTTGCCCGTCTCGCACCAGATCATGTCGGCGTAAGGAGCGTAAGCGAGGCCACGCGAAATCGCCTGTTCGAGGCCCGGCTTCGTGCGGTAGAAACCTTCGACAGTGCGCTCGCCGGTCAGGAACGGCTTGTCGTTTTCGTCGACGTCCGACGTAATCAGGTCCGCTGCTTCCGCGTCAGTGCGAGCGAGCAGCACGGTCGGCACGCCCGACACGTCCGCGGCGAGACGCGCAGCTGTCAGCTTGGCGACGTTTTCGCGCGTCGGCACCAGCACCTTGCCGCCCATGTGACCGCACTTCTTGACTGACGCAAGCTGATCTTCGAAGTGCACACCTGCGGCACCGGCTTCGATCATCGCCTTCATTAGTTCAAACGCATTCAGCACGCCGCCGAAGCCGGCTTCGGCGTCCGCGACGATCGGCGCAAAGTAGTCGATGTAGCCTTCGTCGCCCGGGTTCTTGCCTTCCGACCACTGGATCTGGTCGGCGCGCGTCAGCGTGTTGTTGATGCGCTTGACGACGAGCGGCACGGAGTTGGCCGGGTAAAGCGACTGATCCGGGTACATTTCGCCGGCCACGTTGGCATCGCCCGCGACCTGCCAGCCCGACAGGTAGATGGCTTTCAGACCCGCCTTCACCTGCTGCATTGCCTGGTTGCCGGTCAGCGCGCCGAGGGAATTGACGAACGGCTCCGTATTCACGCTATGCCAGAGCTTTTCCGCGCCGCGCTTGGCGAGCGTGTGCTCGACCTGCACCGAGCCGCGCAGACGGATCACGTCCTCGGCGGTGTAGCTGCGCTTGACGCCTTTCCAGCGCGGATCGGTTTCCCATTGCTGTTGAAGTTGGCGGGCTTGTTCTTCGCGCGTCGTCATGGATGTTCTCCTTGGTTGCCTGAAATGGATGATCAAAGCTGTCTTCGTCGAAGCGGTTGTCCTTGAAGGCGTTCCGTTTCCCGAACTCTTATATAAGAGTCTAGGCAAATCCATGGACACACAACAGCGGTCTGCGCGCGATTTTCCGATATTTATTCCCTATAAAAATCAAAAACTTATATGTTGCGTTCCGCATTAAGAAACGATTTTTCCCATCTTGCAATTGCCATGTTGTGCCGTGCAGCACGATTTTTTACGACGCAAAAAATTTTTGCACATCGTGAAATTTGGGAGGTGATGGGAGTGCGGGCGAAAAAAAACCGGTGCATGAGCACCGGTTTTTCGTTTGACACGACGACAGCGCAAGGCTGCGGGGTCTGTACAACTAGGTCTAGCTGCTGCCAGTCAGGCGCGGCTGCCGCATTGAAGCAGCCAAACCGCTTGCTGGCCGCGCGCGCTAGCGCGCTTTAGCTGCCGCGACGCGCGGTACGCGGGCCGTCGCTGCGGCGTGCGCCGTAGCCGCCGTCACGCGAGCCGCCGTAGCCTTCACGCGAACCGCCGCCGAAGCCGCCGTCACGCGAACCGCCGCCAGCCGACTTGCCGGCCCAACCGCCGCCGGTGCCGCTGCGCGAGCTGCTGCCGTTACCGGCCGGCTTGCCCGAGCCGCTGCCAAAGCGGCGACCGCCGCCATTGCCGCCGCCCGGACGGCCACGGCCGCCAAAGCCAGGACGGCCGTTACCCGACGGAGCCGACTTGCGCGGCTCGAAGCCAGCGACGACGTTGACCGGCAGCGGAGTGCGGACGAAGCGCTCGATGCGCTTCAGTGCGCCCTGTTCGGCGTGATGCACGAGGCTCACGGCGATACCCGAGCGACCGGCACGGCCAGTGCGGCCGATACGGTGCACGTAGTCTTCGGCGAACTTCGGCAGGTCGTAGTTGAACACGTGCGTGATGCCCGGAATGTCGATACCGCGAGCGGCGACGTCCGTTGCGACCAGCACGCGAACGCGACGCTCGCGCAGTGCCTTGATGGTGCGATTACGCGCGCCTTGCGGCAGATCGCCGTGAAGTGCCGCCGATTCGAAACCAGCGTCAGCAAGACGGCCGGCCAGTTGGTCCGCGTCCATCTTGGTCGCCGTGAAGACGATGGCCTGGTCGAGGCCCGCGTCGCGGAGCAGATGGTCGAGCAGACGGTCCTTGTGATCGCGGTCGTCAACGTAATGAACGGTTTGCGCGATGTTGGTGCGCTGTTCGAGGCGCTGGACGATCTCGATACGCTCCGGATCCTTCAACAGGCGGCCGGTCAGCGAACCGATCTTGCCGTCGAGCGTGGCCGAGAAAAGCATGGTCTGACGCGTGGCCGGCGTGGCCGCGACAATCGTCTCGATATCTTCGATGAAGCCCATGTCGAGCATGCGGTCAGCTTCGTCGAGCACGAGAATCTGCAGTTGCGACAGATCGATACGGCCGCGTTCCAGGTGGTCGATCAGACGGCCCGGCGTGGCAACCAGGATTTCCGGGTTCTTTGCAAGCAGCATCAATTGCTGGCCATAAGCGACGCCGCCCAGAATGCTGACGGTGCGCAGGCGCTTCAGATGCTTGCCGTACGTAGCAGCGGCAGTGGTGACCTGCATCGCGAGTTCGCGGGTCGGCGTCAGAACCAGCATGGTCGGACGGGCAACCGGTTGCGGACGGCGCGTGCGTGCGCCGTCGGCCGGACGCGGTTCGCGTGGCTGGCTGGCTTGCGCCTTCTGCAATTGCGAGAAACGTTCGATGGCCGGCAGCATGAAAGCGGCGGTCTTGCCCGAACCGGTCGGGCTCGAAACCAGCAGGTCGCGACCGGCGATGCCAGCCGGAACTGCGCGTTGCTGAACCGGCGTCGGGTTCTGGTAGCCAGCGGCGGTCAGCGCGGAGACGACATCCGCGGACAGGCCGAGCGACGCGAACGTCGGACCGGCGGGCGCGGCGGCTTCAGCGGCGACGGCCGGCGCGGCAGCGACGGCTGCGGCTTGCACGGGTGCGTCGGCGAGACCGAGGGCTTGGTCGGCGATGGCGTTCAACGGGCTGCTGGGGGTATTGCTCGAAGTCATGAGAATCCTTGAAACACAGGGAATTAAAACGTCGGCGCCAATCGGCATACCCAAGTCGTCGGATTCAGCGAGCAAAGAAGCAGCGAGCAAATCGAAAAACGGGGGCAACTCGCAACAATGAAGGCGAGTTTTTCGTTAGAAGCTGTATCGGATGCGACAGGCCAACATTGGCTTGCCGCCAGCCTGGGACATGATCGCCCGTAGGGGGCTAGGCAGGAGGGGACAGGTTCTAAACTGGATTGGAGCTAAACGCTACGAGGCGCTGCGCCGCAAAGGCCGATAATGAAAAACCGGGCAAAGCAGTGAAGCGCAGGCAACATTGTATAGGTATTTGTTGCACTGCGCCACTGTTAAGACATTTCCTGGCGCGACTCTCGCGCTTGAGATCGCGCGACGCTCCGCTGCGAGCGGCCCGGCGCCAATTGCACCTTACGCGGACGCGCCGCTCTTCAGCGATTCGACCAGTTCTACGTACTGCTGCTTGGCGGCGTCCTGCGCAGTGCCCTTGAGCGCTGCCCACGCGTCGTACTTGTATTTGCCGACGATGTCCGTGAAGCCCGGCTTGTCGCCTTGAACGTCGCCTTCGCTGGCTTGCTTGTAGAGGGCGTAGAGGCGCAGCAGTGTGAGGTTACCCGGACGCTCCGGCAGTTGTTTGACGTCTTCCTGGGCTTGGGTGAATTGCGTGTCGAGGTCCGTCATCGTCGTGCTCTCCGGCGGGATGGTTAGGTGGCCGACGATCATAGCAATTGCATGCCACGGCGTGGCCGAGGGCTTATTCCAAACGCAAGGCGCCTGCGAGCGGGGCGCGTGGACCTCGTGATCACAACGCGCGTTGCAGCCGAGACCAAACCGCATCCGCGCGCGCGGCGCCGATTACAATACGGTCCATGACTCAAACAGTGCTTCTTGCCCTCGATACTTCCACCGAATTCTGCTCGGTAGCGCTTCTGTCTGCCGCCGACGCCGGTGCAGCGGGCCACGCGCGCGCCGAGTCGCGTGTGTGGGTCCGTCACGAGCAGACGGGCGCCGTGTCCAGCACCCGCCTGCTGCCCGCAATCCGCGAACTTTTCGACGAAGCCGGCCTGACCCTCGCCGACTGCAACGCCGTTGCGTTCGGTTCAGGTCCCGGCTCGTTCACCGGCCTTCGCACGGCGACTGGCGCCGCGCAGGGCCTGTCGTTCGGCCTCGATCTGCCGGTGGTGCCGGTCAGCACGCTGCTGGTTTGCGCGGAGAGTGCGCGGCGCCGCGATCCGGCCGCTACGCGCGTGCTGGCGGCGCTCGACGCCCGCATGGACGAAATCTACTGGGCCGACTACGCGTGGGACGAGGTTGACGGCGAATGGCGCACCGTTCAACGCGCCTCGCTCGATACGCCCGAGCGGCTCGTGTTGCCCGACGAACCGTTCACGCTCGCGGGCAACGCCGCCGCAGCCTTCGGCGCGCGGCTTCCGGCGCTCGCAGCCGCCCGAACCGTCGATCATGAAGCATTGCCGCATGCGCTGCCGCTCGCGTACGCCGCGTTGCGCGCGTTCCACGCGGGCCGCACGGTCCCGGCCGATCAGGCCGCGCCCGAGTACATCCGCAACAAGGTCGCGCAAACAACGGCCGAGCGCGTCGCGGAAAAGGCCGCCAAGGCGGAGCAGGCCGCGGCGCTCGCTCATCACGCCGAGCCTCGCGAGGGACGGCAATGAGCGGCGTGCTGCTGGCGGACCGCTACATGTCGCCCATGACCGAAGGCGACCTCGACGAAGTGGCCGCCATTGAAAAGCTCGCCTATGAATTCCCTTGGAGCCGCGTCAATTTCGGCGACTCCCTGCGCAACGGCTATTTCGGCGTCTGTCTGCGGCATGTGACGGGTACGTTGATCGGCTATTGCGTGCTGATGCCGGTCGTCGACGAAATGCATCTGCTGAATCTTTGCGTGACGCCCGCCGCTCAAGGGGCGGGCGCAGGACTCGCGCTACTGCGGGAAGCCGTGCGCATTACCCGCGCCGAGAAACTCGACGGTCTGCTGCTGGAGGTGAGGCCGTCGAATCATCGCGCCATCCGGCTCTATGAGCGTTTCGGCTTCGCGTCGATCGGCCGGCGCAAAAACTATTATCCGGCGCGGCATCGCAGCCGGGAGGACGCCATCGTGATGCGTTTATCGTTTGTCAGGGAGGGCGCGGATGGCGCTGCATGAATCAGTACTGGAAGAGTTCGGGCTCGCGCCGCGCTGGGTGCGTCGCGGGATGGCCGCGACGCCGGAAGCCGCTGACGAACCCGGCGCGGAGCAGGGCGCCGACGCGCCGCGCCCCCACGGCGCGAGCGACCTCACGCGGCGCGATGCGCGCGAGCCTTCTTCGGTCGGATTGACGCCGCAGAAGTCGCTCACGCCGGCTATGCGCGCGGCAGAGCCGTCGCGACATGCCGACGACGAGCAGATGCAGACGCCGACGCAGCCGCGGATTGGAAACGATGCGCCACGTCTCGAAACACAGCGGTCCCAGCCGGGAGCGCCGCTGAATGATCCGCAGCAGGCTGAGCCGGCTGCGCGTGCGGAACAGTCCTCGCGCCGCGCAGATCAATCGGCAAATGGCGCGGAGGCGACGCAGCAGCGCGCGCCACGTGCCGCCGAAAGCCGCAATCCGGGTAGCGCGAGCGCCGAGCCGCACATGCCAGAGTCGTCGTCATTTGACGCTCCTCCCGCCGACGACTTCGCCTGGTTCGACGATCTCCCTCTTCATCCGCCGGGCGACGTTGGCGCACCGATGCACGCGCTCGGCGACACGCCTCAACCTCCCGCGATCCACACGCTCGACTGGGACGCGCTGAGCGAGCGGGTGTCAACCTGCGAGCGTTGCCGGCTGTGCGAGAAACGCACCAGGACGGTTTTCGGCGTGGGCGATCGGAACGCCGACTGGATGCTGATCGGCGAAGCGCCCGGCGAGAACGAAGACCGCGTGGGCGAGCCGTTCGTCGGCCAGGCCGGCAAGCTGCTCGACAACATGCTGCGCTCACTCACGCTGGCGCGCGACGCGAACGTGTATATCGCGAACGTCATCAAGTGCCGGCCGCCCGGCAACCGCAATCCCGAGCCTGATGAAGTCGCGCGCTGCGAACCCTATCTGCAACGCCAGGTGGGGCTCGTAAAGCCGAAGCTGATCGTAGCGCTCGGTCGCTTCGCCGCGCAAAGCCTGCTCAAGACCGACGCGAGCATTTCGTCGTTGCGCGGCCGCGTCCACGAGTACGAAGGTGTGCCGGTGATCGTCACCTATCACCCGGCCTATCTGCTGCGCAGCCTGCCGGACAAGGCCAAAGCATGGGCCGATTTGTGCCTCGCGCGCGATACGTGGCGTGCGTCCGGCGGCGCAGCGTCGAACGCGGCAAAACAGTGAGCGCGGATGAGCCGGCGGCGCGCAAAAACGTCGCCGGCGCTTACTCTGTCGGAGCGGCTGTTGGGAGCGGAGATTCCGTCGCAGCCGATGCCGACAACGCGCACGCCGTTCTTCCCACATTGCTCGACAAGTTGCGCGACTGCGCAGTTCGCGATCTCGCCTGGCTGTTGTTGAGCGCCGATTTGTTGCGTCCGCAACCGCCGGTGGGCGAACTCGCTACTCCATTCGCGTCCTTGCGGCAACTCGACGACATCGTCGACTGGCTGTGCGCGCTCGATGCAGCGCCCGCTCCGCTGCATGACGATCTCGCCGCAACGCGCATGACTCGCCTCGGCCGCTACGCCGAACGCTTGCTCGGCTGGTTCCTGCAACATGGCCCCACGGCTAGGCTGGTCGCGGCGGGCGTGCCGCTGCGACGTGGGGGGGTCACGCTGGGCGAATGCGATTTTCTGCTGCACACGCAAGAGGGTGCGCGGCTTCACTGGGAGCTTGCGGTGAAATGCTATCTGCATGCCGGCAATGTCGACGCGCGAACCGCGCCGCTATCACCGTCCGCATCATCGCTCACGTCATCTCTCACGTCATCGCAGTTATCGGACTATGTCGGCCCGAACCTCAAGGACCGCTTCGACCTCAAGCTCGCCCATCTGCTCGGTCATCAATTGCCCTTGAGCGCGCGCGAAGATTTTGCATCGACGGGTTATCCGGGACCGTGGACGCCCCAAATGTTCGTCAAAGGATGGTTGTTCTATCGGCATGGCGAGACGCCGGCAGATGCGGTCGAACTCGACCCCGCGCATGGCCGCGGCTGGTGGGTGACACGCAGTGAGTGGCCGGACTTTGCAGCGGCGCATGCGCAGCATTGGCGCGTCCTGCCGCGGCTCGAATGGCTGGCGCCCCGGCGTTATGGTCAAGACGCGGAGCAGACCCCCAGCAGGGCGTTGATCGATCCGCTAACGCTCACCGCTCGAAGCACCCAGCAAACCGGCCCGACCATGATCGCCGCATTGGCAGAAGACGCGGCGGGCCGCCTGGTTGAACGCTCGCGTGGCTTCGTCGTACCCGACGAGTGGCCTGAGCAGGCTCAGGCCTACGCAAGGCAGTAGCGCGGTCGAGTTACCACCATCGATAAAAATGATGCACGGGGCCGACGCCGTTGCCGACATCGAGCCGATCGCTCGCCTGCAATGCGCCGGTCAGGTATTCCTTGGCATCCGCGACCGCGCTCGCCAGATCGTCGCGTTGCGGCATCAGTGCTGCAATCGCCGACGACAGCGTGCAGCCCGTTCCATGCGTGTTCTTCACCGGCACACGCGGGCCGCCCAGCCGCAGCGTGCCGCTTTCCTGGATCAGCCAGTCCGGACTGTCGGTTGCGCTCAAATGACCGCCTTTCATCAGCACCGCGCGGGCGCCGAGCGCGCGCAGCGCTTCGCCTTGCTCGACCATGCCCGCTTCGTCGGCAGCCGGTTGCACGCCGTCGAGCAGTGCGGCGGCTTCAGGAAGATTGGGCGTCAGCAGATCGGCGAGCGGCAGTAGTTCTTCGCGCAATGCGGCGACCGCATCCGGCAGCAAGAGCGCATGGTTGCTCTTCGAAATCATCACCGTATCGAGGACGATGTACGTGGGCTTGTGCCGGCGCAACGCGTCGGCAACTGCACGGACAATCGACGCGTTGGCGAGCATGCCGATTTTCACCGCGTCGATGCGGATGTCGTCGAACACGGCGTCCATTTGGGCGGTGATGAAGCCCGCGTCCGGCGCGTGGATCGCGGTGACTCCGCGCGTGTTCTGCGCGGTGAGCGCGGTAATCACGCTCGCGCCGTAAGCGCCGAGCGCCGAGAAAGCCTTCAGATCGGCCTGAATGCCGGCGCCGCCGCCCGAATCGGAACCGGCGATGGTCAGCACATTGGGAATCGGTTGGGTCATCGCAAAGCGGGAAAGGGTGAAGGCGCGAGGGCGGCGGCAGAAGCGGACGCGCCCCGGCGCGTTAGTGCTTGACTTCGCCGATCAGCGCGACGGAGTCGAACGCACGCTGGTTCGCCTGGTGACGCCGCATCACGAGCCACATCATCAGGCAGACGAAGGTGCCGAACAGCACGATGACCGCCGTGACCGGCACGTCGAGCCAGACGAGCACCGCGTACAGACACAGCATGACGAGCACGGAGAGGTTCTCGTTGAAGTTCTGCACGGCGATCGAGTGACCCGCCGACAGCAACACGTGGCCGCGATGCTGGAGCAGCGCATTCATCGGTACGACGAAGAAGCCCGACAGGCCGCCGACGATCATCAGGAAGACATAAGCGACGATCAGATAACCCGGCACGTGCATCCGGCCGAAGTACAGCCCCCAGTGCGAAGGGAACAGGTTGCGTGTATAGAAGGCCATGAGCATGACGGCAAGCCCCATCATGATGCCCACCGGCAGCACCGACAGCGACTTCTTCAGCGGCACGCGCGAGGCCGCGAAGATCGCGCCGCCCGCGACGCCGACGGCCACCACGGCCTGCAGGATTGCCGCTTCGGAGAGCGACATGTTGAGCGACACTTCCGCCCACTTCAGCACGATGAATTGCAGCGTGGCGCCCGCGCCCCAGAACAGCGTTGTGACCGCGAGCGAGATCTGCCCGAGCTTGTCGCGCCACAGCACGAGAAAACAGTCCGCGAAATCGGTGACGAGTTTGATCGGGCCGCGTTCCTGCTTCGGGTAGCGCGCGCCGGTGTCGGGAATACGCAGATTGAAGAGCGCTGCAATGACGTAGATCACCATGATGACCAGCATCGCCGCTTCAGCGGGCGTGTTGACCGTGGGGATATGGTGCCGCAGGATCGGCGCAGCAATATGCGGACTGATCAGCGCGCCGCCGAGCACCGTACCGAGAATGATCGAGCCGACCGTGGTGCCTTCAATCCAGCCGTTTGCGGCGACGAGCCTGTCAGGCGGCAGCAGTTCGGTGAGAATCCCGTATTTGGCGGGCGAATACGCAGCCGCGCCAAAACCCACGATTCCATACGCAAGCAGCGGATGCGCGCCGACCAGCATCGTGATGCAGCCGAGCACCTTGATAGTGTTCGTGATGAACATCACGCGTCCTTTGGGACGCGAATCGGCGAAGGCGCCCACGAAGGCGGCTAGAACGACGTACGACAGCACAAAGAACAACTTGAGCAGCGGCGTCATCCAGTTCGGGGCGTGTAGATCTTTCAGCAGTGCGATAGCAGCGATCAGAAGCGCATTGTCGGCCAGCGACGAAAAAAACTGCGCGGCCATGATGGTGTAAAAACCTTTTTTCATCTGATGCGATGCTGTCCTCGCTGCGGTCTGTCCGCCCCGGCCGTTTGTTATGCGTCCGGGCTTATGCCGTTCGAAATGGGTTGTGCGCACGGCTTTATATCATGAAAATAGCTGCATTCAGACTAGCAGAATCCTTGATCGCACCGCCCAGCGGGCTGCCGCGCGTTGAAAACGCCCTGTAAGCCGCTGATTCGCAAGCGTCTTTACGAAAATACTCCATGCCGCGCCCCCTCTCAGCCACGATTCACACCTCCGCCCTCGCCAATAACCTCGCCGTCGCGCGCCGCTACGCGCCTAAATCGAAGATCTGGGCGGTCGTGAAGGCCAATGCGTACGGCCATGGCCTTGCGCGCGCTTTCCCAGGTTTGCGTGCAACGGACGGCTTTGGGTTGCTGGACCTCGAAGAAGCCGTGAAGTTGCGTGAATTGGGTTGGGCCGGCCCGATTCTTTTGCTCGAGGGCTTTTTTCGTCCGACGGATATCGACGTCATCGACCGCTATAGCCTGACCACGGCGCTCCACTCGGACGAGCAGTTGCGCATGCTGGAAATGGCGCGGCTCTCGAAGCCTGTGAACATCCAGTTGAAGATGAATAGCGGCATGAACCGGCTCGGCTACACGCCGGAGAAATTCCGCGCTGCGTGGGAGCGGGCGCGCGCCTGTCAGGGCGTCGGTCAGATCACGCTAATGACCCATTTTTCCGACGCCGACAGCGAGCGTGGCGTGGCTCATCAGATGGAAGCGTTCGAGCGTGGTGCGCAGGGCATCGCCGGCATGCGCAGCCTTGCCAATTCGGCGGCCACGCTGTGGCATCCGCAATCGCACTTCGACTGGGTGCGCCCGGGCATCATTCTGTACGGCGCGTCGCCGTCGGGCATGTCCGCGGCAATCCAGGGCACCGGCTTGCAGCCTGCCATGACGCTCACGTCCGAACTGATCGCCGTGCAGAACATCGCGGAAGGCCACACGGTCGGATACGGTTCGCTCTTCAAGGCGCGCGGGCCGATGCGCATCGGCGTGGTGGCGTGCGGTTACGCGGACGGTTATCCGCGTGTCGCGCCGGAAGGCACGCCGGTGATCGTCGAGGGCGTGCGCACGCGGGTCGTGGGACGCGTGTCCATGGACATGCTCACCGTCGACCTCACGCCGGTTCCCACTGCGAACGTGGGCTCGCGCGTCGAGCTGTGGGGCGCGTCGCTGCCGATCGACGACGTTGCGCGCGCCTGCGGCACGATCGGCTACGAGCTGATGTGCGCGGTCGCGCCACGCGTGCCGGTGCGTGCCGAGTAATGTCCGGCAACGCGTATTGACGCCAGGCAAAAGCGGAGCGCGCTGCTTCACCGAACGGCGCGCTCGAAACAGGAAAACCAAACAACAGTAACCAGGCAAGAACGCGTGGCAAAAGCAAAAACGTTGTACGTATGCAGTGAATGCGGCGGTCAAACGCCAAAGTGGGCGGGTCAGTGCCCGTCCTGTCAGGCCTGGAACACACTCGTCGAATCGGTCGTCGAGACACCTTCCACCCATCGTTTCCAGTCGCTTGCAAAGAGTGCGCCGGTGCGGCGTCTCGCCGATATCGAAGCCTCCGACGTGCCGCGCTTTTCCACCGGCGTGGGCGAATTCGACCGGGTCCTCGGCGGCGGCCTCGTGCCGGGCGGCGTGGTGCTGATCGGCGGCGATCCAGGCATCGGCAAATCGACGCTTCTGCTGCAGTCGCTCGCCGAGATTGCCGCCGACAAACGCGCGCTTTACATCAGCGGTGAAGAGTCGGCCGCGCAGATTGCGTTGCGCGCGCAACGGTTGTCGCTGCTGGAACCAGGCTCCAAAGCGAGCGAACTGCAATTGCTCGCCGAAATCCAGCTTGAGAAAATTCAGGCGACGATTGCGGAGCAGCAGCCTGACGTCGCGGTCATCGACTCGATCCAGACCGTCTATTCCGACGCGCTCACGTCGGCGCCGGGCTCGGTCGCGCAGGTGCGCGAGTGCGCAGCGCAATTGACGCGCATCGCAAAGCAGTCGGGCACCACGATCATCATGGTCGGCCACGTGACCAAGGAAGGCGCCCTCGCGGGACCGCGGGTGCTGGAGCACATTGTCGATACGGTGTTGTACTTCGAGGGCGACACGCACTCGTCGTTTCGCCTCGTGCGCGCGATCAAGAACCGCTTTGGCGCAGTTAACGAACTCGGCGTGTTCGCAATGACCGAGCGCGGCTTGCGCGGCGTCGCGAACCCGTCGGCGCTCTTCCTGTCGCAGCACGAGCAGTCGGTGCCGGGCTCGTGCGTGCTGGTTACGCAGGAAGGTACGCGGCCGCTGCTGGTCGAAGTCCAAGCGCTGGTGGATTCCGCCAATGCGCCGAATCCACGGCGTCTCGCCGTCGGCCTGGAGCAAAACCGGCTCGCGATGCTGCTCGCCGTGCTGCATCGGCACGCGGGCATCGCATGTTTCGATCAGGATGTGTTCCTGAACGCGGTGGGCGGCGTGAAGATCACCGAGCCGGCCGCGGATCTCGCGGTGCTGCTCGCCATTCATTCGTCGATGCGCAACAAGCCGCTGCCGAAAGGGCTCGTGGTATTCGGCGAAGTAGGTCTTGCCGGCGAAATCCGGCCGTCGCCGCGCGGCCAGGAGCGCTTGAAGGAAGCCGCCAAGCTCGGCTTCTCGGTCGCCGTCATTCCAAAGGCCAACGCGCCCAAGCAGCCGATAGAAGGCTTACAGGTTGTTGCGGTCGAACGTATCGAACAGGCTATCGACCGGGTCCGCACCCTTGAATAGACGCCGATAGCGCGCGTGGTGCGCCACGCGCGCGCCGTAATGCGCCGTAAATATCTCCAGGTTGGTTGTAACCAACAAGCCCTTCCTTTTTCCTTAAGCTGCAAAGCTATTGCATCCCTTCCGATGCCCGAAAAAGGATCGCGCCTTGAAACACTCACATGAAACCATCGCCGAAGGGCCGATACAGGTGCGCGGCTGCCGGGTCTCAGCGCCCATTCACCAGCCGTGGGGCGGCACTTGCCGGATCGTCGAGTGGATCGACAGAACGGGGCAGATTTCGCGCCGCGTGGTAGCCGGCGACGCGACTGCCGCCGAGGTGCGCGCCACCATCAATCGCCATGTGGAAGGCCGCAAGCATCTGCTGTACGACGACGAAAAGACGCCGCGTCAGACGTTGCCGCGGCAGACGGTGGTGCGCCGGTGAAGCTGCCGGCCGGCGCGAGGTGTTGAAGAGCGTTGCGCCTGGCTCGGACTTCGATTGCGCTTTGCCGGCGCTCTGGTCACGTTTCGCGCAGGTGTTGAGGTGCGGTTCAATCGTGCTCCGGTCGCGCTTCAGGGCGCGCGTCGCTTCGGGTCTTCAGATCCGTTTATGAGTTCATCCGGCTCAACATGCTCGTCGTGCTCGTCATGCGCTTGCGGATTGAACAGTGGATGCTGGGCCGCTTCGGCCGCCGTCAAGACTGGCGAGACGCAGCAATCGAGCGGCTCCAGCAACGCGACCCATTCATCGAGCGCACGCGAGCCGATGACGTCGGCGAGTTCCCGTGTGAGCGCAACGGCGTCCGGCCCGCCGATCGCCTGGCCGAGACTCCAGTGGCGCGTGGCCCATTCGGGGCGGTCGAGCGCCATGCACAGGCTTTCCCAGAACTTGAGTTCCAGCGCACCCACCGCGAGCCAGCGGCCGTCTAGCGTACGGTACAAGTTGTAGCAGGGCACGCCGCCGTTCAGCAGGCCCGCGCCTGGCCCTGTGTGTTCCGTTGCGTTTCGCGCCGTGTTCCCGGCGGCGCTGGCCGCGCTATCTCTCGCGGCATTTCCCGCGGAATCGCCATTAGCGAGCGCGACCTGCGCGATCACGTTGTGCGCATGAGTGGCATGTGTCATCGAAACGTCGACGAAACGCCCTCCGCCGCCGCGCGATACATGCCATAACGCAGCGAGGATCTGCGTAACCGCGCTGAGCGCGCCGCCGAGCAGGTCGGCAATCTGGAAATTCGGCACGATCGGCGCGCCGTCGCGGTCGGTGAGTTGATCGAGAACGCCCGCGTAGCCGATGTAATTCAGATCGTGCCCGGCATGATCGGCGAACGGGCCGCGTGCGCCGTAACCGCTGATCGCGCAGTACACAAGCCGCGGATTGGCCGCGCGCAGCGTCGCGTAGCCCACGCCGAGCCGATCCATCACTCCCGGCCGGAAGCTTTCGATCAACACGTCCGCTTCGGCCGCGAGCGCTCGCAGCACATTGCGTCCTGCTTCCGACTTGAGGTCGAGCCGCGTCTCGCGCTTACCGCGATTCACCAGCCGGTAAAACGCGCCGGGCCGTCCGGCCACGCGGTCGCTCGACGATTGCATCATTGTTCGCGTCGGGTCACCGGCGCCGGGCGCTTCGATTTTCAGCACTTCGGCGCCAAGTTCGGCAAGCCGCAGCGCGGCGACCGGGCCGGGCAACAGACGCGTGAGGTCGAGCACGCGCAGGCCTCCTAACGGAGGCGGGGCGGACGCCGCGTTCGAAGCGGAGTCGGCGGCTGAAACGGAAGATGCAGCGGAGGACATCGCAGATGACAAAGCCAACCTCTCGTCGATGCCGGCGCGGATCGCGGACAGCGTCCCGCTAGCCGATTTGTTCGAGTTCCTCGTGTGTCTCTAGCCATTCGGCTTCGAGTGCTTCAAGGCGCGCGTTCACGTCTGCCTGACGGCGAATTGCGTCCGTCAGTTTGCTCTTTTGAGCCGGCTCGTAGCTGGCAGGATCGGCGACAAATGCGTCCAGCGTCGCCTTTTCCGCGTTGAGCGCGTCCATCTCCTTCTCGATCTTCGTGATACGGCTTTGCAGCGGCTTTTTCAGGTGCGCTAGCTTCTGACGGGTTTCCGCTTCCAGCCGGCGCTGTTCCTTGCGATTCACGCCGCCGTCCGCGCCGTTGTCGCCATTGAACGCGCCGTTCGCCGCATTGCCCGCTTTCAACGCTGCGCGTTGCGCGGCCGCATGTTGCAGCAGCCAGTCGCGGTAATCGTCGAGATCGCCGTCGAATTCCTGCAAGCGGTGCTTTGCGACCAGCATGAACTGATCTGTCGTGGCGCGCAGCAAATGCCGGTCGTGCGACACGAGGATCAGCGTGCCTTCGAACTGCGCAAGCGCCATGGTCAGCGCGTGTCGTGTTTCGAGATCCAGGTGGTTGGTCGGCTCGTCGAGCAGGAGCAGGTTCGGCTTCTGCCAGATGATCAGCGCAAGTGCGAGCCGCGCCTTTTCGCCGCCGGAGAAAGGAGCGATCTTCGACGTCGCCATTTCGCCGGAAAAATTGAAGCTGCCGAGGAAGTCGCGCAATTCCTGCTCGCGCGTATCCGGCGCAAGGCGCGCGAGATGCTGCAACGGCGTGTCGTCCGCGCGCAGCGTTTCGAGCTGATGCTGCGCGAAGTAGCCGATGCGCAGACCTTTGCCTTCGCGCACGTGCCCGCCGAGCGGCGCGAGCGTGCCGGCCAGCGTCTTGATCAGCGTGGACTTGCCCTGGCCGTTTGCGCCGAGCAGCCCGATGCGCTGGCCGTTCTGGATAGACAGCATCACGCGCTCGACGATCGGAATTTCAACGCCTTCTTCGCTGTGATAGCCGCAGCGCACGTCTTCCATCACCATCATCGGGTTCGGTGCGGAATCGGGCGTGCGAAATTCGAAGGTGAACGGCGACGCAGCGTGCGCCGGCGCGATCAGTTCCATCTTCTCGAGCGCCTTCACGCGGCTTTGCGCCTGGCGCGCCTTGGTGGCCTGTGCCTTGAAGCGGTTGATGTAGCTCTGCAGATGCTCGACCGTGCGCTGCTGCTTTTCGTATGCGCTCTGTTGCAACGCGATCTGCTGCGCGCGCAGCACTTCGAACTGCGAGTAGTTGCCGCCGTAACGCTTGATCTGCTGCTGTTCGAGATGCAGCGTGACGTTGCAGACCGAATCGAGAAATTCGCGGTCGTGCGAGATCACGATCAAGGTGCCCGGATAGCGGTGCAGCCAGTCTTCGAGCCAGACGATTGCGTCGAGATCCAGGTGGTTGGTCGGTTCGTCGAGCAGCAGCAGATCCGAACGGCACATGAGCGCCTGCGCGAGATTGAGCCGCATGCGCCAGCCGCCCGAGAAGCTGCTCACCGGTTCGCGGGTCTGGTCGAGCGTGAAACCGAGGCCGAGCAGCAGCGCTTCGGCGCGCGCGGGCGCGGTGTAGCCGTCGGCGTCCGCAAAGGCTGCATGCGCGTTGGCTTCGGCCGCGCCGTCGTGCGCGGCGGAGGCGGCCGCGATCTGCGCTTCGATTGCACGCAAGGCCGCGTCGCCGTCGAGCGTATAGGCGAGGGCAGTCTTGTCCGCAGCGGGTGTTTCCTGCGCGACGTGCGCGATCTGCCACGTTGGCGGGATCGAAAAATCGCCGCCGTCCGCATGCAGTTCGCCGAGCAGCACGGCAAACAGTGTCGACTTGCCAGCGCCGTTTGCTCCCACGAGGCCCGCCTTTTCGCCGGGATTCAGGGTGAACGTGGTGTTGTCGAAGAGCGGCTTGGTGCCGCGCGCGAGGCTGAACTGGTTAAAGCGGATCACGAAGAGGCCGGCTTGAGAAAAACGCTATTTTAGACTGCCGGGGATGACACCGGGCGCTCAGCCGGCATCAGCCATTCGGCCGACTGTATCCGCCGCGCTTTTGGCATAGACTGACGGCTTTCCTGGGGAGAGCACATGACATCGATTTATTCTTTTTCGGCCCGCACGCTAGGCGGCGAGGAAGTGAGCCTCGGGCAGTACGAAGGCAAGGTCTTGCTGATCGTCAATACGGCGAGCGAATGCGGTTTCACGCCGCAATATGCGGGCTTGCAGAAGCTGTATGAGGGCTACGCCGCGCGCGGGCTTGCGGTGCTGGGCTTCCCATGCAACCAGTTCGGCAAGCAGGAGCCGGGCGACGCGGCGCAAATCGGCAGCTTCTGCGAAAAGAACTACGGCGTTACTTTCCCGATGTTCGACAAGGTAGACGTGAACGGTGCCAACGCGCATCCGCTGTTCCGCTATCTGACCGGCGAGGCGCCCGGTCTGCTGGGTCTCGAAGCGATCAAGTGGAACTTCACGAAGTTTCTCATTGGCCGTGACGGCAACGTGGTCAAGCGCTACGCGCCTTTGACCAAGCCCGAGGCGATTGTCGAAGACATTGAAAAACTGCTGTAACCGCGCCGCGCGTGCCGCGACGGCTCACAGAATTGGCGAAAACAGTCGGGCCACATGCATCAGCACGCGCCGTAATGCGCTCGCGTGGCGGTACTCGTTACGATCTATCTCACGAGATTCGGCGAAATCGGCGAGCAGCATTGCCTCGACTTCTTTCGCAAAATCGCGGTCGACCGTCATCACCATGATCTCGAAGTTCAGGCGAAACGAACGGTTGTCGAGATTGGCGCTGCCGACCGCCGCCGCCACGCTGTCGATCAGCACGACCTTCTGATGCAGGAAGCCCGGCTGGTAGCGAAAAATGCGGATGCCCGCGCGCAGCGAATCGTACGCATACAGTTTCGACGCTTCGAACACCACCACGTGATCGCGCCGGCTGGGAATCAGAATGCGGACGTCCACGCCGCGCAGCGCTGCGAGCCGTAGCGCCGAGAACACGGCTTCGTCCGGCACCAGGTAGGGCGTCGTAATCCAGATGCGCTCGCGCGCGGCATTGATCGCTTCGACGAAAAAAAGCGAGCAGGTTTCCTGCTTGTCGGCCGGGCCGCTCGGCACGACGAGGCAGTGCATGTCGTGGCCCGTTGCCGGGTGCGCGGAGTTGGCCTCGTCCGACGGCGCCGTCGGCAGATGGAGTTCAGGCAACTGCTGCGTTGCCCAGTACCAGTCTTCGGTGAACACGAACTGGATGCTGGCGACCGCCGGTCCGCGCACTTCGATATGAGTGTCGCGCCACGGCGAGAGCGGCGGCTTGCCGCCAAGATATTCCACGCCGACGTTGTGCCCGCCCACAAACGCGCGTTCGCCGTCGACAGAAACGATCTTGCGATGGTTGCGGAAGTTCAGTTGCAGCCGGTTGACGAATCGGCGATTGGTGGCGAACGGATGCGTGTCCACGCCGCCCGCGCGCAGCGACGCGACATAGCGGTGCGGCAGATCGAAGCTGCCGATGCTGTCGTAGAGGAAATACACGCGCACGCCTTGCTTGGCTTTCGCTATCAGTGCGTCTTTGAACATTTCGCCGAGCGCATCGTCGCGCACGATGAAGAACTGCACGATCACGTAATGGCGTGCGTTTTCGATGGCCTGGAAAATTGCCTCGAATGTCGCAGTGCCGTTCACCAGCGTGCGCACGGAATTGCCTGGCAGAAACGGCATGCCGCCCAGCCGTGTGAGCGAGTGGACGAGCCTGCCGCCAAGTGCATGCGCGGGGAGTTGGGCCGAAGAAGCAAGCCTGTCCCACTCTGGAGGATGCGCATGCGCGCGCAGCAATTCGTTTTCGACGCGGCGCGCGTCGGCGTAACCCGCAAACTTGCTGCGCCCGAGAAAGAGGTATGGGACGAGCGTGAGATACGGCATCGCGACCAGCGACACGGCCCACGCAATCGCGCCTTGTGACGTGCGGGTATTGAGAATCGCGTGACATGCCGCGACCACGCCGAGTATGTGGGCGAGGGCCACCAGCGTGCCGACGTGAAGCAGGTCGAATTGCATAGGCAAGCGAAGGGATGGGCGAAGCGCTGCACGGCTCGCTGGACGAACACGGCAGCTAAGCTAACAAGCTAAGGAACTAACGAGCTAACGACCTAACGGCGCCCATCTTACAGAACGCGCGCGGGTTGGGGGCGGGTTGGTATTGCCTGAAACGACGGCAAGTGCTTGCACGGCGTCGCAACGACTGCGGGGAAGCTAACCGTGACCGACGACTCAGCATCCGATGTAATCGAGTTTTTTACCGGATCGGAGCAAGCACTTTGCATGAAGTCGCAGTGAGCAGCGGAATCACTCACTGCGACTCACGACCAAGCCTCGACTCCGGCCCGGTGTCTACCCGGTTCAGACAGGCAGGTCGGCGGCCTGGATCAGGAACACGTTGTCGTCGCCGGCGCTCGTGGACAGCCACACGAGATTCAACCCGCCGAATGCCGCTTCGACATGCTGACGTTCGTTGCCGATTTCGATCACGAGCACGCCGTCTTCTGTCAGCCAGTTGCGCGCCTCGGCAATGATCCGCCGCACGATGTCCATGCCGTCGCTGCCGCCCGCGAGTGCCATTTCCGGCTCGTGCTTATATTCGGCGGGCAACTCCTGCATCGACGCGGCGTTCACATACGGAGGGTTGCTGATGATCACGTCGTAGCGGCGTTCCGCGAGCGGCGCATACAGGTCGCCTTCGAAGAGAGCGATGCGCTCGTCGAGCTTGTAGTCGTCCACGTTGCGCGCCGCGACTTCGAGAGCCGGCGCGGACAGGTCGACCGCGTCGATATCGGCATTCGGAAACGCATGCGCCGCAAGAATCGCGAGGCAGCCCGAGCCCGTGCAAAGTTCGAGCACGGCGCTGACCTGTTCGGGATCTTCAACGTAAGGTTGCAGCCCGTCCTGCAGCAACTCGCCGATGAACGAACGCGGCACGATCGCGCGTTCGTCGACGTAGAAGCGAAAGCCGTGCATCCATGCTTCCTGGGTGATGTACGCAGCCGGCACCCGCTCGGTAGCGCGACGCTCGATCACGTTGAGAACCGCGTCGATCTCAGCCGCGCTCAAGCGTGCGTCCATGAACGGATCGAGCAGGTCGAGCGGCAGATGCAGCGTGTGCAGCACCAGATAGGCGGCTTCGTCGTACGCATTGGCCGAGCCGTGGCCGAACGAGAGCCCGGACTGGTTGAAGCGCGAGACCGCGAAACGCAGCAGGTCGCGGACAGTGGAAAAGGGCAGCGTCATCGCAATAGTCCTTGGATATATCCCGGTTAAGCGATCAGTTGTTCGAGCACGCGGCGGTACACGTTTTTGAGCGGCTCGATGTGGGCGACGTCGATATGCTCGTCGATCTTATGAATGCTGGCGTTCAGCGGGCCGAACTCGACCACCTGTTGGCAGATCCGCGCGATGAAGCGGCCGTCCGAGGTGCCGCCGGTCGTCGACAGTTCGGTGCTCACGCCGGTTTCGTCCTTGATCGCTTTGGCCAGCGCGTTCGACAGATCGCCGTGGGGCGTGAGGAACGGCAGGCCGCTCACGGTCCACTGCAGGTCGTATTCGAGACCATGCCGGTCGAGGATCGCATGCACGCGTTGCTGCAATCCTTCCACCGTGCTGGCTGTCGAGAAGCGGAAGTTGAACATGACGTCCGCGTGGCCGGGAATCACGTTGGTGGCGCCGGTGCCGCTATGGATATTCGACACCTGCCACGTGGTGGGCGGGAAGTATTCGTTGCCGTCGTCCCAGCGCTCGGCGACGAGTTCTGCGAGCGCGGGCGCGAGCAGATGCACTGGATTCCTGGCCAGATGCGGATAAGCGATATGGCCTTGCACGCCCTTGACGATGAGCTTGCCCGACATCGAACCGCGCCGGCCGTTTTTCACCGTGTCGCCGAACTGCGTGCTCGAAGTCGGTTCGCCGACGATGCAATAGTCCATGCGCTCGCCGCGCGCTTGCAGCGCCTCGACGACTTTGACGGTGCCGTCGGTGGCGGGGCCTTCTTCGTCGCTCGTGATCAGAAACGCGATCGAGCCGCGATGCCGCGGGTGCGCCGCGACGAACTCCTCGCTCGCGACCACGAACCCGGCGATCGAGGTTTTCATGTCGGCTGCGCCGCGACCGTACAGCTTGCCGTCGCGATGCGTCGGTTCGAACGGCGCGGACTGCCATTGCTCCAGCGGGCCGGTGGGCACCACGTCGGTGTGACCGGCAAACGCGAGCAGCTTGCCCGCGCGGCCGTCAACGCCGCGTTTGACGGCCCACAGGTTCGTCACGCCGTTGGATTCAATGGTTTCGTGCTCGAAGCCGAGCGCGGACAGGCGTTCGATCAGGAGGCGCTGGCAATGCTGATCGTCGGGCGTGACGGAGGCGCGCGCGATCAGTTGTTCGGTAAGGGCGAGGGTGCCGGACATGGATTCGATACAAGCCACTTTGGGATGAAAAAATGCCGGCTGGCGGTGACGCACCGCAGCCGGCAACAGCTTTGACGCAACGCGGCGAAGCCGCGCTCAAGCAACACAATGCAGCGGCAGGGCAAGCGGCAGAGCGCTCACGCGAACGCCGCCATGCTCACGCAAACAGCGCTGCATATTCTTCGGGCGAAAAACCAAGCGACTTCACGCGCCCATTGATCACCAGCACGGGCCGCTTGATGACCGACGGCTTGTGGATCATCAACGCGATCGCTCCCGGCTGGGTGTCCGCCGCCGCCTTCATGTCGTCGGACAGACCGCGCCACGTCGTGCCGCGGCGGTTCAGCAATGCGTCGAGCTTGACGTCTTTCAACCAGTCCTGCACGAGCGGCTCGGTCACGCCGGCTTTCTTGAAGTCATGAAACTTGAACTCCACGCCGTGCTCTTCGAGCCACACACGCGCTTTCTTCACGGTGTCGCAGTTCGGAATTCCGTAGACGACAGTCTTGGTGCCGCGCGCCATTAGTCGCCTCGCAGGAGCTCATTCAGGCCGACCTTCGCACGTGTCTTTGCGTCGACCTTCTTGACGATCACGGCGCAATAGAGGCTGTGCGAACCGTCCTTCGACGGCAGATTGCCCGCCACCACGACCGAGCCGGCCGGAATGCGGCCGTATGTGACTTCGCCGGTTTCGCGGTCGTAGATCTTGGTGCTCTGGCCGAGGTACACGCCCATCGAAATCACCGAATTTTCTTCGACGATCACGCCTTCCACCACTTCCGAACGCGCGCCGATAAAGCAGTTGTCTTCGATGATGACCGGGTTTGCCTGCAGCGGCTCCAGCACGCCGCCGATGCCTACGCCGCCCGACAGGTGCACGTTCTTGCCAATCTGCGCGCAGGAACCGACGGTGGCCCACGTGTCGACCATCGAGCCTTCGTCGACATAGGCGCCGATGTTGGTGTACGACGGCATCAGCACGACGTTCTTCGCGATGAACGAGCCGCGGCGCGCGATGGCGGGCGGCACGACGCGAAAGCCGCCGGCGGCGAAGTCTTCAGCGGTGTAGTTGGCGAACTTCGACGGCACCTTGTCGTAGAACTGGCTGTAGCCGCCCGCGGGCATCGGCGCGTTGTCTTCGAGGCGGAACGACAGCAGCACGGCTTTCTTCAGCCATTGATTGACGACCCAGTCGCCGTCTTTCTTCTCGGCGACGCGCAGCGCGCCCTTGTCCAGTTGCTCGATGGCGTGGGCGACGGCTTCACGCACGTCGGCCGGCGCGGCTTTGGGCGACAGCTCGGCGCGGTTGTCCCAGGCGGTGTCGATAATTTGCTGAAGTTGTTGCGACATATGCGTGCTTTCTGAAGAGTTGAAGTCTGAAGAAGGGAGGCGGTGCGCAAGGCGTTCGCCGGGAAAACGGAACAGGAACAATCAGCGGCAGGCCGCGCGACGAATCTGACGACGTGCCGGCCTGGAACCCGGCAAACTCAGCCCGCCAGCCCGCGGCAAAAATCGACGATGCGTTGCGCGCCCTGCGTGCATTCGTCGACGTCGGCGACGAGCGCGAGGCGCACGAAATTGCGGCCGGGGTTCACACCATGCGCGGTGCGCGCGAGGAACGAGCCCGGCAGAACCGTCACATTATAGTCGGCGTAAAGACGCTGGGCGAACTCCGTGTCCGTGAGGCCGGTGCGCGAGACGTCGGCCCACAGATAGAACGCGGCGTCGGGCAGGCGCACGTCGAGCACCGCGGCAAGCATCGGCGTGACGGTGGAAAACTTCTGCACGTATTTCGCGCGGTTCTCGCGCACGTGCGCTTCGTCGTTCCAGGCTGCGATACTCGCGCTTTGAAACACCGTTGATAACGCCGCGCCGTGGTAAGTCCGGTACAACAGGAAGTCTTTGAGAATCGCCGCGTCGCCCGCGACAAAGCCCGAGCGCATGCCGGGCACATTCGAGCGCTTCGACAGGCTCGACAGCATGATGAGTCTGTCATAACCGCGGCCGAGCTTGTGCGCGGCTTCGAGGCCGCCGAGCGGCGCGTTGGCTTCGTCGAAATAGATCTCGGAGTAGCACTCGTCGGAGGCGATCACGAAGCCGTGGCGGTCCGAGAGCGCGAAGAGTTCGCGCCAGTCTTCGAGCGTCAGCACCGCGCCGGTCGGGTTGCCTGGCGAGCAGACATAGAGCAGTTGCGTGCGAGCCCAGACGTCGGCCGGCACCGCCGAGTAATCGCACGCGAAGTTGCGCGCCGGGTCGCTATTGACGAAATAGGGCTCTGCTCCCGCGAGAATCGCCGCGCCTTCGTAGATTTGGTAGAACGGGTTCGGACAGAGTACGATCGCAGGCTCGCCTTTCGCGTTGCGCTTCGGGTCGATGACCGTTTGTGCGAGCGCAAACAGCGCCTCGCGCGAACCGGAGACGGGCAGCACTTGGGTCGCGGGATCTACCGGCGGCAGGCCGTAGCGCTGCGTAACCCACTTCGCGATCGACTCGCGCAACGGCAGCGACCCTACGGTGGCCGGATACGCGGACAGACCGCCGAGCGAGGCGATCACGGCGTCGGTTATCAACGTGGGCGTCGGATGTTTCGGCTCGCCAATGCCGAAGCTGATATGCGGGAAGCCGGCGGCCGGCGCGACGTCTTTGAAAAGCGCGCGCAGCTTTTCGAACGGATAGGGCTGGAGGGAGTCGAGTAGCGGATTCACTGGGCGGATCGAGCCTGATCGAAGAGGGCGCGGAAAGATGCACGACGGCGCATGCGCTGGGCCGCGCCGCGCGAAAATAGCAGCGGCGGCGAGCAGGGGATTATAGCGTGCGCGAGGGTTGGCGTTGGGCGGCTGGCGGGCGTGGGCCATGGTTGAGCCTGCGGCAAGCGGGCATTGGCCACGCCGACCGGACGCCAACGAATCCTCAACTAGAAGTATCCTGGCATCAACCAGGGCACCACCACCCGCCAGGCGGCGCAGTTAATGCGCTGCAGCGGGAACGACGCGGAACGTAACAGTTCGCGCAGAAACAAGGCAGGAGCAGCAATGTATGCAGCAATCGAGGAGACGTCCGGACGAGGAGCGCGCGAAAACGCCGCAGTCCGTGACACGAACAGCACCGTCTCGCGGAGAGCGTCGCCATGACCAACTGGCTTCGCACAGGGTGGCCGACGCTCGCGATCATGCTGGGTGCGTCGGTGTGGGGAATGATCTGGTATCCGCTGCGGATGCTCGCAGCGCTCGGCGTGACCGGCACGGCCGCGAGCGCGCTCACGAGCGGCGCCGGTTGCCTGTTCGTGCTGCTGGTGCGTCATCGGGCGCTGAAAACCGTGCGCTGGCACTGGCTGCTGCCGGCGCTCGCGCTCGCCGCGGGCATCACGAATCTCGGCTTCGTGTGGGGATCGATCCACGGGCAGGTGATGCGCGTGCTTCTGCTCTTCTATCTGACACCTGCATGGACCGCGCTCTTCGCGCACTTCATCCTGCATGAACGGCTGACGTGGGCCGGCGCGGGGCTCGCCGCGCTGTCGCTGGCCGGCGCGATGACGATGCTGTGGTCGCCGCAGCTCGGCATTCCGCTGCCGGGCAATCTCGCGGAATGGGCGGGCCTCGCGGGCGGGATGGGTTTCGCAATGAGCAACGTGCTGATCCTGAAGACCAGCCGTGTATTGCCGCAGATGAAACCGGAGATGCGCACCGCGACCATCTTCGGCGGCGCGGCGATTTTCGGCGCTTGCGCGTCGCTATTCGAAGCGATGCCCGCGCCGCCCACCGGCGCACATCTCGCTACTGCCGCGTGGCTGGTGCTCGGCCTCGGTTTCCTGCTCGCGTCCAACAACATGCTCGTGCAATACGGGCTGTCGCGCGTGCCGGCCAACCGGGCGTCGATCATCATGCTGTTCGAACTCGTGGTCACGGCTATGTCCGCGTGGCTCTTTGCCGGCGAGACGCCCGGCCCGCGCGAATGGGCGGGCGGCGCGTGCATCGTGCTTGCTTCGGCGCTGTCGAGCTGGATGCATCGCACGAAGGCAATGCCGCCCGATCCCGCCAATCAGGATGCGGGCGAGGGCCCGGGCGACGACCCGGGCGTCAGGAGCGCCGCGAGCACATGCTCGGCCGACATCCACCAGCGCGACGGCCATAAGGACGGCAAGAACCGCCCACGCGCGATGGTATGATTGCCCCTCATTAGCCGGCGCATGCGCGGTGCGCGTGCAGCCGGCGCCCATGTCTCGAGGGCTGGCAAGGAGCGCGGGCCGCATCGCTGCAGCGGCACACGGCTCGTGCGGCCTTCGTGAGCCACCTATTTTTTCTCCCTTTCAAACAGCGAAATCGCCGTGCGTCTGACCTCGATCAAACTCGCTGGATTCAAGTCATTCGTCGATCCCACGCATTTCCAGGTTCCGGGCCAGCTAGTCGGCGTGGTCGGACCCAATGGATGCGGCAAGTCCAACATCATCGACGCCGTGCGCTGGGTGCTCGGCGAATCGCGCGCCTCGGAGCTGCGCGGCGAGTCGATGCAGGACGTGATCTTCAACGGCTCGACTGCGCGCAAGCCGGGCAGCCGCGCCAGCGTCGAACTCGTGTTCGACAACGCCGACGGGCGTGCCGCCGGGCAGTGGGGCCAGTATGCCGAGATCGCCGTGAAGCGCGTGCTCACGCGCGACGGCACGTCGAGCTACTACATCAACAACCTGCCGGCGCGTCGCCGCGACATTCAGGACATTTTCCTCGGCACCGGTCTTGGCCCGCGCGCCTACGCGATCATCGGGCAGGGCATGATCGCGCGCCTGATCGAAGCGAAGCCCGAAGAACTGCGCGTCTTTCTCGAAGAAGCCGCGGGTGTCTCCAAGTACAAGGAACGCCGCCGCGAGACGGAGAACCGCCTGCACGACACGCGTGAGAATCTGACGCGGGTCGAAGACATCGTCCGTGAACTGGGCACGAACCTCGAGAAGCTCGAAGCGCAAGCGGTGGTCGCCACGCGCTACAAGGAACTGCAAACCGACGGCGAAGAGAAGCAACGCCTGTTGTGGCTGCTGCGCAAGAACGAGGCGGGCAGCGAGCAGGAACGTCAGCAGCGCGCCATCGAACAGGCGCAAATCGACCTCGAAGCGCAGACAGCCAAGCTGCGCGAAGTCGAAGCGCAACTCGAAACGCTGCGCGTCGCGCATTACTCGGCGAGCGACGCGATGCAGGGCGCGCAAGGCGCGCTGTACGAAGCGAACGCCGAAGTGAGCCGGCTCGAAGCCGAAATCAAGTTCATCGTCGAATCGCGCAACCGCGTGCAGGCGCAAATCGCTGCGCTGACCGCGCAGCGTGAACAGTGGCAATCGCAGGCTGAAAAAGCGCAAGGCGATCTCGAAGACGCCGAAGAGCAACTCGCCGTCGCCGAAGAAAAGGCCGCGCTCGCCGAAGAAGAAGCCGCCGCGAAGCACGACGCAATGCCCGCGCTCGAAGCGCGCTGGCGCGATGCGCAAGCCGAACTGAATGCGGAGCGCGGCGGCATTGCGCAGACCGAACAGGCGCTCAAGCTCGAAGCCGCGCATCAGCGCAATGCCGATCAGCAATTGCAGCAGTTGCAGCAGCGTCACGAGCGGCTGAAGGCGGAAGCAGGCGGCCTCGACGCACCCGACGAAGCACAGCTCGAAGAGCTGCGCATGCAACTCGCGGAACACGAAGAAATTCTGCACGACGCGCAGACGCGTCTTGCCGATGCGCAGGAAACCCTGCCGCGTCTGGACGCCGAGCGCCGTGCCGCGCAGGACCGCGTGCAGGCGGAAAGCGCGCAGATTCATCAGCTCGACGCACGCCTTGCCGCGCTCAAGCAGTTGCAGGAAAACGTCCAGACCGAAGGCAAGATTCAGCCGTGGCTCGAAAAGCACGAGCTCGGCGGCCTGCCGCGACTCTGGAAGAAGCTGCACGTCGAGTCCGGTTGGGAAGCCGCGCTCGAAGCCGTGCTGCGCGAGCGGCTCGCCGCGCTCGAAGTATCGAATCTCGACTGGGTCAAGGCGTTCGCTACAGACGCGCCGCCCGCCAAGCTCGCGTTTTACGCACCGCCCGTCGCCGGCCAGCCGGCCGCGGCGTCGTCCGCGCTTCGGCCGCTGCTGTCGCTGGTTCGTATCGACGACGCGGGCATCCGCGCGGTGTTGAACGACTGGCTCGGCCTTGCGTTCGTCGCCGACGATCTGCAGCAGGCGCTCAGCATGCGCTCGCAATTGCCCGAAGGCGGCTCGTTCGTCGTGAAGGCGGGGCACGTGGTGACGCGCGTCGGCGTGCAACTGTATGCGGCCGATTCGGAACAGGCCGGCATGCTGGCCCGTCAACAGGAAATCGAAAATCTCGCGCGTCAGGTGCGCGCACAAGCCCTGCTCGCCGACGAAGCGAAGGCCGCCGCGATCCGCGCCGAAGCCGCGCACACGCAAGCGGCGCAGGCGCTGACCGACGTGCGTCAGCAGGCCGAGCGGGCAACCCAGCGCGTGCACGCGTTGCAACTCGACGTGCTCAAGCTCACGCAGGCGCACGAGCGTTACACGCAGCGCAGCACGCAGATTCGTGAAGAGCTCGAAGAGATCAACGCACAGATCGAAGAGCAGCGCGCGATGCGTGCGGAATCCGAAGCGAACTTCGAGCGTTACGACGGCGAACTCGCCGAATTGCAGGCGCGATTCGAAGATCACCAACTGGCTTTCGAGGCGCTCGACGAAGCGCTTACCGCTGCACGCGGCGAGGCACGCGACCTTGACCGCGCCGCGACCGACGCGCGCTTCGCCGCGCGCAACATGGCGAACCGCATCGACGAATTGAAGCGCAGCATTCAGGTGGCGCACGAGCAGAGCGAGCGCGTCGCGGCGTCGCTCGAAGATGCACGCGCCGAACTCGAAACCATCAACGAGCAGACCGCTCACACGGGCTTGCAGGACGCGCTCGACATTCGCGCGGTCAAGGAAGAGGCGTTGCACGCCGCGCGTCTCGAACTGGACGACCTGACTGCGAAGCTGCGCGCCGCGGACGAAACGCGTCTCACCGCCGAGCGCGCGCTGCAACCGCTGCGCGACCGCATCAACGAATTGCAACTGAAAGAACAGGCCGCGCGGCTGAACGGCGAGCAGTTCATCGAGCAACTGGCGGCAGCGGGCGTCGACGAGGCGGAGCTGCAGGCCAAGCTCACGCCGGACATGAAGCCGTCGTATCTGCAGGGCGAAGTCACGCGCATCAACAACGCGATCACCGCGCTCGGTCCGGTCAACATGGCCGCGCTCGACGAACTCAAGGCGGCCACCGAGCGCAAGTCGTTCCTCGACTCGCAATCGGCCGACTTGACGAGCGCGATCGAGACGCTCGAAGACGCAATCCGCAAGATCGACGCGGAAACGCGCACGCTATTGCAAGGCACCTTCGACGAAGTGAACCGTCATTTCGGCGAACTGTTCCCGCGTCTCTTCGGCGGCGGCCAGGCGAAGCTGATCATGACCGGCGACGAGATTCTCGACGCCGGCGTACAGGTGATGGCGCAGCCTCCGGGCAAGAAAAATTCGACGATCCACTTGCTGTCGGGCGGCGAAAAAGCGCTGACCGCAACCGCGCTCGTGTTCGCGATGTTCCAGTTGAATCCGGCGCCGTTCTGTCTGCTCGACGAAGTGGACGCGCCGCTAGACGACGCGAACACCGAACGTTTCGCCAACCTGGTACGCGCGATGTCGGACAAAACCCAGTTCCTTTTCATCTCGCACAACAAAATCGCGATGGAAATGGCGCAGCAACTGATCGGCGTGACGATGCAGGAGCAGGGCGTGTCGCGCATCGTTGCCGTCGACATGGAAACGGCTGCGGGTTTCGCCCAGAATATCGTTTAAGTTTTCGTTTGAATCAAGGAAGCGCGGGCGCCCGCGTTCAGCGCTGCGGCACTCGCCGCGCGATACGTGGGGCGGGCGTCAGGACGCGCAGATAAAGAATTGCTGATGGAGCATGCATGGACGAGTTGACACTCGGTTTGATCGGCGCGGGTGCCGTGGTGGTCGGGGGCGTGGTGGTGTACAACGCGTGGCAGGGCGCCAAGGTGCGCCGCAAGATGCCGCGGCCCATGCCCGCGGACGCCGCGGAGAATTTCGCGCGCGACGACCATCAGGAACAGAGCCCGTTTATCGAACCGGCTCGGCCCACAACGCGTCGCGAGCCCGTAGTGGGTGCGGAGGCATCCGCCGACACGGCGTCGGCCCGCGTCGAACCGACTTTTGGCGCGCCGGTAGGCGCGGCACCGCTTGATACGCCGGCCGACATTCAGGCAGAGACGACCACACCGAATGGCTATCTGTCGGAGGGCGATGATGCCGAGGCCGAGGGTGGCGCAAAGGCGAGCTCCGGTGCCGACGCCGGCAAGGACGCGGCGGCGGGTCAACAACCCGCGAACAACCCGTCGCGCGAAGCGGACGAACAGATCGAGCCGATTCTGCCGGCTGCCACGACGATCTCGTCCGCGCCGCCGGCTATCGTCGATCGCCGCATCGACTGCATCGTGCCGATTCGTCTGAACGGACCGGTTGCGGGCGACAAGGTGATTCCGCTTGCGCAGCGTCTGCGCCGCGCCGGCAGCAAGCCGGTACATATCGAAGGCAAACTCGAGGGCGGCGCGTGGGAATTGCTGCAAAACGGCGCGCGCTATGAAGAGTTGCGCGCGGCCGCGCAACTGGCCAATCGTAGCGGCGCGCTCAACGAACTTGAGTTCTCCGAGTTCGTGACGGGCGTACAGCAATTTGCCGACGCAATCGACGCCTCGCCGGAATTTCCCGACATGCTCGAAACAGTCGCGATGGCGCGTGAGCTCGACGGTTTCGCCGCGCAGTGCGACGCACAGTTGTCGATCAACGTGCTCTCCGACGGCGCGCCGTGGTCAGCCAACTACGTGCAAGCGGTGGCCTCGCAAGACGGCTTGCTGCTGTCGCGCGACGGCACGCGTTTCGTCAAGCTGGACGCGCGCCAGAGCCCGGTGTTCATGCTGCAATTCGGCGACACGAACTTCCTGCGCGACGACCTCACGTACAAGGGCGGTCAGATGATCACGCTGGTGCTCGACGTGCCGGTGGCCGACGAAGACATCTTGCCGTTCCGTCTGATGTGCGACTACGCGAAGTCGCTGGCCGAGCGCATTGGCGGGCGAGTGGTGGACGATGGCCGTCGCCCGTTGCCGGAGACCGCGTTGCTCGCCATCGAAAAGCAGTTGATGACGCTTTACGCGAAGCTCGAACAGGCCGGCATTCCGGCAGGATCGCCCGCCACTCGGCGTCTGTTCAGTCAATAACCCGCCGCGTTTCAAAACGCCTCGAACGGCCGCGCAATGCGCGGCCGTTATCGTTTGTGCGCCCAGCATGGGCGCACTCCTGCGGGTGCAAGTCCCGCCATAAGCTGGTCACAGCGAATGAAGTGAAGCGCAACTGCATGAGGGCGACCGAGTGTGGGGAGGAAGCGTGGA
>NZ_JBQEPV010000003.1:0-592348 GCF_052045935.1 Paraburkholderia sp. 22098 | reverse complement strand
CAACCCGTCAAAGCCTGATGACCATAGCGAGTCGGTCCCACCCCTTCCCATCCCGAACAGGACCGTGAAACGACTCCACGCCGATGATAGTGCGGATTGCCCGTGTGAAAGTAGGTAATTGTCAGGCTCCCCAGCAGCATCAGAAACCCCACCCCACAAAAGGTGGGGTTTCTGCGTTTACGCGGTGGTAAAACGCGGCGGTAAAACAGCCAGACCACCTTACAGCCTCACTGCCTGTCGATCCGCAGTGCGTTCGCATAACCGGTCAGCTCCAGATAAGCCCGCCCGAGATCGGCGCCATCGCGGCTCACGCGCACCGCGCCCTCCCAGTACACCGCGCCAGTAGACTGTCGCGAGTCCAGTTCCTGGTCGTCCATCAGCGGATCCACGAGCACGCCAGCGCGACGTGCCGTCCGAACTTCATCGATCCGTCGTATCGTTCTCCGCCAGAAAGCGCTGCGCCAGTCGTACCCAGTACGTGGAGCCGATAGGAAGCAATTCGTCGTTGAAGTCGTAGCTGGCGTTGTGCAGCATGCACGGGCCCGCACCGTGGCCCGCATCGCGGTGGCCGCCGTCGCCGTTGCCAAGAAACGCGTAACACCCTGGCTTCGCCAGCAACATGAAGGAAAAGTCCTCGGCACCCATCGTGGGTTCCACGGAATCGTCTACGTTCTCTGCGCCGACGATCTCCTTCATAACTGCCGCCGCGAATCGCGCTTCGTCACCGCTGTTGATCGTGGGCGGGTAGTTCCGGTGAAAGTGCACTTCAGCCGAGCAATCGTAGGCCTCCGCCGTGTTTTCAACGATTTTGCGCATGCGCGCTTCGATCAAGTCGAGCGTTTCTGTCGTGAACGTGCGCACTGTGCCCGCGAGCCAGGCATCGTTGGGAACGACGTTGACCGCGTCGCCGGCGTGGATCTGGGTGATTGAGAGCACGGCCGTATCAAGCGGCTTTTTGTTTCGCGTGATGATGCTCTGCAATCCGTTAGCGATCTGTACGGCGGTAAAGACCGGGTCACGGCCATTGTGCGGTAGCGCTGCGTGCGAGCCGACGCCTTTGATCTCGATACGAAACTCATTGCTGGAGGCCATAATCGGACCTTCAGTCACGCCAAATTTGCCAGCAGGCATGCCCGGCCAGTTGTGAATGCCGAACACGGCGTCGACCGGAAATTTCTCGAATAATCCATCGTCGATCATCGCTTGCGCACCCGCGCCGCCTTCTTCGGCAGGCTGGAAAATGAATACGATGGTGCCGTCGAACTCACCGTGTTTCGCAAGATGTCGCGCCGCGCCGAGCAGCATTGCTGTGTGGCCGTCGTGGCCGCACGCGTGCATTTTCCCGTCGTTTTTTGATTTGTGTTCGAACCTGTTCAGTTCCTGGATTGGCAGCGCATCCATGTCGGCGCGCAGACCGACAGAACGTGTACTGTTTCCGCGTTTGAGGATGCCAACTACTCCTGTCTTTCCCAATCCACGATGAGTTTCTATGCCCCATGACTCAAGCGTCTTGGCGACGAGATCAGCTGTCGCAGTCTCTTCGTAACGCAGTTCAGGGTGAGCATGGATCGTTCGTCGAAGACTCTGAATTTCTCCGTGAGCAGCTTGAATTTCGGGGATCAGTTTCATAATAGAGTGCCGATGCGCTTTAGCTTTTGACTTGCAAGGAATCGCTCGGGCAAGTTGCGCCCGGACGCAGTGCTAATGATTCTACGCCGAAGCCTTTTTGGCGGCAGCATGCAGGCAAGCGCCGACGGACGTAATAAAATCCGGCGTTACGCCACACTTCCCGTCCCCTGAATGGTTACCCCATGAACGCTCCGACTGAATTCGCTCGCGCAGTTTGCCCACACGACTGCCCCGACACCTGCGCGATGCGTGTAACAGTCGAGGCTGGTCGGGCGATTAAAGTGGTCGGCGACCCGGACCATCCGCCAACCCAAGGCGCGTTGTGTACCAAAGTTAGTCGGTATGCAGAGAGAGTTCACCATCCGCATCGTCTGACAACGCCGATGAAGCGCATTGGCCGCAAAGGCGAGGGGCATTTCGAACCCATCAGCTGGAGCGAGGCGTTTGAACTGGGCGCGAAGCATCTGTCAGAAATAGCGCAGCGCGCGCCCGAGGCGATCCTGCCATACAGCTACGCCGGCACCATGGGCCTGGTCCAAGGCGACAGCATCGCTCAACGTTTCTTTCATAAGCTCGGCGCATCGCAGCTGGATCGGACGATCTGCGCAGCGGCCGGTGCCGCGGGCTTGAAATATACGTACGGCGCGGGCATCGGCATGCTCACGGAGTTTTTCGACGAAAGCGAGGTCATCCTGATCTGGGGCTCGAATCCGATTGCGTCGAACCTGCACTGGTGGACACGTGCGCAGCAGGCCAAGCGCCAAGGCGCCCGGCTCATTGCGATCGACCCGTATCGCTCGCTGACCGCCGAGAAGTGCCATCAACACATTGCGCTGAAACCCGGGACCGACGGCGCACTCGCCCTCGGCATGATGAACGTGCTGATCTCCGAAGATCTGCTCGATCACGCTTACATCGCGGCGCACACACTGGGCTTCGATGAGCTGAAAGCGCGGGCGCTCGGGTATTCGCCGTCACGCGTCGCCGAGATTTGCGGCATTGACGAGCAGGTTGTCGTCGACCTGGCGCGACTTTACGGCAGCACGAAAAAGGCTGCGATTCGCCTGAACTATGGTCTGCAAAGAGTGCGCGGCGGCGGCAATGCCGTGCGCGCCATTGCGTGCCTGCCGTCGCTGACCGGCGCGTGGCGCGAGCGGGCCGGCGGTGCCTTGTTGTCGTCGTCCGGGTGGGCGCCGGTCGACACGCATGCATTGCAGCGTCCCGACCTGATGCCCGGCTGGCCGGCCAGGCCCAGCCGCGTAATCAATATGAACGCAATCGGCGACGCGTTGCTGCATCCGAGCGACGCGACATTCGGCCCGAAAATCGAGGCGATCGTCGTCTATAACTCGAATCCTGTTGCCGTTGCACCTGATTCTGAACGCGTCGCTGCAGGGTTCGCGCGCGAGGACCTCTTCACGATCGTGCTCGAGCACTTCCAGACCGACACCGCCGACTATGCGGATTTGCTCCTGCCGGCCACCACGCAACTGGAGCACCTCGACGTGCACAAGTCGTACGGCCACACGCACGTCATGGTGAACTTGCCGGCAATTCCTCCTGTAGGCGACGCACGTCCCAATACTGAAATCTTTCGCGGCCTCGCCCGTCAGATGGGGCTGGATGAGCCGTCGCTGTTCGAAAGCGACGAAACCGTTGCGCGCAGCGCCTTGCGTTGGCAAGACAAGACGCTCAAAGGCGTCGATTGGGAATCGCTCAAACGGGTCGGTTGGGCAAAGCTGAACCTTCCCGATGCGCCTTTTGCCGAAGGCGGCTTTCGCACGCCCTCGGGCAAGTGCGAGTTCTACAGTGAACGGCTCGCGCAGCAGGGGCTCGATCCGCTTCCGGATTACGTGCCGCCGTATGAATCCGCGGAGTCGGCGCCCGAACTCGCCGCTCGCTACCCGCTTGCGATGATCTCGCCGCCCGCGCGCAACTTCCTGAACAGCACCTTCGTCAACGTTGAAAGCCTGCGGTCTACCGAAGGTGAGCCGCATCTCGACATTCACCCGGCAGACGCGGGATCGCGGGATATCGTCGACGGTGACCAGGTGCGTATCTTCAACGACCGCGGCTCAATGCAGGCGCGCGCCCGTGTCACCGACCGGACGCGTCAAGGCCTCGTGGTCGGCCTGTCGATCTGGTGGAAGAAACTGGCGCCCGATGGCCGCAACGCAAATCAGGTCACGAGCCAGGCGCTGACCGATCTCGGTGGATCCGCAACCTTCTACGACTGTCTGGTCCAGGTCGAACGCGTCTGACGATCTTCTTCCACACACTCAAGCCTCGCCGCCGAAGCCTCAGAAGGTTCGAGGCAGCAGTCTAACCACGCCGTCACTCGCCATTACCGCAGGGGTGCCCATGCTACGATGCGTTTTTAGCACGACCATTCGAAAATAAAGAAGGAGACGCTGCATGGATAAAATCTGGCTGAAATCTTACCCGCCCGGCGTTCCCGCAGAGATCGACCCAACCCGCTATTCGTCCGTTGCGGAACTGCTCGAAGAGGCGTTTCGCGAGCACCGCGACAAGCCCGCGTTCGTCTGCATGGGAAAAAAGATCAGCTACGGCGAGCTGGACGCGCTTTCGCGCAAGCTGGCCGCCTGGTTTCAGTCGAAGGGTCTTGCGCGCGGCGCTCGCGTCGCGATCATGATGCCGAACGTGCTCCAGTATCCGGTGGCGATCGCAGCCATCTTGCGCGCGGGTTACGTGGTCGTGAACGTTAATCCGCTTTACACGCCGCGTGAGCTCGAGCATCAGTTGAAGGATAGCGGCGCGGAAGCAATCGTCCTGCTTGAAAACTTCGCGGTGACTTTGCAGGCAGTTGTGCGTAATACCGCGGTGAAGCATATCGTGGTCGCGGCAATGGGCGATCTGATGGGCGTGAAAGGCGCGGTTGTGAACTTCGTCGTGCGTCAGGTGAAGAAAATGGTGCCGGCCTGGAGTTTGCCGGGCCACGTCAAATTCAACACTGCAATTGCGGAAGGCGAGCGGCAGACTTTCAAACCCGTTCAGCAGGGCCCGGACGACGTCGCGTTCCTGCAGTACACCGGCGGCACCACAGGCGTGGCCAAGGGCGCGACACTGCTGCATCGGAATCTGATTGCCAACGTGCTGCAATCGGAAATCTGGCTCAACCCGGCTCGCACGGATCGTACGGACATCGAGCAGTTCATCACCGTTGTGGCGCTGCCGCTTTATCACGTCTTCGCGCTGACAGTGTGTGGGCTGCTGACCATTCGAACGGGCGGTTTGGGCGTTTTGATCCCGAACCCACGTGATATCCCCGGGATGATCAAAGCCTTGCAAGGCTATGCGATCACGACGATCCCAGCGGTCAACACGCTGTACAACGCGCTGTTGAACAACCCGGACTTCCACAAGCTCGACTTTTCGAAACTGATCGCAGCCAACGGTGGTGGAATGGCAGTTCAGGAAGCCGTCGCCAAACGGTGGTTCGAAAACACGCATACGCCGATTATCGAGGGCTATGGCTTGTCGGAGACGTCGCCGTGTGTGACTTGCAACCCGGTGACGGTAACGGAATATAGCGGCACGATCGGTTTGCCGCTGCCGTCGACCGAAGTCTCGATTCGGGACGACGAGGGCAACGAGGTCCCACTTGGTCAGCCCGGCGAAATTTGCATTCGCGGCCCGCAGGTCATGGCCGGCTATTGGAACCGGCCAGACGAAACAGCCAAGGTCATGACGTCGGACGGCTTCTTCAGATCGGGCGATGTTGGCTTCATGAACGAGCAGGGCTTTGTGAAGATCGTCGACCGCAAGAAGGACATGATTCTGGTTTCGGGCTTCAACGTTTATCCGAACGAGATCGAGGACGTAGTGGCCAGGCTGCCCGGCGTATTCGAGGTGGCCGCGGTCGGCGTGCCCGACCAGCATTCAGGTGAGGCCGTTAAGCTGTTCGTCGTCAGGAAAGATGACGCGCTCACCGACGCGGATATCTTCGCCTACTGCAAGCAGCAGCTGACTGGCTACAAGCGGCCGAAGATCGTCGAATTCCGCACCGAGCTACCGAAGAGCAATGTCGGCAAGATCTTGCGTCGCGAGCTCCGCGATGGGCGTGCATGAACGTAAGGCACTATGGGCTCTCAATGAGTTCCGGAAGCAAGACCAGAAAGCCCGGCAGACGAACAGTCTGCCGGGCTTTTTGTTTGTGCTGTCGCAAACGCAAAGCCGGCAAGCATCGCGGCTCGCCGGACCCATAAAAAAAGGCGCCCGAAGGCGCCTTTGAGGCAAAACTGCGTATTTACGACTTATTAGAACTTGTGGCGGATACCGACGCGAGCTGCGAGCTGGTTCTGGTTCGACGAGCCCGACAGGCCGTTGATGCCAGCCTTGGCCGAAGTCACAGCGCCCGTAGCCGTCAGCGTGTCGCCCAAAGCGTGTTGATACACGCCGATCACGTAGACGTCGGTACGCTTGGACAGGAAGTAGTCCACGCCCAGCGAGCCTTGGTGGTACTGAGCACGCGATGCACCAGCGATGTCCGCGCCGCGCGTGTAGTCGTATGCCGCGCCGACCAGCAACGCCGGGGTCAACTGATACTTGAAGTTGATTTCCGCGTTGTTGAACGTAGCCGATTGACCCTTGAACGGCGATGCAAACGAAGCGCCCAGGTTTGCGAAGCGGATGTTCGAGTACGTCAGGCCGACCGTTGCTGCGCCGAACGTGTACGCGCCGCCTGCGCCGATGACCTGGTACGTGTTAGCCGACGAGAAGCCAGCGTAGACCGGCGACGTCACTGCAAAGTTTGCTGCAGCCGTCGGCGTTGCCGGCGTGTTCGTGGCGATCGTGCCGCCGTTGTTGAACAGGCCGCCCGAAGCTGCCGGCGTACGTGCGTTCAAGTAACCGACGCCCAAGACCAGCGGACCGTTGTTGTAGCCAGCGCCCAACGACCAGATCTGGTTCGACGTAACGTTGCCAGCAACACCGCCGAAGCTGTACGTGCCGCCGAACTTCAGGCCGCCGTAATCCGCGCTGGTGTACTTGACCGTGTTGTTCGTACGGTATGCGTTGTTGAAGTTGTCGATGTCGCCCGGGTGAGCAGCGATGTAGCCGCCCCACTGGTCGCCGGCTTCCAGCGGACCAACGTAGTCGACGACGGAGTCGTACTGACGACCCAGCGTGACCGTGCCGAACTGGCTCGACAGACCGACGTATGCTTGACGACCGAACATCAGGCCGCCTTGACCCAGCTTGCCGTTGTTCACGTCAAAGCCGTTTTCCAACACGAACAGCGCCTTCAGACCGCCGCCCAGATCTTCCGTGCCGCGCAGGCCGAAACGCGAGCCTTGCATAACACCGCTGGACAGGTTGTACAGGTGCTTGCCACCCGAGTTGGTGTTGATGTTGAAGCCTTCGTCAATGATACCGTACAGGGTCACGCTGCTCTGAGCATGTGCGACGCCTGCGAATGCGCCCAGTGCTGCGAGAGCGAGAAGCGACTTTTTCATCGAATGATCTCCAAGGAATACGAATCTTTTGTACAAGGCGAATATTTATGTAGCGTTGAGGCCTTGCTTGTCCAACTTCGCGAGAAGTTGCACGTAATGTAACAAAACGGCTACATGGCACAAAGAAAAAGGAGGGCGTCTGGAAGGCTCCTGTTTCGTTTACGCAACATGATCTAAAATTGAAATTTTGATGTCTCCGAAGGCCAAATCCGGCCTCGCCGGAGACTGCGTTTTCCTCCGCAAAGGCTTGCTGCACGGGCAGCGCAGAGTGGGGAGCCGGATGTGAAATCAGGGAGTGCCGAATGTTTCTGGACGAGTTGATTACTGAATTTGATCGGGGTTTACGCTCAATGACTGGCGTCTCGCGCATGAGTCGTCCGTTGCCGGTTCCGCAAGAATCGGCTGCACACGCTGAGGTGCCCGAACTGTCGCCGGCCGAGCGCGCCCACTCCGCAGGTCTCATGCGCGTGAACCACGTGGGCGAAGTCTGCGCACAGGCGCTCTACCAGGCGCAGAAGCTCGCGACGAGGTCGCCATCGCTGCGGACCGTGTTCGATCGGGCCGCAGTCGAAGAAGAAGATCACCTCGCGTGGACGGCCAAGCGTCTCGATGCACTGGACTCGCGCCCGAGTCTGCTGAATCCGGTCTGGTATGCAGGCGCCCTCGCTATCGGCCTTGCAGCCGGACGGCTAGGCGACCGCGTCAGTCTCGGCTTCATGGCGGAGACGGAGCGTCAGGTCGAACAGCATCTGGATAGCCACATGGACCGTTTGCCTGCCGCCGACCGTGAGTCGCGCGCCATTGTCGACCAGATGCGGGCCGATGAGGCCGAGCACGGCAAGGCCGCCATGGACGCTGGCGGCATCGAGCTGCCATTCCCGGCGCGCGCGTTGATGCGTGCAATGTCCAAAGTGATGACCCGTACCGCCTACTACATATAAGAGACAGCAGACGCCGGTTTTCTCCCCGCAACCGCCTCAAACTGCCGTAAGTGGGACGACGCTCAAGGCGTCGTCCGTGCTCGATCCCCGAATCCCCGCCTCACACCTTCCAGCCGCCTGCCGCGATCGCTTACAGTCCGCGCCTTTCCCTCGTACTTTTCACGTATCACCTTCAGAAGCCGCAGTAGCTCTTTCATTTATAACGATTTTCCGTTTTATGTCTGACATGAACGAGTCGCGCTAAGTCCTTGTTCTAACAAACAAATTTCGCTGAAAAACCGTCTGTCTCCCTTGACCCCCGTTTAGCGTTCCTCTAAAGTGGGAGACAGTGTGAGAAAGTGTATTTTTGTGTGATCTGACACGCGGTTTCGGGTAGATTTTTACGAATCGGGCAGCCGGCGCAAAAGCGCCGGTCAAGAGGGAGAGCTAAGTGTTCCAAGGGGCGTCGGCGCTGACTCTCGATGCGAAAGGACGGATGTCAATTCCGTCCCGCTATCGGGATGCGCTGCAAACACAGGCAGAGGGCCGGGTGACGATCACCAAGCACCCGGACGGCTGCCTGTTGCTCTTTCCGCGCCCGGAATGGGAAATCTTCCGCGACAAAGTCGACAAGCTGCCCATGAACGCCGCCTGGTGGAAGCGCATTTTTCTCGGCAACGCAATGGACGTGGACATGGACGGCGCGGGCCGCGTGCTCGTGTCGCCGGAATTGCGCGCGGCCGGCACGCTGGAAAAAGAAGTGACGCTGCTCGGCATGGGCCGCCACTTCGAGTTGTGGGACGCACAGATTTACGCCGCGAAGGAACAGGCGGCGATCGCCGAGGGCATGCCCGAAGCGTTAAAGAATTTCACGTTCTGATCGCGGCATACATATATGGCATCTGCGATGAGAAACGAATTGCAGCATCGCACGGTGCTGCTGGAAGAAGCGGTCAACGCGCTGGTCACCCGCGCGGACGGCGTTTATGTGGACGGCACGTTTGGGCGTGGCGGTCACAGCCGGCTGGTGCTGGAAAAGCTGAGCGAGTCGGGGCGCCTGATCGCTTTCGACAAAGACCCGCTCGCGATCGCCACGGCGCAGCAAATCGCCGATCCGCGCTTTGGCATCGTGCATGAGAGTTTTGCTTCACTGCGCACCGCGATTGCGGAGCGCGGGATTGACCGGGTGTCGGGCGTTTTGCTGGATCTGGGCGTGTCGTCGCCGCAAGTCGACGACCCGGAGCGGGGTTTCAGTTTCCGCGCCGACGGCCCGCTCGACATGCGGATGGACCCGACGCGCGGCGAATCTGCCGCTGAATGGCTGGCGCGGGCCACGGTGCAGGAACTGACGGAGGTGATACGAGATTATGGGGAAGAACGGTTTGCTTTTCAGATTGCAAAGGCGCTTGTTGCTCGCCGGGCAGAGTCCGACCGTCTTGGGCCTCTCGTCAGCACGGGCGAGCTTGCCCAAATCGTGGCTAACGTCGTCAAAACCCGTGAGAAGGGCAAGGATCCGGCAACCCGCACCTTTCAGGCTATACGGATTCACATCAATCAAGAGCTTGCGGAGCTGCAAGTCGTTTTAGAAGCAGCGTTAGCGCTGTTGGAGCAAGGGGGGCGGCTGGTGGTCATCAGCTTTCATTCGCTCGAGGACCGGATCGTCAAGCGATTCATGCAGGCGCACGCAAGTACGCCTACGGTGGATCGTCGCCTGCCGATTCGCGCCGTCGACCTGCCGAGTCCCCCGCTCAAAATCATCGGCCGTGTGTTTGCAAGCGACGCTGAAGTCGCCGCCAACCCGCGCGCCCGTTCTGCCGTGATGCGCGTGGCGGAGCGAATCGCACCATGAATCGTCTCAACATTTTCCTGCTGATGATCGTGATGGGCTGTGCCTTGTCTGTCGTCAACGCAACCAATCAGCAGCGCCAGATCTTCATCCAGTTGCAGCGCGCGCAATCTCAGGAGCGTCAGCTGCAACAGGACTATTCGCAACTTCAATATCAGCAGAGCGCGCTGTCGAAAACGTCGCGCATCGAGCAGATCGCCACCGCGTCGCTAAAAATGCAATCGGTCACGACCGGCCGCACGCAATATCTGACGCTCGATCCGGGCTCGGCGAAGGCTGAAGACGCGCCGATTCCGACGTCCGGTCCGGCGTCCGCGCCTGCAACGAGCCGCAGCGGAGGCGTGCGATGAAAAAATCGTCGGCTCGCAAGAGCGTCGCCTTCTCGGCGAACCCGATCCTGTCGGTGCGCTTGCCTATGTGGCGCTCCAAGCTCGTCGTGTTCCTGCTTTTCATGGCGTTCGTCGCGCTGACCGCGCGCGCCTTCTGGATTCAGGGCCCCGGCAACGCGTTCTATCTGAAGCAGGGCGAAATCCGTTATCAGCGCCGGCTAGAACTGCCCGCCACGCGCGGCAAGATTCTCGACCGCAACGGTCTCGTGCTGGCCACGAGCCTGCCGGTGCGCGCGATCTGGGCAATTCCGGAATCGGTGCCGGACGATCTCGGCGCGGAAAAGCTGGGCGCGCTCGGCAAACTGCTCGGCATGACCGATAAGGAATTGCGCAGGAAGCTCTCGGAAGACAAGAACTTCGTGTACGTCAAACGTCAGGTGCCGGTCGACATCGCCGAAAAGGTGAAGGCGCTGGACATCCCCGGCATTTACGCGCGCGACGAGTACAAGCGTTTCTATCCGGAAGGCGAGATCACCGCTCACCTGATCGGCTTCACCAACGTCGAAGACGAAGGCCAGGAAGGCGTCGAACTCGGCGATCAGAAGCTGCTGGCGGGCATGTCGGGCAGCCGCCGCGTGATCAAGGACCGCATGGGCCACATCATCGAGGACGTGGATGAGCAGGTCGTGCCGCACAACGGCCAGGACGTGGATCTGTCGATCGACAGCAAGATCCAGTACATCGCGTACACGAATCTGAAAGCGGCCGTCGAAAAATTCAAGGCGAAGGCCGGCGCGGCAATGGTGATCGACGTGCGGACCGGCGAAGTGCTGGCGCTCGTCAATTACCCGACCTACAACCCGAACGACCGGTCGCACATGACCGGCGACCAGTTGCGCAATCGCATCCTGACCGATACGTTCGAGCCGGGCTCGATCATGAAACCGTTCACGGTGTCGCTCGCGCTAGATCTGCACCGCGTCTCGCCGACTACACTGGTTGATACAGGCGGCGGCCGCTTCGTGCTTGACGGTGCGCCGATTACCGACGACAGCGCGTTCGGTGTCCTGACCGTCGGCGGCGTGATCCAGAAGTCGAGCAACATCGGCGCGACGAAGATTGCGATGCAGCTCAAGCCCGAAGAGATGTGGAATATGTACACGAGCATCGGTCTCGGTCAGGCGCCGAAGGTCGGTTTCCCCGGCGCGGCGGCGGGACGTCTGCGTCCGTGGAAAAGCTGGCGCCGTATCGAGCAGGCGACCATGTCGTACGGCTATGGCCTGTCGGTGTCGCTGTTCCAGTTGGGGCGCGCATATTCGGCCATCGCACACGACGGTCAGATCATGCCGGTGTCGATTTTCCGCACGCCTGGCGACCAGCCGGCAACGGGTCCGCAGATCTTCTCGCCGACCACCGCCCGCGAAGTGCGCGCGATGCTCGAAACGGTCGTCTCGCCGGGCGGCACGTCGCCGGATGCGGCGGTGCCGGGTTATCGCGTCGGCGGCAAGAGCGGTACGGCGTATAAGCATGGTCCGCATGGTTACGACCACTCGAAATATCGCGCGTCGTTCGTCGGCATGGCGCCCATGCCGAACCCGCGTATCGTCGTCGCGGTATCGGTCGACGAGCCGACCGCGGGTAGCCACTTCGGTGGTCAGGTGTCCGGCCCCGTGTTCTCGGGCATCGTCGGCGATACGTTGCGTTCGCTGAACGTGCCGCCGCAAATGCCGGTCAAGCAGATGGTGGTATCGGACGATTCCGCGTCTGCCGCGCCGTCTGCAACGCCCGCGCCGTCCGCTGCGAAAAAGATCTCGACCAGCGCCGGCGCAAAGAAGATGACGATTTCCGCGAACGCGAAGAGCCATCCGGGAGTCGTTCGATGAGCGCGCTGCGCAACAATCATCCGGCGCATCGGGAGATCGCCGAAGCGCTGGGCTGGCTGCGCGCACGCGTGCAGCCGGGCGCGCATCTGCATGCCGACACGCGTTCGCTCGCCGCCGGCGACGCATTCTTCGCCTACGCAGTGGATGGCGCGGACAACCGTCCGTTCATCGACAGTGCAATTGAACGCGGTGCTGCCGCCGTGCTCGTTCAGGCCGAAGGATTCAACGGCGCGATCGATGCATCTACGACGCTTGCGGTGCCGGCGTTGAACGACCTCGCCGGTTCAATCGCGAGTGCCTGGTACAACGATCCGAGCGACAGCATGCTGACGCTCGGCGTGACGGGCACGAACGGCAAGACTTCGTGCAGTCAGTGGATTTCGGCGGCGCTCACCGCGCTCGGCACGCGTTGCGCGATCATCGGCACGCTTGGCACCGGTTTGCCGGGACAACTGGTGCACACCGGCTTCACGACACCCGACGCGCCGCAATTGCAGCGCAGTCTTGCGCAATTGCGCGACGCCGGCGCGCGCGCAGTGGCGATGGAAGTGTCGTCACATGCGCTGCATCAAGGGCGCGTGAACGGCACGGCGTTCGACATCGCCGTGTTCACGAATCTCACGCAAGACCACCTCGACTATCACCGCACTTTCGAAGCGTATGAAGCGGCGAAGGCGCGTCTTTTCGCGTGGCCTGAACTGCGTGCGGCGGTGATTAATCACGACGACGCGGCCGGCCGCCGTCTGCTTGTCAGCACTCGAGGTCACGCGCGCACCATCGCTTACGGCCTTGACTCCGCGCAGAACGACGCTTCGCAAAGTGCAGGGCAAAGCACGCCGCAAGCCGACGCGTGGTTGCTCGCGTCGAACGTGCGCGCCACCGCAACCGGCACCGCGTTCCATCTGAACACGTCCGACTGGGGCAAGGCCGACGTCGAAGTACAAACGCTCGGCGCGTTCAACGTGAGCAATCTGCTCGGCGTGCTCGGCGCATTGCTTGCCGCCGACGTGCCGTTCGACGCCGCGCTTGCCCAACTGGCGAAGCTCGAATCGGTGAACGGCCGCATGGAACGCCTCGGCGGCCGCTTGCAGAACGACGAGCCGCTCGTCGTGATCGACTACGCGCACACGCCAGACGCGCTTGAAAAAACGCTGGAAGCGCTGCGCCCGATGGCCACCGCGCGCGGCGGCGAACTGATTTGCATGTTCGGCTGCGGCGGCGACCGCGACGCGACCAAGCGTCCGCTGATGGGCGCAATCGCAGAGAAGATCGCGGACGGCGTCGTGGTTACGAGCGACAACCCGCGCAGCGAAGATCCGCAATCGATCATCGAGCAGATCGCAGCGGGGATGAAAGACGCGTCGAAAGCGCGCCGCATTGAAGACCGCGCGAGCGCGATCCTTCAGGCGATCCGCAGCGCCGCGCGGGAAGACGTCATCGTGCTGGCTGGAAAAGGGCACGAAGCCACACAGGAAATCATGGGCAAGAAGCGCGCTTTCTCCGATCAGGACCACGCCCGTCTCGCGCTCGCCGCGCGGGCGACGCAGGCACGCGGAGGTGGCGAATGAGCGGGCAAGGAAATGCAATGTTCTCGCTGCGTGAAGCCGCGGCGCTGGTTCCCGGCGCGACCGTGATCGGCGACGACAGCGTCACCTTCGAGCGCGTGTCGACCGATAGCCGCAGCGCGGGTCCGGGCGATCTCTTCGTCGCGATCAAGGGCGAGCGTTTCGACGCGCACGACTTTCTCAGCGACGTTGCAGCGCGCAACGTGACGGCGGCGCTCGTTTCGCGCACGCCGCGAGACTGGAGCGTGCCGGCGCTGCGCGTGACCGATACGCGGATTGGATTGGGCGCGCTGGCTCGCGGCTGGCGTCGCAAGTTCGGCATGCCGCTCGTCGCCGTGACGGGCAGCAATGGCAAGACCACGGTCAAAGAAATGATCGCGTCGATCTTCGCCGCCGCCGTCGGAGCGGATGCGCGGCTCGCGACCGCCGGCAACTTCAACAACGATATTGGCCTGCCGCTCACGCTGTTCCGTCTGAATGCGGCGCATCGGTTGGCCGTGGTCGAACTCGGCATGAATCATGCCGGCGAAACGTCGTTGCTCGCGAAGATCGCCGAGCCGACGGTTGCGGTCGTGAACAACGCGCAGCGCGAGCATCAGGAGTTCATGGCGACCGTCGAAGCGGTCGCGCTCGAGCATGCGAGCGTGATTCATGCGCTGAATCCGGATGGCGTCGCCGTGTTCCCGGCGGACGACGCTTTCGCCAGCATCTGGCGCGTGGCCGCCACCGGCAACCGGATCGTCGACTTCGCGCTGAACAGCGACGAACGCACGACCGAAGCCGCCGTCACCGGCAGGTTCGACGGCAAGCTGCTCAGCGTCGACACACCGCAAGGCCATGTCGAAATCACGCTGCAAGTGCTCGGCAATCACAACGCGCACAACGCATTGGCCGCGACATCGGCCGCTCTCGCCGCGGGCGTTTCGCTCGATGCGATCAAGCGCGGCCTCGAATCGTTCGGCGCGGTGAAAGGCCGCTTGCAGGTCAAGCATGCCGCGCTCGGCACGCTAGCCGGTGCAACGGTGATCGACGACACGTACAACGCGAATCCCGACTCGATGCGCGCCGCGATCGACGTCCTCGCGTCGCACGCTTCGCCGCGCGTGCTCGTGATGGGCGACATGGGCGAAGTCGGCGACAACGGTCCCGAGTTCCACCGCGAAATCGGCGCATACGCGAAGGAACGCGGTATCGACGCGCTGTACGCCATGGGCGACGCCTCGCGCGACGCCTGCACCGCGTATGGCGTCGGCGCGCATCACGTGGCCGACGTCGGCACGCTGGTCGCGCAATTGCAGCAGGCCGGCTTCGGCGCCGCTGCAACGCTTCTCGTGAAAGGCTCGCGCTTCATGCAGATGGAGCGCGTGGTGGACGCCGTTACGAGTCCACAACCCAACGCAGCGGGCAGTACGCCCGCCGCACACTGAAATAGAAGGACCGAAGCATGCTACTGGCGCTGGCGCAATGGCTGCAGAATGACGCAAGCTTCTTGCGCGTGTTCAGTTATCTCACTTTCCGCGCGGTGATGGCGACCATCACCGCGCTGCTGATCGGGCTCGTCTGCGGCCCGGCGGTGATTCGCAAGCTGACCGCCATGAAGGTCGGTCAGGCTGTTCGCAAAGACGGCCCGCAAACGCACCTCGTGAAATCCGGCACGCCGACCATGGGCGGTGTGCTGATTCTGCTCGGCATCGCCGTGGCCACGCTGTTGTGGGCGGACCTGACCAATCGCTTCATCTGGATCGTGATTCTGGTTACGTTCGGCTTCGGCGTGATCGGCTGGGTCGACGATTACCGCAAGGTCGTCTACAAGGACCCGCGCGGCATGTCGTCGCGCGAAAAGTATTTCTGGCAGTCGGTGATCGGTCTGTTCGCCGCGGTGTACCTCGCGTTCAGCGTGTCGGAGGCGAGCAACGTGCGCGTGTTCGACCTGTTCATGGCGTGGGTGCGCAGCGGCTTGTCGATGGGCTTGCCCGCGCGTGCCGACCTGATGTTGCCGTTCGTCAAATCGATCAGCTATCCGCTCGGCGTGTGGGGCTTCATCGTCCTGACATATCTGGTCATCGTCGGCGCGAGCAATGCGGTCAATCTCACTGATGGTCTCGACGGCCTCGTGATCATGCCGGTCGTGCTGGTCGGCGCATCGCTCGGCGTATTCGCTTACGTGATGGGCAGCTCGGTCTACTCGAAATACCTGTTGTTTCCGCATATCGCCGGCGCGGGCGAATTACTGATTTTCTGCTCGGCAATGGGCGGCGCGGGGCTCGCGTTTCTCTGGTTCAACACGCATCCGGCACAAATGTTCATGGGCGATGTCGGCGCGCTCGCGCTCGGCGGCGCGCTCGGCACGGTCGCGGTGATCGTGCGCCAGGAGATCGTGCTTTTCATCATGGGCGGCATTTTCGTCGCGGAAACGCTTTCCGTGATGTTGCAGGTGGCGTGGTTCAAATTTACCAAGCGGCGTTTCGGCGAAGGCCGGCGTCTCTTCAAGATGGCGCCGCTGCATCACCACTTCGAATTGTCGGGTTGGAAGGAGACGCAAGTGGTCGTGCGCTTCTGGATCATCACGTTGATGTTGTGTCTGTTCGGATTGTCCACGCTCAAGTTGCGTTAAGCAGGTATTAGGGGAAGCAGGCGATGTTCGGCGAGAAGTTTCGGGATCGGCAAAAGCCGATGGTGCTCGTGCTGGGACTGGGTGAATCCGGTCTCGCGATGGCGCGCTGGTGCGCGCGGCACGGCTGTCGGCTGCGTGTGGCCGATACGCGCGAAGTACCGCCGAATCTGTCCGCACTGGAAGCGCATGGCGTCGACGCCGCGTTTGTCGGCGGCCCGTTTTCGCCTGTGTTGCTCGAAGGCGTGGAGCTCGTTGCGATCAGCCCGGGTTTGTCGCCGCTCGCCGCCGACCTGCTGCCGCTGATCACCGCGGCGCGCGAGCAGGGCATCCCCGTATGGGGCGAGCTCGAACTGTTCTCCCAAGCGCTGAAAACGCTCGGCGAGAGCGGCTACGCGCCGAAAGTCATCGCGATCACCGGCACCAACGGCAAGACCACGACTACCAGCCTGACGGGCCTGCTTTGCGAACGTGCGGGCAAGAAGGTCGCGGTGGCGGGCAACATCAGCCCAGCGCTGCTCGACAAACTGAGCGAAGCGATCGATAACACCGCGCTGCCCGACGTGTGGGTGCTCGAACTGTCGAGCTTCCAGCTTGAAACAGCGCATACGTTCGAGCCGGACGCCGCGGCGATTCTCAACATCACGCAGGATCACCTCGACTGGCATGGCGGCCTCGACGCGTACGCCGCCGCGAAAGGCCGGATCTTCGGTACACAAACGGTGCGCGTGCTTAATCGCGACGACGCGCGCGTAATGGCGCTCGCGCCTTCCGACGCTAGCGACATCGAAGTCGTGACCTTCGGCGTAACCGAACCGAAGAGCGACGGCGACTACGGTTTGTTGCGCGATAACGGCATGATCTGGCTCGTCGAAGCACACGATCTCGACGCGAGCGACGAACCCGCACCGAAGCGTCGTCGCAAGAACGAAGCGGTTACGCCGCCGAACATTGCGCTGAAGCGCCTGATGCCGGCGGACGCCTTGCGCATTCGCGGCCTGCATAACGCGGCCAACGCGCTTGCCGCCTATGCGCTCGCTCGCGCCATCGGCCTGCCGGGCGCGCGTCTTTTGCATGGCTTGCGCGAGTATCACGGCGAGCCGCATCGCGTGGAACTGATTGCATCGATCGACGGCATTGATTATGTCGACGACAGCAAGGGCACTAACGTGGGCGCGACGGTTGCCGCACTCGACGGTCTCGCGCAGCGCGTCGTGCTGATTGCAGGCGGCGACGGCAAGGGCCAGGACTTCGAGCCGCTTGCCGCGCCGGTCATGCGCTGGTGCCGCGCAGTGATGCTGATTGGCCGTGACGCGCCGCAGATTCGCGCGGCGCTCGAAGAGACCGGCATCGCGATGACTGACCACGCCACGCTCGAAGAAGCGACGCGCGCGGCAACGGCGCTCGCGCAACCGGGCGACGCCATCCTGTTGTCACCGGCTTGCGCGAGCTTCGACATGTTCAAGGGTTATGCGCATCGTGCGGCGGTGTTCCGCAGCACGGTAGAAGAAATCGCGGCCGAACGGGGGACGATGATATGAGCTGGTCCGAACGATTCGGTTCACGTGCCACCGCCAATGGCGACCCGGCAAGCGCCACGCGCGCTGCCGGCCGCACGGGCGGCAGCGGTCTCGCGAGCGCCGTCAACGGGGTGCGGCCGTTGCGCTCGCGCATGCTCGACTACGATCATTCGCTGCTGTGGGTGGTCGTCGCGCTGCTCGGCCTTGGCGTGGTGATGGTGTACTCCGCGTCGATCGCGATGCCCGACTCGCCGAAGTACGCGTCGTACCGCGATTACGCGTTCCTCGTGCGTCAGATCATTTTCGTGGTCATGGGCGCGGTGGTCGGCGTCGTGGCGTTCCGCGTTCCGATTTCGACGTGGGACAAATACGCGCCCAAGCTATTCCTGATTTCGCTCGTCGCTCTGGTGATCGTGCTGATTCCGCACGTCGGCAAGGGCGTGAACGGCGCGCGCCGCTGGATTCCGCTCGGCATTACGAACATGCAGCCGTCCGAAATCATGAAGCTCGCGGTGACGATCTACGCGGCGAACTACACGGTACGCAAGCAGGAATATATGCACAGCTTCGCCAAAGGCTTTCTGCCGATGGCGATGGCGGTGGGTTTTGTCGGCGCGTTGCTGCTACTCGAGCCGGACATGGGCGCGTTCATGGTGATCGCGGCGATCGCGATGGGCCTGCTGTTTCTCGGCGGCGTGAACGGCAAGCTGTTCGGTGGGCTCGTCGCGACCGCGGTCGGCACGTTCAGTTTGCTGGTGTGGGCATCGCCGTGGCGGCGCGAGCGGATCTTTGCTTACCTGGATCCGTGGGACGACCGTTACGCGCAGGGCAAAGCCTATCAATTGACGCACTCGCTGATCGCGTTCGGCCGCGGCGAGTGGTTCGGCGTAGGTCTCGGCGGCAGCGTCGAGAAGCTCAACTATCTGCCCGAAGCGCATACCGACTTCATTCTCGCGGTGATCGGCGAGGAACTCGGCTTTGTCGGCGTGCTCGTCGTGATCCTGATGTTTTACTGGATCGTACGCCGCGCGTTCGAGATCGGCCGTCAGGCGCTCGCGCTCGACCGCACGTTCGCGGGCCTGGTCGCGAAGGGCGTCGGCATCTGGTTCGGCGCGCAGACGTTTATCAACATGGGCGTGAACCTCGGCTTGCTGCCGACTAAAGGTCTGACGTTGCCGCTCGTCAGCTATGGCGGTTCCGGCATCTTGCTGAACTGCGTCGCCGTCGCGGTGTTGATGCGCGTCGACTATGAAAATCGTGTGTTGATGCGTGGGGGGAAGGTATGACCCTCACGCAGCAACGCACGATTTCGGCGAAGGCTAACTTCGTGCGCAAGGCGCGCGAAGTTAAGCGAAGCGGCCGCAGCCACAACCGGTTTTCATTCATGTTGATGCGTGGGGGGAAGGTATGACCCTCACGCAGCAACGCACGATTTCGGCGAAGGCTAACTTCGTGCGCAAGGCGCGCGAAGTTAAGCGAAGCGGCCGCAGCCACAACCGGTTTTCATTCATGTTGATGCGTGGAGGGAAGGTATGACCCCCATGCAGCAACGCACGCTGATGGTGATGGCCGGCGGCACCGGGGGACACGTGTTCCCCGGGCTCGCGGTCGCGCATCTGATGCAGGCGTGGGGCTGGAAAGTCGTATGGCTCGGCAACCCTGCCGGCATGGAAGCCACGCTCGTGCCGAAGCACGGCATTCCCATGGAATACGTGCGCTTTGGCGGACTGCGCGGCAAGGGCCTGAAGACCAAGTTGATGTTGCCGCTGAATCTGCTGCGCGCATGCACGCAGAGTCTGAGCGTGCTGCGTCGTGTGAAGCCGGATGTCGTGCTCGGCATGGGCGGTTACATCACGTTTCCGGCCGGGCTGATGACCGCATTGAGCGGCCGTCCTCTCGTGCTGCATGAACAGAATTCGATTGCAGGCCTCGCGAACAAGGTCCTTGCGAAGCTCGCCAAGCGGGTGCTGGTTGCATTTCCGAATGCGTTGCCGCACGGCGAATGGACCGGTAATCCGATTCGTGCGGAACTTGCGCGCGCGATTGCGCCCAAAGCACGCTATGCAGAACGCAACGGTCCGCTGAATGTGCTGGTGGTCGGCGGCAGTCTCGGCGCTGCGGCGCTCAACGAAGTGGTGCCGCGTGCTGTCGCGCTGCTCGGTGCGAACGAACGGCCGCGCATCGTGCATCAGGCTGGCGCCAAGCATATCGACGCGCTGCGCGAGAACTACGCGGCGGCTGGCTTGCAAGCGGGCGCGGACGTGCAACTCGTGCCGTTCATCGACGACATGACGAGCGCCTATGCGAAAGCCGATCTCGTGATTTGCCGCTCGGGCGCAATGACGGTGTCCGAAATTTCAGCAGTAGGTGTGGCCGCGTTGTTCGTGCCGTTCCCGTATGCGGTGGACGATCATCAGACCACTAATGCAGCGTTTCTCGCCGATAACGGCGCAGCGCTGGTCGTGCAGCAACGCGATCTGTCGGCGGAAAAACTCGCCGACTGGTTGCGCAGCCAGACGCGGGAAAGTCTCGCGGAGATGGCAGAGCGTTCGCGCTCGCTCGCGAAACCCGACGCCACGGAACAGGTCGCGAAGATTTGCGCGACTGTGGCGGGTTCGATTTCGGGCGCGAGCCCAGAAGGAAAGCAATGAAACACATCGTCAAACATATTCACTTTGTCGGCATCGGCGGTGTCGGCATGAGCGGCATCGCGGAGGTGCTGGTCAACCTCGGCTATCAGGTGAGCGGCTCGGATCTGTCGAGCAATGCGGTGACCGATCGACTCGCCGCGCTCGGCGCGCGCATTGCGATCGGTCATGCCGCAGAGAACATAGAAGGCGCTAACGCTGTGGTCGTCTCGACCGCCGTACGCAGCGACAACCCCGAAGTGCTGGCGGCGCGTCATCGCCGTATTCCGATCGTGCCGCGGGCGGTGATGCTCGCGGAACTGATGCGCCTGAAACAGGGCATTGCGATTGCCGGCACGCACGGTAAGACCACGACCACGTCGCTGGTGGCAAGCGTGCTCGCCGCGGGCGGGCTCGATCCGACCTTCGTGATTGGCGGCAGGCTGATCAGCGCGGGCGCGAATGCGCGCCTCGGCACCGGCGACTTCATCGTGGCGGAAGCGGACGAGTCCGACGCGTCGTTCCTGAATCTGTTTCCGGTGATCGAAGTCATTACGAACATCGACGCCGATCACATGGACACCTACGGCCACGACTTCGCGCGGCTCAAGCAGGCGTTCATCGAATTCACGCACCGTTTGCCGTTTTACGGCATCGCAGTGCTGTGCGTCGACGATCCGAACGTGAAGGAAATTCTGCCGTTCGTGTCGAAGCCGATCATCCGCTACGGCTTCGCTCCGGATGCACAGGTGCGGGCAGTGAACGTTCAGGCACGCGACGGCAAGATGCATTTCACGGCAATGCGCGAAGACGCGCCGCCCATCGACATCGTGTTGAACCTGCCCGGCGAGCACAACGTGCAGAACGCGTTGGCCGCGATCGCCATCGCGACTGAACTCGAAGTGAAAGATGCCGACATCCAGCGGGCGCTGGCCGATTTCAACGGCGTGGGCCGGCGTTTTCAGCGCTACGGCGAAGTGCCCGTGGTCGGGGAAGGCAACACGTCGGGCGCCTACACGCTGGTCGACGACTACGGCCATCACCCGGTCGAAATGGCGGCAACGGTCGCAGCGGCGCGCGGTGCATTCCCGGGGCGGCGTCTGGTACTCGCATTCCAGCCTCACCGCTTCACGCGCACGCGCGACTGTTTCGAGGATTTCGTAAAGGTGCTGTCCACGGTGGACGCGCTCGTGCTGACCGAAGTCTATTCGGCGGGCGAAGCGCCGATCGTCGCGGCGGACGGCCGTGCGCTCGCGCGTGCGTTGCGCGTGGCGGGCAAGGTGGAGCCCGTGTTCGTCGATACGGTGGACGAAGTGCCGGACGCGCTTGCAGCACTCGTGCGCGACGGCGATGTAGTGATCACGATGGGCGCGGGTTCGATCGGCAGTGTGCCAGGTCGTCTCGCTCTCGAAACGAAGGTGTGAGATGAGCAGTATCCAGTCAGATCAACTCGCTAAACAATTCGGCAAAGTGGCCGTGCTGCTCGGTGGAAATTCCGCCGAGCGCGAGGTGTCGCTCAATTCCGGGCGCCTCGTGCTGCAAGGTCTGCGCGATGCCGGCGTCGACGCACATCCGTTCGATCCGGCCGAGCGTCCGCTTGCCGCGTTGAAGGAAGAAGGCTTCGTGCGCGCGTTCAATGCGTTGCACGGCGGCTATGGCGAAAACGGCCAGATTCAGGGCGCGCTCGACTTTTACGGCATCAAGTACACGGGCAGCGGCGTGCTTGGCTCGGCGCTCGGGCTCGATAAATTCCGCACCAAGCTCGTGTGGCAGCAACTCGGTATTCCGACGCCGCCGTTCGAAGCCGTACTGCGCGGCGACGACTACGAAGCGCGCGCGAAAGACATCGTCGCGAAGCTCGGATTGCCGCTTTTCGTGAAGCCGGCAAGCGAAGGCTCGAGCGTCGCGGTCATCAAGGTGAAAAGCGCCGACGCATTGCCGGCTGCGCTCGTCGAAGCGGTCAAGTACGACAAGATCGTGGTGGTCGAAAAGAGTATTGAAGGCGGCGGTGAATACACGGCGTGCATCGCTGGCGACCTGGATTTGCCGGTGATCCACATCGTGCCGGCCGGCGAGTTCTACGACTATCACGCGAAGTACATCGCGAACGACACGCAGTATCTGATTCCGTGCGGTCTGGCGGCAGACGACGAAGCGCGCCTGAAAGTGCTGGCGCGACGTGCGTTCGACGTTCTGGGCTGCACCGATTGGGGCCGCGCCGACTTCATGCTGGACGCCGACGGCAATCCGTATTTCCTCGAAGTGAACACGGCACCCGGCATGACCGATCACTCGCTGCCGCCGAAAGCGGCGCGCGCGGTGGGCATCAGCTATCAGGAACTGGTTGTCGGCGTATTGGCGCTGACGCTCAAGGATTAACGGGCAGCACTAACCGAAGCACTAACCGGGGCAACCCGAAAGCAACACCATGTGGAACAACGTTCGCCAGCTCAATTTCGCCGCCAACGCATTGCATGCGTTGCTGGTGCTCGTGCTGCTGGCGGCGGGCGGTTACTGGCTGATCCAGCGCCCGAATTTCGCGCTGCGCGAAATCCAGATCGACGGCGATACCGAGCATATCAATTCGCCGACGGTGCGCGCAGGCGTGGTTGGGCGGCTGAAGGGCAACTTCTTCACGGTCGATCTCGACGTCGCGCGCCAGGCGTTCGAGCAGATGCCGTGGGTGCGTCACGCGAGCGTGCGGCGCGTCTGGCCGAATGCGCTCGCTGTCACGCTCGAAGAGTACAAACCGCTTGGCACGTGGGGCAGCGATCAACTGGTGAGCGTCGACGGCGATCTGTTCACCGCGAACCAGGGCGAGCTGGAGCAGGACCTGCCCGCGTTCGACGGCCCGGACGGTACGGCGAAAGAAGTGGTCGCGCGTTATCACGACTTTCAGAAGTGGTTCGCGCCGCTTGGCGCCACGCCCGAAGAAGTGACGTTGTCGCCGCGTTACGCGTGGACCGTCAAGCTGTCGAACGGCATGCAGGTGGAGTTGGGGCGCGAGCGCAATCAGGACACGCTGCTCGATCGGAGCAAGCGCCTAACCGCGGCCTGGAACGCGGTGACGCAACGTTGGGGAAAGGATATCGAGTATGCGGACTTGCGCTATCCGAACGGTTTCGCGATTCGTGCCGCTGGCATGCGCTTTATCAGCGAACCCGACAAGGGCAAGAAGTAAACGGACATCACACGCAATGAGCACGCTATGAGTAAAGACTATAAAGATCTGCTGGTCGCCCTCGACATCGGGACGTCGAAGGTGGTGGCCATCGTCGCCGAGCTGAAGGGCGAAGGTCACTACGAGGTGATCGGCCTCGGCCAGAGCGAATCGAAGGGGCTCAAGAAAGGCGTGGTGGTGAATATCGAAGCCACCGTGCAGTCCATTCAGCGCGCGCTCGAAGAAGCCGAGCTGATGGCCGACTGCAAGATCACGAACGTCTTCACCGGCATTGCCGGCAGCCACATCCGCAGCTTCAATTCGAGCGGCATGGTGGCGATCAAGGAAAAGGAAGTCACGCAGGCCGATGTGGCGCGCGTGATCGAAACGGCGAAGGCGATCAACATTCCGACCGACCAGCAGGTGCTGCATATCCTCACGCAGGAATTCATCATCGACGGTCAGGAAGATGTGCGCGAGCCGATCGGCATGAGCGGCATTCGGCTCGAAGTGAAGGTGCATATCGTCACGGGCGCGGTGAGCGCGGCGCAGAACATCGTGAAGTGCGTGCGCCGCTGCGGGCTCGAAGTGAACGATCTGATTCTGCAGCCGCTCGCGTCGTCGCTCGCAGTGCTGACGGAAGACGAAAAGGAACTGGGCGTGGTGCTGGTCGACATCGGCGGCGGCACGACGGACATTGCGATTTTCAGCGAAGGCGCGATCCGTCATACGGCGGTGATTCCAATTGCCGGCGACCAGATCACGAGCGACATCGCGATGGCCTTGCGCACGCCGACGCCGGACGCGGAAGACATCAAGGTCGACTACGGCATCGCCAAACAGGCGCTGGCCGATCCGGACGAAATGATCGAAGTGCCGGGTCTCGGCGAGCGCGGCCCGCGCACGCTGTCGCGCCAGGCGCTGGCGGCGGTCGTCGAGCCGCGTGTCGAAGAACTGTTTTCGCTCGTGCAGCAGGTGGTGCGCGAGTCGGGTTACGAGGAACTGCTGAGCTCCGGCGTGGTGCTGACCGGCGGCGCGTCGATGATGCTCGGCATGGTCGAGCTGGGCGAAGACATTTTCCTGAAGCCCGTGCGAATCGGCGTGCCGGAATACGCGGGCGGTCTTGCCGACGTGGTGCGCAACCCACGCTATTCGACGGCGATGGGCCTGCTCGTCGAAGGACGCTCGCAACGCATGCGCGGCCGCAAGGTGGCGGTGCAGTCGGGTTCGATGGGGCAAGTGTTCACGCGCATGAAGGACTGGTTCCTCGGCAACTTTTAAGCATTTGTTTTACCGAGCAGGTTTTAACGGGTTTTCGACAGTTTCAGAAATACGCGCTGGTGCCGGCGGCCGGCGCGCGACAGGGGGTTGCCCGATCTCTTGCCGAATAACGGCCGAGTGGCTGAATTTTTTATCTTGACGGAGGCAACATGGAATTCCAGATGCTGGAAACCGAAACGAACGGCACCATCATCAAGGTGGTCGGAGTAGGTGGCGCTGGCGGCAATGCCGTTCAGCACATGATCAACAAGGGCGTGCAAGGCGTCGACTTCATCGTGATGAACACGGACGCACAGGCTTTGTCGCGTTCGCGCGCCACCGCGGTGATCCAGTTGGGCAACACGGGTTTGGGCGCCGGCGCCAAGCCGGAGATGGGCCACGCCGCCGCGCAGGAAGCACGTGAGCGCATCGCCGACGCATTGCGCGGCGCGCACATGGTCTTCATCACGGCCGGCATGGGCGGCGGCACGGGCACGGGCGCAGCGCCGGTGGTCGCGCAGATCGCGAAGGAAATGGGGATCTTGACCGTAGGCGTGGTCAGCAAGCCGTTCGAATTCGAAGGCGGCAAGCGCATGCGTGTGGCAGAAGCCGGTTCGCAGCAACTGGAGGATCACGTCGACTCGCTGATCGTCGTTCTGAACGACAAGCTGTTCGAGGTGATGGGCGATGACGCCGAGATGGACAAGTGCTTCCAGTGCGCAGACGACGTTCTGAACAACGCAGTTGCCGGCATCGCGGAAATCATCAACGTCGACGGTCTGGTGAACGTCGACTTCGAAGACGTGAAGACGGTGATGGGCGAGCAGGGCAAGGCGATGATGGGCACGGCGACGGTTGCCGGCGTCGATCGCGCGCGTCTCGCTGCCGAGCAGGCTGTTGCCAGCCCGCTGCTGGAAGGTGTGGATCTGTCGGGCGCGCGTGGCGTGCTGGTGAACATCACGTCGAGCCGTTCGCTGCGTCTGTCTGAAACGCGCGAAGTGATGAACACCATCAAGAGCTATGCTGCAGAAGACGCAACCGTGATCTTCGGCGCGGTGTACGACGATGCAATGGGCGACGCGCTGCGCGTGACGGTCGTGGCAACGGGTCTCGGCCGTGCGGCGAAGAAGCAGCAATCGGCACCCATGACGCTGCTGCGCACCGGCACCGACAATCAGCCGATCAGCACGCAACACGCGGCCTACGCAACGCCGTCGCACGCGAGCACGGCCGACTACGGCGCGCTGGACACGCCGGCTGTGTGGCGCACGTCGCGCGACACCGCGGCTTCGCACGTGCAGGCGCTGCAGGAAAAGGGCGTCGACACGTACGACATTCCGGCATTCCTGCGCAAGCAGGCGGACTGAGCGCACGGGCAGGCTTTCGCTGCCGCGCCTGTTCCTGGGCGTTGGCGGACGAATGCACGAGCGTGGCGGGTGAACGGCAAACAAGCCGCGTATCGTCGGATTCGCGGCAAGGACAAGTGCCCTCTTCGGAAAACGAAGCGGTTTGGGCAACTGTCGCCGATTCACTGCGACACGATGACGTGCGAGAGACGCTTCGCATCGATGCAAAGGACTGAGCATGATTCAAGCTGGTGACAAGCTGCCCGACGCAACGCTCTTCGAGTATGTCGAAGACGAGCGCGCGGGCTGCACGATCGGGCCTAATAGCTTCGACGTGCGCGAGCAGACGGCGGGCAAGCGCGTGGTGATCTTCGGATTGCCTGGCGCGTTCACGCCGACCTGTTCTGCCAAACACGTACCGGGTTATGTCGAATACGCCGAGCAGTTGCACACGCTCGGCGTCGACGAAATCTGGTGTGTGTCCGTGAACGACGCGTTCGTGATGGGCGCGTGGGGACGCGATCTGCACGCCTCGGGCAAGGTGCGCATGATGGCGGATGGCAGTGCGGCTTTCACACGAGCGCTTGGTCTCGAGCAGGATTTGTCGGCGCGCGGCATGGGAATCCGTTCCCAGCGCTACGCGATGGTTGTCGACGACGGCGTGGTCAAGACGCTGAACGTCGAGGCTGCGGGCAAATTCGAAGTGAGCGATGCAAGGAGTATCCTCGCTACGTTGAGCTAGTTATGGCGGCGTCATCACGCTGACGCGGCGCGCGGGAAACCGCGTTGTACCGCGGCAACAGTGAATGCGACGCTTTTGTGACAGGCCGTTACGCGGGCCGACGACCGGAAACGCCTCCGTTCCGGACGTCGGCCCGTCACGCTTTCCCTCACGGGCGCCCAATGAATAATGTGGGTAACGCAGCGAAACACATTGATACGTTCCGTGCGAAGACGCTTCTTAGGGTTATGGAGTATAATTCGTGCTATGGAACAAAAAGTCCCGATTGGGATTTTCAATCGAATAAAAGATCACCATGTTGAAGCAGCGCACCATCAAATCAATCGTCAAGACTGTCGGCATCGGCTTGCACTCCGGCCGTAAGGTCGACCTGACGCTTCGCCCGGCAGCGCCGGACACGGGCATTGTGTTTTCGCGCGTGGATTTGCCCACGCCGGTGGACATTCCCGCGTCGGCAATGGCGATCGGCGATACACGTCTCGCTTCCGTGTTGCAGAAAGACGGCGCGCGCGTCTCGACCATCGAGCATTTGATGTCCGCCTGCGCCGGACTCGGCATCGACAACCTGTATGTCGACGTCACCGCTGAAGAAATTCCGATCATGGACGGCAGCGCCGGCTCGTTCGTGTTTCTCATTCAATCGGCGGGAATCGAAGAGCAGAACGCAGCGAAGAAATTCATCAAGGTCACCAAGCCAGTCGAGATTCGCGACGGCGATAAATTCGCCCGGCTCGATCCGTACTTCGGTTTCAAGCTTAAATTCACGATCGATTTCCGTCACCCGGCTGTCGATAAAACCGGCCAGGCGCTGGAAGTCGATTTCGCCAATACGTCGTACGTACGGGAAATCGCTCGCGCACGCACGTTCGGTTTTGCGCACGAAGTGGAAATGATGCGTGAGTTGGGCCTCGCACGCGGCGGCAGCATGGACAACGCGATCGTGCTCGACGAGTACCGCATTCTGAACAACGACGGTCTGCGTTACGACGACGAGTTCGTCAAACACAAGATGTTGGACGCGATCGGCGACCTGTACGTGGTGGGCCATCCTTTGCTGGCTTCGTACAACGCGTACAAATCGGGCCACGGCTTGAACAACGCACTGCTGCGGGAACTGCTCGCGCATGAAGATTCGTACGAGATCGTCACTTTCGACGACACGCGCAAGGCGCCGCGCGGCTTCGCTTATGAGACGCAGACGGCTTTTGCCTAACGAATTAGCTTCACGTCTTCGGTGAAATCTCCGAAGCGAACACGCGAAAAATAAGCGGCTCAAACGAGCCGCTTTTTCTTTTGTTCAGCGATTTCTCCGATGCCGTGCCGCCATTTTCGCCAACGCTTCCTGCAGCGGCGAGGGCGCAAGCGATTCGCTGAGCGCGTGCAGCGCCTCGGCGCCGACGGGCGTCATGCGCGCCTGCTTGACCGGGGGCGGTTCCTTAGCGGGTTGCGGCCGCACCCGGATACGCAACGCGTTGACCGGCCAGCCGCGCTGCTGGAGGTCCGACAGCAACCGCGGCTCCAGATGCCGCAGCCGCGCCGCCAGCGCGTTGTGGGCGGCGAAAAGCGCCAGCACGCCTTCCTTGATAAAGCTGGGTTCCACGCTCGTCGCCAGGTAATCGGGCAGCAGGTCCCGCAGGTCTTTCTCCAACGCGGCAATTTGCTCGACGCCTGCCCGCAGCGCGGCAAACGCGTCGGTGCGATTGAGCACTTCGGCTACCGGCTGAGGCCGGCGCACGTTGAACTGCTTTGGCGGCGGCCTTGAAAACGAGGGGAAACGGCTCATGTTTGACAGTGGCGGCGCGTTCGCACCCAATGCGCGAACACGCCCCGATTGTACCGCGCGGGATGCACGCAGACCCGCCCGTGTGTACGCCGTCGAAGGGCGGCGCGGCGGGCTCCGCTGCCTTGCCGGCGTCGCGCTGGCGACATCAGCGCAGGCGGGGGCGCGTGCTAAAATGCCCGATTCGAATTCACTCTTGGACTAAGCCGCCGAGGCCACTCCGACCCCGGAGCGCGCGTGCTTTAATCGCACGCCGCAACCCAGCCGAAGCCGCGACGCAGACACCGATCCGATGACCACCGGTTTTCTACAGAAGATTTTTGGCAGCCGCAACCAGCGGCTAGTCAAGCAATATCAAAAGACCGTCGCGGCGATCAATGCGCTCGAACCGCAGATCGAGCAATTGACGGACGATCAACTGCGCGCGAAAACGGACGAGTTCCGCCAACGCGTCGCAAGCGGCGAGTCGCTGGATAAACTGCTGCCGGAAGCGTTCGCGGTCTGCCGCGAGGCGAGCAAGCGGGTGCTGAAAATGCGCCACTTCGACGTGCAGCTGATCGGCGGCATGGTCCTGCACTACGGCAAGATCGGTGAAATGCGCACCGGCGAAGGCAAGACGCTCGTCGCCACGCTGCCGGTGTATCTGAATGCGCTGTCGGGCCGCGGTGTTCACGTCGTCACGGTGAACGACTATCTGGCCCAGCGCGACGCCGAGTGGATGGCGCGCCTCTATAACTTCCTCGGTATGTCCGTCGGCATCAATCTGTCGCAGATGGACCACGAGATGAAGCAGCAGGCATACGCGGCCGACATCACGTACGGTACGAACAACGAGTTCGGCTTCGACTACCTGCGCGACAACATGGTGTACGAGCCGGAAGCCCGCGTGCAGCGAGCGCTGAACTTCGCCGTGGTCGACGAAGTGGACTCGATCCTGATCGACGAAGCGCGTACCCCGCTGATCATCTCCGGTCAGGCAGAAGATCACACCGAACTCTACGTGCGCATGAACGCGCTGCCGCCGCTGCTCGAGCGCCAGATTGGCGAAGAAAAGGCTGACGGCACAGGCGTGGAAAAGCCGGGCGACTACACGCTCGACGAGAAAGGCCGCCAGGTTTTCCTGACCGAGTCGGGCCACGAGAAAGCGGAGCGTCTGCTCGCCGAGTGGGGCCTGATCGGCGAGGGCGAAAGCCTGTACGCGCCGCAGAACATCACGCTGATGCACCATGTGTACGCCGCATTGCGCGCACACACGCTGTTCTACAAGGACCAGCACTACGTGGTGCAGAACGGCGAAGTGATCATCGTCGACGAATTCACCGGCCGTCTGATGGCCGGCCGCCGCTGGTCGGACGGTTTGCACCAGGCTGTCGAGGCGAAGGAGCACGTGAAGATTCAGAGCGAGAACCAGACGCTCGCTTCGATCACGTTCCAGAACTACTTCCGTATGTACGCCAAGCTGTCCGGCATGACCGGCACGGCCGACACCGAAGCGTATGAATTCAACGAGATCTACGGTCTCGAAACGGTCGTGATCCCGACCAACCGTCCGCCGAAGCGGATCGACAAGCAGGATCAGATCTACAAGACCGCCAAGGAACGTTACGACGCGGTGATCCGCGACATCCGTGACTGCTACGAGCGCGGTCAGCCGGTGCTGGTCGGCACCACGTCGATTGAAAATTCGGAGCTGCTCTCGCATCTGCTGAAGCAGGCTGGTTTGCCGCACGAAGTGCTCAACGCGAAGCAGCACGCGCGTGAAGCGGAGATCGTCGCGGAAGCCGGCCGTCCGAAGCGCATTACGATCGCCACGAACATGGCCGGTCGCGGCACTGACATCGTGCTCGGCGGCAATGCGGAAAAACAGGCGTCGTTCATTGAACTCGACGAGACGATCCCCGACGACGAAAAGCAGCGCCGCATCCAGAAGCTGCATGACGAATGGCAGGCGTTGCACGATCAGGTGAAGGCCGCGGGCGGTCTGCACATCATCGGCACGGAGCGCCACGAATCGCGGCGGATCGACAATCAGTTGCGCGGCCGTGCGGGCCGTCAGGGCGACCCGGGTTCGTCGCGCTTTTACCTGTCGCTGGAAGATCCGCTGCTGCGCATTTTCGCGGGCGACCGTGTGCGCGCGATCATGGACCGCCTGAAGATGCCGGAAGGCGAGGCGATCGAAGCGGGCATCGTCTCGCGCTCCATCGAATCGGCGCAGCGCAAGGTCGAGGCGCGCAACTTCGACATCCGCAAGCAACTGCTCGAATACGACGACGTCTCGAACGATCAGCGCAAGGTGATCTACCAGCAGCGTAACGAACTGCTCGAGGCGAACGACATTACCGAAACCATCGGCGCGATGCGTCATGGCGTGATCGCGGAGATCGTTCACCAGTTCGTGCCGGCGGGCAGCATTGAAGAACAATGGGACGTGCCGGAACTGGAGGAAGTGCTGCGCAACGAATGGCAGCTCGACCTCGCGATCCAGGAAATGATCAACGAGTCGAACTCGATCACGTCCGACGAAATTCTCGAAGCGGTGCAAGCCGCCGCAGACGAAGCATACGAAGCCAAGGTCGAACTGGTCGGCCGCGAGTCGTTCAGCGCGTTCGAACGTTCGATCATGCTGCAAACGCTCGACCGCAGCTGGCGCGAACATCTCGCCGCGCTCGACCACTTGCGTCAGGGCATCCACCTGCGTGGCTATGCGCAGAAGAACCCGAAGCAGGAATACAAGCGCGAGGCGTTCGAACTGTTCGCCGCCATGCTCGACGCGGTGAAGCTCGAAGTCACTCGCGTGGTGATGAACGTGCAGATCCAGTCGCCCGAGCAGTTGGAGCAGGCGGCCGAACAGATGGAAGAGCAGGGCGGCCACCTCGAGAACGTCGAGTTCCGTCACGCCGAATTTGCCGAAGCTTCGTCCGCGGCACCCGCTGCGGCGGAGGCCGCAACTGCCGCGATGATCGGCGACGCGATGAGCCACGGCTCCTCGCCGCAAACGGCGTCGCCCGTTGGCACGGACAATGTGCCGAAGGTCGGCCGCAATGATCCGTGCCCGTGCGGCAGCGGCAAGAAGTACAAGCAGTGTCACGGCAAGATCGCATAATGCCTTGGGCGGCGCGCTGACAAGCGCGCCGCGTCGCATGGCGCAGTCTTTCCTGACCGTGTTGTGTTGCTGATTTCGCGGTGGTCCGGCATCTGGCCGAGCTACTAGTTCCGTTTCCCTCAATGCCGGCACTCGCCGGCATTTTCTTCGACAGGTCGCGACCATGGCTGTCAATTTCCCCTCGATCGATCCCGCTCAACTGCATCCCGTCGCCGGCGTCACGCTCGGTTGGGCGGAGGCGAACATTCGCAAGCCGAACCGCAAGGACGTGCTCGTCATTTCCGTCGACGAAGGCGCGACGGTAGGCGGCGTCTTCACGCAGAACCGCTTCTGCGCGGCGCCGGTCACGGTGTGCCGCGAGAATCTGGAGCGCGTGCGCGCCGGCGGCAAGCCGATTCGGGCCCTGGTGATCAACACCGGAAACGCGAACGCGGGCACCGGCGAGCCGGGTCTCGTCGCGGCGCGCGAAACCTGCGTGGAACTTGCGCGCCTCGCCGACATCGCGCCGGAGCAGGTGCTGCCGTTTTCAACGGGCGTGATTCTGGAGCCGTTGCCGGTCGATCGTCTGAAGGCGGGTTTGCCGGCCGCGCTCGCGAACCGCAAGGAAGCCAACTGGTACGACGCCGCGCAGGCGATCATGACCACCGACACGCTGCCGAAGGCGACCTCGCGCCAGGTCACGATCGACGGCCACACGGTCACGCTGACTGGCATCAGCAAGGGCGCCGGCATGATCAAGCCGAACATGGCGACCATGCTCGGCTTCCTCGCGTTCGACGCGGCGGTTGCTCAGCCGGTGCTCGACGCGCTGGTCAAACACGTTGCAGACCGGTCGTTCAACTGCATCACGATTGACGGCGATACGTCGACGAACGATTCGTTCATCCTGATCGCGTCGGGCAAATCGAGCCTGCCGGCGATCACGTCCACCGACTCGCCCGCTTACGCAGCGTTGCGCGACGCGGTGACCGAGGTCGCGCAGACGCTCGCGCAGCTGATCGTGCGCGACGGCGAAGGTGCGACCAAATTCATGACGGTGCACGTAGAAGGCGGTTCGAGCGTCGGCGAATGCCGGCAGATCGCGTACGCGATCGGCCACTCGCCGCTCGTGAAGACAGCCTTTTATGCATCGGACCCGAACCTCGGCCGCATTCTCGCGGCTATCGGCTATGCCGGCATCGACGATCTCGACGTCGGCAAGATCGATCTGTATCTGGACGACGTGCTCGTCGCGACTGCCGGCGGCCGCAATCCGGCGTACCGTGAAGAAGACGGCCAGCGCGTCATGAAAAAGAGCGAGATCGGCATTCGCGTCGTGCTCGGCCGCGGCAATGCGCAAGCCACGATCTGGACTTGCGATCTGTCGCACGACTACGTGAGCATCAACGCCGACTACCGCTCGTAACCAGGTTCATCATGCGGCTTCTGGCTGCTCACTCATTGTTATGGACAAACTCGAACAGTTTCTGACACGGGCCGAAGCCGTGCTCGTCCGCCTGGAAGCGATGCTTCCGCCCGCCGCGCCTGAGATCGACTGGGCGGCGGCGGTTGCTTTCCGCTGGCGCAAACGCCAGGGGCGCGGCTACCTGCAGCCGGTGCCGGCCATCTCGGACATCACGCTCGACGATCTGCAAAACATCGACCGTCAAAAAGCGCTGATCGAGCAGAACACGCGCCAATTCGTCCACAAGCTGCCGGCCAATAACGTGCTGTTGACGGGCGCGCGGGGCACCGGCAAGTCGTCGCTGATCAAGGCGTGCCTGAACGCGTATGCGAAAGACGGCTTGCGCCTGATCGAAGTGGACAAGGACGATTTGCACGATCTGGGCGACATCGTCGATCTGATTGCGAAGCGGCCGGAGCGCTTCGTGGTGTTCTGCGACGACCTCTCGTTCGAAGACGGCGAGTCGGGCTACAAGGCGCTGAAAGTTGCGCTCGACGGCTCGGTTGCCGCGCAATCGGACAACGTGCTCATTTACGCGACGTCGAACCGCCGCCATCTGTTGCCGGAGTACATGAGCGACAACGAGACCTATAAGCACACGTCAGACGGTGAGATTCATCCCGGCGAACTGGTCGAAGAAAAGATCTCACTGTCGGAACGTTTCGGCCTGTGGGTCAGCTTCTATCCGTTCAAGCAGGACGACTACCTGTCGATCATCGGCCACTGGCTGCGGCATTTCGGCTGCAATGACGCTGAAGTCGAAGCCGCGCGCGGCGACGCGCTGGTGTGGGCACTCGAGCGCGGCTCGCGCTCAGGGCGCGTCGCGTGGCAGTTTGCGCGCGATTGGTCCGGCCGGAAATCGGAAGCATGAGCGACGCGCAGACGAACTCGGCCGGTCGTCCGGTGACGGAAGTCGCCGTCGGCGTGCTGGTGCAGCCGGACGGGCGCTATCTGCTCGCGCAGCGTCCGGCGGGCAAGCCGTACGAGGGCTACTGGGAATTCCCGGGCGGTAAGCTGGAGACGGGCGAATCGGTCGAGGCAGCGCTTGCCCGCGAGTTACACGAAGAGCTGGGCATCGAGGTGGAAGCGTGCCACCTTTGGCATACGCTTGAACACGATTATCCGCATGCTTATGTGCGGCTCTTTTTCTGCAAGGTGACGCAGTGGAAGGGCGAGCCGCACGGCCGCGAAGGCCAGGCGTTCGTGTGGCAGGCGCTGCCGGCCGAGGTTGCGCCGCTCCTGCCGGCGACCATTCCCGTGCTGGAGTGGCTCGCGTCGGAGAAACGCTGACAGGTTCAAACAGACGACGCGCCCCGCGCGCTCAATGCGGGTTGTAGTCGCCGCCAGGCGTCTCGTCTGACGGCGCTTCCTGATCGGTCCCGCCGATTTTGTACTTCTCAGCGGCCCACGCGCCGAGATCGATCTGTTTGCAGCGGTCCGAGCAGAACGGGCGGAAGCGGTTTTCGGATGTCCAGCGGACGTCCTTTCCGCAAGTGGGGCATTTGACGACGGTTGGCATACGGTCAGGCGGTCAGTACAAATGGAACAAGTAACGAATATAGGGGCTTTTGCTGCCGCTTTAAAGGCGCGGCGAGCAAGCCGACCGCTTTATTGAGTCCGTGCAGCGCTCGCGAAGGGCTTGCTTACAGGCTGCACAGCGTGAGCTGGAAGGGCACATCCACATCGACGGCACGTGGACGCAAATCGCCGTCCTGCACCGTGAAGCGCACCCACAGCATGTATTTGTTGGCGCTGGCCTCGGGAATCACGCGCAATTCCGGCGCCACGCGCACCTGCATCAACTGATACGAGCGGCCCGACAGCATTTGCTGATAGCTGCCTGCCATGGCCATAACCTTCGACGCCTGCCCCGACTCCCGTGCAAGCCTCAGCACAATGGTGGCTGCATCGCGCAAAGGCAGCAGCGGTGTGACCCACTTGGCGATGTCTTGACGCCGCTGATCCGGATGCAGTTGCTGCCACGCGTAATAAGAGGGCAGGTCGAATTTGCAGGTGCCGCCCGGAATGATCGCCCGGCTGCGGATGCTCGCGAGCCATTCGTTCTCCGCAAGATGCTGGCCCGTCTTGCCCTGCATCTGCGAAAGTCCCGCTAACGTGTGCTCGATTTCGCCGAGCACTGCTTCAAGCGCGCTCTGCTCGATTCCCGGATTGCCGCGAAACGGTGCGAGCGTTTGCCGCTGCCGTTCGAGTTCCTTCATTAGATCCGACTTGAGATCCGCGCGACCCGCCACCTCTGTGATTTCGAACAGCGTGGTGAGTGCGACATGATGTTCCCTGGCGTCTTCTTGCGTCAGAAAAAACGTGAAGCGCTCGAACAGGTCTTCGAGGCGCAATAGCGTCCGGATTCGCTCGTTGAAGGGGTACTCGTAAAGGATCAAGCGGGCTCGCCTCGGGCGTGGTCGGTGACGGGAATGCAGGACATTCTAATGCCGTGGGACTACCCTAGCAATCACGCGCTTTTCCTGCGGGTTTTTGCACATTTTCGGGCGCGTTTTTGATGGTTTTCCGCTGCTTCGGCATACAGCTAAAGCCAAAGTTCAACGTTTCGCGCCAATCGGTCACACGGGCTCTGCGCGCGCCAGCGCCAGGTATGCGCGATGCTGCGCGCCGACCTGCGCTTCGAGCGCACTGAGCGGCGCATTGTCGTTGACGATCACGTCATCTGCCGCGGCGAGCCGCGCTTCGCGCGTAGCCTGGCGGGCGATGATCGCGAGCACCTGTTCGCGGCTGAAACCATTGCGGTTCATTACCCGCGAGATTTGCGTCTCCATGCTGCAATCCACGGCGAGTACGCGATTCACGCGGGTTTTCCAACTGCCTGACTCCACCAGCAGCGGGACCACAACGATCACATAGGGGCCGGTGGCCTCGCGTTGCTCGCGTTCCGTTTCTGCGCGAATCAGCGGGTGCGTGATGTTTTCGAGCCGCTTGCGCGCCGCGTCGTCGCTGAATACAAGCGTGCGCATGCGTGCGCGGTCGAGCGAGCCGTCCGCGGCGACGAACTCGTTGCCGAACTCGGCGGCGATCTCGGGCATCGCCATGCCGTGCGGCGCGGTGATGCGATGCGCGATCAGATCGGTGTCGACGAGCGGCACGCCATGCGCCGCGAACAGATCGGCAACAGTCGATTTGCCGCTGCCGATGCCGCCTGTGAGTCCCACAACGAACATGCTTCAGCCTCCGAGAGCCAGGTAAAGCGGTGTGCCGAAAAACAAGGTGAGAACGCCGCCCGCCGCAAGAAACGGCCCGAAAGGCAGCGGCTCTTCGAAGCGCATGCGGCCGCGCCACGTTGCCGCGAGACCGACGACCGCGCCCGCCACGGCGGCGACCACCACGATCTGAGGGAGCGCCGCCCACCCAAGCCACGCGCCGAGCGCCGCGAGCAGTTTGAAGTCGCCGTAGCCCATGCCGTCGATACCTCGCACGAGCCTGAATAGCCAATGCACGGCCCACAGCACGAGATAGCCGAAAATGGCGCCGAGCACGGCATCCTGGAGACTCGCGAACACGCCGTAGAAGTTGACGATGATGCCTGCCCAAAGCAGGGGCAACGTCATCGAGTCCGGTAGCAGATGCGTGTCGATGTCGATGGCGCTCATCGCGAGCAGGGCGGCGCACAGTCCGAACGCGGCGAGCGCGGCGAGCGTTGGACCGAACAGCGCGAGAGCGCCGGCTGCGAGGGCTGCAGTGCAGAGTTCGAGTAGCGGATAACGCGGGCTCACGCGCGCCCCGCATGAGGAACAGCGCCCGCGCAGCAGCAGATAGCTGAGCAGCGGCAGGTTCTCCCATGCGTGCAGCACATGCCCGCAGTGAGGACAGGCGCTGCGTGGCACCCACAGGTTGTAGCGCGCCGGCAGGCCGTCTTCTTCGAGAGGTTGGTTAGTCGCCTCGCTCACTTCCAGACGCCATGCGCGTTCGAGCATGATCGGCACCCTATGCACGACGACGTTCAGGAAGCTGCCGATGACGAGCCCGAATACGATCGCAAAAGCAAACTGCAAGGCGGCCGGCAGGCTGCCGAATGCCTGACCGAGACCCGCTGCGAAATGATCCGGCAGCAGGTTCGAAAGCGAGCCCGAAAGCAGGTTGGAGGAGGTTTCTGGCACGAGTGAGTGAGCTGCCTGCATGGACGATACGGTGGATTCGGCTGCGATGCTACACCACGTTGCCGAGTTGAATAATGGGAAGATACATCGCGATGACAAGCCCGCCGACCAGCGCCCCCAGCACAACGATGACGAGCGGTTCGCACAGACTCGACAGCGTGCCGATCTTTTCGTCTACCTGACGATCGGCCAGCGACGCCACGTCGAGAAGCATGGTGTCGAGTGCTCCGGACTCCTCGGCAACGGCGACCGGCTGCACGACATCTTGCGGGAAGCAGCTTGCCGAACGCATGGCCGCTGCAAGCCGTTCACCGCGCCGCAGGCGCGCCGCGATGTCCACTGTTGCGCGATCGAAAAAGGCGTTGCCCGTGGCGTGAGTCAACGAATCGAATGCGTCGGCGAGCGGCGTGCCGGCCGACAGCAAGGTGCCGAGCGCGCGGCTCCACCGAGCGGCGCAGAGCGTGGCCAGCAGTGAACCGGCAACCGGTATTTTCAGCGATAAACGCGCGAAGCGGATGCGCGCCGTTTCGGAACGCCGCAGAAGAAACGTCGCCGCGAAATACGCCGCTACGATGACCGCGATGGCGGGCACACTCCATTGCGCGGCACCCGACGACAGCGCTAGTACGAACTGTGTTGGCGCGGGCAAACGCGCGCCAAATCCGTCGAAGATCTGTTTGAAAGTCGGCACCACCCAGACGAGCAAAGCTGCGGTGATCGCCAGAGCCAGCAGCAGGATTACGACAGGATAGGTCAATGCCGCGCGCACTTTCGCCCGTTGCGCGGCGGCGCGCTCGCGGTCGTCGGCGATACGCGCGAGAACCGCGGGCAGAGCGCCAGCGGCCTCGCCCACTTCGACGAGCTGACAATACAGAGCGTTGAAATGCAAGGGATGCTGTTGCAAGGCAGCCGAAAATCGCAGGCCGGCAGTGATGTCGCGAGCCAATGCGCCGACGATCCGCGGCATGCCCGGACGGCGCGAACTTTGCGCCTGCCCCAGTAGGTCCAGTGCCGGAGCGAGCGGCAAGCCGGCGCGCAACAGGCTTGCTAGCTGGCGTGTGAACAGCGTGACGTCTGCGGTAGTCGCTCTCGGGCGCGGCGCCGGTCCGTCGGCTTTCAGATCGACCACGAACAGTTTGTCGCGCTTGAGCAGAGCGCGAGCGGTGCCCGCATCCGGCGCAATGAGCAAGCCCGTTCTATGGTTGCCGTCGGGATCGACACCGTGCCATCGGAAGCGCGTGTCGGTCGACGCAGGGCGATGTGTAACGGTATTAGTCACGCGACCTCGGTGGCGGCGAGTGCTTCGGCGAGGCTCGTCGTGCCGTCGCGCACGCGAGCCAAAGCGGCGTCGCGAAGCGTGCCGATGCGTTCGCTGCGCGCCTGCCGCGCGAGTTCGTGCGTTCCCGCTCGAGCGACGATCAACTCGCGCATCGCATCGGACACGGGCATAACCTGGTGGACGCCGACGCGGCCCCGATAGCCAATGCCGTGACAAGCCGCACAGCCCTTCGCAGCGTAGGGCTGCCAACCGTCGATCTGTTCTTCGGCAAAGCCCGCTGAACGAAGTGCCGCGGCGGAGTGTGGCGCGGGCGTCCGGCAAGCTGTGCACAGGCGGCGCACCAGCCGCTGCGCCGTCACCATGCGCAGGGCGGCCGCGAGGTTGTACGGCGCCACGCCAATGTCGATCAGACGCGCGGCAGCGGCTGGCGCGTCGTTCGTGTGCAACGTGGACAGCACCAGGTGGCCGGTTTGCGCGGCCTTAACGGCGACATCGGCGGTTTCCTCGTCGCGTATTTCGCCGACCATGACGACGTCCGGATCCTGGCGCAGAAAGGCGCGCAGCGCGACAGCGAAAGTGAGCCCGGCCTTTTCACGCACGCTGACCTGATTGATGCCGGCCAGCTGGATTTCCGCCGGATCTTCGACGGAGCACAGATTGCGCGACTCGCTGTTGAGCAGATTGAGGAAGCAGTACAACGACAGCGTCTTGCCGCTGCCCGTCGGCCCCGTGACGAGCACGAGGCCGTGCGGCGCGCGAATTGCAGAATCGACGGCATCGCGCTGCCGTGCATCGAGCCCGAGCGAGTCGAGCGAAAGATCGGTTGGCAGCGCGTCGAGCCTGCGCAATACGAGCTTTTCCCCGAACAGTGTGGGCAGCGAGTTGACGCGGTAGTCTTCGATCCGTCCCGGCGACGTGGCCAGCCGCAGCCGGCCGTCCTGTGGAACACGCCGTTCGGCGATGTCCATGCGCGCCAGAACCTTCACGCGCGTGATAAAGGCGTCCCGCAGATGGGCGGGCGGCGTCGCTATTTCATGCAGCACGCCGTCGATGCGCAAGCGCACCCGCCAGCCGTTTTCCGCTGGTTCGATGTGCAGATCCGACGCGTTGCGGCGTGTTGCTTCCCGCAGCGTGTCAGTGAGCAGACGCACGGCGGGGGCGTTGTCGGGATCGTGGGCCAGTGCGGCAACGCCGTCGGTTTCGCCGGTGCGCGCGTTTGGCTTATTGCGAGAGGCGCTTTCGCTGCCTGCCGGTAGTGGCCGCAGCAAGGCCGCGGGTTGAAAAGAAGCTTGCATGAAGAGTCGGCGACTAGCCGCCTGTAGAACACGACGGCTTCATCTTCGAGCAAGGCGGGCGGGGCCGCCACTCGGCCATTCGGCTAATGGCACCCGGCACGGGCTTGTGCGATGCTGGGGTGTGCGCCCGGCCTCTACCTCGATCTCAACCGGTAGGCTTTAACCCAGCAGCGCCTTGCCGCCCTTCCCGCGCGCTGGCGGCTTGAACAGCTTGACGGTGCGGATCGCCTGGTCGTCGCTGCGCATCACTTCGAGCTTTACGTCGCCGATCTGCACACAGACGTCGCCATCGGGAATGTCTTCGAGAATTTCCAGGATCAGCCCGTTAAGCGTTTTCGGGCCGTCGGTGGGCAGCGAAAGTTGCAACCAGCGGTTCAGTTCACGCAGCGGCATGCTGCCCGCGACGATGCATTCGCCGAGCTCGTTCCAGCCCCCGCGCGAATTGGCGCCGCGCGGGATCGACGTGGTGAACTCGCCGATCAGTTCCTCGATAATGTCTTCCGGGGTCACGAGCCCTTGCAACTCGCCGTATTCGTTGACGACGAGCGCGATGCGATGGCGGCTCTCCTGGAAGTACTGCAATTGCTGGAACACCGGCGTGCCGGTCGGCACGAAGTACGGCTCGGCGAGCAGCTCGCGCAGCGTCTCGCGCTCCAGTTCCTGGTTGTGCAGAGCGGCGAGTGTCTTGCGAACGTGCAGCACGCCGAGCACGCGGTCAATATCGCCTTGGTAGACGACCAGCTTGTTGTGATAGCAGGTTTCGAGCTGATGCAGAATCTGCTCGAACGGCGCGTCGAAGTCGAGCGCCTCGATGCGTCGCCGCGGGATCATCACATCGTCGACGGAAATGTTTTCGAGGTCGAACAGGTTGAGCAGAATGCTGCGGTGCTTGGTCGGCATGAAGCTGCCGGACTCGAGCACGATGGTGCGCAGTTCTTCTGTGGAGAGGCGCTGATCGCGCGCGCCTTGTGTGTTGATGTGCAGCACCCGCAGGATGCCGGTGGCGAACAGATTGACGAACCAGACGAGCGGCCTGGCGATGCGCATCATCGGCGCAATGAGCAGGCTGGCGGGCAGCGCGATCTTCTCGGGAAACGTCGCGCCGACGATTTTCGGCGTGATCTCGGCAAAAACGATAATCAGAAACGCGACGATCCCCGTCGCGATAGACAGCACCACGTTGTTACGACCGAACGTATGCAGCGCGATCGAAGTGGTCAGCACCGGAATGATGGTGTTGAACAGATTGTTGCCGATCAGCACGACGCTCAGCAGTTGATCCGTGTGCGCCAGAAGACCCTGAGTGGTCTTCGCGCCGAGCGCATTCTTGCTGGCAAGGTGCTTCAGGCGATGGCGGTTGAGCGCCATCATCGCCGTTTCGGAAATGGAGAAAAAGCTCGAGCAGATAAGCAGCAGAAAGACGGCGCCGATCTGCGCCCATAAGGGAAGTTGTTCCACGCGTCGTGAAGGATAGAAGAGGGGAAAAGGATGGGGAGAATATAGCAGAGGGGGCGGCGCAACCCGCCACCAGGGAAGTTGCGAGCCGGGCGGCTTCAGCCAGAACTGCGTGCGGGCGCGGCGAGCAGGGCGGCAAGATCAGGCCGCAAAAACAAAAAACCGCCGAGCAAGCTGGGCGGTTTTTCGAGCCTTGAACTAACAAGGCGAATCTGGTCGGGGTGAGAGGATTCGAACCTCCGGCCTCTACGTCCCGAACGCCAGTTTGCCGCCCTACACGGGTTTCGTCAGTATATTTGAATCCATAAAAATCAACAACTTGCGTTTCGCTGCGCTTGTCTGCACACCGCTGCGCGCAGGGGGAAATTGCGGCAATTGCCGCAAGATTGCCGCAAGATTTTGCCGGGCGGCCACCTCATCTGGTCGGTCTGCCGGGCGCCTCTGGCGCTGTACATCGCCGGAGCCGGGCATGTCGGGCGTGGCTTGCGGTGCCCCGAGGAGTGTGTGGGTCACAAAAACTTGTCCCGCGGTTCCCGTTGTCCTTAAATTCCTGTGACGAGCTGTCCTGTCGCGACCCGCTCGGCGTCTCCCAGATAGCTGATGCCGGCTGGCACCGGGACGCAAAGTCGGGCGAATGCTTTCGGACCAGGCCCAACGGCATTCATTCGACCGGTTAAGTGGGACCCGAACGCCATGTACGAGCCAATGAAGCTGACAATCGAGGTGTCTGCGGACAATTCGCTGCGGACACCATCTCTGGGCGAACTGCTCCTCAGCGACCTTCAGGCAATTGTGGTCGGGCGGTCTGCAGCGACCGCTTTACCGTCTCGAAACGCGCCCGATGACAGGTTTGTTTACCTGTTGCAGGTGACCCTCGAGTTTGCCGATGCGGCGGGATTTGGTCGGGCGTTGACCGGTTGGCTCATTCGGTACCCAGCGGCAGGACTGACGCTCACGTTTAACGACTGTTCGATGACGGTTCAGCTTAGGAATCCGGTCGAGGCCGAAGACCTTGCTCGCCATCTTCCGGACCTGTTCTGCACCGATGCCACATATCAGCGGTTCTCGCAGTCTGGCTGGTCATCAGCGGATGTCAGGGAAATCCAACGGTGTCGACATCAGGATGCACGGCGACCCGGGGAAGACCCCGTCGCACTTGCCCAAGCCGCCCGACACCGACCAAGATTAAGTATCACTGAGGCATGCCATGTCACTCATACGACGGGACGACGAGGTTTTCGAATTCGCGTTGCATAGCCTTCTGGGTACGATTGAGCAGCTGTCATCCAAAGCCGGTTTGCGAGAACGTGAAGATTTGCGAGCGTGGACACGCGTGGTGGCGGAGGCACAACAGAAGCTGGACTCGGGAGACGAGAGGTTCTGGTCGCGCAACGCCGCCTGGCCGCATGTGCGCGAACAGGCCTCGCGTGCTGCGCAGCATGTGGCCGCCGAAGAGTGGCGTCGGGCAGTTTCTGCAGCGGGAGGTGCGACACAACTTCTCTGGATGCAACTACTCCCGGAAGAGGCGGGCGCACGCAACCGGGTGGTGCTGGAGTTTTTGCATGGTGAACCGGGACAGGTGCCGACCAAATTGCCCCCGGTACCCAAGCCCGAAGGCGACTGAGCGGAATCACCATGTTCAGTGGCCTGTCCAAACTCGCCGACAAGTCGTTCATCCTCGGATTTTTCCTGCCCGCACTCGTCGGTGTATTCGCGTTCATCGCACTGAACGAGGACGTCCAGCCATTCAAAACACTGTTTCTGGGCTCGTTGCAGGATAAGACGTTCGCAAACCTGACGGTGATGCTGCTTCTGGTCTGGACCCTGTCGGTCCTGCTGATGGTCGGTAGCCACTGGATGTACCGTGTGCTGGAAGGCTACGCATGGCCGCTTAACCGCTCGGGGCTTCGCGCACGACAGTTCAGGCGCAGGCAACAGCAGCGCGACGGTGCTCGCAACGCGCACGCCGCCGTGTTGGACGCGCAGAATCGGATGAGCGTGGCTGGCGACAGTGTTGAGCTTGCGGAGCGGCTGCGATTGTTGGCCGAGAAAAAGCAGGTCTATTTGCACCGAAGTCGCGCGCTGGCGCTCGAATACCCGGCGCGGCGTGAACTGGTGCTCCCCACCCGGTTCGGGAACGTGCTGCGCGCGTTCGAGATGTACGCGGATGAGGTCTACGGGGTGGAAAGCATACACGCATGGCCGCGCCTGCTGGCGGTGGTGCCGAAAGACTACCAGGCGACGCTCGCGGATGCCCGCGCGCCGGTCGATTTTTTCGTCAGTCTGGTGTTCATTGCGTCCACACTGGGTGTCGTGGCCCTGGTGCGCGGCGGCGCGGCCGTGCTGGGCAAACCCGCCGACGCCATGTCACCGTGGATTTTTTTCGCCAGCGCCGGGGGCGCGTTCATCGCGGTACGACTGGCCTACCTCGCCGCCCTTTCAGCGGCCGTCTTCTGGGGCGAGGTGGTCAAGAGCGCGTTTGACCTGTATCTGCCTGCGCTCGCCCGTGCAATGGGATATGAGCTGCCGAAAACAGCGGAGGAACGCCGGCGGCTCTGGGAGGCGCTAGCCAACCAGTTCCAGTTCCACGAGCCGGTCCAGCCGGAGGACTGGCCGGTCGCCTCCAGTCCGTCTCCCGCCGCCGAAGGCTCGTCCACGAAAGAGACCGGCAACCGCGACGAGGGTGGCGCGGAAGATGACGCCGATGCGGCTGGGCGCGGTGAGGAGAAACAACCTGATACGAGTAGCCCGGAACGAGAAACGGGCATGGACGTTGCCGTCGGGGCAGACCGCGACGGCGTCAACGCGACGCCGGGCTAGAATCACCTCGCGATAGCGTGAGAAGTGCTCACCTACTGCATTGCCATGCCCCCTGACGAATTGACACGTGCAGGGGGCTGTACGATTTCCGACGGTTCCGCTATTGTGACTTTTTGAGGCGGCTGACGAACGCATCGGCGACTTCCTCCGGCGTGAGCTCCTCGATGGGCCTTCTTTCCAGCAGGGCGCACAGCGCAAATATGTACGCCTCGCCAAATGCGGTGGTGAGTGCCGCGGCCGTCGCGCCGGAAATTGCGCCCCCGACGACGCTGCCCACGCCGGGTATCAGCTTCAGCAGGGCGCCCACCGCTGCCCGGCCCGCGAGCGTGCCGCCAATGGCGGTCATTGAGGAGCCGACCAGCGTCCCGAGGAAGCCGTCACTCAGCTTCAGCCCGAAGATGGCTGATATCGTGGCAACCATGCTGACTTGAACTGGCACGATGCCAATCGCGTCCGAAAATGGAATGGGGGCTGCACCGATGCCGGCGGCGGTCAGTGCGGCCGCTCCAACTGCAAGGTGGCTCCGTTCCGTCTTTTTCGACAAATCGACCTTCTGGGCCGCCACAAACGCGTTTGCTTGGCCCTCAGGAAAAAGCTGGGAGGTCACCTCCACCAGCTCTTTGAGACCCGCGGGCGGCAATTCGGTCCCCTCGTCGAGCGTTTCCCTGATTGCCCTGACTCTCACGACCTGCTTGCTTTCAGGCAGCAGCCGTTGCACTTCCTCGCGAAACCCGCTGTTCGACCGTGCTTTAGTAATGACAGCGACTGTGGGGATGCGGTACCGGCTCAACAGCTCCAGCAGGTCCATTTCGGCCTGCTCGACGCGTCTCGAGTCCTCGGCGATGCAAATCCAAGCGACATGCACATGCTGCCTGGCGTCCTCCGAACCGTTGCGTGCGCGAATCGCTTCTTCCAATTGTTTCTTTGTATTTTCGTAGTCGGCCGCCTCGATGCCCTTCGTATCGATGATGGTCAGCGGGATGCCAGCCTTGGTGTACTCCCGGGTGTTTTGCGTGACCGGTCTGCCAATGCCCGTTTTCGCCAAGTCGCCCTGGAACACGGCGTTCACAAGCGTGCTTTTGCCGACGCCAGTCTTGCCAGCTATCAGAACGTTTGCATGCCCGACCTTCGCCTTCGCGGTTTTCAGGGCTTCTTCGATAATTTTCTGGAAGTCTTGTGTCATTTGCACCTCAGGTTGTCGCCTGTTATCAATTCCTCGCGACATCAGGCTAGCTATATCAGAGTGACATGTCGTTGTTACGGATTGTCGGTCGCGGCCGACAATTCTTTAGCGACGGGTCCTCACAGCGGACAACGGCTGCGCAAACCTCCCCGCATTAACCCGCTCGCCGCGCGCACGAAATGGGGGGCTCAGAAGATGATGTCATCGGACGTCGTTCGCAGGAACTGTCGGCTTCGGCGCGGAGGGGCAGGTTGGAGAAAGTTTGCTGCTGCAGGCGGCGGGCGACAATGAGAGATGCCGGCACGGCATTGCAAGGTGATGGAGGCGGCAGTGGCCCCCTCTGCGCACCGTTTTGAATCAGGTTTAGAGAGAACCTGCGATATAAACCGCGCTCTCTTGACTTCCCCGTCACCACTCGACGGAAACTGCAAGATGAGCAGCGCTGCCTTCGTGCCACTGAACAAACAGGATGTCGCCCAGATTCTAGGTGTGTCCATTCGGACCGTGGAAAACTTTGTATCGAGGGGGCGGATGCCCGCGCCCGCTCATATTGGTGCGAGGGTCCTCTGGCACCCAGACGTGTTTTACGCATGGCTTGACCAGGCGCTGCGAAACGGGGGGTGGAACGAAGACTGCGACGGGGAGCATCGCGAGGAAAAACGCCCCGCTCTGGATGTGACAGGTTCTACGGCGGCCCCCAAGGTTACGAAGACCGCCCGTTCGCGCCCGAGCGTGGCTTCGCGTCTGCAGGCAAGGCAAGCCCGGCTGCTGTCCACCGGCGCGCAGGAGTAGTTGCGACGTGCGGGCCGTGCCGGGCGAACCATGTCACGTCCGCATCGCATGATATGGCGGCAGGGGCGCGCGGCAGAATCGGTTCGTCGGCTCCTGTTACTGCCGTTACCGTGCGCGCCCGATAGAGCGCCGCGTTGCAGCCGTACAGGTCTGCGCGCTCTTCTTCGCCGGTTCCGCCATTGCCCAGTTCCTGGGGACGTGCGGCCGCTGCTCCCGGGAAAGGTGGCGACGCGCGCTGATGGTGTCAACGCCCAAGCAAGGGGCAGGGTTCCTACCCTGCCCCTGAATCACAGCGGTAGTCCCAACCTACGCCTATCTGCCCACCTCACGGATGGCAAGTAGACGCAGATGCCGGACTATCGTCCGGTAGCTGCCTTTGCCCAATTCGAGCCGCACATTTGTCGGCCCCAGTTTCCTTCGCTGCTTTTTCAGCGACACGCATGCGCGCACGACGTCTGCGGCCGAGATTCCCTTTCTGCCTCGCATTGATGACCTCACGTGAATGGTCCAGCCGTCCTGGCCGGACACATCACGTGTAGTCATCGTCGAATTTGGTAATCGAAACCGCGTGCGAAACGGCGAATACTGTTCCATCCTGGACACGTCTCATCATCAAAGGAGTCAATCCAGATGGAAGCCGCATCACTTGACACGAAATCCCTCGGCGTTCGTACCGTCCTGCATTTGTCGCCGGCCGTCATGGTCGCAGCGTTGCTTTCGGCGCAAAAGAACGGGATGAATTTGCGCGAATGGCTGGACCGCGCAGTTGCAGACCGGATTGCCGACGACCATCCTGAGGGCGCGGCGCCATGGTCCGTTCAGTCAGCCGACTTTTTTGCGCATGTCGCCAACTGCTCGCCTGAGCTGCTGCATGGCCGGTGGTCGCTGCTGTTCGAGCGGGTGCTCCTTGACCGGTCCCTGTGGCACGAACCGACTCTGACCGTCGGCGAAATCGAGGACGGAGAGCCGCCGACGGAGCCATTCATCGTGCCTGCCAGGCTGAGGAAAGCATGGCCGCGGTTGGTGGCGGAAGTCTTCTGTCTCTAAGTGAGGCCAACAAGAGGCAATCGTTTCACGAGAACGATGGCGGCATGAATCGCTATGAGGCGGAGGAATTATTGATGGCCGATACAGGCACGGTATATGGCCGAGTTTCGACGTCGAAACTGTCGCTGAGCGTTTATTGATAGCGCCGCTTCTTCTCCTTCGCAACTTTCGACGTCGAAACGGTGAGCCGCGCGAGCCGCAGCCTCTGTTGCCGGACGAAGCGATTGCTCTAGCCGAGCGGGTTCACAAAGCGATTGGAGGTAAGTGATGCTGAGAGTTACGGTCGAGTTGTGGCCGGGCGGACGCGAGTCCGCTCGCCGCGTGATTGCAACGGCGGACATCGGACGGATAAAAAACGGCGCGCACGCCGACTACGAGGTACGGCTGGAAGAGGGCTCGCTGGGCGATGTTGGTGACGAAGCAGTGGTACGCGAGTATCCGCGCTGGTCCGCGTCGGTGTGGGACCTCGTTGCGCGGTGCATTGCAACTGCGCTCAACGGCGGTCGAGAACAACTGCCGGAGCGGCCAGTGCTGCCCGAAGTGCCGGTGCACACAAGTGGCACTGTACGGTATGTCCGACTGCGTGAGATACCCGAACCCGCACGCACGTTTTTCCGCCGAAACATTGCGAACAGCTCCCGCCCATCAATAGAAGATGACCGGGAGCCTTTTGATTGCGCTTACGCGTGGGATTGGGATGACTTCCTGCGTAGCGAGCGGTAGACGGTCACATCACGCCACTAACCAGAGGTCGCGAAACAACATGAGCGAATTGTCAATCGCTTTCTACGATGGCGCCTTTGACGGAGCCGACGCACTGGTGCAGCTGTGTGATGTCGAAGGCAGCGTGGTGCCGGATGATGGACCTCCCTTTGCGTTGCTGGACGAAGCTAGGCGTGTGCTCGAAATGTGCGCAGAAAAATATGCGGCACCTTGTGCGTCCGGTGAGCGCTTCAGTGTACTCATTGGTCGAAAGTCGGATGCGCAAGTCCAGCCGCTCGCACGGTTTGACGTCGTAGCACATCGGGGGCTCGCTCGCGCACGCGTGATATACGCGGACGGCTCCTGTACTGACATCGACGCTGCGTGCGAGGCTGACGACGATGTCGTCGCGACAGTCCTCAAAATTCTGAAAGCGCGAACGAGCGGCACGCGATGAAGGAGGCCATGGTCCTCACGATGCAGGTGCTGCGGGAAAACTGGCCGCTACTGGCCGTGCCAGCATGCGCCGCTCTCGTCGGATACATACTGGGTCGCCTGCTTCGCGGTCGTGGCCGGAAATAGATGCTTCGAGTCGCTTCAGCGACATGCACTGACGACGCGCTCGTGGCCGAACCTCGCGGACGGGCGGCACCTGAGCATGCCGTTAAGCGATTTCCCACGATTACTGGGTGCGACACCCGAGCAACGCGCACGAATGCGCATATCCGCCGCAGGTCTACACTGGGACGAGCTTGACGAAGACTTGAGCATCGCGGCGCTCTTTCGAGCGTACAGCTAACGCTCGACGCTCTAGTCCGCTAAGCGCCCGCGACTGCACCACGTTTCTCACAACTTCTCAACGAATTTGAGAAAACAAATTAGTGTCAGTACTGCACTTTTTACGAAAAGTGCAGTACCACGAAACCCTTGTCCTACAAGGCGTAGCCAAGACAGCATGTTCGGGCATACAGCCTGTATTTTTGTACAACATAAGCCTTTCCGCTTCACGCAGCGAGTGGGCGACATCCCGGTCTCGGATGCATTTGCGGGCGGTCGCCTAATTTTCGATAAGGCGAGGGCAGCCGACGCGGGGAGTTTCCCGAAATGCCGCGCCCGACGGAAATATGCGTTTCGTTTGTCATGCCCGAAGAGGCGCTGCTCGCGCGCGAGCAGCTCCGCGGCGCGGCTTTAGCGGGGAAGGCAGTCCACGAGCAACCTGTGCCGCGCCGGCGCACCGGAGGGCAGCGTCGAAATCTCATTAGGGCTCGCTGTCGCGAGGCCGTTTACCTGGTGCGCCGCCCTGATGCCAGTGATGGCCACGCTGGCGAGCACCTCGACGGTCGGGCTCCTCCACGTCGTCACGTTTTATTCGGGAGACTGCGACCTGGTGACGTGGGGTGTAGCAATTCCATTATCGCGGTAAGGACGCAGAAGCGGAGGATACGGACAATCCGGTGCGAGCGGCATCAGTTTCGTCGCCAGAGCTTTTGCGTCGTCCCGCTTCCCGCGCGCAATTGCAAGCGCGTAGTTCTTCCATACATCGGGCCACTCCCGCGTCATGTATTCGAACGAGTCGGGACGACGCACTGCACGGTTGACGAAGTCGCCCATGTAAATTGTGCAGAACTGGTATGCTTCGACCAGAACGTTCAATGTGTTGTGCTCAACGCGAAGGCGCAGTCCGAAGCGCTCGAAGAGTGTATTCAGCTGTTCTTTGTCGTCCGGTAAGAACGCTGGATAACCATCGGCACCGACCTCGCATTCGGGAAAGAACATTTCCAGCATGGCGGCGAGTTCCGGTTCACGCGGGGAACCGAGCAACGGCTCCTGCTTCAACGGTCTCAATGCTTCTTCAAACTTTTTGGGGTCCATGAGCGTTGGTGCTTAAGTCGGCGTGCGTTGACGCGTATGGCGATAACGCGGTCAAGAAAAAAGAACGTCGGGAAAAGCGACCACCTGTGAAGCGTCACGAATATCTCCCGGAGACAACAGATAGGACGTTCAATTCACGAGCGAGCCACAAATGAGTGAGAGCGTCATTGCGTGTATGTTTCCAGGAGAAAGGTCGGGGACAAGAGACACGCACTGAGTTCGTGGCTCTCGTCTCAACCATTCGTTTAACGCCTATTCGAATTCTGCCATCCTAGCCAAGGCATCGGCAATTGAAGGGTAGGTAACAGTATCGTCCTCCGCGAAGCCCACAGGCTCGGCACTTTGCCAACACGCAGGTTTACGGCGCCAACTGCCAAACCTTGAAGGGGCATCGGTGTCAAAAAAGAGCCACCCCAAAAGGGTGGCCGAACTGAACGATTCGTGTCTAGGCGTTCTGCGCCGTTTCTGTTGTGGCCGCCTGGGGTGCCGGCTTCGCAATCTTCGCTGCTTCAAAGGCGATGATGAGCAATGTGCCGGTCGGCTTGCCTTCGCGCGACAAATAGTAGTCTGCCTTGAGTTTCCCCGTGACCTTTACAAAATCTCCTTTCGCAAGGCCCAAGTCGGCGTCTCGCATCACGCGGCACGAGTACCATGTGGGTTCGGCGTCAGTACCGCGCTGACTTTCGCACATGCGGAATTCCCAGTAGCCTCGACCGCTCGCCTTCGTCTCCTTCCGGACCGGCGCCGTCGCCACGTTTCCAAATGCTTGCATCGTATGTCCTCAATCGATTGAAGATGGGAGCGACCTCCCATCCGTGCATATAGCGACGCCTACAAAGTGCCCTCAGAGGGCGTTGAGTGCAGCGGCGAAGTGGGGCGCGGCCATGGTCCAAGAGCATCCGGACGTCGATAGGGCAGGTAATTTTCGCCGAGCCAACCGGTCAGCGGATGCCTGTTCTTGTTGTCGAGCCGTACTTTTGGCAAATGGGTCGGTAGCAGCTGGATGATGACGTGCCCGACGCACTGCTCGACCAGGCTGATGCGCCCGTCGGCTTGCTTCCGTCCAACGTCTGCTCGGACCTCGAACACACCGTCTTCGATTTCGCGGAATACACGGTCGCCCGGGGCATGGGAACCTTCGTTTGATGCCTGGACGAGCGCACGCAAGAGCGCCAGGGCACGCAGGAGGATGCGCTCGTTTTTCGCGTGAACCACGACGCGGCGTAGGACGTCGCCGGTCGCCAGTTTGCCTCCTACTTGCCGCGCCAAGGCGACCAGCGAGGCTTCACGGTCTGCACCGCGCTTGCTGCGGTCAATTTCATACCACGCCATGCCGTCGGATTCGTAGGAGAGGACGTCAGGGCGGAGAACGCGTTCTTTGCTGCCAGCGGAGGCCGTGACGAATCCTTGCCGCACGGCGGCGCCTTCGGCGCGGTCGCGGTTCAGGCGCTGAAGCGCTTCTGATTCCGTTTGCGCTGTCTGGCCTCGTGCTTCGCACGCAAGCGTGATGAAGTGCATCCACAGCGAATGTTCAGGGTTGCTCATGTCGGCGACACGACGCACGGACTGGGCTGCATCCACCCCCTGGTCATCGAGCCACCGGGCGCCTGCCACGGTAAGTCCGTACACATGCTGGAAGCGGTCGGTGCGGTAGCGGAGAAGCAGTTTTTCCTTTGTCATCGACCTCATTGCGCGCTGCGCTGCCGACAGTGCCGCCTTGAAGGGGCGTTCCGGAAAACACGCGATGGCAACGTCAATCGTGCGAATGACGCGAAAGCGATTTGCCAACGAGAGGGCGCGAAAACGGATGGCGTGACGGAGTTCGTTGGGCGGCATGAGGGCGACTAGGCCACGGTCGATTTTGCGCGCCACGGGTTTTCGGGTCGTGTGTCCCGTGGATGCGGCCGGAATCATCCTGGTGGTGCCGTCGAATGTTGCGGTGGATACGGCCACCGGCGTCTCATGGTTTCCGGGCGTCGTGACGCTCGATGCACGAGAAGGTGTCACGGCGTTTTCGACCGTGGTATCCGAGGTGGCCGGCGGGCGTGTCTCCGCTATACCGATGTTGGTGTCGTCGGAGACAGCGTTGGGTACTTCGTGTGTTGAGCGCATTGATGTACTTCGGGAGGTGGACGTTTTCGAAGCCGCCGTTCCATCGCCTGTATCGTCGGCGAACATGGTGGCGGTACTTCCTGTAGCAACGCTGCGCTAACGTGCTCCAATAAGCTGCCCACCACGTGCGCCTGGCCGACGTTGGTGGTGTCGAGGATTCGCCGCCCGGCCGGGCGAGGGCAGGGGCAACTGTCTCTTCCCCTCGTCCAGCCTTGCGCGCTTGGGGCGCGCAGCACCGATGTTTTCGTCGCGACGTCCGACAAAGCGACTGTTCTTTCCGACCGGCTGCGCCGGTGCGAACCCCGCCGCCGCCCATACCGTTTTTTCAATGCCACGCGTCCCACATGGTCGGCGACACCAACTCTTCTCTCGGCATGCCGTGCGTTCTCGGCTGCCCCTCGCTGCTAAATCAACTCACTCATCGACGCAGCGCGGGGACCCCGCGCCGATACCTTGCCGCGCGCTGTCGCGCTCGCACGCATGTCCAAGGTCGGCACGCGCTGGGCCGGCGGCGGGGTTCGCCCCGCCTTGCCGGTCCCGGCCGCGAGCAACTGTCTCCGCATATCTGTACTGACAATGCCGCCGTGACCCGTACACGCAACCGCCACTCTCATCGATGCGCGCGGCTGCACGCCGCGCCGTCCGTCCGCTTGTCCATCAACGTGCGCATGTTCGGCGCCATCAGGCCGGGCGTTTCCTGATTGACGCACTGACCGATGCTAAGGGTTCCCTCGTAGCGTGTCCCGGTGACGCGCGTTTTCGAACGCAGCGGTATCCATTGGGCGGCACCCTTATGCACGCAGGAGGGCGTTTTAGACGCACTCCGGGATGGCAACTGCTTTGTCACGCGTCGCTATACCGTGCATCCCTTACTCTCGTGGAGTTACGAAAATGCACACAAAGAAACGCAAGGGCCGCGTTATGCTGTACCGCTCACACTATGTTCGCAAGGGCGCCGACGGCAATTCACACGGCTATTCGAAGCAGGAGTTCGTCGGGAGCCTGCCCATTGACGCACAAGAGATTCCTGCCGACTTGCTCGCAAAACTGTCGTCGGACGAGATTGAGTATGTTGAGAATAAGGTCGTGGTGCCCGCACGGCGGGCCGCGGAGCAATCGCTGCGGCTCGCGGATGAGGCGCGCCGCGCGCTGGAAGACCGGGAACGTGACCCGCGTTGGCGCCTTGAAGAGGCGCTGCGATTGCTCAGAGACGCAAGCAGACTGGTTTCCGAGGCTGGCCGTGGCATCGACGCAGCAAAGGTTAGCGCCCTCGGCGCGGCTCTCGAGACGCTGGCCGTCGCGGGAAAGGTTCGGCGCGACCCGCTCGACGCGGTCGTTGCCGCGGTGGCGTCCGCGACTGCTGCGGTCAAGGGCGGTCACTATGGTGCCGCGCCTGCTGGCAACGTGCGCGATACAGATGTCTACAAGCGGTGGCGAAGCATCGGGGAGGCTGTGGATTCGGGGAGGGACAGCCTGCTCAAAGCACTGCAGGCAAAGGGGTGGGCGAGAGTACGTGGATAGTCCACGCGGAAATCTTGGAGCACCGGAAAGTCATGTCCCTTTTGTGGGCATTAACCCCGGGCAAAAGGTGGATGCCTGATTGATTTTGGAGCTCTTTCGTTTGCCTGCCAGAGACCGATGCGACGTCGTCCGCGCTCATCGCTTGCTCCCGACCTGCTGCTATGTCCGCCGGAATCCGGCACCCCCGGCAAGGCACCGCGACTCGTTTCTCGCCCAGAATACGCATTGAGGCCAGCCAGGGCCCTGAGTGTTCCTAGGTTCGCCCACATAGAGGGCATAGTCAGGCTGGCCGCGGTCGACGGGCCTCTGGCATTCCGAGCAGGTTGCCACGCTCTGAAGTGGTTGAGAGAGCGAGTGCAGCCCCCGCGGTTATTTGCTCTGCCATGGCAACCCGGCAATCCTCACTGCAAATCCGCATTTCGTGTAGTTCACGGAGAACCGAAAGAACCGGGGGGCCTTGAACTCAAGCGCGGCCATCTATGCATCGAGCCATTGGTAGGACTGGCAACCATCTCTATTGCAATGAACCCGTAAGATTTCGGCGGTCGAGACTGCCTCACCTGTTCGCCCCAGCGATTCAAGAAATGTAGGACTTGCATACTTCCTGCGCTTCGCCAACCATGAGACCAATCACCTGGACGGTGGTTGGCGTGGCGGGAGAAGAACATGAAAGTGAAGCGCCTTTTGCTCGGAAGTTGCCTTTTTCTGGTCGCCGCGCTAGCGAGGGCGCAGGCGCAGGCAAATCCGCCAGTGCTTCAAGTGTTCGACCAAGGATGCATTGCAGACGCTGCGAAGGTATGCTTCGACCGTGTCTATCCCCCGCAGTATACGTTTCCATGGGTAATTGGCTTCGGATGCAATGGCGGAGCGTACGCCTCGGTCGCGCAGTACTACACCTCGGACGTGCATCCGCCGATGGTCTCCGGGCAGACGGTCACCTGCACGCGTCGACCGGTGACAGATTTCCCTCAGGTCTTCACGCCGCTCCTGCAAGCCTGTGAAACGGACGCGCGTGTTCACTATGACGCGGCGTGTAAGCGAGATGTGCCCGTCGCTCAATTGGTCCACACCCTGGACGTCGACCTTCAGAAGTTGCTTGCGGAATTCTGTGCGACCTACGGTGACGCGGCGAAATGCGCGAACATCGCGCCAATTCCAGCCCAAGGGAAATGAGCCGGACGCGGAGAGCTGAAAATGAAGCTTTTCCTGATGGCGTTGGTTGTCGCGTTGGCTCAGGCCGGTGTGTGCGCCTATGCGCAGGCCGTACCGCCGGACCCCACATCAGCTGCGGTTGCGTCGTTACGGGAGCAAGGCGTACCCGGCGAGTCACCAGTCATCCAGTCGATTGTCGGTTTCGAATTCGGTGTGGTGCCCACTAATGAAAATAAGGGAGGCGTGTCGGTGAAGGATTTGGCGGCCCTCGCCGACAAGCGCAATGCAAACCTCCCTCCCGTCCCCCTGGACCAAGACCAAGACCCGAAGGTTGTCGCGAAGCTCATTGCACAGAGAATGCAGGACATTCGCAATCAGCTGTTTCAGGCGCAAACCGGCCTGGCGGCGGCAAGAACTATCAAGCCTGAACTCGGCACAGCGGGCATGTTGGTAGACCAGCCCGGCTCCCCAATCCCACGACTCTCCGAGACCACGGTGAGGATTCAGGCCGGCACACTTGCGATTGCGGCGTCCGACCAGTTTCAGCAGCAGGCCCCCAAGCTGCAAAGGGATTACACGCAGGCGATTCAGGACCTTCTTGTGATTGCCGCGATTCACGCGGCGTCGCCGACGGTCGACGGCTACACGTCTGGGTCGGTGACAAACGAGAACGTGCAGGCAGTCGTACAAACCATCCTTGGGGCAAACAATGTCCATTTGCCGCCAGAGGTAGCAGGGGCGCTTTCACAGGTAAACTTGCAGGACCTGGCCAATGCGCCCGCAACGGTGGTATCGGATGCCATTGGGCGGTATGTGGCGGCACGGACGTCAAACTCCATTGCGGCAGAAGAGGGTAGAGCGACTGCTTTTCTGAACACCTCGACGGCAGCAACGGATGTCACGGATGTCAGAAGGGAACTCTTGTCGTATCAGGACAAAGCCCAGGACGGCGCAAAGAGCATTGTCGAAAGCTTCTCCTCCGCGCTCCACGATGAAGCGGACGCGCTGAGCGACCCCGGGACACCGGACGATACCCACGCGAACGCTGACGTCGCCGTGGCCGTCCCCGACGACACTGCCATCTGGGGGCAACTCAGTCCTCGGGAGAAACTCGAGGCCATGGACGACGGCGCGTATTCGAACCTGAGCGCAAACGCGCAAAAGAGCCTTCAGGTTAGTCTCGGAAAAGCAGACGACGTTCTCGCTGCGCGTGACCAGGCGATTGGAGACCTCGCAAAGATAGGCCAGATTGGCAGGCTCGCGGCTTCGCTCGGGGTTCCGATTGATACGTACAACCTGTCCAAAAATATCGACACCGCGTCGACCGCCATCAACGTCGCAGCAAGCATAGCCACAGGCAACTGGATGGGGGCTCTATCGAGCGCAACAGGCCTGATTGGCGGCGGGCAAACGGACCCGACGGGGGCCGCACTCAGCAGAGTCTCCGAGCAACTGGGCCAGGTTGTCTCTTTGCAGCGTCAAACCTTGATGAAGCTCGACGACCTGTCTCGCCAGATACAGTCAAGCACACAAGCGATTCTCAGTAAGCTCGAGGAGGTGCAGCGGCTGGAACTTTTCTCGCTTCAATTCGAAGAGGACATAGCCCATGAGGGCTTTACTGCCTGCGAAAACTTCGTCTCGACGGCGCAGGATACGGACGAGGACAACTCGATGTGGATGCATGACGGTGTCTTTCCCAGCTACAACGCTAGAAGAACGCATTTCCTGAGAGATGACTGGGCGAGAAACTATCACGATTGCGTGACTTATCTTGATGACGTCAAGGACGTGAAACAGCGAAGCAGAGAGGGAAGGGCTTACTTTCTCAGCACGGTGTTTCTCGCCAACGACCCAGGGAGCGAGTCCCTCGCCGACAATTACCAGAACATGCTGACCCACACTCGCCATCTGCTCGGTATTCCTGATATGCCGAGCATGCCGAACTGCATGAAGCGGCTGACCTGGGCGGCGTCTCTGGGCGCCAGGTATTTTTCGGACATCAACGTAGCTGAGTTGACGTGTGCGCGGGGAGAAATACCGGAGTCGGCTTTGAACTGCGATGCTCACAACCAGCCCGCAGTCAAGGGTGATTGCAAGAAACTGCGACTGTCAAACCGGAACGCGAACGACAACGGCCCGCGTGACATGGACTATAAGGCCGCACTTTCCCAGGCCGCGGTGCCCGAGAACGTGCAGGAGGTCGGCGAGATTATCCTGTTCGTGTCCACTTGGCCGAGCTTTATCAAAGGCCCCGAGTACAACCCCGTCCTTTTAACGGAGACTGAACTGGCCACCGGCGTCCAGCCTATGCCGTCAGACAGAAAGGCAAACCAGTACATCTCCGAATGGCCCGCTGCGTTTATGAATGTGGTCAATGTTGCCGTGGCTCAGGAGTCGATATCTGCGGGCTCACTGGTTACCGAAGAGACGACGCAGGTGCTTCAGCAGGCGAAGTATGGCGAGACCGCGGCATGGCCGACAGACCCTAACGAATTCGACCCGAAGAAAGACCCGGCCGCGGCTGCCGCGATGGCGGTCTGGTTTAACCCGGGCGCGGCCAAAGTTGACCACGTGATTCGGGACGGCTTCCCGCAGAAGTACTGGTACGCTGCGACGGAGTACCTGATGCAAAACAACGCCACCTATGCCGGGAACGTCGTTCGTTACCTGGTCGCGAAGCGGCTTTCCGAGAATGGCGTGACCAGGCCGGTTTATGCTTTCGCGACGCGCTCCTCGGACAGCTTCTTCATCACGGATGCGCTGCGGGACAAGACCACGAAGGATATGCCGCCACTCGTGTTTCTGAATGCTCAAACAAAACAGAAGGACGGGACAGTCGTCCAGACAACAATGGATGGCAAGCCAATCTACCAGACCGGGTGGCACCTAAAGCTGAAGAAACAGGATGGCACGTCCTTCTATGTGCCGCTCCCGACGGTCACTACCGTATGGGCGAACACAATCGCCTACATGCCGTCAGCGAGCGGGCTGTTCCGGCTGCGCGATGCATTGATGGACAGGATGATGCTGACATCCCCCGGCAACGTTAAGCTGCTCGGCGACGTTGACCCCGCCGCGCCGAGACTCCTGAACCTCGAAGCGCTCGGGGACAAGGAAATCGGCCAATCTCCCTTTTCGAGTGAGTTGCTGTCCACGCGGACCGGACGGACCAAGGTCGTATTACAAAAGTCTCAGTAAATGTGCCCAAGGGCGCTCGCGGGACTGGCCCGGGTGTAGATGCGTATGAGCGCGTAACCGAAAAACCCTGGACCCGGAAGGCGCACTTCAGCGTCTGGGGCCGTAACCCTACCACCGCAAGGAGTGGCCATGGCAGCCGACCTGATTCTGAGTATTGATGACTTCGATGGCGTGCCCAGCACGCTCTACGTGGAGGTCAGGCTTATAGGCGGCAATGTGACCGGGACCTGGAAGAAAACGCAGGATACGTTGAACGGTCAGCCGCCCTTTCCCGGGAGCGGCACGTATGTCACGCCGATGGGCGGAGCGATGCTTAGCGGCGACGACGGAAAGCCAGTGTGCACGCTGAAGGGTGTTGTCCCAGGCCAGCCTCTCGCCGAAGACGATGACGTCGAATTCGCGGGCGCGTTTGCTCAAGTTTATACGATTGCACGGTGGCACTACCCGTCGATAGCGCCATAGTCAGAGGCGCCCGTCAAATCTTCGCCTCAACCGATGACGGAAGTGCTTACGGCAGCGGACTCGCAGGTCCGAACCCGCTGCGATATCCGCTCCCGAGGCGATACCCCTTCCTTCAGAGCGGCTCGGCTACGCGGTGGAAATGTCGTGCAGTGCCTTGCACGCATTCTGCTGACGTTCGGCGACCTCGCGCGTGCGCTCTGCCTCCGCTTCGAGCTCCAACGCGACATAGTCCATGACGTACAGCAGGCGCCCCTGTGCCAGAGCGGCATCGCGTACTGCTCCAGCGGCCGCGCAGGGATTCACGAGTTCATGAGCATGAAGGTAGAGCGCACCCTCGGAGAGCGGCGTGAGCAAAGTCGCCTTCTCCTCGTGCGAGTCGCTCTTCTCCTCGAAGAGGATTGCCGCGAGCGCGGCCACGCCGGCCAGAACAGTCACCGCAAAGGAGGTCGCCATTGGTGCGCAATGACAGCCCTGCCAAAGAAGCTCGCGATATTCAGTGAGTAGGGGGCGATTGATTCGAGCTTCTGCCGACGGCTCCAATGCGAGTCTATCTTCTTCCACGACTTACTCGTTGTGAGCGCACCGGGGGCATTGGGCCGACGAGGTCTCGCGGTATTTCGGGCTGCGGGGGCGCCCTCGCCACTTAGCCGTTAGAACGAAAGCATGACGTCGTGCGCGCTCGCATAGAGGAGGACGATATCGACCTCTCGATGGATTTTGCCGTTGCTGCTAGGAAGTGCGGTGACCTTGACTGCCAGTTCGCGGGCTGCATGGACGACATTCGCGGGACCGTTTGGCGAAGCAAGGTAGTTGCGCGTTTTGCGGCATGCGGCCTCACTTTTGGTAAGCGCGTTGAAATAGGCAAGAGTGCGCGTCGTGTGGATATCGGGCTTAATGACCTCAAAGCCCGCGTCGACTAGGCCGTGAAACACCGTCGTCTGTCCCCAGCCGATGCCCAAGGTGGAGCACAACGGGGCAATCTCCTGTCGCAAGGCTTTGACATCTGCACACCTTCCGAGGTCTATGCCAATTTTGAACTCGGCAGCACCGGCTTCTTTCGACCGTTGGTCGAGCCAGCGAGCCGCACTTCGCATTGCGTAAAGGCGTGACGCCGACACGCTCGGGTACCGCGCGCGCTTCAACTTACGACGCAATTCATCGACGGTAAGGCGGTTGTAGTGAAAGCATGCGTCTGCACGCCAACCCCTTTTCTGAAGCGGCAAATAGCTCATCTTCCACTCTGGCGACAAGAACTCTTCCATCGACGGAAACAGCCCTGCCGACCATGCTTGCGTATAGAGGCCGGCTGTAGTCAGCGCCATGTTCGAGAAGAGGGGCTTTGAGCCGAAGGCGTCCCAGGCAGTGCTCAAGCTCAGCGGTCCGCTGGGCAGACTGGAGACCGCACGAGCGAGCTCGTCTTGCGCGACAGTGTTTTGAAGTACCCGGTCGCGCAGCCGTGCATAGCTCTCGGCCGTGAGGGTTTGGTTTGATGGCGTTATCGGCTTGAGCGCTTTGCGGCGCGCACTGGTCTTGCAAGTATGCATCGTGGTTCTCCAAGCGATATGCAAACGCGGCGTCGGTCCGCCGATTGACGGCAATGGTTATTTTGTTTCTATGTGGTCGAGAATGCGGCGAGCGACCGAACGAGCAGCGGATGGGTCAGCGAATTCAGCTAGGTTGACAGTAAGCCGGGATACGCGAACGGATTCGAAGGAGGACGTCGTATGCCATCCGCCGTCGGACGTTGGGTAATCGGTGTTCATCCAAATCTTGTGATACCAATTGGTCCCTTGGGGAAGCGTTTCACGCGCCTGGAAGATATATACGAAGAGCAGGCTCTCCGCGGTCTCGGCTGGGGCGGGCGTGTGCCCCTCAAGTTCATTCGTGTCGGATATCAGCCGGAATTCGAGCAGAAAGTCACCTGCTTCCGGATTGTTCTCCGGCTCCGGATTATCCTTGCTTCCGGCTAGGAATAGGTATGACGCTCCGAGCATTGGGAGAAAATGCTTCCCCGTCCGTTTCCCGAACGGGTTCACGTTATAGCTTCGTGGTGGGTAGTTTGGGTAGTTCGCGGTGTAGTAGTTTGCCCCGACCTCGCGGGCGATGTCGTTCACGAGCGTCAAGAGCGCGGACTGGTAGTCCGCGAGAAGACGATAGGCCTTGCGTACGTCTTTCAAGACGTCAACCAGTTCATCGCGTGATGTCATTTGTGAAACGAGAAGCTCTCGTAGTTGATGTTCAACCGCGGTAGGACGAAGATTGGTGTGTGGGCGCGAACAGTCTGCAGGTCTGTCGCTGACGAAGAGCAGGCATGTTGGGGGGCTGTAAATGCAAACTCAAACGCTTCAACGCTGACACTGGCACCGTGAAGCTCGTGCAGACGCAGCTCCGGCTCTCGGATGAGTCCATGAAATCTCAGGCCGGATTCGACATCGTCGCGCATTCGTTCATAGCCGGAATGCAAGTGTGCGACCGCACCGAACGCCTTGAGCATGTCCGTCCATTTAACAGCCCGTATCGTTGCTTCGGCGAAGAGCCGCTCGCCAACAAGTTGTTCCTGCACTACCGTTTCGAACGCCGACGTCGATTCGGGCGACGTATCCTGTCGGCCGCCGACAAGAAGCAGGACGAGGGGCAATTCCTCTGCTCGTGGCTCGCCTGCAGCAACGGCAAGTAGCTCTTGAACTGCTTGTGCTGCATACTGCATGTCGACTTGTTCCCAACGCTTCGCTTCGACGACAATCAATGCGTTTTCTGTCTCGAGAAGCACGTCCGGCTCTACGAGCCGTCCTTCGAGTTCGAAGCGCGGCCAAAACTCGATGCGTTCGATTCTGCCGAACGGGTCGACGTCCTCTGGCAACAGGGTTGTCCAGAACGCTGAGAGCGCGTCGTCCGAGAGGTATGAAACCCGCTCGAACACAAGAGAGGTCAGCAGGTCCTCCGAACCGGTGGCACTGGAAAGCTGCTGGGCCGCTCCCTCCAACCCAGAGCCTCTACGCTTGCCCTGCAATATTGCGGTCAACATGCGGTCTCGGCGCCTCGTGCAACTATCGGATAGGGCAGATTATCTCTTCAGTTTGAGCTGCGCTTCAGCTTTTACTCTTCGCCAAAATAGTCGAAGTCTATCTTCTTAACCACGTATTGCGCCGTGGCTGATACGCCGACACTGAAATCAATCATCAGCCCGGTGAGCTCCTCACCATCGATGAGCACGACCTTTTGCTGGAGATGCCTGACGAACTGCCGGGCGTCGTCGGTAAAGCGCGACGTGGTAAGCATCACGCCTTTTCCCGCGCCTTTGCCGACAAGGCTGCCTACAAACGCCTGGACCTGCGGGCGTCCCACCGGATTCTGCCAGCGCTTCGCCTGCAGGTAGATGATATCCAACCCCAGCCGGTCTTCCTTGATGATGCCGTCGATGCCTTCGTCACCGCTCTGACCGACCGCCTTGCCGGCGTCAGCCCGCGAACCGCCGTAACCCATGGCGACGAGGAGGTCGACGACGAGTTGCTCGAAGAATGCAGGGGACGCGTTTAATATCTGCTGCAACAGAGCCTGCGCCAGTTCTCGTCGAAGGGCCTGGTAGCTGGACTCAAGGCGCTCTTCGGGGGTCTCTGTAGTGACCACCTGCTCGTCAGCGCTGGCGCCGCCAGCGCTGTCAGTGTTTCCCTGATGGAATGCCTGAAATTCCGGATATTTTTTCAATGCCCGGATATCGAGCTTCGCCGGGTTCGTTGCGAGAAGCTCGCGTCCCCGCTGTGTAATCCGAAAACGGCCTCGACCACAGTATTCCACGAGAAGCGCTTTTGCCAGGTATGTGCGAGTCCACGCCACACGATTCATGAAGCGTGTCTGGCGTCCGCTCGGCAGCACTTCATTGACGTCTTCCTCGGACAGGTCGAACGTCTTGGCCAGGTGGTCGCCCAGTTCCTTCTTCGTGTATTCCTTCCCATCAGCGATGAAGCTCAGAAACGGCAAAAAGAAGTTTTGGAACGAAGGAATGGCCATGGTTCTGTTGTCGATTTCTAGGTGCAGCGATTTTACCCGTCTTGGCGGCAAGTGGATGCTCACTAATGAGAGTAGGGCGGGTATAAACAAATGCTCTAGACGAGCCGTTACGTCGTCTTCTGGCACGTAACGGCACGTGCCGGCATAGCCCGCTTTCACGTGTCCCGAAAAACCGTTTCGTAGGGACGAACCATGAAACTCCTTGACCTCGATGAGCTGGCCGCGCTTCTCCGGCGCAGCCCCGAAACCATCAAGAAAGACCTCCGCCGTAACCCACTTGCGGTACCCCCGCGCCTGCATATTCCTGGGACCCGCCTACTGCGCTGGCGTCCATGCGATGTGGATGCATGGCTTGCTGAGCATGTTGCCGGAGGCGTGAAATGCTCAATCTGAGCGCACTGAAACTTGATATCCGGCAGACCCTGACCACCACGCCGCCGGAGTTCGACCATGTCCTGCCGGGTCTGCTGGCTGGCTCACTCGGCGTCGTCACGGCGCCGGGCGGCACGGGAAAGAGCATGCTTTTGATGCAGGCCGCGCTGGCGATTGCCGCGGGCCGGCCGGTGCTCGACGGGGCACTGGAGGGAAGTTCGCCATCGGCGCCGCGCAAGGTCGTCACTATTTTCGCTGAAGAAACACGCGATGTCCTGCATCACCGTCTTCACGGGGCAGTTGGACAACTATTCGCCGGTCTGGAGGCCGATGACCGCCTCAGGCGCCTGGCTATAGTTGACCGTCTCGCCGCGAACCTCTTTATGTATCCGCTGGGCGGAGAGGGACGGTTGCTCTGTACAGACGGCGACGGTATCCATCATGACGGATTCAAGCAGATTCTGGGGTGCTGCGAGGGGGCGCGGCTAGTTGTGGTTGACCCCTTGCGACGGTTTCACAATGGCGATGAGAACGACAGCGGGCATATGACCGATGTGGTGGAGGCGTTCCAGCGCATTGCCAAAAGGACGGGCGCCGCCGTGCTGCTCGCCCACCATACCAACCGCAGTTCGACCTTGAGCGGTACGGGTGACCAGGCGACGGCGTCGCGCGGTTCGTCCGCTCTGACCGATGGTGTCCGGTGGCAGGCGAACCTGTCGAGCCTGTCCGAGCCGTTCGCCGAGAAACTGGGGATTGCGAACCAGGAGCGTCGGTTTTTCGTGCGATTCGACGTCTCCAAGGCCAACTACGTGCAGCCGGCGGAGCCGGTGGTCCTGAGAAAGATTCCGGAGACCGGGGCACTCGTGCGGTGGTCTGGCGAGTACTCCACAGCAGGTGGCGTACGACGCAAGAGGGTCACGCAATGAATGAGCCTGGAAAATTTGTCGAAGTTCGTCCGGTTCGCTACGACACAGCACTGGCGCTTTCCGGCGTATTCAGCTCTCTGCCGAATGGCGCAAGGCCGAAACTCGATATCTCCTATGAGTTTGGTGGATTGACGTGGCGCTGGCGCGGTCCGGACCGGCTCGGAATTCCGGAGCAAACCCTCGTCTTGGTGCTGCTTGAACTTGCGCAGGAGCAGATTGACGGTGCCGGCCACGGGGCGCGCATTGCTGCGATGGAGGACGAACTGTATCCCGGTGATGAACCACGAAGACGCAGGCTGGTTAGTCTTCATGTGAGTTTTGCAGAGCTATGCCGCCGGCTCGGGCGGGAGTTCAGCGGGGGCAGCGCATTACGCCAGATTCGGCGTGAGCTCGAGCGCCTATGCGAAGTGACGGTCTGGACGTATGCGGGTAACGACAAGCAGATGTCGTCGCGCCTGATGAGCTGGCGTCGCGGTGATAGTGCGGGCGTTGATGTGCTGCTGAACTGGAGGTTGGCCGAAACGCTGTTCGGCGGCCAGTATTCGCCGGTATCTTTGGGGCAGCGCTTGCTACTGACGACGGATTGCGCCCGGGCGCTGCATTGCAGCCTGTCGGTGCGGATGCGCCCCGGAGAGACGATGCAATTCAGGCACGATACTTTGGCCACCTATGTCTGGTCCGGCCTTGATGTGCCCGACGGTACCTTGCGGCGACGCCGAAAGGAAATCCGCGACGCCCTTCGCGAACTCGCAGGTGTCAAAGGCTGGACCATCAAGGAAGTATTCGGAACGCCTGGGCTGGTGCGAATCGTTCGGTGGTCGACCGATTGGCAGCCGAGCAAAGGCAAGAAACGGATAAGACGCGTCCCCGACAAGGACGCCTGTGCAACGGCACCTGTGCGCCGCGAAAGCGCTTCGGCGACGCGCACCACAGTGGACGTTTCCGCAATGTGCCTGTGAACTGCGTCCGACTGGGCGACTGGAGCAACCGGTTGAAGCATAGCCGGGCCCATTGCGCGTTCGCGTTACGCAGCGTCATTTCGCGAACGGAGCAGGGCATTACGCGAACGAGGTGGATTCCTGGTTGCCTTGCCAGTCAAGGCTTTGGCCGAATTTTACCGGCGTCACTCTAGCTCTTTCTAAAGAAAGAGCATTTAAGGAAGAGGAGTGGGGCGCCCCCTCAGGCGACGCAGGCTTTCCCCTGCGGTTCGCGGCACCCGCGCTATCTTGGTAGGACACCGTTGGTGGTGAGGAAGTCCCGGGAGAATGAGAGAAGTTCGACCGTAGGCCTTGTGTGAAAAGGTACCGGGGGAGCGAGAGGCGGCCATTGGGATTAGGCAGGTGGGAAGGCGTTGCCCTCCCGGAGCGGAGGTGCTTGGCACTGTGCGGCGGGTTTGGACATCGGCTTTTGTACAAGGCCCCTTCCACGGGGCGTCAGCCCCTGCCATGCCTTTCTGATTGTCGAACGTGCATGGGCCAGACACCTGGCATGGTCGCGACACCGTCGTTGCCGGAGGCAATTGTGCGCGGTTCCCAGGGCCGTCAAGCCTCCGTTGGACGCCGTCCTATGGTCAGTGAGCCAGCCGTGCTATGAACGGCCGGGACGGCGGTAGAACGGGCGAACTAACAGGGCGGATAACGTAAGTCAATCACGATGGCATGGCCGAGGTCCAGAAAGCTATCTGGAATGTGGCTGAACCAAGAGCCTTGGTGCGCGAGTAGAATTGTGCCGACTCGCATCCGGCGGTGGCGCTGGGGACGCTATATTCCAAACGCATAACATGAATCAGGACCTCAAGAAAACCCTCTGGGCTGCCGCCGACAAGCTGCGCTCATCGATGGATGCCGCCGAATACAAGCACATCGTGCTCGGCCTCATTTTTCTCAAATACATTTCGGACGCGTTCGACGAGCGCCGCGCACAGCTTGCCGCCGCGTTCTCTGACGGGCACGACGACCTTTATCTGCCCGACGCAGACGACCATGTAGAGGCGCTGGAAGAGCGCGATTACTACACCATGGCCAACGTCTTCTGGGTGCCGGCATCGGCCCGCTGGGAGACGCTGCGGGCGCAGGCGAAACAGGCCGACATCGGCGTGCGTATCGATGCCGCGCTCGAAGCCATTGAGGCTGACAATCCGCGCCTGAAGGGCATTCTCGATAAGCGTTTCGGACGTACGCAGCTTGAGCCGGGTCGCCTTGGTGAACTGGTGGACCTGATTTCCACCGTCGGGTTCGGCGAGGGCCACCGTGCGAAGGACCTGCTCGGCGAGGTCTACGAATATTTTCTCGGCCAGTTCGCCACCGCCGAGGGCAAGAAGGGCGGTCAGTTCTATACGCCTGCTTCGGTGGTCAAGGTGCTGGTCGAGGTGCTGGCGCCCCACCAGGGACGCGTCTATGACCCGTGCTGCGGTTCGGGCGGCATGTTCGTGCAAAGCGAAAAATTTATCGAGGCGCATGGCGGCAAGGCGGACGATATCAGCATCTATGGCCAGGAGGCGAACCCGACGACCTGGCGGCTGGTGGCGATGAACCTTGCCATTCGCGGCTTCGCCGCCGACCTCGGCAAAGAGCCTGCCGATACCTTTCACCGGGACCAGCACCCGGACCTGCGCGCTGATTACGTGCTCGCCAATCCGCCGTTCAATATCAGCGACTGGGGCGGCGAGCGGCTGACCGAAGACCGCCGCTGGTTGCACGGCACGCCACCGGCCGGCAATGCGAACTACGCGTGGTTGCAGCACATCCTGCATCACCTGAGCCCGCGCGGGCAGGCCGGCGTGGTGCTGGCCAACGGAAGCATGTCCACCAATCAGGGTAGCGAGGGTGATATCCGCCGGGCGATGGTGGAGGCCGATGTGGTGGACGTGATGGTGGCGTTGCCGCCGCAGCTCTTCTTCAATACGCAGATTCCGGCCTGCCTGTGGTTCCTGTCCAAGGACAAGAGCGGCGCGGCAGTGCCAGGTGGTAAGCGCGGGCGTGACCGGCGCGGCGAAGTGCTCTTCATCGACGCACGCAAGCTTGGGCGGATGGAAACGCGCGTGGTGCGAGTGTTCGATGACGAAGACATTGCCAAGATTGCCTCAGCCGTACATCGCTGGCGCGCCGATGGCGAAGACGGTGCGAATGAACCTTATGCTGATGTGCCGGGCTTCTGCCGAGCCGTGAAGCTGGCCGAAATTGGCGAACATGGGCATGTCCTGACACCTGGTCGATACGTCGGAGCTGAGGAAGCCGAAGATGACGATGAGGCGTTCAACGAGAAGATGGAGCGCCTGACCGCTCAACTAGCGGAGCTCATGACGAAGGGGGCGCAGCTGGATACGGTCATTCGTGAGAAGCTCGGAGGGCTCGGGTATGCCGTCTGAATGGCCGATTGTCCGAGTGGCAGATTGCTGCGAACTCATCGTGGACTGCGTGAACAAGACCGCGCCGGTCGTAGAGTATGAGACACCGTATCGCATGATTCGCACAACCAACGTGCGCAATGGTTTCATCGAATTGTCAGATTGCAGGTTTGTTGACGAGGCGACCTTTCGTACTTGGACTCGGCGTGCGCCCCTCCTTGACGGAGACGTCATTCTCACGCGCGAGGCACCGATTGGCGAGGTAGGTCTTGTGCGTGGAAACCAGACCATCTTCCTTGGTCAGCGCCTGATGCAGTACCGCGCAAATCGCGCAGCTCTCGACCCGCGATTTCTTTGTTACGCCTTCTTGTCTCCGCAGCTTCAGCATCAGTTTGGCGCGCACGAGGGGTCGGGGTCCGTCGTGTCGCATATCCGCGTTGGGGATTGCTCAGATTTTAAAATTCCCTTGCCGTCGCTTCCCGAGCAGCGGGTAATTGCAGACTTACTGTCTGCAATTGATGAGCGACGCTTGCTTCTTCTTCAAACTAACGCCACGCTCGAAGCCATCGCCCAAGCCGTGTTCAAAAGTTGGTTCATCGACTTCGACCCGGTGCGCGCGAAGGCTGAAGGCCGTGAGCCGGAAGGCATGGATACGGAAACGGCGGCGCTGTTTCCTGCGGAGTTTGAAGAATCGGCATTGGGGGCGATTCCGAAGGGGTGGAACTGCGTCCGACTTGGTGATTTGCTTGAGCTTTCTTACGGGAAGGCGCTGAAATCAACTGAACGTCGTGATGGCCCGATTCCTGTCTACGGCTCTGGCGGTGTGACTGGGTTTCATGATGAACCCCTCGTCCAAGGCGGTTCGATTATTGTCGGTCGAAAAGGGACTGTTGGAAGTTTGTATTGGGAAGATGGTCCGTTCTATGCAATTGATACGACGTTCTATGTTCGGCCAAAGGGTGTCCCGCTGACGTACTGCTATTACGCAATGCAGCGCCTCGGTCTAGAAACGATGAATACTGACGCCGCCGTGCCCGGTCTCAATCGCGAGAACGCTTATCGAATTAACTTGGCGAGACCAAGTGCGGCGGCACTTCATTCATTCGATGACGTTGTAGTTGAAGTGCGTCGCTCCATGCGACGCAACGCGGAGCAGGCGCGAACACTTACGGCCATCCGTGACTCGTTGCTTCCCCGCCTCATCTCCGGCAAACTCCGCTTGCCTGAGGCCCAAGCGCAACTGGGTGAGGTCATTGCATGAGCGGCATCAGCGAGGACGCGGTAGAACAGGCGATGCTTAAATGGCTGGACTGCCTGGGCTGGCAGACCGCCCACGGTCCCGACATCTCGCCGCCGGACGCAAAAACACCGGGTGCCGAACGCGACACTTACCGTGACGTGGTGCTGCGACACCGCCTCGCTGATGCCATCGCGCGCCTCAACCCGCACATTCCGGGCGGCGCGCGTGACGATGCCCTGCGCCACGTCCTCAATCCCAATGTGCCGGGCCTCGTAAACGCGAACCGTCAGCTCTACCGCTGGCTGGTCGACGGCGTGCCGGTGGAGTTCCAGAAAGAAGGCCAGACACGTGGCGACCGGGTGCGCCTGGTTGATTTTTCGGACGTCGCTGCCAATGACTGGCTGGCCGTCAACCAGTTGTCGGTGCAGGGGGCCAAACGGCCGCGCCGGCCGGACCTGGTGCTGTTCGTCAATGGTCTGCCGCTGGTCGTGGTGGAGCTGAAGAATCCAGGCGACGAGGACGCCGACATCTGGGCCGCCTGGAACCAGCTCCGGACCTACCAGCAGGACATCCCCGACCTCTTTTTCGCCAATGCGCTGCAGGTCATTTCCGATGGCACGAGCGCACGCATGGGTTCGCTGACTGCAAGCCGCGAACGCTTCATGGCCTGGCGCACCATCGATGGCGTCACGACCGACCCGCTCGGCACCATGCGCGAGCTGGAAACGCTGACGCTGGGCCTCTTCCAGCGTGACCTGCTGCTCGACTACGTGCACCATTTCGTCCTGTTCGAGGACGAAGGCGAGCTCGTCAAGAAGGTTGCCGGTTATCACCAGTTCCACGCGGTGCGCGCTGTCGTGGAAAGCGTGCTGAAGGCGTCTGCACCGGGCGGTTCCCGCAAGGGCGGGGTGGTCTGGCACACTCAGGGCGCCGGCAAGAGCATTGAGATGACCTGTCTCGCAGGTGCGCTGATGGCGCACGAAGGCATGGGTAACCCGACGCTGCTGGTTGTCACCGACCGCAACGACCTCGACAACCAACTTTTCGGCGTGTTTGCGGGTGCCAGCGAACTGCTGCGCGAAACGCCGGTGCAGGCCGACACCCGCCCCGAACTGCGGCGCCTGCTGGCCAACCGGCCGTCCGGCGGCATTGTCTTTACGACCATCCAGAAATTTACGCCTGGCGCGGACGAGGACACGTTCCCTGTGCTGTCTGACCGGCGCAACATCGTGGTCATCTGCGACGAGGCCCACCGCAGCCAGTACGGCTTCGACGCGCGCCTGGTCGCAAGCGAGAAGGCCGGTCAGTCGGACCCGGCCGGCGTCACGGCCGTGCGCTATGGCTATGCGCAGTACCTGCGCGATGCACTGCCCGGTGCGACGTTCGTGGCCTTTACGGGCACACCGGTCTCGCTGGATGACCGCGACACACGGGCCGTGTTCGGGGACTATGTTCACGTCTACGACATCGAACAGGCCGTGAAGGATGGCGCGACGGTGCCCATTTATTACGAGAGCCGGCTTGCCAGCCTAGAACTGAAGGAGGCCGATGTCTCGTCGCTGGACAGCGAAGTGGAGGAACTCACCGAGGACGAGGAAACCGATGAAGCCCGGGTGGCGAAGCTGCGCCGCTGGGCCGCGCTCGAGCAGCTCGTCGGTGCACCGCCGCGCATCCAGAAGATTGCCGCCGATATCGTCGAACATTTCGAGAACCGGCAGTCCGTGATGGACGGGAAGGCGATGATTGTCGCGATGAGCCGCGACATCTGCGTGCATCTGTACAACGCCATCGTCGCGCTGCGGCCCGACTGGCACAGCGACGACCCGATGCAGGGTGCCGTCAAGATAGTGATGACGGGTTCGGCGTCCGACAAGGCGCTCCTGAAGCCGCACATCTATCCAAAGGAGGTGCGCAAGCGCCTCGAAACGCGCTACAAGAATCCGGCCGACCAGTTCAAGCTCGTCATCGTGCGCGACATGTGGCTGACCGGCTTCGATGCGCCTTGCATGCACACGATGTATGTGGACAAACCGATGCGCGGGCACAGCCTGATGCAGGCCATCGCGCGTGTGAACCGCGTCTTCAGGGACAAGCCGGGCGGGCTGGTGGTCGATTACATCGGAATCGCCAACGAGCTGAAGGCGGCCTTGGCCACCTACACCCAGGCTCACGGGCGGGGCAAGCCGACCATCGATGCGCATGACGCCCTCGCCATCCTCCAGGAGCAGATGGACGTGCTGCACACCATGCTGCACGGTGTTGCCTACGACGAGTTCCGGGCCAGAGCGTGGCAACTGCTGCCCCCCGTGGCGGACCATGTGCTTGGTCTCGACGACGGCAAGAAGCGCTTTGCGGACACGGTGCTTGCGGCGAGCAAGGCCTTTGCGCTGTGCTGCACGCTCGATGAAGCGCTCCAGTATCGCGATGAGCTGGCCTTCATGCAGGCCGTGAAGGCGGCGCTGACCAAGCACGGTGGCGCAGACAGGGCGCTGGCCGACGAGCAGAAGGAACACGCGCTGCGGCAGATTATCAGTCGCGCGGTGGTGAGTGCCGAAGTCATCGACATTTTCGCGGCGGCAGGCCTCAAGCGGCCGGATATCGGCGTGCTGTCCGACGAGTTCCTTGAAGACGTGCGCCACATGAAGGAACGCAACCTCGCGGTCGAGCTGCTGGAACGGCTGCTGAAGGGCGAAATCAAGGCGCGCTTCAAGACCAACGTCGTGCAGGGTGCGAAGTTCTCGGAGCTGCTTCAGCAAAGCCTGACACGCTACCGTAACCGGGCGGTCGAGACGGCGCAGGTTATCGAGGAGCTCATCGAAATGGCGAAGCAGTTTCAGGAGGCGGCCCAGCAGGGCATGCGTCTGGGGCTGAGCCCCGACGAGATGGCGTTCTATGACGCGCTGGCGACCAACGAGGCGGCGGTGCGGGAACTTGGTGACGAAACCCTGAAGAAAATCGCGGTTGAGCTCGTCGTGAAGCTCCGCAGTTCTGTGACAGTGGATTGGGCGAAACGGGAGACTGTGCGCGCGAAGCTGCGGGTGATGGTGAAGACGCTACTCAAGCGCTACAAATACCCGCCTGACCGCCAGGAGGAGGCGACCGACACGGTGCTACGGCAGGCGGAATCGCTTTCGGCCGAATGGGCATAACTGCTTATGGGGAAAGAGATATTCGGCGCAGTTCCCCGGAGTTTCCCTGAATGTGCGAGTAAGGCCGCATGCGACGTTTAACGAAGTGGTCATGGATGCTGCGAGGTTGATATGGCAATTGTGGCGGTGCGCGGTGCGACACCCTTGGTAGACGAGATTGAGCTTCAGGCGCATCTAGCATCGCTTTTGCGGCTGGAAAACGTAGGCGTCCTTTTGGGTGCTGGTGCGTCCGTGCCCGTGGGCGGCAAGACCATGTGGGGCCTGTGGAGCGAGTTCGTAGAGCAGGCTCCCGCGGCTGCCAACTGGCTATTGACGGAACGATTTATCGATGCGGTTGCGCTCGCGGAAGGAAACAACTGTGTCCCGCCCAATGTGGAAGAGCTTATCGATACGCTCGAAATCGCATTGGCTGAATGGAGACGGTTTGGCCGCGATGAGGTCGACGGCCTACTGACCGCGCGCGCCGCCATCTTCCGTGCGGTCGTTCGCGCCGCGTTGCTTCAGCGGGACTGGTGGGCGTCACCTATCGGAGCCGAGGCCGACGAGGACCATCTGCAGCATCATAGAGCCATCCTGCAGAAATTGGTCGCCGCACGGCAACCCGGCCAGGCGTCCCCGTGGGTGTTCACCACCAACTACGACCTGGCGATTGAGTGGGCAGCAGAGTCGATGGACCTGCAGGTTGTTAACGGGTTCCTTGGCACTCACAGCCGTCGGTTTTCACCCCAGAGCTTCGACCTGGGCTTCCGGAACATCCAGGCCCGTGGTGAGGCGCGCTTTGGTGTCTACAACATCTATCTTGCAAAGCTGCATGGGTCCCTCAGCTGGCGAGAAGAGTCGGGGCAAGTTTTTGAAGTGCCGGCGTCGTTTGCATGGAAACAAATCAGCCATTTCCTTGACGACGACACCGAGACCGAATTGGGCTTGATGGTTCTGCCGCGTGCCGCGAAGTACATGCAGACAGTCGGCTTTGTACTCGGCGAACTTTTCCGCCGGTTCTCGGAATTCTTGTCCAGGCCTCAGACTTGCCTGCTCATATCCGGCTACGGGTTCGGAGACGAACATATAAACCGTCTTCTTCGGTCCGCGCTGCTCAACCCGACGCTTCAACTCGTCATCTACTTCCCGGGATTTACCGGCGATGTAGCCGCTGCGGTACTGCCCGCGGCCCTTCGCAAGCTGCTCTCACTCAGGAATCCCCGCGTGACCGTTGTGGGCGGTGGCGCGGGCGCTCATCTCGACAAGCTGTCGGCGCATCTTCCTGACCCGCTGCTCTACGACGAAGAGATGCGACGCCTCGAGAAGGCGCTTCGAAACGAGAGCGATGATGACGACGCAGAATTAGCCGATGTAAGGGACTTGCTATGAGAAGCCGTCTGCCGGTCGGTTATGTCGTTCAAATCGATGGCCCGGACGTCACGCTGAACCTGCTCGACATGCACCGTGGGCAGCTCGCGTCCCACGCCCAGGGCGTCTCGCTCGTCACGGAGGTGGGCAGTCTGCTGGCGTTAGATGCCGGCAGTCGTGTGCTTGTAATGAAGGTGCTGTCGCTAAGTTTCGCCGAACCCAAAGAGGCACACCGGTTGGGCGTTGGCTCCAGCACCCATCAAAGCGAGCCGCTAAGAAACGTTTCGGGCATTGTCGTTGGACGACTCGCAATGAGTGATGGCAGCGTCAAATTCGTCAGCGATTCGCTGGCCACACCACCGCTCGGTGCTGAAGCGTTTCCACTTACGGTGACAGAGTTGAGCGCCGTTCTCGGCAGCAGCGCGCCTGAGGGTGTCCCTATCAATCTTGGTGACGACCTTCGCGGCGGTGGACGACTCCACGTGGGACTCGAGGACCTGGTTTCCAGGCACGTCGCAGTTCTTGGCAGCTCGGGGCAAGGCAAGAGTTGTTTTACGGCGGCGGTGCTCCAGCAGATTGTCCGCTTGCCCCGAGCGCGAATCGTCATCTTCGACATCAATGGCGAGTATGAAGACGCCTTTCGGCTTGATGACTTGCCGGCCGGGACCGTTCAGGTCACCACCATCGGCGGTGCAGGAGAGGGGCACTTCAAGATACCGTACTACGCGCTCGGTCGATTTGGGTTACACCGCCTGCTGATACCTAGCGAAAAGACGCAGCGGCCGGCGTTATCCTTTGCGCTCGAACACCTGAATCGGGTCCAGTGGTTTCCGCAGCAAAAGGGCGCCGGACTGGCAGCAGACAACCAGGCTTTCCTCTTCGACGATTGCCGCCAGGCGGGCGCCCAACAGGCGGAGCAACGTATCCAGATGCTTCGCGGTGGTCAGGCGCAAGCGGTCAACGCGTGGCCCGCGATGGCGGCTCTAGCGGCGCTGGTAGCCGAGAGCCATAGCCTACAGCCATTTGTGCGCGGCGGGCAGCAAGGTGTTGAGCGCAGCCCGTTCAACTACTCGAACGTATCGCCTCTCGTCACGCGCATTCATCGGTTCGCCGAGGACCCGATGTTTCGAGATGTTGTGAACGTTCATGGCGGACTTGGGGCCCGGGCACCACTGAGCTGGATGGCGGAATCGACGCATCTCGTTGAGCAAATCTTTGGCGGCGCAGAGGTACCGTGGCGGGTTCACATCATCAATCTGCGCCGCGTGTCTCATGACCTGACGCCATTCGTACTTGGTTCACTACTGGAGCTGTACGCCTACGAGCTGTTCCGGCGGGGGCAGCAACACAAGATTCCGACTTTGCTTGTGCTCGAGGAGGCCCATCACTACCTGAGGCCCATCGGCTCGGGAGAAGAGGCCAATGAGAATTCGCTGGCATACGAACGACTTGCCAAAGAGGGACGCAAGTTCGGACTTGCGCTGTGGCTGAGCACTCAGAGGCCTTCGGAAATTTCTCCGACGGTCTTGTCGCAGTGCAATAACTGGGTCTCGTTTCGGCTGACGTCCGAGCGGGACCTAGGCGCAATCCAGGCGGCGAGCGAATGGGCGGACAGGCGTGAGGTTCGGCGAATTGCCGGCTTGCCCCGACAAACGGCTATCATTTTCGGCGGCAGTGTTGCCATGCCCACGATGGTGCGGGCGCCCAACGCGTCGCCGAAACCCAGCTCGGACGACGCAGCGTTTGGCGCGTGGGCGGTTCCACCGAACGGCGCCGAAGCGTTATAAGCGTATCTCGGCGCAGTTTTGCGCACACGTAAAATCGCGTACCAAGGTAACGGGCGACTTGAGCACAACAACCTGCAAAGGCTTCCGGGCGACGAGTCCCGTATGCCGCTCGACGATGTCTTGACCACAATGCGTTTCGACACCTCGCTACTGGACGATTCCATCGGACGCTGGCTCCCCCAGTCCACGCTCGGTCCGTGCTACAACGCGAACGGACTTTATAACCCGCTGAGCTTCACGGTCCGACTGTCGCCGCAGGTGCATCGGCTTCTCGACCGGTTGCCGCCGGGAACCACGGTGGCTGCAAATGAGTATGACTGGGAGGTGATTCAGGCGAACTCGACGTATATTCATGAAACGATACACTGGTGGCAGCACATAGGTTCGACGGTCGGTCTGTTGCTAAGCCTTGGATTCCCGGCGCAGGAGCATATCAACATTGAACGTCTCCAGCGGCTCGTGGATGCCATCGGACCCATCAAGTCCATCCGGAAATTCGACCTGCTGCATGCGACCTCGAACCATATCGACCGCGCCGTCCGGCAGGACATCAATGTGGTGCTGAACAACTGGCACGACATCGAGTTCGCAAAGCTATTGATGATTTCTCCCCGGCATGCCGAGCGCTTCGTTGCCGACCCTTACTTTGAATGCGTGGGCCATGCCTACCATATTGCGTGGTCGTCAGTCATCGGACTGTTGGCAGCCTCGGAGGACCCTACGTTCGATTTCCTACCGGATTTCCGCAACTGGGGCCATGAGTTCGAGCGCTTGAAAAGAGAGCAGGTGGAGGGCTTCTATTTCGGCTCGACGATTCGCGTTGCAGAAATTGGGCTGCGCGAAATATTTGAAGGTCAGGCGCGCTTCTGTCAGCTTCAGTATCTTTGCGCGGTTTCCGGCGGAAGGTTCGACCTAAACGTAAGCAGGGATGCCGGACTGTTTGGCAAGGTGTATGTGGACGCCTTCCAGTCTTTTCTGTCGGCACTCGGTGAGCCGTGGCCCGTGTCTCCATACGACCCGCTAGTCAATCTTTTTCTGCTCGTTTGCGACCTCGCAATCAATCCGGGCGACGGATTCCCCTTCGACTTATGGCACTTCGAATCTTTCATATTGTCGGTAGACCCCGGCCTCCGCTTTACGGCCCTGTGTTGGACAATTCGCGACAGGTACCCGGAACTGAAAGGGGCGGTCGTTTCATGCTCGCGTGAAGAGTACGAAATGGCGAGCGAATTGCTATCGCGCGCCATCGGCTCGCCGACACCGATGGAAATTGCGTCAAGAGTGGCGAAATGGTCCAGCGAGCAGGCCAGCTGCCGCGCGCTACTGCAGGAGGCGAGTGAAATGAAGTTCGCTCGCCACAATGTTCCCGTCCGTTTGTTCTTCTCCGAATTCTTACGGTTCCAGCAAAACAAGTCACTGCGCCCGGAGTTTTTCTGCTGGCCTGGCTACTGGTCGGTTAGTGTTAAGGGTGACGCCGATATCGAATCTGCAAGGCAGCTGTTTTCGGCGCATGAGGCGCTGTTTCTGGACACTGTCGACGGCGAAGTTCAGCCGCGCGTTCATCATGACAAGCTAGGGGAGAACGTCCAGGGGATGTTCGACGATTTCTTTTCATGGAATGCGGCTTATCTTCTGAGCCGTCAGTGGATGGTGGAGGAAGGGCCATTTGACCTCGATTTCGACTGGCTGACGACAAAGTGGTCGCGTGATGAAATGGAGCAATGGTGCAGCCAGATATTCAAGGGTTCATTCGGCGTGGCGCCGGGCGAATTCCAGGTCCTGTGACTGGCATCCTTAAACGGGCCCAAGGCACGAACCCAATCGCGAAAGGGTGGAAAATGACAAGCGGTTACATGCTGGATACGAACGTCTTTAACGATGTTCTTGACGGACGTGTCGAAATCGAAAGACTGCGACCACACAGGCTGTACGCAACCCACATCCAGCGCGATGAAATCGGCAAGACACGCGACGAAGCGCGACGCGAGGCGCTGCTGGCAGTCTTCAACGAATTGATGACCGATATGACACCGACGTCGAGCGCGGTCGCCGGCGTCTCGGTAGCCGGTGCGGCATGCGCGGGGGAGAGCGTCGTGCCCACCGAGGGCGCCGTGTGGGACGTCTCAAAATGGGGATATGCGAAATGGGGCGAAGGCGGCTCGGAGCTTGACAGGCTTCGGCGTGCGCTCGATGAAAGAAATAAAGGCAAGCGAAACAACGTTCAGGATGTACTGATTGCGCAAACAGCATTGCGAAACGGAATGACGCTGCTCACAAGAGACGCTGACCTGATGTCGGTGGCGAAAGCGTTCGGCGTGCCTTGCGACAACGCTACGGTGGTTTTCGGCGTGACCGATGGGAACTGATGTCGCGGCGTGGCATGGTCTGGCCGTGGCATGAGAGTCCGATGGTGGCTTGCAGGACCCAAATCCGTGCTGGTGCGTCAAGCCGCTGTGGCATCACTGGGCGCTGCTGTATGCTGCTGTTTCCCCCTTTCAACATATCATGAACATGAATCAGGCCGACACCTACGCGGCGCTCCACGATTATCTCGCTAGAAGTGACCGCTATCGCGTCATCGCGCTTAAGGGTGCGTGGGGTACCGGCAAGACGCATCTCTGGTGGCGAATTGCCGAAGCAATGTCCTGCGCCGACGCGGCGCCCATCTATTGCTCGTTGTTTGGCAAAAATTCGATGGACGAGGTCAAGAAGGCCTTGCTGAACGAAACGCTGGCGACGATTTCGGACGGTGCGGCCACCGCGCAAAACGTGCTCGGTGGCGTGTTCGATAAGGTGACGAAGGTTGCCGGTACCTTTATCAAAGGGGCGGAGGCGGTCGGGCAGTTGACTGCCGGGGTCGTCGGACAGATTAGTGGCGCAATCCTGGAGAGAGCGATTGAAAGTCGACTCGTCGTCCTCGACGACTTCGAACGGCGAGGGCGCGACCTGGACGTTGTCGCGACACTTGGGCTGGTCGACTACCTGAAGAACCGGAACTGTCGAGTTCTTTTTATCTTCAACGAACAGCGCATCGGTGAGGAGAAGGACGTGGAGGCGTTCGAACAGTTCCGCGAAAAGCTCATCGATGTTGAACTTCAACTCGAAATTTCGGCCGAGGAGGCTTACGACATTGCGGCGGAGCAACGTGACGTCCCGTGCGGCGAGCAGACGCGAAGTTTCTTCGTTGCGCTCGGTGTGAACAACATCCGGGTCGCCTCCCGTGTACTCAATGTAGTCGAGAACGTTTTTCTCAATAATCGCCAACTCGACGAAGTCTTGCTGAAGGGCACGCTACGCGCGGCCGTGACCCTGACAGCCGTGTATTTTCAGGGCATTCCCGGTGCTCCCCCGTTCGAAGCGCTTGTCCAAGGCACGCGTGGCTTCGGCTTCCTTTTTGCGGAATCCATGTCCGAGGACCAACGTCGGGTCCGAGAGTTCGGCTCGCAGTTCCTCGGCGACGCTGACGACGAGTTCGTTGGCCTCCTTAAGAGGCATATGACGACCGGGGCGCCGCTGCACGGTGAGTTCGCGGCCTACTGGCAGCAGCGCGCAGAGAACCTGCAAAGCGTGGCCGAGCGGGAGCAGCTGACCACGTGGCTGCGTGACGTCTGGTGGAATCCGCGAGTCGCAGCGTCGGACCTTGTGCAGACGATATCGGGCGTCTTACCGAAAATAGCTGCGCGTTTGACTATCGACGAATGTCAAGGGGTGTACGACGCCTTGGTGGAAATCGATGCGCCCGAGGCGGAGGCGTTCCTCGCTGAAGCGAGTGCGCGCATCCGGGAGCAGGGAACCGCGGAAGATATTGAGCGCGCCGGCCTCACGCTGAGTCGAGGCACGCAACTATCGCCACATCTTCTCGCCGCAGTTAGAGACCGTGAGGCGCAACTGAACCCCCGCCCTTCGCTCGCAGCAGCTGTCGAGAAGGTCGGCGCTGGCAATGGGTACAGCTCGACAGAGGCGGCCGTCATCACGGAGGCCACAACGCCGGAGTTTGTCGAGGTGTTTCGTGCCGCGACTGTGAACAATCTTCACGTGATTCTGCGGTTTTGGGAGCAACTCAGTGAGGGAAATTTGGCGTCAGCGTTGCCGCATGTCAGCTCCGCTGCCCGCGAACTTCTTGCTGCAGAGCCGGAGTCCCGACTTGCGAGGATTCTTGCCCGCGTTACGCACAACAACTCCAACCTGTTACACACCGTAGGCATCCCTGCTTCCGCTTGACGTGGCACAACGGCGGGAGCTTGACGAGGGCGATGCAAATAGCTCGATAGATATTGCAGGCGGGCACTGCGTGGCATCAATGCGCGAATCCGCAGGTAACGAGACAACGGCGCCGACGCGCCAAGCGCTTCCGTAATGACGGGCGACTGTCGCATTGGTGCCGCGCATAGCGGCAAAGATACAGTTGCGGAGCTGGTCGTTGGGCGAGTTTCCGCGAAACTATCGTAAGGCGAGAGAATGAGCCAGTTGACAGGCCTGTTTTTGGGTGCCGGCGCCTCATATGAGGCCGGGATGCCACTCGTGTGGGAGTTGACGCGAGAGCTGAAGGCCTGGCTCACTCCAGAGAAATTGCGACAGTTTAACCATGGCTGGCGTCAACAAGGTGGCGGACATCCCGACAGTGTCATCGAAGACTTTGTGTCGGTGCTGCAGCGAGCCGACTTGCATTATGAAAGTCTCTTGGGTTTCCTCGAGACGCAGTTCCGACGTCATCAGCAGAACCAGCAGGACTACCACGGCCTGTATTCGTGGCTTGTTCAAATGGTCTATGCGATTTTGTACGCCCGCCACGTCAGAAACTCTGCGTTTCTTGCCCGACATCTGCGGTTGTACGAGGGTATCAAGGCGCTTGCCAAGCAGAGCGAACCGCTATGGGTATTTTCGCTAAACCACGACTTGATTGTTGAGATGCTGGCAGCAACATTCGACATACCCCTTCACTCAGGTTTCAGTCAACGTACGGTCTCATTGCCACGCCGGGACAAGTCAGGAACTTTAATCGGCGAATTGCGAGCAAATATGCTGAGCGAAGAGGAATTGACGAGAGGCTCGTTTTTCTATCCGAACCCGCCCGAATCGGGAATCTATCTGCTGAAAATCCATGGTGCATTAGACGTGTTCACTTTTAACGAGGGCAAAGATGTATTAAAACTTGTTCCGGAGGAAAGAAGTCTCGCATCAATTCTTGATATGCTTCGCGGGGCAAACGAAGAGCTCTTCTATCCGCTTTCGGCTTCTCCGAACGGTCGAGCGAATGCGACCAATGAAATTGCATATGCAGACGAGTCTGGTGTGATGCAGTTTCTCCGGCGTAGCCTTCTCGCCGGCGCATATAAGTTCGACACGCGGCACTCACAGGTTCTTCCGCACGCGATACTGAGGCAGTTTGTCGATAACATCAATTTTGTCTCCCGGCTTGTTTGCGTCGGATATGGTTTGGGTGATTTGCATATCAATTCCGTTATCCGTCATTGGCTGGAATTCACGTCGGTGCGTCACCTTGAAATCGTCAACCCTGGCGTCACGGAGATACCCGCCTTTCTGTTGCACCTTGCCCCGCAAATCACATTAGTCGGCAGCGGCGCGGCTGATTACTTCGATTCGGTTGCCGGAATCACTCGCACCCGTCGGGAGAAACTTGAAAAGCGATTGGCGGCCTATGCGCGAAAGCACGGAGCTGAACAGACGTCGCAGGAAATGAAAGTCTTCCAGAAAGCGGACCTGTCCGAAAGTGTCGGCGCGCTATACGAGAGAATGAAGGCAGCCTTTGCGCGCGGACCCAAAGCAGGGCAGGCGACGGCAGAAGAAATGTTGGCAGCGGAGTTGGAGAAACAAACTGACGACATGCTTGAGCGGACGGTTGAGTATCTGGAGAAGCCGAAGGACCAGTGAAATCAACCTTGGGAGCGAAATTACCTCCGCGAGCGGCGCATGCGAATGCAATGGCGCGGCTGTGAGCGTTGCTACGCCGACGGCGCTCGCACGGTACCTGTGGCGCAGCGGTTCCGACTGCGCCGCGTCACCACCCATATGTCGCGGGCAGGGAGCAAGAACTTCTGACCCATCCTCGGCCAATGTTTCCATGGTGGCGCTGCGGTCAGCAAGTCCTTCGGACGACAGCGTTGCACTTGGGGGCGGGACGCGAAGCGAGAAGTGGTGCATACTATGTCGCAGGCGTCCGCCCGAGCTCCGAGCGACTCAAAACCGACATCTTTCTTCCTGATTGCATCCGTCACCTCATGCGCTTCTCGCATGGCACGGGGCAGTAATCGCTCGCGTGTCCCGCTGCTTCGCTGGAGAATCGCATGTCTGTGGACATCTCTGCGCTTGCCTACACGGTTCGCGCTCTCAGTATTGACCTTCCTGTGCACCTCAAGCTGGGGCACGCCCAGCAGCTGGTCGCCGCAGCCCTCGGATACAGGAGCCTCGCCGCCTATCAGGCATCAACGGAAGAATCTGAAAACCTTGATGACGCCGCGCACGCGGTCCTCGACGAAGAGCTGCTGCTCGAACGCACGGTACAGTTGGGGCTGGTCCCCTTGCAGCCTTATCTGTCGCATCTAGTGAAATCGGCCTTCAAAGTACATCTGCCCGACCTGTCTTTGCATCACTCGCACGATGCACTGGAAGACGCGGTGCGCGACCTCGTTGACCATGCCGTCCTGAACCACGACAAGACAGCCGGCGAAATGGGCATGACCAATAGTGACGGCATTCGTGAAGTCTATCTACCTGTCGAATTCGAGATGGATGAGCTACCGTTACCTGGCGATTTTCTGGAGATACCCATCGACGGTAACGTGACGATGAATCCCGATGTCGAGCGGCCATATTCTGGGCATCGCATAGACGTAAAGGCGACGCTCTTTCTCGCACGAGTGGGGAGGGTCTGCATCGCCGCCCCGGAGGTGGCCGTAGAAAGCGCGAAGCTTGATTACAACTGGTAGCGGTACGGCTCTGTGGAGAAACCCGCCACGGTTGTGGCGGGCTCGTCTTCCTGCCTGGCCCTGCATCTCGCTGCACGAATTCAATGCCGATGCGGGTTGGCATAGTGGTGGAGGGCCACGTGTCCTTGTGCGGCCAAAAGGTAACGGAGGTGATAAAACGCCTGTCTAAGTCGGTGCGAGCCGCTAAAGCGAGGCCGCATCATGCCTGCGCGCGCCGGAACGGAATGACATTCGCCTGTTTCGGCACTTCCGTATTTTCATCGCCATCCACCAGTACCGATGCGGACTGCTGGTCAAAGTCCGCGGCAATCGCCGCGAGCGTAAGGCCGTTGCCCGCGCGCAGGCGCCGGCGGCCGCGGTGTAGGACGTTCAGCTTCGCGTGAGGCGCCGCGCTACCGAACGCCGCGTCGAGCCGGTCGGCCAACTGCTTTGTGCACAGGTGCGCATAGCGCAGCAGCATGCGGGTATCGCGGTGCCCCGAAAACGCCTGCAAATCCACCAGCGAAAACTGTCCCGTCTCGGCGACGCGGCTGATGCCTTCGTGGCGAAGGTCGTGAATGTGCAGGTTCGTGAGGCCCGCGCGTTCCGTCATCCGTCCCCACGCGTGCTTGAGCGCATCCTCGCCGAGCGGGAACACCCGGGCGTCGTCGCGCGGCAGCGTCTCGAGGAGGTCAATGAGGTCGGCGCGCAGCGGCAGCTTGCGCGGCTTGCCATTCTTGGTCTCCGGCAGATAGGCCGTGCGTTCGTCAAAATCGACGTTGTCCCAGGTCAGGTTCAGCGCCTCACCGCGCCGCGCGGCCGTCATCAGTTGGAACGTGACGAAGGCTTCGAAGAGCGGAATGTGGACATGGTCGCGCTCGGCCTCGGTCTGGCAGGCGGCAAGCGCCGCCTGGATGTGGGCTTTCTTCCGGTAGACCGTCGGGTGGGCCGCAGCTTCGTCGCGGGCTGTTACCATCAGTGCCTCGACCCGCAGGTCGATGGAACGCAGCCGGTCTTCCTCGCGCGTGGCGGCGAGCAGCCGCGCTTCCTCGCCGGCCTTCAGGCGCCGGTCGCGCTCGTTGAAATAGCGCGGGCGGCGCACGCCCGTCATCGGATTTTCGTCGACCCGGTACTTCCATACTTTCGTCGCCACACTGCAGATGGCCGACAGCACGTCGATTTCGCGGTCAACGGTGGCTGGCGCGACCACATCGAGGCGGTCGCGGATGTAGGCTTCGATGTCGGTCGTCTCGACCTGCGCGAACGGTTTCTGCATCCATTGAAGGCCGGTGGCCGGCTGGCGCATCGCGCCACGTGGCGTGGTGGCCCGTCCGGTCTGCGCAATTTCCGTGTCGCGCTGCGCGAGCCGCGCCGCGAGGCCGCCCTTCAGGTCCTCGAGCCAGCCGCGGCACTTGTACTGCTCGACCTTTTCCCAGCCCTTGTGCTTCGGTCCTTCCTCTTTCATGTAGCGCTGGATGAGGTCGATGAAGGTGACCTGATGGGCCTTCGTGTAATCGCGGAACAGGCCCCGGCTGCGCTCTTCCTCGATTTTGTTCACGATGCCTTCGGCTTCCGCGACCGACGTCGCGGTGTAGTTCACCGTGGGCCAGCCTTTATGGCGAATGCGCACCTCGATGGTGTCCTCGAGCTGGCCGAGGACCGGCTTCAGCTTCTGCGCAACGAGGCTCGCGTGGTAGGTCTTGGCGTCGGCGAGGCGGTGAAACGGGAATTCGCGGTAGCAGTCGTGGTTGTTTTTGACTTCGACAAAGAAGCGGCTGCGGTTGGTGATGCTGGCCATCGGGCGGTCTCCGGTTGGGAAGGAAGACCGTGTTTAACCAGGAGGTTTTAGATTTCGCGGCAGCGGGCCGCAGCGTTTCCGTCGGAGGAATTTGCCGCAAGATTGCCGCAAACGGGCCGCCAAAACAAAAACCGCCCGGCGAAGCGGGCGGTTGTGCCTTGATTTGACAAGGAAAATCTGGTCGGGGTGAGAGGATTCGAACCTCCGGCCTCTACGTCCCGAACGTAGCGCTCTACCAGGCTAAGCTACACCCCGATGTGTACTGCAGACTCGATTCAGACTAAACCGGCGTTTGAGTCTTGTTTAAGACTGTCTCGCCGTCGAGTAAGAACATAATTCTAGCAGGCTTTCTTTGTAAATGGAATCAGGAAACGAACAAATCGCGGCTGCCGCGGCTTGTGCTTCCTGTTTCGCGCATTCGAGCGTGTGATCCAGCGCGCCGGAACGTGTGATCGCCTCGAAGATCGTGTCGAAACGGTCGGTGCCGCCTTGCTCGATGGCCTCGCGAGCGAGAGCCGACTGCTCGGGCGTGCCACGCTCTATCAAATAGATGAGCGGCAGCGTGGGCTTGCCCTCGCGTAGATCGTCGCCGGCATTTTTCCCCATCGACTCCGCCGTGCCCGTGTAGTCGAGCCAGTCGTCCATGATCTGGAAAGCCGTACCGATGCGCCGGCCGAATTCCGCGGCCGCTGCTTCGGTTCTGGCATCTGCGCCGGCCAGCACCGCGCCGAGCTGAGCCGCGGCCTCGAAGAGCTTGGCAGTCTTGTAGCGGATCACCTGCATGTAGCGGGCTTGGTCCACGTCGGCGTCGTGCATGTTCAGCAGTTGCAGCACTTCACCTTCGGAGATGATGTTGGTGGCTTCCGACAGAATCTCCATGACGCGCATCTTGCCCACGCCCACCATCATCTGGAACGAGCGCGAATAGAGAAAGTCGCCGACCAGCACGCTCGCCGCATTACCGAACAGCGCGTTGGCGGTCTGGCGGCCGCGCCGCAGATCCGATTCGTCGACCACGTCGTCGTGCAGCAGGGTTGCCGTGTGAATGAATTCGACGACCGCCGCCAGTTCGTGCCGGTGCCCCGTGGTTTCGCCGAGCGCGCCGGCCACCAGGAGCAGCAGCGCTGGCCGCAGCCGTTTGCCGCCGGCACTGATGATGTACTCGGAAATCTGGTTGATCAGCATCACCTCGGACGCAAGACGGTGCCGGATGACGCGATTCACCTGCTGCATGTCTTCGGCGATCGGAGCGAGCAGGCTGGCGGCGTTGGAGGAGGTGGTGGCAGTCGACGACATGATGGCTGAATTGGGTAGTGCCGCGAATTATAAGGCGAATCGCGGTTGTTCCGGGTCGCGGACTGCCGCGCGGCGCGCTCGTGGACACCGCCAGGCGCTGGGCTGCGCGTCACGCGGGCGGAACGCAGGGCCGCTCTGAATGAGTTTTGACCGAGCAGCTAACTCTATGTATAATCACGGGTTTCCGCGCGCGGTGCGTGGAAAAAATGAACACAGAGTGAGGTTCTCAATGTACGCGGTCATAAAAACCGGTGGCAAGCAGTATAAAGTTGCCGTCGGCGAAAAACTTAAAGTAGAACAGATACCGGCAGACATTGACGCTGAAATCACGCTCGACCAGGTTCTCGCAGTGGGCGAAGGCGAATCGATTAAGTTCGGTGCGCCGCTGGTCAGTGGGGCTTCCGTCAAGGCTACCGTCGTGTCGCAAGGTCGTCACAAGAAAGTGACCATCTTCAAGATGCGTCGCCGGAAGCACTACCAGAAGCATGGCGGCCACCGCCAGAACTATACCGAACTGCGCATCGACGCGATCAACGCGTAAGCGCACCGGTTAAGGAGCAAATCAAATGGCACACAAAAAGGCAGGCGGATCGTCCCGGAACGGCCGCGACTCCGAGTCGAAGCGACTTGGCGTGAAAGTGTACGGCGGTCAGGCTATCAACGCTGGCGGCATCATCGTTCGTCAACGTGGCACGCGTATGCACGCTGGCGAGAACGTCGGCATCGGCAAGGATCACACCTTGTTCGCGCTGACGGACGGCCACGTTCAGTTCTCGACGAAAGGCGCCGCGAAGAAGCACATGGTCAACGTCGTCCCGGCAGCAGTCTGAGTTTACTCAGGCACGGGCTTCAGGACCGGAAAAAGGCCCCGCGAAGTTAGCGGGGCTTTTTTTATTGCGGCAAGGCACGTTGGCGCTGCAACTCCGGCGCTGCGCCTATGCCGTTCGGTCGATTGATCATCGCGCGGCGGGCGCGGCAAAATAGCAGCATCCAGTAGTATTCAGCAGCACCATCTGGCAGTACACCACGGGACGGAGTTACGCATGAAGTTCATTGACGAAGCGAGGATTGAAGTCATCGCCGGCGACGGAGGGGATGGCAGCGCGTCGATGCGCCGCGAGAAGTTCGTTCCGTTCGGCGGCCCGGATGGCGGCGACGGCGGCCGGGGCGGCAGCGTCATTGCGGTAGCAGACCGCAACATCAACACGCTGATCGACTACCGCTACGCGAAAAAACATATGGCGCGAAACGGCGAAAACGGCCGCGGCGCAGACTGCTACGGTAAGGGCGGCGACGACATCACGCTGCGCATGCCGGTCGGCACCACGATTACCGACATGGAAACCGGCGAACTGATCGCCGATCTGACCGAGCACAATCAGAGCGTGCAGATCGCGCAGGGCGGTGCGGGCGGTCTCGGCAATCTGCACTTCAAATCCAGCACCAACCGCGCTCCGCGTCAGAAAACCGACGGCAAGCCGGGCGAGCGACGCATGGTGCGCCTCGAGTTGAAGGTGCTGGCCGACGTCGGCTTGCTCGGCATGCCGAACGCAGGCAAGTCCACGTTCATCTCTTCAGTGTCGAACGCGAAGCCGAAGATCGCCGACTATCCGTTCACTACGCTTGCGCCGAATCTCGGCGTGGTTCGCGTTGGTCCGAGCCGCAGCTTTGTGATCGCCGACATTCCGGGTCTGATCGAAGGTGCCGCGGAAGGCGCGGGCCTCGGCCACCAGTTCCTGCGGCATTTGCAGCGCACGGGCTTGCTGCTGCACATCGTCGACCTGGCACCGTTCGACGAAGCGGTCGATCCAGTCGCGGAAGCCAAGGCGATCGTGAACGAACTGCGCAAGTACGACGAGCTGTTGTATCAGAAGCCGCGCTGGCTCGTGCTCAACAAGCTCGATATGGTGCCTGAAGACGAGCGTGAAGCGCGCGTTTCTGCGTTTATCGAGGGCTTCGGCTGGGACGGCCCGGTCTTCGAAATTTCGGCGCTGACCGGTCAGGGTTGCGAGAACCTCTGCTATGCGGTGTTCGACTACATCGCGGCCCATTCGGAAGCGCAGCGCGCGGCCGAAGCCGAAGACCTCGCCGCCGACGTACGCTTTCGCGAGAAGCCGGAAGCACCTGCCGCCGCTGGCGAATCCAGCGCCGACCCGCAGGGCTAAACAATTGGGGCGCCGGGCCTTTGCGGGTTGGCGGCGCGCGTCAGGCGTCATCTTGGGAGCTGCGCACAATGCGTTCCGTCATCGCAGATTCACGGCGATTGGTAGTGAAAGTCGGCTCGAGCCTCGTCACGAATGACGGGCGCGGCCTCGATCATGCTGCGATCGGCCGTTGGGCTGCGCAGATTGCCGCACTGCGCGCGCAGAGCAAGGAAGTGGTGCTAGTCAGTTCGGGTGCCATCGCCGAAGGAATGCAGCGGCTCGGTTGGAGCAAGCGCCCGCGCGAGATCGACGAATTGCAGGCCGCCGCCGCTGTCGGCCAAATGGGCCTCGCGCAGGTCTACGAAAGCCGCTTCGCCGAACATTCGATTCAAACCGCACAAATCCTGCTGACTCATGCCGACCTTGCAGACCGCGAGCGCTATCTGAACGCGCGTTCCACGTTGCTGACGCTGCTGCGGCTCGGCGTGGTGCCGATCATCAACGAGAACGACACGGTCGTCACCGACGAAATCAAGTTCGGCGACAACGACACGCTGGGCGCACTGGTCGCGAATCTCATTGAGGGTGACGCGCTCATTATCCTCACTGATCAGCAAGGGCTTTTTACCGCCGATCCCCGGAAGGACCCGAACGCCACGCTCGTTCAGCAGGCAGATGCCGGGGCGCCGGACCTGGAAGCCATGGCTGGCGGCGCCGGCTCAAGCCTCGGTCGCGGCGGCATGCTCACCAAGATTCTGGCCGCAAAGCGCGCCGCTCATAGTGGCGCAAACACGGTGATCGCGAGCGGGCGCGAAGCGGACGTGCTGTCGCGGCTCGCGTCTGGCGAGGCGATCGGCACGCAGTTGATCGCTCGCACCGCGCGCATGGCGGCGCGCAAGCAATGGATGGCCGATCACTTGCAGGTGCGCGGCCATGTCGTGATCGACGACGGAGCCGTGGAGAAACTGACGGCAGGCGGAAAGAGCTTGCTGCCCATCGGCATTGTCGGCGTGCAGGGCGCCTTTGCTCGCGGCGAGGTGATCGCGTGCCTCAACGCAGCCGGCCGGGAAGTGGCGCGCGGCCTCACCAACTACAGCAGTGCGGAGACAAAACTGATCCAGCGGCGTCCGAGCGGCGAGATCGAATCAGTGCTCGGCTATATGCTGGAGCCCGAACTGATTCATCGCGACAACCTGGTGCTGGTTTGAGTAGCTAACCGGCTCACGCGCAACATGTGAAAAAGCCGTTCCGGCGAAGTGCAGGAACGGCTTTTTTTCTGGCGCGTCGGCGAAGCGTCAGTGAATCAACGAAGTCGCCGTGCGCTTATAGCGGATGTTTTCCACAATCGTCTTTGCGCTCCCCGTCGGGATCTTGTTCGCGCACAGATAATCCTGATACAGCGCCGCGTGATACGCGTTCAGCGCGCCATTCTCGATACGAGTGAAGTCGTTCGCGACTGTCCTGTCCCAATCGTCGTGATCCGCGTTCAGGCCGGCATACAGGCGCCATTCATAGGTGTCGCAGCGAATGCCTTCGTAGTTCACGTTGCGGGCGCCGCTCGGGCTCGTCACCACCACGGTATAGCGCACGACGCCGTCGGAGCCGACGGTCAGCGAGTTCTTGTCGATCGCGAAATGTAGCGGCGTATTGCCTGACACCTCGAAAGGCAGCAGGTTCGAGTCCTGCGGCAGCGGCGGCAAAGTCTCGACCTTGTTTTCGACCCAATTGCTCGGCCGGTCCAGCAAATAGGCAAAGGCGCTGTCGTCCTTGTTGGTGGCTTTGCCGGCGCTCGAACAGCCAGTCAGCAGGGCGCCGGTGGCGACGCACGCCACGACGAGAGCAAGTGCTTTCAATATGGTTTCCTCGAAAAAGCGGGCGCGGCTCAAGAAGCCGCGCCCGCATAGACGACATAGGCGACGTAGACGGCCGTGCAGAAGGTCAGTTGCGCACGCCGTGATGACGGAACATCGAACCCGCAGCCTCGCGAGCCGAGTCGTCGTCGAGTTCCGATACGGTGCCGGCCTCGTTCCCCGAGCCGGCAGCTTCGCCGCAATCGGACACGCTTGTCGTGTGAACCGAAGATTCGATTCTGACGGACGTAACCGTGGTCACCGTCATTACCGTGGAATCCGGCGGACTTTCCATTGACGACGCTATCCGGGGATAACGCGGCCCGTGGTGCCCGCTGGGTTTTTCCGCACGCGGCGCAGTGCGGCGCATGAAACGGGACAGCTCCGTCAGCGCCAACTGATAAACATCCCGCTTGAACTCGATCACACAGTCGAGCGGTACCCAATACTCGTTCCAGCGCCAGGCATCGAACTCCGGGTGGTCTGTGGCGCGCAAGCAGATGTCGCAATCGCGCCCTACCATTCGGAGCAAGAACCAGATTTGTTTCTGGCCGCGGTAGTGACCGCGTACCTCGCGCTTGATGAACTTGTCAGGCACCTCATAACGCAACCAGTCGCGCGTGCGACCAATCACCTTGACGTGCTCCGGAAGCAGACCGGTTTCTTCGTGTAACTCCCGATACATCGCTTGCACGGGGGTCTCTCCGTACTTGATGCCCCCCTGCGGAAACTGCCAGGAATGTTCACGGAGCCGTTTGCCCCAAAACACCTCGTTGTGCGCGTTCAAGAGGATGATGCCGACGTTCGGGCGAAAGCCTTCACGATCCAGCATACAACCACCTTCGAATCCTTTAAAATTGCTTTGATTATAAACAGATAACGGACCCGACGCACCGATTCGCACCAGATTGGAACGATTCGCCGCAAAAGGCCTGCTTTGCGGTAGCCTGTCCGTCTTTGCGTGCCTGATCCCTTGTGCGAAAGACTTTGCGCGGCGGCTTGTGCGCCCCGGCGGCGGCCCTTGCGCCGGAATGGCGAACCGGGCGGCCCCGGCCAGGCAGCCGTATCGATTTCCCCGTTTTTACCCTTTCGGGCGGTCCCTCCGGAGCCGCCGCTTTTGGAAAATCTGAATGAAAGCTTCCCGTTTCTTTATCGGCACCCTGAAAGAAGCTCCGGCCGACGCCGAGATCGTCAGTCACAAGCTCATGGTGCGTGCCGGCATGATCCGCCGCGTCGCCGGCGGCATCTATAACTACCTGCCGATCGGCTTGCGCTCGATCCGCAAGGTAGAAGCGATCGTGCGTGAGGAAATGAACCGGGCAGGCGCGATCGAACTGCTGATGCCGGCCGTGCAGCCGGCCGAACTGTGGCAGGAGTCGGGTCGCTGGGAAAAATACGGCCCTGAACTCCTTCGCTTCAAAGACCGCAAGCAATCAGACTTCGTGATTGGACCGACCCACGAAGAAGTGGTGACAGACATCGCGCGTGGGCAGATCAAGAGCTACCGTCAGCTGCCGGTCAACTTCTATCAGATCCAGACGAAGTTCCGCGACGAAATCCGTCCGCGTTTCGGAGTAATGCGCGGCCGCGAGTTCATCATGAAAGACGCGTACTCGTTCGATAAGGACGCCGCAGGCCTGCGCGAGTCATATCGCAAGATGTACGACGCGTACGTGCGCATTTTCACGCGCCTCGGTCTCGATTTCCGCGCGGTCGCGGCGGACAACGGTTCGATCGGCGGCAGCGGCTCGCATGAATTCCACGTGATCGCCGATACGGGTGAGGACGCCATCGCCTACTGCCCGACGTCCGACTTCGCTGCGAACGTCGAAGCGGCCGAAGCTTTGCCGCTCTACGCGCAGCGCGCGGCGCCCACCGAGCAGATGAAAAAGACGCCCACGCCGGGCAAGGCAAAGTGCGAGGCCGTCGCCGAGCTGCTGAACATTCCGCTCGAGCGCACCATCAAGTCGATCGTGCTCGCCACCGAAAACGAAGGCGCCGAGCCGACCATCTGGTTGCTGATGCTGCGCGGCGATCACGACCTGAACGAGATCAAGGCAAGCAAGTTGCCGGGCCTCGCCGATTTCCGCATGGCGACCGAGGCTGAGATCATCGAAACGTTCGGCACGCCGCCGGGCTATCTCGGTCCGCTCAACACAAAGAAGCCGGTGAAAGTCGTCGCGGACCGCACGGTCGCGAACATGAGCGACTTCGTGGTGGGATCGAACGAGGTGGACTACCACACCACGGGAGTGAACTGGGGCCGCGACCTGCCGGAACCGGTCGTTGCCGATATTCGCAACGTGAAAAAGGGTGATCCGTCGCCGGACGGCAAAGGCGTGATCGACATTTGCCGCGGCATCGAAGTCGGCCATGTGTTCCAGCTCGGCACCAAGTATTCGGAAGCAATGAACGCAACGTGCCTCGACGAAAACGGCAAGCCGCAGCCTATGGAAATGGGCTGCTACGGCATCGGCGTCACGCGTATTCTGGGCGCCGCGATCGAACAGAATTTCGACGACAAGGGCATCATCTGGCCGGAATCGATCGCGCCGTTCGAAGTCGTGCTGTGCCCCATGGGCTATGACCGCAGCGAGGCTGTGCGCGAGCAGGCCGACAAGCTCTACGCCGAACTGGTCGAAGCGGGAATCGACGTGATTCTCGACGATCGTGGCGAGCGCCCCGGCGTGATGTTCGCCGACTGGGAGCTGATCGGCGTGCCGCACCGTCTCGTGATCGGCGATCGTGGCCTGAAGGAAGGCAAGCTCGAATATCAGGGCCGCCGCGACGCGGAGGCGACCTTGCTGCCGGTCGATGAAGCCGCGCAAACGGTCATCGGGAAGGTTCGCGCGGCGCTGGCGCGTTAAGCGGGGCGGACGGTGGAGTACACCTTCCTGTCCGCGACCGTGCTGCTGATCCTGATCACTGACCCGCTCGGCAACATTCCGCTCTTCATCAGTTGTCTGCGCGGTGTGTCGCCGAAGCGGCGCACCGCGGTGATTCTGCGAGAAGTCGCGATCGCGTTTGCAATCCTGCTGGTGTTCATGGTCGTCGGCGACGCGTTTTTGCGCATGATGAGTCTCACCGACCAGTCGTTGCGCATCGGCGGCGGCATCGTGTTGTTTCTGATTGCGCTGCGTATGGTGTTCCCGCATCCAGACGGCCCTTTCGGCGGCGACGTGCGTGGCGGCGAGCCGTTGATCGTGCCGCTTGCCATTCCGGCGCTGGCAGGACCGTCGGCGCTGGCAACCGTGATGCTGCTGACGTCGCAGGCGCCCGGCAAGATGTTCGAGTGGATCGGCGCGCTGACCGTCACCATGATCGTCTGCGCTGTGGTGCTGATGCTGGCCGAGCGTATTCAGGCCTGGCTCGGCGAGCGAACCATGATGGCATTCGAACGGCTAATGGGACTCGTGCTGGTGGCGATTTCAGTGGAGATGATGCTTGGCGGTATCCGCGCGTTCGTGCATCAACTGTGAGTAACGTGCGGTGTCTGTCGAAGCGGCGATTGGCAACACGAGGACGGATCTCTAGCCGATTTAGCTGAGTGAAACCCGCAAGCAACGTTCGATGCACCAAAAAGCGGCCCAGCGGGCCGCTTTTTTTATCTCGTGATTTGCGCGCCGGGCGACTCAAGCGCCTTCAGTCAACGCGCGAATAGTCGGCAGGTTGCGCCAGTAGCCTTTGGCGTCCATGCCGCAGCCGAAAACATAGCGGTCCGGCACTTCGAAGCCGCAGTAATCGGGGCGCAGCGGCTTGGCTTTCGGAATGATCTTTTCGCACAGCACGGCGCTCAGGAAGCGCTTGGCGCCCATTGCGAGGATGCGGTCGCGGATCGCGGCCATCGTCTCGCCTTCGTCGAGGATGTCGTCGAGCACCAGCACCACGCGATCCTTCACCGACTCAGCCGGCGCCACGCGCCATTGCATCTCGTTGCCGCCCTTCGTGGTGTTGCGATAGCGGGTGAGGTGGATGTAGTCGAACTCGAGCGGGAAATCGAGGTGCGGCAACAGCATGCCGGTGAACACCGCGGCGCCGCCCATCACCGACAGCACGAGCGGAAAGTCCTCGCTCATTTCGTTGCGGATGGAGGTCGCCATGCCGCTGATCGACGCGTTGACCTCGTCGGCCGAAACGATTTCTTCGGAGTGGCTAAAAATGTGGAGAGCTTCTTCGCGGTTCATGACGTCTGGCGGGCGGTAACTGTATACATAGTGTGAGTGGGAACGCCCTGAAGGAAGTTCCCATGGTGACGGTGGCTGCGGGCCGGGTCGGCAACCCGCGCGCCGCCGTCTTGCTAAAGCTTAGCGCATGCCGGGCAACATGCCCTTCATGCCGCGCATCATCTTTTGCAGATTGCCGCCTTTCAGCTTTTTCATCATGGTGCGCATCTGATCGTACTGGTTCAGCATGCGGTTGACTTCCTGCACCTGCACGCCCGCACCCGCGGCGATGCGGCGCTTGCGCGTGGCCTTGATGAGATCCGGCTTGGCGCGCTCGAGCGGCGTCATGGAATTGATGATGCCTTCCATGCGGCGCATCTGCTTTTCAGCCTGGCTCATGTCGGCGCCGGCGGCGGCCTGCTGGAATTGCGCGGGCAGCTTGTCCATCAGCGAAGAGAGGCCGCCCATGCCCTTCATTTGCGTCAGTTGCGCGCGGAAATCGTTGAGGTCGAAGTCGCCGCCTTTCTTGACCTTATCGGCGAGCTTCTGCGCGGCTTGAACGTCCACGCCGCGTTGCGCTTCCTCGACGAGAGCGAGAATGTCGCCCATGCCAAGAATCCGGTTCGCCATACGATCCGGGTAGAAGACTTCAAGGCCGTCGAGCTTTTCCGCGACGCCGACGAACTTGATCGGCTTGCCCGTGACGTGCCGCACCGAGAGTGCGGCGCCACCGCGCGAGTCGCCGTCGAGCTTGGTGAGCACCACGCCGGTGAGCGGCAGCGCGTCGCTAAATGCTTTGGCGGTGTTGACCGCGTCCTGGCCGAGCATTGCATCGACGACGAACAGCGTTTCCGCCGGCTTCAACGTGGTGTGCAGCGCGGTGATTTCCTGCATCATCGCTTCGTCGATACCTAGACGGCCGGCCGTGTCGACCAGCAGCACGTCGTGATAATGACGCCTCGCCCAGTCGACCGCGGCACGCGCGATGTCCACCGGCTTCTGATCCGGTTCCGACGGGAAGAAGTCCGCGCCGACCTGCTCGGTCACCGTCTTCAACTGCGCGATAGCAGCGGGGCGATAGACGTCGCACGAAACAGTCAGAACCTTTTTCTTGTACTTCTCGCGCAGCAGCTTGGCGAGCTTGCCGACCGTGGTCGTTTTACCCGCGCCTTGCAGACCCGCCATCAGAATGACGGCCGGCGGCGTGACGGCGAGATTCAGCTCAGCGGCTTTGCCTTCGTAGTCGCCGCCGATCACGGCGGTCAGCTCGCGCTGCACGACGCCGACGAGCGCCTGACCTGGCGACAGACTGCTAATCACTTCTTCGCCGAGCGCCTTCTCTTTCACCTTGGCGATGAACTCGCGCACGACGGGCAGCGCCACGTCCGCCTCGAGCAGCGCCAGACGCACCTCGCGCAGCATTTCCTGGGTGTTCGCCTCGGTGAGCCGGGCTTCGCCGCGCAGCGTCTTGACGACGCGCGCCATCCGTTGAGTCAGATTGTCGAGCATGGGGAGCGATGAACAGTGCGGCCCCGGGCGAGCGCGAAGTGGAAGACGTCGCGGATCAGGGGCCTAGTGTAAACTTCGAATATGGATATTGTACTGTATGCCCTCACTGCGCTCCTGTACGGCGGACTCGCCGTAGCCGGCTGGCGCTCGCACCGGCACGCCGGGTCGCGCCCCATGCTGGAAAGCGTTCCGCCAATGCCGGCTGCCGCGACCACACAGGCACAGTCCGGATTCGCCGGCTCGGCAGCTTCGGGCATGAGTTCGTCCGGCCGCGCGTTGCTGTTCGTCGCGCTGCTCGCGCACGGCGTGCTGCTGCACACCACGATCTTCCCGCAGAACGCCATGGTGTTCGGCTTTGCGTTTGCACTGTCCGCCATGTTCTGGCTCGGCGCGGGCATCTACTGGATAGAAAGCTTCTTTTTTCCGCTCGACGGACTGCGTCTGCTGGTGTTGCCGCTCGCCTGCGTCGCCTCGTTATTGCCGCTCGCGTTCAACGGCGTGCGTGTGCTGCCGTATTCGGCCGCACCCATGTTCAAGCTGCACTTTCTGATCGCCAACATCGCCTATGGTCTGTTCGCGATCGCAGCGCTGCACGCCATTCTGATGCTGCTCGTCGAGCGGCGTCTTCATGCAATGCGCGGCGGAATCGCGCAACGGAACGTGGCTGCGGCAGGCAACGGTTGGCTCTCCAGCTGGCTCGACACGCTGCCGCCGTTGCTCACGCTCGAGAAGCTGCTGTTCCGTCTGATCGGCGCCGGTTTCGTGCTGCTCACGCTGACGCTCGTGTCGGGCATCCTGTTCAGCGAGCAACTGGTCGACCGCGCGCTGCGTCTCGATCACAAGACCGTGTTTGCGATTCTTTCGTGGGTCATGTTCGGCGCGCTTCTGACTGCGCGCAAGGTGTCCGGCTGGCGCGGCCGTGCTGCATTGCGCTGGGTGCTGGCGTCGTTCGTCGCGTTGCTGCTGGCGTACGTCGGAAGCCGTTTTGTTTTCGAGGTGCTGTTGCACCGTGCTGTAGTGTGAGCGTGCCCCATGCGACAAATTTTTCTGCTCATCATATTGTTCTTCGTCGGCCAGTGGCTCGTGAAGGCGCTGCGCCGTCATGACGCGCACACGGCACAACACACCGGCGCCGGCGGCGCGCGAGGCGCATCGGGCGCCGCCGGCAATGGCAACGGTGCCGCGCGTCCCGCACAACCGCCTCAACTCGCCGAGCCGATGATCCGTTGCGTCGAGTGCGGCGTGCATGCGCCCAAGAGCGACTCCGTGGTCGTTGCCGGGCAGCCGTTCTGCAGCGCCGCTCACGCGCGGCGGCACGGCGCACGACCCACGGGCCGCGACGCTCGATGAGCATCGCGTTCGCCGTCGACGCAGACGGTTGGGTTGCACAAGCGCGCAGGCTGCCATCGCCGAATTTCGAAGCACGGCCGCAAGGCGCGGTGCCGACTCTGATCGTGGTCCACAACATCAGCCTGCCGCCTAACCAGTTCGGCGGCACGGCGATCGCCGAACTGTTTCTCAATACGCTCGATTGTGACGCGCATCCCTATTACGAAGCGCATCTGCGCGGCGTGCGGGTGTCCGCCCATTTCGTGATTCATCGCGACGGCGCGCTCGAGCAGTTCGTGTCGTGCAATGAGCGCGCATGGCACGCAGGCCCATCGAACTTCTTCGGCCGTGAGCGTTGCAACGATTTCTCGATCGGCATCGAACTGGAAGGCAGTGACACGACTCCTTTTGAGGCGGCGCAATACCGCACGCTCGGCTCACTCGTCAGTGCGCTGACGGCTCGCTATCCGATCGAAGCGCTTGCCGGGCATTCCGACATTGCGCCCGGTCGCAAGACTGATCCAGGACCACATTTCGAGTGGGCGCGTCTGCAACGCGATACGTTGCTGGCGGATCGGTATTTCCCCTATCTCAAGTTTTCCAGAACGCTGTAACGGCACTTTGCGCGACGTCGCGCGTGAGCCGCAGAGCGAGGCTCTGCCTGCTTCTGCGGGTGGAGCGCTTCGCGCCGCGCGGTGCAAAAGTCAAGACTTCAAAAGCAAATAAAACCGTTTGACCTGTCTCGAATCTCCACTATACTTGGTGCCACAAATTCAGTTACGCACTAGATATTGTGTGTCCTGTGTATAACTGTGTGAATAACCGAGTGCATAACTACGTGCACAAGTCGCGGCGCCCCGCTCTTCGAGCACGGCGCCGCAAGCATTCCAGGCAGCGAAAAATAATCCTGCGGCGCAGCCGGACCTGACCAGCCGGCGGCAACCAAAAGCATCAGGAAAGGGGCTGAGAGTGATCGCGACACATACGACGAAGACCGTTTTCAATTCGAATCAGGCTTCATCGCAGTCGCATCCCGCCAGCCGCCCAGGCCGGTCTTTTTCCTGCACCTCCTCGCTTGCGCACGCGGCGGCGCAGCGTTCGTTTTAATCCGCGGCACTCGCCGCAACATTTCCAGGACCAGGAGCTTTGCACATGCAAACCACCGACAACGTGACGACCCGGTATGAGGGATCACCGACTGGCCAGGCGTTCGGCCAGGCACAAGGCACTCAAGCGCTCGCGCCGCAAGCGACGTACGCCGACTACAAGGTGATCCGTCGTAATGGCAGCGTGGTGTCGTTCGAACCGTCGAAGATCGCCATCGCCGTGACGAAGGCATTTCTCGCCGTCAACGGTGGTCAAGGCGCGGCGTCGGCGCGTGTGCGTGAACTGGTCGAGCAACTGACGCAGAACGTGGTGCGCGCGCTGCTGCGCAGCCGTCCGAACGGCGGCACGTTCCATATCGAAGACATTCAGGATCAGGTCGAACTCGCGCTGATGCGCGGCGGCGAGCACAACGTCGCACGTGCGTACGTGCTGTATCGCGAAAAGCGCACGCAGGCGCGCGCTCATGACGATCACGCTGCCGCCGGCACGCCGGGCCTCACGGTCACGGACAACGGCGTCACGCGTCCGCTCGACCTCGCTGCACTGCGCGGCATTATCGAGTCCGCTTGCGCGAACCTGGGTGACGCGGTGAGCGCGGAGCCGATCGTCGCGGAAACGGTGAAGAATCTGTACGACGGCGTGCCGATGAGCCAGGTCTACGACTCGGCGATTCTGGCTGCACGTACGATGATCGAAAAAGACCCGGCCTACAGCCAGGTCACCGCTCGCATCCTGCTGCACACCATCCGCCGCGAGATTCTCGAAGAAGAGGTCACGCAGGCCGAAATGGGCGAGCGTTACGCCGAGTACTTTCCGCAATTCATCAAGCGCGGCGTGCAAGCCGAGCTGCTCGACGACAAGCTGCTGCAGTTCGACCTGAAGCGCCTGGGTGCCGCGCTCGACAACAATCGCGATCTGCAATTCGGCTATCTCGGTCTGCAGACGCTCTATGACCGTTACTTCCTGCACCACGACGGCGTGCGTATCGAAATGCCTCAGGCATTCTTTATGCGTGTCGCAATGGGCCTGTCGCTGAACGAGATCGACCGCGAAGCGCGCGCGATCGAGTTTTACAACGTGCTGTCGAGCTTCGACTTCATGTCGTCCACGCCGACGCTGTTCAACTCGGGCACGCGCCGCTCGCAGCTGTCGTCGTGCTACCTGACCACGGTCGACGACGACCTGGACGGCATCTACGAAGCACTGAAGGAAAACGCGCTGCTCTCGAAGTTTGCCGGCGGTCTCGGCAACGACTGGACGCGTGTGCGTGCGCTCGGCTCGCACATCAAGGGCACCAATGGCAAGTCGCAAGGCGTGGTGCCGTTCCTGAAGGTCGTCAACGACACGGCTGTCGCCGTGAACCAGGGCGGCAAGCGCAAGGGCGCAGTGTGCGCGTACCTGGAAACGTGGCACCTGGACATTGAAGAGTTCCTCGAGCTGCGCAAGAACACCGGCGACGACCGTCGTCGCACGCACGACATGAACACGGCGAACTGGATTCCCGACCTGTTCATGAAGCGCGTGATGGAAGGCGGCGACTGGACGCTGTTCTCGCCGTCCACCTGCCCGGACCTGCACGACAAGTTCGGCGCCGAGTTCGAAGCGGCTTACACGGCTTACGAAGACAAGGTCGCGCGCGGCGAGATCAAGCTGTTCAAGAAGGTGCCCGCGGCGCAACTGTGGCGCAAGATGCTCGGCATGCTGTTCGAAACCGGCCACCCGTGGATCACGTTCAAGGATCCGTGCAATGTGCGTTCGCCGCAACAGCACGTCGGCGTCGTCCACTCGTCGAACCTTTGCACGGAAATCACGCTGAACACGAGCGACTCGGAAATCGCGGTCTGCAACCTGGGCTCGGTGAACCTCGTCGCGCATCTGAAGGAGCAGGCCGACGGCACGCTCGCGCTCGACCACGACAAGCTCAAGCGCACGGTCAGCGTTGCAATGCGCATGCTCGACAACGTGATCGACATCAACTATTACGCAGTTGCCAAGGCGCGTAACTCGAACCTGAAGCACCGTCCGGTCGGCATGGGCATCATGGGCTTCCAGGACTGCCTGCATCTGCTGCGCACGCCGTACGCGTCGGAAGAAGCGGTCAAGTTCGCCGACACGTCGATGGAAGCGGTCTGCTACTACGCTTACTACGCGTCGACCGAACTGGCGCAGGAACGCGGCCGCTACTCCAGCTACCGCGGCTCGCTGTGGGATCGCGGCATCCTCCCGCAAGACTCGGTCAAGCTGCTGGCCGACGCGCGTGGCGGCTATGTCGAAGTCGATTCGAGCGAGTCGATGGACTGGACGGAACTGCGCGAGCGCATCGCCACGTACGGCATGCGCAACTCGAACTGCATCGCGATCGCGCCGACGGCGACGATCTCGAACATCATCGGCGTGTCGGCTTGTATCGAACCGACGTTCCAGAACCTGTATGTGAAGTCGAACCTGTCGGGCGAGTTCACGGTGGTCAACGACTACCTGGTGCGTGACCTGAAGGCGCGCGGCCTGTGGGACGAAGTGATGGTCGCCGACCTGAAGTACTTCGACGGCACGCTCTCGCGCATCGACCGTATCCCGGCCGACCTGCGCGCGATCTACGCGACCGCGTTCGAAGTCGATCCGAAGTGGCTCGTCGAAGCGGCGTCGCGCCGTCAGAAGTGGATCGACCAGGCGCAGTCGCTGAACATCTACATGGGCGGCGCATCCGGTAAGAAGCTCGACGAGATCTACAAGCTTGCATGGGTGCGCGGTCTGAAGACCACGTACTACCTCCGCACGATGGCGGCAACGCACGTCGAGAAGTCGACGGTCGCTCACGGCGCGCTCAACGCAGTGAGCTCGGGCGGCGGTGAAGGCACGGGTGGTGTCGGCGGTGGCGCGGCAGGCGGTTTCGGCGCGAGCGGCGGTGCCGGTGGTGCACTCGGCAATGGCGGCGGCCTTCAGGCAGCAACGGCAGCAACAGCGGCAGTCGCAGTGGAAGCGGCGCCCGAAGCAGACGGTCCCGTCTGCATGATGCGTCCGGGCGACCCTGGCTTCGACGAATGCGAGGCTTGCCAGTAAGCGTCAAGCAGTAAGCGGGTTCGTTGCTTGCTGACGGGTTCCAGGTAAAGACCCGCATGCAGCGATCAACGAACCTGATAGAGATGAAGCAGATATAAACCGACGAGCGGTGCGGCAAGCAAGATAGACGAAGTCAGCGAGGCCGCACCGCTCATCGACGCAACGAAGCGAAGCATCCACGCAACGAAGCTTAGGCACGAAGTCGGGCGACGAAGCAACGAAGCCAGGCGACGAAGCAACGAGTCGGCACTTCACGAAGCGCGCGAGACAACATCCGAGCGCGCGACCCAACGCTTCGACCGATAGGGCGAACAACGCAGTCGGCCACACGCATCGCCACGCATTGCATTGAACTTCATCTCGCTAGCGCTGACGAACTGGCAACTCGCAGAGAAGTGCAAGACACAGCAAACGCACTCCGCAATACAGATAGATAGAGCAGCGAAACGACGCTTCAACGCGTTGCTCTTCGAACTCGCGAAGCACCTCGACGACACACGTTCAACTCGCTTCATACGAGGCAACGCACACAGTCTGTTGAACAAAGTGTTGTATGAACGTAGCAACGCGAATCGAAAACAGGATTTTTCGCGAGTGGACTCTTTTATCGCTCGTGAAAAGATGGTACAAACCGTTCTAAATTGATGGTGACATTTATGCTCAACTGGGATGACGAGATCACTGCCGTAACTCCCTCGAGCGCTACGCAACCGAACGTGTTGCGCAACGCTGCGGGACCGGCTGTCGGTTCGCAAGTCGGAACGCGTTCCGCTCCTCATGCTCCCTCGGCTCAAGACATCTTCGCGAACGACATCGCTGTCGCTCCCGCTGCTACCGTTGCTCATGCTGCTGGAACTGCTGCAGTTTCAGAAGCGCGAGTGAATGTCGCCGACAAGCGCATCATCAACGGCCAGACTGACGTGAATCAGTTGGTGCCGTTCAAGTACAAGTGGGCTTGGGAAAAGTATCTGGCTGGTTGCGCCAACCACTGGATGCCGCAAGAAGTGAACATGTCGCGCGACATCGCCCTCTGGAAAGACCCGAACGGTCTGACCGAAGACGAGCGCCGCATCGTCAAGCGCAACCTGGGCTTCTTCGTCACGGCCGACTCCCTCGCCGCCAACAACATCGTGCTGGGCACCTACCGCCACATCACGGCTCCCGAATGCCGCCAGTTCCTGCTGCGCCAGGCGTTCGAAGAAGCGATCCACACACACGCCTATCAGTACATCGTCGAATCGCTCGGCCTCGACGAGGGCGAAATCTTCAACGCGTATCACGAGGTCCCCTCGATCCGCGCGAAAGACGAATTCCTCATTCCGTACATCAACGTGCTGACCGATCCGGGTTTCCAGACCGGCACGCTCGAGACTGACCAGACGCTGCTGCGCTCCCTGATCGTGTTCGCCTGCGTGATGGAAGGCTTGTTCTTCTACGTCGGCTTCACGCAAATCCTGGCGCTCGGCCGTCAGAACAAGATGACGGGCGCCGCGGAACAGTACCAGTACATCCTGCGCGACGAGTCGATGCACTGCAACTTCGGCATCGACCTGATCAACCAGATCAAACTTGAGAACCCGCAACTCTGGACGGCTGAGTTCCGCGCGGAAATCCGCGAGATCTTCCAGCAAGCGGTCGAACTTGAATATCGTTACGCAGAAGACACGATGCCGCGCGGGGTGCTCGGCCTCAATGCGTCGATGTTCAAGAGTTATCTGCGCTTCATCTGCAACCGCCGTTGCCAGCAGATCGGTCTCGATCCGCTGTACCCGAACGAGGAAAACCCGTTCCCGTGGATGAGCGAGATGATCGACCTGAAGAAGGAGCGCAACTTCTTCGAAACGCGTGTGATCGAATATCAGACTGGCGGCGCGCTGACCTGGGAGTGATCCGGGTTCGTGTCGTAGATGCATTCATCGATGGGGATGCCGTGGGCCTCGGCCGCGGCAATTATGTTTAGGAGCTGAACCGCCTGATGCAAAGCGTGCCCGGTGCGCCGCGTGCCTTCGCGGCCCACAAACATGACAGGCACTTTGCGAACCCTTCAGTGGGATGGGCAAACTTCCCCCCGGAAAAAGTCGCCGGCGTTATCGCCGGTGGCTCGATCAAGCAATTACCGGTGTTGGAAACCCAACACCGATGACATTTGGCGCGCGGTGCCTTCGGGCACGGCGCGCCTTACCGCATTCATTAGCGTAAGCGCGCGGCACCTGCGTACGCCGATGAATAGCCCGCTTCGTAGCGCGCGCCCTGAGAAGCGTCCGCGGGAAGCGGGTTTTGACGAAGGGTGTAGTTTGAACTGACTCTCATCTGAAAACCTGAAGGAGAAAATGATGGCAACTGCAAAGAAAGCCGCCGCTAAGAAGCCTGCAGCAAAGAAGGTCGCAGCAAAGAAGGCAGCTCCGGCGAAGAAGGCAGCACCGGCAAAGAAAGTAGCAGCGAAGAAGGCAGCGCCGGCCAAGAAGGTCGCGGCAAAGAAAGCAGCACCGGCTAAGAAGGTAGCAGCGAAGAAAGCTGCACCGGCTAAGAAGGTTGCAGCCAAGAAAGCCGCACCGGCAAAGAAGGTAGCAGCGAAGAAGGCAGCGCCGGCTAAGAAGGCCGCAGCGAAGAAGGCAGCACCGGCGAAGAAGGCCGCAGCGAAGAAGGCTGCACCGGCTAAGAAGGCCGCAGCCAAGAAGGCCGCGCCTGCGAAGAAGGCTGCTGCGAAGAAAGCCGCGCCTGCTAAGAAGGCTGCCGCCAAGAAGGCTGCGCCTGCGAAAAAGGCTGCTGCTAAAAAGGCTGCGCCTGCCAAGAAGGCTGCTCCTGCGAAGAAGGCCGCTGCTCCTGCGAAGAAGGCTGCCCCTGCGAAGAAGGCTGTCGCCAAGAAGGCTGCGCCTGCACCCGCTGCGACTTCTGTTTCGAGCGCACCGGCGGCGACGGTGAAGACCGCGCTGAACCCGGCAGCGGCATGGCCGTTCCCGACGGGCAGCCGTCCGTAACTCGGTCAGTTAGCAGGTCAGTAAGAAGTAGGAGTGCATGGACGCATCGCACGATGCGTCCAATGATCGAGTGGCGCTCAACGTGGCTTCGCGAGTGCTACTCGGTCAGGGTCCCGTTGCCGGTTTCCGGCGACGGGATTTTTTTCGTCGGTGCATAACGGGGAACGTCGACACGCCCGGATGCAGTCACTGCGCGCAGGCGAAAAAAAACGCATGCACAGGGGAGGGCATGCGTGTGAGGTCGACGCGGCCGCGTTATGCCTGGCCGTTCGAGAGGGGAACCTTAATGCGTGACGCGCGTCACGCCGCCGCTGGAAAGAAGCCGAACACGCTCGCCGGCACGGAAGATCTCGCCGGTTGAGCTTTGCGTGATTGCGCGGATGTCGCCGTTATCGAGCCGCACGGTAACTTCCAGACCATCGTGCACGGCCACCCGGTTCTCGACCGAGTTGCCGGCCACCGCACCCGCCAGACCGCCAATAATCCCGGTGATGATCGAGCCCGTGCCGCCGCCGATAGTGCTGCCCGCCACTGCACCGAGAGCGCCGCCGCCGATTGCGCCGATGCCGCTCGGCTGACCGTTGTTCGAGCTGATCTTGACTGCGCGCACACTGTCGACCGTGCCCATGCGGACCGTTTCTTCGCGCTGTGCCTGCGACGCCGTGTAAACGTCGGCAGAGCTGCTGTTGTATGCGCACCCCGACATGGCCAGCGAACCGGCGATCAAGGTGGCCACTATCAGGCGACTCGTTATTCTCATTCCCTAACTCCAATAGCTCCGGTATTACGGCAGGTCGTACCCGAACGCCTGCTTGAACCGTTCGTTGATCTGCGCCCGGGTAGGCGCATAGTTTTGCGGACCCTGATGCTCGATCTTCAGCGCGCCCATCAGGCTCGCGAGACGGCCGGTGGTCGCCCAGCCGAGCTTGTTCTCGATGCCGTACAGCAAGCCGCCGCGAAACGCGTCGCCGCATCCTGTTGGGTCCAGCACCTGCTGTGCCTTGACGGCCGGAATCTCTTCGACGCCGCCCGCGTGATGAATCTGCGCACCGTGTTCGCCGAGCGTGACGATGAGCGCTTCGACCTTGCCGGCGATCTCTTCGATCGACCAACCTGTCTTGTTGCTCACAAGTTTGGCTTCGTAATCGTTGACAGCTACGTAAGTCGCAAGTTCAATCATGCGCCGCAGTGCAGCACCGTCGAAGAGGGGCAATCCTTGACCTGGATCGAAGATGAACGGCACGCCGGCCGCGGCCAGGTGCTCCGAATGCTGAACCATGCCGTCGTAGCCGTCGGGCGCGACGATGCCGAGCGTGATGCCTTTCGCTTCGTCCGCGCGGTTCAGGTGCGACTGCATCATCGCGCCCGGATGGAACGCGGTGATCTGATTGTTTTCGAGGTCGGTGGTGATCATGGCCTGCGCCGAATAGGTGCCCGGCACGACCAGCACGTTTTCCGTCGATAGCCCGAGTTGCGCGAACCGGTCCATGTACAACTGGGCGTCGACCGCGCCGAGCGTGCCCATGATGCGCGCGTCGCCGCCCAGCAGGTTCAGCGAATACGCGATGTTGCCTGCGCAGCCGCCGAACTCGCGGCGCATCGTCGGCACGAGAAAGCTCACGTTCAGGATGTGGACCTGCTCCGGCAGGATGTGCTCCCGGAAGCGGCCTTCGAAGGTCATGATGTTGTCGTAGGCGAGCGAGCCGCAAATCAGCGTAGCCAAGGCGAGCGTCCTGTAAAAAATGAAGAATAGGTAGTGAGGACGTGACAGCGCCGCGCGTGAAGCGCGGCGCCGGAGTCTTCGGGTGCTGAGGTTTTACTTCAGCGCGGCAAGTGCTGCGTCGTAGTTCGGTTCGTTCTTGATTTCGTCGACCAGTTCCGCATGAACCACCTTGTCGTTCTCGTCGATCACGACAACCGCGCGCGCCGTGAGACCCGTGAGCGGACCGCTCGTCACGTCGACGCCGTACGCCTGCGCGAATTCGTGGCCGCGGAAGGTCGACGCCGTTACGACGTTTTCAATGCCTTCCGTCGTGCAAAAGCGCGAGGCGGCGAACGGCAGATCGCCCGACACGACGATCACAGCCGTGTTGCTCAGCTTCGCAGCGGCTTCGTTGAACTTGCGGGTCGACGTCGCGCAGGTCGGCGTGTCGAGGCTCGGGACAATGTTCAACACTTTGCGCTTGCCGGCGAAATCGGCGAGCGACAGCGGCTTGAGATCCTTGCCGACCAGCGAGAAAGCGGGAGCGCTCTGACCCACCGACGGGAAAGTGCCGGCTACATCGATCGGGTTACCACCCAGCGTGACTTGACTCATGTTGTTGTGCTCCGAAAGTTCGTCTGTGATGACGGTGAACGCGCCCGCTCGACGCGAGGCGCGCAGGGATGCGTTACGGATAGAAGATCTGTACGCGGAAATTGGAGGCGACCGCGTTGCCGGTATCGAGGTGCACGATCATGGTTTGCGTCATGTGCGGCGGCAGGCCGGCTGCGATCGGCGTACCCGGAGCAACGTAGTCTTGCGGGAACAGCACGCGGCGCAACGCCACGTTGTTCTGGTCGTCGAGAAGCGTGAGTTCGATCGCCGGATAGGCCAGCGCGACGTTGAAGCGGTTGCGCAGCGGCATCCGCAATTCGAGCTTGTGCGGCCCGTCGATTTGCCGCAAATCGGACGGCTCTACCTGCAAGCCGTCGATGTCGTGCGGCGCGGTGAGCTGACAGCCGAGCGACGCGCACACCTTCGCGTACAGCGCCTGGGTACCCGGCAGATAGACGAGTACCGTCTCACGCTGCCACCACGCGAGTTGCGCAAGCAACGCGACGACGAGCAGGACTGCCGCCACCGATCCGCCGACGATCCATGCGAGGCGCCGTGGTTCGGCGGCGCGCGTCTCCCGCGTGACCGGAAACGGATCCATGTCGTCGCCGATCGGCGGCTGCACCGAGAACGGCTCACCGCTCGGCGTCGCAGCCGCGCGGGTCGGCCCACGCAGATCGGGATCGGCGGGATTGGCCGAATAGGGATGCGGATGCGTTGCGCCGAGGCCGGCCGCGCCCACGCCGGTCGTTCCGAAATGCGGTTCGTTATCGGAGAATCCATGGAACGCGGCCGACTCGTTGAGCACCGGTTCGTCGATTGGAAAATCAGAAGGGCGTTCGGCCTTGTGCCACACGCGCGGCGGTTCTTCGGCGGGCGGCTCCGCTTCATACGCGAAGGGTTCGAGCGGCGCGTCCGCGAGCAGCGGTTCATGGTCGGGCGACGTCGCCGTGCTGGGTGCGCCGGGTGGCAACGTGGGCTCCGTCGCGGCGTGGCCAGGCGCGCCAGCAGTGCCTGCGCCGGTGTAGCCGGGCTGGGCCGCGACGTTCTGTGCGTTATGACGAAAGCGTTCCTCGAAGAGAGGCGTGGGGCGCGGCGCCCAGGGATCCCAGGCGGCGGGGCTAAAGTCTGCGCCGCTCGGGCGCACGCCGGAGAGCGCCTCGATTGCCGCGGCTGCGGAGACCTGTCTGGCGGTGGAGAAGTCGCCGCCCTCGCTTATGTCGAAGAGGCTGCCGGATGCGTCGAACACTTCATGGCAATGCCCGCAACGCACGAGGCCGCGGCGCAGCGCCAGCTGCGTCGGTTGCAGGCGGAAGACGGTTTCACAGAAGGGACAGCGCGTCGCCAGAAGCATATTGAGCCGGTTAGCCGAGGGGCCGTTGGTTGGACAATACGCCTTATTCTAATGGCTTTCGCGGCGTGTTCCCGTCAGACATACCCACCCTTCGTGTTCGCGCCATACGCCGATGTCGATCCATCCCGCGTACACCTGCGCGACTTCGTCGGCCTGGCGCGCCAGAATGCCCGACAGTGCGATGCGGCCGCCCGGCTTGACCTTCGACGAGAGCATCGAGGCCATCAGCTTGAGCGGATTGGACAGAATATTGGCAACGACGATGTCGAACTCGCCGGCGGGGCATTCGTTGGGCAGACCGTAGGTGACTTCGGCGCGGTTGCGCTCGCTGTTATGACGCGCCGACTCGACCGCTTGCGGATCGATGTCGATGCCGTACACAGGATCGGCGCCGCATTTTTTCGCGAGAATCGCGAGAATGCCGGAGCCGCAACCGTAGTCGAGCACGGATTGTCCGGGTTTCACCGATTGCTCGAGCCACTCCATGCACAGACGCGTGGTGGGATGGCTGCCGGTGCCGAACGCGAGGCCCGGATCGAGTTCGAGCACCAGCGCGTTGGGGTCCGGCGCGTCGTGCCACGAAGGCACGACCCAGATGCGCTCGCCGATCGGGATCGGATCGAACTGCGACTGCGTGAGACGCACCCAATCCTGTTCTTCGACGTCACGCACAGTGAACGACGGCGCCGCCGGAAGGCCGACCTCGTTCGCAGCGGCGGCGAGCAGCACCGCCGGTTCGTGCTCCGCCGCGAGCAGCGCGATCACGCGCGAACGCTGCCAGGCGGTGCGGTCGGGCGTGAGACCGGGCTCGCCAAAAAGCGGCTGCTCGTCGGGCGTGTCGGCGTCCGCATCTTCGACCGATACGGACAACGCGCCCAACTCGAGCAGCGCGTCGGAAAATTCCTCCGCATGCTCGCGAGCCAATTCAGCGACCAGTTCCCGGTAACTCATGACTTACGCTTCTTCCGGCGCGGCCTGCAGCTTCGCGGCCAACCGGTTTTCGAGGTAATGAATGCTCGTGCCGCCTTCGACGAACTTCGCGTCCAGCATCAGCTCGCGATGCAACGGAATGTTCGTCTGGATTCCTTCGACGACCATTTCCGACAGCGCGATGCGCATCCGCTTGATTGCCTGCTCGCGTGTGGCGCCGTAAGCGATCAGCTTGCCGATCATCGAATCATAGTTCGGCGGCACGAAATAGCCATTGTAGGCATGCGAATCGACGCGAATGCCGGGACCGCCCGGCATGTGCCACGACGTGAGACGTCCCGGCGACGGAATGAACTTGAACGGATCTTCAGCGTTGATCCGGCATTCGATCGCATGACCCTTGAACACGATGTCGCGCTGACGGAACGCGAGCTTTTCGCCGGCCGCAATGCGGATCTGTTCCTGGACGATGTCGACGCCCGTGATCAGTTCGGTCACCGGGTGCTCGACCTGCACACGCGTGTTCATTTCAATGAAGTAGAACTCGCCGTTTTCGTACAGAAATTCGAACGTACCGGCGCCAAGATAGCCCATCTTCTTGCACGCATCCGCGCAACGGTCGCCAATGCGGTCGATCAGACGGCGCGCAATGCCGGGTGCCGGCGCTTCCTCGATCACTTTCTGGTGACGGCGCTGCATCGAGCAATCGCGCTCGCCGAGCCAGACTGCGTTCTTGAACGAATCGGACAGCACCTGGATTTCGATGTGCCGCGGGTTCTCCAGGAATTTTTCCATGTAGACCTGCGGGTTGCCGAACGCACGGCCGGCTTCTTCGCGCGTCATGTTGACCGCGTTGACGAGCGCCGCTTCGGTGTGAACGACGCGCATGCCGCGGCCACCGCCGCCGCCGGCGGCCTTGATGATGACCGGATAGCCGACTTGCCGCGCAATTTTCACGATCTCTTTCGGATCTTCCGGCAATGCGCCTTCAGAACCCGGCACGCACGGCACGCCGGTCTTGATCATGGTCTGCTTGGCAGTCACCTTGTCGCCCATCATCCGGATGGTTTCCGGACGCGGACCGATGAAGGTGAAGCCGGATTGCTCGACACGTTCGGCGAAGTCGGCGTTCTCCGACAGAAAGCCGTAACCGGGGTGAATCGCCTCGGCGTCCGTGACTTCCGCCGCGCTGATCAGCGCCGGCATATTCAGGTAGCTCAGATTGGAAGGTGCCGGGCCGATACAGACGGCTTCGTCGGCGAGCTTGACGTACTTGGCTTCCTTGTCGGCTTCGGAATAGACGACGACCGTCTTGACGCCCAGTTCGCGGCAGGCGCGCTGGATGCGAAGCGCGATCTCGCCACGATTGGCAATAAGGATTTTTTCAAACATAGCGGGTTTTCGACTCATCAATGGGCGCCGGGTTGCTCAGAACACCGGCTGCCTCAGAGGATCGGGCGCGCGCCGAATGCAACGGCGCGCGGGGCGGCATGCGCACAGCGGGGGCGCAATGGGCGCCGCGTTAGCCGACCACGAACAGCGGTTGGCCGTATTCGACCGCCTGACCGTTTTCGACGAGAATTTCCTTCACGACGCCGGACTTGTCCGACTCGATTTCGTTGAGCAGCTTCATTGCTTCGATGATGCAGATCGTCTGGCCTTCCTTGACCGTGTCACCGACCTGAACGAACGGATCGGCGCCCGGCGACGGGGCACGGTAGAACGTTCCAACCATCGGCGAGGTCACGACATGACCTTGCGGCGCGGCGGCTGCCGGCGTGGCCGGAGCACCTGCCGCTGTTACGGCGGGCGCTTCACCGCCTGCCAACGGGGCCGGCTGTGAGTATTGCGGCGCGTACGAAGCGGACGGCTGCACATAAACCGGCGGCGCGTTCTTGACGATGCGAACCTTGCCCTCGCCCTCGGTCACTTCGAGTTCCGAGATGCCGGACTCCGACACGAGATCGATCAGAGTTTTCAGTTTGCGTAGATCCATCAGGAAGCCCCTTTTTTTCAATGCGTGGAGTGCCGGCGCGTGTGCAGCCGGCGCAAATTAGACGTGTTTGTATTTCAGCCCCGCGACGAACCGGCGGCCAGCCGGTCGAGCGCGAATTCGAGTGCGTACAGATAACCCTTCCAGCCGAGGCCGCAGATCACGCCCTCAGCCTGGTCGGAAAAATACGAGTGATGCCGGAACGGTTCACGACGATGCACGTTCGACAGATGAATCTCAACGAACGGAATGCCGACGCCCGCGAGAGCGTCCCGGATGGCGACACTCGTGTGCGTGTACGCAGCCGGATTGATCAGGATGAAATCGGTTTTTTCTGTCCGGGCGGATTGGATGCGATCAACCAGAGCGCCTTCATGGTTGCTCTGGAACGACGCGAGTTCTACGCCGGCGTCGGCGGCGCGGTCGGATAGTGCCTGATCGATCTGCGGCAACGTCACGCGGCCATAAACCTCGGGTTCCCGCGTACCGAGAAGGTTGAGGTTGGGGCCGTGCAGTACCAGCAGTCGCGTCATGGTCGCTTCTTTTTCCGTGGAATTGGGCGCACTTTAGCGCTGATTAGAGAAACTTGTCTAGTTTCCTGCACGGACGAAGCGTTCGGGAGCCGATCGGAGCAGGGCGCCGGTCGCCTAATTTCTCGCAATTCCAGCGGATTTGCTCCGAATTTTGTGCCTTTCTCCGCAAAACCGCCGTCAAAAGATTGAGAAATTTACAGCGCGTCGAGGGTCTGTTTTAAGGCGACAGGATCGATCTGGCCTAATTTTGTCGAGCGGATGTTGCCCTTTGCGTCAATCACCACGGTGAACGGCAGGCCACCCGCCGTATTGCCGAACGATCGCGCGAGGTCGGCACCGCCGAACCCCGTCACGTAGACCGGGTAGGCCACCTTCACTTTTTGCAGGAAAGCCTGCACGTTTTTCTCGGAATCGACGCCAAGTCCGACGAACTGGATGCCTTTCTTCGCGTAATCGCGCTGAAGCTGCGAGAGCGCGGGCATTTCCTCGACACACGGCCCGCACCACGAAGCCCAGAAATTGACGACGATCGGGCGTCCTTTCAGCACGGAAAGTGAGCCGGGCTTGCCGTCGGCGGTAGTGACCGGGGCCGCCCAAAGCTGGGCGACAGCGCCTTCTTTCGACGCCGAACCGGCGGCGTGAGCGGTCGCGGTCAAACCGTCGTCGCCATTCAGCCAGTAATTGGCGAGGACGCCGCTTCCTGCCGCGACGCCGGCGACGAGCGCCGCCATCAAAATCCGTCTGCTGTTCATGGTGTGTCTAGTTGGGTGAAGGCGCTACGCCGCTAGCGGCGAGCAGCGACTGGACGGTCTGGAGATTCGCGCGCGCCGTGCGTCCACGAGCGTCGGCTTTGACTGCGCCGCGCAGGTCGTCCGCCTCATAAAGCGCGACATGAACGCCTACGGGCTCCGAGTCGCGCCCTTCGCTCGCCGGCCGCCACAGAAAGCTCAGCGTCTCGACGTAGCCGCGGCCCGCAAAGTGGCGCGTTTCCGAGACGTCGTATTGAATGTTCGCGTTGAGGAAATAGATGGCTACTTCTTTCGGGTTGTCGCAGAACGCCTGAAGATGAATGTCCGAATGCTCGCCGGCCGTGCCGCCGAGCACTGCGCCCGTCAAATAAGGGTTAAAAGGTGCGAGCCGCTCCATCCATTCGACAGCGATGCCGCGCAGGCGCCGCAGCAGCGCCGGCTGGCTGTCGCCCTGAAAGAGCGACTGATATTCGCGGATTTCTTCCTCGATCTGATCGTTATCAGGCAGCCATTCGCCGGCAATCCGGCTTTCTCCAATGACTTGTCGAGCCGCTTTGCGCTTGGCCGTTGCATAGTCGAGACCGTCTTCGGCGATCAGGCGCGCAGCCGCAATGGCGATTTCCTCGCGCACGCGCTGCGGATCAAAATGTGATTTGCGAACCATCCGTCAATCATACTAGAGATTGATGACAGCCCTTTCCGGCGGCGCTGGCCGGCTGCCGGGCGTAGCCTAAGCGGGCGGGGCCGCTTAGGGGTTCGGGAGGCGTCGGTTACAATGACGTCCTTCGCGGACGGCTCTTTTTGGCCGCTCGCCGCTCTCCCATCCCTCTCAGGAAAACGCCGGGCCGCCCCACAAGTTTTCTTGCCCCTTCGGGGGCCTGGCACGAACCGCCAGGTAAGGGCCTTTCAGGAAAAAACGCCCGCGCGGCACGACAGGCTTATGCATATCCACATCCTCGGTATCTGCGGCACGTTCATGGGCGGTCTCGCGGTCCTCGCGCGCGGCGTGGGCCACACGGTGACGGGCTGCGACGCCGGCGTCTATCCGCCAATGAGCGCGCAGCTCGAAGCGCAAGGCATCCGTCTGATCGAGGGTTACGACGCGGACCAGTTGAACGGTTTGAACGCCGACTTGTTCGTGATCGGCAACGTGGTATCCCGCGGTAACCCGCTAATGGAAGCGATTCTCGATCGCGGCCTGCCGTATGTATCCGGCCCGCAGTGGCTCGGCGAACACGTGCTGAACGGCAAATGGGTGCTCGCGGTGGCCGGTACGCACGGCAAGACGACCACCAGTTCCATGCTCACATGGCTGCTCGAAGATGCCGGTCTCAATCCCGGTTTTCTGATTGGCGGTGTGCCGCTGAATTTCGGCGTCTCCGCGCGGCTCACCGATTCCAGCTTCTTCGTGATCGAAGCCGACGAGTACGACACGGCATTTTTCGACAAGCGGTCCAAGTTCGTGCACTACCGGCCCAAGACCGCGGTTCTGAACAACCTCGAATTCGATCACGCCGACATCTTCCCGGATCTGGCGGCTATCGAGACGCAGTTTCATCACCTCATCCGCACGGTGCCGCGCATCGGCCGTGTCGTGACGAACGGCCGGGAAGATCCGCTCGAACGCGTGCTGACGCGCGGCTGCTGGAGCGAAGTGGAGCGTTTCGGCGTGCAGGGCGGCTGGGAAACGCTGCCCGCGGAAGACGGTGTGCCCGTCGACGAACGGTTTGCGGTGTATCACAACGCCGAGCGCGTCGGCGTGGTCGAGTGGCAGGTGCAGGGTGAGCACAACCGCATGAACGCACTCGCCGCGATTGCCGCCGCGCGCCATGTCGGCGTGCCGCCGGCGCAGGCCGCCAAGTCGCTGTCGAGCTTTCGCAACGTGAAGCGGCGAATGGAAGTGCGCGGCAGCGTAGACGGCGTAACGGTGTACGACGACTTCGCTCATCACCCAACCGCGATCGACACCACGGTGGCTGGCCTGCGGGCGCGTGTGGGCCGCGACAATACGCGGATTCTCGCCGTGCTGGAGCCGCGCTCGAACACGATGAAGCTCGGCGTGATGAAAGCGCAACTTCCGGCAAGTCTCGCAGACGCCGATCTCGTGTTCGGCTACGGCGCACCGAGCGGCCGCGACGCGCTGGGCTGGAATTTGGGCGAGGCACTGGCGCCGCTCGGCGGCAAGGCGCAAGCCTTCGACAATCTCGACGCGCTCGTGAAAGCCGTGGTCCACGCAGCGCGCCCCGGCGATCAGATTCTGGTGATGAGCAACGGCGGCTTTGGCGGCGTGCATCAGAAACTGCTCGATGCCCTGTCCGCGAGAGGCGCTTCGTGATTCTCTATCTGCACGGTTTTCGTTCTTCGCCCAATTCGTTCAAGGCGCGCGTGCTCGCGGCGCGGCTCGTGGAGCTCGGCCGCAGCGACGAATGGTGCTGCCCGATGTTGCCCGTCTCGCCGTTTGAGACGGTCGCGGTCGCCGAGGCGCTCGTGGCCGCCGCCGGTACAAAGCGCGTGACGGTGATCGGCAGTTCGCTCGGCGGCTACTTCGCCACGTATCTGGCGGAAAAGCACGGCTGGCCGGCCGTGCTGCTGAATCCGGCGGTCGTGCCGCAGCGCGATTTGAGCGCCTATCTCGGCGAACAGCCGTTGTGGCACGGAGGCGGCAGCATCGTCGTCGAACCGCATCATCTTGACGAACTGCGCGCGCTCAGTGTGACGTCCATCACGCGCCCCGAACGTTATTATTTGCTGGCTGCGACCGGCGACGAAGTCCTCGACTACCGTGAAATGCTCGCGCACTATCGCGGCGCGCGCACTACGCTGATCGAAGGGAGCGACCACGCGATCAGCGAGTTCGCCGACTATGTCGACGACGTACTGGCGTTTTGCGACGCAGAAGACGTCGAGCCGCCGGCGCCACGCGAGGCTGCTTGACGGTCAGTAGAGCGTGCGGAGCGGGGACTGAAGCTGGGCCCTGAGTGTGGCCGCGAGCGAGCTTGAAAGCTGGCAGAACCGCGCAGAACCGGCCCAGAACCAAAGCCGCCGACGAAATGGCACCGCCCCATCAGCAGGAGCGCAGCCAACTATTAGATTCATGCCGCCAGCGCGCGCCAAGTGCGCAGCGGATCCATTATCACGAATACGTTGCCGTGCCGTGCACGCCGGCGGATGCAAGTCAGACGAGAGTATTGAGTGAACGTTTTCTTCGAGGAATCGGGAAGTTTCAAGGCAGGCAGTGTGCTGTCGCGCCAAGGCGATGCGTTTCAGGTCGAGTTGCCGGGCGGCCGGCGCGCGAAGGTGCGCGCGAAGGACGTGCTGATCGAGTTCGAAAAGCCGGGTGCGGCCGAACTGATACAGCAGGCCGACGCCGTTGCGCAGGAGATTGACCTGGACTTCCTGTGGGAATGCGCGCCCGACGACGAATTTCCGTTCGCCACGCTTGGCGCGGAATATTTCGGCGAGCGCTTCGGCGCAATCGAACGCGCGGCGCTGGTGCTGCGCATGCACGGTGCGCCCGTGTATTTCCGCCGCAAGGGCCGCGGCATGTATCAACGCGCGCCGCAGGAGCAGCTGAAAATGGCGCTCGCGGGTCTCGAGCGTAAGCGTCAGCAGGCGCTCGTGCAGCAAGGCTACGAAGAGGAACTGAAGGCCGGCCGCTTGCCGGAGGCGTTCACCGGCAAGACGGCGCTCGCGTTACTCACCAAGCCCGACAAGAACACGATCGAATACAAGGCGCTCGAAGCCGCTGCGGCCGCGCGCGGCATTTCGCAAGCGCGTCTGATGCTCGAATGCGGCGCTATTCCGTCGGCGCGAGCTTTGCATGAAGCCAAGTTCCTGTCGGAGTTTTTCCCGCACGGCACCGGCTTTCCGCCTGTCACGCCTGGCAGCGTGCCCGACGATCTGCCCGAAGCGAACGTGCAGGCGTTCTCCATCGACGACATTACGACCACCGAGATCGACGACGCGTTCTCCGTCGAGCATCTCGCGGACGGTCGCGTGCGGATCGGCGTGCACATCGCGGCGCCGGCGCTCGGCATTCAACGTGGCGACGAAGTGGACGCCATCGCGCGCACGCGTTTGTCGACCGTCTACATGCCGGGCGACAAGATCACGATGCTGCCCGATAGCGTGGTGGACGCGTTCACGCTCGCCGAAGGCGGCTTGCGTCCGGCGCTTTCACTGTATGTGATCGTCAACCGCGAGACGCAGGAGATCGTGGCGAGCGAAACGCGTGCGGAGCGCGTGTTCGTGAAGAACAATCTGCGCCACAACACGCTCGACGAACTGGTCACCGAAGAGGCGCTCGCCGCGGGCACGGGCGACTATCCGCACAAGGAAGATATCGCCGTTTTGTGGCCGTTCGCGCAGGCGCTGTTCGAGAAGCGTCAGGCTGCGCGCGCGGGTTATGGTCTGCGCCGCGAGGTGCAGAGAAACACCGACTTCAACTTCTACGTCGAAGGCGAGCACATCACGATCACGCCGCGGCGGCGCGGTTCGCCGCTCGACACGATCGTCGCCGAACTGGCGATCCTGGCGAATTCGTCATGGGGCGCGTTTCTGCATGACCACGGCGTGCCGGGCATCTATCGCACACAGCGCGCGTTTGGCGCACCCACCGGCCCGAAGCGCACCCGCATGCAGACCAATGCCGCGCCGCACGAAGGGCTCGGCGTCACGCAATATGCGTGGAGCACGTCGCCGCTGCGCCGTTACGTCGACCTGGTGAACCAGTGGCAGTTGCTCGCCTGCGTCCAACACGGCGTAACGGCGAAGCTGGCCGCCCCGTTCAAGCCCAAAGATGCCGACCTGTTTGCCGTCGTTCAAGGTTTCGACGACACGTACAGCGCGTACGCCGATCATCAGCGTCGCATGGAATATTTCTGGTGTCTGCGCTGGCTGAAGCAGGAAAATCGGAAGCAGGTGGTGGCGTCCGTCGTAAAGGGCGACCTCGTGCGGCTGGAAGAGATTCCGCTGCTGCTGCATGTGCCGGGGCTCGGCGTGCATGCGCGCGGCACGCGTCTCCAGATGGAGGTGATGTCGATCGACGAGTTGACCGTCGAGGCGTCCGTGCGTCTTCTGCATGTGCTCGACGCGCCGACCGTCACGAGCGGCGCCGAAGCTGATGAGGCCGACGACGCGGACGAAGCGGAAGAGGGCGAAGGGGAAATCGTCGAAGCGTCCGATGAAAGCGCCGAAAGCGAAGCCGAGGCGCAAGCGGAAGCCGATGTCGACGGCGCGGAAAGCGGCGCAACCTCGGCGGACAGCGCCGATAACGACAATGGTTCGAGCGATGCCGCCGCCGAGCAGCGCATCACGGAACCGGGTCGATGAGCGGGGTCGAAATGAAAGACCGTTATGCGGTGATCGGTAATCCGGTCGGCCATAGCAAGTCGCCGTTCATTCACAGCCGGTTTGCCGCGCAAACGGGCGAGCCGGTCGAATACAGCGCGTTGCTCGCGCCGGTGGACGCTTTCGTGCCGCACGTGCGCGCCTTTATCGATGCAGGCGGGCGCGGGCTGAACGTGACCGTGCCGTTCAAGCTCGACGCGCACGCATTCGCCAGCAGTCTGTCGCCGCGCGCGGCCGCCGCGGGCGCGGTGAATACCTTGCGTATCGATCCGAACGGCGTGTATGGCGACAATACCGACGGCTTTGGGCTCGTGCGCGACATCGAGGTGAATCTCGGCGTGTCGTTGAAAGGGGCGCGAATTCTGTTGCTCGGCGCAGGCGGCGCCGCGCGCGGCGTCGTGCTGCCCATGCTGGAGCGCGCGCCGCATACGCTGACCATCGTCAACCGGACGGCCGCGAAGGCCGAGGCGCTGGTCGATCAGTTCGCACAAGCCGCGAGCGGCGTCGCGTGCCGTCTGAGCGGCGGCAACGCGCGAGCGATAGAGCCGGGCGCATACGACGTGATCGTGAATGCCACTGCGGGCAGTCTAGAGGCATCGTTGCCGGAATGCGACGACGGCGCGTTCGGCAACGGCACGCTTGCGTACGACATGATGTACGGCGCGCATCCGACGGTGTTCATGGAGCACGCGCAAAAGCTCGGAGCACGCGGGGCTGACGGCCTCGGCATGCTGGTCGAGCAGGCGGCAGAATCGTTTTACGTGTGGCGCGGCGTGCGGCCTGACAGCGTTCCTGTGCTGGCCGAATTGCGCGCGTTGCTGACGGCGCCGTCGCACGCTTGAGACAGCATTCTTGAGACAGCTTTCGTCAGACGCCCCACGAACTCGAGGACCGACACTACGATGACAGCCACGCGACGCACGAGCCGGCCAGGTCCGGCGCGATGGATCGTTTATCTTGTCGCCGTGGTCGTCTTTGCGTGGCTCGCGACGCAGGTCTTTTACTTCGCGCAGATTGCGGTGTGGAACTATGTGAACCCGCGTTCGACGGCTTACATGCGCTCCGACGCGTGGCGCTTGTCGCAGGAAAAGCCTGGCCTTTCGATGCAGCACACGTGGGTGCCGTACGACCAGATTTCGCGCAATTTGAAGCGGGCGATCATTGCCTCCGAAGACGCGAACTTCGTCAACAACAACGGCTACGAAACCGATGCGATCCTGCAGGCTTGGGAGCGCAACAAGGCGAAGGGCAAAATCGTTCGAGGCGGCTCGACGATCACGCAGCAACTTGCGCGCAATCTCTTCCTGTCGCGCGAGAAAAGCTATATACGCAAGGCGCAGGAGCTAATCATCACGTGGATGCTGGACACCTTGATGAACAAGGAGCGCATCTTCGAGATTTACCTGAACTCTGTTGAGTGGGCCAATGGCGTTTATGGCGCAGAGGCGGCGGCGCGTTATTACTACAAGACGCCGGCGAGCGGGTTGACAGCGGCGCAGTCGGCGCGGCTCGCGGTCATGCTGCAGCAGCCGAAGTATTACGACGAGCATCGCGGGTCGGCGTATCTGGCGCAGAGGTCTCGGGTGATTGCCCGGAGGATGGGGGCGGCTGAGTTGCCCGAGTGAGTTTGTTTGTCTGCGGTTGTTGTTTTGAAACCCGTTGGCCTTTCCTTGATTTCACGGTGGTCTATTGGCACTGCCCCTGTGCGGGGCGGCACTTAATTTCTTTGCATGCCGCAAAGAAATTAAGCAAAGAAAGCGGCTTCAAACCGCCAGCTTATAAGTGGGTCCCCTGGCTCGGAGGGGGCAGTGGTGCATCTGGAATCGGTGTCCTCGCGCACTCCGCCCCCGTGACAAGGCAGTCATTCTTCCGGCGACGCTTCGCGCGCCGCAGCGGTCGTTCTTAGAACCGCCGACCGCTCAAACTTCTTTCTCCCTTTCTCCCTTTCTCCCTTTCTCCATTTCCCATCTTGCCGTCCGTCTCGCCACGACGCTGCCTGCGCTCGGCGACTGCGCCAATCGCGAGCCGTTGGTGTTAAGCGGACCTATCCGACGAGCACGTAGTGCAAGGCGGGAAGTATGACTGCCTTGTCGCCGAGGCGGAGTGCGCGAGAGCACGGATTCCAGATGCACCACTACCCCCTCCAAGCCGGGGGACCCACTTATGAGCTAGCGGTTTGAAGCCGCTTTCTTTGCTTACTTTCTTTGCGGCATGCAAAGAAAAGTAAGTGCCGCCCCGCACAGGGGCAACGCCAATAGACCACCGCGAAATCAAGGGAAGGCCAAAGGTCGTCAACACCAGACCCACCACCACCCCACAAGCCCGCGGCAACACCAAATCCCATTATATGACCACACAAATCACATATTGGAGCTTTCTCAAAAACCCCCCTACAATCCACTCCAACAGCAGAAACCCAAAAATTCTGCGACAGCGAAAAAAACCGGAGACAAGCCAAACCATGCCTACCAAAGCCCTCAGGCAGCACCCCCGCGCCCACGCCGGCGCGCACACCCAAGGCCCGCTCTCCGGCCCCGCGCTGTAAGCGCAGAATCCACCGAAAAGCGAATCGCCATGAACAAAGCGATGCCCAACCACGCCGAAAGCGCAACCGAAGCCGAACTGGCGCCACACGCCGACCATGACGCGTCTAGCGCCACGCCGCACACGGCGCCCGCAGCCAAAGCGCCACGCGCCACGCCTCAGCCCGCCGCCGTGGTCAATGGAATTGCGTTGCCGAGCACGCTGCTCGACATCACGCCGCAACAGGCCGGCACGCAGACGCTTCTGCGCGGCCTCGCGATTCTCGAAGCCGCCGCCGCCGGTGTGCGCGATCTGCGCACCTTCGGCGCTGCGCTCGGCACGACGCGCAGCACCACGCATCGGCTGGTCAGCAGCCTCGTGCAGGCGCGCTACCTGCGCCAGGTGCAAGGCGGTTATCTGCTCGGCCCCAAGCTGATCGAACTGGGCACCATTGCGCTCGAACAGATGCCGCTCACCGCGGTCGCTCGTCCGCATCTCGAATCGCTCGCGGAACAGACGCTCGACACAATTCACCTCGGCGTGCGCGATGGCGACGACGTGCTCTACATCGACAAGATTCCCGGCACGCGCGGACTCGAGATGCGCTCACGCGTCGGTCACCGGATGCCGCTGGCGTCGACCGGTATCGGCAAGGCCATGATGCTCGATCTCACGCCGGAGCACTGGCAGTCGCTATTCGACGCATCGCGACGCGCGCTCGCCAGCGTTACCTTTAAGCCCGACAACCGTCCCGACGCGCAGACTTTCATGCAGCGCATGACGAACTACGCCGCCGGCGGCTACACGTTCGACCTCGAGGAAAACGAAGCGTCGATTCGCTGCGTCGCGGCCCCGGTGCGCGATGCGTCGGGCGCGATTGTCGCGGCGCTGTCGGTGGCCAGCACGATTCCTTATATGTCGCTCGAGCGCATGGACGAGCTGATTCCGGTCGTGCAGCGCGAAGCGCGCGCGATCTCCGAAGAACTCGGCTGGCGAGCCCCGCAACCCACAACCCGCAGGATCAAGCGATGAAACACGCGGGTTCTCCCACCCCGTCGGACGCGCAGGTGGCGGTCGGCACCGCCGCGGCCGGCGCGCCAGCAAACGCCGAAGCGAACAGTCACGCAGCGCTGATCGCGCTCGACTGGGGCACCACATCGCTGCGCGCGTATCTTTACGATGCGTCCGGCAAGGTGCTCGCGACGCGCGCATCGACGGCCGGCATCATGAACCTGCCGCGCAGCGCGGAGCAGGGCGGTTTCGACGCCGCATTCGAGGACGCCTGCGGCGCCTGGCTCAAAGCCGCGCCCGGCGCACCCGTCATTGCTGCGGGCATGGTCGGCAGCGCGCAAGGCTGGCTCGAAGCGCCCTACGTCGATGCGCCCGCGAATGCGGATGCGCTCGCGGCGGGCATCGTCCGCGTGAAGGCGGCTTGCGGCGCGACACTGCATATCATCCCCGGCGTGCTGCAACGCGGCGAGCTGCCCAACGTGATGCGCGGCGAAGAAACGCAGATCTTCGGCGCATTAAGCGAGGATTCCCGCGACGCGGACAGCAGCAATCGCGCGCTGATCGGCTTGCCCGGCACGCACGCGAAGTGGGCGGTGGTGCAGGCCGGGCGTATCGAACGTTTCCATACGTTCATGACGGGCGAAGTATTCGGCGCATTGCGCGAACACACGATTCTCGGCCGCACGATGGTCACGCCCGACCGTCCGGATTCCGAGGCGTTTCTGCGCGGCGTGAACATCGCGCGCGACAAGGGACAGGCGGGCGTGCTCGCGACGGTCTTCAGTTCGCGCACGCTCGGTCTCACAGGACAACTTTCGCCCGAGCAGCAGCCGGACTATCTATCGGGTCTGCTGATCGGGCATGAACTGGCCGGCCTCGAAACCGTACTGAAGCAGCAGCAAAGCTCGCTCGCGGGGCAGAGCCTGCGCCTGATCGGCAACGAAGCGTTGTGCGAGCGCTATCGAGTCGCGCTCGCGCGGTTCGGCTGCACGCAGGCCGAGCTCGTCAAGCAGGCGACCGAGCGCGGCCTGTGGCGCGTCGCTTCGCAGGCGGGGCTCGTCAATCCGGCCGCCCATGCAGCGCAGGCCGGTTAGTCAGCGCGCCGCCATCCACGAAACAAGGAACCGACATGCAACCTCACATCAATCTGCCCGCTCCGTACATGCCGCACGCGGGTTTGATCGCGGCGTTCGAGGCATGTCCGCTGATCGCGATCATGCGCGGCGTGACGCCCGCCGATGCGGCGGAGCACGGACAGGCGCTGTACGAAGCCGGCTTTCGCATCGTCGAAGTGCCGCTGAATTCGCCGCAGCCGTTCGACAGCATTGCGGCAATCCGCAAGGCGCTGCCCGCCGATGCGATCGTCGGTGCGGGCACGGTGTTGCATCCGAGTTTCGTCAAGGACGTGAAGTCGGCCGGCGGTAAACTGATCGTGATGCCGCACAGCGACCCGGACGTGGTCGTCGCCGCCAAAGCGCAAGGCATGGCCTGCGCGCCCGGTGTCGCCACGCCGACTGAAGCGTTCATCGCGCTAAAAAACGGCGCGGACGTATTGAAGATGTTCCCGGCCGAACAACTCGGCTGCCATGTGGTGAAGGCCTGGCGCGCGGTGATCGCGGCGCAGGTGCCGCTCGTGCCGGTCGGCGGCATCGCACCTGACAACATGGGACCGTTTCTGAGCGCCGGCGCGAACGGCTTCGGTCTCGGCTCTGCGCTCTATAAGCCGGGCCAGAGCGCGGCGGTGACGGCTTCGCACGCGAAAGCCTTTATCAACGGATTGCGCGTTGCGCGCGCGGGTGCGAAGAAATGACACGCCTGGCGAGCAAAGTCGCATTAGTCACCGGCGCAGGGCGCGGCATCGGCGCGGCGATTGCCCTTGCGTTTGCGCGCGAAGGCGCAGCGGTGGCGCTTGCCGAACTCGACATCGACACGGCGCGGCAGACGGCGCAACAGATCAGTTCGGAAACCGGGGCGCGCGTGTTGGCGGTGCATACGGACGTCACACAGTCGGCTTCGGTCCAGCACGCGGTGAGCGAAGCGGAAAAAACGCTGGGACCGCTCGACGTGCTGGTGAACAACGCGGGCATCAACGTGTTTTGCGACCCGCTGACCATGACCGACGACGACTGGCGCCGCTGCTTTGCGGTCGATCTCGACGGCGTCTGGAACGGCTGCCGCGCAGTGTTACCGGGGATGGTCGAACGCGGCGCGGGCAGCGTCCTGAACATCGCGTCGACGCATGCGTTCAAGATCATTCCGGGGTGTTTTCCGTATCCGGTCGCGAAGCACGGCGTGATTGGCCTCACGCGCGCGCTAGGCATCGAGTACGCGCCGCGCAACGTGCGGGTCAACGCAATCGCGCCTGGCTACATCGAAACCCAGTTGACGCATGACTGGTGGAACGAACAGCCGGACCCGGCCGCCGCGCGGCAGGCGACGATGGATTTGCAGCCGATGAAACGCATCGGCCGCCCGGAAGAAGTAGCGATGACGGCGGTGTTTCTCGCATCGGATGAAGCGCCGTTCATCAACGCCACGTGTATCACCGTCGACGGCGGCCGCTCCGTGCTTTATCACGATTGAGCCGGCGACCGGGGCAGCAACCGGCCAACAAACAAGCAGCAAAGCAAAAAAGAAACGCAGTACAAAGCGAACCAGAAAAACGTAGCACCGTTTCACCGGACGACGCGCTGGCCGCGTGTGTCACAACCGGTACAAGAAGACGCGGCCGATACCTTCTCGTTATCAATTAGTCAGGAGACACGCAACATGAAACGTAGAATTTTCCTCACGCTGGCAGCAGCGGCGGCGGGTGTGGTCTTCAACGCACCGGTCGCGCAAGCCGCCGATCCGGTCAAGATCGGTTTCCTCGTCAAGCAGCCGGAAGAACCGTGGTTCCAGGACGAGTGGAAGTTCGCCGAAATTGCCGCCAAGGAAAAGGGCTTCACGCTGGTGAAGATCGGCGCGCCGTCGGGCGAGAAAGTGATGAGCGCGATCGACAACCTGTCGGCGCAGAAGGCGCAAGGCTTCGTGATCTGCACGCCTGACGTGAAGCTCGGACCGGGCATCGTCGCCAAAGCGAAAGCCGACGGCCTGAAGATGATGACGGTGGACGACCGCCTGGTCGACGGCGCGGGCAAGCCGATCGCGTCGGTGCCGCACATGGGCATCTCGGCGTACAACATCGGCAAGCAGGTCGGCGACGGTCTGGCTGCAGAAATCAAGAAGCGCGGCTGGGACATGAAGGACGTGGGCGCAATCGACGTGACCTACGAACAACTGCCGACCGCGCATGACCGCACGAGCGGCGCAACCGACGCGCTGCTCGCCGCCGGCTTCCCGAAAGCGAACGTGATCGCCGCGCCGCAAGCGAAGACCGACACGGAAAACGCGTTCAACGCCGCCAACATTGCGCTGACGAAGAACCCGCAGTTCAAGCACTGGGTCGCGTACGCGCTGAACGACGAAGGCGTGCTCGGCGCGGTCCGCGCAGCGGAAGGGCGCGGCTTCAAGGCCGACAACATGATCGGCATCGGTATCGGCGGTTCGGATTCGGCGTTGAACGAGTTCAAGAAGCCGAACCCGACGGGCTTCTTCGGCACGGTCATCATCAGCCCGAAGCGCCACGGCGAAGAAACAGCGACGCTGATGTACGACTGGATCACGCAAGGCAAGGCGCCGCCCCCGCTCACGCTGACGACCGGCATGCTGGCCACGCGTGAGAACGTCGGTGAAGTGCGCGAGAAGATGGGGCTTGCTTCGAAGTAACGCGCGCTGCAATGAAGGATTGCCGGCGCGTCGCTTACGGTGCGCGCGCCGGCAACTGAAACGGAACATGAGCAACAGGACATAGGCCGTGCGTTGCAGGTGTCGAACTACGACACCCAGCGAGGCGCGGTCGAGATGAAACAGCGAGGAGGCGAAGTGTCAGCGACGCTACGTTTTGACAATATCGGCAAAGTCTTTCCAGGCGTGCGCGCGCTCGACGGTGTGTCCTTCGACGTCAACGTCGGCCAGGTGCACGGCCTGATGGGCGAAAACGGCGCAGGGAAATCGACCCTGCTGAAGATACTCGGCGGTGAATATCAGCCCGACTCGGGCCGCGTGATGATCGACGGAAAGGAAGTGCGCTTTACGAGCGCGGCTTCGTCGATCGCGGCGGGTATCGCGGTGATTCACCAGGAATTGCAGTACGTGCCCGATCTGACCGTCGCGGAAAATCTGCTGCTCGGCCAGTTGCCGAATTCGTTCGGCTGGGTCAACAAGCGCGATGCGAAGCGCTTCGTGCGTGAGCGCCTTGAAGCAATGGGCGTCGCGCTCGATCCGAACGCGAAGCTGCGCAAGCTCTCCATCGCGCAACGGCAGATGGTCGAAATCTGCAAGGCATTGCTGCGCAACGCTCGCGTGATCGCGCTCGACGAACCGACCAGTTCGCTGTCGCATCGCGAAACTGAAGTGCTGTTCAAGCTGGTGCGCGATCTGCGCGCCGACAACCGCGCGATGATCTACATCTCGCATCGCATGGACGAAATTTACGAACTCTGCGACGCGTGCACGATTTTCCGTGACGGTCGCAAGATCGCTTCGCATCCGACGCTCGAAGGCGTGTCGCGCGACACCATCGTCAGCGAAATGGTCGGGCGTGAGATCTCGGATATTTATAACTATTCGGAGCGGCCGCTCGGCGAAGTGCGTTTCGCGGCGAAGGCGATCGAAGGCCATGCGCTTTCGCAGCCGGCCAGCTTCGAAGTGCGGCGCGGCGAAATTGTCGGCTTCTTCGGTCTGGTGGGCGCAGGCCGCAGCGAACTGATGCATCTCGTCTACGGCACGGAGCATAAGAAGGGCGGCGAACTGGTGCTCGACGGCAAGACCATTCGAGTGAAAAGCGCCGGCGAAGCGATTCGCCACGGCATCGTACTGTGTCCGGAAGATCGCAAGGAAGAAGGCATTGTCGCGATGGCGACGGTGTCGGAGAACATCAACATCAGTTGCCGCCGTCACTATCTGCGCGCGGGCATCTTCCTCGATCGCAAGAAGGAAGCGGAAACCGCGGACCGCTTCATCAAGCTGCTGAAGATCAAGACGCCGAGCCGCCGCCAGAAGATCCGCTTTCTTTCGGGCGGCAATCAGCAGAAGGCGATTCTGTCGCGCTGGCTCGCCGAACCCGATCTGAAGGTCGTGATTCTGGACGAACCGACTCGCGGCATCGACGTGGGCGCGAAGCACGAAATTTATAACGTGATTTACCAGCTTGCGGAACGCGGCTGCGCGATCGTGATGATTTCGTCGGAACTGCCCGAAGTGCTGGGCGTGTCCGACCGCATCGTCGTGATGCGCCAGGGCCGCATTGCCGGCGAACTGTCGCGCAAGGATGCAACGGAACAAGCGGTGTTGAGCCTCGCATTGCCGCAAAGCTCGACCGCACTGCCCGCAACCGGAACCGCCGCTCAACAGGCGGCCTGAACATCATTGGACGAAAGTCCGGCAACCCGTGGGGAACGGGAGGAGTCTTCATCATGCAAGCTAGAGAAAACCTCGCGCAACAGGCCGCCAAGAGCGCGGCTGAGGCGCTGATCCCGCAGACGAGCGACAAGGCGAAGTGGTGGCAGCAAATCACCGAGTACAGCCTGATCCTGATCTTCGTGGTGATGTTCGTGACGATGTCGCTGACCGTCGACCACTTCTTCTCGATCGAGAACATGCTCGGCCTCGCGCTGTCCATTTCGCAGATCGGCATGGTCGCGTGCACGATGATGTTCTGTCTCGCGTCGCGAGATTTCGACTTGTCGATCGGATCGACCGTCGCGTTTGCCGGCGTGTTGTGCGCGATGGTGCTCAACGCGACCGATAATACGTTTATCGCGATCGTTGCCGCAGTGGCGGCCGGCGCGGTGATCGGCTTTGTCAACGGCGCGGTGATCGCGTATCTGCGCATCAACGCACTGATCACCACGCTCGCAACGATGGAAATCGTGCGTGGCCTCGGCTTTATCGTGTCGCACGGTCAGGCGGTGGGTGTGTCGTCGGATACGTTCATTGCGCTGGGCGGCTTGAGCTTCTTCGGCGTGTCGCTGCCGATCTGGGTCACGCTGCTGTGCTTCATCGTGTTCGGCGTGATGCTGAATCAGACCGTGTATGGCCGCAACACGCTTGCCATCGGCGGCAATCCGGAAGCGTCGCGGCTCGCGGGTATCAACGTCGAGCGCACGCGCGTGTACATCTTCCTGATTCAGGGCGCCGTCACCGCGCTCGCAGGTGTGATCCTGGCGTCGCGGATCACGTCGGGACAGCCGAATGCCGCGCAAGGCTTCGAACTGAACGTGATCTCGGCGTGCGTGCTCGGCGGCGTGTCGCTGCTCGGCGGCCGTGCGACGATCTCCGGCGTCGTGATCGGCGTGCTGATCATGGGCACCGTCGAGAACGTGATGAACCTGATGAACATCGACGCGTTCTATCAGTACCTCGTGCGTGGCGCGATCCTGCTCGCCGCCGTGCTGCTCGACCAGTTGAAGAACCGCGGTTCGCGCGACTAATCCCGGCTTAATCATCTCGCTCTAAAAGGAATCGAACGATGTCGTCTCCGGCCAATGCAAACGAGCGTCTCGCGAACAGCGCATTCGCGCGCTACCCTAGTCTTGTGGACCGCACGGTGTTGATTACGGGCGGCGCGACCGGAATCGGCGCATCGTTTGTCGAGCATTTCGCGGCGCAAGGCGCGCGCGTTGCGTTCTTCGATATCGACGCAACCGCGGGCGAAGCGCTGGCGGACGAACTCGGCGACTCGAAGCACAAGCCGCTTTTCCTGCCCTGCGATCTGACCGACGTCGACGCGCTGCAAAAAGCGATTGCCGACGTGAAAGCCGCCCTCGGCCCAATCCAGGCGCTCGTGAACAATGCAGCGAACGACAAGCGTCACACGATTGGCGAAGTCACGCGCGAATCGTTCGACGCGGGCATCGCGGTGAACATCCGTCACCAGTTCTTTGCCGCGCAAGCGGTGATGGAAGACATGAAAGCGGCGAACAGCGGTTCGATCATCAATCTCGGCTCGATTAGCTGGATGTTGAAGAACGGCGGTTATCCGGTGTACGTGATGTCGAAATCGGCGGTGCAGGGTTTGACCCGCGGTCTCGCGCGTGACCTGGGGCACTTCAACATTCGCGTGAACACGCTGGTGCCGGGCTGGGTGATGACGGAAAAGCAGAAACGCCTGTGGCTCGACGACGCGGGCCGCCGTGCGATCAAGGAAGGGCAGTGCATCGACGCGGAACTCATGCCGGACGACCTCGCCCGCATGGCGCTGTTCCTCGCCGCCGACGACAGCAGAATGATCACCGCGCAGGACATCGTCGTGGACGGAGGCTGGGCATGACGGCAAGCGCGCGCTCACACGCCGGTGCGCAACCTGCGAAAAGCGCGGCGCTGCTGCTCGACACCAAGTGCACGTTGGGCGAAGGCGCGACATGGTGCGCGAGAACCGGCCGCTTCTACTGGACGGATATCGAAGGCGCGCGTTTGTGGCGCTACGACCCGAGCGACGGCCGCAGCACTTTCTGGCCGATGCCCGAGCGTCTCGCCACGTTCGCGCTGTGTGCCGATCCGCATTACCTGTTGCTTGGCCTTGCCTCGCAGCTGGCCTTTTTCGACATTGCGACGGGACAGACGCGGCACATCGTCGATGTGGAAGCGGGCATGAACACGCGGGTGAACGACGGCCGCTGCGATCGTCAAGGCCGTTTCGTGTTCGGGACGAAAGACGAAGGCTCGCCGTTGCAGGCGATCGGCGGGTTCTACCGGCTCAATCACGACCTGTCGCTGGTGCGTCTGCCGCTGCCCGCGCCGGCCATTTCCAACAGCATCGCGTTCAGTCCCGACGGCGCGACGATGTATTTCTGCGACTCGCCCACGCGTGAGATCCGCGCGTGCGACTATCGTGCGGACGGCGGCATCGCCAACGACCGGCTGTTCGTGCGCCTCGCCGACGCCACTGGCGAGCCCGACGGCTCGACTGTCGATCGCGATGGCGGCTTGTGGAACGCGCAATGGGGCGGCAGACGCGTCGTGCGTTACGGCGCCGACGGTGTCGAAACGGAGCGCGTGGAAGTGCCCACGGCGCAGCCGAGTTGCGTCGCGCTCGGCGGCGCGCAACTGGGCACGCTGTACATCACGAGTGCGCGCGTCGGTCTCGACGCAGCGGCGCTCGCCGGCGATTTGCGGGCGGGCGGCGTGTTTATCGCGACACCTGCGCGGCGCGGTTTGCCGGAGCCGGTGTTCCAGGGCGCGCCAGCGTAGCGCAGAATGACGCAGCTTCGCAGTCGATGCAGTGACCGGAAGCGCGCGGCTGCAGTCGAGCCGTGCTTGACAGAAACCAGCAACAACCGGGCATTCCGCGCAAAACGGCAGCAAGCAGTTTGGACCAGAGGCGACCTGTTCAAGAAAATCGCCCGACAGCACCCGTCAGCCAAGACGGCAACGTCCCAGCCTCTCGAAGGAGCAGATATGACTGTTGCGAATCCTGTTTCCGCCTCGTCCCAAACATCACAAAGTGCTCAGAGCCGGCGCTCGCGACTCGCGGCGGCGGCCAATCCGGTGTTGCCGGGGCCGAGCACGTCGGCGGTAGCGGTCGGTGAGACCTCGGCCGGCGACGTCGCGTGCATTACGCTCGCCAATGCGCATTTGCGTCTCGACGTTGCGCCAACGCTGGGTGGCGGAATCACGCGCTTCGACTGGCGCGACGACGGCGCGCTCACGCCGATTTTCCGTCGCTGCCGCCATGTTGCCGCCGACACGCAACCGAACGAACTCGCCTGTTATCCGCTGCTGCCGTATTCGAACCGTATCGGCGGCGGGCACTTCAATTTCGCAGGGCGGCGCGTCGACGTGGCGTGCAATCGCGCGGACGAGCCGTTTCCAATTCACGGCGACGGCTGGCAGTCGGCGTGGCATGTCGTCGATTCAGACCGGGAGAATGTGCGGCTGACGCTCGATCGCCGTGACGGCAAGCCGTACGCGTTTCGCGCGGCTCAGACCTACAAGCTGGACGGCCCGTCGCTCGTCATCACGCTCGAAATCGAGAACGCGGGCCGCGAGGCGTTGCCTTTTGGGCTCGGCGTGCATCCGTTTTTCGTGCGCGACGCCGACACCGAACTGTCGGCTGCGGCAGGCGGTCTATGGCTCGCCGGCGACGACTGGCTGCCGGTCCGCCACGTGCAGGCGCCGCCGGCGTGGCAGTTCGGCGTCGCTTATCCGCTGCCGGAAACCATCGTCAATCATGCATTCACTGGGTGGAGCGGGCAGGCGGCCGTGGTGTGGCCCAAGCGCCGGCTGTCGCTGAACATTGCCGCCGACACCGATTACTACGTGCTGTACACGCCTCCTGGCGAGGATTTCTTCTGCTTCGAGCCCGTCGATCATCCGATCAACGCGATGAATCTTGCCGGCGGCGCATGCGAAAACGGCATGACGTTGCTTGGGTGTGGCGAGCAACTCGTGCGGACGTTCCGCTTTACCGTTGAACGTACCGGTTTGCGTTCGATGCCGGGCGCGCGAGGATCGCGGCGTCGGCAATAGAGCGCGGTCCGGTCGCTCGCGAAGTCTCGAAGGGCTCGCGCTGGACGGAGCGATGGACAGTGAAGCGAGTGAAGCGAGGCGAGCCGCGCCGCCCACGCCGGACAGGTAAAATACGCGCCTCTTCCGACTACCGGCTCGCCGCGAGACTCACCATGTCCAACTTCATCCAGACACTCAACGACGCGTGGCAGCGCACGAACTCGCTGCTGTGCGTCGGCCTCGATCCGGAGCCCAGCAAGTTTCCGGGCGCGCTCGCCGGTCGCGCCGACGCGATCTTCGACTTCTGCCGCGAGATCGTCGACGCGACTGCACCGTACGCGTCGTCGTTCAAACCGCAAATCGCCTACTTCGCGGCGCATCGCGCGGAAGACCAGCTCGAGCAGCTGATCGCGCACATTCACGCACATCATCCGGGCTTGCCGGTCATTCTCGACGCGAAGCGCGGCGACATCGGCAGCACTGCGGAGCAATATGCGCGTGAGGCGTTCGAACGCTACCAGGCGGACGCAGTGACGGTGAATCCGTACATGGGCTTCGATTCGATCGAGCCGTATTTGCAGCATGAAGGCAAAGGCGTGATCGTACTGTGCCGCACGTCGAACGCGGGCGGCTCCGACCTGCAATTCCTGGAAACGGGGGGCCGTCCGCTGTATCAGGTCGTCGCGCAACTGGCGGCGGAAAAGTGGAATGCGAGCGGTCAGTTGGCTCTCGTGGTCGGCGCGACTTTCCCGAAGGAAATCGAAGTGGTGCGCGGAATTGTCGGCGATATGCCACTGCTGATTCCCGGCATCGGCGCGCAGGGCGGCGACGTGCAGGCGACCGTGAACGCGGGCCGCACCGCCAACGGCACGGGCATGCTGATCAACTCGTCGCGCGCGATCATCTACGCAGGCAAGGGCGAGGATTTCGCTCAAGCGGCAGCGAAGGCCGCCATGGAGACGCGCGACCGGATCAACGCATTCCGTTGAATCGCGGAGTGAGTTGGTGCATGGGCTGGCTTAGTCCGCAGCCGGCCCAAGCCGCTCGATGTGCGCGGCATGCTGCGGGTATTGCGCTTTCAACGCATCCACATCCGCAAGTTCGAATTCACTGAACTCGAAACCGGGCGCTACCGTGCAGCCCACGAGCGCGAACGTCGCCGGATCCGCGCATTCGGCGGCGAACCACAAACCGGCGGGCACCACAGCCTGAAACACCGTGCCGCGATGAGTCAACGCGTTGCCGAGCCGATGTGTAACGAGGGCGCCCGACTCGTCAAGCACGTGAACGTGCAGCGGTTCGCCCGCATAGAAATGCCAGACCTCGTCGGACTTGATCCGGTGCCACGCCGAATGCGCACCATCGCATAACAGATAGTAGATCGCCGTCGACGCCGAACGCGTTTCGGCCGACCCGCCCGCGCGGCTCACGCGCTCCGCCGACCGGTAGGTCTCGCTGAAAAATCCGCCTTCCGGATGCGGCTTCAGATCGAAGCGACGGATCAGTTCGTCTCTGGCTGCGTGCGAATCGGACATCGTCTTCCCGCCTTCAACCAAACTCAATGTTCGCGCTCGTCGAGCAGCGCGAGCACGCCGCGCAGCGCGTGCGCTGCAGCCTGCACGCGAATCTGTTCGCGGTCGCCCTTGAAAATCTTCGTCTCGACCGACGTATGCAGCCGGTTGCTCCAGCCGAACGACACCATGCCGACCGGCTTGGTCTCCGTGCCGCCGCCCGGCCCGGCGACGCCCGTGATCGACAACGATACCTGGGCGCGGCTGTTGCGCAGCGCGCCTTCCGCCATCGCGCGCGCCACCTGCTCGCTGACCGCGCCGTACTTGTCGATCATGTCCGCGGGCACGCCGATCATTTCACTCTTGGCCTGATTCGAATACGTGACGAAGCCGCGCTCGAACCAGCCGCTGCTGCCTGAGATGTCGGTGATCGCGGTCGCGACCATGCCGCCCGTGCACGACTCGGCAGTGACGAGCATCAGACGCTCGTCGCGCAGGCGGTTGCTCACGCGGATCGCGAGCTGGTGAACGACGGAATCGGTAGGCATGGCGTCAATCCGGAACGGGGCGGAGCGGTTAAACGGACATGCGCCAGAGCGCAATCACGAGCAAGGTGAAAAACGCGGCAACGAGGTCGTCGAACATGATGCCAAAACCGCCTTTCAGCCGGCGATCGAAATAGCTGATGGGCGGCGGCTTCACCATGTCGAAAAAGCGGAACACGATGAACGCCCAGAACTGGCCTGTCAGCGTGACCGGCGTGACCATCAGCAGCACGAGCCAGAAGGCGACGATTTCGTCCCACACGACCGGCGATGGGTCGTCAGTGCCGAGTTTCCTGGCGGTAAAGCCGCAAATCGCAATGCCGCCCACGAAGCCGACGCCGATCAGCACGCCCCACTCGATCACGGTCAGATAGCGGCTGAACACGGCAAACGAGGCCCACGCGAACAACGTGCCGATTGTGCCGGGCGCGATGGGCGACAAGCCGCTGCCGAAACCGAGCGACAGAATGTGCAGCGGGTGCGACAGCATGAAGCGCGCGGTCGCGCGGCGCGGCTGAGGGCGCTGCGGCTTGGGCGGCTGACCGCCGACAAGATTGTCGGCGGGCGTGAGCGGGCGATCAGTCTGCATGAAAGTGGTCGAAGCCTTGCAACGTCAGGGAGAGCGGCGCGCCGGCAGAGTCGCGCCAGTCGATCGCCGGGCGGTCGGCCGCCGTTTGGAGAGCGCTTATTGTACCGATGCGCGTGACGGGCACGCCCGCCTTGTGGCCGGCGGCCTGAACGGCGTCGCGCGCGGCCGGCGGCGCGGTAAAGCACAACTCGTAGTCGTCGCCGCCCGCGAGCGTGCAGCGCCGCTGCGTGTCGAGCGGCAGCCTGCGCAGTGCGGACGAACGCGGCACTGCGTCGGCGTCGACGGTGGCCCGCATCTTCGAACGATCGAGAATGTGCTTCAGGTCGCCGGCGAGCCCATCCGAGATATCCAGCGCCGCATGGGCGACGCCGCGCAGCGCCAACCCGAGCGCGACGCGCGGCTCCGGGCGTTCGAGCGCGCGGCGAAACGCCGCGGCGTCGTCGGCATCGGCGGTCCACTCGCCGCGCTGGATGCCGAGGCCTGCGCGCGCGTCGCCGAGGGTGCCCGACACCCAGATGTCGTCGCCTGCCCGAGCGGCGTCGCGGCGCAGCGCGGCGTGCGGCGGCACGCTGCCGAACACGGTGATGCACAGGTTCAGCGGGCCGCCGGTCGTGTCGCCGCCGATCAGCGCGCAGCCATGCCGTTCGGCGAGCGCGAAGAGTCCTTCGCTAAATGCGGCGAGCCACGTTTCATCGGCCCTGGGCAAGGAGAACGCAAGCGTGAACGCCTGCGGTTGCGCGCCCATCGCGGCCAGGTCCGACAGATTGACGGCGAGCGCCTTGTGACCGAGCGCCTCGGGATCGACATCCGCGAAGAAGTGGCGGCCTTCCACGAGCATGTCTGTCGAAATCGCCAGCATTTCGCCCGCGCGCGGCGCGAGCAGCGCGCAGTCGTCACCGATGCCGAGCGAACCGCTCGGGGCCGCCGACGCCTCGCCCGCTGCGCGGCGCGCGAAGAAACGTTCAATCAGCGAAAACTCTGAAAGCATTGTGAGGAAAAGTGAAGGGACGACTGCCTTTCGCTACGTTTCAGTCTCGGCAGTTGTACCCGTATTGAAGGAATCGGGCCGGCAATTGGGGCTACAATGCCGTCGAACATCTATTCTAATCCGCACTTCGAAGCCCGCCTTATGTCGACTCCCGTCAATAGCAAACTCCGCGAAGCCGCCCTCGATTACCACGAATTTCCGACCCCCGGGAAGATCGCAATCGCCCCCACCAAGCAGATGATCAACCAGCGCGACCTCGCGCTGGCGTACTCGCCAGGTGTCGCGTTCGCGTGTGAAGAAATCGTCGAGAACCCGCTGAATGCCGCGCGCTTCACGGCGCGCAGCAACCTGGTCGGCGTCGTGACGAACGGCACGGCGGTGCTCGGCCTGGGCAATATCGGCCCGCTCGCATCCAAGCCGGTCATGGAAGGTAAGGCGGTGCTGTTCAAAAAGTTCGCCGGCATCGACGTGTTCGATATCGAGTTGAACGAGTCCGATCCGCACAAGCTCGTCGACGTGATTGCGGCGCTCGAGCCGACTTTCGGCGGTATCAATCTCGAAGACATCAAGGCGCCGGACTGCTTTATCGTGGAACGCGAATGTCGCAAGCGCATGAAGATTCCGGTCTTCCACGACGATCAGCACGGCACGGCCATCGTCGTTGCGGCGGCGATCACGAACGGCTTGAAGGTCGTCGGCAAGGACATCAAGGACGTCAAGCTGGTCTCCTCCGGCGCGGGCGCAGCGGCGCTGGCCTGTCTGGATCTGCTGGTCGATATCGGGCTGCCGCTCGAAAACATCACGGTCACGGATCTGGCCGGCGTGGTCTACAAGGGCCGCGTCGAACTGATGGACCCGGACAAGGAACGCTTCGCGCGTGACACCGAGGCACGCACGCTCGCAGAGGCAATCGGCGGCGCAGACGTGTTCCTCGGCCTGTCTGCGGGCGGCGTGCTCAAGCAGGAGATGGTCAAGCAGATGGCAGAACGGCCGCTGATTCTGGCGCTCGCTAACCCGACGCCCGAAATCCTGCCGGAACTGGCGCTCGAAGTGCGTCCGGACGCCGTGCTGTGCACGGGCCGCACCGACTATCCGAACCAGGTGAACAACGTGCTGGTGTTCCCGTTCCTGTTCCGCGGCGCACTGGACGCGGGCGCGACCACGGTCACGCGGGAAATGGAAATCGCCGCGGTCAATGCGATTGCCGAACTGGCGCGCCAGGAGCAGAGCGACATCGTCGCGACGGCTTACGGCATTCAGGATCTTTCGTTCGGTCCGGAATACCTGATTCCGAAGCCGTTCGACCCGCGTCTGATCGTCAAAGTCGCGCCCGCGGTGGCGAAGGCCGCGATGGATTCGGGCGTCGCCGAGCGTCCGATCGAGGACATGGACGCATACGAGCAGCATCTGCAGCAGTTCGTGTATCACAGCGGCACGACGATGAAGCCGATCTTCCAGTTGGCGCGCGGCGTCGAGCCGGAGAAGAAGCGCATTGTGTTCGCGGAAGGCGAAGAAGAGCGCGTGTTGCGCGCCATGCAGATCATCGTCGACGAAAAGCTGGCCAAGCCGATCCTGATTGGCCGCCCGGCCGTGATCGAGCAGCGCATTGCGCGCTACGGTCTGCGTCTCGTCGCGGGTCAGGATTACACGGTCGTCAATACGGACCATGACGAGCGTTATCGCGACTTCTGGCAGGAGTATTACAAGATGATGTCCCGCAAGGGCATCACCGCGCAGATGGCCAAGCTCGAAATGCGCCGCCGCACGACACTGATCGGTGCGATGCTGGTCAGAAAAGGCGAGGCGGACGGCATGATCTGCGGCACGATCAGCACGACGCACCGCCACCTGCACTTTATCGACCAGGTGATCGGCAAGCGCGAAGGCTGCGCCGTGTATGCCGCGATGAACGCGCTGGTGCTGCCGAATCGCCAGATTTTCCTGGTCGATACGCACGTGAACGTGGACCCGACGCCGGAGCAGCTGGCCGAGATCACGATCATGGCCGCCGAGGAAGTGCGCCGCTTCGGCATCGAGCCGAAGGTCGCGCTGGTGTCGCACTCGAATTTCGGTTCGAGCAATGCGCCGACCGCGCAGAAAATGCGCGATACGCTCGCGATCCTGCAAGAACGCGCGCCCGAATTGCAGGTTGATGGTGAAATGCACGGCGACGTCGCGCTCGACGCGAATCTGCGCCGTGAAGTGCTGCCCGACTCGACGCTGGAAGGCGATGCCAACCTGCTGGTGCTGCCGAACATCGACGCCGCCAACATCTCGTACAACCTGCTGAAGACGGCGGCGGGCAACAACATCGCCATTGGCCCGATGCTGCTGGGCGCGGCAAAGCCCGTGCACGTGCTGACGGCCTCCGCGACGGTTCGACGCATCGTCAACATGACGGCGCTGCTGGTTGCGGATGTGATCGCGGCCCGCTGAGGGTCCGTCTACGCTGACCTGCGCCGGCTTCCGTCGGCGTAGTTGGCGGAGAAACTTGCCGGCGGCTCCTGTCGGCCTCGTCCAACGAAAAAAAAGGCGTGCCCGCAACGGGCACGCCTTAGGGCGAACAGGGGATAGCCGCCCAAAACGGCAAACAACAGACTTCCTTGCAAGAACTCAGCGCCCGGCATTCCGTGTGGAAAAGCCGGTGTTGCCGCGTCTTTTGCTTGGTTGAGCTAATGTTAGCGCGCATTGGATAAATTTTGTGTCAAAAGTCGTCAAAGCACTGCTGGTGGGGCTTTCACGTCGAATCGGATCATTTTGCGACTCCGGCGAACGTTGATTCCGGGGACCATTAGCGATACCCTTACGACTTTCATGGTCGTAAAACTCGTGATCTAACAGCCGGGAAACTTGGTAATGGCACGCAGATGGCAGCGCATCAAGGGCGTGCTGATCAGTGCTATTGCGCTGTGCGTTTTCTGCGGCCCCGTGCCTCACGCCATCGCGCGCAATTACCCGGCACCCGCCGGCACGAATGCACAGGGCCAAGGCACCATTGCGGCGGCGCAGTTGCCCCGCGAAGCGGTCAATACATTGAACTTGATTGCCGCTGGCGGGCCTTACCCGTATGAAAAGGACGGCGTCGTGTTCGGCAACCGCGAACGGTTGCTGCCGCCCAACCGGCGCGGCTTTTACCACGAATACACCGTTCCCACGCCTCGTTCACGTAGTCGCGGGGCGCGTCGCATCGTCTGCGGAGGTCCGCTGAAGCGCACCGACAATTGTTACTACTCGGACGACCATTACACCAGTTTTAATCGTATTGTTGAATGACATCGGGATGAACGGCATGAGCGACAACGTCTACGCGCACGACACCGGAGTCGCGACGGATCTTTTCGCGGCCGGCGACGGCAATCTTTTCCAGCGCGTCATGAAGATGCGCGCCGGCGAGCAGGGCCGTGAGAACCGGAGCGAAGCTGACAGTGTGGTTTCATCGAACGAGGAGCCCATGAGTCTTTTCAAGACCGTACGACCGAACATCGTACAGTCGATCCGCGCGTTTCGCGTTCAGGATCTCGCCGACGAGGCGAATCGACTCGGACAGCACTTTCTCTACGCGTATTGCGCAAACGCGCAGTCCAAGCAGGAAGTCCTGGAAACCATCGCTACATCGTTCCTGTTTCCGAAACATTTCGGCAAGAATTATGACGCGCTCTACGATTGCCTGACCGACCTGGTCCACAAGGCCGGTGCCCAGCCTGGCTTCGTGATCGTGCTCGAGCAATTGCCCGTCGCGCAGAAATTCGACAAGGAAGGGCGAGAGACGCTGCTCGACGTGTTTCGCGAAGCGGCCGAATTCTGGGCCGAGCGCAAGGTTGCGTTCCGCGTCTTTTATTCGTTCGCCTGAATGCTTTGAACCGGACTTCTGAGTTCGGCCACAGCCGGAATCGCAAAGGCCCGCCAACTGGCGGGCCTTTGCTTTTGGCGGATTGGGCTTGAGCCCGGTGCCAGTGGCACTGGTGGCGCTTGTGCCGGTCGCGCCGGCGTCCGCTTCGATCACTGCCGTTGCGGCTGCCTACGCCATAGAGCCCACAAGCACCAATTAATTCATCACCTCACCAGCCGCCCCACGCAGCCGCGAGTGCGGACAGAACCGCCATGCCAGCGGTCTCGGTGCGCAAGACGCGCGGTCCGAGCCCGACCGCCTGAAATCCGTGGTCCGTCGCGGCGGCTTCTTCCGCGGCGGAAAAGCCGCCTTCGGGGCCGACCAGCACGGTGACAGGCCCCTTCGGCGGAATCGTGGGCAGCGCTGAAAAATGGATGCTGGCGCGTGGCGACAACAGAATGCGCAGTTCGTCTTCTGCGGGAACGCGCGGCATTGCGGCGAGCCATGTGGCGATTTCACGTACCGGCATGACTGTCGGCAGGCGGTTGCGTCCGCATTGCTCACACGACGCCCGCACGATGCCTTCCCAGTGCGCATGCCGCCGAAGCGCACGATCGCCGTTCAGACGCACGACGCTGCGCGTGGTGGTCAACGGCACGAAGCTCGAGGCGCCGAGTTCGACGGCTTTTTCGATCAGCCAGTCCATCTTGTCGCCGCTTGCTATGCCCTGAGCGAGCGTGAGCCGATACGGCGGCTCGACTTCGATATTGCGGAATTCGCCGACCTTCACGGTGACCGTGCGGCGTTCGATCGCGACGAGTTCGGCGCTGTATTCGCCGCCCTCACCGTTGAAAAGCACAATGGAGTCACCGGTCTGCAAGCGCAGCACGAGGACGTGCCGTACGACGTCATCGGGAAGTTGCATGATGTCGTCGGGCGAAAGAGGCGTACCGACGAAGAAGCGAGGCATCAGAAAAATACTCATTAGTTCACGAAAGGTGGCGAGCGAGCGCCCAACGGTAGCCGTCCAGATCCTCGACCTGGGCGAAGCGGTCGCCCCAGAACTGGTCCTGTGGCTCGCTCAACGATTTGGCGCCGGCGGCAAGCGCCCGAGCGTAAACCGTGTCGACATCGTCGACGTAGACATAGAATGATTGCGGCGCGATCGCGCCCGCGCTGCGGGGTGTTTTTGCGGTGGAGCCGAACGCGCCTTCCGGCGCGAACATCACGATCAACTGACCTTGATAGGTCATTTCGACATGCATGACGACGCCGTCGTCCTGCACGCTATCCCGCAATTCGAAGCCGAATGCCGCGGTATAAAAGGCACTCGCGGTTCGCGCGTCCCGTACCGTCAGATAGGGGGTCAACCAGGGCACACCGGCTGGGCGGGAGGCGGTCATGGGGTTCTCCAGATCTAGGGTTATTAGGCGCATGCCGGGCCGCCGGCAACGGGTTGCGTATCGGCAAAGAGATAGCGCAATCCGGCGAAGCCGTGCATTTTGCCCGTGCGTCAGTGTGCCGGCTTTAAGAATTGACCTAGTTTATCTTGCACCGACGGCGATGCCGTAAAGAGTCCGGCATGCGCGGCAGGGCTGTAGTGCTTCCGTGCGTCGATTCCTCGCACGGCGAGGCGCTCGGCCACGATCTCCGCCGTCAGCGCGGCAGGATCGAGCGTGTCGCTGGCGGTCGCCATCATCCACAACGAGCCGTATAGCGGGACGAACGTGTTCATGGTGCGCACCACCGCGAACACGCTGCGCAGATCGCCCAGCAGGCCGGCAATGCGTTCGGCGTGGAAATAGGGCGAGCCCAGATGGACGGACAACACGGCGTTCGCGCTCATCACCCGCTTGAGCTGACTGTAGAAGGCGGTCGTGTACAGGCCGGCCGCTGGCGAGTCCGGCGGCGTCAGATCGAATACGACCAGATCGAACTGCGCAGACCGGGACTGCGCGGCCGCGGTCACGAAATGCGCCGCATCGCCGATCACGAGTTCGACGCGTGGATCGTTGAATGCGCCGCCGTGTACTTCGGGCATGTGCTCGCGGGTCAGGCGAACCACCTGTTCGTCGAGTTCGGCGACGACGATCCTTTCGATGCCCGGATGCGCCAGCAGTTGCCGCGCGGCGCCCCCGTCGCCTCCACCTAGAACCAGCGCGGCTTTCGGTGCCGGATGCGCCAACGCCGCCGGATGCACCATGCACTCGTGATAGATGAACTCGTCGCCGGTGGACGTCATGGGACGGCCATCGAGCGTGAAGATCCGGCCGAGCTGGCGCGTGTCCCACACCTCGATGCGCTGATACGGCGAATCGACTCGTGCAATCAGCGACGCGTCCGGAAATCCGTAGACAGCGTCCGGACTCGGGTGGAACAGCAAAGTAGCGCTCAAGATGGTTTGCCCAGTGTGAACGGGTTGGTTTCCGCTGCCCGATTGTAAGGGCGGCGCGCCGCACGGTCTCGTGCGCGCCCCACGATGCGGAACGAATCAGCGGCTCTTTGGAGGCACCGGGCGGCGCCCGCCATGCGGCTTTGCGCACAGGGAGGGAGACAACGTTCTGTTAGAATGGCACGCTTTCAGCCTTGTCCGTTTGCTCTGCCCGTTTCGCGTCTTCCGGCGCCGCACCGTGCGCCGAAGCGGACTGGCCGCCGAGCTTCCGGGCCTCAAGCGCGCACCGCTTTCTGACTCTGTCTCCGGACTCGACATGACGACCCCGTCTCCCGCACCCACTTCCTTGATGGCCAACGCAATCCGCGCGCTGTCCATGGACGCCGTTCAACAAGCGAATTCCGGGCACCCCGGCATGCCAATGGGCATGGCCGAAATCGGCGTGGCCCTGTGGTCGCGCCATCTGCGCCACAATCCAAAGAACCCGCAATGGGCGGACCGCGACCGCTTCGTTCTGTCGAACGGCCACGGTTCGATGCTGCTGTACTCGCTGCTTCACCTGACCGGCTACGACCTGCCGATCAGCGAACTGAAGAACTTCCGCCAGATGCATTCGAAGACGCCGGGCCACCCGGAATACGGCATTACGCCGGGCGTCGAAACGACCACCGGCCCGCTCGGCCAGGGTCTGGCGAACGCGGTCGGCATGGCGCTCGCGGAGTCGCTGCTCGCCACCGAATTCAACAAGCCCGACGCGAAGATCGTCGACCACCACACGTATGTGTTCGTCGGCGACGGCTGCCTGATGGAAGGCATTTCGCATGAAGCGTCTTCGCTCGCGGGCGTGCTGAAGCTGAACAAGCTGATCGCGTTCTACGACGACAACGGCATCTCCATCGACGGCGAAGTGGTGCACTGGTTCCACGACGACACGCCGAAGCGCTTTGAAGCATACGGCTGGAACGTGATTCCGAACGTGGTCGGCCACGATGTCGACGCAGTCGACGCCGCCATCAAGAAGGCCAAGCAATCGGACAAACCCACGCTGATCTGCTGCAAGACCGTAATCGGCGAAGGTGCGCCGACCAAAGCCGGCAGCCACGACTCGCACGGCGCGCCGCTCGGCGACAAGGAAATTGCGGCCACGCGTGAGGCCATCGGCTGGAAGTGGGAGCCGTTTGTGATTCCGCAGGAAGTCTACGCAGCGTGGGACGCGAAGGAAGCGGGCGCGCGTTTCGAATCCGACTGGGATAAGGCGTTCGCGGCTTACTCGGCGAAATATCCGCAAGAAGCGGCTGAATTCACGCGTCGTATGGGCAAGCAACTGCCCGCTGACTGGAAGGAAAAGGCGAAGGCGATCATCGCCGGCGCGAACGAGCGTGCCGAAACGGTCGCGACGCGCAAGGCATCGCAGCAGGCCATCGAGGCTTTGTCCGCAGTGCTGCCGGAACTGCTCGGCGGCTCGGCCGACCTGACCGGTTCGAACCTGACCAACTGGAAGGCGGCGAAGCCGGTTCGCGTGAACGGCGAAGGCCGCGCGGCGGGTAACTACGTCAACTACGGCGTGCGCGAATTCGGCATGAGCGCCGCGATCAACGGCGTCGCGCTGCACGGCGGCTTCAAGGCTTTCGGCGGCACGTTCCTGACGTTCTCCGACTACAGCCGCAACGCGCTGCGCGTTGCCGCGCTGATGAAGGCGCCGTCCATCTTCGTGTTCACGCACGACTCGATCGGTCTCGGTGAAGACGGCCCGACTCACCAGTCGGTCGAACACGTAGCGAGCTTGCGTCTGATTCCGCATCTTCAGGTGTGGCGTCCCGCGGATACCGTCGAAACGGCGGTGGCGTGGACTCACGCGGTCGAACACCATGGTCCGTCGTGCCTGATTTTCAGCCGTCAGAACCTGCAGTTCTCGGAGCGCACGGACGCGCAGATCGCTAACATCGAGAAGGGCGGTTATGTGCTGCGTGACTGGAACGACGAGATCGTTGCGCGCAAAATCATCCTGATGGCCACCGGTTCGGAAGTCGAACTGGCGCTCAAGGCGGTCGAGCCGCTGGCGCGCGAGGGCATCGCGGCGCGCGTCGTCTCCATGCCGTCCACCACGGTGTTCGACAAGCAGGATGCGGAATACCGCGAACGCGTGCTGCCGCAAGGCGTGCGCCGTGTCGCGATCGAAGCGGGCGTGACGGATTTCTGGCGCAAGTACGTGGGTCTGGAAGGCGGCGTGGTCGGCATCGACACGTTCGGCGAATCGGCCCCGGCTGGCGTGCTGTTCAAGCATTTCGGCTTCACCGTCGAACACGTGGTAGAGACGGCCAAAGCCGCACTCGGCTGATCTGAAGCAAAGCGTTGCCGCACGGCTGAAGCAGGAGCACGAACGCGCGGCAACGCAGCCGGTCAGACGAATATCAACGTATTTTTTTAGTCATCAGGAGATAGATCATGACGATTCGCGTTGCAATCAACGGCTACGGCCGGATCGGCCGCAACACGCTGCGCGCCTTCTATGAAAACGGCAAGAAGCACGATATCGAAATCGTCGCCATTAACGATCTGGGCGACGCCAAGACCAATGCTCACCTGACGCAATACGACACCGCGCACGGCAAGTTCCCGGGCGAAGTGTCGGTGGACGGCGACTACCTGGTTGTGAACGGCGACAAGATCCGCGTGCTGGCCAACCGCAACCCGGCTGAGCTGCCGTGGGGCGAGCTGAACGTCGACGTCGTAATGGAATGCACGGGCTTTTTCACGACGAAGGAAAAAGCAAGCGCGCACATCAAGGGCGGCGCGAAGAAGGTCATCATTTCGGCGCCGGGCGGCAAGGACGTCGACGCAACGATCGTCTACGGCGTGAACCACAACGTGCTGAAGGCATCGGACACGGTGATCTCGAACGCATCGTGCACGACGAACTGCCTCGCGCCGCTCGTCAAGCCGCTGAACGACAAGATCGGCCTGGTGAACGGCCTGATGACGACCATTCACGCGTACACGAACGATCAGGTTCTGACGGACGTGTACCACGAAGACCTGCGCCGCGCGCGCTCGGCCACGCATAGCCAGATCCCGACCAAGACGGGCGCTGCGTCGGCTGTCGGCCTGGTGCTGCCGGAACTGAACGGCAAGCTGGACGGCTACGCGATTCGCGTGCCGACCATCAACGTGTCGGTGGTCGATCTGTCGTTCATCGCCGCACGCGACACCACCGTCGAAGAAGTCAACTCGATCATGAAGGAAGCGTCGCAAGGCGCGCTGAAGGGCATCCTCGGCTACAACGACGCGCCGCTGGTCTCGATCGACTTCAATCACAACCCGGCTTCGTCGACGTTCGACGCAACGCTGACCAAGGTGTCGGGCCGCCTGGTGAAGGTGTCGAGCTGGTACGACAACGAGTGGGGCTTCTCGAACCGCATGCTGGACACGGCCGTGGCGCTCGCCAACGCGAAGTAAGCCGTTCTGTGCTTTTCCGGACGCCGTCGTCGTAACGTCGGCGGTTCGATTTAGCGCGGTTCGCAAAAAAAGCCGCTCTTCGGAGCGGCTTTTTTACGCCTGCCGAGTGTCGAGATAGACGCCGGACGCCGCGGCGTTTCAGGCAAAGAAATTCGCCCGACCAAAAAAATGGCCCGGCCGATTCAACCCGGCCGGGCCATTTTTCTGCTGATTGCTAATCGTTCGACCGCGCCCCCCGACACGGCCGGCACCGCGTCAATGCTTGCGATGCGGGCAGTTTTCCTTCGTGCAGGCGCCGTAGAGCGCCAGTGCGTGTTCCTGCAGCTTGAAGCCGCGTTCCTTCGCGATGGACTGCTGGCGACTCTCGATTTCGGAGTCGAAAAATTCTTCGACGAGGCCGCAATCGAGGCACACCAGATGGTCGTGGTGCGACCCTTCGTTCAGCTCGAAAACAGCCTTGCCCGATTCGAAATTACTGCGCGAGAGCAGGCCGGCCTGCTCGAATTGCGTCAGTACACGATAGACGGTGGCAAGACCGATATCGAGCTCCTCGTGCAGGAGGTTGCGGTACACGTCTTCGGCCGTCAGGTGACGCACCGGGCTGTGCTGGAAAATCTCGAGGATTTTGAGGCGCGGAAGGGTCGCCTTGAGCCCGATGTTCTTGAGATCGGTTGGATTGGTCATGACAAGGGATCCCTAGAGTACAATGCTGGGCTCTCATAGTAATGTGTTTTTGCCGTTCTGGTCATCTTCGATGGAATGAAACTCGCGCGGCTCGTCAGCGGGCCCGCACGGTGAGTGAAATGATTTCAAAATCTCAACTGATCTACCGGGGGAGCCGCATGCGGGGTACCTTGACCGCTGTTGCGGCTGTCGCGATTCTTGCAGGATGTTCCACGTACGACAGCCTCACCCAGCGGGTTGCTCAAAGCATCACGCCGTACCGGATTACCGTTGTGCAAGGCAACTTCGTTTCGAAAGAAGCCGCTGCGCAAATGCAGGTGGGCCTGTCGCGCGCACAGGTGCGTCAGTTGCTGGGCACGCCGCTCCTCGCCGACATGTTCCACGCAGATCGCTGGGACTACGTGTTCTATTTCAAGCGCGGCTCGACTAACGTCGTGCAGCAGCGCGACTTCGTGGTCAATTTCGCCGGCGATCGCGTCGCCAGCTGGAGCGGCGGCGAAGATCTGCCGTCCAACCTCGAACTGCTGGCTGAGATCGACGGTGACAAGCGCGGTAAGAAGGCCGCCGCGGCGAGCGTAGCGAGCAGCACAGGCGAGGCAAGCGCGCCGGTAGCCACGGCGCCGGTCACGGTCGACACTGCGCGTTCACCGTCCGTCGAAGGTGCTGCCGCAGCGGCCGCGCCGTCTACCGACGCGAACGCTGAAGCCGCTCAAGCCGCGAATCGTGCGACGAATGCGGTGCAAGCGCCGTCGCGGAACACGCCGTCGTCGGTGCGCTCAACCGCTCCGACCGCGAATGCCGGCGGCATCCCGCCGCAAGGCCCGACGTCCGGTGGTCAGCCGCAGTTCCAGTTCCACCGTCCGCCGCCGCCGCAATCGCCGTCGTCGCAGGACAATCCAGTCGGGCCGACGGGCTCGCAAAGCAGCGGCTCGACGCAGAACGCGCCGGTTGGCACGCCGTCCACTTCGGGAACGAGCCAGTAATAGCGCTGTCCTTGTTTTAAGACGGCCGCTGCGCATTCGCCCGCCGTGGAGTGTCACTCCAAAGTGTCGCTTCGGGCTTCGCGCGGCGCCGTCGGATTCTCTGCTGTTCCAGTCCCGCGCGGTGCGAGGGCGTGCTGCCCGCCGCCGCTTTTGCCCGCCTCTACCGGGCTGTGTCTTTCGAACCCTCGTAGCCATGAAAATTGCGATTGCTGGCGCATCGGGCCGTATGGGCCGCATGCTCATCGAAACCGTTCTCAACGATTCCGACGCCACGCTGTCGGGCGCGCTCGACCGTGCGGGTTCTCCGCAACTCGGTCAGGACGCCGGCGCCTTTCTCGGCAAACAGACGGGCGTGATGCTGACCGACGACATTGAACGTGTGTTCGCGGAATCGGACTACCTGATCGACTTCACGCGTCCTGAAGGCACGCTGATGCATCTGGAAGCCGCGCAGCGTCACAATGTGAAAATGGTGATCGGCACGACCGGCTTCGATAATGAGCAGAAGGCGCAACTGCGCGCCGCGGCGGACAACATCGCGATCATGTTCGCGTCGAATATGAGCGTGGGCGTGAATGTCACGCTCAAGCTGCTCGAGTACGCCGCGAAGCATTTCGCGACCGGCTACGACATCGAGATCATCGAAGCGCATCATCGTCACAAGGTCGATGCGCCGTCGGGCACCGCGCTGACAATGGGCGAAGTGATCGCCAACGCTCTCGGGCGCAATCTCGACGACTGCGCGGTCTATAGCCGCGAAGGCGTGACTGGCGAGCGCGATCCGTCCACGATCGGATTTTCGGCGATCCGCGGCGGCGATATCGTCGGCGACCATACGGTGCTGTTCGCCGGCATCGGCGAGCGCATTGAAATCACGCACAAATCGGCTAGCCGCCTGTCGTACGCGCAGGGCGCGCTGCGTGCCGTGCGTTTCCTCGAAGGCCACCAGACCGGCTTCTTCGACATGCAAGACGTGCTCGGCCTGCGTTAAACGCGGCGCGCAGGGCTTACTTATCCGCACGAACTCACTTTTCCCCGGCGAAATCAGATGGCAGGCGGCAGCGGCATCATCCATTACCTGCAAACGAGCGACGCGATCACGCATGGCGTCGCTTATGTGCTGCTGGCGATGTCGATTGCGAGCTGGTGCTTCCTGATCGTCAAGGCCTGGGTGCTGGTGCGGGCCAAACGTCAGGCGACGCGAGCTGTCGCGCGCTTCTGGCAGGCGCCGACCCTTGCGGAAGGTGTCGCCGAATTGAAGCGCGTCGACCGCGAGCGCGTTTTCGCGCCGCTTGCAGAAGCGGCGCTCCATGCAGCCGAAGTCGATATTCCCGGCGCACTGCTTGCGCGCGTCGAGCGCAGCGAGCGTGTGGTTCGCGCGCTGCGTCAGGCGCTCAATGCGTCGCAGCGCAGGCTCGAATTCGGCCAGGTGCTGCTGGCTTCGGTGGGCAGCACGGCGCCTTTCGTCGGCCTGCTCGGCACCGTTTGGGGCATTTATCACGCGCTCGGCAGCATTGCCGCGAGCGGTCAGGCGCAGATCGAGAACGTCGCCGGGCCGGTCGGCGAGGCGCTCATCATGACGGCCTTCGGTCTCGTGGTGGCGATTCCCGCAGTGCTCGCCTACAACGTGCTGGGGCGCCTCGTGCGGCAGCTGTCGGAAGAACTCGACGGATTCGCGCACGACCTGCACTCGTACGTGTGCGCGCCCGTGGGCCAGCCGCAAGCGCCGGTGCGCGGTCCGCAGGCCACGACTCACTAAGGGCAATAAGCGCAATCGGCACTAGGCGCGCGTCACGACATAGGAGGCGGCATGGCGTTCGGCGGACTGGAGAAAAGGCAGACGGCTGCACCGATGGCCGAGATCAACATGACGCCGCTGATCGACGTGATGCTGGTGCTGCTGGTGATTTTCATCATTACCGCGCCTTTATTCACGCACGCGATCCGGCTCGATCTGCCGAAGGTCGCGTCGGCGCCGGCGCGCGAAACGCCGCAAACCATTTCTCTTTCTATCGACGCCGCGGGCAAGCTCTACTGGGACGGCAGCGTCATCACGCTTGACCAGATGCGCGGGCGCTTCGCGCAAGCCGGCAAGCAGGCCGACCAGCCCGAAATTCATCTGCACGCCGAGCGCAATACGCGCTACGAGGTGATCGCGCAGGTCATGGGCGCCGCGCAGCAGGCTGGTCTTGAGCGCATCGGCTTCGTGACCGAGCCGCCGCCACCAGGCGCGCAGCAGTAGGCGCGCGGGCGTTCGCCACGCGGCGCAGCCGTCCGCGAACGGTATAATCAGCCCTTTCCCCGCAGTACGGGAAACGACGCCATTTCATCCAGCAAAAGCACCAAGCGGCCGGTGCGGAAGCACCGAACCCAGCGATCCCATCACACCATGCACGAAAAATACGTTCCCTCCGACGTCGAATCCGCCGCGCAAGGGCAATGGCGCGCCATCGACGCGTACAAGACATCGGAAACCACCGACAAGCCCAAGTTCTACTGCGTCTCGATGCTGCCGTATCCGTCGGGCAAGCTGCACATGGGGCACGTGCGCAACTACACGATCAACGACGTGATGTACCGCTATCTGCGGATGAACGGCTACAACGTGCTGATGCCAATGGGTTGGGACGCGTTCGGCATGCCGGCGGAAAACGCCGCGATGGCCAACAACGTGCCGCCGGCAAAGTGGACCTACGACAACATCGCTTACATGAAGAAGCAGATGCAGTCCATGGGCCTCGCGATCGACTGGTCGCGCGAAGTCGCCACCTGCAGCCCCGATTACTACAAGTGGAACCAGTGGTTGTTCCTGAAGATGCTGGAAAAGGGCATCGCGTACAAGAAAACCGGCACCGTGAACTGGGACCCGGTCGATCAAACGGTGCTCGCGAACGAGCAGGTGATCGACGGTCGCGGCTGGCGCTCGGGCGCGCTCGTCGAGAAGCGCGAAATCCCGATGTACTACATGCGCATCACGCAGTACGCAGACGAGTTGCTGAACGATCTGGAAGGCCTCGGCTGGCCCGAGCGCGTGAAGATCATGCAGCAGAACTGGATCGGCAAGAGCTTCGGCGTGAACTTCGGTTTCCCGTATGAAATCGACGGCGAACAGAAGCTGTTGCGTGTGTTCACCACGCGCGCCGACACGATCATGGGCGTGACCTTCGCCGCGATCGCCGCTGAGCACCCGCTTGCCACGCGTCTCGCGCAAGACAAGCCGGAACTGCAGGCTTTCATCGACGAATGCAAGCGCGGCGGCGTGGCCGAAGCCGACGTCGCGACCATGGAAAAGAAGGGCATGCGCACCGGCTTTTTCGTCAAGCACCCGCTTACGCAGGAACCGGTCGAAGTGTGGATCGGCAACTACGTGCTGATGACTTACGGCGAAGGCGCTGTGATGGGCGTGCCGGCGCACGACGAGCGCGATTTCGCGTTCGCAAAGAAATACGGTCTGCCAATCAAGCAGGTGGTGGCGGTCGAAGGCAAGGAGTTTTCGACGCAGGCCTGGGAAGAGTGGTACGGCGAGAAGGGCGGAACGCTCGTCAACAGCGGCAAGTACGACGGCCTGAACTACGAACAGGCGGTAGACGCGATCGCCGCCGACCTGAAGGCGCTGGGCCTGGGCGACAAGCAGATCACGTGGCGTCTGCGTGATTGGGGCGTGTCGCGCCAGCGTTACTGGGGCACGCCGATTCCGATCATCCACTGCCCGAAGTGCGGCGACGTGCCGGTGCCGGAAAAAGACCTGCCTGTCGTGCTGCCCGAGGACCTCGTGCCGGACGGCACGGGCAACCCCCTCGCGAAGTCCGAAGCGTTCGTGAACTGCACCTGCCCGACCTGTGGCAGCGCGGCCAAACGCGAGACGGACACGATGGACACGTTCGTCGATTCGTCGTGGTACTTCTACCGCTACGCATCGCCGGGCGCACCGACCATGGTCGATGAGCGCACCGACTACTGGGCGCCGATGGACCAGTACATCGGCGGCATCGAGCACGCGATTCTGCACCTGTTGTACTCGCGCTTCTGGGCGAAAGTGATGCGCGACCTCGGTCTCGTCAAGTTCGGTGAGCCGGCGAAAAACCTGCTCACGCAGGGCATGGTGCTCAACGAAACCTACTATCGGGAAGACGCCACGGGCAAGAAAACCTGGTACAACCCGGCCGACGTCACCGTTTCCTTCGACGACAAAGGCCGCCCGGTCGGTGCCGTGCTGAACTCGGACGGCCTGCCGGTCGTGCTGGGCGGCGTCGAGAAGATGTCGAAGTCGAAGAACAACGGCGTCGATCCGCAATCCCTGATCGATCAACACGGCGCGGACACCGCGCGTCTGTTCGTCATGTTCGCCGCACCGCCCGAGCAGCAGCTGGAGTGGTCGGGCTCGGGCGTCGAAGGCGCGAGCCGCTTCCTGCGTCGCGTGTGGAGCTTCGGTCACGCGAACGAAGCGGCGCTGCGCGCAGGCGGCCAGTTCGACGCCGCGCAACTCGCCGACGCTGACAAACTGCTGCGTCGCGAAATCTACAGCGTGCTCAAGCAGGCTGACTTCGACTACCAGCGTTTGCAGTACAACACGGTCGTGTCGGCGGCGATGAAAATGCTCAACGCGCTCGACAGCGCAAAGGGCGCGCAGCCTGCTGTGCTGCGCGAAACTTATGGTGTGATGCTGCGCGTGCTGTATCCGGTCGTGCCGCACCTCACGTTCCAGCTGTGGCAGGAACTCGGTTACGCCGACGAGTTCGGCTCGCTGCTCGACGCGCCGTGGCCGAAGGTCGACGAGAAGGCGCTCGAGCAATCGGAGATCGAACTCGTGCTGCAGGTGAACGGCAAGGTGCGCGGCGCGCTGACGGTGTCGAAAGACGCGTCGCGCGAATCGATCGAGCAGTTGGCGGCCGCCCACGAAATGGTCGCGAAATTCAGCGAAGGCAGGGCGCCCAAGAAGATTGTCGTGGTGCCGGGCCGCCTCGTGAACGTGGTCGTTTGACGATCGAGCAGCATCTGTCAACAGGCATGGCGCCGTCGCGTGCGGCGGCGCGTGCCTCTCGCCGGGAACCCACTGCGAACCAGGAGCCAATGTGACTCGCAGATCGTTTTTTTTGACGCTGGCTTGCAGCGTATTGATGTTGTCCGCGTGCGGCTTCCAATTGCGCGGCCAGCAGGACTATGCGTTCAAGCGCCTGTTCGTCGCCGGCGGTTCGGCATCGGCGAACGCGCGGCTCGCGCGCATGGTGCAAGGCGGCAGCGACACGGTCGTGGTGAACTCGGTGACCAGCGCGGACGCTACGCTGCAGATTACCGAAGGCCGCGGCTACAGCACGCTGACGCTGAACTCGCTGGGCGTCGTGGAAGAGTATCAATTGAATCTCTCCATGAACTACTCGCTGATCGGCAAGGACGGCACGGTGCTGATTCCGCCGAGCGTGATCGCACTGAACCGCGCGATGACCTATAGCGACAAGTACTCGCAAGCGAAAGCCGCCGAGTCGGACATCCTCTTCGCCGATATGGAAAACGACGCGATCGACCAGCTCACGCGCCGTCTGTCGAGCGTGCGCTCGCTGCATCCGGCGCCGGGCGAGCAGGTGCCGGCCGTCGTGCCGCGCGCGCCTTTGCCGCCGCCGCCGCTGTGAGCGCGGGCGTCGACGGGATCTGAGAAATACATAGCCATGCAACTGCGACTTGACGCGCTCGAAGCGCATCTCGCCAAGGGACTCGCCGGACTGTACGTCGTGTACGGCGACGAGCATCTGCTCGCGCAGGAAGCGTGCGACCGGATTCGCGCGGCGGCGCGCGCGGCCGGCTTCACCGATCGCTCGGTGTTCACCGTGGAGCGCGGTTTCGACTGGAGTTCGCTGTTGGGCGCGAGCCAGTCGATGTCGCTGTTCGGTGACCGTCAACTGGTCGAACTGCGCATTCCCTCGGGCAAGCCCGGCAAGGAAGGCGCAGATGCGCTGAAAGCGCTGGCGGCCGCCGTCAATGACGACGTGTTGACCATGATCACGCTGCCGCGGCTCGACGCGGCCACGCAGAAATCCGCCTGGTTCACGGCGCTTGCCGACGCGGGCGTCGCGTTGAAAATCGATCCGGTCGAGCGCGCGCAGTTGCCGAACTGGGTCGGCCAGCGGCTCGCGGCGCAAGGCCAGCGGGTCGCCGCTGGGGAAGAAGGGCGGCGCGCGCTCGCGTTTATCGCCGAGCGTGTCGAAGGCAACCTGCTCGCGGCGCATCAGGAAATTCAGAAGCTCGGCTTGCTTTATCCGGCCGGCTCGCTGAGTTTCGAGCAGATTCACGACGCCGTGCTCAACGTCGCGCGCTACGACGTGTTCAAGCTGAACGAGGCGATGCTCGCGGGCGACGTCGGCCGTCTGTCGCGCATGCTCGACGGACTGCGCGGCGAAGGCGAAGCGGCGGTCCTCGTGCTGTGGGCGGTCGTCGAAGAATTGCGTACGCTTTTGCGCATCAAACGCGGCGTCGCGGCCGGCAAACCGCTCGCGATGCTGGTGCGCGAAAACCGCGTGTGGGGTCCGCGCGAGCGGTTGATCGGGCCGGCTTTGTCACGCGTTACCGAGGCCTCGCTGGAAAAAGCGCTGGCGCTGGCGGCGCGGCTCGACCGCCAGGTCAAGGGCTTGTCGGGCAGCACGCCTGGCAATCATCGCAATGACCCGCCGCCCGATCCTTGGGACGGCTTGTTTGAACTCGCGATGACGGTCGCGTCGCCGAAAACGGCGCCTGTTCCGCCGCCGCGACCTCGGGGCGGAGCCGGGGCCGCAGCGGGCGCACGCAGGCCGGCGTGATCCGGTAATGCAGGCCAAGCCGCGGTCACATTCGGTGTGGCACAAGGAAGGCGTGACGAGCGCCACGGCTCAGGCGGACGGCTGAACCGTCCGGACCACGAGTTCGCTTTAGCCTGCCGGGCTTCGCGTGCTGAACATTGGCGGCTTCCGCGGGATAGATAGCGCTGGCCTCCATCGCAAGCAGAGCGCGTTGCCCCGACTTACAATCGTTGAATCATTCGCTAAACAGCCTTTGCGCCGCACGTCGACGTGCGCGCCATCACGAGAATCACATGGATATCGACCAGTACATGACCGACCTCGGCCGCCGCGCCCGCCAGGCCTCGCGTGCGATGGCGCGGGCGTCGACGGCCGCGAAGAACGCGGCACTCGCGGCGGTCGCAGCGGGTATCGAGCGCGACGCCGCGTTGCTCAAGGAAGCCAACGCGCGTGACCTCGCGCGGGCACGCGACAAAGGCCACGACGCGGCTTTCATCGACCGGCTGACTTTGTCGGACAAAGCGCTGAAAACGATGGTCGAAGGCCTGCGCCAGGTCGCGGCGCTCGCCGACCCGATCGGCGAGATCAGCAATCTGAAGTACCGCCCAAGCGGCATTCAGGTCGGGCAGATGCGCGTGCCGCTCGGTGTGATCGGCATCATCTACGAATCGCGTCCTAACGTGACGATCGACGCCGCCGCGCTCTGCCTGAAGTCGGGCAACGCCACGATCCTGCGCGGCGGTTCGGAAGCGTTGGAATGCAACACGGCGCTCGCGAAGCTGATCGGCGAGGGACTCGAAGCTGCCGGTTTGCCGCAGGACGCCGTGCAGGTTGTCGCGACTGCGGACCGCGCCGCGGTCGGCAAGCTGATCACAATGACCGAGTACGTCGACGTGATCGTTCCGCGCGGTGGCAAGAGCTTGATCGAGCGGCTGATGAACGAAGCACGAGTGCCGATGATCAAGCACCTCGACGGCATTTGTCACGTGTACGTGGACGACCGCGCGGATCTCGCGAAGGCGCTGACGGTCTGCGACAACGCCAAAACGCACCGCTATGGCACCTGCAACACGATGGAGACGCTGCTCGTCGCGCGTGGTATCGCATCGACGGTGTTGCCGCCTCTTGGCAAGCTGTATCGCGAGAAAGAAGTCGAGTTGCGCGTGGACGCGGCGGCGCGTGCGGTGCTGGCCGACGCGGGCGTGGGCCCGCTGGTCGATGCCACGGAAGATGACTGGCGTACCGAATATCTCGCGCCGGTGCTGGCGATCAAGGTGGTCGACGATCTGGACGCGGCGATCGAGCACATCAACACCTATAGCTCGCAGCACACCGACGCGATCGTCACCGAAGACCACGACCGCGCCATGCGTTTCCTGCGCGAAGTGGATTCGGCAAGCGTCATGGTGAATGCATCGACCCGTTTCGCCGACGGCTTCGAGTTTGGTCTTGGCGCCGAAATCGGCATCTCAAATGACAAGCTTCATGCGCGCGGTCCGGTGGGGCTGGAAGGTTTGACGTCGCTGAAGTACGTCGTGCTCGGACATGGCGAAGGGCGTCAATAAGCGCTCATCCAATGGTAAGCGTGGCCGTGCAACGCGGCCACGTTTGTCCGCCTGTCTACGCCTCCTGGCGATGCCGCGACCGTCGGTCACTGTGCGTCGCAATGGATGACCGCCATGATTGCCGCCGCTGGTCACAACAGGCTGTCACCACAGGCTGACCACGACACGCTGGTTACAACACTCAACACGCACCCAAGGAAATTTGATGCTCTGGATCAAGACGTTTCATATCGTTCTGGTCGCTTCCTGGTTTGCCGGTCTGTTCTATTTGCCGCGCATTTTCGTCAACCTGGCGATGGAAACCGAGCCGGCGGCGGTGAAGCGTCTCCTGATCATGGCGCGCAAGCTGTTTCGCTTCATGTCGTTTATCGCCGTGCCGGCGCTCATTTGCGGGGTGTGGCTCTGGCTCGTCGTGGGAATCGGACAAGGACAGGGCTGGATTCATGCGAAGGTCGGCGTCGTCGTGCTGCTGGTGATTTATCACGCGTACTGCGGCGTGTTGCTGCGGACATTCGAGCGCGGGCAGAACCGCCGCACGCACAAGTGGTACCGGATGTTCAACGAACTGCCCGTGCTCGGGATGCTGGCTGCGGTCGCGCTGGTGGTCATCAAGCCATTCTGATGTGAGCCACACGCGTAGCGTGTCGGATGACTAATTGTTCGCATGCTTCGCTGCGAGTAGTGTCGCTCGCGGCGTGACAAGTAACGCAGTGGCTTGACTTCAGCGACGCGGCATTCCCCCGCCGCTCAGCTGCAAGAGTGAATGCGCGAAGCTTGCTCCCTGGAAGCGGTCCGCCCACTCTGTGGCATCCTAAATTTCCGTTTCCCCACCGATTCCAGGCGCTGAACCCTGTCGCCTTGGCTAAGACTTTTCTGAATTGTGGTGCGGCAGATTTGCCGCGCTTGTCCGTGCGCGGCAGCCCTCGCCGCTAATATCGGCGGACTCGCTTCTCATCGAATTTCTTGCTTGCGTCCATCGCGCAAGCGCCTCACGGACTCTTCCATTTTCTCGCCGCGAGGCTGCTAGACGGCAAGCCCGTCTATACGCCCTAAGCGCGCCGCGTTGTCTCCACATTTGTCTGCAAACGCCTCCCGGAGCAGGAGGCGCTTTTAGTCATCGTCTGATTCTGTCTGTTGGACGCATCTCATATTCTCAACTTCGAACATTAGCAAAGCACGACGGCCATAGCCCCGCTTCGCTCAATGTCGAGCCGCAGCGCGCGGTTGTCGTGTGTCCAACTTAATTATGAGTCTTTCATGAACAAGAATCGGTTCCGCCGAGTATTTAGCAAACGTCTCGGCATGCTCGTCGCTGTTGCGGAAAACGTCGCGAGTCAAGGTAAGCAAGCAGGTGAAAGCGCCGGCGTGGGGCCTTCGGGCCGCGAACTGGGCGTCGTTTCCACGATGACCGCCATGGCCGTCGCGCTAGTCGCATTTCAGCCGTTGGTGAGCCGCGCGCAGTCGCTGCCCACCAACGGCCAGGTGATGGCAGGTCAGGCGAGCATTTCGCAGAACACCAACACGATGACCGTCAATCAAGGTACGCAACGTGCTGTGATCGACTGGAATTCGTTCAACGTCGGCACGGGCAATACCGTGCAATTCAATCAGCCGAACGCGCAAGCACAGGCGCTGAACCGTGTGACGGGCGGTGGTGCTTCCAACATTCAAGGTTCGCTCCTCGCCAATGGCCAGGTGCTGATTCAGAACGCGAACGGCGTGCTGTTCAGCAAAGGCTCGGTGGTCAACGTCGGCTCGCTGCTGGCCACGACCAAGTCGGTCGATTCGAACGCCTTCATGGCAGGCGGCCCGCTCTCGCTGAAGTCCACGGGAACGAATGGCAGCGTCGTCAACGACGGCGCGATCAACGCGCAAGGCTACGTCGTGCTGATGGGCGACCAGGTGCGCAACAGCGGCGCAATCACGACGGCCCAAGGCGGCCAGGTCGCGCTCGCCGCGGGCGACAGCGCGATGGTTGCGCTGCCGAACGGCCAGGGCATCCAGTTGACGCTGACGAACGCGTCGGCGAACGCGCTGGTGGAAAACAGCGGCAACATCAAGGCCGACAACGGCACGGTGCTGCTGACGGCGCGCGGCAGCAACACGCTGCTGAACACGGTGGTGAACCTCTCGGGCGTGGTGCGCGCGGGCACGGTCGTCGCCGATGCCGGCAACACGGGCGACGTGGCGGTGACGGGCAAGATCGACGCATCGAACGCAGTGGGCCAAGGCGGCACGGTGGTGCTGTCGGGCGATCGCGTGGGCGTGTTTGGCAATGCATCGATCGATGCGAGCGGCGCGACGGAGGGCGGCAAGGTCATCATTGGTGGCGACAGCCTGCATAAGCTGGACGGCACGCAAGCTCAATCGATGCTCCAAGACGGCGTGCAGTTCGCGAACTTCACGCAAGTGGATGCTGGCGCGACGATCGATGCCGGTTCGGCACACGGCAACGGCGGCTTCGTCGAAACATCGGGTCATAGCCTCAACGTACAAGGTCAGGTGAGCGCGGCGGCACCGGAAGGCCAGGCTGGCCAATGGCTGATCGACCCGACCGATGTGACCATCAGCACGGGCGCGGATGCCGGCTACAACGGCACGGTGACGAGCGGCTTCGCCGGCACGGGCAACACCGCGACGGTCAAGAACACGACGATCAGCAACGCGCTGAACGCGGGCACGGACGTGACGATCACGACGGCCAGTTCGGGCACGGCGGTGGGCAATATCGTTCAGCAAGCGGGTGCGGATATCACGAAGACCGCCGGTGGCAACGCTAACTTGACGCTGGCGGCCAACGGCAGCATCACGCTGCACGGCAATATCACATCGACGTTCAACCAGCTGAACCTCAACCTGACGGCTGACGTCGGCGGCAATCACACTGGCACGCTGTGGCAGCAAAGCGGCACCATCGACCTCAACGGTGGCGCCTTGACTGCTCATGGCGATGTGTCCGGTCAAAGCAGCGGCAACGGGCTGGCATTCAGCGGTACGGTCACGAACGTGAGCGGCGGCTCAATCACCGGCGCGGCGAACACGGGCGCGGGCGTGATGTTCCCCGGCAACTTCACAGAAGTCGGCAACGGCACGTTGACAGTTACGGGTACCTCGAACACGGGCGCGGGCGTGATGTTCGGCGGCAACTTCACGGAAGTTGGCAATGGCACGTTGACCGTTACGGGTACCTCGAACACGGCGGATGGCGTCCAGTTCGTGACCGGTACGAACTTCACGGAATCGGGCAACAGCCGAGTCAACGTGACGGGTACTTCGGTTGCTGGCACCGGTATTGAGGTCGGCAAAGCGGGCGTTTCTTCGCCTGTTAATCTCACTTTGACGCAAGACGCGACTCTCAACCTGAACGGGACGAGTTCAAGTGGCTTCGGGGCGGCAATGTGGGCAGCGAACACCAACGTTACTGGCAATGCGATCCTGAACGTGACGGGCCATTCCGACAGCACGTTGGGCGTCTCGCTTGCCATGGGTGCTCAGAACGCCAACGGTAACGCTCTCAGCGGCGGCGGCTACCTGAACTTCGCCAACCTGGCTGTGTCCGGCCACGGAACGATAAACATCGACGGTACATCCAATAAGGCGGTCGGCGTTTCGGCAGCGCCCACCATCAATGTCACGGACAATGCCACGCTCAACATCAACGGCACGGGTGCAACAGCCGGGGTCGTCATGGTGGGAAACTGGGGCGTGTCGGGGAACGGCACATTCAACCTGGACGGGCAGGGCAATTCGTCGGTCGGCGTCGACGTGACGTGGCCTGGATCCGTGCAAATTACCGATACGGGCCGCATGAACATTGCGGGCACGTCCAACAGTGCCAACGGCGTGATGGTTGATGGGAACTACCCTGGCGGTTTCAATGTGAGTGGGAACGGTTCGCTTAGCATCGCCGGCTCGTCTAATAGCAGTGCGGGGGTCAACGTTGCTACCGCGATCAACACACAAGATAATAGCTCGGCCAATATCACCGGCACTTCGAATACTGGAGATGGCGTCGACGTTAACAACTCGTTGAACACAGCTGACAACAGCACTATCACTATTTCCGGTACGTCGAATCAAGGCGCGGGTGTGGACCTTCAGCCGAACGGCACGCTCAACGTTTCTGGCAACGGCACGGCCGACATCTCGGGTAACTCGACGAACGGCAATGGCGCGGTCATCGATGGCAGGGTGAACGTGACCGACAACGGCACGGCAAACATTTCCGGTGGCTCGACCAATGGTTCGGGCGTCGTTGTTGATCCGAACAGTTCGATCAATGTCTCGGGTAACGGCGCGGCCGATATCAGCGGGAATTCGACGAACGGCAATGGTGCGGTCATCGATGGCAATGTGAACGTGACCGACAACGGCACGGCGAACATTTCCGGTGGCTCGACGAACGGCTCGGGCGTGGTTGTCGATCCAAATGGTTCGATCAACATCTCAAGCAACGGCGCGGCTGACATCAGCGGCAATTCGGCAAACGGCAACGGTGCGGTCATCGATGGCAATGTGAACGTGACGGAGAACGGCACGGCGAACATTTCCGGTGGCTCGACCAACGGTTCGGGCGTGATTGTCGATCCGAACGGTTCGATCGATATCTCGGGCAACGGTGCAGCCGATATCAGCGGGAATTCGACGAACGGCAATGGCGCGGTCATCGATGGCAGCGTGAACGTGACGGAGAATGGCACGGCGAACATTTCCGGTGGCTCGACCAACGGTTCGGGCGTGATTGTCGATCCGAACGGTTCGATCAATGTCTCGGGCAACGGCGCGGCCGATATCAGCGGTAATTCGGCGAACGGCAACGGTGCGGTCATCGATGGCAGCGTGAACGTGACGGAGAATGGCACGGCGAACATTTCCGGTGGCTCGACCAATGGTTCGGGCGTGGTTGTCGATCCGAACGGTTCGATCGATATCTCGGGCAACGGCGCGGCCGATATCAGCGGGAATTCGACGAACGGCAATGGCGCGGTCATCGATGGCAGCGTGAACGTGACGGATAACGGCACGGCGAACATTTCCGGTGACTCGACCAATGGTTCGGGCGTGATTGTCGATCCGAACGGTTCGATCGATATCTCGGGCAACGGCGCGGCTGACATCAGCGGCAATTCGACGAACGGCAACGGCGCGGTCATCGATGGCAGCGTGAACGTGACGGATAACGGCACGGCGAACATTTCCGGTGGCTCGACCAATGGTTCGGGCGTGATTGTCGATCCGAACGGTTCGATCAACATCTCGGGCAACGGTGCAGCCGATATCAGCGGTAATTCGACGAACGGCAACGGTGCGGTCATCGACGGCAATGTGAACGTGACGGATAACGGCACGGCGAACATTTCCGGTGGCTCGACCAATGGTTCGGGCGTGATTGTCGATCCGAACGGTTCGATCAACATCTCGGGCAACGGTGCAGCCGATATCAGCGGTAATTCGACGAACGGCAACGGTGCGGTCATCGACGGCAATGTGAACGTGACGGATAACGGCACGGCGAACATTTCGGGTGGTTCGACCAATGGTTCGGGCGTGATTGTCGATCCGAACGGTTCGATCAACATCTCGGGCAACGGTGCAGCAGATATCAGCGGAAATTCGACGAACGGCAATGGCGCGGTCATCAACGGTTCGATCAACACGACGGACAACGGCTCGATTAACATCAGCGGTAACTCGACTGATGGCACGGGCGTAATCGTTGATACGAACGGTTCGATCAACACGACCGACAACGGCACGACCAACATCTCGGGCCAGGGCACCGATGCAGGCGTGAACATCAACGGCAGCGTTGACACGTCAGGTAACGGCACGACTGGCATCTCGGGTAACGCATCCAACGGCACGGGCGTCATCGTTGATCCGAACGGCTCGATCAACACGACCGACAACGGCACGACGAACATCTCGGGCAACGGCACGGATGCAGGCGTGGACATCAACGGTTCGGTTGATACGTCGGGCAACGGCACGACCGACATCTCCGGGAACGCATCCAACGGCACGGGTGTGATCGTTGATCCGAACGGTTCGATCAACACGACCGACAGTGGCACGACGAACATCTCGGGCAACGGCACCGATGCAGGCGTGGATATTAATGGTTCGGTGGACACATCAGGTAACGGCACGACCGACATTTCGGGTAATGCGTCGAACGGCACCGGTGTAGTCGTTGATCCGAATGGCTCGATCAACACGACCGACAGTGGCACGACGAACATCTCGGGCAACGGCACGGATGCAGGCGTGGACATCAACGGTTCGGTTGATACGTCGGGCAACGGCACGACCGATATTTCGGGTAATGCATCGAACGGCACCGGTGTAGTCGTTGATCCGAACGGCTCGATCAACACGACCGACAGTGGCACGACGAACATCTCGGGCAACGGCACGGATGCAGGCGTGGATATCAATGGTTCGGTTGACACGTCGGGCAACGGCACGACCGACATCTCCGGGAACGCGTCGAACGGCACGGGCGTCATCGTTGATCCGAACGGCTCGATCAACACGACCGACAACGGCATGACGAACATCTCAGGTCAGGGCACCGATGCGGGTGTGGACATCAACGGTTCGGTGGACACCTCCGGCAACGGTACGACCGACATCAGCGGCAACTCGACTGATGGCACGGGTGTGATCGTTGACCCGAACGGTTCGATCAACACCTCGGGTAACGGCTCGACGAACATCTCGGGTGATTCGACCAACGGTACGGGCACGGACATCAACGGTTCGATCAACACGACCGACAACGGCACGATCAACATCAGCGGCAACTCGACTGATGGCACGGGCGTGATCGTCGATCCGAACGGTTCGATCAACACCTCGGGTAACGGCTCGACGAACATCTCGGGTGATTCGACCAACGGCACCGGCACCGATATCAACGGTTCGGTCAACACGACGGATAACGGCACGACCAACATCAGCGGCAATTCGACTGATGGTACGGGCGTGATCGTCGATCCGAACGGTTCGATCAACACCTCGGGTAACGGCTCGACGAACATCTCGGGTGATTCGACCAACGGTACGGGCACGGACATCAACGGTTCGATCAACACGACGGATAACGGCACGACCAACATCAGCGGCAATTCGACTGATGGTACGGGCGTGATCGTCGATCCGAACGGTTCGATCAACACCTCGGGTAACGGCTCGACGAACATCTCGGGTGATTCGACCAACGGCACGGGCACGGACATCAACGGTTCGATCAACACGACGGATAACGGCACGACCAACATCAGCGGCAATTCGACTGATGGCACGGGCGTGGTGGTGGACCCCAACGGTTCGATCAACACTTCGGGTAACGGCTCGACGAACATCTCGGGTGATTCGACCAACGGCACGGGCACGGACATCAACGGTTCGATCAACACGACCGACAACGGCACGATCAACATCAGCGGTAACTCGACTGATGGCACGGGCGTGGTGGTGGACCCGAACGGTTCGATCAACACCTCGGGTAACGGCTCGACGAACATCTCGGGTGATTCGACCAACGGTACGGGCACGGACATCAACGGCTCGATCAACACGACCGACAGTGGCACGACCAACATCAGCGGCAATTCGACTGATGGTACGGGCGTGATCGTCGATCCGAACGGTTCGATCAACACCTCGGGTAACGGCTCGACGAACATCTCGGGTGATTCGACCAACGGTACGGGCACGGACATCAACGGTTCGATCAACACGACGGATAACGGCACGACCAACATCAGCGGCAATTCGACTGATGGTACGGGCGTGGTGGTGGACCCCAACGGTTCGATCAACACTTCGGGTAACGGCTCGACGAACATCTCGGGTGATTCGACCAACGGCACGGGCACGGACATCAACGGTTCGATCAACACGACCGACAACGGCACGATCAACATCAGCGGTAACTCGACTGATGGCACGGGCGTGGTGGTGGACCCGAACGGTTCGATCAACACCTCGGGTAACGGCTCGACGAACATCTCGGGTGATTCGACCAACGGTACGGGCACGGACATCAACGGCTCGATCAACACGACTGACAGTGGCACGACCAACATCAGCGGCAACTCGACTGATGGCACGGGCGTGATCGTTGACCCGAACGGTTCGATCAACACCTCGGGTAACGGCTCGACCGACATCTCCGGTGATTCGACCAACGGTACGGGCACGGACATCAACGGTTCGATCAACACGACGGATAACGGCACAACCAACATCAGCGGCAATTCGACTGATGGCACGGGTGTGATCGTCGATCCGAACGGTTCGATCAACACCTCGGGTAACGGCTCGACGAACATCTCGGGTGATTCGACCAACGGCACGGGCACGGACATCAACGGTTCGATCAACACGACCGACAACGGCACGATCAACATCAGCGGTAACTCGACTGATGGCACGGGCGTGGTGGTGGACCCGAACGGTTCGATCAACACCTCGGGTAACGGCTCGACGAACATCTCGGGTGATTCGACCAACGGCACGGGCACGGACATCAACGGTTCGATCAATACGACGGACAACGGCACGACCAACATCAGCGGCAACTCGACTGATGGCACGGGTGTGATCGTCGATCCGAACGGTTCGATCAACATCTCCGGCAACGGCTCGGGCGAAATCTCGGGTAACTCGACGAACGGCAATGGGACGATCATCGACGGCAACGTGAACGTGACGGACAACGGCACGGTTGTCATCATCGACAACGGCACCATATTGACCCCCGGCGACAACGGCGGTAGCAACGGCGGCGACAGCGGTGGCAACAACGGCGGCGACAACGGCGGCGACAATAGCGGCAATAGCGGTGGCAACAACGGCGGTGACACCGGAGGCAACACGCCACCGGTCGACAACGGCGGTAACACCCCCCTATCGACAATGGTGGCACCGCGTCAGCCGGTGGTTCGAGCGGCGGTAGCGGTGGCATTGCAGCGGGCGCAATCGGCGCGATCGGAATTGGCGGCGCAGCGGCCTATTTCATGAGCGACATGCTGTCGGCCCATTGGTATCTGGAATCTGAGCAGGCGTTGACGCTCGAATCCGGTGACCCGGTGTTCTGGGCAGATGCCGAGTTGGAGCACGTCACGGTCGACATGACGACGAACTCCGCCGACGTGCAACTGTTCACGCACGCTGGTGCACTGGACCGTCATCTGGCATACCGCGACGGCGCGGAAGGCGTGAAGCACTTCACGTACGAAGATCCGCAGCAGAAGACGAAGGCGGACCTGTCCGTCAACATGCAGACGCATGAGTACTTCTACACGGAAAGCGGCGTGAAGGACGGCAAGGCGTATGTGGTCAAGTCGCATGGCTGGCTGAAAATGGGCCTCGCGCCCTTGGGCAGCCCGGCACGCGCCACGATCAAGGGCGCAGCCTGACACCTTCACCGCGCCGGCTGTGAAGCATGCTGAGGCGCGGTGAGACGGCAACTGGCTGATCGTCTGCAGCAGGACGATCAGCCCAGCAAGTTCGTGTTTCGTCGATAGAGGGCGGTGCTATATGCACCGCCCTTTTTTATTCCGCATTCCCAATCACGTTGCGCATTAATGGGCGCGGTGTTTGTCCGCATATCGACGCATTGATAGACCAAAAAAACTTCAACAAACAAGATCAATAGGAATAGTCCTATTTACTGTAGTAATTGTGCTTATGGCACTTCCCAAACTCCCATGAATGCGCCCCGTAGCTCCTGCGCAGATCCGAAAATCTTTTTTGCGATGCTCAGAGTTTTTTTGGAATAGTCCTATTCGCTTCGAAACGCCCGACTCTTAATCTCTTATGTATGGGGCGACGCAGTTTCGGCAGAAAATCCGCAAATCGTGACGCCATGGTATTTAATCTGAGTGCAAGGTTAATTCGATGTTGTCGCAGAAAAGCAAAGTAAATCGGCAAATAACTCGCGCAATGTGGGTTTTGCCATTTTTGACGGCAGGCGTTGCTCACGCCGAGCCTGTCGCAACTGTGAATGCCAGTCTGCCCGCCGCTCAGGCTGCCGTTGCTTTCAAGGTGATTCCCGCAGGTAGCCGCGAAGAGGCAGCTATGACCAAGGTGTTGCGCGAGAAAGCGGCAATGCTTGGCGCTGCTCCCTCGAACCTGGGGGATGTGAATCTCTGGTCCGAGCGTCTGACAGACGCGCTGCGTCAAGGCGGCTTCCCGGTCGCCCAGGTGTTGATGACCGACGACGACTGGCGCGCCGCCCAACGAGGCGCCCAACCGGTGTTCACGGTGTATCCCGGAAGAATCCGGAAAATCGTGGTGCAAAACAAATCCCGCGTCGACGATGCCCGCTTGCAGCGCCTCATTTCACACGCGTTGTGCAACGGCGATTCGATCAACGGCATCTGCGTGCTGAGCACGCTGCGCCTTGAACGCTCTACGCAGTTGCTGCAGGACGTGCCGGGCGTCGCGATCGAAAAAGCGCCGCAGATTGCGCCCGGCTCGGGCGTAGGCGACATCGACGTGGTGTTCAGCATTGCTGCAAAAGGTAAGCCGATGCAGGCCGATCTCATCATGGACAACCAGGGTATCGAGTCCACCGGCAGCTATCGCTTTGGCGTCACCGCTTCGGGAAACAACTACTTCGGCGCGGGCGAGAGCTACGCATTCACGCTGATGGCCACCGACAAGAAGATGTGGACGGGCTCGCTGACTGGCAGCGTGCCGATCCTCGACGACGGTCTGCGTCTGACTGGCGGCGTCACGCGCCAGCAGTACTCGATCAACGCAGGAACTCCGGTCGCAGGCGTCGCGACCACTGCTCAGACTGGCGTGCTTTATCCGTTCATGCGTGGTCTGGACGCGAACGTCTGGGGCGCAGCGTCGCTTCTGCACAGCCAGGCTGCGACGACATACAAGGACTTCGGGTTCGCCGCGCACAGCACGCTCGATTCTGTACGGCTGTCGGTGCAAGCAGACAACGGCGACCGTCCGCAGCAACTGCGCACGAACATCTTGAGCGGACAGGCAGCCTTGACGCTCGGTCATCAGCGCAACGACGAGCCCGCGCTCGACGCCGGTCCGCACCGCGCAGGCAACTACGCGAAGCTCACCGGTTTCGGTTTCGGCACCTACGCGCTGACGCGCAGCGGCAATCTCTTCCTGACGGGCCGCGTCAATTCGCAATTCGCAAGCCGCAATCTGGACTCCAGCGAAAAGCTCACGGCGGGCGGTCCAGACGCAGTCCGCGCCTATCGGACAGACGAAGTTTCGTTCGACGACGGCGTGATCGTCAACGCGGGGCTGTATCAGCGGATTCCTGTCGCCACGGGCCACCAGCTCCAGTTCGGCGTGTTCACAGACTTCGCGGTCGGCCGCGTGAATCACTCGCCGTGGGCTCATTGGGAGCAAAGCTACGTCGGCGTTCCCAACGTCACCAACAGCCGCACGCTAGCCGGCTACGGCGCGAGCGTCGACTGGCTTACGCCCATCGGCGCGACCGTCTCGGCCTCGGTATCGAAACCCTATGGATTTTCCTCGGCTTCATGGGTCGACCCCGGCAAGAAGCCGCTGCAGTACTGGCTGTCGGTCACCTGGAAACATTAACGATCGATGCCGCCTCGCGCACCGATCACCTCATCGCAAGCAATACATCATCCCTCCCGGAGAGCGTCATGAAATTCAGCATCAACAAATTCGAATATCTTTGCTATCGCCGTGAGCACGAAAAGGCGAGCCGTGAACTGCTTCAGCTGCTCAGCAAGATCGACCAGCATTACGGCATCCTGATGGACGTCGACGTCTGGGCTCAATCGAATGAAGCGCAGGACATCATGGACGATCACCTGCTCGCACGTCTCACGTCCGCGATTACGAGCCTCGTGACTGATCCGAAGTTCACGTTCTCCGACGCAGGTATCGTTCGCACGGCCTTGTTCCAGCGTTGGCTTGCCGCGATGTTTGCTGCGAGCCCATTCCGCAACGCCGATCATATTCTTCGCTCGCTTGGCGTCGACGAGCACGCGCGCAACGCCATCGAGCTGCGCAACAGCGAAGTCCGCAAGTTCCAGCTGTTTTATCTGCCCGAGTCGGAAGTCCGTCTCGACTGGGACGCGCTGTGGAAACTCGACAAAACGATGGCCGCATCTCTTGCGATGACGATCATGTCGTCGCGTTTTCTCGGCACGCCGTCGGCGCACCAGAAGCGCGAACTGCTGCTGCGTTGGTTGCCTGAGCGGCTGGAGCAGATCGACAGCATCGATTCGCTGCCGATGGGCGTCTTGCACGACGTCTACATGCACTGCAGCTACGCGGACATGGCAGCCAAGCACGACATCAAGAAGCCGATCAACGCGCTGATTCGCCGCAAGCTCGAGTCGCTAGGCATTACGGACGTGACGCGCACGGCTGCTCGTGTCGAGGGTGAGAAGCCGGTGCTCCTGGTCGTGCTTGAATGGTTCTCGAAGAACCATTCGATCTATCGCACGCATTCGCAGACGCTCGTCGCGATGCGTGACAAGTTCCACCTGATCGGCATGGGCTACGACGGCCGTGTTGACGACGCCGGCAAGGCTGTGTTTCATGAGTTCATTCCGCTGCAAGGCGCGAACGTGTGGGAAGCCGCGCGTCATGTGCGAGACACGAGCGAAGCGCGCAACGCGCAGCAGATGTACATGCCGAGCGTCGGCATGTTCCCGATCACGATGGTCCTCGCGTGCCTGCGCGTCGCGCCTTTGCAATTGATGGCGCTGGGTCATCCGGCCACGACACACGGTCATGCAATGGATTACGTCGTGGTCGAAGAAGACTATGTGGGCGACGAAGCATGCTTCAGCGAAAAGCTGTTGAAGCTGCCCTCTGACGGCATGCCGTATCGCGCGCCGGCAGCCATGCTAGAACTGGAACTGCCGGCTGAGAAAGAGCCGTCTAATGTCGTGAAAATTGCAGTGGCCGGCACGACGATCAAGCTCAACCCAGGTTTCCTGCACACGTGCGCAGCGATCGCCCGCGAAGCAAGCGTACCGGTGGAGTTCCATTTCCTGGTAGGTCAGGCGACGGGTCTCGTATTCCCGCAAGTGCGCAACCTGATACGTCGATTGCTTGGGAAAAATGCTGTCGTTCACAAGCATCAGGGCTACGCCGGTTATATGAAGGTGATCGCCGGTTGCGACATGTTCCTGAACCCGTTCCCGTTCGGCAACACGAACGGGATCGTCGATACGGTCTGGGCTGGGCTCGTGGGTGTCTGCAAGACAGGCCGCGAAGTGCATGAACATATCGACGAAGGTATGTTCCGCCGCCTCGGTTTCCCCGAGTGGACCATCACGAACACGAACGACGAATACAAGGCATCCGCGCTGCGTCTGATCGAAAACGCGCACGAACGCCGCGAGTTGGCCGCGGCAATGGCAGGCCCGAAGGCAATTGAAAAACTGATCTTCCACGGACGTCCGGAAATTCTGGGTGAGCGTATGCAAGCGTTGTGGCTCGACAAGCTGCATGGAGCGCAGTGAGACGAACATGAAAGAGACCAGCAAATCCGCTATGCGTCGCGCACGCGACCCGTCGTTCCAGCAGCACTACTTCGCGGGCAAAGGCATTGACATCGGCGCCGGCGACGACCCGCTGAACGCGCATGCACACGCCTTTCCGCGCGTGACGGAGATCGTGTCCTGGGACAAGGCGCAAGGCGACGCGCTTCGCATGGCGGGCGCACCGGACGCATCGTTCGACTTCGTGCACTCGAGTCATTGCCTCGAACACCTGGCCGATCCGTTTCAGGGACTGGCCAGATGGCTGGAACTGCTCAAGCCGGGCGGCTATGCGATCCTGACTGTTCCCGACGAAGATCTGTATGAGAAGGGCAAATGGCCGAGCCCGTTCAATCGCGAGCACAAGGTCAGCTTTACGATCTGCAAGCCGGAGAAAGCGCTGCCGGGCTCAGTGAACGTGCTGGATCTGGTGCGTGCATTCGCGCCGGTCGCGTCGTGCGAACGCGTAACTCTGGTGCGTGAGAATTACGATGAGCGGCAAGCGCATGTCGATCAGACAGCGCATGGCCTCGCCGAATGTGCGATCGAAATCGTGCTGCGAAAGCGCGCGGTACCGAGCGCGCGCGATCTGATGAACGTTGCGTCGAAGGCGCGAGACGCGCAGGAAAGTCTGCGTGCCTGGCGACTCGCCGTGAAAACGTATCCCTACCGTTTCGAGGTCTATCACGGTGCGATGCTTGCATGGTTGCGCTGGGATCTGATCGAAGATATCGACCGACTGTGGGCTCAATGCATCGAATGTCTGCCGGATCAGCATCTGCCGCGGCTCTATCACGCGTTGCACACCATCGCGCGAGGCAAGATACAGGAAGGTTTCCGCACGCGCGAATCGTGGATGAGCAAGTTCGGATGGCAGCGCCGCACGACAGTGCAACCGCCGTCGACGATTCGTGCCTGGTCCGGCGAGCCGCTCGGCGGAAAGTCGATCGTGATATGGAGCGAGTTCGGTCTCGGCGACGAAATCTTCTTCTTGCGATTCGCGCGTATTCTGCGTGAGCGATGTGGCGCGGCGCAGGTGTCGGTGGTATGTCAGGCACCGCTCGTGGCGTTGTTCGAGCGCTCGGGAGAGGCCGACACGGTGCTCAGCGTCGCGCAAGCCGCCGAGTTGCCGCCGCACGACTACTGGGTGTTTCCGCATGCGATTCCGGCTCACGTCGCGTTGGACCTCGAAGCGTTGCCGAAGTCGGTGCCATACCTGCACGCGCCGGGCACAACCGGGTTCGCTGCGTTGACGGAAAGTAAGAGCAAGCTGAAAGTGGGTGTCGTGTTCAAAGGCGCGCCGACCCATGAGAACGACAGGCAGCGGTCATTGCCGTCGCTTTCTATGCTGGACGACCTGTTCAAGGTAGATGACGCGGATTTCTTCAGTTTGCAGAAGGGCGCAGGTGCCGACGAAGCTGCGGCCTACGCGAAGCGCCTGCCGAACTTCCACGATGTCGGCGCTTCGCTGCGCACGATGGACGAGACCGCCAACGCGATCGCCGCGCTCGACGTCGTGCTGACCGTGGATACGTCGGTCGCGCATGTGGCGGCTGCAATGGGCAAGCCGGTGTGGTTGATGCTGCCGTTCTTCGGCGACTGGCGCTGGCACTACACGCGCAATGACAGTCCGTGGTATCCGACGATGCGTCTGTTCCGTCGGCTTCCGGGCGGCGACTGGTCGGAGGTAGTCGCACGCATTCGCGGCCGCTTGCTGATGGCGCTGACCTCGGGCCACGCAAACTTGTGATTACCCAGGTGTCCCTTCGAGCGACACAAAACAAACGGGCTCCCTTGGGAGCCCGTTTTGCATTCAGGTAAATCAATACACAGCGAACGCGGATTGCTCCCCTGCGCAACCCTTCATCCGTCTGTCCCAATCCTTCTGCGCGCAATCAGTTCCTTCGCATCGGCCAGTTTCTCCGCAAGCTCCGGCCCGCGCTTCAGCGCCACACCCACCGCGAGAATGTCGCCGATCGCAAGATGCGAAGTGCGCGAGGTCATCGGCGAAAAGATATCGGTGTCTTCGTCGATGTTGGCGAAAAGTCCTACCGACGCGATCCGCGCGAGCGGCGAGTTGCCATGCGTCACGGCAATCACTTTTGCGCCGCCGGCCACCGCCGACCTGGCTGCATCGACGATATCGCGCGTGCGCCCCGTGTTCGAAATCGCGACCACGACGTCGCCTTGGCCAAGCATCGCTGCCGACATCAGGAACGTATGCGGATCCGAGTAGGCGACGCTAGGCATTCCCAGCCGGAAGAACTTGTGCTGCATGTCGAGCGCGGTGATACCCGAACCGCCGGCGCCGTAGAACTCGATTCGCTTCGCTTGCGCGAGTACGTCGATTGCCGCCGCGACACTATCTGACGACAGATTGTTGCGCACCTGGATCAGCGCCCCGATCGTCCGGTCGAACACCTTGGCGGCGACGCCCGGCGCCGGTTCGTCCGCGCGTACGTCCCGATAAACGGCAGGTACTTCAGTCGCAATGCCTTGCGCGAGCCGGATCTTGAACTCGCGGAATCCCGAGAAGCCGAGCGCATGACAAAAACGCGCGATGGTCGGCTGGCTCACGCCCGCACGCGCGGCGACTTCCGTCATCGAAAGATCGAGCACCTCGCGCGGCGCCTCGATCACGTAATCGGCCAGCTTGCGCTCGGACGGGCGCAGCTGCTCGCGCATCTCTTCAACCTGGGACAGCATCATCGGAAATCTCGCACTATGCTGAAGAATGCGTGGACTATAACTGATTGCCAAGTATGTACAAAAACTACATGTGTGCCGTAGGTGTTATCCCTTAGCTCTCTGCTGAATGTCACGAAACAGCCGTCAGTAAGGCGTTGAGCGGGATTGCCGATGTCGCATTGCAGCAGGGATTCCGATTGCGAACGTGTAGTTTTTCTACTAACATTGCCGTCGTTGGTTGATTCGACTCTCCGCGATATCTATCTCGCATCATGTCCGCGCGCCCGCCGCCAGCGACGAAGGAGCTCCGATGGTTTCCCCGCATTTGCAATTGTTAAAGGTCACGCAGCGCGTGGTCGAACGCAGCAAGCCGACTCGCGAGGCGTACCTCGCACGCATTCACGAGGCGCAGGGCAGATTCCCGGCGCGCGGCGCGCTTTCCTGCGCCAATCTGGCCCACGGTTTCGCGGGTCTGGAAGGCAATGACAAACTCGTCATCAAGCAGATTCGCGAACCGAACATCGGCATTGTCTCCTCGTACAACGAGATGCTGTCGGCTCACGCGCCGTACAAAAACTACCCGGACATCATCAAGCAGGCCGCGCGCGAGAACGGCGGCGTCGCGCAGTTCGCGGGCGGCGTGCCGGCCATGTGCGACGGCATTACGCAAGGCAACGCGGGCATGGAGTTGTCGCTCTTCTCGCGCGAAGTCATCGCGATGAGCACCGCGGTTGCGCTTACGCACAACATGTTCGACGCGGCGCTGTGCCTCGGCATCTGCGACAAGATCGTGCCGGGCCTGTTGATCGGCGCGCTGCAGTTCGGCCATCTGCCGACCATCTTCGTGCCGGCCGGCCCCATGACGAGCGGTCTTTCGAACGACGACAAAGCCAAGACGCGCCAGCAGTTCGCGACCGGACAATGCGGTCGCGACGCGCTACTCGAAGCGGAAGCCGCCGCCTATCACGGCCACGGCACCTGCACGTTCTACGGCACAGCAAACAGCAACCAGATGCTGATGGAAATCATGGGCCTGCATCTGCCCGGCTCAGCTTTCGTGCATCCGCATACGCCGTTGCGCGACGCGTTGACCGCGCAGGCCGCGCGCCGCGTGCTCGATCTGACCGTCGAGCGCGGTCACTACATGCCGATTGGTCACGTGATCGACGAGAAAGCGATCGTCAACGGTATCGTCGCTCTGCTGGCGACGGGCGGCTCGACCAATCACACGCTGCACCTCGTCGCGATTGCGCGTGCCGCCGGCATCGTGATCGATTGGGACGACTTCGACACGCTGTCGCAAGCGGTGCCGCTGCTCGCGAAGATCTATCCGAATGGCAAGGCCGACGTGAATCATTTCCACGCCGCCGGTGGCGTCGCGTTCCTGGTGCGCAATCTGCTCGAAGGCGGCTTGCTGCATGAAGACGTCAACACGGTGGCGGGCAAGGGCCTTCATCACTACACGGAAGAACCGAAGCTGCTCGACGGCAAGCTGCAATGGGTTCCCGGCGTACAGGCCAGCGAAGACACCGCGGTGTTGCGCGGCATCAAGGAGCCTTTCCAGGCAGACGGCGGCCTGCGTTTGATGCAGGGCAAGCTCGGACGCGGCGTGATCAAGATTTCTGCTGTCGCGCAGCAGCATCGCAAGGTGAAAGCGCCGGCCATCGTGTTCGACTCGCAGGAAGCCGTGCAGGAAGCGTTTGATAACGGCGAGCTGAAGCGTGACTTCATTGCCGTGGTGCGTTTCCAGGGCGCGCGGGCAAACGGCATGCCGGAACTGCATCGTTTGACGCCGCTGCTCGGTGTGTTGCAGGATCAAGGTTTCCATGTTGCGCTGGTCACGGACGGGCGCATGTCCGGAGCGTCGGGTAAGGTGCCCGCGGTGATCCATCTGTCGCCGGAAGCACTGCTGCAAGGGCCGATCGGCAAGGTGCGCAGCGGCGACATGCTGGTGATTGACGCCGAAGCCGGCGTGCTCGACATCGAAATCGACCCGGCCGAATGGGCTGCGCGTCCGAACGCCGTGCCGCTGCATCAGGCGGAGAACGAAGTCGGTTTCGGCCGCGAGCTGTTTGGTGTGTTTCGCGCGGCGGCAGCGCCTGCGGAGCAGGGCGCGTCGGTGTTCGGGCCGATGGTGGGCGAACGTGCGACATCGCAAGGCGAGCACACCGCGCCTGCAGCGAACCATGTGGGTGAGTCGGGCGTGACTGTTGCGAGCACCACGCAGGCGGGGTAAGCGGTACCCGCCGCGTGAGTTGAGTGGCGCAGCAAATCGGACGAGGCAGGTACGAACCGGACCGTGTAGGTTGATCGACTAACGCGACTAACGCGACTAACGCGACTAACGCGACTAACGCGACTAACGCGACTGACCAGGCAGCTGACGAAGCGGATTGACCGGCACGTCCAGCTAAGCCGATTGACCAGCGGACTCGCCAGGCGAACCGAGTCGTCAGAAAAAACCGGCAATCAATCCAGCCAGCCAAGCGCGCCAACCGGCAGCTGGCAGAAACAAGGAGTTTGACAATGACGTCGAAAACAGTAAGCGATATCGTGCGCCTCGGTCCGGTGATTCCGGTGCTAGCGTTCGATTCCGCCGAGCAGGGCGAACACGTGTCGCGCGCATTGCATGCGGGCGGCGTGAAGGTGCTCGAAATCACGCTGCGCACGGCTGCCGGCCTGGAAGCGATTGAGCGCGCGAGCCACCTTGCCGATGACATCGTGGTCGGCGTCGGCACGATCACGCGACCCGAGCACTGCGCTCAGGCGAAGAAAGCAGGCGCGCAGTTCGGTGTCTCGCCGGGCCTCACGAAGGACATGCACAAAGCTGCGCAGGACGCCGGATTGCCGCTTCTGCCTGGCGTGATGACGCCGAGCGACATCATCACCGCGCTCGAACTCGGTTACGAGATCGTGAAGTTTTTCCCGGCGCAGCAAGCGGGTGGTGTGCCAATGCTGCAAGCTTTTCATGGCCCGTTCCCGACGCTGAAGTTTTGCCCGACCGGCGGCATCACCGCGGAAACCGCCACGCACTTCCTGTCGTTGCCGAACGTGGTGTGCGTCGGCGGATCATGGCTCACGCCGAAAGCGGCATTGGCCGCGCAGAACTGGGAAGAAGTCACGCGTCTTGCGCGCGCCGCAAGCCAGTTGGCCGCGCCCGCTCACTAGTTCTTATCCGCCGCATCTAGCCAGGTCAACGAGCCAGGAAAGCAAAAGCCTCGTCGATACAGCCGCTCTGGCTGTCGCGGCGAGGCTTCGTTGCAAATATGCTCGTTAGTTTCGCGGGCATTTCGAGACAACAAACAGTAAAATTCAGCGTCCGCGCGGTTCGCACAGTTCTGATGCGTGCCGTCGCCATGAGACGAGGTGGCTGCTGTCTTGCGCACCCACAATCAATAACGCAAAAAGGAGGAGCTTCATGGAAGCTGTTCACGGCAGCACGCTGCTGGTATTCGGGGTAATCGCCATTGCCTTGCTGATCTTGTTGATCACGCGCTACAAGGTGTATCCGTTCCTCGTTCTGATCATCGTGTCGCTGCTGCTCGGGCTCGCGTCCGGCATGCCGATGGCGACCATCGTCAAATCGTTCGAAACGGGCAACGGCAACACGTTGGGTCACATCGCGGTGGTGGTGGGGCTCGGCACCATGCTTGGCAAGATGATGGCCGAATCGGGCGGCGCCGAACGCATCGCCACGACGCTCATCAACTGGTTCGGCGAGAAGAATATTCACTGGGCGATGATGGTCGTCGCGATCATCGTCGGTCTGCCGGTGTTCTTTGAAGTCGGCTTCGTGCTGCTGATTCCGATTGCCTTTAACGTCGCGAAGCGCACCAATAAATCGCTGCTGCTGGTCGGCCTGCCGATGGTCGCGGGTCTGTCCGTCGTGCACGGGCTGATTCCACCGCATCCGGCCGCAATGCTCGCGGTGCAGCAGTATCACGCCGATATCGGCAAGACGATCGCCTATGGCCTGATTATCGGCGTGCCGACGGCTATCGTCGCCGGTCCGCTGTTTGCGCTGCTGATCAGCCGCTACGTCAAGCTGCCGCAAGAAAACGCACTGGCCGCGCAATTCCTCGGTCACGACGACGCGGCGAAGAACGGTGCAACGAACACAGCGCCGAAGCGCGAACTGCCGAGCTTCGGCATCACGCTCTTCACGGTTCTGCTGCCTGTGATTCTGATGCTGGTGGGTAGCTGGGCAGACCTCGTGTTCACGCCGAAGACCTTGCCGAACGACCTGCTGCATTTCGTCGGCAACTCGGACGTCGCGCTGCTGATCGCGGTGCTGGTCAGCTTCTGGACCTTCGGTGCAAGCCGTGGCTTCAATCGCGATCAGATCCAGAAATTCTGCGGCGAATGTCTTGCGCCGATCGCGGGCATCACGCTGATCGTCGGCGCGGGCGGCGGTTTTGGGCGCGTGCTGATGGATAGCGGCATTTCGAAGGAAATCGTTGCTGCAGCCACCGCAGCGCACTTGTCGCCGTTGCTGTTCGGCTGGCTGGTCGCGGCGTTGATCCGTCTTGCTACGGGTTCGGCGACGGTCGCAATGACCACTGCCTGCGGCATCGTCGCGCCAATCGCGGCGGCAAGCGGTGTGCAAGTGAAGCCGGAACTGCTCGTGCTGGCAACGGGCTCGGGCTCGCTGATTTTCTCGCACGTGAACGACGGCGGTTTCTGGCTGATCAAGGAATACTTCGGTATGACGGTGGGGCAGACCTTCAAGACATGGTCGCTCCTCGAGACCATCATTTCGTTGATGGGTTTGGGCTTGACCTTCGCGCTAGCGGCGGTCCTGTAAGGAGTTTTTGATGATTTTGATCGCAATGGGCGTGTCGGGCGCCGGCAAAACGAGAATTGGCGAGATGCTGGCGGAACGCCTGCACTGCGCGTTCACCGACGGCGACGCGTTCCACAGCGCCGCCAACAAGGAGAAGATGCACCACGGCATTCCGCTCACCGACGAAGACCGGTGGCCGTGGCTCAAAACTATCCGCGCCGCGATCGAAGAAAAGCAGAAGGCGGGCGAGACAGCGGTGTTCACATGTTCGTCGCTGAAACGCTCGTATCGCGACATTCTGCGCGACGGCGACAAGGACGTGTGCTTCGTCTATCTGAAGGGCTCGCGCGAGGTGTTGGAACAACGTCTGACCACGCGTACCGGGCACTTCTTCGATCCGTCGCTGTTGCAGAGCCAGCTCGACACCCTCGAAGAGCCGGGGCCAGACGAAGCAGTGACGGTGAGCATTGAACTGTCGCCGGAACAGATCGTGGACGAGGTGTTGAAGCAGGTCCAACAACGGTAAGCTCCGGCGCAGTGTTTGCCGGTTAGATGAAAAAAGCCGCTCGATCGAGCGGCTTTTTCTTTTGACCTGCAGAACGACGAAGGCTTTTAGCGGATGCGCTTCGCCAGTTCGACGGCCTTGCCGATGTACGAACCCGGCGTCATGGCAAGGAGGCGGTCTTTCGCGTCTTGCGGAATGGCCAGGCCACCCACGAACGTTTGCAACGCCTCGCGCGTGATGCCCTTGCCGCGCGTCAATTCCTTCAACTGCTCATACGGATTCTCAATGCCGTAGCGGCGCATCACCGTTTGCACCGGTTCGGCCAGCACTTCCCAGCAATTGTCGAGGTCTTCGTTCAGGCGTTGTGCGTTCACTTCGAGCTTGTCGAGACCGCGGATCAGCGAGTCGTACGCGAGCAGCGAGTAACCGAACGCGACCCCCATGTTGCGCAGCACCGTGGAGTCGGTCAGGTCGCGCTGCCAGCGCGAAACCGGCAGCTTGTCGGCGAGATGTCGCAGCGTAGCGTTTGCGAGCCCCAGATTGCCTTCGGAGTTTTCGAAGTCGATCGGGTTGACTTTGTGCGGCATCGTCGACGAACCGATCTCGCCGGCCTTCGTGCGTTGCTTGAAGTAGCCGACCGAAATGTAGCCCCACACGTCGCGGTCGAGATCCAGCAGGATCGTATTTGCGCGCGCGACCGCGTCGAACAGCTCGGCCATGTAGTCGTGCGGCTCGATCTGGATCGTGTACGGATTGAATGCAAGCTTCAGACGCTGTTCGACCACTTCACGCGAGAACGCTTCCCAGTCGAACTCCGGATACGCCGACAGATGCGCGTTGAAGTTGCCGACCGCGCCGTTCATCTTGCCGAGCAGTTCGACCTTCGCGATACGGTCGATCGCGCGTTCGAGGCGCGCGGCCACGTTGGCGATCTCCTTGCCGAGCGTGGTCGGGCTGGCCGGCTGGCCATGCGTGCGCGAGAGCATCGGCTGCTCCGCTTGCGCGTGAGCGAGCGCAACGAGCTTCTGATGCACCGTGCGCAGCGCCGGCAGAATGACGTGTTCGCGGGCGCCCGCAAGCATCAGGCCGTGCGACGTGTTGTTGATGTCCTCCGACGTGCACGCGAAGTGGATGAACTCGCTCGCGCGCTCCAGTTCTTCCTGACCTTTGACCGATTCCTTCAGCCAGTACTCGACCGCTTTCACGTCGTGATTCGTCACGCGCTCGATTTCCTTGATGCGCGCGGCGTCGTGCGCGGTGAAGCGCTCGGCCAGTTGCAACAGGAATTGCTCGGAGGCATCGGAGAAGCGCGGCACTTCCGCGAAACCCGCGCGCGAAAGGGCGATCAGCCAATGGATTTCGACCGTCACGCGATTGCGCATGAACGCGGCTTCCGAGAGCCAGTCGCGCAGGGCTTCGGTTTTCGACGCATAGCGTCCGTCGAGCGGAGAAAGCGCATTCAGCGCGAACAGGGTGTCGGGGCGGGTGTCGGACATGATGGCGGCTGGCTCTGGGCGTTGAGCGCTCACTAAACTAACGGTGAGCGGATCGGAACGGAAGGGAACCGCGAATTTTACCACTAGAGCGGCATCCGCCCGGAGCGCCGGCCGCCGGAGCGCCGGCCGCCAGCCTTCATTGAACGTTCCGCGACTAAAGGCTGCGACGCTCAAGCCGGCGAGCCTTCGTAGCAAGGGAATAGCGTAGGCAGGATGAACGAAGGCATCGAGTAGCGCGAGAAACAGCGCGACGTCGAGCCCGGATGCACGATATGCAGGCAACTCGCCTGCGGATCGTCCGCGGCAATGACTTTGCGGCCTGCTTCAACCACGGGCCGGATAAAACTCTCGTCGTCGCACAAATCGATATCGTCGAAGGCGGACACCGCAGCCAGCGCCTTTTCGTACACGTATGAGAAGCCATAGAACAGCACGAAGTCCGCGCCTATCTGCATTTTTTCGTGGAACTCCACATGACTGACCGACTGCCCGCTCAGTTCGTAATGCAGGCCGACTTTCGCGTTGAGGTCCATATAGCCGAAGAATCGCGTGTGCGGCGCATACATGAAAAAGCCCGACAGCTTGACGAGATCCGCGCGGTTTTCACGCATCGTCGTAACCATGTGGGCGAGGTAATGCGGCGCATAGTGGTCGTCGTCGTCGAAATGGGCGATCACCGTACCGCGCGCTTCGCCGATCAAAAAGTTACGCTTTGAGCCGATCGACATTCGCGCCGGCGAATGGAAATAGCGAACGCGTGCATCCTGCGAAGCCCGCGCCAGCAGATACGCGCTCGGCACGGCGCTGTCATCGAGAATCAACCATTCCCAGTCGACTCGCTGACGCAACACGCAGCGCGTGATGGCAGGCAGCAGGTGCTCGCGATTGGCGGTCGGCGTGATGATCGAAACGAGTGGCGGCATGGGCGAGGCCGCGTTGCGCGGCAAGGTGAGTAGATGGTTCGACCGATGTGTGCCGGCCGTGTCCGCGGTGGCGGTGTAGCGCGACGAGGGTTGACCGCCCGCGTCGCGCGCCGACGCAAGATAGCGATGCGCGGCGCGCGGGCCTATCGGCAAAATCCGATTTTTTGACGAAGCTGCGATAAAGCATTCGCCGCCAACGCCGGCGCCGCTGCGACACCCACTAGAATGCTGACTTCTTCTTTCTCGCCGGCAGCAGGCTTCGCATGGAACTGAAATGGCTGGAAGACTTCGTTTCGCTCGCGGAAACGCGCAGCTTCAGCCGCTCGGCTGAGTTGCGTCATGTCACGCAGCCGGCGTTCTCGCGGCGCATTCAGGCGCTCGAGGCGTGGCTCGGCACCGAATTGATCGACCGCTCGGTTTATCCGACGCGGCTCACGGCGGCGGGGCAGGTCTTCAACGAGCAGGCGCTCGCGATGCTGTCGCAGTTCCACGAAGCCCGGGCGCTCCTGCGTGGCCATACAGCGACGCCGCAAGCGACCATTGAGTTCGCCGTGCCGCACACGCTGTCGCTCACGTACTTCCCGCGCTGGCTTCAACGCATCGAGGCGCAGATGGGCCCGATCCATACGCGACTGCGCGCGCTCAACGTGCACGACGCGGCGCTGTCGCTGGTGGAAGGCGGTTGCGATCTGATGATGGGTTATCACCATCCCAGTCACCCAGTCGCGCTCGATCCCGGCCGCTACGACATGCTGACGCTAGGCAACGAGCCGATCAGCCCATTCTCCGCGCCGGGGCGCGCAGGCCGGCCGCGTCATACGTTGCCGGGAACAGCCGAAGCGCCCACGCCGTATTTGTCGTACACGCCGAATGCGTATCTCGGGCGCATGACCGAGGTGATTCTCGCGAACGCGCAAGAACGCCTCTATCTCGACCGGCTCTACGAAACCGACATGGCGGAAGGCCTCAAGGCGATGGCGCTGGCCGGTCATGGCATCGCCTTCCTGCCGCACAGCGCGGTGGAAGACGCGGTCGCGGACGGCAAGCTGATCCGGCTCGACCGCGGTACGCGCGGCACGCCCGAAGGCCAGCTCACGCTGACGATGGAAATTCGTCTGTACCGGGACAAGCTGGCCGCGAAGAGCGACGACGCGCGACAAATCCTCGTGCGGCAGTTGTGGGACGTGGTGTCGGAAGAACTCGCGCACGGCAGCGCTTGAAGCGACCCGTTACCAACCTGCTTGCCTACGACGCAAATTTGCGGCTTTTCGCGGGTTATGCAAAAAAAACATAATCGGATAAGGAAACGGCATTGGATTTCAAAACGGCGTTTTTCGACAATGCTGCTATTCGAACAACGCCGGAGCGTTCATGTCTTCCCAGCAGCAAGTCGCACAATCTGCCTCAACGTTGCAGTCCGTTCCCTCCTACCTGAATAGCGAAGACCTCGGCCCTTGGGGTAACTACCTGCGCCAGGTCGACCGCGTCGCGCCGTACCTCGGCTCGTTGTCCCGCTGGCTCGAAACCCTGAAGCGCCCCAAGCGCATCCTGATCGTCGACGTGCCTATCGAACTCGATAACGGCACCGTCGCGCACTTCGAGGGCTACCGCGTGCAGCACAACGTGTCGCGCGGTCCGGGCAAGGGCGGTGTGCGTTATCACCAGGACGTGACGCTGTCGGAAGTGATGGCGCTGTCCGCGTGGATGTCGGTGAAGAATGCTGCGGTGAACGTTCCTTACGGCGGCGCGAAGGGCGGCATCCGTGTCGATCCGCGCACCTTGTCGCGTGGCGAACTCGAGCGCATGACGCGTCGCTATACCAGCGAAATCGGCATCATCATCGGACCGAACACCGACATTCCCGCGCCGGACGTGAACACGAACGAGCAGATCATGGCGTGGATGATGGACACGTATTCGATGAACCAGGGCCAAACGGCGACCGGCGTCGTGACCGGCAAGCCCATCACGCTCGGCGGTTCGCTCGGACGCCGTGAAGCGACGGGGCGCGGCGTGTTCGTGGTCGGTTGCGAGGCGGCGCGCCGCATCGGCTTCGACATCGAAGGAGCTCGCATTGCCGTGCAAGGTTTCGGCAACGTCGGCGGGATTGCCGCGCGTCTGTTCCAGGAAGCGGGCGCGAAGGTGGTCGCGGTGCAGGATCACACGGGATCGCTCTACAAGTCGACCGGTATCGACGCGGTTGCGTTGCTCGATCACGTCGCGAAGACGGGCGGCGTCGGTGGTTTCCCTGAAGCCGACGCAGTCACGAATGAAGAATTCTGGACCGTCGAATCCGACATCCTGATCCCGGCTGCGCTGGAAAACCAGATTACCGAAAAGAATGCCGGCAAGATCAAGACGAAGATCGTCGTGGAAGGCGCAAACGGCCCGACCACGACGGCGGCCGACGACATCCTGCACGATCGCGGCATCCTCGTCATTCCGGACGTGGTGGCCAACGCAGGTGGCGTTACGGTGTCTTACTTCGAGTGGGTGCAGGACTTCTCGAGCTTTTTCTGGACCGAAGACGAGATCAATCAGCGCCTCGAACGCGTGATGCGCGAAGCATTTGCCGCTGTGTGGCAGGTGTCGAGCGAGCAGAACGTGTCGGTGAGAACGGCGGCGTTTATCGTCGCGTGTAAGCGGATTTTGCAAGCGCGCGAAATGCGCGGCCTGTACCCCTGATCGCGGGTTGTAACTGCAGGAAACGGCGGGTCTGTTACCTTACTGATCCGTCGCGCATTTCACGTGAATGCGCATGCTCGAACGCGATCCACAAGAGCGCGTGTTTTGCCCGGCGGGCGGCATCGTTACGATGCCGCCCGCCTTTGTATATGCCGAAACCCCGGCCTACTGTGCGAAGCGCCGCCAGGCAATAGCGGCGTGCGCGCAACAACAATGGTTTATAGCCATACTTTCAGAATAATTACTTTGCTAAACTGGCGCCGGTTCTTGCCAAGGAGATCAAACATGAAGGTTAAAAAAGCTGCGCTGCTGCTCGCGACTCTCGGACTGTTTACGGTTGGCGCGCACGCGCAAGACGCCGGTACGCTGAAGAAAATCAAGGACACGGGCGTTATTTCGCTGGGTCATCGCGAATCGTCGATTCCGTTTTCGTACTATGACGACAAACAGAACGTCATTGGCTATTCGCAGGAATTCGCACTGAAGGTGGTTGACGCAGTCAAGCAGAAGCTGAACATGCCGAACCTGAAGGTGAAACTGACGCCGGTCACGTCGCAAAACCGTATTCCGCTGGTGCAGAACGGCACCGTCGACATGGAATGCGGCTCCACCACGAATAATGCAGAGCGCCAGCAACAGGTGGCGTTCTCGAACACGATCTTCGTGATCGGCACGCGTCTGATGACCAAGAAAGATTCGGGCATCAAAGACTGGGCCGACCTGAAGGGCAAGACGGTCGTCACGACCGCCGGCACCACCTCCGAGCGCCTGCTTCGCAAGATGAATCAGGACAAGAGCATGGGCATGAACATCATCAGCGCGAAGGACCACGGCGAGTCGTTCCTGACGCTGTCCACCGGTCGCGCTGCTGCCTTCATGATGGACGACGCGCTGCTCGCCGGCGAGCGCGCAAAATCGAACACGCCCAACGATTTCGTGATCGTCGGCGCGCCGCAATCGCATGAAGCTTACGGCTGCATGCTGCGCAAGAACGATCCGGAGTTCAAGAAGGTTGTCGACGACGCAATCGCGAAGGTCGAAACTTCGGGCGAAGCCGATCAGATCTACAAGAAGTGGTTCGAAACGCCGATTCCGCCGAAGGGCCTGAACCTGAACTTCCCGGAAAGCGACGACATCAAGGCGCTCTTCAAGAGCCCGAATGACAAGGCGATCGACTAAACCTTAGCTGTTTTTTTGAAACGCTGAACGAAACGGAAGGGGCCACGCGCTTCTTCCGTTTCTTTTTGCTGGAGTCTTGGTCATGTCATATCACTGGAACTGGGGCATTCTGCTGAGTCCGGTCTCCACCGGCGAGCCGACCACCTATCTGGGCTGGCTGCTGTCGGGCTTTTGGGTGACGATTACCGTGTCGCTGTCGGCATGGGTGATCGCGTTGATCGTCGGTTCGTTGTTCGGCGTGCTGCGCACGGTACCGAACAAATGGGCGTCGGGCATCGGCACGCTCTACGTCGCTATTTTTCGCAACATCCCGCTGATCGTGCAATTCTTCATCTGGTATCTGGTGATACCCGAATTGCTGCCGGTCTCGATGGGCACCTGGTTCAAGCAACTGCCGCCTGGCGCGCAGTTCTTCTCGTCGTCGATCATCTGTCTCGGGCTCTTTACCGCCGCGCGCGTGTGCGAGCAGGTGCGCTCGGGCATCAACGCATTGCCGCGCGGGCAGCGCGCCGCGGGTCTCGCAATGGGCTTCACGCAATGGCAGACGTACCGCTATGTGCTGCTGCCCGTCGCGTATCGGATCATCGTGCCGCCGCTCACGTCGGAGTTCCTGAATATCTTCAAGAACTCGGCGGTGGCGTCCACAATCGGTCTGCTGGATCTGTCCGCTCAGGCACGCCAACTCGTCGACTACACGTCGCAGACGTATGAGTCGTTTATCGCGGTCACGCTGGCCTACGTGCTGATCAATCTGGTCGTGATGCAACTGATGCGCTGGGTCGAAGCCAAGACCCGGTTGCCCGGCTATATCGGAGGCAAGTGATGCACCACTTCGACTGGAGCGGTATTCCGGGTGCACTGCCCACGCTGTGGACCGGCGCGGTCGTCACGTTCAAGATCACGCTCATCGCGATCGTGATCGGCATTGTCTGGGGCACGGTCCTCGCCATGTTGCGGCTGTCGTCGTTCAAGCCTTTCGAGTGGTTCGCGAAGGGTTATGTGACGATTTTCCGCTCGATCCCGCTGGTGATGGTTCTGCTGTGGTTCTTCCTGATCGTGCCGCAGGTGCTGCAGAACGTGCTGGGCCTGTCGCCGGATATCGACATTCGTCTCGCGTCCGCGATGGTCGCTTTCTCGCTGTTCGAGGCGGCGTACTATTCCGAGATCATCCGCGCGGGTATTCAGTCCGTGCCGCGCGGGCAGGTCAACGCGTCGTTCGCGCTCGGCATGAACTACGCGCAGTCCATGCGTCTCGTGGTGCTGCCGCAGGCGTTCCGTGCAATGGTGCCGCTGCTGCTCACGCAAGGCATCGTGCTCTTTCAGGATACGTCGCTCGTCTACGTGATCAGCCTCGCCGACTTCTTCCGCACCGCCACGAATATTGGCGATCGTGACGGCACGAATGTCGAAATGGTACTGTTCGCGGGCGCGTGTTATTTCGTGATCTGCGTGATCGCGTCGAGCCTCGTCAAAGGTCTTCAGAAAAAGGTCGCAAGATGATCTCTATCAAGAATGTTTCGAAGTGGTACGGCCAGTTTCAGGTACTGACGGACTGCACGACGGAAGTCAAAAAAGGTGAAGTGGTCGTGGTGTGCGGACCGTCGGGTTCGGGTAAGTCGACGCTGATCAAGACCGTCAATGGTCTCGAGCCGTTTCAGAAGGGCGAGATCGTCATCAACGGTCAATCGCTGACTGACAAGAAAACCAATCTGTCGAAGCTGCGTTCGAAGGTCGGCATGGTGTTCCAGCACTTCGAACTGTTCCCCCATCTGTCGATCGTGCAAAACCTCACGCTCGCGCAAATCAAGGTGCTCGGCCGCTCGAAAGACGAAGCGTCGGCGAAGGGACTGAAGCTGCTCGATCGCGTCGGTCTGCGCGCACATGCGGACAAATTTCCGGGCCAGTTGTCGGGCGGTCAGCAGCAGCGTGTGGCGATTGCGCGCGCGTTGTCGATGGATCCGATCGCGATGTTGTTCGACGAACCCACGTCGGCACTCGACCCGGAAATGATCAACGAAGTGCTCGACGTGATGGTCGAACTTGCGCAGGAAGGCATGACCATGATGTGCGTGACGCACGAAATGGGTTTTGCGAAGAAGGTCGCGCATCGCGTGATCTTCATGGACAAGGGCTTGATCGTGGAAGACGACCGCAAGGAAGACTTCTTCGCCAATCCGAAGTCCGATCGCGCAAAGGATTTTCTCGCGAAAATCCTGCACTGAGATTGCGAGTGTCGCGTCGTTTCGCACGCGACCTGCCCTCAAGGGCCGCAACAAAAAGCCGCTCGAAAGAGCGGCTTTTTTTATCGCTGAAACGCGGCTGAAACGCTGCTGATTCGGCTGTGATCAGGATTCGAACGCCGCGGCGTCGTCCGCTGCTTCGAGATCGACCTCGACTTCCATGGTGGGGGCGGCCGGCGCCGACGCCGCAATCGTACTCGCCGAAGCGGACGCATCCAGCGCGGGATTGCGCAGCTTTTCCAGCACCGAAGCCGGCACAGGCACATTGACGCGGCCAATTACGTCGCCGTGCTGGAACATCAACAGATCGCCGGGTTCGAACGCGCTCCACACTTCGTTGTCGGTCAGCGGCTGCGTCGCGATCACTGCAACGCGGTCTTCGGGCGTGGTGTATTTGGCGAAGTCGATCGAGACGTCGGCGTCGACCAGATGCGCGGTCGAAAAAGGCCAGCGCCGCACGATGTAGTGCAGATGCGTCGAGCAATGCGCGAACAGCGCCTGGCCATTCGACATCAGAAAATTGAACACGCCGAACTGCGTAATCTCGCGCGTAAGTGTTTCGAGCGCGGCGAAGAGTTCATTGAGCGGCGGTTGCTGCGCGCCGGGAAACGCCTTGCGCAAGCCTTCGAGCAATGCGCAAAAAGCAAGCTCGCTGTCCGTCGTGCCGACTGGCTGATAGACGCCCGAGAGTACCGGCGAAAAGTCTTTCAAATCGCCGTTGTGCGCAAAGATCCAGTGGCGCCCCCACAGTTCGCGCATGAACGGGTGACAGTTTTCAAGCAGGATGTGCCCTTGCGTCGCCTTACGAATATGCGCGATCGTGTTCTTCGACTTGATCGGATAGCGCTTGACCATTTCGGCGATCGGCGAGGTGGCCGACGATTGATGGTCGATGAACAGGCGACATGCTTTGTCTTCGAAGAAGGCGATGCCCCAGCCGTCGGCGTGGTGGTCGGTGACGCCGCCGCGCGCCGCAAAGCCGGTGAACGAGAACGTGACGTCCGTCGGCGCGGCGCAGTTCATTCCGAGAAGTTGGCACATGTTGCGGGTAAGCCTGTGAACGGGGCGAGCCGTTACAATGATGATTGTTCAAGCATATCACCGAGCCAGAAACGCCAAATAGCAAAATAGACGTGTGTTCAGGCCGCAACACGGCGGTTTGACCTCATTGTTGGCGCATTGCTCGCATTTTCAGCTGCCCCTGTTCCGCTCTCGCTCTCCTCTCGCCATGACCGATTCCAACGCTTCTCCTGATTCCCGCGACTCGATCACGCTCGCACGCCCGGACGACTGGCACTTGCACGTGCGCGACGGCGCAATGCTTGCAGCCGTGTTGCCGGACACAGCCCGCCAGTTCGCTCGCGCGATCATCATGCCGAATCTGAAGCCGCCGGTCACGACCACGGCGATGGCGCAGGCGTACCGCGAGCGCATCGTCGCCGCCATCCCGGCCGGCGCGAAATTCGAGCCGCTAATGACGCTGTATCTGACGGACAACACGCCGCCGGACGAAATCCGCCGCGCGCGCGACAGTGGTTTCGTTCATGGCGTGAAGCTCTACCCGGCGGGCGCTACGACCAACTCGGACGCCGGCGTGACCGACATCATGAAGTGCGCGAAAACGCTTGAAGTGATGCAGGAGACCGGCATGCCGCTCCTCGTGCATGGCGAAGTGACGGACTCGTCGATCGATCTGTTCGACCGCGAAAAGGTGTTCATCGACCGGGTCATGACGCCGTTGCGCCGCGACTTCCCCGCGCTGAAAGTGGTGTTCGAGCACATCACCACCAAAGACGCGGTCGACTACATCCGCGAAGCCGGCGTTGCGCCGAACCTGCTCGGCGCGACGATCACCGCACACCACTTGCTGTACAACCGCAACGCGATTTTCCAGGGCGGCATTCGTCCGCATTATTACTGTCTGCCCGTGCTCAAGCGCGAGACGCATCGCGTCGCGCTGGTCGAAGCGGCAATCTCGGGCAATCCACGTTTTTTCCTGGGTACCGACAGCGCGCCGCATCCGAAGGGTTTGAAGGAGCACGCTTGCGGCTGCGCCGGTTGCTATACGGCGCTGCACGCGCTGGAGCTGTACACCGAAGCCTTCGACCAGGCGGGCGCGCTCGACAGGCTCGAAGGCTTCGCGAGCTTCTTCGGCGCGGACTTTTATGGTCTGCCGCGCAACCAGGAGAAGGTTACGCTTCGTCGGGAAGAGTGGACGTTGCCTGCTGAATTGCCAGTCGGCGATACGCCTGTTGTGCCGCTGCGTGGCGGTGAGTCGATCGGTTGGCGGCTGATTTGAGGCGCTGCTAGATGCAGAGCGAAGCAGGCTCGGGTGTGGTCGACGGCGAAGGCGCTGGAGCACGGGTGGGTGCGGAACCGGTGCCGGGCGCGGGCGCAGGGGCGCGCTTCGCCGCTATCGACTGGTCAAGGCCGTGGTTCGCGCAGTTCGCCGGACGCGGCCAGCGCTGGCAGCGGGCCGCGCTCACGAGCTACGCCGCGTTGCTCGCCGAAATGAATGCCGACGCCGCTAACACGTGTCAGACCACAGGCCGCGGCCAACGCCTCGCGTTCATCGCGCAGGACGAACTACCGCCCGGCGCCGCGTACGAGGCGCACATCGCGTCGACCGGCCGCGTGCCGACACGCCACAATTTGCACGACTTCTTCAACGCGTCGATGTGGTTCGCCTTCCCGCGCATCAAGGCCGCGCTCAATACACGGCAGTCGGCGGCGATCGACCTGCTCGGCGTCGGCTCGACGCGCGGCAGCGTGCGCGATGCGCTGACTCTCTTCGACGAAAACGCACTGCTGTTTGCGTGCAGCGATCCAGCGTTGAGCGCCGCGCTGCGCGGCTTCGACTGGCAGACGTTGCTGCTCCAGCGGCGCGACGCATGGGGTTCGAGCTGCGAAGTGCGCTGCTTCGGCCATGCGCTGCTGGAAAAACTCATCGCGCCGTTCAAGGGCTGCACGGGGCATGCATGGATCGTCGACGTACCGTCGGCGTACTTCGAATGGAACGCCGCCGTCCGCGATGCGTGGCTGGACGAGGCGGTCAGCGCCGCGTTGCTGACCACCGACGCGCTGACGAGCCGGCTGTTCGCGCCGCTTCCGGTGCTCGGAATTCCGGGCTGGTGGCCCGACAACGAGACACCGGGCTTTTACGACGACAAGTCTGTATTCCGCTCCGGCCGGCGCGCAGATGTTAAAATCGGCGCCAGCAAAGCAGGCCAGGCAGTCGCGGCCTCAGCGGCTTCGGCCAAAGAGGGCGAGGAAAGTCCGGACTCCACAGGGCAGGGTGATGGCTAACGGCCATCCGTGGCGACACGCGGAACAGGGCAACAGAAAGCAAACCGCCGATGGCCCGGCGCAAGTCGGGATCAGGTAAGGGTGAAACGGTGCGGTAAGAGCGCACCGCGGCTGCTGCAAGGCAGACCGGCACGGTAACCTCCACCCGGAGCAATTCCAAGTAGGCAGGCGCGCATCTTCGAGATGCAGGACGGGGCCCCCGTCTCGTCTGCGGGTAGGAAGCTTGAGCGTGTCAGTAATGACTCGCCTAGAGGAATGGCTGCCACGCGCGTCGCGTCTTCGGACGTTGCGCGTGCACAGAATCCGGCTTATCGGCCTGCTTTGCCACCTCATAAAAAATGCCGGCGTCTTTTCAGAACGCCGGCATTTTCGCTTCTCCGTGCGGGGTTTCGGTCAGGACCGCCCGCGCGGCTCGTGCTTTCGCCGTGACACTTCGCTCAGTTCGCCACAATATCGAACGAGTGCGTAAGTTCGGCCGTTTTCGCGATCATGATCGACGCCGAGCAGTATTTGTCGTGCGACAGGTTGATCGCGCGCTCCACGGTAGCCGGGTTCAGATTCTTGCCGGTCACGGTGAAGTGGAAGTGGATCTTCGTGAACACTTTCGGATCTTCGCTGGCGCGCTCGGCCTTTAGCGTCACCGAGCAGCCCGCGATTTCCTGGCGGCTCTTCTTCAGGATCATCACGACGTCGTAGGCGGTGCAACCGCCCGTGCCGAGCAGAACCATCTCCATCGGACGCGGTGCGAGATTGCGGCCGCCGCCCTCGGGCGCGCCGTCCATCGCAACCAGGTGGCCGCTGCCCGTCTCAGCAGCAAACGCCATCCCGTCTTGCCCCATCCAGCTCACTTTGCATTCCATGCTGTACTCCACCGCGCATCGCTATATCGAGACGGCATTGTAGCCCGGCGATCCAGCGTCCGCCCGAGGCGACTCGCGAGCCAAATATGCGAATTGACGTCTGACTTGTTGCAGCGCGGCATGTTGGGACGGGTTAGGCAGATTGCCCCGCGTTTAGGGGATTTACTCTAGTAGCGCTGGCTTGCGCCGCGCAACTGTGTATGTCTCGTCGCTGTATCTACTTGGGCAGACACGCCCTTTGCTACTCGTAATCCGCATTATGAAATGCAATTTCACATTGCAAATGTTCTTGCGTTGCACAAGCTTGCTTCATATAATTGCTCCATCGGTTGCGGCAGTTCGCAACCTCCGCTGTCTCCTCCACCTCCTCCTTTGGTGGATTAAACCCGAACCGCTCGTTCGGGTTTTTTTTCGCCCGCGTTCTCACGCGCTCCGAAGGCCTCACGAAGGCACATTCGGTATCAAGTCCAGCACGTTTTGACTTGACGTCGCAAATTCCTTTATAATTCAGGGCTTTTCCGCATTCGCGCCCGCGGAGGAAGAACAGGGAGAGCCTGCACGCGCCTCGATGCGCACACTACAAGCAGGAAAAAACACATTGGGCGCAGCAATTTTTTTGGATCGATCATGAAGACGTTTTCCGCAAAAGCCCATGAGGTGACGCGCGAATGGTACGTGATTGACGCGACGGATAAGGTTCTCGGGCGTGTCGCCAGCGAAGTGGCACACCGTCTTCGCGGCAAGCACAAGCCTGAATTCACTCCGCACGTCGACACCGGTGATTTCATCATCGTTATCAACGCCGGCAAGCTGAAGGTCACGGGCAACAAGGCTACTGACAAGAAGTACTATCGCCACTCGGGCTACCCGGGCGGTATCTATGAAACGACGTTCGGCAAGATGCAAGAACGCTTCCCGGGCCGTGCGCTCGAAAAAGCGGTCAAAGGCATGCTGCCGAAGGGCCCGCTCGGCTACGCGATGATCAAGAAGCTGAAGGTCTACGCTGAAGCAACGCATCCGCATTCGGCGCAACAGCCGAAAGCGCTCGAGATCTAAGGGGAGCCCACATGATCGGTAACTGGAATTACGGCACGGGCCGCCGCAAGAGCGCCGTCGCACGCGTGTTCATCAAGGCAGGCAAGGGCGAGATCATTGTGAACGGCAAGCCTATCGCCGATTACTTCTCGCGCGAAACGTCGCTGATGATCGTTCGTCAACCGCTGGAACTCACGAACCACGGCGTCACGTTCGACATCAAGGTCAACGTGAACGGTGGCGGTGAAACGGGTCAAGCCGGTGCAGTTCGCCACGGCATCACCCGCGCGCTGATGGACTACGACGCAACGCTGAAGCCGGAACTGTCGAAGGCTGGCTTCGTTACGCGTGACGCTCGTGAAGTCGAACGTAAGAAGGTCGGCTTCCACAAGGCACGTCGCAGGAAGCAATTCTCGAAGCGTTAATCGCTTCGGGTGCGCACCGGCTCCAGGGCCGGAACGCAGCAAAAGCCGCCAACGCTGTCGCGAAGGCGGCTTTTTTTTATGATTACGGCCCCGCTTGGGGCAATGGCGCGGTCGCCGATCGGCCCCCGTCGGCGCCGATGCGGGCAGGACTGCGCGCAACGGCAGTGTCGATCGAAGCGACTGTAAGAACCCATTGATTTTGTGGGCTTCGGCACGATATTGAGATCAGCCCTACAATAGCGGTTAGAAGCTTTTTGGAGAGTTCGAATGAACGCAGTCACCGACACACCCGTGACCGAGATGCCCGCCCCCTTCGTCTTTACCGACGCAGCGGCTGACAAGGTCAAGCAACTGATCGAAGAAGAAGGCAATGCGGACCTGAAACTGCGCGTTTTCGTGCAGGGCGGCGGCTGTTCCGGCTTCCAGTACGGCTTTACGTTCGACGAAGCCGTCAACGAAGACGACACCGTCATGAACAAGAGCGGCGTGCAATTGCTGATCGACTCGATGAGCTACCAGTATCTGGTCGGCGCTGAGATCGACTACAAGGATGACATCAACGGCGCGCAGTTCGTGATCAAGAACCCGAACGCGACCACTACGTGCGGTTGCGGTTCGTCGTTCTCGGTCTGACAACGGAAAGACAAAGCGTTGGAAAGCAACGGGGCTTCGAGCCCCGTTTTTTATTACCTGCGCAAGCCGGCGAGACGCGCGCCCGCGCGACCTCCGCAACCGCGGTCACTCAATGACCACCGCGTCAACGCGGGTAAATTGCTCCCAACACGCGTTCCGCGCTCGCGCCGGTAACAGCCGGCAAACTTCCCGGCAGGCGCGCGACGCAGCGCATCGCGAGCCACGCAAAGGCCAGCGGCTCGACCTGGCTCGGCGGCACGCCGAGGGCGTCGGTCGTCATCACGGGAACGCCGCTTACGCCGCTGTCTTCCAATGCCTGCTGCAGCGCCTTCAGAATCTCCGGATTGCGCGCACCGCCGCCGCACACGTAGACCGCTCGCGCGTCCGGCGCGTGCCGCTCTATCTCCCGCGCGACTGTCACAGCGGTTAGCGCGACCAGCGTCGCCTGCACGTCGGCCGGCGCGAGTCCGCCAAACGGGCGCAGTTTGGCGTCAAGCCACTCGGCGTTGAACAGGTCGCGACCGGTACTCTTGGGCGGCTGTTGTGCAAAAAACGGCTCGTCGAGCAGCGCGTTCAGCAGTGACCGGTCGACCTGGCCGCTTGCCGCGAACTGACCGTTTTCGTCGAATGGCTTGCCGAGATGGCGCTGCGCCCATTCGTCGAGAAGCGCGTTTGCCGGGCCGCAATCGAAGCCCCGCACGCTGCCGGTCGCATTCAGAATCGTGATGTTGCTGATGCCGCCGAGATTGCACACCACGCGCGTCTCGTCTTTCGCGCCGAAGATGGTCGCATGAAACGCCGGCACGAGCGGCGCGCCCTGGCCGCCAGCGGCGACGTCCCTGCTGCGGAAGTCGGCGACCACGTCGATATGCATCATCTCGGCAAGCAGCGCCGGGTTGTTGATCTGCCGCGTGTAGCCTTTTTCCGGCCTGTGCCGCACCGTCTGCCCATGCACGCCGATCGCGCGCACTTCGGCGGCGGAAACGTGGCAACCGCGCAAGAGCTCGTGACAACACACGGTATAGCGCGTGGCGAGCGCATTGGCGGCCAGCGCTTCCCGTTCGATCTCGTTTTCGCCCGGCTGCTGCAGCGCGAACAACGCGTCGCGCAAGCCAGCCGCAAAGCCGACGAACGCCTCGGCCAGCACCACGGGCGGTTTCCCTTGCGCGAACCGGACAGCCACGCCGTCCACACCGTCCATGCTGGTGCCGGACATCAATCCAAAGTAGACGCCGTCTGCGGGGTCTTGCGCCACGTTGCTGCTCCTGATCATGGTTCGTTGCTCTTTCATTGCCGCTGCTTTGCGAAGGTTTTAGCAGATTATCGATGCAAGCGCGCTCGAATATAAAGCGCGTCCCGGGCGAACGGACCTACTGGACGTCCAACCCGCACCGCCAGAACGCGCTCTCACCCCTGCCGGTGGGCGCGGCGGCGCGCATCTATGGGACAATCTACCTTTTCCGCGACTTCCCGTTTCCAGCATGAGCACCGAGTCCACCAAGCCTAACGCCGCCCCCGCCTTCCCGATCACCGACGAAGTCCGTCACGCGCTCGCCGTCAGCAAGCGAGGCGTCGACGAATTGCTGATCGAAGAAGAATTCGCGCAAAAGCTCGCGAAGAGCGCGGCGACCAGCACGCCGCTGCGTATCAAGCTCGGTCTCGATCCGACCGCGCCGGACATCCATATCGGCCACACGGTCGTACTGAACAAGATGCGGCAGTTGCAGGATCTCGGTCACACGGTCATTTTCCTGATCGGCGACTTCACGTCGCTCATCGGCGACCCGTCGGGCCGCAATGCCACGCGCCCGCCGCTCACGCGCGAGCAGATCGAATCGAACGCGAAGACTTATTTCGAGCAGGCCGCGCTGGTGCTCGACCGCGAGAAGACCGAGATCCGCTACAACAGCGAGTGGTCGATGCCGCTCGGCGCCGACGGCATGATCAAGCTCGCGTCGCGCTACACGGTTGCGCGAATTCTCGAACGCGAAGATTTCACCAAGCGTTTTCAGAGCGGCGTGCCGATTTCTATCCACGAATTCCTGTATCCGCTGATGCAGGGTTATGACTCGGTCGCGCTGAATGCCGATCTGGAACTCGGTGGCACCGATCAGAAGTTCAACCTGCTGGTCGGTCGTGAACTGCAGAAGCAGTACGGCCAGGAGCAGCAGTGCATTTTGACGATGCCGCTGCTCGAAGGCCTCGACGGTGTCGAGAAGATGTCGAAGTCGAAGAACAATTACATTGGCATCAGCGAAAAGCCGACCGAGATGTTCGGCAAGCTGATGAGCATTTCCGACGTGCTGATGTGGCGTTACTTCGAATTGCTGTCGTTCCGTCCAATGGACGAAATCGCAGGCTTCAAGAAAGAGATCGAGGCCGGCCGCAATCCGCGCGACTTCAAGGTCATGCTAGGCCAGGAAATCGTCGCGCGCTTTCACTCGCAGGCCGATGCCGAACGCGCGCTGGAAGACTTCAACCACCGCGCGAAGGGCGGCGTGCCGGACGATATCCCGGCGGTGACGCTGGCGGGCGCACCGCTAGCCATCGGCCAATTGCTCAAGCAGGCCAACCTCGTGCCGTCGACGAGCGAAGCGTTGCGCAACATCGAGCAGGGCGGTGTGAAGATCGACGGCGCGACTGTGTCGGACAAGGGCCTGAAGGTCGAGTCGGGCGAGTACGTCGTGCAGGTCGGCAAGCGCCGCTTTGCGCGCGTCACGCTGACTGCGTAAGTGTGCGGGCAATGAACCGAACTTCGCAGCCGGAGACTGCCCGATGATCGCGTTGATCCAGCGCGTGCGGCGCGCCGAAGTGCGCGTGGCCGACCGCGTGACGGGCGCGATCGACGCGGGCCTGCTCGCGCTCGTGTGCGCGGAGCGTGGCGACACCGAAGCGGCGGCCCACCGGCTGCTCGCCAAAGTGCTCGGCTACCGCGTGTTTAGCGACGCCGCAGGCAAGATGAACCTTTCTGTGCAGAATCTGGACGGCGCCGGCCGCGCTGGCGGTCTGCTGCTGGTTTCGCAGTTCACGCTGGCCGCGGACACCAACAGCGGCTTGCGTCCGAGCTTCACGCCGGCCGCGCCGCCAGACGAGGGCAAGCGCCTGTTCGACTACTTTGTTGCGGCGGCGCGCGCAAAGCATCCTATCGTCGAGACCGGCGAATTCGGCGCCGAGATGCAGGTGTCGCTCGTCAACGACGGGCCGGTCACGTTCTGGCTGCAGACCAACGCCTGATTTTCGCGCAGTTCTTGCAACCGTAGCGGTTCGGCACAACCGGCCTACAGCGCCCAACTGGATCCCATGACCACGCAGATTCTGTTTATCCGGCACGGCGAGACCGACTGGAACCGCATCAAACGCATTCAAGGGCACATCGACATTCCGCTCGCGGCGGTAGGACTTGCGCAGGCGCAAAGCCTTGCACGCCGCATCGCCGATGAAGTGAAGCACGGCGCGCGGCTCGATGCGATCTATTCGAGCGACCTGCAGCGCGCGCGGCAAACCGCGCAACCCTTCGCGGACGCGCTAGGTTTGCCGGTGCATCTGCGCGAAGGTTTGCGCGAGCGCTCATACGGCGCGTTCCAAGGTCACGACAGCGATGAAATCGCCGCGCGTTTCCCGGACGAATACGCACACTGGCAGACCCGCGACCCCGGCTTTACGCCACTCGGAGGCGAGTCGCAGCGCGCGTTCTACCACCGCGTGTTGCACGCGATCGAACCGCTCGTCGCCGCGCATCCGGGTGGGCGAATTGCCTGCGTCGCGCACGGTGGCGTGCTCGATTGTGTGCGTCGCTTTGCATGCGGTTTACCGCTCGATGCGCCGCGTGACTACGCGCTGCTGAACACTAGCGTGAATGTGGTGGACTTCGACAACGGCCGTGCGACGGTGGTGTCGTGGGGAGACATCTCGCATCTCGACGCGCCTGGCGCCGACGACAGCTTCAAGAAGGGTCCGGAACTGGGGCGTTGATCACTCGCGCCGCGTCGCGTGAACTCGTGTCACGCCGTTGAGCGAATATCCGAGGCCGCGCGCCGCGGTAGCCGACGACGCGCGCGTTCGAACACGCCGTTCATTCCGTTAATCTGATTACTTGCCGCGACGACCCGCACGCGCGCCAGGTTGCTCAACCGGCCCAGGAATAGCCGCTCGCGCCAAGATCCGGCTTCAGGTCGCAGCCGAGTCCCACAGCCCAGGCAACGTGCTGGACGCGTCCGGCGCCGCGAGCCCGAAGTGCCGGTAAGTCAGCAGCGTGGCCACGCGGCCGCGCGGCGTGCGTTGCAGGAAGCCTTGCTGGATCAGATACGGCTCAAGCACGTCTTCAATAGTGTCGCGCTCTTCGCCAATCGCCGCTGCAAGGTTGTCGACGCCGACCGGTCCGCCGTCGAACTTGTGCAAAATCGCTTCCAGTAGCTTGCGGTCCATCAGGTCGAAGCCGACCGCGTCGACGTCGAGCATTCTGAGCGCCGCGTCGGCGACTTGAGCGGTGATGTTGCCGTCGGCTTTTACCTCGGCGAAATCGCGCACGCGGCGCAGCAACCGGTTGGCGATACGCGGCGTGCCGCGCGCGCGCTTGGCGATTTCGAACGCGCCGTCAGGATGAATCTGCGCATTCAGCAGCGAAGCCGAACGCGTGACGATGCGTGCGAGTTCCTCGGCGTTATAAAACTCCAATCGTGCAACGATGCCGAAGCGATCACGCAACGGATTGGTCAACATGCCCGCGCGGGTGGTCGCACCGACCAGCGTGAACGGCTGCAAGTCCAGCTTGACGCTGCGCGCGGCCGGCCCTTCGCCGATCATGATGTCGATCTGATAATCCTCCAACGCGGGGTACAGAATTTCCTCGACGACCGGTGAAAGCCGGTGAATTTCGTCGATGAACAACACGTCGTTGGCTTCGAGATTGGTCAGCAGCGCGGCCAGGTCGCCGGCGCGCTCCAGCACCGGCCCGGAGGTTTGCCGCAGATTCACGCCCATTTCCCGCGCGATGATGTGCGCGAGCGTGGTTTTGCCCAAGCCCGGCGGCCCAAACAGCAACACATGGTCGAGCGATTCGGAGCGGCGCTTGGCTGCCTCAATGAAGATTTCCAGCTGACCGCGCACTTTTTCCTGCCCGACATATTCTTCGAGCTGGCGCGGTCGCAACGCTCGTTCGAACGCTTCTTCGTTCGGCGAGACGGGCGTGGCCGCGATGATGCGCTCGGCGGCGAGTTTGTCGGTTTCGATCATGTGGTCATTGTACCGCGCGAGGACGGTCGGTAAACCCGGCCGAATGGCCAATGCGCGTCGACCTGACAGACGACCTCACATCACGCGGGTGTCATTGCCCGAGCACGGCGAGGCCGCCGCCAGGGCGTCAGCTTCAGGCCTTGGACAATGCCTTGAGCGCGAGCTTGATCCCTTCCGAAACGCCGGTGCCGGCCGGCACGTTCTTGATTGCCGCCAACGCTTCTTTCTCCGAGTAGCCCAATGCGAGCAGCGCGTTGAGAATGTCGGACGCGTGATCCGATGCCGACGCCGCGCCGGCCATCGCGCCGAGGTCCGCACCGAGCTTGCCCTTCAGTTCGAGCAGCAGTCGCTCTGCCGTTTTCTTGCCGATGCCCGGTACGCGCGTGAGGCGCGCGGCGTCCTGCAGCGTGACGGTTTGCGAAAGCTCGTGCACGCTCATGCCGGACAGCACGGCCAGCGCCATGCGCGCGCCAATTCCCGAGATTTTCAACAACTCGCGGAAAGTGGAGCGTTCCTCCGTCGTGCCGAAGCCGTAGAGCAGATGCGCGTCTTCTCGCACGATCATTTGCGTGAGGAGCACCACGCGTTCGCCGGTGGACGGCAAGTTGTAGAACGTGCTCATGGGCACATCGACTTCGTAACCGACACCGTTGCAGTCGACGAGCAGATGCGGCGGGTTTTTTTCCAGCAGAACGCCGGCAATGCGACCGATCATGGCGAATTCAGATTCGAGAGAAAGGGCGAGTGTAGCGCAGGGCGTGTGCGCCGCTTAAGGCCAGTCATTGCATCAGGCGAAAAAAGCGGCGGCCGGCACGGAAACGGCGGGCGCCGCGGCAACATCAGCCAACCAGACGCCCGCGCCGCACGCGCAGTCCTTTCTTTGCAAGCGATGGCGCGATGCCACCGAGCGTGCTCAATGTCGTGCCGCCGTGCGCATGACAAATGGCCATGCCGAGCGCGTCGGCGGCGTCGGTGCTCGGCACGCCCGAAAGATTGAGCAGACGCACGACCATCTGCTGCATCTGCTCCTTGGTCGCGCGGCCATAACCGACTACCGCCTGCTTCAACTGCAGGGCAGTGTATTCGGCGACCGGCACGCCGCCCGCGACGAGTCCGCAGATGGCCGCGCCGCGCGCCTGGCCCAGCAGCAACGTAGATTGCGGATTGACGTTGACGAACACCTTTTCGATCGCCGATTGATCCGGCGAGTGCTGGCGAATCAGCGTCGAGATACCCTCGAAGATAGTGCCGAGCCGCGACGGCAAGTCGGCGTCCGCGGTCTTGATGATGCCGCTCGCGACATAGCTCAGTGTGTGACCGCTTTGATCGATCACGCCGAAGCCGGTCACGCGCAAGCCGGGGTCGATGCCGAGAATTCTCATGAAGTGCCGCAGATGCGGTTAAAACCAGGTGCCTGCGATACTACAACACACACGCCGCGCGGCGGTCCGCATGTGGCGGGGCAGGCGGAATAAAAACTGCTGCCGTGGACACAGGGAGGCGACCGCACATGCAGCGCTATGGGAACAGGAGCGGAAAATCGGGCGTCGTGGCTTACGAAATCGGCGATAACTTCGTCGCCGCTCGCTTCAACTCGGGCACGACCTACTGGTATTCGAAACAGAGCGTCGGCGCGAAACATGTTGCTGCGCTCAAGCGCCTCGCGAAGCAAGGCGAGGGCCTTGGCACCTACATCAGCCAGCACCCGGACGTGAGGGACGGCTACGAGCGCAAGGATCCCCCGGACTAACGACTCAGTCGGCGTTGCGCGGGCGTCCAAAACAAAACGGCCCGGCGGAAAATTCCACCGGGCCGTTCTATCGTCGCCTACTGCGGATGTTGCAATGACACGCCGCTCGTCAAACTCGAATCAATGCCGGAAATGACGCACGCCGGTCAACACCATCGCGATGTTGTGTTCGTCAGCGGCGCTCACCACCTCGTCGTCGCGCATCGAGCCGCCCGGCTGGATCACGCAGGTCGCGCCCGCTGCCACGACCACGTCGAGGCCGTCGCGGAATGGGAAGAACGCGTCCGACGCGACCGCCGAGCCACTCAGCTTCAAACCGGCGTTCTGCGCCTTGATGCTCGCGATGCGCGCCGAGTCCACACGGCTCATCTGGCCGGCGCCGACGCCGAGCGTCATGCCGTTGCCGCAGAACACGATTGCGTTCGACTTCACGTACTTCGCCACGCGCCATGCGAACAGCAGGTCGTCCATTTCCTTCGGCGTCGGATGACGCTTCGTGACCACGCGCAACTCGCGCGGCTGCACGTTCTTCGAATCGAGTGATTGGACCAGCAGGCCGCCGCCCACGCGCTTCAGATCGAACGCGTTATGGCCTTCGCCTAGTGCGATTTCAAGCAAGCGCACGTTCTGCTTCGCCGCGAAAACCTGGCGCGCTTCGGCACTGAACGACGGCGCGATCAGCACTTCGACGAACTGCTTGGCCACCGCTTGCGCCGCCGCTTCATCCACTTCGCGATTGAACGCGATGATGCCGCCGAACGCCGACGTCGGATCGGTCTGGAATGCCTTCGAGTAGGCTTCGTTCGCGTCCGCGCCGACCGCCACGCCGCACGGATTCGCGTGCTTGACGATCACGCAGGCCGGCACGTCGAAGGTCTTCACGCATTCCCACGCCGCGTCGGAGTCGGCGATGTTGTTGTACGAGAGTTCCTTGCCTTGCAACTGGTTGTAGTTCGCGAGCGCGCCGGCCGGCACCGACAGGTCGCGATAGAACGCGGCGCTCTGATGCGGGTTTTCGCCGTAGCGCAAATCCTGCACCTTGTCGAAGGCGAGGTTGAAGGTCGCCGGATAAGCGTTGCGCGACGCGTGCTGCAGTTCGTCGGTGAGACTCGTCAGATAGTTCGTGATCGCGCCGTCGTACTGCGCGGTGTGTGCGAACACCTTGGTCGCGAGACGGAAGTTCGTCTTGTACGACACCGCGTTGCTGTTCGCGCGCATTTCCTCGAGCACGACCGCGTAATCAGCCGGATCGACCACCACGGTCACGTCGCGATGATTCTTCGCGGCGGAGCGCAGCATGGTCGGGCCGCCGATGTCGATGTTCTCGATCGCGTCTTCCAGCGAGCACTCTTCCTTCGACACCGTCTGCACGAACGGGTACAGGTTCACAACCAGCAGGTCGATGGTCGGAATGTCGTGCTTCTCGAGCGCTGCCATGTGTTCCGGCAGGTCGCGGCGCGCGAGAATGCCGCCGTGCACCTTCGGATGCAGCGTCTTCACGCGCCCGTCGAGCATTTCCGGGAAGCCCGTGTAGTCGGCGACTTCAGTGACGGAGAGGCCGGCGTCCGCGAGCAGTTTCGCGGTGCCGCCGGTCGACAGGATCTTGACACCGAGGTCCGACAGCGACTTGGCGAAGTCGACGATGCCGGACTTGTCGGAAACGGAGATGAGCGCTTGCTTGATCATGATGAAGACGAAAAGCCGAAGGGAAACGTGGCAGGGCGCGAGAAAACTACTTCGAGCTACAACAAACCGTGCTGTTGCAGCTTCTTGCGCAGCGTATTGCGGTTGATGCCGAGATACTCGGCGGCCAGCGACTGATTGCCGCCGGCCTGCTCGAGCACCACTTCGAGCAGGGGTTTTTCAACGCACGAAATCACCATGTCGTACACGTCGTGCGGATTCGAGCCGTCGAGATCCTGGAAGTACACGCCCAGGCTGTCGCGGACAGATTGTTCGATATTATTCTTGCTCATGCTGCTAGTCGGTCTGTGTGGTCCTCGCCCTTGTTGTCGGGCCCGGAGTTGCCGACGGTTTCGTCGACGTAGACGAGGCGGTCGGAGATCGCCTTCTGTGCGTCGAAAAACTCGTTGACGGCGAGGAGTTGTTCGCGCGTGGTGTCCAGCGTATTCATGCGATGCCGGAACACGTTGGCGCCGGAAAGGCCGCGAGTGTACCAGCCGATGTGCTTGCGCGCAGTGCGAACGCCGGTAAATTCCCCGTAGAACTCGTAGTGATCTTCCAGGTGTTCGTTCATGACCTGCTGGATTTCGTCGATGCGCGGCGGCGGCAACAACGCGCCCGTCTGCAGGAAATGTTCGATCTCGCGGAACAACCACGGGCGCCCCTGCGCCGCGCGGCCGATCATGATGGCGTCCGCTCCCGTGACGGCAAGCACGTGGCGCGCTTTTTCCGGCGACGTTATGTCGCCGTTGGCCACCACCGGAATGCGCACCGCCGCTTTGACTGCGGCGATGGTCTCGTATTCGGCGTCGCCGTGATACAGGTCGGCGCGGGTGCGGCCGTGCACAGTCAGCATCGAAATGCCGGCGTTTTCCGCAAGGCGCGCGACGTTCAGCGCATTCCTGTTCTCGCGATCCCAGCCGGTGCGGATTTTCAGCGTGACCGGCACCGCGTCGGGACCGACGCCCACTGCGCTCACCACTGCCTCGACAATGCGCTGCACGAGCGGCTCGTTCTGCAACAGGGCCGAACCGGCCGCCACATTGCAAACCTTTTTGGCCGGACAGCCCATATTGATGTCGATGATCTGCGCGCCGTTCGCCACGTTGTAGCGGGCCGCTTCGGCCATCATGGCGGGATCGGCGCCGGCGATCTGCACGGCGATCGGCTCGACCTCGCCCGCGTGATTCGCGCGGCGCATGGTCTTCTCGCTTTTCCACAACTGCGCGTTCGAGGCGACCATTTCGGACACGGCATAGCCCGCGCCCAGCCGTTTGCACAACTGCCGGAACGGACGGTCTGTCACGCCGGCCATGGGCGCGACGAACAGGTTATTGCGTAAATTGTGCGAGCCGAGAGTGGGCATGACATGGACGCGCCAGCGACCGATTGCACGGTGTTGTCAATCGGAGCGTTCGCGAAATGCGAGGGAAAACCGCTATTTTAGCGTTAACGGATAGCCCGCACCGGACCTGCGAGTGCTGTAACCCATTAAATCTTCTATGAAAGTCGTCGGCGTCATAGAGTTCTGACTGCTCGCTGAACCTGGTTCGGGCGACGAAGGCGCGACGAAAGCGGAGCCGCGCGAGCCCGCGCATAAACCGGCACGCGAGCCGCGCGCCTATGCTCAGCGGCGCTGCCCGAACATCATCTGACGCGCGAGCGCGGTTTTCACGGGAGGCACGAATTCGAGCGCGGTCAGCGCGAGGCCGCGCATGACCGCGAGCGGCGCGAAGTCGACGGTGAAAAGACGCGCGAGCGTGTCGGTCGCACCGATCGTCATACGGCGGTCGAGCGCGCGGCGCTGCGCGAACGTCGCGAGCGCGAGCGGCGTGGGACCTTCCGCCGACAACGCGTCGGCGAGCGCATGCGCGTCGCGCAAGCCGAGATTGAGCCCTTGACCCGCTACCGGATGCAGCGTTTGCGCTGCGTTGCCGATTGCGACAGCACGACCCTTGACGAGCGTATCGACGGCGTTCAGGCCGAGCGGGAACGATGCGCGCCCCTTGATGTGCGTGAAGCGTCCCATGCGACCGCCGAACGCGCTGCCGAGTTCGTGCAGGAAATCGTCGTCGGAGAGTTGCGCGCGGCGCGCGGCTTCGTCCGGCGAGCAGCACCACACGAGGGCGTAGTCCGCGCCACGCACGCCGCCCATCGGCAGCAACGCGATCGGGCCTTCTGGCGTGAAGCGTTCCCACGCGACATGCGGCTGCGGCGCCGACACGGTCACCGTGCCGACCAGCGCTGTTTGCCCGTAGTCGCGCGTGCTCTGCGTGCCCTGTTTGTCCGAGCGTTTGCCGGCATGCTCGCCCGCGTCGTTCGGCGCCGATGTGCGCGTGTGCGCTTCGGGGTCGCGCCCGTCGTCTGCTTCGGTGTCGTTCTCGGTGCTTGCGCCGACCGCCGCGGCTGCGCGCCTCTTCGCGCCGCCGTGCCCGCTTTTCTGGTCGCCGAACAGGCCACCTTCCGCATTCACAAGAATCCGTGTGCGTAAGCGGCGCGTGACGCCGGCGGTTTCGATCGGCAGCGTGACGCCGTCGTTTTCCTGAATGGGCGCGGCGGCGGAGGTCGAGCGGAACCAGTGCACGGGCGTCGCGTGCACGGCTTCGGCGAGGCCATGCACGATCGAGCCATAGCGCAGCACATAGCCGAGCGCCGGCAGGCCGTGCTCGGCGTGGTCGATCAGCGTGCGGCCAAAACGACCGCGCTGCGATACGTGGATGCGTTGGATCGCGGTGGCGTCGGCGGGCCAGCGCAACGGCTCAAGGATCATGCGGCTGCCGTGCGAGACGGCGATCGCGCGCGGATCGGCAATCGAATCTTCGGGCTCGCGGGCGTCCACGAGGCCGACTTTGAGCGCGCGCGTCGCGCTGCGGCGTGCCAGCCAACCGGCCAGCGCGAGCCCCACCGGCCCGGCGCCCACGATCGTCACGTCGAAGTCGAATGTCTGATCGAGTGCGGCGGGCCTCAGGATCACCGTGGACGGGGAGACATCGTTCATTGCGGGATACTTCCTTGTTTCAAGAGCCGCGGGCGTCGCGCATCAGCGCTTCGATCTCGTCGGCGGCGACCGGCACGTCGCGCGTCATCAGTTCGCAGCCTGCGGGCGTGACGATCGCATCGTCCTCGATGCGAATGCCGATGTTCCAGTAGCGCTCGGGCACGCCTTCGGCCGGGCGGATATACAAGCCGGGCTCGATGGTCAGCGTCATGGAAGCCTGCAACGTGCGCCAGGGCAACGCGCCGGTTTCGTCGCGCGGCGCGCCGCGCTCACGGTAGTCGCCGACATCGTGCACATCCATGCCGAGCCAGTGGCCGGTACGGTGCATATAGAACGGCGCGTAGGCGCGTTCGGCGATCAGGTCGTCGACAGAAGCGAACTTGTTGCGCTCGACAATGCCCGTGTCCAGCAAGCCTTGCGACAGCACGCGCACGGCGGCCTGATGCGGATCGTCGAAGCTCGCGCCGACGCGCGTCGCGTCGACAGCCGCCTGCTGCGCGGCGAGCACGATGTCGTAAAGCTCGCGCTGCGCCGGCGTGAAGCGCCCGCTTGCCGGGAACGTTCGCGTGATGTCGGATGCGTAGCCGTCCAGTTCGCAGGCGGCGTCGATCAGGATGAGGTCGCCATCCTGCGCAATCGCGCTGCCGGCCGGATAGTGCAGCACGCAAGCATTGGCGCCGGCCGCGACGATCGACGTATAGGCGGGCGCCTGCGCACCGAATTTGCGGAACGTGTAGAGCAGCTCCGCCTCGAGTTCGTACTCGCGCACGCCGGGGCGGCACGCCGCCATCGCCCGGCGGTGCGCCTGCGCGGAGATCTGTCCGGCGCGGCGCATGATCGCCAGTTCGTGGTCGTCCTTGATGAGCCGCATGTCGTCGAGCAGCGGCACGAGATCGCGCGCGGCCATGGGCGCCGCGACGCCGCTGCGGCCTTGAGCGCGCACGGCCTCGAGCCAGCCGCGCACCTGGCCGTCGAGTTTCTCCGACGTGCCCAGCGCGTAGTGCAGCGACGGCTTGTCCGCGAGCAGCCTCGGCATGTGCGCGTCGATTTCGCCGAACGGAAACGCGGCGTCGAATCCGAAGGCTACCCGCGCGCCGTCGGGCCCGAAACGGAACCCTTCCCACGTTTCGCGCTCGATATTTTTCTCGCGGCAGAACAGGATGGACGCGGGCTCGCCCGTTGCGGCGCTTGCGTCGAGCACGAGCAGCGCTTCGGGCTCGGTGAAGCCGGTCAGATAGTAGAAGTAGCTGTCGTGCCGGTACGGATAATCCGCATCGCGGTTGCGCAGCGCTTCGGGCGCGGTCGGCACGATGGCGACGCCGCCGCCCGCCGCGCGCAGCGCGGCGAGTACGCGCTCGCGGCGTGTACGGTAGACGTCGATGGCAATGGTGGGTTCGGTCGGCTGGTTCATCGTGCGATTGTAGCGCCCAATGCACAGAGTCATTTTGTGCCGATGCCGACGCCGAACGACCGGCGCGTTGGCCGTTCGGCCGGCTAGACGGCGCTCGGGCGGCGCGGCAATGTTGCAATCCATCCACAGCGAACGTGCATGCGGCTCGCAGAGAGCGCACGGGCCGCTCGCGCAACGCGCCAAGCACTTATACTTTCGCCGGATTCAGAAAAAGGCAGATGGCAATGATGAAACTCATCGGTTCGCTCGCCAGCCCGTTCGTGCGCAAAGCGCGCATCGTGCTGGCCGACAAGAAGATCGACTACGAGCTGGTGCCCGAGAACGTCTGGGCGCCGGATACCCGCATCCACACCTTCAATCCGCTCGGCAAAGTCCCGTGCCTCGTGATGGAAGACGGCGAAGCAGTGTTCGATTCACGCGTGATCTGCGAGTACGTGGACACGCTGTCGCCGGTCGGCAAGCTGATTCCGCAAGCGGGGCGCGAGCGCATCGAGGTGCGTTGCTGGGAAGCGCTCGCCGACGGCCTGCTCGACGCCGCCGTGCTGATCCGCCTCGAAAGCACGCAGCGCACGCCGGAGCAGCGGGTCGACGCGTGGGTGGCGCGGCAGCAACGCAAGATCGACGAATCGCTCGTCGCCATGTCTCAGGGCCTGGGCAGCAAGCCGTGGTGTGCGGGCAATCACTACACCCTCGCCGATATCGCCGTGGGTTGCGCGTTGGGCTATCTCGACTTTCGCATGCCGGAACTGAACTGGCGCGAGTCGCACCCGAATCTCGACAAGCATTTTCAGAAGCTTTCGTTGCGTCCGTCGTTTATTGATACTGTGCCGGTTAACTGACTGATCCGATAAAGCACGGTGCCCGCGATTACAGCAAGTTTGCAAAATTGCGTTAATCAGTCTTTCAAAGTCATGAATTAATGCTTTCGTTTGTGGTAAAAAGCGCCTCCCGTCAGGCGCTTTTTTTTCGTCTGCCGCGTGGGGCAATGGTTCTGCGGTTATTTATTCGGCATGTTTTCAGCGTCGAAAGCGGCCATTGCGAATGCGCGACGCGTTATGTGCGTCGACAAAACGAATACACCACAAAGAGACTTTCATGATGAAACCGTATCGCTTTGTTATTGCCGCTTCTGCCTGCTCGCTGTTTGCCGCGTGCTCCAATGTGAGCAGCCTTGATCCGTCGGCACTGGTTCAATCCGGTCAGCTGGTCACGCAAGCGGCTACGCTTTCCGACGCCGACGTGCGCACGCTGACCGACAAATCGTGCGCGCAACTCGACAGCGAAAACACGATCGCGCCAGCTAATAGCAAATACCAGAAGCGTCTAAACAAGATTGCCGCGCAATTGGGCGACAACATCAACGGCACGCCGGTGAATTACAAGGTGTACATGACGAAGGACGTCAACGCGTGGGCAATGGCTAACGGTTGCGTGCGCGTGTACAGCGGTCTGATGGACATGATGAACGACAACGAGGTGCGCGGCGTGGTCGGCCATGAAATGGGCCACGTGGCGCTCGGCCATACGAAGAAGGCAATGCAGGTTGCGTATGCGACATCCGCGGCGCGTTCGGTTGCTTCTTCGACGGGTGGCGTTGCGGGTGCGCTGTCCGGTTCGCAATTGGGCGATTTCTCGGAGAAGCTGATTAACGCGCAATTCTCGCAAACTCAGGAAAGTGCCGCCGACGACTATTCGTTCGATTTGCAGAAAAAGAAAAATCTCGATCCGTCGGGCCTTGTCACGGCGTTCAACAAACTCGCGCAAATAGACGGCGGAAAATCGAGTATGTTGAGTTCGCACCCGGCGTCGCCTGCACGCGCGCAGCATATTCAGCAGCGTATTGCTTCGAATCAATAACGCTTGCGTGGTTCACCGATAACGCTTGCGTGGTTCACCGATAACGCTTGCGTGGTTCACCAAACGCGCGCTTGCGGCCATGCCGCAGCGCGCGTTTTTTATTGCTTATGCCTCACCGTTCCCGGATTTACCATTTCTCCGGAAAGCCCTGCCCGGCCCGAAAGCAAAGCCGAATGCGAGCAGGAATAACGAAACGGCGAGTACCGTGTTATTGCCGCTCGTCACATATGGCGTACGGCCGGCCGTGCCTTGCACGGTGACGTCGAGAGAACCGATCGTGTAGGGCGTGAGCCGTCCGAGCACCTTGCCGTCGGCGTCGATCGCGGCCGTCATGCCCGTGTTGGTCGCACGCAGCATCGGGCGGCCGGTTTCGAGCGAGCGCATGCGCGCTATCTGCAAGTGCTGGTCGAGCGCGATGGTGTCGCCGAACCACGCGAGATTGGTCGAGTTGACCAGCACGCCTGCCGGCGTATCGCTTTCGCGGATGGTCCGCGCAATTTCTTCGCCAAAAATGTCTTCATAGCAAATGTCGACGGCGACCGGCTGGTTGTGCACGACGAACGGCTTTTGCACCGGACTGCCGCGCGCGAAGTCGCCGAGCGGAATGCTCATCAGGTTGACGAACCAGCGAAAGCCCCACGGCACGAACTCGCCGAACGGTACCAGGTGATGCTTGTCGTAGCGGTAGATGTCACGTGTGCCGGGCGTCACGCCAAACAGGCTGTTCGTGTAGTCGACCACGCGGCCTTCGGGCGTGACGGAGCCGCCGATTGCGCCAAACAGGATCGCGCTGCCGGTGGAGTCCGAAAAGCTGCGCACCGCCGACGCGAACGGCGCCGGCAACTGCTGCGCCAGCACGGGAATGGCCGTCTCCGGCGTGACGATCAGGTCGGCGGGCTTGGAGGTGATCATCTGCTGATACTGGTCGATGGCGGCGCGCATGCCCGCTTCCTCGAACTTCATTTCCTGTTTGACGTCGCCTTGCAGGAGGCGCACGGTCAACGGCGCGTTGGCGGGAACAGTCCACTTGGCGAGCGGCAGCAGCAGGCCTGCCGCGATCAGCGCCAGCGCGACGCCGGCCGGCGCGGCGATCCGCGCGTTGCCGCCGCGGGTGTCCTCGCCGCTGGACGCAGCCTCGCGAGCCTCGCGCCGACGGCGCATCAGAGCAACGACTGCCTGCACGATCAACGCCGCTGCCAGCGCGAGCACCCAACCGACGCCATACACGCCCGCGACCGGCGCGAATCCAGCGAACGGGCCGTCGACTTGCGCGTAGCCGCTGGCAAGCCACGGGAAACCGGTGAACACCGTGCCACGCAACCATTCGCCGATCGCCCATGCGCTGGCGAACGCGAGCGCTCCATGCCATGTCGGCGAGAACGGCGTATCGGTACTCGACGAGCCGTTGCGGGCATGACCGGCGCAGAACGACCAGATGCCCGCGGCCAAAGCAGGATACAGCGCGAGGTAGAGCGAAAACAGCACGAGCGCCGTCCCGGCAAGCGGCGCTGGCATGCCGCCGAAAAAATGCATGCTGACGTACAACCACCAGACGCCGCTCACAAAGTTGCCGAAGCCAAACGCGCCGCCTGTCAGGGCGGCGCTTTTCCAGCCGGTGGTCCGTGTCAGCCAGCCGAAGAAAAACACGAAGATGACAAGTTCGAGCCAGCCGCCATGCGGCGTGGGTGCGAACGACAGCGTGTTCGCCGCGCCGGCCGCCAGCGCGACGAGATAATGCCAGCGGGGAAGCGTGCGCGCTCGCGTGGGTCTGGCGGCAGACGCGCTCGTGCCGTGACGGGAGCGGGAAGTAATCGGGTCGGCCATTGTTGCGCGGTCGGCGTGAGGAGTGGCAAATTGAAAAGTCAGGCCGCGGAGCCGGCGGGTGGGCATCGGCGGCTGGGCATCGCAGCTTGAAGCGGGAGCGGCCGGGCCGCTCAGGTCTGCACGTGCTGCGCTTCGCGCTCGCGCTGACCGGCAAGCGGGTCGCGCCGCACGAGCAGCATGTGAACCTGGCGGGCGTCGCCGCGCAGAATCTCGAAAATGAGATCGTCGATGCGAACCTTCTCGCCGCGATGCGGGACGCGCCCGAAGTGATGCGTGACGAGTCCGCCGATCGTATCGACTTCTTCGTCCGAGTAGTGTGTGCCGAATGCCTCGTTGAACTGCTCGATTTCGGTCAGCGCCCGCACACGGAAGCGTCCGTCCGGCGAGGCGATGATGTTGCCGCTTTCTTCGTCGAAATCGTATTCGTCTTCAATATCGCCGACGATCTGTTCTAGCACGTCCTCGATAGTGATGAGACCGGCTACGCCGCCGTACTCGTCGACCACCACCGCGAGGTGATTGCGATTCACCCGGAAATCGTGCAACAACACGTTCAGCCGCTTCGATTCGGGGATAAAGACGGCAGGGCGCAACATGCCGCGCACATCGAACTCTTCTTCCGCGTAGTAACGCAGCAGGTCTTTCGCCAGCAGCACGCCGATGATGTTGTCGCGATTGCCCTCATAGACCGGATAGCGCGAATGCGCTTTTTCCAGCACGTAAGGGATGAATTCGGCGGGATTGTCCGCGATGTTGATCGCGTCCATTTGCGCGCGCGGCACCATGATGTCGCGTGCGCTGAGTTCGGTGACCTGGAATACGCCTTCGATCATCGACAGCGAGTCGGCGTCGATCAGGTTGCGCTCGTGCGCATCCTGCAGAATTTCCAGAAGTTCGGCGCGCGAGTCGGGCTCGGGCGAGATGAAATCGGTAAGACGCTCGAGCAGCGAGCGTTTTTCCTGCGGTTTGTCGGTGTGGCGTCGACTGGGATACGTGTCGTTCATGGTAGTGCGCCCGGCAAGACTGGGCGCGCTGTTGCAGAGCATTAAGGATACACCAGGCACATGGCAGGACCGTGTCCCGCCGCACCTGGCGATGAATGAAACCGGGCTGACACCGTTGCGCCGCAAGGCGCGGGCCATGGGTCAATCCTAACTGATTACCGGGTGAAAAGCGTTTTGGAACAAAAAACGGCGCGGCGCTCAACTAGCGATTACTGACGCTTTGTCGAGCCTCACTTGCCCGCTTGCGGCTGCCCGCGCACCTCAGCGCCGGCAGACGCGGGCTCGTCATTGCCGGCCTGACAGCGCTGGAGTAGCGCTTCCAGCGCCCGGTCCGGCATGCCGCTTTCGCGCAGCGCGTGAACCGTGCGGCTCACGTAGTCGAGTGTCGTGCCGTAGCGGCCGCGTGCACAGCCGAACACCGTTTTGACAATTTCGTCGCCCAGCTTGCCCGTGTAACTCGGCACGTCGCGGCGCATCACGAACGCAAGTGCGTCGACGCGCCGGCCGTCGGCGAGCACGCACGGCAGCCATGCCGGCCGGTACGAGCCCATCGCCATCTCGCGGCGCCAGAGCGCTTCCAGATGCGGCATGGCGCCTTGCGCCGCGAGACGAAACGCAATGCCCGTGCAGGAGCCGCCGCGATCGAGCGCGAGTACGAGACCCGGCTGTTCCGGCGTGCCGCGATTCACGCGCGACCAGAGATACAGGCCCCGGTGATAACCGTGCACCTTCGAGCGCGTGGCTTCGACGGTGGGCAGACCGGGGTTCCAGATCAGCGAGCCATAGCCGAAAAGCCATAAGTCGCTCTGTCGGTCCCAATCGCGCAGCGTGCATTCGAGCGACGCGCGCAACTCCTCGTCCGTCAGCAGCCGCGACTCGCCGAGCGCGGGGGGGTAGTCCGGGCAAGGCGTTCGGGTGTCGGCGTCAGGGGAGAATGAGCTCACGGTTCGGTCCGGGCGACGGTTAGCGATAAGGGTCGGGAAAGCCGAGCTTGCCGAGAATTTCGGTTTCGATCGCTTCCATTTCCTCGGCTTCTTCCTCGACTTCGTGGTCGTAGCCTTGAGCGTGAAGCGTGCCGTGCACGAGCAGATGCGCATAGTGCGCAAGGAGCGGTTTGCCCTGCTCGGCGGCTTCTTTCTCGACGACGGGGCAGCACAGGATCAGATCGCCCGTCACCGGATCGTCTGCCGACTCCGCGTACGCGAAAGTCAGCACGTTGGTCGAATAATCCTTGCCGCGATACGTGCGGTTCAACGTCCGGCCTTCTTCCGCGTCGACGAAACGCACGGTCAGCTCGCCGTCCGCGAAAAGCGCGGCCTTGATCCAGCTGGCCACGGTGGCGCGAGGCAGCAGCGCCTTGTGCTCGGGCCACGCCTTGGCCGCGGGGAATTGCAGGTTCAGCGTCAGTTTAGGGGCGCGGCTCATGCTGGTTTGAAGTGATGCATGAAGCGAGGCGCGGAACACAGCCGGTCCGTGAGCCGCGCATTCAGCGGATTATCGGTTGCGTCGAGCCGCATTAACGCGAATCCGCCGGGTTGGCAGTCTTCTGCGAATGCGCGTCGTACGCCTCGACAATTCGTGCGACGAGCGGATGCCGCACCACGTCCGCACTGGTGAAGCGCGTGAGCGCAATGCCGCGTACGTCGGACAGAACCTGCTGCGCTTCGATGAGCCCGCTCTTGTGTCCGCGCGGCAAGTCGACCTGAGTCGTGTCGCCGGTCACCACGGCCTTCGAGCCGAAGCCGATCCGCGTGAGAAACATCTTCATCTGCTCGGGCGTGGTGTTCTGCGCTTCGTCGAGAATGATGAACGCGTGATTCAGCGTGCGGCCGCGCATGTACGCGAGCGGCGCGATTTCGATCATTTGCCGCTCGAACATCTTGGCGGTTTTGTCGAAGCCCAGCAGATCGTAGAGCGCGTCGTACAGCGGACGCAGATACGGATCGACCTTCTGCGCGAGATCGCCCGGTAGGAAGCCGAGACGCTCGCCCGCTTCGACGGCCGGGCGCGTCAGGACGATGCGCTTGACCTGATCGCGCTCGAGCGCGTCAACCGCGCAGGCGACCGCGAGATAGGTCTTGCCCGTGCCGGCCGGACCGACGCCAAACGTGACGTCGTGAGAAATGATCTGCTTCAGATACTCGCGCTGCGCCGGCGTGCGGCCGCGCAGATCGGCGCGCCGTGTGTACAGTTTCGGGCCGAGTTCTTCGAGGTCGTCTTCGTCGCTGTCGGCGGGCTGGTCGAACGGATGGTCGGGATTGCCGGGAAAGCCCGGCTCGCCCGCTTCGTCGCCATTCCCATTGCCATTGCCGTTGGTGCGATGCCGTGCCGGGTGGCGCACTTCGACGAGCGCAAGCTGAATGTCGTCGACCGACAGCGGCTCGCGCGCGTTGTTGTAGAAGTTTTCGAGAGCGGTAAGCGCAAGCTTGGCGCCGCGCCCGCGAATCGTGATGCGATGTCCGCGGCGTTGCAGCGTTACGTCGAGCGCCTGCTCGATTTGCCGCAGATTTTCGTCGAGCGGTCCGCAGAGGTTGGCGAGCCGCGCGTTGTCGTCGCGCGGAGCGGTGAATTCCAGATGCGGCTGAGTGGTTTTCAAGGCGGTGATTCGATCCTGTCGGTTTCAGTACTCGGGTGCGTCGGGCGGTGCGTGGCGCGGCCCGGCCGCGCCGCTCTGTCAGTTGTCAGTCGGTCAATGCGTGACAGCGCTTGCGTTGTCCGCTGCATTGTCGTGCACCAGCACGAGTTCCCCACGCAGTGAATGTGGGTACGCTTTGACGATTTTCACGTCGACCATCTGACCGGTCAGCCGCGCATGCGAAGCCAACGGCGCCGGGAAATTCACTACGCGGTTGTTCTCGGTGCGGCCCGCGAGTTCGTTCGGATCTTTACGCGCCGGGCGTTCGACCAGAATGCGCTCCACCTTGCCGACCATCGAATCGCTGATTCGCTGCACGTTTTCTTCGATCGTGGCTTGCAGATGTTGCAGGCGACGCAGCTTCACTTCGCGCGGCGTGTCGTCGTGCAGATTTGCAGCCGGCGTGCCCGGGCGCGGACTGTAGATGAACGAGAAGCTCGTGTCGTACTTCATCTCGTGCACGAGCGCCATCATCTTGTCGAAATCTTCTTCCGTCTCGCCGGGGAAGCCGACGATCATGTCCGTGGAAAGCGACAGGTCCGGGCGAATAGCGCGCAATTTGCGAATCACAGACTTGTATTCGAGCACGGTGTAGCCCCGCTTCATCGCCATGAGAATCCGGTCGGAGCCGTGCTGCACTGGCAGATGCAGGTGACTCACGAGCTTGGGCACCTTCGCGTAGGTGTCGATCAGGCGCTGCGTGAATTCCTTCGGATGCGACGTCGTATAGCGAATCCGCTCGATTCCCGGAATATCCGCAACGTATTCGATCAGCGTCGCAAAGTCGGCGATCTCCGACGAACCCAGAGTGAGCGCGCCACGATAGGCGTTCACGTTCTGACCGAGCAGCGTGACTTCGCGCACGCCCTGGTCGGCGAGGCCCGCAATTTCGGTGAGCACGTCGTCAAGCGGACGCGACACTTCTTCGCCGCGCGTGTAGGGCACGACGCAATAGCTGCAGTACTTGCTGCAGCCTTCCATGATCGACACGAACGCGCTCGGACCGTCGACGCGAGCCGGCGGCAAATGGTCGAACTTTTCGATTTCCGGGAAAGTAATGTCGACCTGCGCGCGGCCGCTTTCGCGGCGCTTGTCGATCATTTGCGGCAGACGGTGCAGCGTTTGCGGCCCGAACACCAGATCGACGTACGGCGCGCGCGCTACGATCGACGCGCCTTCCTGACTCGCCACGCAGCCGCCCACGCCGATGATCAGGTTCGGGTTCGCTTCTTTCAGTTCGCGGACGCGGCCGAGGTCGGAGAAGACCTTTTCCTGAGCTTTCTCGCGTACCGAGCAGGTGTTGAACAGAATGACGTCCGCGTCTTCCGGCGTGTCCGTCTTGATGAGCCCTTCAGCCGCGCCCAGTACGTCGACCATCTTGTCGGAGTCGTACTCGTTCATCTGGCAGCCAAAGGTCTTTACATAAACTTTCTTGGTCATCGAATTTCGCCGGTCGCAGTGGTTAATCTGGGGGCGTCGTATTAGGGGTCAAGGAGATGCGAAAAGGTGCGCGAAGCCTTGAAACGGCCGGCATTTTCAGCGCACTTGTGCGGGGCAGGGACCGTAATCCCAGTCATGTCTAGCCGCTTGCCGCGCACGCTCGCAGCGTAACGCAACATTATAGCCCTTCGCCGGATACGGTTTGTCCGCCCGTTCCGACCCGCGGCACGGGTTGGGGCGCGTCTGGCGGCAAGCCCAGCAGGCTTTCCAGTTCGTCGGACACTTGCGCGAAGCGCTCGCTCAGGAAATCCAGCAGAACGCGCACGCGCGGCGCCATGAAACGGTTACGGTGATAGAGCGCGTGCAGCGGCGCGTCGGGATAGCGCCACTCGGGCAGCAGAATTTTCAGGCCGTCGGCGCGCAGATCCGCTTGCACGTCCCACATCGACTTGATTGCGATGCCGTAGCCGCGCAGCGCCCATTCGCGGGCGACGGCGCCGTCGTTGGTCTCGCGCGCGGTTTCGAAGGGCACGGTGTACTGCTGCACTTCGTCGCCGCGCGTGAAGCGCCACTCGTTCACGGGACCTGAGCCGGTGCTAAGCACGATGCAATCGAAATTGGCGAGATCGTATGGGTCTTTGGGCTCGCCCTTGCGTGCGATGTATTCCGGCGATGCGCACAGCACGCGCCGGTTGGGCGCCAGCTTGCGCGCGACCAGCGAGCTGTCTTGCGGCACGCCGAAACGGATCGCGAGATCGATGTCCTCCTGCACCAGGTTCGACAGCGAGTCCGACAGCATCAGGGCGAACGTCACCTCCGGGTAGAGCGCGTTGAACTCGTCGAGCCAGTGCATCAACAGATTGCGGCCGAAGTCCGACGTCGCCGAAACACGCACCTTGCCGCGCACCACCCCTTGCCCCGCTTGCAGCGCGGCTTTTGCGTCGTCTAGCGATTGCAGCGCCTGGCGGCAGCAGTTCAGGTAGAGACGTCCTTCGTCGGTGAGTCGCAACTGGCGGGTGGTGCGCTCGAACAGGCGCGCCTTCAGGCCTGCTTCGAGTTTCGCGAGGCGCGCGCTCGCAGCGGCCGGTGTCAGCCCCATTTTGCGGCCCGCCGCAGACAGACTGCCGTGCTGCGCGGCCTCTACGAAGAGACGAATGTCGCCAAGGTTATCCATTGCGTTGTTCAAATAACATTTGAAAATGCTTCAAATGCTACGCCAATTATCAAATTGACGCGTCGCGCTCACAATTCAAGCCTCGAAAACCGATGCGGCGCAGTCAGCCGGCCGAAGCCATGCAACTCGATCACGCGACTATCGTCACAGCCGATCTCGACACGGCCCGGCGTTTCTTCGTCGATGTAGTCGGGTTGACGCAAGGCGCCCGTCCGGCGTTTTCCGTCGACGGCTACTGGCTGTATGCCAACGGCAGCCCGGTGATCCATCTGGTCGAGAGCACGGTGGCGGACACCTCCATGAGAGCCGCGCCGCGCATCGATCACATTGCATTCCGTCTGGAAAGCGCCGCCGAGTGGCAGGCGCTGCTCGCGCGCCTGCGGGCAACCGGCGTCGACTATCGGACGGCGCAAGTGCCGCCGATGGGCCCGCAAGAAGCCGCCATGCAGATTTTTGTGGCGCTCGCGCCCAGTGTCGTCGTCGAGTTCGTGACGGCGCTGCATCACGCTCAACCGTAGAACCTGGAGAACAACAGTGCCAATTCCATTACTCGCGCTCGCGATCAGCGCCTTCGCTATCGGGACGACCGAGTTCGTCATCATGGGCTTGCTGCCCGAGGTCGCGCGCGATCTCTCGGTGTCGATTCCGTCGGCGGGATTGCTGGTGAGCGGGTACGCGCTCGGCGTCGCGGTCGGCGCGCCGCTGCTTGCCGTCGTCACGAGCCGGATGCCGCGCAAGCTCGCGTTGCAGTTGCTGATGGGCGTTTTCATCGTCGGCAATACGTTGTGTGCAATTGCGTCGGACTATTCCGTGCTGATGATCGCGCGCGTGGTGACGTCGTTCGCGCACGGCTCGTTTTTCGGCATTGGCGCCGTGGTGGCCGCGTCGCTCGTGCCGCTCGAGAAGCGCGCGAGCGCAATTGCGCTGATGTTCACCGGCCTCACGCTTGCCAACGTGCTCGGCGTTCCATTCGGTACTTTCGTAGGTCAGGAGTTTGGCTGGCGCGCGGCCTTCTGGATCGTCAGCGGGTTCGGCGTGCTGTCGCTCGCAGGCGTAACGGCACTCGTGCCGAATCGCCACGATTCGGGTCCCGCCGGTCTCGGTCATGAAGTGCGCGTGCTCAAGGACCCGCAAGTCTGGACCGCGCTTGCAATGACGGTGCTCGGCTTCGGCGGCGTGTTCGTCGTGTTCACGTATATCGCGCCGATTCTGGAGCAGGTGAGCGGCTTCTCGCCGCGTGCCGTCACGCTGATCCTGGTGCTGTTCGGCGTGGGGCTGACGATCGGCAACACGGTCGGCGGCAAACTCGCGGACCGTGCGCTGATGCCCTCGTTGATGGGAATTCTCGCGGCGCTGGCGGTGGTGATGGCGATCTTCGCGCGTACCAGTCATTCGCAGGTGGCCGCGGCGATCACGGTGTTCGTGTGGGGCATTGCCGCCTTCGCGACAGTGCCGCCGTTGCAGATGCGCGTGGTCGAGAAGGCCGCCAAGGCGCCGAATCTCGCGTCGACGTTAAACATCGGCGCGTTCAATGTCGGCAATGCGGGCGGCGCGTGGCTGGGAGGTCTCGTGATCGATCACGGCCATTCGCTCGATACGTTGCCATGGGTTGCCGCAGCCGTGAGCGTCGTGGCTCTGTTGCTGACCTGGTTGGCATCGCGCATGGATCGGCCGGTGTCGCGGCCGGCCAATCGACGCGACGTGGAAGTGCGCGAGCGGGCTTGAGTGCTCCGGGTACGTAAACCCCGCTGCCTGAGATGTATGGGCGCGCTCTGACGAAAAGCGAAGCCGCGCCCATATGAAAAATCCGCACAAGCTTTGCGAGAAACGTCCTCCGCAATGCTGATAACAGTGTGAAGATAACTTCGTTGGGCACGGCGGGGCGCGATGCTATCTTGCTTCCACTAACTGCTTGCCCGCCGTCCGGCGGCGCTTCTGGAGGCAATCATGCATTCCCCGCTTGCTCTGGTTCGCGATCCCACCGCTGATACCGATGCGCCGCCGCGTGCTGCTGAACCCTTCGATGCACTGGAACATCTGGTTGGCGTGAATCTCGCGCGCTTGCGCGCCGAGCGCCAGTTGTCGCTCGATGCTTTGGCACGCGCATCCGGCGTATCGCGCGCCATGCTCGCGCAGATCGAGTCGGCGCGCAGCGTGCCGTCGATCAAGGTGCTTTGCAAGGTGGCGGCCGCGTTGAAAGTGTCTGTCGCGGCATTCCTGCGACGTCACGCGACCAACGGCTTCGAACACTTGCCGGCGGAGCGCTCGTCGCGCGTGGTCAGTTCCAACGGACGCTTTTCGGCTCGACCGCTCTATCCCGATACCGAACCGACCGCCGCCGAATTCCACGAGTTGCGCATCGCGCCGTTACACACGGAACCCGGCACGCGTCGCGCGCCGGGCACGACGGTGAACCTCGTCGTCAGTGAGGGCACGCTCGAGGTGAGCGTGCACGATCAACGTCAGTTGCTGGCCACGGGCGACGCGATCGTGTTCGACGCCGATCAGCCGCATAGCCTGCGCAATCCCGGCGACACCGAGGCGCGCGCGTTTCGCGTAACGTTGAAGGCCGAGACGCCGCCGCGTTGGGACGTGCCCTCGCAGCCGGACGCGGCGCGCGAAGCCGCGCCGGTTTGATCGAACGCGTGGACGTCGCGTCGTCTCGCTGGTCAGCGTCTCGAAGTCAGAAATATGGGTGAGCACGACGCTCACCGCGAATCCCGTTGCGCAGTAGGGTTGCACTGCAGTTCGCGCGCGACTGTTGTATGCTTGGCCCGCCGGTTATCCGGCAATCAGTGCGTCTTCAGGGCGGGGTGAAATTCCCCACCGGCGGTATGCCGGCAACGCGAAAGCGTGAGCCGGCGAGCCCGCGAGCGCCCGCAGTAGTCTGGCTTTCAGCGAACCGGAAGCCGCCGCGGGGTCAGCAGATCTGGTGAGAAGCCAGAGCCGACGGTCATAGTCCGGATGGAAGAAGATGTGCAGATAGTCATGTTCGTCTCCGTGGCGCCGCTCGCAGGTTCGGGCGGTGCATGAACACCGCCTCGACTATGCAGAGGCGGTTCGCGGCGCGTCTTTGTCTGTTTGCAATGCCCTGAAACGTTTTTCGCCCCACTTTTGCGATGAGCGTTTCAACATGTCCTTTGCTACTTTTCCTGCCCCGTCGACGATTGCAGACGATGCATTCGCCGATCTCCCGCTGCTCGACACCGAATCCGTTCCGCCGCGTATCGCCGCCGCGCTGCAAGCAATGCGCGATGGCCGCGCCGTCGTGCTGCAAGACGACGACGACCGCGAGAACGAGGCCGACCTGATCGTATCCGCCGAGCGTCTTTCCGTCGAAACAATGGCGCTGCTGATTCGCGAATGCAGCGGAATCGTCTGCCTGTGCCTGCCCGACGAGAAGATTCGCGCGCTCGAACTTCCGCCGATGGTCGCCAACAACGAGAGCCGTCATGGCACGGCGTTCACGGTTTCGATCGAAGCACGCGAAGGCGTGACGACCGGCGTGTCCGCACTCGACCGCGTGACGACCATTCGCGCCGCCATCGCCGACACGGCGAAGCCCGGCGACATCGTGAGCCCCGGCCACGTGTTTCCGTTGCGTGCGATGCCTGGCGGCGTGCTTGCGCGGCGCGGACATACGGAGGGCACGGTGGATCTCGCGATTCTCGCGGGCCTGAAGCCGGCCGGCGTACTGTGCGAATTGATGAACGCCGACGGCACGATGACGCGCGGCGCGGACGTCGAACGCTTTGCCGCGCAACACAATCTGCCGATGCTGACGATTGCCGAGTTGGCCGAGTTCCGTCGCGCGTTGGCTGAGGCGCGTGAATGCGTCGAGCAGGAAGCGTGAAGCCAGCGACGTAGTTCGGGCGGCGCGTTGAATCAATGCGCTCATCGACGTTGCTCTGTGATGGGCTCTTTCGGCTCTGTTGCAGCACGCTGTACTCAAAGCACGAGGCCGACCGCATTCGGTCGGCCTGTCTCCTGGAACGCTATCTTTGGCGCAGGCGGCTGCTACGACTGCACGTCGCCGAACTCTCCCCGCACGCCCGCTTCGAGCAACGCGGGCAATTCGTCCATGTGTTTCATGATGCGCGTCATGCCCATCTTGCGCAGCGCGTCCGCGTAGCCGTCGGGAATATGGCTCGCGCCGACGAAAGCGATCGTCTTCATGCCCGCCGCGCGCGCCGCGTTCAGACCCGCCACGCTGTCTTCCACGACGATGCATCGCGATGGATCGACGCCGAGCCTCTGCGCAGCAAACAGGTACACATCGGGAAAAGGTTTGGGACGTGCGACCTGTTCGGCGCTGAAAATGCGGTCGCCAAAAATCTGCTGCAGTCCGGCGCGTTGCACCGATGCCGTCACGCGCGCCATGCGGCTGTTCGACACGACCGCGGCCGGCAGCGTCACGCGTTGCAGCGCAGTTCGAACACCGTTGATCGGACTGAGCGACGCGGCCAGCGCGAGTTCGACATTGTGTTCAATCGTGTTCAGGAAATCGGGCGGCAGAGCGATGTCGAACGCTTTCTCGATGCCTTCGAGGAAGCGCGACGTTTGCTGGCCAAAGGCCGTCTTGACGATGGGTTCGAAGTCGAGGCCGGGGAAAGTCGCCGATAGCGTCTCGAACATGACGCGGTCGGCAATGACTTCGCTGTCGACGAGTACGCCGTCGCAGTCGCAAATGAGATGGTCGATCATGCCTGAAGGAACGGAAAGCGGGGGGCGCGTGGGCCGGAATGGCCAGCCCATGCGCGCCGGGTGAAAGCGCCATGATACGTGCTTTGACGCGGCGCGCGTCGCGCAGCCGCTTTCCGCTGCATTCCACCGATTCGATCGCCCGCGACTCTCGCGCGCGTCAGCTGTTCACCAACGCGCTGCGAGATCAGCGCGTATGCAGATACAGATAAAGAGCCGCCGCCACCGCGCCGCCGACGAGCGGCCCGCACACCGGAATCCATGCATAGCGCCAGTCGCTGTCACGCTTGCCGGGAATCGGCAGCAGCGCATGCATCAGACGCGGCGACAGATCGCGCGCAGGGCTCATCGCGTAACCGGTCGGGCCGCCGAGCGAGATGCCGATGCCGAGCACGAGCAGGCCGACCGGCAGCGCGTCGAGCGCACCGAGACCGACTTGCGGCGAAGCCAGATACAGCACGCCGAGAATCAGCACGAAGGTTGCGATCATCTCGGTCAGCAGGTTGTGGGGCACGCTGCGAATCGCCGGCGCGGTGCAGAACACGCCGAGCTTGACGTCGGCGTCGCCTTCTTTCGCGAAGTGCTGGCGATACGCGACCCACACGAGCAGCGCGCCGGCCATCCCGCCGAGCATTTGCGCCGCGATGTAGCCGGGGACCTTGGCCCACGCGAACTTGCCCGCGAGCGCAAGACTGACCGTCACGACCGGATTCAGGTGTGCGCCGCTGTACGATGCAGTGACGTAGACCGCGATGAAAACGGCCATTGCCCAGCCCATCACGATCACGATCAAATCCGCGCCCTTGCCTTTGGTGCGCGCGAGCAGCACGTTGGCGACAGCACCGTCGCCGAGCAGCACGACGAGCGCCGTGCCAATGAATTCCGCAATGTATGGTGACATTGTTGGGTATCCAAAATATTGTTGTTAGGAAAACCGCGAGACGGGCGGCCTTGTCGCGTTTCGTGGCCTGGTGCTTGCCGCCTCGTCGTTGGCTTTTTGTTAATGCGTCGCGATCGGGTCGCGCTTTCGTCGCGCTGCGGTCGCGGCCGCGTTCATCCGGGTTGTACTTGCCTCATGGCGAACGCTTAGCCGTGTCCATCGCGACCACCGCTCTCAAGGTGTGTCGGCCCACGCTTTGGCGGCGCGAATCGCGCGCTTCCAGCCGTCGAGACATTCCTCGACATCCGCTTGTTCGAGCGCGGGCGTGAAGCGGCGGTCGAGCTTCCACTGGCTTTGCAGTTCGTCCACATCTTTCCAGTAGCCGACCGCGAGGCCCGCCAGATACGCCGCGCCCAACGCAGTGGTTTCCGACACTTTGGGGCGAACCGCATCCACACCGAGGATGTCGGCCTGGAACTGCATCAGCAGGTTGTTCGCGCAGGCGCCGCCGTCCACACGCAATTCGCCGATGCGAATGCCGGAGTCGGCTTCCATGGCCTTCAGAACGTCGAGCGACTGATACGCGATCGAATCGAGCGCGGCGCGAGCGATATGCGCCGACGTCGTGCCGCGCGTCACGCCGAACAGCGTGCCGCGGGCGCGCGCATTCCAGTGCGGCGCGCCGAGCCCGGCGAACGCGGGCACCAGATAGACGCCGTCGCAATGCGGCACGCCGCGCGCCAACGTTTCGATCTCAGCCGCGTTCTTGATGATGCCCAGACCGTCGCGCAGCCATTGCACGACCGCGCCGCCGATGAAGATGCTGCCTTCGAGCGCGTAGTTGATCTGATCGCCGATCTGCCATGCAATCGTGGTGACGAGATTGTTCTTCGATTCAATTGGCTTGTCGCCGGTGTTCATCACCAGGAAGCAGCCGGTGCCGTAGGTGTTCTTCACCATGCCGGATTCGGTGCACATCTGGCCGAAGAGCGCCGCGTGCTGGTCGCCGGCAATGCCCGCGAGCGGAATCTTGGAGGCGAATACGGTGGTCTTGGTAGGCCCATACACTTCGGACGAAGGACGCACTTCGGGCAGCATGCTGCGCGGAATGTCGAGTGCGTCGAGCAGTTCGTCGTCCCACTTCAGTGTGTGGATGTTGAACAGCATGGTGCGCGACGCGTTGGTCACGTCGGTGACATGCAGGCCGCCCTTGGTGAAATTCCACACGAGCCAACTGTCGACGGTGCCGAACGCGAGGCGGCCTTGCTTCGCTTTTTCGCGTGCACCTTCCACGTTGTCGAGAATCCAGCGGATTTTGGTCGCCGAGAAATACGAGTCGATCGGCAAGCCGGTTTTCGCGCGAACTTTGGCTTCGAGGCCTTGCTCCTTGAGCTGGTCGCAGAAGTCGGCGGTGCGGCGATCTTGCCACACGATAGCGTTGTAGATCGGATGGCCGGTCTCGCGGTCCCAGACAATGGTGGTTTCGCGCTGATTCGTAATGCCGATGGCGGCGATCGACGTGCCGTTCATCCCGGCTCGCGTCACGGCTTCGGCAGCGACGCCCGCCTGCGTCGACCAGATTTCCTGCGGGTTGTGCTCGACCCAGCCCGGACGCGGGTAGATCTGCTCAAACTCCTTTTGTGCCGTCGACACGACGTTGCCGAGGCGGTCGAACAGCATCGCGCGTGAACTGGTGGTGCCCTGGTCAAGCGCGAGGATGTACTGATCCTGCATTGTCTCTTCTCCATGCGTTTTATGAATCGCCGTAACAGCTTACCGGCGACGGGAACGGCTTGTCGTTCCAAGCGGCCGCGACCGCTCGGGTCGGTGCAGCCGGCTCGATGCAGCCGCGGGGTGAAACGGTTTTTTTACGCTGCGAGCGCGCGGACTTCCGTCAGGTCAGGCGCTCTGTCGCTCGGGTTGGCGAGCGAACCATGCGTCGATGTCGCGTGTAATCGAGTCGAGCGTGCCCGGCTCGACGTGAAGACCGAGCTTCGAGCGGCGCCATAGCACGTCGTGCGCGCTGCGTGCCCATTCGGTGTCGCGCAGATACGTCAGCTCGGCCTCGTAGAGATCCGGCGCGAATGCCTGGCCGAGACCGGCGAGCGAGCGCGCGTCGCCGATCACGTTCTTCACGCGCGTGCCGTAAGCACGGGCGAGACGATGCGCGAGGTCCGCCGGCAACCACGTGTGCTGCTGCTTCAGTCCAGCGAGAAAGCGCTCGAAGTTTGCCTGCGGGATATCGCCGCCGGGCAACGGCGCGCCGGCCGTCCACGACGGCGCGCCGTTGCCGAGAGCAGGCGCGAGCTTGTCGACGGCTTCTTCCGCGAGCTTGCGAAAGGTCGTGATCTTGCCGCCGAACACGGACAGCAGCGGCGCTTCGCCCGCAGGCGCATCCAGTTCGAGCGAATAGTCGCGCGTCACCGCCGACGGATTGTCCGCGCCTTCTTCCTCGAGCAGCGGCCGCACGCCCGAGTAGGTCCAGCGCACGTCGGCCGGGGAGATCTTCTGCTTGAAGTAGCGATTGATCGAGTCGCACAGGTACTGCGTTTCGTCGGCGCTGATTGCCACTTTCGCTGGGTCGCCGCGATATTCGAGATCGGTTGTGCCGATCAGCGTGTAGTCGTGCTCGTACGGAATCGCGAAGATGATCCGCTTGTCCGGATTCTGGAAGATGTACGCGTGGTCGTGTTCGAACAGGCGCCGCGTGACGATGTGGCTGCCCTTGACCAGCCGCACGCTGTGCGACGCTGCGCGGCCGAGCGCGCCCTGGAGCAGTTCGCCGACCCACGGACCGGCGGCGTTCGCGATCGACGCTGCTCGCACGTCGACGGTCGTGCCGTCCGCGCGCCTGAGTTGCGCGCGCCATTCGCCGCCTGCGCGCACGGCGCTCAGCAGCCTGGTGCGCGTGAGAATCTTCGCGCCGTGCTCGGCGGCGTCGAGCGCATTCAATACGACGAGGCGAGCGTCGTTGACCCAGCCGTCGGAGTACACAAAGCCGCGCTTGATCGATTCGACGAGCGGCGCGCCAGCCGGATGGTCGCGCATCACGATGCCGCGCGAGCCGGGCAGCAGTTCGCGCCGGGCAAGATGATCGTAAAGGAAAAGACCGGCGCGAATCAGCCAGGCGGGACGCAGATCGGGCATGTGCGGCATCACGAAGCGCAGCGGCCACATGATGTGCGGCGCGGCGCGCAGCAACGTTTCCCGTTCCTGCAACGCTTTGCGCACCAGTCCGAACTCGCGGTATTCCAGGTAGCGCAAACCGCCGTGGATCAGTTTGGTACTTGCCGAGGACGTATGCGCTGCCAGGTCGTCCTGCTCGCACAGCAGCACGGACAGGCCTCGGCCCGCCGCGTCGCGGGCGATGCCTGCGCCGTTGATCCCGCCGCCCACGACGAGCAAATCGTATCTCGTGCCTTGCGTCACCTGCTGCGTCTCCTGACTCGTCCGAAAGTTTTGTCCGAAACCTATCGAACCGATAGTGTTCGTTTTCGAACTTTAATGAACATATTCGAAAAAGTAAAGTTCGCGCATTTGGCGTGCGCCTCTATCGAAAGGCCAAGGCAGTAGCGCAACACACGGCCACGGACGATACTCTTGCCAGTAGCCATTTCAGGGTGATTTCATGCGTGTACTTTTCATGGTGGGCGCGGCAGCGCTTCTCGCAGGGTGCGTCGCCTCGCCGAGCTTGAGCGGAACGATGGGCGCGCCGTCGTTCGCGTCGTTGCAGCAGATGTGCAGCGCCCAGACGGTCGATTACGGCAACGACGCTCAAGGCGTGTATGCGACGTTGTTCGACGCTTATGTGGCGAACCGGCGCGGGCGGTTGTCGAAGGAAGATTACTGCGCGTTCCAGACGGAAATCGCGCAGCGCTACACGAGCCAGGGGGCGAGCACCGACCCGCAGATTCGCAACCAGTGGGTTGCGTTCTTTACGGAGCAACGCGCACGAGCAATAAGCTGGCGCGCCGCAGTCGATCCGACGTTGCGCAGCGGTTGAGGTTTGTTCTTTAGACGGCGGCGCGGCGGTTTATTGGTCGGGAGGACGCGGTCGCAATGAAAGTGGGCGCCGCTGCGGGCGCCCACGTTGACACAAACAGAACGGACCTGGTCGGCTCGAGGGTTGGCCGTGTACGTGCAGCTGAGCTGGCAGCCGCACCGGCCGTGAACCGGCAATCAGCCCGACGATGCGCGGGTTGTTATCAGGAAAGGCGTTTGATTGCTCGGAGTGCGCTATCGCCGGATTCCGTTACACGCCATTGTTCATTGCCCGAGGCGAGCCGCTCCAGTTGCACGAGCTGGCGTTCGAGGAGGGCGTCGAGTTCTTCTCGCTCCATGTCCACCTGATTGGGAGCGTCCTTGACGAGCAACAACGTGGCGAATTCGTGCGGACTCAGCATCGTTTCTCTCCATGTCAAGCAAACGCGGACAGCCTCGACGGCGACTGGCATGCATGGCGACAGCCATGGCCGGGTGGTCCGCAAAAAGATGGGGCGGGAGGTGCAGCTACGACAGGTTTACTTAGCACCGGCGGCATGCGGGCACGCAATGAACGCCGGGGAACTGGAGTGTAGTCAAGCAAACGTTAAACACCAAACTGGCCCCTGCAAATTTTCCCTTTGACAACCGCACCCCACAGAGGCGGTTATTCGCCGCGGCCAAATCCTTGATTTCACTTGAAGTTTTGCGTGCGCTGCAACATGTCCGCAACTGCCTGGTCAACTGGCCACGTACACCTGGCAATTGGCGGCGGTGAGCGTCTCCGCCATGTCAGGCGGCGGGGCGGCATCGGTGAAGAGCGCGTCGATCTGGTCGAGATGTCCCTGACGAACCAGCGCAGGACGGCCGAATTTCGAACTGTCGGCGGCGAGAAAAACGGTGCGTGCATGGTGAATGATGGCTTCCGCCACGCGCACTTCGCGCGTATCGAAATCGCGCAGGGTTCCGTCGGGTTCAATGCTCGAGGTGCCGATGATCGCGAAATCCACCTTGAACTGGCGGATGAAATCGATCGCCAGTTCGCCCACGATGCCCTTGTCCCACGGTCGCACGATGCCGCCCGTTACCAGCACTTCGCAGTCGGGATAGCCGCTCATCATGCTCGCGACGTTCAGATTGTTGGTAATCACGCGCAATCCGCGATGCCGGTTGAGCGCGCGCGCGACTTCCTCGGTGGTGGTCCCGAGATTGATGAAGAGCGACGCCTGGTCGGGAATGTGAGTGGCCACTAGCGCCGCGATGCGCCTTTTTTCGTCGTGGAACATGCGCTGCCGCGCGGTGTACGAGACGTTCTCGGAACTGGTCGGCAGGCTCGCGCCGCCGTGATAACGGCGCAGCAGATTCATGTCGGCGAGCCAGTTGACGTCGCGGCGGATCGTCTGCGGTGTCACGTCGAAGTGTGCTGCGAGGTCGTCCACGGTCACGAAGCCGTCGCGTTGCACCCACTCCAGCAGTTCCTGTTGCCGGGCATTGAGAGTGAGGCGGGGGTCTCGGGTCATGGGTCTCGGTGATGAGTTGTTATCGGCCTGCCGCAGTCGGCGTGGGCGGGATGCGTATGCGAGTGTGCGTGTATTGTAAGACCATCGCGCGGGTCGTCTGCCAGGTCGTGCGACATGCATAAGGCTGCGCGCGCCGCACATAGGCGCATTCAGCGCGGTAGCGCGTTCATCCATGCGATAAATGGATTTGTGTTTTGCCGCCGCTCGCGCTGCAATCGAAGATTTTCTGTTCCGTCCGCGTTTCACCTTTCCTATTGTGTCCGGCGGCTTGCGTCGCCCGACCGTACTTTCGAGAGCGTTCGACATGACCACAAGCGCGCCACGCAATTCGATTTCGGCATGCCGAAGGCGGGCGGCACCATCTACATGTCGGTGGCGGACGAGCGCGGCATGATGGTCAGCTTCATTCAGTCGAACTACATGGGCTTCGGATCGGGGATCGTGGTGCCGGATACCGGCATCTCCATGCAGAATCGCGGCTGCGGATTTTCGATGGATCCGAAGTCGCCCAATGTGATGGAGGGCGGCAAGCGGCCGTTCCACACGATCATCCCGGCATTTCTCACGCAGCAGGTGAACGGGCAGCAGGAAGCGGTCATGAGCTTTGGCGTGATGGGCGGCGACATGCAGCCGCAGGGGCATTTGCAATCTGTCGTGCGCATGCTCGACTACGGTCAGCAGCCGCAGGCCGCGTGCGACGCACCGCGCTGGAAGGTGAACCGCGACTTCACGATCGACATTGAATCGACGCTCGACGCAAAGACGGCAGAAGGATTGCAGAAGCTCGGCCACACGATCAAATCCGTCGACGATCCTTACATGGATTTCGGTTCCGGCCAGTACATCTGGAAGCTCGATCGCAGTGATCCGGAACGTGGTTACGTGGCCGCCAGCGACAGCCGCCGCGACGGTTTGGCAGCCGGCTTCTGAGGCCCGTCGGCGCCTTTGCAGCGGGGTGCGAGAGGTAGCTGGAGAGGTGGCTCGAAGAATCCGTACCCCATAACTTTCGAATCACGGTTTGTCGCGTTTTGCGTAGCAAAGCCAGCTCGTTGAGCTGGCTTTTTCGTGCGCCGTGCAATCGAGCTTGCCTCACCGAAACTTTCGTCTATCGTGAAATTGGAACCCTGGCCGATCGGTACGGTCAGTGCTGGGTTGTCTGCAGAGTTGCGAAACAGCGGCTAAGATGCAGACACAAGGGGTTAACTCTAATTCACGGCGCTGTATCCGACACGGCGAACCGCAACGCGAGGTAGCGCGATAGCAGCGGTTCCAAGCATGCTCCACGAGTCGATACAGCTTTCGGAGCAAGACACGATGCACACAGAGCTGAACCATGTCATGCCCTGGCGGATCGAGGACATAGACCTCACGCGCATTGATCGCCAGAAAGCGGTCGCGAACGAAGACCTGTTATTGCTGCTGTGTGCCGCTTCATTTATTGAAAGCGGCACCGATCTTTACACCAGTAATCTGAGCAAGTTTTTCGACGGCGATCCGGAAGTTTCCGCGTGGCTCAACAACGAGTGGGAGCCCGAGGAAATGCAACACGGCCGCGCACTCAAAACGTATATCGCTTACGTGTGGCCAGAATACGATTGGGACACGGCGTTTCGTAATTTCATGGACGAATATTCGCTAACGTGTTCAGTGGAAGATTTCGAAAAAACCCGCGCGCTTGAAATGGTGGCGCGGTGCGTCGTCGAAACAGGTACGGCCACGCTGTATCGCGCGATTGGCGAGTGTTCGGACGAGCCGGTGCTCAAGGAGATTACCGACAACATTCGTACCGACGAGGTCCGTCATTACAAACACTTTTTCAAGTACTTCAAGAAGTACAACAAGATCGAGGGCAATGGCCGGCTCGCGGTTCTGGGCGCGTTAATGCGTCGTGTAATGGAGATCAAGAACGAAGACTCGGAAATCGCGTTGCGTCATGTGTTCGCGATTCGTTATCCGGAGCGGGTGCGCGACCAGGCTTACAACCGCGAGCGGGCCGCGCGGATTAATGCACTCGTGCGGCGTAATCTTTCCGCCGACATGTGCGTGAAGATGCTGCTCAAACCGCTCGATTTGCCGGCAAAAATTCAGCCCGGGGTGCATTACCCGCTCGCCAAAATCACGCAGCATGTGTTTTTCCGTTAACCGGTAGTGCGAACCCCGGCAATTCGCCGGCGTAGAAGATGGCCCGCCTATGCGGGCCATTTGTGTTTCAGGGCATCATGGAGGCTTGCCTCTTAACCGGACCCATGCGATGAGCGATTCCTCCTTGCCCCAGCGCCCGCTCGAACAGACTGCATTCGACGAATGGCCCGACGCGGTTCGTGCGCTATTCGACGGCTCGTCGCTCGCGAGCAAGACCGGTTTCACGGCCTCGCTGCTGACCGTCGACGCGAATCAGCATATCCGCACATCGCTGCTCGGCGCTGGCGAGCTGTATGCGCCCGATTCGCGCACCCTGTGTATCGCGCTGTGGCCGCAAGCCCGAGCGGCGCGCGCAATCGCGCAAAGCGGGCGGGCGGCATTGAGCTTCGTCCTGGAAGAGGCGTTTTATCAGGTGCAGTTGCTCGTCGCGCCGCTGCCGCCCGCCGATGGCGACGACAGCGGTCTCGTCTATATGAGCTGCACGATCGATTCAGGCGAAACGCAAAGCGTGCGCTACGCGCGCCTGACAAGCGGCATTACGTTTGAACTGGAAGAAGGGGCGGAGAAGGTGCTCGACCGATGGGAGCGGCAGATCGAGCAGCTGAAACGGGCCGCGGCGTTGGGGGGCTGAGGTGAGGCCCCGCGCCGGTGCTGCGGCTGTGTTTGCTGCGTGGTGACGAGGAGGGCTCTGGGGCCCTCTGGCCCGTATAGTGCGCTTTGCGCGTGGCGGCTGATGGTGAGGCTAGATGGCATCTGAGCTGGCTGCCGGGCTTGACGGCGGTAGTCGGCGGCCTAGCTGAGAGCCGGCAACCTTCACCGGCAACCTCAGTCGGCCGAAGTCTCAGCTGCCCGGAGCCTCAACCGCCCGAAGCCTCAACCGCCCAAAGCCTCAACCGCCCAAAGCCTCAACCGCCCAAAGCCTCAACCGCCCAAAGCCTCAACCTCCAACCTCAACGACCACGCTGGCCGCTGCGCGCCGGGTTGCCCCCGCGCGGCGAGTCGTTGCGCGACTTTGCGCCGCCGAGCAATGCACCCGGATTGCCGCTCTGCGGTTTGCGCGGCGCGTGCTGCGCGCCGCTACCTTCATGAGCAACAGCGCGCGGACGGTCGTCCTGACGCTGACCGTCGCGGCGCGACTGGCCACCGTTGCCGGCCGGCTTCGCGGCTTGTGGCTTCGGCTGCTGCTGGCCGTTCGCCGGGCGTTGCCCCGAGCGCTGCGCTGGCTTCGCGGCGCCGCCGTTGCCAGCCTTCGCAGCGCCTTGACCTTGACGCGGCGAACGACCGCCGCCGCCACCGCCCTGGCCCCGGCGCAAGATCGGTTCCGGCTTCGCGGTCGGATCCGGCTCGAACCCGGCGATCACTTCCTGCGGCACCGGACGCTTGATCAGCTTCTCAATGTCCTTCAGCAATTGCAGTTCGTCGACGCACACCAGCGAAATTGCCTCGCCCGTCGCACCCGCGCGACCGGTGCGGCCGATCCGGTGGACGTAATCTTCCGGCACGTTGGGCAGATCGAAGTTCACGACGTGCGGCAACTGATCGATGTCGATACCGCGCGCGGCGATGTCGGTGGCAACCAGCACCTGCAGCGTGCCGTCCTTGAACTCGGCAAGCGCACGCGTACGAGCCGACTGGCTCTTGTTGCCGTGAATCGCCAGCGCGCTGATGCCATCTTTGGTCAACTGTTCAGCGAGGCGATTGGCGCCGTGCTTGGTGCGCGTGAATACCAGTACTTGAAACCAGTTGTGCTGCTTGATCAGGTGCGTGAGCAACTCGCGCTTCTTGTCGCGATCCACCGGGTGAATCTTCTGTGCGACTGTTTCCGCGGTCGTGTTGCGGCGCGCGACTTCGATCAGCGCCGGCGAGTCGAGCAGATTGTCGGCGAGCGTTTTGATCTCGTCGGAGAAAGTAGCCGAGAAGAGCAGGTTCTGGCGCTTCGGCGGCAGCTTGGCCAGCACGCGTTTGATGTCGTGGATGAAGCCCATATCGAGCATACGGTCCGCCTCGTCGAGCACGAGAATCTCGAGATGCGACAGGTCGATGGTCTTCTGCTGCATATGGTCAAGCAATCGGCCAGGCGTCGCGACGACGATGTCCACGCCGCTTCTGAGCGCACCGATCTGCGGATTGATGCCGACGCCGCCAAACATCACCGTCGACTTCAGCTTCAGATACTTGCCGTAAGCGCGCACGCTTTCTTCGACCTGCGCGGCGAGTTCCCGCGTAGGCGTGAGGATCAGCGCGCGGACCGCGCGCTTGCCGGACGCGGATGAGTGCGGCGGCATGGAATTGAGACGTTGCAGGATTGGCAGCGTGAAACCGGCCGTCTTGCCGGTGCCGGTTTGCGCGCCAGCGAGCAGATCGCCGCCGTTCAGCACAGCGGGAATCGCTTGCGTCTGGATGGGAGTCGGAGTGGTGTAGCCGAGTTCGTGTACAGCGCGGACCAGGGGTTCGGACAAGCCGAGGGAATCAAAAGACATAGAAACTCTTTGCAATGCAGTTTCGCGAGCGGCACACGTGGGCCCCCAGCGGGCACAAATGCGGCATGAACACGCCGCATGGCGTGATCGAGATCAAGGCCGAAGCCCAGTTCCGTTCGCAGAGAAATCGGCGGCACGCTCGGATGCGTGCCGAATGCTTCAACGCGCTATGCAGACACGTTGACTGGCCTTAAGTTGCATTTCGCCGCCGTGGACGTTACGCGACATAGCGCGCAACGCTGACGAATTGACACAGACTGCCCGCCAGTACGAACAGGTGCCAGATACCATGTCCGTGCCGGATGCGCTCGTCGTTGATGAAGAAGTAGATGCCGGCGCTGTAGATGACTCCGCCGGCCACGAGCCAGGCAGTACCCGCAGCCGGTAATGCCTGAACCAGCGGGCGGACGGCAACGAGCGCGAGCCATCCCATCAGGACATACAGCACCATCGAAACGCTGCGGGTGCGTCGCCCGAGCGTCAGTTCCTGCACGATGCCGAGAGCAGCAAGCCCCCAGCTTACGCCGAATAGCGACCATCCCCACGGCCCGCGCAACGTGACAAGCGTGAACGGAGTGTAGCTTCCGGCGATCAGCAGGTAGATCGCCGAATGGTCGCATTTCTGCAGCACTGCCTTGATACGGGGACTGCGCACGCTGTGGTAAAGCGTCGAGATAGCATACAGCACGAACAGCATCGCACCGTACACGCTGAAGCTCACCACCTTGTATGCGTCGCCCTCTACCGCACCCATCGTCACGAGCGTAGCCAGCCCCGCCACCGACAGCACGGCGCCGACGAGGTGGGTAATGCTGTTGAAACGCTCACCGACATGCACGGGTCTTTCCTCCTGCACGGTTTCATTGAGGCATGTGTTGCCGAAGCCTCATGATACCGGTCCTCAAAAAACGAAGGGCGCGGCCGCGAATTTCGCAGGCCGCGCCCCTGGTGCATCGAACGCTGCTTAGTCGAGCGGCGCCGAACGCAGATCCGACACTTGCTGCGGCGACACGGCCGTGCCGTGGTTGCCCCACGACATACGGATATACGTGACGACAGCTGCTACTTCCTGATTCGACAGCGATTGCGCGAACGGCGGCATGCCGTACGGATGCGGATTCGCGTCCGTGCTCGGAGGATAACCGCCGTTCAGCACCATGCGGATCGGGTTGACCGCCGACGGCATCTGGATCGACTGGTTGTTCGCGAGCGGCGGGAAGGCCGGCGGCTGGCCGAGGCCGTTGTCCGCGTGGCACTTCGCGCAGTTGTCAGCGTAGATCTTCTGACCTTGCTTCAACAGTTCGCCGCCGAACTTTTCGGACGTTTCCAGTTGGAGCGGCTCCGGTGCTTCGCTCTTCTGCGGAATCGTCTTCAGGTACGTGGCCATTGCGTTGATGTCCGCATCGGTCATGTACTGCAGGCTGTTGTGAACCACTTCGGCCATCGGGCCGAAGACCGCACCGCGGTTCGACACACCCGTTTTCAGCAGATCGGCGATGTCTTTCGTTTCCCAGTCGCCGAGGCCTGCTTCCTTGTTCGACGTGAGCGACGGTGCGTACCAGTTCTGCAGCGGAATCAGGCCACCAGCAAAAGCCGCTGAGCTGACCGGGCCGCCCATTGCGTTGATCGACGTGTGGCACATGCCGCAATGGCCGAGGCCTTCGATCAGGTACGCGCCGCGGTTCCACTCGACCGACTTGGTCGGATCCGCCTTGTACTCGCCTTCACGGAAGAACAGCGTGCGCCAGCCGATCAGCATGTTGCGCTGGTTGAACGGAAACTTCAGTTCGTGCGGGCGGCTCGGGACGTTGACCGGCGTGACCGAGCGCAGGTACGCATAGATCGCGTCCGAGTCGGCGCGCGTGACCTTCGTGTAGCTCGTGAACGGGAAGCCCGGATAGAGCAGGCTGCCGTCTTTCGAGCGGCCGGTGTGCATGGCGCGGTAGAAGTCGTCCTGCGTCCACTTGCCGATACCGTACTGATCGTCAGGCGTGATGTTCGGCGTGAACATCGTGCCGAACGGCGTGGCCATGGGCAGGCCGCCGGCGAACTGTTTGCCGCCGCGGACCGTGTGGCAGGCGATACAGTCGCCGGCGCGGGCGAGGTATTCGCCCTTCTTCACGAGCGCAGCCTGGTCGGCGGGCGTTGCCGCCACGGCCGAGCCGTTATGCAGATTGTCGCCGCCCGACCACAGGACGGGAACGAGTGCAGCAGCCGCAACAACGACAACTGCCGAGAGGGCGAACAAAGACTTGCGTTTCATTTGAGTGTCTCTCCCGGTGCCTTATTGCGGTTCGCTGCCGCAGGCAAGCGGAGTCTTCATCGAGCGGGCCGGAGCCGGCACGGGGTTTTGTGGGGCCTGTTGCGTGGAAAGCCAGGCAGCGACCGCGTTCACGTCTTCGTCTGTGAGACGCGTGGCGATGGTGTGCATGCAATCAGGTGCGATTGCGTGGCGCGTGCCCGAACGCCATGCGCCGAGCTGCGCGCTGATGTAGTCGGAGTGCAGACCGACGAGCCCCGGGATTGCCGGCTCCATACCGGTCAGACCCTTGCCGTGGCAGGCGGCGCAAGCCGGAATCTGCTTCGACGCGTCGCCGTTCAGCACGATCTGCTGGCCGCGAGCGAGCGTGGTCGACGACACCGTCGGCTTGGCCGGCTGCGGATAGGGCGGACGTTGCTTCGAGAAGTACGTGGCGATCTGATGCAGGTAGTCGTCGGAAAGATACGTGACGAGGTAATTCATGGGCGGGTACTTGCGGCGCCCTTCGCGGAAATTCTGCAACTGGTTGTACAGATAGTCGGCCGGCTTGCCCGCGAGACGCGGGAAGTAGTCGTTGTCAGTACCTTGACCGTGCGTGCCGTGGCAGGCCGTGCAACCTTGCACGCGCGCTTCCATAGTATCGGGGGCCTTCGGTTGAGTCTGCGCTTTCGCAGCGCTATAGACACCCGCGGAGCCGATCAGCAGAAGGGCAAGCAACGGGCGGAAAATGCGTCTTGAAGACACGCGTAACTCCATCAAAATCGGGGACCTGACCGAACTTCGAGCGGCTCGGTGTGAAGGGCAGCCGGCGCTGCGGCGACGCAGCATTCTATCATCGAAGGGTGATGATGACTATTTGCCACATTCGACAAGCTTACGGCCGTCACGGGCGTGCGACAGTTTGACGCGCATCGCCACACGAACCGCCGCGACTTTCAGACTTCGCTGCGTGGTCCACCGCTGCAATCGCTGTACCCGGCAAACTTTTGTCCGCTCGATGTTGAACCGACCCGCGCGCGTGCCATCGAAGCGTACACTTCCGGGCGCCGAACCGCGGACGAGATCTGTCCGCGGCCAGGGACCCGGTTCAACCGGTCCGGCAGGCGCCCGCCGTTTTCCCGTTCATCCGCTATCGGCCTTACATGAAGCTAATCAATCTTTTCAGTCCGGCGTGGTTTTCGTCCGCGCTCGGCGCCGCGGCGCTCGTTATGACGTCCTCGGCATTCGCACATGCGCATCTGGTTTCCAGCGAACCTGCAGCCAACGCCGAAGTCGCGGCACCCGCAGAGATCACCCTCCACTTCAGCGAGCCGCTCGAGCCGGCCTTCAGCAAAATCGCGCTGAACGACGCGAACGGCAAGGCAGCAGCGCCCGCAGCGTCGGAAGTCGACAAGCACGACGCGCGTGTCATGCATCTGCCCTTGCCGCAGTTGGGCGCGGGACGCTACGCGGTGCACTGGACCGCCGTGGCCACCGACGGTCATCGCACGCAAGGCGACTTTGCGTTCATCGTCAAATGAGCATCGACGGATTGTGGATCGGGCAGGTCGCCATGGCCGCGCTCATGAATGTCGCGTTTGCGTTTGCCGTCGGTTCGGCATTGCTCGGCGCGTGGCTCGCGAACGACGCCAAGGCGAAGATCGCGCCAGGGCGTGCCGCCTGGTTGCGCGCGCAACGTTCAATGCTGACGGCGAGCGTCGTCCTGGTGCTCGCAGACCTCGGCTGGCTGTTGTATCAGGCGGCGTCGATGAGTGGCGTTGCGCTTCCCGCCGCATTTGCCTTCGTGCCGACGGTGCTCACTCAAACGCATGTCGGCTACGGCTGGAGCATTGCGTTCGCGGGCGCACTGGTGTTGCTGGGCACGGCAATGACGGCTCATAGCGGCATGTTGCGCAACGCGCTGCTGTGGCTCGCGGTGATTGCGATCGCCGCAGGCAAGGCGTCGCTCGGGCACGCGGTGGACGCAGGGCCGGCATCCGCGGCCATCGCAATGCAAACGCTTCATGTGCTCGTGACCAGCGTGTGGGCCGGCCTCGCGATTACAGCCGGATTGGCGGTGTTGCCGGCGCTCGGCTTGTCGACCGCTCGCGGCATATTGATCCGCACAGCGACGCAGGTATCGAACGTGTCGGTGGTCGCGGTGGGATTCGTGCTGCTCTCCGGCATCTTCAACGCGGTGCGTGGCTCCGGTGGCTCATTCGAGGCGATCGGGTCGAGCACATGGGGCCACGTTTTGATCCTCAAGCTTTCGCTTGTCGCTCTCGCGCTCGTGCTCGGCGGGCTCAACCGCTTCCTTGCGCTTCCGCGTCTGCGCCGTACTGCATCGACGATGGACGCCCATACGTTCACCAACGTGCTTTATCTGGAAGCGCTTGCCATGATCGGCGTGCTCGTCGCTGCCGCAGCGCTGTCGCATAGCGTGCCGGCGTTCGCGATGGTGAACTGAGTTCTTTACGCGAGATCACCGGCGCCACGGCGCGGGCCGTATTGCCAGTGGGCGTCTGTGCATCCGCGTGAGAACGCGCCGCACGGTCTCAACGTGCGGCGCCATGACCAACTCGAGTGAACGATCGCGTGTCGAGCATTCGACCGATCGACCAACTCATTCGAGTCCCAGCCGATGACCGAGAATCGGCGCACAAAATAGCGCGATTGCGCAGCCAGCTACCTTGCCTTCGAGTTCGGCTGCTGCCGCATGGGCGCCGTAGACATGCATGAGCAGATCGAAAAGCTGAGGGACGCAATACACGACGGCGGCGACGACAAACCATTTTTCAATGGCCGCGATGCGCCAGCCGCGCTCATAAGCAACGGCCGCGCCGATCACGCGAAGCACGCCGAATAGCACCAGCGCGCCGACGGCCGCCTGCTCGCGCAGCAGATAATCCGGAATGAATTCGCCCATGAGACTCCCCGATGCATTCGTTGTTCGGACGCATTTCAGCAAGGAGCAGGCCATACATCTGTCTGATGGCGAACAAAGGGCAAGCAAGCCCATCGGGCAAGGCCAGATGCGACGCAAGTCGCAGCGCTGTGATCGGTCACGGCGCCCAAAAGAGAACGCCGCCCGCAGGCGGCGTCAGTCAGCAAGCGAGTGAAGCGATCACCATTCGGCGACGCTGCCGTCCGCGTGACGCCAGACCGGATTGCGCCAGCGATGGCCGACCTTCGCCATCTCGCGCACTTTCTCCTCGTTCACTTCGATTCCGAGGCCCGGACCTTGCGGAATCGACACGAAGCCGTCTTCGTATTTGAAGACTTCCGGGTTCTTGATGTAGTCGAGCAGATCATTGCCCTGGTTGTAGTGAATCCCGAGGCTTTGTTCCTGGATAAACGCGTTGTAGCTCACGGCGTCGATCTGCAGACAGGTTGCCAGTGCAATCGGGCCGAGCGGGCAGTGCAGCGCGAGCGCGACGTCGTAGGCTTCGGCCATCGACGCGATCTTGCGGCACTCGGTGATCCCGCCCGCGTGCGACGCGTCCGGCTGGATGATGTCGACGTAGCCACCGGACAGAATGTGCTTGAAGTCCCAGCGCGAATAGAGACGCTCGCCGAGTGCAATCGGCGTGTTCGTCTGATTTACGATGTCACGCAACGCTTCTGCGTTTTCCGAAAGCACCGGCTCTTCGATGAAAAGCAGCTTGTACGGGTCGAGTTCTTTCGCCAGCACCTTGGCCATGGGCTTATGCACGCGGCCATGAAAGTCCACGCCGATGCCGATGTTCGGCCCTACCGCCTCGCGCACGGCCGCGACGTTGTTGATGACGCCTTGCACCTTGTCGAAGGTATCGATGATCTGTAGCTCTTCTGAGCCGTTCATCTTGACGGCCTTGAACCCGCGTTCAACCACGGCGCGCGCATTGTTCGCGACGTCGCTCGGACGGTCGCCGCCGATCCACGAATACACCTTGATGCGGTCACGTACCTGGCCGCCGAGCAGCGCGTGCACCGGCACGCCGTGATGCTTGCCCTTGATGTCCCACAGTGCCTGGTCGACGCCGGCAATCGCGCTCATCGTGATCGGACCGCCGCGATAGAACCCTGCGCGATACATGACCTGCCAGTGGTCTTCGATGAGGAGCGGGTCTTTGCCGATCAGGTAATCCGACAACTCCTCGACCGCTGCTGCGACCGTATGCGCGCGGCCCTCGACCACCGGCTCGCCCCAGCCGACGATGCCTTCGTCGGTCTCGATCTTCAGGAAGCACCAGCGAGGTGGAACGATGAAAGTTTCGAGCTTGGTGATTTTCATAGTGTGCGTCTCCGATCGCATGCCAAATTTTCGAGGATCTTCATGCTACAACAAAAGGCCGCTACAGTACTATTAATAGTACTATTCGCCACATGTTGAGCGGCCACGCCGCAAGGAGGAACCTATTCAGCACGATCTGCATGGGCGCGTCGCCCACAGGCTGGCTACTGCGATTCTGCGCGGCGATTACGCGCCCGATTCGATTCTGCCGCGTGAGGCGGAGCTAATGGAGGCGTTTGGCGTGAGCCGCACTGTGTTGCGCGAGGCGTTGCGTACGCTGACGTCGAAAGGGTTGATCGAATCGCGCCCGCGCGTAGGCACGCGGGTGCGCCCACGGCACGCGTGGAATCTGCTCGATGCCGACGTGCTCGACTGGTATTCACGCGTCGCCGAGCCGATGCAGTTCGCGCTCAAGCTGCAGGAAATGCGGGAGATGATCGAGCCGTATGCCGCAGGTCTCGCGGCCGCTTCACATTCCGACGAGACATTCGGCGCACTTGCAGCCGCTCACGCCGCGATGACCGGTGCGCGTAACGTCGATGAATGGGTGCGGGCCGATCTGCAATTTCACCTGAGCGTGTTGACTGCGTGCAGCAATGAACTGCTGATACCGCTCGGCACGCTGATCGAGCGCACGCTCGAGGCGCAGCTTCGGCTGAATGCGAAACGTGCGGACGTCTTCAACGCTTCGCTCGCCGAACATACGGCGGTGTTCGAGGCGATTCGCGACCGCGACGCGCACGCCGCGCGCGACGCAATGGCGCGCCTGCTCAGCGTGACGCGCGCCCGCATCGAGGCGTGACCGGTTCATCGCCGCACGTGCCGTCTGCGCGTCTTGCGTCTTATGCGTTTGGCGGAGTGTCAGCAGTGATCGAATGACCGGCAGCTTCGCGGCGATGAGTGTCAGCGTGAGGTCGTTTAGATAAGCGACTATTGACGCCAGCGACGCGGTTCCAGCCGCTGGCGAATTTTCGACTGGAACGGCGGGGTTGAACGGCGTCAAAGTGGCCGCGAGCTCCGCGTGTGAACGACGCAACTGGCGCAGCCGCTTCCGGTCGCGTGCTATTTCGCCTCGGAGCCTGTAACCGTGCCTGACGGCGGCGCAAGTTCATAGCAGCCCGGCGCGATTTTGCCCGCTTCTGGCGCTTGTGGATCGATGCACTTGAAAGCGCTTTGATCGCGCTGCACGAAAATGGTGTCGGCGGAACCGCCCGCGCCGGGAGCCGTATTGACGACGGCGACGATCTTGTAGCCGTTTTGCAGGAGTGTCGACAACGTGGTCTGACTTGCTCGCCACTGATTGTCGGTCGATGTTTGCGCCAGAACGGCAGTTGCGGAAGCGGCGCCGAGAAGCGCGATCGATACGGCAGCCACGGCGCGCGCGGCGGTGCGGAACGTCATCAAGAAACCTCCTTGAAGTTGCGGGTGTAAAACAAAAAAGCCGCTGAACCTTGCGGATCAGCGGCTTTTTCTTGCAACTGGTGGCGAATCAGGGACTCGAACCCCGGACCTGCGGATTATGATTCCGTCGCTCTAACCAACTGAGCTAATTCGCCGAAAGAAGCGAGATTATGAGGATAGCACCGAGGGCTGTCAACCCCCGGCGCCCAACTTTTTCAGTTGCCGCCCGGAGAGGGCGCCTCAATCCTTTGCGTAGATGTCCGAGTCTTTGGTTTCACGGACGAACAGCATGCCGATCACGAAGGTAATGAGCGCGATCACGATCGGATACCACAAGCCCGAGTAGATATTGCCCTTCGCCGCGACGATCGCAAACGCCGTGGCCGGCAGGAAGCCGCCGAACCAGCCGTTGCCGATGTGATAGGGAAGCGACATCGACGTATAGCGGATTCGCGTGGGGAACATCTCGACCAGCATCGCCGCGATTGGTCCGTAGACCATCGTCACGTAGATCACGAGGATCGTCAGAATCACCACGCTCATCGGCCAGTTGATCTGCGAAGAGTCGGCCTTCGGCGGATAGCCGGCGGACTTCAGCGTCGTCGAAAGCGACTTGTCGAACACCTTGCCCTGATCTTTGGCGTCGGCGGCTTTGCCGTCATAGGTGGAGACCACCGTATCGCCGACCTTGATCTGCGCAAGCGTGCCCACCGGAGCCGCGACGTTTTCGTAGTTCAAGCCGGACTTCGAAAGCGCGCTCTTCGCGATGTCGCACGAACTCGTGAACTTCGACGTGCCGACCGGATTGAACTGGAACGAGCATTCGTCCGGGTTTGCGATCACAACGATCGGCGCCTTCGCCGTGGCCGTTTCAAGCGCCGGGTTGACATAGTGCGTCAGCGCCTTGAACAGCGGGAAGTACGTGAGTGCGGCGATCAGCAGGCCGGCCATGATGATCGGCTTGCGGCCGATCCGGTCCGACAGCGAGCCGAAGAACAGGAAGAAGGGCGTGCCGATGAGAAGCGCAATGGCGATCATGATGTTGGCCGTCGCGCCGTCCACCTTCAGCGTCTGCGTCAGGAAGAACAGCGTGTAGAACTGGCCCGTGTACCAGACCACGGCCTGGCCGGCGGTCAGCCCGATCAGCGCGAGAATCACGACCTTCAGGTTCTTCCACTGGCCGAAAGCCTCGGAAAGCGGTGCCTTGGACGTCTTGCCTTCGGCTTTGATGCGCTCGAACACCGGCGATTCGTGCAGTTGCAGGCGGATCCACACCGAAACACCGAGCAGGAGGATCGACGCGATGAACGGAATTCGCCAGCCCCACGCGCCGAACGCGTCTTCGCCCATTGCCGTGCGCACGCCGAGAATGACCAGCAGCGAGAGGAACAGGCCGAGCGTGGCAGTCGTCTGGATCCACGCGGTGTAGAAGCCGCGACGTCCCGGCGGCGCGTGTTCGGCCACATAGGTTGCAGCGCCGCCATATTCGCCGCCGAGTGCGAGGCCTTGCAGCATGCGCATCGCGATGAAAATCACCGGCGAAGCAATGCCGATCGCCGCATAGCCGGGCAGGAAGCCGACCAGGAAGGTCGACAGACCCATGATCACGATGGTGACAAGGAACGTGTACTTGCGGCCGACCATATCGCCGAGCCGTCCGAACACCACCGCGCCGAACGGCCGGACTGCGAAACCCGCGGCGAAACTGAGCAGCGTGAAGATGAAGCCCGCAGTCGGATTGACGCCCGAGAAAAAGCTCTTGCTGATGAAGGCCGCGAGCGAACCGGCCAGATAGAAGTCGTACCACTCGAAAACCGTACCTAGCGACGATGCGAAGATCACCCGCTTCTCATCGCGCGTCATGGGCACGGGCGAAATGTGTCCGCCAACGGTAGCCATATGTCGTCTCCAATATTGATATGCACGCGGTGCGCCGGCCCGCGGCGTTCCCGTGCAACCGATTATTGGAGTGAAAACTTACGGCCTTCTGACATGAACGGCTGCTACTGCAGCTTTTCACGCGCCGGCGGAATGTCGTGAACATCCGTCAACTGGCATGCAATGTCGCGTAGGGTTGCATGAACGCCGCCCATCTCGCTATCTGGCGCCCGTCGCGGTCAGTTCGCGTTAGGGTAAGTCCTGCCCCGTTCCAGCACATGCAAACTGACACGTACGAGCGTGCCTGCGAGCCGCGGCGAGTTTTGATAGACGTTGTCGTCGATAGTCAGCTCGCCGCCGTGCATCGTCGCAATCTCGCGAACGATCGCAAGCCCGAGGCCACTGCCGTCGCCCTCACGGCCGAGAATCCGGTAGAACCGCTCGATCACTCGCGACCGTTCGGCCACGGGAATGCCGAGGCCTGTGTCTTCCACCTCCAGATGCACGAGCCGCGCGGCTTTCTCGTGCCGCACCCTGACCGTGATGCGGCCGCCCGCCGGCGTGTAGCGAATGGCGTTGTCGATGAGATTCGACAACATTTCGCGCAGCATGACGGGATTGCCTTCGACTTCGACGGGCTCTTCCGGCGCTTCGTAGCCGAGATCCATCTGTTTGGCGAACGCGGCCTGTACCCAGTCGCGCACGGCGTTGCGGGCCACTTCTGTCACTTCCACCGGCGTAAAAATCTGTCCGGACATGCGGTTCTCCGCGCGAGCGAGCGCCAGCAACTGCGTGACGAGGCGGGCCGCGTGTTCCGAACTCGTCGCGATCTGCTCGAGCGAGCGATGCACTTCCGCCGACGCGTCCTGCCGCAACGCCAGCTCCGCCTGGGTCCGCAGGCCGGCAAGCGGCGTCTTCATCTGATGCGCGGCGTCGGCGATAAAGCGCTTTTGCAATTCCATGTTCTGTTCGAGGCGCGTCAGCAGATCGTTGAACGACGTGACGAGCGGCTCGATTTCCGGAGGCGCGCGACGCGCTTCCAGCGGCGACAGGTCGTCGGGGCGCCGCGCGCGGATATGCGCCTGCAATGCGTGCAGCGGCGCGAGACCACGCGACAGGCCGAACCACACGAGCAGGATGGCGAGCGGCAGGATCACGAACTGCGGCAGGATCACGCCTTTGATGATGTCGTTGGCAAGCTGACTGCGTTTGTCGAGCGTCTCGGCGACCTGCACGAGCACGGGCTCCGCGCCGGGCGTCTGCGGAAACTCGACCGTCGTATAAGCCACGCGGATGTCGTTGCCGCGCAGCATGTCGTCGCGAAATGCGACGAGCCCCGGTTGCGGCCGGTCTTCTTCGTGCGGCAGCGGCATGTCGCGCTCGCCGGCCACCAGTTCGCCTCGCGTGCCGAGCACCTGATAGAAAACACTGTCGACGTTGTCCGTGCGCAAAAAGTCGCGTGTGGAGTCGGGCAGCGTCAGTTCGGCCACGCCGTTCACCGGGTGGATCTGGCGCGCGAGCACATAAGCGTCGGTTTCGAGCGCGCGGTCGAACGGTCCGTTCGCGATCGACTTGGCGACCAGATAAGTCACCGCGAGACTCATCGGCCACAACAGCAACAGCGGCGCGAGCATCCAGTCGAGAATTTCGCCGAACAGCGAGCGCGGGCGGGCCTCGGCGGCGGTTTCGGTTTCGTCGGGCGGAGCGAACGGATTGGCGTAGCGCTCGTCGCGCGCCTCGTCGAGATCCGCCGCGCGGGCCGTCGCGCGATCGGCGCGTGCGGACATGGGTGTGCTCTATTTGTAGTGGTGGCTCGCCGGCATCCCGTCTGACTGCGGCGACGAAGGCGAAGAAGGCGAAGAAGGCGAAGAAGGCGAAGAAGGCGAAGAAGGCGGCTCGGGTTCGGGCTCAGCGGGCGCGGACGCGGCGTTCGTATTGAGGTTTGCCGGCGCGACCGCCTTCTCGAGACAGTAACCGAGCCCGCGCACAGTAATGATGCGCACGCCGCTCGGCTCGATCTTCTTGCGCAGCCGGTGCACGTAGACCTCGATCGCGTTGTTGCTGACTTCCTCGCCCCATTCGCACAGATGATCGACGAGTTGCTCCTTCGAAACCAGACGCCCGATTCGCTGCAGCAGTACTTCGAGCAGTCCGAGTTCACGCGCCGAAAGCTCGATCACCTGCTCGTTGATATAGGCGATCCGGCCCACCTGGTCGAACGACAGCGAACCGTGCCGCACGACCGTCGGGCCGCCGCCCGCACCGCGCCGCGTCAGCGCGCGCACCCGCGCTTCGAGTTCGTTGAGCGCGAACGGCTTGGCCATGTAGTCGTCGGCGCCGAGATCGAGGCCTTTGACCCGTTCGTCGACGCTGTCCGCGGCGGTCAGGATGAGTACGGGCAGATTGGAGTTGCGGGCGCGCAAGCGGCGTAGCACCTCGAGTCCGGACATGCGCGGCAGGCCGAGATCGAGAATCAGCAGGTCGAAACTTTGCATGGACAGCGCGGTATCGGCCTCCACGCCGCTCTTCACGTGATCGACGGCATAGGCCGATTGGCGGAGTGATCGAACCAGACCGTCCGCGAGTATGCTGTCGTCTTCGGCAATCAGAATTCGCATGGTGCGCCAGCTCAAGGCTTGGCCGGCACCTCGGGTGTCCCCGCGGCGCACAGCGGTCTCCGAAAATTATTGTGGGTGGTTTGGGCTGCGCGGCGGTAAACATGCGCGTTCGCATGAGAATCGCGCTTGCCAAAACCACTGTTTTTTTATACAGTGTCTGGGTTTCGTGTGCTGTCCTTCAAAAGGTGGGCCGCACATCTGCCTCAGACGCCGTTCATCATAGCAAAGGACGATTCATGGAAGAAAGCAAGAAAGGCTCGGCTGGACTGACTGCTGAAAAGAGCAAGGCACTCGCTGCCGCCCTCGCGCAGATCGAAAAGCAGTTCGGCAAAGGGTCGGTCATGCGGCTCGGCGCAGGTGAGGTAGTCGAAGACATCCAGGTCGTTTCAACGGGATCGCTCGGCCTCGACATCGCACTTGGCGTCGGCGGTTTGCCGCGTGGCCGCGTGGTTGAAATTTACGGTCCGGAGTCGTCGGGTAAAACCACGTTGACGCTGCAAGTTATTGCTGAAATGCAAAAGCTCGGCGGCACGGCAGCGTTTATCGACGCGGAACATGCGCTGGATATCCAGTACGCGGGCAAGCTCGGCGTGAACGTGAACGACCTGCTGGTTTCGCAACCGGACACGGGTGAACAGGCGCTGGAAATTGCCGACGCACTGGTGCGTTCGGGCTCGATCGACATGATCGTGATCGACTCGGTCGCGGCGCTCGTGCCGAAGGCTGAAATCGAAGGCGAAATGGGCGATTCGCTGCCGGGTCTGCAAGCGCGTCTCATGTCGCAGGCGCTGCGCAAACTCACTGGCACGATCAAGCGCACGAATTGCCTCGTGATCTTCATCAACCAGATCCGCATGAAGATCGGCGTGATGTTCGGCAACCCGGAAACCACTACGGGTGGTAACGCGCTGAAGTTCTACGCGTCGGTGCGTCTGGATATTCGCCGCATCGGTTCGATCAAGAAGAACGACGAAGTGATCGGCAACGAAACACGCGTGAAGGTGGTCAAGAACAAGGTGTCCCCACCGTTCCGCGAGGCGATTTTCGACATCCTGTACGGCGAGGGTATTTCGCGTCAGGGCGAAGTCATCGACTTGGGCGTGCAAGCCAAGATCGTCGACAAGGCCGGCGCGTGGTACAGCTATAACGGTGAGCGTATCGGCCAGGGTAAGGACAACGCGCGCGAATTCCTGCGCGAGAATCCGGACATCGCTCGTGAAATCGAGAACCGTATCCGCGAATCGCTCGGCGTGAATGCAATGGCTGAAGCGGTGACCGGCGCAGGCGCAGAAGTCGCGGGCGAAGAAGAGTAACCATTACGTGATACGCAAGGGCCGGCCACTGTCCGATACCGGACGCAACGCGGGCGGCCCGCGTAATGACGAGAACGAGTCGGTCGATCCGTCCGAATCGTTCGACGCGCATGATCGCGCTGCGGGCCGTGGCCCGCGGCGCGCCCAGTCTCACAAACCGCCTGCTAGCCCAAATTCCGCAGATTTCTCGGACCCATTCGAGATTGCAGGAAATGCCACGGCTACCGAGCCCACGTATAGCCGCTCACGTGACTCACGCGGAGCGTCCGCCGACGCGAAGTCCGGGCAAAACGAAGCGAAAAAATCCCAACGTCCCGCACGTTCGCTTAAGGGGCGCGCGCTCGGCTATCTGTCTCGTCGCGAATATAGCCGCAGCGAACTTGCACGTAAGCTGAAGCCGTTCGTCGAAGAGAACGACTCGCTCGATACGCTGCTTGATACGCTAGAAGCCGAGAACTGGCTGTCCGATTCGCGTTTCACCGAAAGTCTGATTCATCGCCGGTCGTCGCGAATGGGCACGAGCCGGATCGTCGGCGAATTGAAGCAGCATTCTGTCGATCAAACGCTAGTCGAAGAGGCGAGCGCCCAATTGCGCGAAACCGAGCTTGCGCGCGCCCAAGCGGTGTGGCGCAAGAAGTTCGGCGAACTTCCGCAGACATCGGCCGAGCGCGCGAAGCAGGCGCGTTTTCTCGCATCGCGCGGTTTTTCGGGCGCCACCATCGGCAAAATCCTCAAGGGCATCGACGAAGAATGGAGCGGTGAATAGGCGCAAGCTCGGGCGTAGTCCGCGACCGCGCGCACAGGGTCGTCGAGCACGAAACCGGCTCTGGGCGGCCTGCAGGCCGTTTCGCCGCATTCGGGGCTGTCTCAAATACCCAGTATGCTAAAATTCACGCGTTTTCCAATTCGGCCTTTCCTTTCCGCATGCCGCTTTCCTCGCCAGTGCCCCGTCAATTGCGCCATCGCCGCGCAATCAGAGCGGAAGCTTTTGAGCGAGCCGATGGCCTGTGGGATGTGGAAGCGTGCTTGACCGACGAAAAGCCACGCGATGTGGCGCTTGCGTCGGGCGTCCGGCCCAATGGTCAACCGATCCATGAACTCTGGCTTCGCATCACCATCGATCGCAAGCTCAATGTCGTCGACGCCGAGGCGTCGTCCGACTGGGTGCCCTATCCCGGGCTATGCCAAGCCAGCAATCCTGCCTACCGTGCCCTCATCGGGCTCAATCTCCTTCACAACTTCCGTCGCGATGCTGCCCGTTTGCTGGCCGGCACGGCTGGTTGCACGCATCTCACCGAGTTGTGCGCGATCCTGCCGACCGCTGCTATCCAGGCGTTCGCCGGCGACGTGTGGGATACCGGTGACAAGGCGGCAGGCGCGAGCGCCAGTTCAGAAAATGAGTTGGCCGACGGTACCGCCGAACGTTTAAACGACAAACCGCCATTCCAGTTGGGACGCTGCCAGGCGCTGCGTTTCGACGGGGAGGCAGTGCAGAAGTTTTACCCGCGCTGGTATGGCTATGCGCCACGCCCAGCTGACCGCCCGGCATCGCCAGACAACGGGGCGGCCCGCCAAGAAGGCAGGGGCAATGCGCCCGGCATGTTGGACGGTAGCGGAAACGAAGTTCAATCCAACTCTCAGACTGAAGGGAATCACGCATGAAGATTCACGAGTACCAGGGTAAGGAAATCCTGCGGAAATTCGGCGTCGCGGTACCGCGCGGCAAGCCGGTCTTCTCGGTGGATGATGCGGTCAAGGCCGCGGAAGAGCTTGGCGGCCCGGTTTGGGTCGTGAAGGCTCAGATCCACGCGGGTGGCCGTGGCAAGGGTGGCGGCGTGAAGGTTGCCAAGTCGCTGGAACAGGTTCGCGAATACTCGAACCAGATCCTCGGCATGCAACTCGTCACGCACCAGACTGGTCCGGAAGGCCAGAAGGTGAATCGCCTGTTGATCGAAGAAGGCGCGGACATCAAGAAGGAACTGTATGTCGGCCTCGTGATCGATCGTGTTTCGCAGAAGATCGTCGTGATGGCATCGAGCGAAGGCGGCATGGACGTCGAAGAAGTCGCGGAAAAGACGCCCGAGCTGATCCACAAGGTTGCGGTCGATCCGTCGACGGGCCTGAAGGACGCCGAAGCTGACGACCTCGCGAAGAAAATCGGCGTGCCCGACGCATCGATCCCGCAAGCGCGCGCGATCCTGCAAGGCCTCTACAAGGCATTCTGGGAAACCGACGCATCGCTCGCCGAAATCAACCCGCTGATCCTGACGGGCGACGGCAAGGTCATCGCGCTCGACGCGAAATTCAACTTCGATTCGAACGCACTGTTCCGTCATCCGGAAATCGTCGCGTATCGCGATCTGGACGAAGAAGATCCGGCTGAAGTCGAAGCGTCGAAGTTCGATCTGGCGTACATCTCGCTCGACGGCAACATCGGCTGTCTGGTGAACGGCGCGGGCCTCGCAATGGCAACGATGGACACCATCAAGCTGTTCGGCGGCGAACCGGCGAACTTCCTCGACGTGGGCGGTGGCGCCACGACGGAGAAGGTCACGGAAGCGTTCAAGATCATGCTGAAGAACCCGAACCTGACCGCGATTCTGGTCAACATCTTCGGCGGCATCATGCGCTGCGACGTGATCGCGGAAGGCGTGATCGCGGCGTCGAAGGCCGTGTCGCTGAAAGTGCCGCTCGTGGTCCGCATGAAGGGCACGAACGAAGACCTGGGCAAGAAGATGCTCGCTGAATCCGGTCTGCCGATCATCGCGGCTGACAGCATGGAAGAAGCGGCTCAGAAGGTCGTCGCGGCCGCTTCGGGCAAGGCGTAAGCCTAGTCCACAGCGCGTTTACCAGGATTAACCAGGATTACGAATGGCATCGCGCGAGCGACGCTGGCGGCGAACGTGTCGTCCAGTGGCGCTCCCGCGCGACGCCAAACGAACAGAGGTCAATACATGTCGATTCTGATTAACAAAGACACCAAGGTCATCACGCAGGGCATCACCGGCAAAACCGGTCAGTTCCACACGCGTGCTTGCCGTGAATACGCAAACGGCCGCGAAGCGTACGTTGCCGGCGTGAACCCGAAGCGTGCCGGTGAAGACTTCGAAGGCATTCCTATCTACGCGAGCGTCGCTGAAGCCAAGGCTGAAACGGGCGCGACCGTGTCGGTGATTTACGTGCCGCCGGCGGGCGCTGCTGCCGCAATCTGGGAAGCAGTCGAAGCCGACCTGGATCTCGCAATTTGTATCACGGAAGGCATTCCCGTGCGCGACATGATCGAGATCAAGGACCGCATGCGTCGCGAAAACCGCAAGACGCTGCTGCTCGGACCGAACTGCCCGGGCACGATCACGCCGGACGAGCTGAAGATCGGCATCATGCCGGGCCACATCCACCGCAAGGGCCGCATCGGCGTCGTGTCGCGTTCGGGCACGCTGACGTATGAAGCAGTTGGCCAGTTGACGGCGATCGGCCTCGGTCAGTCGTCGGCAGTCGGCATCGGCGGCGACCCGATCAACGGTCTGAAGCACATCGACGTCATGAAGATGTTCAACGACGATCCGGAAACGGACGCCGTCATCATGATCGGCGAGATCGGCGGTCCGGACGAAGCGAACGCGGCCGAGTGGATCAAGGGCAACATGAAGAAGCCGGTGGTTGGCTTTATCGCCGGTGTGACGGCGCCTCCGGGCAAGCGCATGGGCCACGCTGGCGCGCTGATCTCGGGCGGTGCCGATACGGCGGAAGCGAAGCTGGAAATCATGGACGCATGCGGCATCAAGGTCACGAAGAACCCGTCGGAAATGGCGCGTCTTTTGAAGGCCATGCTGTAAATCGAAACTGGCGCCCAGTTAGAGCGCCTTTTTTGATACGCTTACGAGATCCTTTCGTTAGCGTGCGGTTTCAAGAGCGGGGGAGTTAAACACTCCTCCGCTTTTTTATTGGCCGCGCTTCCCGTTCCCTTCTATTCTTTCGCTCATGTTCGAGTTCCTCGCCACGCTCCATTGGGGCGCAGTCATTCAGATCATCGTCATCGACATCCTGCTGGGTGGCGACAACGCCGTCGTGATCGCGCTGGCCTGCCGCAACCTGCCGCCAGCCCAGCGCACGAAGGGCGTGCTGTGGGGCACGGCGGGCGCCATCCTGTTGCGTGTCGTATTGATTGCGTTCGCGGTCGCGCTGCTCGACGTGCCGTTGCTGAAGTTCGCGGGGGGGCTGTTGCTGTTGTGGATCGGCGTTCGCCTGATGGCGCCGGCGCACGACGCGCACGAGAACGTGAAGCCCGCTGACAAGCTGATCTCGGCAATCAAGACGATCATCGTCGCGGATGCTGTGATGAGTCTCGACAACGTGATCGCCATTGCGGGTGCGGCCGAGGCCGCCGACCCGCAGCATCGCCTCGCGCTCGTGATTTTCGGGTTGGTGGTGAGCATTCCGTTGATCGTGTGGGGCAGCCAGTTGGTGCTGAAGCTGCTGGACCGTTACCCGATCGTGATTACGCTCGGCGCCGCGTTGCTCGGGTGGATTGCGGGCGGGCTCATCATCAACGATCCGGCAGGCGACCGTTGGCCGGTCCTCGATACGCCGGTAGCCGAATATGGGATGAGCATCGCCGGTGCGCTGTTCGTCGTGATCCTCGGCTACCTGATCAAGCGCCGCAACGCCAATCGCGCGGCGGCTCAACATTAGCCATTCGGCCGACTGTGTGACACGAGCGTCGCTCGCTACGATGGAAGCGCCTGTTCCCGATCCGTGGGGCAGGCGTTTTTCGTTTCTGGAGCCTGCCGATGATCGTCACTTTGCCTTATTCCCCATATTCCCAGTCCGCGCTGATCTCACAGTCAGGGCTCACGCGAGCGCGCTGGTCGTCTACATTTGCGCGCGCGTGCCGGCGCCTCGGTCTCGGTTTTACGCTGATCGAACTGATGATCGTGCTCGCGATTGTCGGCGTGATCGCGGCCTACGCGATTCCCGCGTATCAGGACTATCTGGCGCGCAGCCGCGTCGGGGAGGGCTTGTCGCTTGCGGCGTCGGCGAGACTCGCCGTATCGGAAAACGCGGCGAGCGGCAACGCGTTTAGCGGCGGCTATGCGTCGCCGCCCGCGACGCGCAACGTCGAGTCCGTCCATGTCGACGACGACACGGGTCAGATCACCGTCGCCTTCACGACACGTGTGGCTCCGTCCGGCTCCAACACGATCACGCTCGTACCGTCGGTGCCCGACAACGTCGATGCACCCACCGCACGCGTCGCGCTGACAAAGGGTTCGGTGCAGGCAGGCGCCCTCGCGTGGGAATGCTTCGCTGGCGGTAAAACGGCGTCCTCTTTGCCCGCGCCGGGCGCGGGACCGAGTCCTGTCAACGCGCCTACGTTGTCGTCGAACCTTGCGCCGCCCGAGTGCCGCACGTAATGCAACGGACGGGCGCATGGCGGGCAGTTCGAGCGTAAATCGCTGATTTTCGGGATATTTCGGCTGGGCCGGCGCACAGCACAAGGATTTTTTTGTATAGTGCGCCGGTTGCTGACGCCCACCGCTTATTCGATGCCCACCCCATTCGCGCGCTACCTGTCTCTCGTTCTATTGGCTCTCGCGTTGGTGCTGCCCTATGCAGTCGTCAACCATACCTATCCGATTCCGACGTTCTACGCGGAGTTCACCGCGCTCGCGCTGTACCTGTTGGTGGGCGCGGGCGTCGTCTTCCTGATCGCGAGTTCGCGGCCGCGTATCGGCTTTGCGTCTCCCGTCGTCGCACTCGTGCCGTTGCTGTTCGGCTTGCTGCTGGTCGCCCAGTCGGTGGTGTTGCCGGTCTCCCAGCCGTCGATGAACTGGCTCGGCGGCGGCTTTCTGCTCGCCGCTTTCATGGCGACACATGCGGGCTATGGCTTCGTACGCGCGAAGCTCAATGAGACGGCGCTCCGGTGGGCCGCCTCAGCGCTGGTTGTCGGCGGTCTTTACGCGGTGTTCTGCCAGGTCATTCAGCTTTTTCATCTCGAGGCGCGAGTATCGCCGCTGGTCGTCGCGTACAACGTGACCGTCGAGCGCCGGCCGTTCGGCAACATGGCGCAGGCGAATCACCTCGCCACTTATATCGCGTTCGCGATGGCGGGCGCACTGTTTCTCGTCCAGACGCGCCGGATCGCCGTCGCCATCTGGGCATTGGTGTCGACGCTATTCGCGGTCGGACTCGCGCTGACCGTCTCGCGCGGACCGTGGCTGCAAATGGGCGTGATCGTGGTAGCCGGTTTCTGGATGGCGTTTGCGCAGACTCGCGCCGAGCCGCAATTGCGCCGCAGTCATCGTCAGTGGCTTATTCCGATCGCGCTCGGGGTGTTGTTCTTTGTCGTCAACGCGCTGATTCGATGGGCCAACGTGCGCTATCACCTGGAGCTGGGGCAGTCCGCGGCCGATCGCTTCAAGGATGCCGGCCAGATCGCGCCGCGGCTCGCGCTTTGGAAATACGGCTGGACGATGTTTCGGACTCGTCCGCTGATGGGCGTCGGTTGGGGCGAGTTTCCGAGTTACCAGTATCAGTTCGCGAAGACCCTCGGCGGCGTCGAGATCGCCAACAATTCACACGACATTTTTATCGACCTGCTCGCGAAGACGGGCTTGATCGGCCTCGCGATCGTGCTGTTCGGTCTCGTTACGTGGCTGGTGCGGGTGGTGCGCGCTCCGCAGAGCGCCGCGCGTGTTTTCGGCATCGCGCTGATCGGCGTGCTCGTCATGCATGCGCTCGTGGAATATCCGCAGCAGTACATGTTCTTCCTGCTGCCTGCCATGTTCGTGTTCGGCCTGCTGGAGACACGCCCGCTGCGTCTCGTGCCCGCGCGCTTGTCGTTCGGCGCATTTGCGGTGGTCGTGTTCGGCGGCATGGCTGCGCTGTATCCGGTTTATCGCGATTACGCGCGCGCCGAGGTGCTGTATTACGGCTCGCGTCCGGCCGAACAATACCGCGCCGATCCGTCGTTCCTGTTCCAGGCATGGGGCGAATACGGTATGGCCACGCTGTTGCCGATGGATTCGACGGATCTGCAACGCAAGCTCGCGATGCATCGTCAGGCGATGGCGCTGTTGCCCGGCGAAACCGTGCTGCGTCGTTATGCGGTGCTGCAGGCGTTGAGCGGCGATACGGCCGCAGCATTCGACACCGTTGAGCGGCTGAAAATCTTCGCGCAGGAGTTGAAGGACTGGCCGTCGCAATTGAGTTACCTGTACCAGCTCTGCGATGAGCAGAAGACGCTCGCCGGCTTCAAGGCCGAACTGGTCAAGCGTTATGGCATGCCGTCGGGCGACGTCGCGCCGGACGACGACAGCGAGGAGGATTGAGCCGCGCTGTCGTTTTAAGTTGAGTCGAAGAGGGGACGACGTGAGTGGGTATTCAGCCCGCCACCCAATCCCCCGACTTCCCGCCGTGCTTCTCCAGCACTTTCACATCGGTGATGGTCATGCCACGATCCACCGCCTTGCACATGTCGTACACCGTCAGCAGTCCAACCTGCACGGCGGTGAGTGCCTCCATCTCAACTCCGGTTCTGCCCAGCGTCTCGACCTGCGCAGTGCAATGCACGCCCGGCAGCGTGTCGTCGAGTTCGAAATCCACTTTGACGCGCGTGAGCGCAAGCGGATGACACAGCGGGATCAGGTCGGCGGTGCGCTTCGAGCCCTGGATCGCGGCAATGCGCGCGACGCCGATCACGTCGCCCTTTTTGGCGTTGCCGTCGCGGATCAATGCGAAGGTTTCCGGCAGCATGTGGATCGAACCGCGTGCGATGGCAATGCGCTTCGTCTCCTGTTTGCCGCCGACGTCCACCATGTGCGCGTCGCCGGCAGCGTCGAAATGAGTGAGTTCAGGCATGGTTGGCTCCTTCAGAGGGCGCCTATCATAGCAGTGCAGCGCGGACGTCTGGCTTGCACGAACGAGCCGAATCCGCGCAACGGCTGATTACAATTGCGGCGTGCCCGCTTATCTTAGACCGCTTGTCCCTGAGCGAAGGGCGTCGCTTTCCGATTCCGTCATACGAACTCGCAATGCGTCCGAACCGGTTCCTTGCTGCGTTGCTGTGTGTCGCGCTTGCGGCGCCGCCCGAGGCGTTCGCGCAAGCGCGTGCCGCGTCCGGCGTCGCGCCTGTCGTTACACAGTCTGCCGAACCGCCGCTCGTCAGCGGGCCGGTGGAGTCTTACTCCGATCCGATGGTGCCGCCTGAGATCGCCCAAGGTGTATTCGGCGTGTACGGCGGCGCGGAAAGCCGCTTTTCCGGCAATTTTGGTTTGAACCGCGGCGCCGGCAATTCGACCGGTAGCGGAAGCAACGACAGCTGGCGCGCGCCGATTGCCGCGCAGCAACTACCCGACCTCGGCAGCGGCGGCTCGGGCTCGCTTACGCCGCAGGCGGAGCGGAAGCTCGGCGAACGCGTCATGCGCGACTTGCGCCGGGACCCCGACTATCTCGACGACTGGCTGGTACGCGACTATCTCAACTCAGTCGCCGCGAAGCTCGCCGCGGCGGCCAACGCGCTCTATATCGGCGGCTATCGCCCGGACTTCGATCTGTTCGCGGTGCGCGACACGCAGATCAACGCCTTCTCGCTGCCGGGCGGTTTCATCGGTGTGAACACGGGGCTGATTGTCGCCACGCAAACCGAGTCTGAACTCGCGTCCGTGCTCGGTCACGAAATGGGGCACGTCCTTCAGCGCCATATCTCGCGGATGATCACCGCCGGTGAGCGCAGCACCTACGCCGCGCTCGCCAGCATGCTGTTCGGCGTTCTCGCGGGCGTGCTCGCGCACAGCGGCGACCTGGGCAGCGCGATCGCGTTCGGCGGCCAGGCTTATGCCGTCGACAACCAGTTGCGTTTCTCCCGATCCGCCGAGCACGAAGCCGACCGCGTCGGCTTTCTCCTGCTCGCCGGCGCAGGCTACGATCCCTATTCGATGATTACGTTTTTCGGCCGGCTCGACCGCGCGGCAATGAGCGACACCGGCATACCGGCGTATGCGCGCACCCATCCGCTGACCGGCGAGCGGATCGCCGACATGGAGGACCGCGCTCGCCGCGCGCCTTACCGTCAGCCGCATCAGGCCGCCGAATACGGATTCGTGCGTGCGCGAGCGCGTCTGTTGCAGGACCGTTCCCGCAGCGAGTACGCGGACGAGATCTCGCGGATGCGCTCGGAGATCGAGGACCGCACCGCGCTGAACATCGCGGCGAACTGGTACGGCATTGCGTTTGGCCAGATGCTGCTCGAACGTTATGACGACGCGGCGGCTTCGCTGGCGTCGTCGCGCGCAGCGTTTGCCGCGGTCACACAGGCGACCAGCGACGCCGCCCGCAGTTCGCCGAGCCTCGACGTGCTGGCCGCCGACATTGCGCGGCGCGCGGGCCATGACGACGAAGCCGTCCGTCTCGCCGACCTCGCGCAAAAGCGCTGGCCACAGTCGCATGCCGCTATCGACATGCACATACGCACGCTGCTGACGCTGCGGCGATTTACCGAAGCCCAGGCGCTAGCGCAGAAAGAGACGCAGGCGCAGCCCGATCAGCCCGCATGGTGGTTGTATCTCGCGCAGGCAAGCGTGGGGACTGGCGACGCGTTCACGCGGCGCCGGGCGCTCGCCGAAAAGTTTGCGCTCGAAGGCGCGTGGCCGTCGGCGATCCGGCAACTGAAGGACGCGCGCGATATGAAGACGATCGGCTATTACGACCTCGCTACCGTCGACGCCAGACTGCATGAGATGGAGAAGCGCTACCAGGAAGAGCGGCTCGACGAGAAGGGCTAGGCGCGGGTCGAGCGGTTCCGCGCTACGCGAGCATGGTGAGAGGCGCGGCTGTCAATTGAATGCGCAAGCGTGAGCCGCACGGGTTGCACGGCAGATTGCCGGAGGCTTCTGCCTCAAGCGTTCGCCGCCGGACTTTGCACAAAGCCGAAGCGCGACGCAACATCCGCCCGGCGCACGGGCTCCAGCGACAGCTTCACGCCGTCCTTCCAGTGAAATTCGCCGCTCAGCGAATCTTCGGCGAGCGCTGCGTGATCCGCGAAAACTTCGAGATCGTGATCGTGCAACACGGCGACTCGCGGCTGCGCGGAGGTGTCGGCGAACAGAATGGCGCCTTCGTCGTCGGCCAATACCGCCGACGGCTCGAAATCGTTGCCTGCCTGATCTTTCAGCGCCAGCGTGCCGCCGGGTTCGACTATCAGGCGCACGACCCAAGGCGTGTAGCCGAGCTCCACATATACGCGCTGCGGACCGTTCTGAAAGAACCACTGCCCGCGTTCGTCGCGCTCGTAATTGCGGTTGATGAAGCCGAGCAACGCCTCGTGACGGATCGGCACGCCCGACGAACCGCTCGCCTGCGCGGCGTCGTCGCGCATACGCCAGTTGCCGCGCCGGTCGAGCATCAGCCAGCCGGTGCAACTCGGTACGTTCGGCCACTTGGCCAACGCCTGCTTGACGATGTCATCCATGATCGACGTGCTGCTCCAGATAGCCGAGCACGCGCCGCGACAACCAGTCGATGCGGCCCGGAAACGGTCCGGTCATGAAGCCGGCGTGGCCACCGTGCCGCGGCTGATCCAGTTCCACCGCTGCCGACACCTCATGCCGCGACGGCAACGCCTCGGCCGGCAGGAACGGATCGTTGCGCGCGTTCAGCACGAGCGTGGGCACCTGAATGTGCGGCAACAACGGTCGCGTGGTTGCCGCGCTCCAATAGTGGTCAGTATTGCGAAAGCCGTGCAGCGGCGCGGTGACGACGTTGTCGAACTCGTACATCGTGCGGCTTGCAAGCATCGCGTCGCGGTCGAAAAGACCCGGAAATTGCACGAGCTTCTGCGAAGCTTTCAGCTTGAGCGTCTTCAGGAAGTTGCGCGTATAGACGAGCCCGAAGCCCTGCGACAACGCTCGACCGCCAGCGTGCACGTCGATCGGCGTGGAGATCGCGGCGGCGGCGGAGACGATCGACGCCGCGTCCTCGCGCTGCTCGCCGAGCCAGCGCAGCAGCACATTACCACCGAGCGAGACGCCCGCCGCGGCGATCGGCCCACGATGCACAGCGCGCAGGCGCCGCAGGACCCAATCGACTTCGTTGCTATCGGCAAGATGATAAAAGCGCGGCAAGCGATTCAGCGTGCCGCTGCAACTGCGGAAATGCGGTACTACGCCGTGCCAGCCGTACTCGCGTGCGGCCGCCATCAACGTGGATGCGTAGTGCGATGCCGAACTGCCTTCCAGGCCGTGGAACAGAACGAGCAACGGTGCGTCGGCGGCCGGAACTGGGGTTGCCGTATCCGTTGCAAGCGTCGGGCGCGGCTCGCTGCCGTGCACGACCCAGTCGACGTCGATGAAATCGCCGTCTGGCGTATCCCAGCGTTCACGGCGAAACGCCACCGCCGGACGCCGGGCGAACAGCGACGGCACGATAGTCTGCACATGCTTGTTCGGCAGCCAGAGCGGTGCGCGGTAGAGCAGGTCGATGGCTGCCTCGACGGCAGCTTCGGCGCGCGTTGCGCCCGAAGACGGGGATCCGCCTTGCATCGTTCCCGATGAGGACTGGCTGCGGGGCGTGCTCATGCCGGCCGTGGAGCGAGAGTGCGGCGCTGCCGACCGCGCGTCAGTGAAGCGACCCTTGGCCATGTCGCATCTTCGTAGCGAACTGGCTGGCTGCTTCGTTCGGCATAGGGCTCGCGTGAATGTGCGCGATGCGCCACTCGCCGCGTTCGTGAACCATCACGTAGGTGGTGAAGACCATTGCAGGCAAGGCTTTCGGATCGACCGGGCGATGCGCTTCCGCGATCGCGTAGACGACGGTGCCCAGGCTGTCGTACACGCGGATATCGAGCGGCTCGATCGAGACCGGCGCGGCTTCGAGCTGGATCTGCAAGCCGGCCCGAATGCTGTCGAGGCCATGCAGATGCGAGCCGTCTGCACAGATGCAGCTCACGAACTCTTCATCTATCCACAGGCCCATGAGGCTGTCGATATTGACCTCGGCGACAGCCTGGTAATAGGCGTTGAGGGTATCGGCGGCAGCTTCGAAGATATGGGCAAAACGTGGCATGGCTCGTCAGTCTCTTGTGCGCGGCGCGCGGTTGCGGGGCAGCGGTCAGCGGGACAGTCCGGCGCACCGGACAATCGCCCCGGGCGCCAGAATGCCCGCGCCGCAAGGCGTGAACATGACGCGACGCGCTCAGGGGCGTGCGGTGTTGCGTGCGAGTGCTGCGTACGAGTGTCAGCCGGCTCAGCGATGCGCGAGCAACATGCCGCGCAGATCGCCGAAAACCTGCTCGGCGCTCAACTGCTTCAGACAGTTCAGATGGCCAAGCGGACACTCGCGCTGAAAACAGGGGCTGCATTCGAGATGAAGCCATTGTACCTTCGCAAGCTCCGACAAGGGCGGCGTGTGGCGCGGATCCGTTGAACCGTAGACGGCCACGAGCGGCCGGCGCAGCGCCGCGGCGACGTGCATCAACCCGGAATCGTTCGTGACGACCGCGTTGGCTCGCGCGATTAGCGCACATGCTTCGCCGAGCGCCGTCTGTCCGCACAGATTGCGCACGTTGGGCGCTTTCTCGGCAATCGCCTGCGCAAGCGGCGCATCTTTCGGCGAGCCGAGCGCGACGATCTGCGTGTACGGGAACGACTGTCCGACCATTTGCGCAAGCGCCGCGAAGTGCTCGGGCGGCCAGCGCTTGGCCGGACCGTACTCGGCGCCGGGACAGAACACGAGCAGCGGCACGCGCGTGTCGAGGTTGAAGCGCGCCGACACGCGCGACGCTTCGTTCGGGTCGGCGTCGAGCCGCGGCATTGGCAGATCGTCGGGGATTTTGGCGCCGGGAGCGTAGGCGAGGGCGGCGTAATGCCGGACCATCGGCGGACGCTCGTCTTTGCGCGGATTCGCATGACGCACGTTCAGCAGGCCAAAACGGCTTTCGCCGGTATAGCCGATCCGCAAGCGAATGCCCGCCATCCACGGAATCAGCGCCGACTTGAACGAGTTCGGCAACACGTACGCCGCGTCGTAGCCGACGTCGCGCAAGTCGCTCGCGAGTTGCCAGCGGCGCAACATCTGCAGCTTGCCGTGCGCGAGGTCGGTCGCGTAGACATCATGGATTTCCGGCATGCGTTCGAGCACGGGCGCGACCCAGGAGGGCGCGACCGCGTCGATGGCGATGCGGGGATGCAGTTTCACGAGGCGCGCAAACAGCGGCTGCGCCATCAATGCGTCACCGATCCAGTTCGGTGCGATAACCAACGCGCGACGCATCAGAGTGATTGTCCGGTGTCGAAACGAAGCGCCGCGCGCGATGCGCGTGGCGCTTCGGATAGGTAAAAGTGAAAGGGGAAGCCGTCAGCGAGGCGCCGCGATGCCGTCATAGCTGTCATGCCGCTTGGTTGCCTTGCTGCTGCGCACCCGTCTGCTCGCGTTGCCTCGAACGCGCTGCCAATGGAGCGCAACGGAAAGCAACGCGCCGAGGCAACGCATGCGAGGCTGAGTCTGGCGACACCGCGCGTTGCAAATTCACGCGATCAGTCGGACAGGCAATGACAGGCAACTTCGCACATAACGCCGCAGACGAGCGAGTCAGAGCGCGAGCTTTAGTGGCCCTTGATGACTTCGCCGTCGCGCAGCTTGTAACGGGTGCTGCAATAGGGGCAGCGCGCTTCGCCGTGCGTGACGTCGATAAAGACGCGGGGATGCGCGCTCCAGCGCGGCATGGCCGGATTCGGGCAGTACGCCGGGAGGTCTTTCGCCGTCAGTTCGACCAGCGGCATTTCCTTGATATCGCTCATGAGACTTTCTCGTTGTATGCAGGGTGCGTGCGGCGCGCCGTCCCGGACCGTCGTCAAACGAAGGCGGCCCGAAGCCAGGAGCGGCGCGCGTTAGATCTTGGTCAGCCAGTGCGCGTACTTCTCGCTCTTGCCGTTGACGATATCGAAGAAGCCCGACTGCAGCTTCTCCGTGATCGGGCCGCGCGCGCCCGCGCCGATCGTGCGGTTGTCCAGTTCACGGATCGGCGTGACTTCCGCGGCGGTGCCGGTGAAGAACGCTTCGTCGCAGGTATAGACCTCGTCGCGGGTAATGCGCTTTTCAATGACCGGAATGCCCATGTCGCGGGCAAGCGTGATGACCGTGTCGCGCGTGATGCCGTCGAGGCACGACGACAGGTCCGGCGTGTACAGCTTGCCGTTGTTCACGAGGAAGAAGTTTTCGCCGGAGCCTTCCGACACGTAACCGTCGACGTCGAGCAGCAGCGCTTCGTCGTAGCCGTCGGCGATGGCTTCCTGGTTGGCGAGAATCGAGTTCACGTACCAGCCCGATGCCTTCGCGCGGACCATCGACACATTCACGTGATGCCGCGTGAACGACGAAGTCTTTACGCGGATGCCCTTGGCAATGCCGTCTTCGCCGAGGTAAGCGCCCCACGGCCACGCCGCGATCGCCACATGGATGGTGTTGCCCTTGGCCGAGACGCCGAGCTTTTCCGAGCCGACCCAGATGATCGGGCGCAGGTAGCACGACTCGAGCTTGTTCTCGCGGACCACCTCGCGCTGCGCGGCGGCGAGCGTTTCGTGGTCGAACGGCACGTCCATCTGGAAAATCTTGGCCGAGTTCAGCAGACGCTTGGTGTGTTCCTGCAAACGGAAAATCGCGGTGCCGCCGTCTGCTGTTTTGTAGGCGCGCACGCCTTCGAAAACGCCCATGCCGTAATGCAGCGTGTGGGTCAGCACGTGGATCTTGGCATCGCGCCAGTCGATCAGCTTGCCGTCCATCCAGATCTTGCCGTCGCGGTCGGCCATTGACATACGATTCTCCAGCAGGTGCGTGTTTATCTGAGCCCCCAGGCCCGTCGCCTCGCGTCAGGCCCCCGAGGGGGCGGGAACGCCGGTACGTGCCGGCGGCTTCCGGTGGGGTGCGGCGAAGAGCGTCATTTTAGCGTCTTTTGCACACGGAACGGGCATTCGCACGCACTTCGGGCGCTATAATTCGGCACACGCATAATTCACATCCGGACGCGCCAGCGGGTGCTTGACGACCTGGCGCCCATTTCCCTCATCGCGGCCACCTGCGCCGGCGCTTTTTCGCCTCATGCTCGCTCGTCTGTCAGATATCGATCGCCGCGCCTTCCGTGAAGGCGCTCGCGACTATTCGCCAACGCTCATGGCGATCTGCTCGTGGGGTCTCGTCACCGGCATCGCAATGAGCAAGTCGGTGCTCACGCTGCCCCAGGCGCTCGCCATGTCGCTGCTGTGCTACGCCGGTTCGTCGCAACTGGCGGTGCTGCCGCTCCTCGCCGCCAAGCTGCCGGTCTGGACCGTGCTGCTCACGGCCGCCATGGTCAATTTGCGTTTCGTGATCTTCAGCGTCGGCCTCGCGCCGCATTTTTCCTACCTGTCGATGTGGCGGCGCATCTCGCTTGGCTACTTCAACGGCGACGTGATCTATCTGCTGTTCGTAAAGAAGAACTTCCCGACCGGCTACGTGCCCGGCAAGGAAGCGTACTTCTGGGGCATGGCGGTGAGCAGCTGGCTGTCGTGGCAGGTCGCGTCGATCGCGGGCATCCTGCTCGCGAGCCTGATTCCCGACAACTGGGGCCTGGCGCTCGCCGGCACGCTTGCGCTGCTGCCAATCATGGTGGCGGCAATCGCGACCCGCTCCACACTGGTGGCGGTCGGCATCGCGGGCGTCGTCTCGCTTCTCGCGTTCGATCTTCCGTACCGGCTCGCGCTGCCGCTCGCGGTGATCGCGGCGATTATCGCGGGCAGTGCTGCGGATCTGATGGTCGAGCGCGCCGACTTACGGCGCATTCGCGGCGGCGCGGGAGATTCGCGGTGACATCCACGGAAATCTGGCTGGCAATTATCGGCATGACCATCGTCACCGCGGTGACACGCGCGATGTTTCTAATCGGCGGCGAGCGCACGGTTTTACCCGCGCGCGTTCAGCGCATGCTGCGCTATGCGCCTGCCGCAGCGCTTGCAGCGGTGGTGCTGCCCGACGTACTGGCAACGCCCGAGGGCCTGTCATTTGCGCCGTCCAACCACGAGTTTTATGCGACCCTTGCCGGCCTCGGGTGGTTTTTGTGGCGCCGCACCATGCTCGGTACGATCGTCGTCGGAATGGTGGTGTTCACGATGTTGCGGCTCTTCATGTAACTCCCGTGCGGCCGATGCTGCGCTGCGGCATGCGGCGCGCCGTCCAAATACGGGACATTCGCCTGGTCGCGGGTCAGAAGGCAGTTCGGATCAGTTAAAATGCCCCTTTTCCGGGATGATCGCGCCGATGCCTGGCGCCTGCGCCGCGGCCTTGCCGCCGGCCCCCGACTTTGTGGAGCCGCCGTGCCGACGCGCTGGAGTTCACCGCGCCCAAAGCCCTGAGCGACGTCCGCCACCGCCTTCTCATCAACTCGCACACAAACGCCCATGAACAAGGTATTGCGTCTCTCCGATCTGATCGCCGAAGGCAAGCTGTCCGGCAAACGGGTGTTCATCCGCGCCGATCTGAACGTGCCGCAGGACGATCAAGGCAACATCACCGAAGACACCCGCATCCGCGCCTCCGTGCCGGCCGTCAAGGCAGCGCTCGACGCTGGCGCGGCCGTGATGGTCACGTCGCACCTTGGACGTCCGACCGAAGGTGACTTCAAGCCGGAAGATTCTCTCGCGCCGGTTGCAAAGCGTTTCGCCGAACTGCTTGGCCGCGACGTGCCACTCGTCGCGAACTGGGTGGAAAACGGCGTGAACGTCGCGCCGGGCGAGGTTGTGCTGTTGGAGAACTGCCGCGTCAACAAGGGCGAAAAGAAAGACTCCGACGAGCTCGCGCAGAAAATGGCGAAGCTTTGCGACATCTACGTGAACGACGCGTTCGGCACCGCGCATCGCGCTGAAGCCACCACGCACGGCATCGCGAAATATGCGCCGATCGCTTGCGCCGGCCCGCTGCTCGCCGCCGAGCTGGAAGCGCTCGGCAAGGCGCTCGGCGCGCCGAAGCGTCCGCTGGTTGCGATCGTCGCGGGCTCGAAGGTGTCCACCAAGCTGACCATTCTGAAGTCGCTGGCCGAGAAGGTCGATCAGCTGATCGTGGGCGGCGGTATCGCCAACACGTTCATGCTGGCGGCCGGTCTGAAGATCGGCAAGTCGCTGGCGGAAGCGGATCTGGTGAACGAGGCCAAGGCGATTATCGACGCGGCGAAAGCACGCGGCGCATCGGTGCCGATCCCCACCGACGTGGTCACCGCCAAAGAGTTCTCGCCGACCGCCAAAGCGGAAATCAAGGCCGTCGCCGATGTCGAAGACGACGACCTGATCCTCGACATCGGGCCGGAAACTTCGAAGGCGCTCGCCGCGCAACTGGAAAAAGCCGGCACCATCGTGTGGAACGGCCCGGTCGGCGTGTTCGAATTCGACCAGTTCGGCAATGGCACGAAGACACTGGCCGACGCCATCGCGAGATCGTCCGCGTTCTCGATTGCGGGCGGCGGCGATACGCTTGCCGCGATTGCCAAGTACGGCATCCACGACAAGGTCAGCTATATCTCGACGGGCGGTGGCGCCTTCCTCGAGTTCCTGGAAGGCAAGAAGCTGCCCGCCGTTGAAGTACTGGAATCGCGGGCTTAACGTGGCGACGCGCTCACCAACGTCGAAATCTGCAAAAGCGGACGGTCAGCGCGGCAAGCCGCGCGACACCGCAACAGCAGCGGCAGGGGAGCGCGCCACGCGCTCCGACGCGGCAACGGCGACGACGGCGGCCCCGGAGTCGGCGCTTGCCGACACGGTTGCCGCCGCGGTTGCCGCTGTCGGCGAAGCTGCACACGCTGACAGTCATCCAGAAACATCCGAGAATTCTCCCGTGCTCGCGGAGCCGACCACTGCAGGCGGCACCTCTCGATTGGCCGGCGACCAGGCTAACGAATCGGCCGGCCCGCCGGCAGAACTCCCCGATCCGCAAGTCGCGCCCGCTCCCCCACCGGCGCCGCGCGTGCTGGTTTCGAACACTGCTTCACCCCATAAAGCGACGCTGGTTTCAACCGGCGCGCAGCCCCTGGCAGCATCTTTCGGTGCGCAGCCTCCGCATCCGACTCGCAGCGCTCTTTCCAGCGATCCCATCCAGACGAGGAGACTCATGCATCGCGCCACCAAGATTGTCGCTACCATCGGACCGGCTTCCAGCACGCCGGAGATCCTGCTGCAAATGATTCAGGCAGGCGCCGACGTGGTGCGGCTCAATTTCTCGCACGGCACGGCCGACGACCACCGCCAGCGCGCCGAATTCGTGCGCGAGGCGGCTCGCCAGGCGGGCCGCGAGGTCGCCATCATGGCGGACCTGCAAGGCCCGAAGATCCGGGTCGGCAAATTCGAAAACGGCAAGGTTTCGCTCGTCGCGGGTGAGCCGTTCATCCTCGACGCCGACTGCGAACTCGGCAACCAGGAGCGCGCCGGTCTCGACTACAAGGACTTGCCCCGCGACCTGAAGCCGGGCGACGTGCTGCTGCTCAACGACGGCCTGATCGTGCTGAACGTTCAGCGCGTGATCGGCAACGAGATTCATACGATCGTGAAGATCGGCGGCGATCTGTCCAACAACAAGGGCATCAACCGTCAGGGCGGCGGTCTGTCGGCGCCCGCGCTGACCGCCAAGGACATGGAAGACATCCGCACGGCCATGTCGCTCGGCGTCGATTTTGTCGCGGTGTCGTTCCCGAAGAACGCGACCGACATGGAAATGGCTCGCCAACTGGCGAACATCGCCGGCGCACCTTACGGCATCAAGCCGAAGATGATCGCCAAGATCGAGCGCGCCGAAGCCATTCCTGCGCTGCAAGGCATTCTCGACGCATCCGACGGCATCATGGTCGCGCGCGGCGATCTCGCCGTGGAAGTGGGGAATGCCGCAGTCCCCGCGCTGCAAAAGCGGATGATTCGTATGGCGCGCGAGTCGAACAAATTCGTGATCACCGCGACGCAGATGATGGAGTCGATGATCTACGCGCCGGTGCCGACCCGCGCCGAAGTGTCGGACGTCGCGAATGCGGTCCTGGACGGTACGGACGCGGTCATGCTGTCGGCGGAGTCGGCAGCGGGCAAGTATCCGGTGCAGACCATCGAGACAATGGCCGCGATCTGCGTCGAAGCCGAGAAGTCGGAGCAGTCGGAGCTGGACCGGGATTTCCTCGATCGCACGTTTACGCGCATCGACCAGTCGATCGCCATGGGCGCGCTCTTCACGGCGTTCCACCTTGGCGCGAAGGCGATCGTCGCGTTGACCGAATCGGGTTCGACCGCGCTGTGGATGTCGCGTCACTGGACGCACGTGCCGATCTTCGCGCTCACGCCGCGGGTCGGCAGCGAGCGGGCAATGGCGCTGTACCGCAACGTGACTTCGCTGCATCTGGACACCAACACCGACCGCGACACCGCGTTGCAACAGGCGTTGGAGACGGTGGTCAGCAAGGGGTACGCGTCGCGTGGGGACATGGTCGTGCTGACCGTCGGCGAGCCGATGGGGCAGGCCGGCGGCACGAACACGCTGAAGATCGTGCGGGTCGGCGAGCCGTATTGATCGCATGCCCGGCGGACCGGGGTTAGCGGGTTGCACCCGCTCCGGTCGACAGCTTTGCATGGGATCGGAGTAACGCGCTAAAGCGCGAACTCCGATCGACAGATTCGCATGACCGGTACTGGCTGGATCGAACGAAGCAGGTTGTCAGGCCTCGCGAGAGGCGGTGCACCCGCCGCGATTGCGTGCGTGGCGTGAATGAACGGGTGCGCACGGGTATGCAGCTTGCTTCGCGACAAGATCGCCCACAAGATGCCGGCGGCACAAGAATTCGTTTCAATCTAAGGAGTTACAGCATGCCTCTCGTATCAATGCGTCAACTGCTGGACCACGCCGCTGAAAACGGCTACGGCCTTCCGGCATTCAACGTGAACAACCTGGAGCAGGTGCAGGCGATCATGGCGGCGGCCGACAAGGTCAATGCCCCGGTCATCATGCAGGCTTCCGCTGGCGCGCGTAAGTACGCGGGCGAAGCGTTCCTGCGCCATCTGATCGAAGCAGCGGTCGAGTCCTATCCGCACATTCCCGTCGTGATGCACCAGGACCACGGCCAGTCGCCGGCGGTCTGCATGGCGGCGATCCGCAGCGGCTTTACGAGCGTGATGATGGACGGCTCGCTCGAAGCCGACGGCAAGACGGTCGCTTCATACGAGTACAACGTCGACGTATCCCGCAAGGTCGTGGAAGCCGCGCATTCGATCGGCGTGACGGTCGAAGCGGAACTCGGCGTGCTCGGCTCGCTGGAAACCATGAAGGGCGACAAGGAAGACGGCCACGGCGCGGAAGGCACCATGACCCGCGAGCAATTGCTGACCGATCCGGAGCAGGCCGCCGACTTCGTCAAGCTGACGCAGTGCGATGCGCTCGCAATTGCAATCGGCACGTCGCACGGCGCATACAAGTTCAGCAAGAAGCCGACGGGCGACATTCTGTCGATCCAGCGCATCAAGGAAATTCACCAGCGCATTCCGAACACGCACCTCGTGATGCACGGTTCGTCGTCGGTGCCGCAGGAACTGCTCGCGGAAATCCGCGAATTCGGCGGCGACATGAAGGAAACCTACGGTGTGCCGGTCGAGGAAATCCAGGAAGGCATCAAGCACGGCGTGCGAAAGGTCAACATCGACACCGACCTGCGTCTCGCGATCACCGGCGCAATTCGCCGCTACATGGCGACCAATCCGGGCAAGTTCGATCCGCGCGATTACCTGAAGCCGGCGCGTGAAGCTGCGATGAAGATCTGTATCGAGCGCTACACGCAATTCGGCTGCGAAGGCCAGGCTGGCAAGATCAAGCCCGTTTCGCTTGATAAAATCGCGGAGAAGTACAAGTCGGGCGAGCTTGCGCAGGTCGTCCGCTAAGCGGTATTTGCTTCAGCGCAGGCTCGACACCTGGCCGTCTGGCCAGGTTGTCGTTAGATCGCCGTTCCCGCATCATCCGGGGAACGGCGTTTCCCTTTTGTTCCGGTCACACTTTTTGCCTTACTTTTAGCGAACCACGACGATGTCTACCCTCTACGAATCCACGCTCCGCTCGCTGCCGCTGCTCGGCCGCGGAAAAGTCCGCGACAACTATGCAGTGGGCAACGACCAGTTGCTGATCGTCACGACCGACCGTCTGTCGGCGTTCGACGTCATCATGGGCGAGCCGATTCCGAATAAGGGGCGCGTGCTCAACGAAATGGCGAACTTCTGGTTCGAAAAGCTCAAGCACGTGGTGCCGAATCACCTGACCGGCGTGGCGCCGGAATCGGTGGTGGCGGCGGACGAAGTCGAGCAGGTCAAGGGCCGCGCGGTCGTCGTGAAGCGCCTCGAGCCGATCCTCGTTGAAGCCGTGGTGCGCGGCTATCTGGCCGGCAGCGGCTGGAAAGATTACCAGGCCACGGGTTCCGTGTGCGGCGTCGAATTGCCGGCTGGTCTGCAAAACGCGCAAAAGCTGCCTGAGCCGATCTTCACGCCGGCAGCCAAGGCCGAGATGGGCCATCACGACGAAAACATCACGTACAACGACATGGAGCGTCGCATCGGCACCGAGCTGTCGGCCACGATCCGCGACATTTCGATCAGGCTGTACAAGGAAGCTGCGGATTACGCCGCCACGCGCGGCATCATCATCGCCGACACGAAGTTCGAGTTCGGTTTGGACAACCACGGCAAGCTGTACTTGATGGACGAGGCGCTCACCGCCGATTCGTCGCGCTTCTGGCCGGCCGACCAGTATCAGGTCGGCACCAATCCGCCGTCGTTCGACAAGCAGTTCGTGCGCGACTGGCTGGAAACGCAGGACTGGGCGAAAGAGCCGCCCGCGCCGAAGCTGCCGGACGACGTTATCCAGAAGACGGGCGAGAAATACCAGGAAGCGCTCGAACGCCTGACCGGGCAGAAGCTCGCCTGACCAGATCCGCGCCGTTCGAGAAAAGGAAGCCGCAAGATGAGTGAAGCACAGACCGCCCATACGCATGGCGCGCCGGTTATCGGCGTGTTGATGGGCTCCAGTTCCGACTGGGAAGTAATGAAGAACGCCGTCGCGATCCTGCAGGAATTCGGCGTGCCCTACGAGGCAAAGGTCGTCTCCGCGCACCGCATGCCGGACGAAATGTTCGCCTATGCTGAAAGCGCGCGCGAGCGCGGTATCCGGGCGATCATCGCGGGCGCGGGCGGCGCGGCTCACCTGCCGGGCATGCTGGCGGCCAAGACCACGGTGCCGGTGCTGGGCGTGCCGGTGGCGAGCAAGTATCTGAAGGGTGTCGATTCGTTGCACTCGATCGTGCAGATGCCGAAAGGCGTGCCCGTCGCCACGTTTGCGATCGGCGAAGCGGGCGCGGCGAATGCGGCGCTGTTCGCGGTCTCTATTCTGAGCGGCACGAGCGGCGAATATGCCGAGAAGCTTGCGGCGTTCCGGGTGCGCCAGAACGAAGCGGCACACGCAATGGTATTGCCGGCGCTGTAAGCGCGCGCCGGGAAATGGGCCGATGCACCTGCTGGAAACGGCCTCAGTAACGGCTCGATTGATACACGAAGTCCTCTGTCAGACCCACCGGCCGGACGGTTGCCATTGCAGGAGTTGCAGGACTGCAGGCACACCCGGTCGCGACCGACCACTAAGATGAACCCAGACAACACACCGGTTTCACCGATTTTGCCCGGCGCATGGCTCGGCATGGTTGGTGGCGGCCAGCTCGGCCGCATGTTCTGCTTTGCCGCTCAGGCAATGGGCTATCGCGTCGCCGTGCTCGATCCGGATGAAAGCAGCCCCGCGGGCTCGGTCGCCGACCGCCATCTGCGCGCGGCCTACGACGATGAAGCGTCGCTGACCGAACTCGCGCGGCTATGCGCGGCGGTGTCCACCGAATTCGAGAACGTGCCGGCCGCGAGCCTCGACTTCCTCGCGAAGACCACGTTCGTGAGCCCGGCCGGCCGATGCGTCGCCGTGGCTCAGGATCGCATTGCCGAGAAGCGCTTTATCGCGTCGTCGGGCGTGACGGTCGCACCGCACGTGGTGATCGAATCGTCGGACGCGCTCGCCGCGCTTGACGATGCGAAGCTCGAAGCCGTGCTGCCCGGCATCCTCAAAACGGCTCGCATGGGTTATGACGGCAAGGGCCAGGTTCGCGTACGCAATGCCGCCGAAGTGCGCGAGGCGTATGCGTCGCTCGCCGGCGTGCCGTGCGTGCTGGAAAAGCGCTTGCCGCTGAAGTTCGAAGTTTCCGCGCTGATCGCGCGCGCGGCGAGCGGCGCTTCGGTGGTGTACCCGCTCGCGCAAAACACGCATCGCGACGGCGTGCTGTCGCACACCATCGTTCCGGCGCCGGACGCAAGCGCCACACTCGTCGAGCAGGCGCAACAAGCCGCGCTGCAAATCGCGGACAAGCTCGGCTATGTCGGCGTGCTGTGTGTCGAATTCTTCATTCTCGAAGACGGCTCGCTCGTGGCCAATGAAATGGCGCCGCGTCCGCACAACTCCGGGCATTACACCGTCGACGCCTGCGCGACCAGCCAGTTCGAACAGCAGGTACGTGCAATGACCGGCATGCCGCTTGGCGACACCCGTCAGCATTCGCCGGCAGTCATGCTGAACATTCTCGGCGACGTCTGGTTCCCGGACGGCCCGAAGGGCGCGTCGGTCACGCCGCCATGGCACGAGGTCGCGGCGATGCCGGCGGCGCGTTTGCATCTGTACGGCAAGGAAGAAGCCCGTTGCGGCCGCAAGATGGGCCATGTGAATTTCACGGCTGCGACGCTCGAAGAAGCACGCACGGCGGGGCGCGACTGTGCGCGGCTGCTGCACATCGCCACGAGCTGACGCGCGAGCCATGTCCGATCAACAGCAACCCGCCCAACCCGCTGCAGTCGCCGCCAATGCGCTGCCCGTGAGCGCCGCGCAAATCGAGCACGCAGCGGCGCTGCTCGATGCAGGCGGTCTCGTCGCGTTTCCCACGGAGACGGTCTACGGGCTCGGCGGCGACGCCGAGAACCCAGACGCGGTGGCTCGCATTTATGCGGCGAAGGGCCGGCCGGCGAATCATCCGGTGATCGTGCATTTGGCTCCGCAGGGCGATCCGCACTACTGGGTCGAGCATTTGCCTCAGGAAGCGCAACGCTTGATCGACGCGTTCTGGCCTGGGCCGCTCACGCTCATCCTGAAGCGCGCCGCGCGCATACCCTCGGCGGTCAGCGGCGGGCAGGATTCGGTTGGACTGCGCTGTCCTTCGCATCCCGTAGCGCAAGCGTTGCTGCAGGCGTTCAGCGCGTTGCGCGACGGACATGGCGGCGTCGCGGCGCCCTCGGCGAATCGCTTTGGGCACGTAAGTCCGACCACCGCACAACATGTCCGCGAGGAGTTCGGCAGCGCGATTCATGTGCTGGACGGCGGCGCGTCCGACGTCGGCATCGAATCGACAATCGTCGATTTGTCGCGTGGTTTTCCTGCCTTGCTGCGACCGGGCCGCGTCACGCCGCAAGACATCGCCGACGTGCTCGGTGAAGCGCCGCGCCTTCCCGACGGCTCCGACGCAACGGCGCCGCGTGCGTCCGGAACGCTGAAGGCGCACTACGCGCCTCGCACGCCGTTGGCGCTGTTGTCGTTCACCGCGTTGGAGCCGGTGCTGGCCGCCCGCGAGCCGGGCGAGCGCGTTGCGCTGGTTGCCCGCGCTTCGCGTGCGGGGCAGTGGGCCGACGCCGAAGGCGTGCATTTCATTGCGGCCCCGGAAGATCCGCACGTGTATGCACGCGAGCTTTACGGCTTGCTGCGGGCGCTCGATCGTGCGGACGTCACGCGCATCTTGATCGAGAAGTTGCCGGATACGATCGAATGGATCGCCGTGAACGACCGCCTGGGCCGCGCGGCAGCGGCGTTCGAAGCGCAAAGCCACGCCTGAACTCTCGCGTCTCGCGCCGTGCTCCGAAGTAGCGGAGAAGCGCGCAATAAAAAAACGCCTGGCTGCAATCGACACGCTCACACAGTCGATCAGCCAGGCGTTTCGCGTTCCAACGTTCGCAGCTAAAGACCGCGTCACGCGCGGTCTCCCAAACTCCAGTTATTTACCGAGCCCGGTCGCCGCGATCTGCTGCTGGACATACTGCGCGAACAACGCGTGCATGTGCGTGCTCGGGTGGACCGTGTCCGCGAACATGTAGGTCTGGTCGGCACCGGCCACCGTGTAGGTTTGCGGCGAGCAGAACAGCGAAGAGGCGAACTGGCTGCCGTACTGCTCCGGAGTCAGGCCGTTCGTCGCGGCGGGATTGGCTCGGGCGTAGGCCGTTGCGTTGGCCTGCATCGCGCTCAGGTTGCACGCAGTGTCGGTGTTGGACACCGTGAAGCCGAGCGCCTTGTAGTTCGGCAACTGCTGATCCTGCCACGCGAACGCATCGACCACGATCACTTTGCCCGTGCCCACGAGGCCGAGCGCCGTGAGGTTCTGAACGAAGAGATAGTTATACGCGGCGGCGATTCCCGACAGCAGCGCGGCGGAGCCCGGTGTCTTCGCGTTGGACGCAACGCCTAGCGGCGTATTGCCGATGTCGGGCACAGTCGAGACCACCACGTGGGTCGCACCCGCGCCAACAATGGTTTTGACTTGCGCGGCCAGTTGGGCGGCGGCCTGAGCGACCTGCGGGTTAGACAACTGCTGCAGATAGCCGACGATGAACGCGACCTGGCCTGCCTGCGTGTTCGGCAGCTTGCCTGCCTGCACGAGCAGCGGGTATTGCGTCTGTAGCGCGGTGCCGAGCGCGGTCAGGTTAGCGGTGTTTTCCGCGAACTGGAAGATGTCGTTCGCTCCGCCGTTCACGAGCACGAGCTGATTCGGGTTGAAGCTCGAATGGGCACCGAGGTAGTTCGCGACCTGAGTCACGATGGGCACCGTCGTGGCCGCCATGTTGTTAGGCGCCCAGCCTTTGCCTTGAGCATTCACGACGTCCGAGCCGCCCTGCGCATAACCGTAGCCGCCCGTTGCGACCAGCGGCTGGCCAAAGCCGCCGAGGTATGCCGGCTTCAAGGTGTCGCCGTAATACTCGGCCACTTTCTGCGTCCACACTTCGCCCGGATTGGTCGTGAAGCGGCCACCGCCGAAGCTGCCCTGAATCACCGGCGAATAGGTGCCGGCGTCCGAGAGGCTGTCGCCGAACGAAACGACTTGCAACTTGACGCCGCCCGCAGGTGTGCTGCTGGCGTTGTTGTTATTGTCGCTGCCACCGCCGCACGCGGCCAGCAGCGCAAACGCCGCGCTCGCAATGGCGGTTTGCGAGAGGCGCAACCAATGCTGTTTCCTCGATGCTGTGTGCTTCATGTTGACTACATCTCCTCGTATGTTTGGCCCTTGCGCCATATATTGCAGGCTGCGTCCACCGCGTCGGCGGCGTGACGACAGCTTACAGAATCTTCTACGGTCTGCGTCGTGCGGAAAACGTGGCCGTATCGTTGCTATCGTCGATAGTTGCGCGCGCAAGCGTGGCCGTTGAGCCGCCGCTGCTGCGTGCGTGATAGTCGGCCGCCCACGCGGGCGTTGCGAAAAGCGCACGCAGCTTGTTGCGCGCGCCGTGCACGCTCGCGAAGTCGCGCGCCATCGACGCCCATTCGTGGAACGTCACCTTCAGCGGGTTATACGTATCGAGCGGCTCCACAATGCCGTACACGGGCGGCTCGCGCGGGTCCTCGTCGACGTAGCTGCCGAACAGCCGGTCCCACACCACGAGCACGCCAGCGTAGTTGTGGTCGATATAGCGGTCATTGCGCGCGTGATGCACGCGGTGAATCGACGGCGTGTTGAATACGTACTCGAGCCAGCCGAGCTTGCTGCCCGTTTTGCTGCCGAATTTACCGATCGCCTGCGTATGCACGAAAAACTGGAAGCCCAGGTTGATCAGCACAATAGCGACGATCTGCTTCGGCGGAAACCCGAGTACGGCGAGCGGAATCCAGAAGAGCCACATGCCAGCCACCGGATACATAAGGCTCTGGCGGAACGCGGTCGAAAAATTCATCCGTGCCGACGAGTGGTGCACGACGTGCGCGGCCCACAGCCATCGCACGCGGTGGCTGCAACGGTGAAACACGTAGTAGAGCAGATCCTGCGCGACGAACAGCACGGCAAACGAAAGCCAGCCTGCGTGCCACGTGTAGACGCGGTAGTGATCGTAGAAGAACGCATAGACAGGGATGATCGCGAGCCAGGCGAGCTTGTCGGCGGCTTGCTGCATGAGCGCGAGCGCTGCGTTGCACAGCGTATCGCGCCAGCTATAGAGCCGCGCGCCGGGGCGCGTTCGCCGCAGGTGCCACGCCTCCCAGCCGATACATGCGAGAAAGACTGGCGCCATGGCGAGCAGCAGCAATTCGGCGTCGAATTGCATGGTGTCTTCCTCCGTGGTCCCTTGTCGCCGCGTGATATGCCGCGGTGTTTTGTCGTGTTGCTGTGCGAGCGTGCAGCGCGTCTCGAACACTGCTCGACAGCGTACACGCTTAAGGTCTCACCGCGCGCCGCCTTCGCTAGAAGGAATCCTCAATGCGCTTCGCGCTTGCGCGGGTTTTTCCTGGGCTTGCCATGCGGTGCCACGCCGGCCGATTCCGCGGCAGGCGCCGAGATTTTGCTGAAGCCCGAGCTCGGTCCCTGATACACCCATTCGAGCAGCGCGTCGTGCGCGGCGCGCGCGGCCTCGGAGTGCGGATCGTTGATGAAGCTCACCACCACGTAGCTGTTGCCGTCCGCCGATGCCACGTAGCCCGCGATCGCCCGCACGTCGCGCAAGGTGCCGGTCTTGATTTGCGCGTTGCCGCCCGCGCCCTGGTTGGTCAGCCGGTTGCGCATGGTGCCGTCGACACCGGCAATGGGCAGCGACTGCACGAACACCTGGGCGACAGGGCTCGCGTTGGCGCGTTGCAGCAGGTCGGCGAGCGAGAGCGCGGTGATGTGCTCCTCGCGCGAGAGGCCCGAGCCGTTGTCGAGCGTCAGATATTCCATGTCGATGCTGTCACGCCGCAGGAACGCCTCGATCGCGCGGGCGGACTTGGCGGGCGTCGCAGGCCCTTTTTCTTCAGCCGCTCCGATCGACAGGAACAGGTTGCGCGCCATGGTGTTGTTGCTGAACTTGTTAATGTCGCGAACGATATCCGACAACACCGGCCCCTGATGCGTGGCCACGAGTTTTGCGCCGACGGGCACGGCACCTTCACGCGTCGCGCCGCTGAAGGTGCCGCCCGTCTGCTGCCACAAAGCAAGGAAGCCGCCCGCGAAGAACGCCGAGTGGTCCAGCACCGCGACGTTGACGGTGCGCGGACCGCAGCGCACCGAATAGTCGCCGGCGAACGATGCGACGAGCGTGCCGTTCGGCGTCGGCGTGACGGTGGGCGACACCGATGCCGCTTCGCCGCGGCACGGGCCGTTGACCGCGCGCATCTGATTGTCGATCTGTAACTGTGCAAGCGCGGGCAGTACGTCGATGGTGACGGTGCCGTCGGATGAAGGCGTCAACGTGAACGATAGCGACTTGAATGCGTACAGCAGCGGGTCCGGCCCGACGTTGTATGGCGCGGTCGCGTCGTCGTCGAACGGCGGCAGATCGCGCGTCGACGGATCGAAGTAGCGCTTGTCGAGCACGAGCGCGCCGTCTATGCCGCGAATCCCCGCCTTGTGGATCTTCTGCACGAGGTCGATGAGTTCTTCGGGCACGAGCTTCGGGTCACCCGTACCTTGAATGTACAGATTGCCGTGCAGCACGCCGTTGGCGTCGACTGTGCCGTCGGCGTACGCGTTGGTGCGCCAGCGGTAGTCGGGGCCGAGAATCGACAGACCGGAGTAGGTGGTGACGAGCTTCATCGTCGAGGCGGGCATCATCGGCTTGCCCGCATTCAGCGCGACGATCGGCGTGCGATCGCCGACTTTTTCGATGACCACGCTGATCGACGACAACGGCACGTGCGCGCGCTGCAAGCCGATCATCACCGATTGCGGCAACACGGTGCTGACGTTGACGCTCGGATGGGCCGCCTTGACACGCGCCTGCGCAGCAAGCGGCAGCGACGCGCCGCCGGCAAGCGCGGCACAGACGAGCAGCCATGCGCTCGCGTGCGACGCCGCGCGGCGCGGCGCGGCGGAACCAGAGCAGGCGGACAAGGGTGCGATGAACGACGACGTTAAGCGCGAGCGCAGCGCCGCTCGATGAAGATGGCGTGCGGCGAAAGACAGGAAAGCGTGCGTCATGGACGGGCGAGAAAGCAAAATGTCAGGGCGTGCAGCACGCGGCGATTCAAAGCAGTGGAGATGCGCCGCACGAAGGTTCGCAGCGCGTCGGCGGGTTCGTCATTGCGCATGCGGCGTTGAGGCATTCGAGCTGGCACGCATTGCTCGCGTACTACGTGAGTCAAGCCCGAAACCGCCGCGCGACGCAAAGCGCCCATTGTAGTGACATGCCGCCGCGCTGCGGTGAAAAAAGCGCCACACGGCGCGCACGCGCGGGGCGGGCGCTAGAATGCGGCATCATCGAATGTTGAGGAAACGGGACCATGCGCATCTTGCTAGTCGAAGACGACCGGATGATCGCCGAGGGCGTCCGCAAGGCGCTGCGCGGCGAAGGCTTCGCGGTCGACTGGGTGGAAGACGGCGAAGCGGCGCTCAGCGCGGCGGGCAGCCAGCCCTACGACCTCGTGTTGCTCGACCTCGGACTGCCCAAGCGCGACGGTCTGGACGTATTGCGCACGCTGCGCGCGCGCGGCCACGCTTTGCCGGTGCTGATCGTCACGGCGCGCGACGCGGTAGCCGACCGCGTGAAGGGTCTCGACGCCGGCGCGGACGATTACCTCGTCAAGCCATTCGATCTCGACGAACTCGGCGCGCGTATGCGCGCACTGATCCGTCGTCAATCGGGCCGCAGCGATTCGACAATCCGCCACGCCAACCTGACGCTCGATCCCGCGTCGCATCAGGTCACGCTCGACGGCGCGCCGGTGGCCTTGTCGGCGCGAGAGTTTGCGCTGCTCGAAGCGCTGCTCGCCCGGCCCGGCGCCGTCCTCTCGAAGAGTCAGCTGGAAGAAAAAATGTACGGCTGGGGCGAGGAGATCGGCAGCAATACCGTCGAGGTCTACATTCACGCGCTGCGCAAGAAGCTCGGCGCGGACCTGATCCGCAACGTGCGTGGCCTTGGCTACATGATTGCCAAGGAAGCCTGAGCCGATGCGTTCGATCCGCCGTCAATTGCTGGTGTGGCTGCTTGCGCTCGTGTTACTCGGCGTCGGCGTGGCGGGCTGGTTGATTTACCGCCAGGCGCTTGCCGAAGCGAATGAACTGTTCGACTACCAGTTGGAGCAGATCGCCGCGGCCCTGCCGTCCGAACCGTTCTCACAAGTGCTCGGCTCGCGCGATACCGGCGACGAAGGCATCGTGCTGCAGATCTGGAATCGCAACGGCGTGCTGATGTACTACTCGCGTCCTCGCGCGCCGCTCGCGCCGCGCGCTGAACTGGGCTTCACGACCGAGCATACGGATCGCGGCGACTGGCGCGTGTACGGGGCGATCGTCGGCGATAACGTCGTGCAGTTGGCGCAGCCGCTGTCGGTGCGCAACCGCCTTGCCGCCGACGTCGCGTTGCGCACGTTGTGGCCGTTGATCGTGCTGCTGCCGGCGCTCGGGCTCGCAGTGTGGGTGATCATCGGACGCGGGTTGCGCCCGCTGCGGCGCGTGACGAGCGCGCTCGATGCGCGTCATCCCGAGGCGCTCGATCCGTTGCCCGATCAGCGCCTGCCGCTCGAAGTGCAGCCGCTCGTGCGCGCGTTGAACGGGCTGTTGCAGCGGCTCGCCACCGCGCTCGACATCCAGAAGGCGTTCGTCGCCGACGCCGCGCACGAACTGCGCACGCCGCTTGCCGCCGTGCAGATTCAATCGCAACTGGTGGCGCGCGCGAAAGACGACGCGGCGCGCAGCGAAGCGCTCGCGGACCTGCAAGCGGGTGTGACGCGCGCGACGCGCCTTGCCGAGCAACTGCTCGCGCTCGCGCGCTCCGAACCGGACGGCCTCGGCGCGACCGACGCTGTCGACTTGCGCTCGTTGCTGCAGGACTGCGTGGTGACCTATGCGCCGCTGGCTGAAAATCGTGGCGTGGACCTCGGCATCGAGGCGAGCGAAGCGGCTACCGTGATCGGCGATCCCGAGTCGCTGCGCGTCATGTTCAACAATCTCGTGGATAACGCGACCAAGTACACGCCGCGAGGCGGGCGCGTCGACGTGAGCCTGCATGTCGAACAGGGTCATCCGGTCGTGCGTATCGCCGACAGCGGGCCCGGCATCGAGCCTGCGGAACGCGAGCGTGTCTTCGACCGTTTCTATCGTGCGGGCGCCGGCGAGAATCGCGTGCGTACCGATGTGGCCGGCAGCGGACTCGGCCTTGCGATTGTCCGGCGAATCGCGACGCAACATCACGCTACGGTGTCGCTCGACGAATCGCCGGCGGGCGGCCTCGAGGTTACCGTGCGCTTCTGAACCAATGCTTTCAATTTGCATGGTGCGGAAAAACCCCTGAAAAGAAGGCCAAACACGATCTGTCGCTGCTTAAGACTCTTTTAAGCGATGCCCCGTACGCTTCCTGACATCCGAATTTCTTTCTCCAGTCAGGAGTACACGATGAACGCGAAAACCTTGTCTCGCAGCGCTGTTGCAGCGGCTGTCGCCGTTGCGCTTTCCGCCGGCTATGTGGCGGGCCATCGCGACGTGCCCGCGCCCCAGGTCATCTCACCGGCGCAAGCGGCCATGATGCCCGCCGAAGCCGCCGCGAAAACCGGCATTCCCGATTTCTCCGGTCTCGTCGAAACGTACGGACCGGCGGTCGTCAACATCAGTGCAAAGCACGTCGTGAAGCGCGCGGCACTGCGCGGGAATGGAGGCAATGGCGGCAATGGCGGCATGAGCGGCGGCAATCAGTTGCCGATCGATCCGAGCGACCCGTTCTACCAGTTCTACAAGCACTTCTTTGGCGGCGCGCCGGGCATGCAGGGCGGCGACGGCGGCGATGCGCCCGACGAGTCGAGCGCGAGCCTCGGTTCAGGGTTTATCGTCAGCAGCGACGGTTATATCCTGACCAACGCGCATGTGGTGGACGGCGCAAACGTCGTCACTGTGAGGCTGACCGACAAGCGCGAGTTCAAAGCCAAGGTGATCGGCGCCGACAAGCAGTCGGACGTCGCCGTCCTGAAGATCGACGCAAGCAGTCTGCCGACAGTGAAGATCGGCGATCCGCGTCAGAGCAAGGTCGGTCAGTGGGTGGTCGCGATCGGTTCGCCGTACGGTTTCGACAATACGGTGACCTCCGGCATCATCAGCGCGAAATCGCGTTCGCTGCCGAACGAAAACTACACGCCGTTCATCCAGACCGACGTGCCGGTGAATCCCGGCAATTCCGGCGGGCCGCTGTTCAATCTGCAAGGCGAGGTGATCGGCATCAACTCCATGATCTACTCGCAGACCGGCGGCTTCCAGGGACTTTCGTTCGCAATCCCGATCAATGAGGCGATCAAGGTCAAGGACGACATCGTCAAGACGGGTCACGTGAGCCGTGGGCGCCTGGGCGTCGCGGTGCAAAGCATGAATCAGACGCTGGCAAATTCGTTCGGCATGCAGAAGCCGCAAGGCGCGCTCGTCAGCTCGGTCGATCCGGACGGTCCTGCCGCGAAGGCCGGGTTGCAACCGGGAGACGTGATTCTGTCGGTGAACGGCGATCCGGTGGGCGATTCGTCGGCGCTGCCTTCACAGGTGGCAGGGCTCGCGCCCGGCAGCACGGCCACCGTGCAGGTGTGGCGTGACAAGGGCACGAAGGATCTGAAGGTGACGATCGGCTCGTTGTCGGACGCAAAGCTGGCCTCGGACAAGACCGATCAGCCCGCGCAGTTGCAAGGCCGTCTGGGCGTGGCCGTGCGTCCGCTGACGCCGGAAGAAAAGAGCAGCGCTTCGATCTCGCACGGTCTTCTCGTGCAGCAGTCGGGCGGCGCGGCAGAAAGCGCGGGTATTCAACCGGGCGACGTCATTCTCGCCGTCAACGGCCGGCCGGTGACGAGCGTCGATCAGTTGAAGCAGATGGTCTCCGGCGCGGGCAATAGCATCGCGTTGCTGATCCAGCGCGACAACGCGCAGATCTTCGTGCCGGTCGATCTGGGTTGATCGACGTCCTGTCAGTCATGACTGGTCGATGAAGAGCATCGAGTAACGCTTGCCGGTCTGTTTGCACTTACTGCAGACAGACCGGCATTTTTCTTTCTGTACCGGAAGCCGCAAACCGGGCGCTTTGCGGCGTGTGACGTGCGAAGCGGGCGCTTCGCCGTACTGTCGAGCGGCCGCATGGCACGGCAGTTGCATCCACATTGAATCCGGTCCCATCGACGGGTAACGGATAAGGACGTCAATAAGGAGCAAACCGATGAAGAACCAACGCACTCAGCGAAAGATCGTAGCCGCCGCGGCCAGCGCGGCGCTCACTCTCGGTCTGGCGGGCGGCGCGTACGCGCAGCAGGCGAGCGAAGTAACCGGCGGCACCACCGCCGACCAGACGAGCGCAGGCAACGCCAACGGCGGAGGTCTGCCGCAAATCCAGCAACAAGGCGACGTGTCGTTCGTCTCGGGCGGCGTCGGTCTGGACGAGTCCAAGGCACTGCAGCAGGCGCAAAGCCAATGGCCGTTGTCGCTGCGCTTTACCGGACCGGGCTCGGACTATCTAGCCGACGTCCACGTACGGATCGTCGACGCGCATAACGGCGAGGTGTTGAGCACCGCGTCGCGCGGGCCCTACATGCTCGTGAGGCTGCGCCCGGGGCGCTACACGGTGCATGCGACCTACAAGGACCGCGACCAGTCGAAGGCATTGACGGTGCCCGCAAAGGGCACGGCGAAAGCGGCGTTCTACTGGAACACGCAGTAAACCCGGGGCTTGTCGGGCAGGCAGCACGGAGGCCGCGCAATCGCGAGGACTTTGACCGATAATGAAGCCACGGGCCTGTCCCGTGGCTTTGCTGTATGCACGACCGCACACTTTCATGGAGCCGAGACATGAGCGATGCCTTGACACCTCACGCAAACCCAGACAAACCCTCCGGCGGGCACGCCATTACGATAACGGGCAATCATCACCGGGTGCGGGTGATTCATGGCGGCGTGACGATGGCCGACACGCACGCGGCGCTCACGCTCGCCGAAACCGGTCTGCCCGACGTTTTCTATTTCCCGCGTGAAGACGTGAACATGGCGCGGCTCGAACGCTCCACGCACTCGTCGCACTGTCCGTTCAAGGGCGACGCATCGTACTACCACCTGCGCACCGAAGACGGCTTGATCGAAAACGCCGTATGGACCTACGAGACGCCGTTCGAACAGGCGGCCCCGATCCAGGGATATCTCGCGTTTTACTCATCGCGCGTCGACCGCATCGATCAGACGTCCTGATCCGCTGTCGCGCGTCTGTCGGAGGCTGGGATGGAACTGAACGACGCGTTACGGATTCCACTTGCGCCGTCCGATGTCTGGGACGCGTTGCAAGACCTCGCGCTCCTGCGCGCCAGCCTCGATAACTGCGAGTCGTTCACGCGCCTTTCGCACGGCGAATACGCGCTGGCTATGACGGTGCCGCTCGGGCCACTGCGTGCGCGTTACGAAGCACGCGCGCACGTCGCGGGTCAGGATTCCGGCCCTGCCGACGCGGAGCGCCGCACGATCAATTTCAAGGCGCGCGCCGAAGGTATCGGCTCACTGCGCGGACAAATCGAAGTGCGTCTGCGCGCGGAAGAGGGCGCGCTCGGCAGCAGGGAGCGCGGCACGCGGATCGACTACACGATCTGGGCGACGTCGTCGGGGCCGCTCGCTGAACTGCCCACGCGTCAGCTCGAAAACGCGCTTCATCATCTCGCCGACGATTTCTTCGCCGAATTCAGCGCGGTCGTGCGTGCGAAGCATGGGCAGGGACCGAACCGCGCGCGCGGTTCGGCGGCGCGTCGCCAGCATGTATTTTTGCGGCCTATCACGCTGAGCGGTGTTTCGCGTCGCACCCGCGCCGAACATGGCAACCCGCTTGCCGGAAGCGCTGCCAGCGTGTCTCACGGCGTCTCCCACCCCGAGCCGACGCCGCATGCCATGCCGAACTGGGCATGGGCTGCGATGATTTTTCTCGTTGCGCTTCTGCTGTATGTAGCGCGCTGGATTAGTGAGCACTGACGGCGCTCTGCCTGTTCTTCATGCATCGACCAGCGCGCGGAACGGTTGCGCAGTCTGTAGGTCGAGTGTCGTGCGCGCGCGACCACGAATTCGCGGTGACCGACTACGAAAGCGCGTCGCTTTTCACCCTGCGTTGTTTCGCGACGTCGACGCCATGCTTCGCTTTCAATGTGTCATGCGGCGTTTGCTTCGCTCGTAGCGTGCGTGTCACGCGACATTTGCGTGGGCGCTGTGTTTCATGCGCCGCGAAACTCTCTTCGCCATGCCGAGGGCGAGGTCCGAAAGGCTTCGGCGAAATGTTGACGCAATGACGCCGCCGACCCGAACCCGGCGATGCCCGCAATCGCTTCCACCGACTGATCCGAGCTCTCCAGCAACTGCTGCGCGCGCGTGAGCCGTTGTGCGAGCAGCCACGCGCCGACGGTCGTGCCGGTGGCGAGCCGGAAGCGCCGCGTGAAGGTGCGCCGGCTCATCAGCGCGCGCGCCGCGAGGCTGTCGAGCGTGTGCGGCGCGTCGAGGTTGCCGCACACCCAATCGAGCAGACCCGAGAGCCGGTCTTCGCGGACGTTCGGCGGCAGCGGCTGCTGGATGTATTGCGCCTGGCCGCCTTGCCGGTGCGGCGATACGACGAGCCGCCGCGCGACGAAGTTCGCCACCTCGGCGCCGCACATCTTGCGCAGCACGTGTAAACAGCAATCGAGGCCGGCAGCCGTGCCCGCCGATGTCAGCACGTTGCCGTCGTCGACATAAAGCACGTCGCGATCGAGCCGGACACGCGGGTAACGGGCCGCGAAGTCGTCAGCCCATGCCCAATGCGTTGAGGCCGGGCGGTCGTCGAGAATGCCGGCGGCAGCCAGCACGAACGCGCCGAGGCATAGACCGACGAGTTGCGCGCCGCGTGCGTGCGCCGCGCGCAGTGCATCGAGCAAAGCGGCTGGCGGCGGCTCAGCGGGATCGCGCCAGCTGGGCACGATGATCGTGTCGGCTTCGGCGAGCGCTTCGAGTCCGTGAGTCACGGCAATGGAGAATCCTGCGGTCGTCGTCAGCGGGCCGGTTTCGGCTGCGCACACGCGGAAGTCGAAGCCGGGAACGCCGGCGCCGCTGCGGTCCTCGCCGAACACCACGCATGGCACGGAAAGGTGGAATGGGCTGATGCGGTCGAACGCGATCACGGCGACGATGTGCGACCGCTGTGCGCCGGGCTTTGCGGCGGCCGGGGCGGGAAAGGCGGCAAGTATAGCCATGAGTCAGGCACCTTATGAGAGCGACGACGATGGCCCGATTCTAGCGAAGATTGTCAATCGGGCCGCTGTTGGCAAAACGGGCGTAGGCGAACAATGCGTCATCGCGGCGGCCTCGCTTGCCTGAAGCTCGCGGGGCTGTGGCGCGCGACCTCATCAATCTTTCACAGGAGCCTTGCCATGACCACACCACGCCGTGCGTTGATTGTCATCGACGTGCAGAACGAATACATAACGGGCAATCTGCCGATCGAGTATCCCGACGTCCAAAGCTCGCTAGCCAACATTGGACGCGCGATCGACGCCGCTCGCACCGCCGGCGTGCCGGTGGTGATCGTGCAGAACTTCGCGCCGGCCACTTCGCCGCTGTTCGCGCGCGGGAGCGAGGGAGCCGAACTGCACCCGGTGGTCGCTTCCCGTGAGCGCGATCACTATGTAGAGAAGTCGCTGCCGAGCGCGTTCACCGGCACGGACCTCGCCGACTGGCTGGCAGCACGGCAAATCGACACGGTGACGGTGGTGGGTTACATGACGCACAACTGCGATGCATCCACCATCAATCATGCGGTCCACGCGGGCCTCGCTGTCGAATTCCTGCACGATGCAACCGGCTCCGTGCCGTATGAAAACAGCGCGGGCTTTGCGAGCGCGGAAGACATTCATCGCGTGTTCAGTGTGGTGCTGCAATCGCGCTTTGCGGCGGTGGCGAGCACCGACGAATGGCTCGCCGCCGTCAATAGCGGTGTGCCGTTAGAGCGCGGCAACATTTATGCATCGAATCAGAAGGCGCGCAGCCGGAATCGCTGATGCTGGCGTGAGGGACGCGGCTGAAAGGCCGCGAGTCGAGGGTCGCGTTTTGCAGGCCGCGGCGTATGGCGGTCCAACGCTGGTCCAGCGTGACAACGAGCGCTGCGAGGGCGGGCGCGGCCGTTTGCGAAATGGGAAGTTTGCCGACAACCGCGGCAACGACAGCCACCGCTCGGTCGGCCGCAAACTACACCGCGTGCGCCGCCCGCAGCCGCCGCGTCACGTCGACTTGCGCAGCGCCGGACTCAGACGCAATGCGTCGAAAATGCCTTCAACCATCCGCTCGCCGAGCGCGGTGAAATCCGTGGCATCGGGTAGAAACAACATGTCGCGCAGCGATCCGCCGACGAACGCATGCACCATGGCAGCAGCGAGTTTCGTATCGAGATCTTCCGGCAATTGCCCTTTCGAGATTGCGTTGCGCAAGCCGCCTTCTATCTTGATCAGCGCCTCGCGCATATTGGTCTGATAGCGGACCATGACCGGTCCCATCTCTTCGACCAGCTCGCACTTCAGAAACAGAATGTCGAACACGCGACGGCGCCGCTGATCGGTCGCGGTATCGCGCACACAGACGATGCAGATCTCCATCAACCGCCCAAGCGGATCGGGCTCGTTCGGATCCAGCGACGCGGCCTTGAGTTCGTCCAGCGGCAGCAGCACGCGGTCGAACATCTCGGTGAACAGATCGCTCTTGTGGGAAAAATGCCAATAAATGGCGCCGCGCGTGACCCCGGCCGCCTGTGCGATGTCGGCGAGCGAAGTGCGCGAAACACCCTTTTCGAAGAAGACCCGTTCGGCTGCGTCGAGGATGCTGTTGCGCGTCTCCAGCGCTTCTTCTTTGGTTCTTCTGACCATATTTGTATAACTTGCCCTGATTGCGGGTTTTCCCGAGCCTTTTTAAGTACGCTCGATGACAATCCGTTTGCCCTGAACTGTTTGGCGAAGCTTTCTTCCGGGTCCCCGCCCCGCAAGAGAAGTAACGCACTTTTACATCCATTCGTGAATGTATATATAATAGCACCCCACGATCGGATAGCCCAAGCTGTGACGACCGGTTAATATCCGTCACTGTTGTCTTCAGAACGCTTACGCGCCGTGCTTCAACGGGCGGCGCGGTGCGGCATTTCCCGGTAAGGCGCATTTGGTTCGGGTTGCCTCGCAACTGTTGCCGGCAACCATGGGCTTTCGGTCGAGCGTCGCAAGACGCATGTGTGCGCCGTCGTCCCCGGGGTAGGGATGCGCGCACTTTTTCATTCTCAGTCATAGACAGAGGTCGCTCCATGCGCGTCGAACGGGTTCCATTCCGCTTAATCAGTGCCGCGACGGCTGCCATATTGCTGGCAGCATGCGGACCAAAACAATCTGCCCCGCCGCAACAGACGCCCGAAGTCGGCGTTGTCACAGTCCAGCCGACTACCGTACCTGTCGTCACTGAATTGCCGGGCCGCACCAGTGCTTTCCTCGTCGCGCAAGTGCGCGCGCGGGTGGACGGCATCGTGCTGCGCCGCGAATTCACCGAAGGCGGCCAGGTCAAGGCTGGCCAGCGCCTGTACAAGATCGATCCGGCGCCGTACATCGCCACGCTGAACAACGCGAAGGCGACGCTCGCCAAGGCGCAGGCCAACCTCGCGTCCACGACGGCGCAGGCAAGCCGCTTCAAAGTACTGGTTGCCGCCAACGCGGTCAGCAAGCAGGACTATGACAACGCAGTAGCCGCGCAAGGCCAGGCCGCCGCCGACGTTGCCGCCGGCAAGGCCGCGGTCGAGACGGCGCAGATCAACCTGGGCTATACCGACGTGACCTCGCCCGTGACGGGCCAGATCGGCGTGTCGCAAGTCACGCCGGGCGCTTATGTTCAGGCGAGCGCCGCGACTCTGCTTGCCACCGTGCAGCAACTCGATCCGGTCTACGTCGACCTGACGCAGTCGAGCCTCGAAGGTCTGAAGTTGCGCCGCCAGATGCAGGAAGGGCGTCTCAAGACCAACGGCCCTGACGCCGCGAAGGTTTCGCTGATTCTCGAAGACGGCCGTACGTATTCCGAAAAGGGCAAGCTGCAGTTCACCGACGTGACGGTCGACCAGGGCACGGGCTCCGTCACGGTCCGCGCGATCTTCCAGAACAAGGACAAAGTGCTGCTGCCGGGCATGTTCGTGCGCGCGAAGATCGAGGAAGGCGTGAACGAGAACGCGCTCGTCGTGCCGCAAGTCGGTATCACGCACGACCAGAAGGGTCAACCTACTGCGCTCGTCGTCGGTGAGGACAACAAGGTCGCGTTGCGTCAGCTCGTCACATCGGGCACGTACGGTTCGAACTGGGTGGTCGAGAGCGGCCTGAAACCCGGCGACCGCGTGATCGTGCAGGGCACCGATAAGGCGAAACCGGGCATGCAGGTCAAGACCGTCGCCGCGCAACTTCCCGCTACACCCGCCTCCGGCGCAGCCGCTCAAGGTGCGCCGGCCGCCAGCGGCAGTGCGCAGACGGCTCAACCTGCCTCCGCTGCATCGGGCGCGTAATAACAGGGAGCCCGCCACATGGCAAAGTTCTTCATTGATCGCCCGATTTTTGCATGGGTGATCGCCATCATTTTGATGCTCGCGGGTATCGCATCGGTGTTCACATTGCCGATCGCGCAATATCCGACCATCGCGCCGCCGGCTGTGCAGATCAGCGCAACGTATCCGGGCGCTTCGGCGAAGACGGTGGAAAACACCGTCACGCAGGTGATCGAGCAGCAGATGAGTGGTCTCGACCACTTGCTGTACCTGTCGTCCACTTCGGACGACTCGGGTACCGCAACCATCACGCTGACGTTCGCGGCCGGCACCAATCCTGACATCGCGCAGGTGCAGGTGCAGAACAAGCTGCAGCTCGCTACTCCGTTGCTGCCGCAAGCGGTTCAGCAACTGGGTACGAAGGTCACGAAGTCGAGCAGCAGCTTCCTGCTGGTCATGGCGTTCGTGTCCGAAGACGGCAGCATGAACAAGTACGACCTCGCGAACTACGTGGCGTCGAACATTCAGGACCCGGTCAGCCGTATCGACGGCGTGGGCACGGTCACGCTGTTCGGCTCGCAGTACGCAATGCGAATCTGGCTCGACGCGAACAAGCTGACCAACTTCGGCCTGACTCCCGTAGACGTGCAGACCGCGCTGCAGGCGCAGAACGTACAGGTTGCCGGCGGCTCGCTCGGCGGCACGCCGTCGGTGCCGGGGCAGGTGTTGCAGGCGACCATCACGGAAGCGACGCTGCTCAATACGCCTGAACAGTTCGGCAACGTGCTGCTGAAGGTCAATCCCGACGGTTCGCAGGTTCGTATCAAGGACGTCGCGCGCGTCGAGCTCGGTGGCGAAAACTACAACTTCGACACCAAGTACAACGGTCAGCCTACCGCCGGCTTCGGTATCCAGCTCGCCACCGGCGCGAATGCGCTCGCAACGGCGAAGGCAGTGCGAGCGAAGGTCGCCGAACTGTCGAAGTACTTCCCGCACGGTCTGGTCGTCCAGTATCCGTACGACACCACGCCGTTCGTGCGTCTGTCGATCGAGGAAGTGGTCAAGACACTGCTCGAAGGTATCGTGCTGGTGTTCCTGGTCATGTACCTGTTCCTGCAGAACCTGCGCGCCACGCTGATCCCGACCATCGCAGTTCCGGTGGTGCTGTTGGGCACGTTCGCGGTCATGAGCATGGTGGGCTTTTCGATCAACACGTTGTCCATGTTCGGGCTCGTGCTGGCAATCGGCCTCCTGGTGGACGACGCGATCGTGGTGGTGGAAAACGTCGAGCGGGTGATGGCGGAAGAGGGCTTATCGCCTCGTGAAGCCACCCGCAAGGCGATGGACCAGATTACCGGCGCGCTCGTCGGCGTGGCGCTCGTGCTGTCGGCGGTGTTCGTGCCGGTGGCGTTCTCGGGCGGCTCGGTCGGTGCTATTTACCGGCAATTCTCGCTGACCATCGTGGCGGCCATGGTGCTGTCGGTGCTGGTCGCGTTGATTCTGACGCCGGCTTTGTGCGCGACGATTCTCAAGCCGATTCCGCAAGGTCATCACGAAGAGAAGAAGGGTTTCTTCGGCTGGTTCAACCGGAACTTCAACAAGAGCCGCGACAAGTATCACTCGGGCGTGCACCACGTGATCAAGCGCTCGGGCCGCTGGCTCATCATCTACATGGTGGTGATCTTCGCGGTTGGTTTGCTGTTCGTGAAACTGCCGAAGTCGTTCCTGCCGGACGAAGACCAGGGCACGATGTTCGTGCTGGTGCAGACGCCTTCGGGTTCCACTCAGGAAACCACGGCGCGCGCGCTGAAAGACGTGTCGGACTATCTGCTCAACGGCGAAAAGGCGATTGTCGAATCCACCTTCACGGTGAACGGCTTCAGCTTCGCGGGCCGCGGTCAGAACGCCGGTCTCGTGTTCGTGCGGATGAAGGACTACGCGCAGCGTCAGCATGCGGATGAAAAGGTACAGGCGCTGGTGGGCCGCCTCTTCATGCACTTCGGCAGCTACAAGGGTGCGCTCGTGTATCCGGTGAATCCGCCGTCCATTCCGGAACTCGGCACGGCTGCCGGCTTCGACTTCGAACTGCAGGACCGCGCGGGTGTCGGCCACGAAAAGCTGATGCAAGCGCGCAACATGCTGCTCGGCATGGCCGCGCAAGATCCGACGCTGGCTCAGGTGCGCCCGAACGGCCTGAACGATACGCCGCAGTTCAAGGTGAACATCGACCACGAAAAGGCCTCGGCACTCGGCGTATCGCTGTCCGCGATCGACCAGACGTTCTCGATCGCGTGGGCGTCGCAATACGTGAACAACTTCCTCGATACCGACGGCCGGATCAAGAAGGTGTACCTGCAGGGCGATGCACCGTTCCGTATGACGCCGGAAGACCTGAACACCTGGTACGTGCGCAACACGGCAGGCGGCATGGTGCCGTTCTCGTCGTTCGCAAGCGGCCAGTGGACCTATGGTTCGCCGAAGCTCGAGCGTTACAACGGTATTTCCGCGGTGGAAATCCAGGGCGCGGCGGCACCGGGCAAGTCGACGGGTCAGGCGATGACGGCAATGGAAGCGCTCGTGGCCAAGCTGCCCGCGGGTGTCGGCTACGAATGGACAGGCCTTTCGTTGCAGGAACGCCAGTCCGGTTCGCAGGCGCCGATCCTGTACGGCATCTCGATCCTCGTCGTGTTCCTGTGTCTCGCGGCGTTGTATGAAAGCTGGTCCATTCCGTTCTCCGTGATCATGGTGGTGCCGCTCGGCGTGATCGGCGCATTGCTGGCCGCCACGCTGCGTGGGCTCGAGAACGACGTGTTCTTCCAGGTTGGTCTTCTGACAACCGTGGGGCTCTCGGCGAAAAACGCGATCCTGATCGTCGAATTCGCGCGCGAATTGCAGCTGAGCGAGGGCATGGGTCCGGTCGAGGCCGCGTTGGAAGCGGCACGTCTGCGGCTGCGTCCGATTCTGATGACGTCGCTCGCGTTCATTCTCGGCGTGATGCCGCTCGCGATCAGTAACGGCGCGGGCTCGGCGAGCCAGCACGCAATCGGTACGGGCGTGATCGGCGGTATGTTGACGGCGACCTTCCTCGCGATTTTCATGATCCCGATGTTCTTCGTCGTGATCCGCGCGAAGTTCGGCGGCGACAAGGAAGACCCGGACGCGGCGCTCGCACACTACAACGAGCACCATCCGCATGATCCGCAAGGTGGCGGAGCGGCTGGCGGTTCCGACACCAATGGCTCGGGCAAGGACGGACATTGAGATGCAAAAACACTCTTTGATTGCAGTGGCGGTCGCGTTCCTCGCCGCCGGTTGCACGATGGCGCCGAAGTACGAACGCCCCGCCGCGCCGGTGACGAGCACGTTCCCGACCGGCGGCGTGTACGACACGCAGCCGGGCACGACGCAGCCTGGCGGGGCCGGTGCGCGCAGCGCAAACGGCCTGGCGGCGGCCGACATCGGCTGGCGCGATTTCTTCATCGATCCGCGCATGCAGCAGTTGATCGACATCGCGCTGAAGAACAACCGCGATCTGCGCGTGTCGGTGCTGAACATGCAGGCGTCGCAGGCCCAGTTCCGGATCGTTCGCGCGGGGCTGTTCCCGACGTTCGACGCCGCGGCATCGCAAAGCAAACAGCGGACGCCGAAAGATCTGTCGGTGTTCGGCAATACGATTTCGAACTCGTATTCGGTCGGCCTGAACGCATCGTGGGAAATCGACTTCTTCGGGCGTATTCAAAGCCTGAAGGATCAGGCGTTGGCTCAGTACCTGGCCACGGCTCAAGCGCGCAAGGCGGCTGAAATCGCGTTGGTCTCGCAGGTGGCGAATCAGTACCTGACGGTGCTCGAACTCGACGATCTGCTGAAGGTCACGCAAGGTACGCTGAAGACCGCGCAGGAGTCGTTTCGCATCACGAAGCTGCAGTTCGACAACGGTACGGGCTCCGAACTCGATGTTCGCCAGGCGCAGACCGTGGTCGAGCAGGCCGAGGCGAACCTGCAAGCGCAGGCGCGTCTGCGGGCACAGGCGGAAAACGCGCTGGTGCTGCTGGTCGGCGAGCCGTTGCCCGCCGGCCTCGCGCCGGGCCTCACGTTGAACGACCAGAATCTGCTCACGGATATTCCGGAGGGTCTGCCGTCCGATCTGCTGACGCGTCGTCCCGATATCATGGAGGCCGAAGAGAATCTTCTTGCGGCCAACGCGAATATCGGCGCCGCGCGCGCGGCCTTCTTCCCGAAGGTTTCGCTCACGGGCAGCTTTGGCACGCTCAGCCCGACGCTCGGCGGCTTGTTCAAGCCGGGTTCGGCAGCGTGGAGTTTCGCGCCGTCGATCACGCTGCCAATTTTCGAGGGCGGTCAGAACATGGCCAACCTCGATCTCGCGAATATCCAGAAGAACGTCCAGATCGCCACGTACGAAAAGGCGATCCAGACGGCCTTCCGCGAGGTAGCAGACGCGCTAGCCGCGCGCGGCACATACGATCAGCAGATCCAGTCGCTCGAGCGCAACGCGTTTGCGGAACAGCGCCGGCTGGATCTGTCGGATCTGCGCTATACGAACGGGGTCGACAGTTACCTGGCGGTGCTGACCGCGCAGACCGCTTTGTATTCGGCGCAGCAGTCGTTGATTACTGCGCGCATGGAGCGTTTGCAGAACCTGGTGACGTTGTACCAGGCGCTCGGCGGCGGCTGGATCGAGCATAGCGGCGATCAGCCGCGTCCGGCCGACGCACCCGTCGACTACGGTGCAGCAAGTGCGCCCGCAGCGGCTTCGGCTGCGACCGCCGGCTGACCGTTACAGCAGTTCGACGGTTAAGCCACCGAAGAAAAAACGCCACGGCATGCCGTGGCGTTTTCTTTTACAGCGGTGCGCCAATCGAGCAGACGCGCCTGCTTGCGAGGCATTGCAATAAAACCCCAAGCTTCACCGATTCAGCGTCAAAGCGCTCACTTTCAATGCAGGTCCGCCGCGCGCAGCATTTCGTCGCGAGGCTGATCGTTGCCGCCGCGTCCATCGAAATCGTGGCCGGCCTTGCGGATTTCGCACTGCGCCTTCTTCTCGCTTTTGACGCCGTTGAAAATCAGATTCAGCACGACCGCGGATACCGAAGCCAGCAAGATTCCACTATGCAGCAGCGGTGACAACGCGGGCGGCAGTCTGGAGAAGAAGTGCGGCGACACGACCGGTACGAGTCCCAGCCCGATACTCACCGCGACGATGAACAGGTTGTGGTGATTCCTCACGAAGTCGACTTTCGACAGCACCTTGATGCCATTGGCCGCGACCATGCCGAACATCACGATGCCTGCACCGCCGAGTACGAATGCCGGCACCGACGCCACCACTTGCGCCATCTTCGGAAACAGGCCGAGCAACACGAGGATCACGCCGCCCATCGCGCAGACAAAGCGGCTCTTCACGCCCGTGACGCCGATCAGGCCGACGTTCTGCGAGAACGACGTATGCGGGAACGAGTTGAAGATGCCGCCGATCAGCGTGCCGAGTCCGTCCACACGCAGGCCGCGCACGAGCGCTTTCTGATCGACGGGACGATCGACCATGTCGCCGACCGCGAGGAACATGCCCGTCGATTCGATAAAGGTGACGAACATCACAGTGACCATGGTCGCGATGGACAACGGATCGAAGTGCGGTAGGCCAAAGTGGAACGGCATCACGAAGCCGACCCACGGTGCGTGCGTGACGCCTTCCATGTTGACCCGGCCGAGCGCCAGCGCGATCACGAAGCCCGCGACAATGCCGAGCAATACTGAAATATTCGCGATGAATCCCTTGGCGAACTTGTTGATGAGCAGGATCAGCATCAGCACGAGCAGCGACAGCCCGAGGTAGACCGGGTTGCCGTAGTCGGGATTGCCCACGCCGCCGGCCGCCCAGTTAATGCCGACGCCCATCAGCGACAGACCGATCACCGAGATCACCACGCCGATCACCACCGGTGGAAAGAAGCGCAGCAGCTTGCCGACGGCCGGCGCAAGCAGGATGCCGATCACGCCCGCGGCAATCGTCGAGCCGAAGATGTCGAGAATGCCGAGCGACGGATTCGTGCCGATCGCGACCATCGGACCGACTGCGGCGAACGTGCAGCCCATGATGACCGGCAGGCGGATGCCGAAAATCCACAACCCGAGCGTCTGGATCAACGTGGCGATGCCGCACGAGAACAGGTCGGCGCTGATCAGAAACGCGATCTGGTCTTTCGGCAGTTTCAGCGCGGCGCCGACGATCAGCGGGACGGCGACAGCGCCCGCGTACATCACCAAAACGTGCTGGATGCCGAGGGTAAGCAACTGGCCCGCGGGCAGTCGCTCGTCGCACGGGTGAACCGTGTTCGATTGCATAACGTCTCTCTCCACAATCTAGTTTTGGGATGGACTCCAAGGTATCGGGGACGAAAAAGCGCAACAAGACCGCTGGGGCCTATTCCGGCATTCCCGGTGACGATATGCGCCAGCCCGTTTTGAAAGCCGGAATCGACGCGAGCGGCGGGTTCACCGGCGGTCAGCCCCTTGTAGCGGCGATGCGCGCGCGGTCGTGCGCATTTCCGAGCCGCCGCGATATATGTGAGAATCGATCAGGTGTATCCGGGCTGGCACATAGTCGTGTTTTCACGAAACTCGTTGCCGACCGGGGTTAACCCGCGAACTGGCCGCATTGCGCATGCGGCAGCCCTTGGTTTGCACACATCGCGCGACTGGCAAAAGTCGGCGCTCACGGCACGGTCTGCGTGCTCTCAATCACACCCTAACTGACGACGCTCCATCACTCATGAGCTTTCTCGGCATCGACCTCGGCACCGGCTCCCTCAAAGTTGCAATCGTCGATGAAGACGGCCATGAACGGGCCGCCGCGAGCGTTGCTTATGGCCTTGAGACGCCGCACGCCGGCTGGGCGGAGACGTCGGTGCAGACGTGGTGGCGCGCGCTGTGCGAAGCGGCTGCCCGCTTGCCCGACGGCTTGCGTCGCGAGGTCAAGGCGATCGGCTTGTCGGGGCAAATGCACGGCGTCGTGTTGATCGACGAAACTGGCAATGCCGTTCGGCCTGCCATGCTGTGGCCTGACACGCGCGCGCGGACTTTGCTCGACGCGTGGCCCGAGCCGCAGCCCAACCCGGTGGCGCCAGGCATGGCCGGTCCGTTACTGCGCTGGATCGTGTTGCATGAACCGGAGTCCGCGCGCCGCACCCGCTGGGCACTTCAACCAAAAGACTGGCTGCGCGTCGCGCTGGGCGGGGCGGTCGCAACCGATCCGTCGGACGCCTGCGCGACCGCGCTCGCCGATCCTGATGGCGCGTGGGACGCGGCGCTGGCCGAACGGCTCGGCATTCCGCACGAGTGGTTCCCGCCGTTGGGGCCGTCATATGCAGCCGCCGGCGTGTTGTCACAGAGCGCGGCGCAGGCCTTGGGTTTGCGCGCTGGGATCGTGCTTGCGACGGGTGCCGCCGACACCCCATGCGCTGCGCTCGGCAGCGGGATTGCACGCGACGGCGACGCGCTTCTGACGACGGGCACCGGTGGCCAGATCGTCGTACTCGCCGAGCACGAGCCACAGGCGGTGAAAGGCTTGCATCGTTATCGCGCGGCGAGCGATCACTGGTATCGGATGGCGGCCATGCAGAACGTAGGCATTGCACTCGAGCGCGCGCGCGGATGGCTATGCTACGAATGGAGCGACGCCTATGCCGAAGCATTCGGCGATCACGCGAACCACGGCTCGCAGATCAACGCCAACGCCGCCTCAGCGGCAGCGCCGCTGACCTTCCTCCCGTACCTCACAGGCGAGCGCACACCGTGGCTCAATCCCGCGGCGCGCGGCGGCTGGCTCGGCCTTGCTCTCGATCACACGCGCGGCGCGATGATGCGTGCCGCGTTCGAAGGCGTCGCTTTTTCGCTGCGCGCGGGGCTCGATGCGATCCGCACGAGCGGCGCAACAGTGACGTCATTGAAGCTCGCGGGAGGCGGTTCCGTCGATGCCCGCTGGCGCCAGTTGCTCGCCGATGCGCTGGATGCGGAACTGCACGCGGTCGATTGTCCGAATGCCGCCCCGCGCGGCGCGGCTATTCTCGGTGGCATTGCAAGCGGTCACTGGCATGTGCACGATCTCGCTGCGCTCGCGCCCGGTGCGACACACGTGGCGAGCCCGCGAGGCGATCGCGCGCTCGCTGAACGCTACGCACGTTTTCTGGATCTATATGGTCGCGTCGAATCATGGTTCGACGCACCCCCCGGTACCTGATGAGCAGAGCGGTAATGTCACCTGCTGACAATGCCGCGGCGCACTTTGCAATACCATGACGCTTTTCATGCGTTAGCCTGTAGCTCGCGCGGCGCAGGCATCGGCCGCAGCATGATCCCCGTATATTCGCGCGTCGCCATGTTGCAGGCGGCGACTCGCGTCGCATTCACAGACTCACAGGAGCATTCACGATGAAGACCAAAGCAGCAATCGCATGGAAGGCCGGCGCACCGTTGACGATCGAAGAAGTCGATCTCGAAGGACCGCGCGCAGGCGAAGTCCTGATCGAAGTGAAAGCGACGGGCATCTGCCACACCGACTACTACACGCTCTCGGGCGCCGATCCCGAAGGCATTTTCCCGGCGATTCTGGGCCACGAAGGCGCGGGCGTGATCGTCGATACGGGGCCGGGCGTCGGCACGCTTAAGAAGGGCGATCACGTCATTCCTCTTTACACGCCGGAATGCCGTCAGTGCAAGTTCTGTCTGTCGCGCAAGACCAACCTGTGTCAGGCGATCCGCTCGACGCAAGGCAAGGGCCTGATGCCCGACGCCACGTCGCGTTTCTCGCTGGACGGCAAGCCTTTGTTCCACTACATGGGCACGTCCACCTTTTCGAACTACATCGTCGTGCCGGAGATCGCGGTTGCCAAGGTGCGTGAAGACGCGCCGTTCGACAAGATCTGCTATATCGGCTGCGGCGTGACGACGGGCGTCGGCGCGGTCGTGTATTCGGCGAAGGTGGAGGCGGGTGCGAACGTGGTCGTATTCGGGCTCGGCGGCATCGGTCTGAATGTGATTCAAGGAGCGAAGATGGTCGGCGCGGACAAGATCATTGGTGTGGACATCAATCCGGGTCGCGTGGAACTCGCGAAAAAATTCGGCATGACGCACTTCATCAACCCGAACGAAGTCGAGAACGTGGTCGATCACATCGTGCAGCTTACCGACGGCGGCGCCGACTATTCGTTCGAATGCATCGGCAATACGAAGGTGATGCGCCAGGCGCTCGAATGCACGCATAAGGGTTGGGGCCAGTCGTTCATTATCGGCGTGGCGGCGGCGGGCGAGGAGATCAGCACGCGTCCGTTCCAGCTGGTCACGGGCCGCGAGTGGAAGGGCTCCGCATTCGGTGGCGCGCGTGGCCGCACCGACGTGCCGAAAATCGTCGATTGGTACATGGAAGGCAAGATCAATATCGACGACCTCATCACGCACCGTCTGCCGCTCGAGCGCATCAACGAGGGCTTCGATCTGATGAAGAAAGGCGAGTCGATCCGCTCGGTCGTGCTGTATTAACTCGGCGCAATGAAAGCGACTCAATGAAAGCGACTCAATGAAAGCGACCTACAAGGAGCAAGACGATGCTTGAGCTACTGTCGTCGCACGCCTGTCATGGCGGCGAGCAGCGCTTTTACCGGCACGAGTCGCAGACCGTCGGCCTGCCCATGCGCTTCTCGGTGTATCTGCCGCCGCAGGCCCTGCAGCCAGATGCGAAGGTGCCCGCGCTGTTTTATCTCGCGGGGCTCACCTGTACCGAAGAGACGTTCCCGATCAAGGCCGGCGCGCAGCGCTTCGCCGCGCAACATGGCGTTGCGCTCGTCGCGCCGGATACGAGCCCGCGCGGCGCGGGCGTGCCGAACGAGAGCGCCGCGTGGGACTTCGGCGTGGGCGCAGGCTTTTACGTCGATGCAACGCAGGAGCCGTGGGCGCGGCACTACCGGATGTACTCGTACGTGCGCGACGAGCTGCGTGAAACGGTGCTGAAGGAACTGCCCGTCGACGGTTCGCGGCTCGGCATCTTCGGGCATTCAATGGGCGGCCACGGCGCGCTGATGCTGGCACTGCGCAACCCGGACATCTATCGCTCGGTATCGGCCTTCGCGCCGATCGCGGCGCCTACGCGTGCCCCTTGGGGCGAGAAAGCGTTCAGCGGCTATCTGGGCGAGAACCGCGAGACGTGGAAGGAATACGACGCAAGCGAACTCGTGAGGCGCGCATCGCGCCAGTTCGCGGAGGGGATTCTGGTCGATCAGGGACTCGCCGACCAGTTTCTCGCCGAGCAGTTGTACCCGGACGTGTTCGAAGCCGCATGCCGTGAGGCGGGCCAACCGCTGACGTTGCGCCGCCATGCGGGCTACGACCACGGCTATTACTTCATCTCGACCTTCATTCAGGATCACATCGCGCATCACGCGAAGGTCCTGGTCGGCTGAACCGCTAGTACCGATGGCGGCGCCGTTGCGGGCCGCCATCCCAGCTAGCGCCTTTGCGTTTAGCGGCGCTTCAGCAGACTTCCGCCATACACCACCGCCGACAGCGCAGTGATCCAGAAGCTGGTCGGCCAATCGGTATAAAAGGCGAGCGTCACGCCGAGCCACGCCTGCAGCAACGCGAACGCGGCGGCGAGCACCAGGCCGGCGGAAAGCCGCGTCGTCATGTTTTGCGCGGCGGCGGCCGGTCCGACCATCAGCGTGAAGACCAGCAGCACGCCGACGATCTGCGTGCACGCGGCCACTGCGAGCGCGGCAATCGCGAGAAACAGCACCGACACGAGACGCAACGACACGCCTTTGGCTTCGGCCAGTTCAGGCTGCAGCGAAGCAAACAGCAACGGGCGCATGATCGCCGCGAGCGCGAGCAGGCTGACTACGCCCAAGGCCGCCAGCACAGCGAGCGTCGACTCGTTTACGCCGAGTACGTTGCCGAACAGCAGCGCTGTGACCTGCGTCGCGTAGGCGGTGAAGAAGTGCAGAAACAGCAGGCCGAAGCCGAGCGACAGCGACAGGATCACGCCGATTGCCACGTCGCGTCCGGCAAGGCGCTCGCCTAGCGCGCCCATGCCGACGCCGGCGGCGAGCGTGAAGCCGACCATGCCCCAGATCGGCGAAATGCCGATCAGCACGGCGCCGGTCGCGCCAGTGAAGCCGACGTGCGAAAGCGCGTGGCCGGCGAAGGTCTGTCCGCGCATCACGAGAAAATAGCCGACCACGCCCGCGAGCACCGCGACGATTCCCGACGCGGCGAACGCGTTCACCATGAAGTCGTATTCAAACATCGTGCTTATGTCCGTCGCGTGAGTCGTGCTGGTGTGAGTGGCCGTGCGCGGGTCCGTGCGAGGTTCCGTGCGAATGACCATGGGAATGCGAGTGGCCGCCGTTCCCGTCGTGTTCATGTTCGTGATCGTGCTTTTCTACTTCGACGCCGCCCGACATCACGAAAATGCGGCCGTTCACGCGCATCACGTCGATGGGCGAACCGTAGAGGCGCGACAGCACGGGCCGGGTGATGACCTCGTCGACGGTGCCGAGCGCGGCCACGCCGCTGCCGAGATACAGCACACGATCGAGCGAGTTGAGCAGCGGATTGAGTTCGTGCGCCGAGAACAGCACGGCAATGCCGAGTTCCTGCTGCACGCGCCGCACGAGTTCGACGACGCTCTTCTGATGATGCGGGTCGAGGCTGATGAGCGGTTCGTCGAGCAGCAGCAGTTTCGGCGCGCCGAGCAGACATTGCGCGAGCAGCAGGCGCTGCCGCTCTCCGCCCGAGAGTTCGGACAACGGGCGCTCAGCAAGCTTTCGGCCGTCGACCAGTTCGAGCACGCGCTCGACGTCCGCGCGCGTCCTGGCGTCCGCGTGCGGTAGTCCCCACCGGTGGCCGTCGGCCGCCATTGCCACGAAATCGCGGCCACGCACGCGCCGTCCGGCGAGCGCGCTGCGCGTTTGCGGCATATAACCGATCGACGCGTTGCCGCGCTCCACCGGCTGCCCCAGCACGCGGATCGAGCCGCTTGCCGCCGGTACGAGGCCGAGCACCGCGCGCATCAGCGTGGTCTTGCCGGCGCCGTTCGGCCCGAGTACGCCGATGAATTCGCCCTGATTCACGATGAAGCCCGCATCGCGCAAGATCGTGCGGTCGCCGAGTTCGAGCGTGACGTGATCCACTTCGAGCACGGGCGCGCGGCTGGCTGCGCTTGCTGACAGATTGGCTGGCGTGCTGCGGCCAGTGACATTCATTGCGTTTTTCCTTTGACGCTGGCCGCCGCCGCATTCGCGCCGGCCGCGTCGCCTTGGGCGAGCGCTGCGCCGAGCGCGTCGAGCTGCGAGAGCATCCACGTCTGATACGTCTTACCCGCGGGCTCGGTCTCGGTGACGCTCATGGTCGGCACCTTCGATTGCTGCGCGAGCTTCAACATGCGTTTGGTCAGAGCCTCGGTTGCCTGGCTGTTATAGATCAGCACGCGCACGCGCTTTTCACGCAGATCGCGTTCGAACGCGGCGATGTCGGACGCGCTCGCTTCGGTTTCGTTCATGGCCGCCAGCTGAAAGCGCATGTTGCGCATGCTCAGCCCGATTGCGTCCGACATATAGCCAAACACCGGCTCCGTTGCCGTGACCGGCGTGCCCGTGTAACGCGCATGCAACTCGGCAACCTTCGCCTCCACCGGCTTCAGCGAATCCAGAAACTTCGCGAGATTCGCATCGTACGCCGACTTGTGCGCCGGGTCAGCCGCGACGAGCGCCTCGTTCACCGCGCGCGCCACCTTGGGCATGGTCGACGGGTCGTACCAGAGATGCGGATTGTCGCCGCTCTTCTTGCCGGTAAGGTCGGCCGCGACGATCGTCGCGCGCTTCGTGCCTTTCGAAGCCGCCAGCAGTTTCACCATCCACGGATCGTAGTCGGCACCGTTGTAGACCACGATGCTCGCGTGTTGCAACGCGCGAGCCGTCTTCGGGCTGGCTTCGAACAGATGCGGGTCCTGGTCCGGATTGTTGAGAATGCTGGTCACGTCGACGCGCTCGCCACCGAGTTGCTGCACCACGTCGCCATAAAAATTTTCTGCGGCGACCACCGGGATTTTCGCATCCGCGGCAAATGCTGCCTGGCTTAACGCGAAGGCGGCTGTAACCGCCGCGGCATACTTCGAGAACAACCTCGTGCCGTTCTTCTTCATTATGTGTCCTGCTGCGTGAGGGTTGAATGAATTGCAAACGTGAAGCGATGGCTCATGTGGACGCAGGGGCGCGCGACGCGCGTGCGCACCGTGCGCAAAGACCGCTCAATTCGACGACCGCACGGTGTACCTCGAAGCCGTGTGCCGGCGCGCTATGCGACAGCTGCCCGGTGAGGACGTCGCCCGGAATCTCGACGGTCGCGCCGCAGCGGTCGCACATTAGAAACTGGCTGCAGTGCGGCACGCCGACCTCGCAGCAGGCGACAAACGCATTCTTCGACTCGATGCGATGCACGAAGCCATGCGCGAGCAGAAAATCGAGCGCGCGATAGACCGTGGTGGGCGGCACGCGGCCGCGTTCGGGTTCGAGCGCGGCAAGCAACTCGTAGGCGCCGACAGGCCGTTCGCTCGCGACAATCGCCGCATACACCTGACGCCGCAGCGGCGTAAGGGCCAGGCCGTGCAACGCGGCATGCGCTTCGGCATGCGCAAGCCGCACAGCATGATGTTCTGCAGTCGATGTAGCCATCAGCGCGAATCTCCTTATCGGTGACGTCAGGCGGATGTAAGGGCGGCTCGTGACGCGAGGTCGCAATGATATAACGTATCTCGTTTTTTTGTCACCGGTCGGACGCAGGAGCGCTGCAACTCGCGGACGCGCTCGTTCCGCGCTGCACCATCGAAATCTGAGAGAGCGCCTTGACATGACCCGGTGCGTATCCGATCATTCGATCACAAACAGAGCAATTGATCGCGCAATGAGCGTTCGCTCACCGCGCCTCCAAAAAGCGAAACGAATCGGAGACAAAGCGTGTCGGCACGATTGCAAGACAAGGTGGCCATCCTGACAGGCGCAGCAAGCGGCATCGGCGAAGCCGTGGCGCGGCGTTATCTGGACGAAGGCGCGCAATGCGTGCTTGTAGACGTGAAGCCGGCTGACAGTTTCGGCGACACGCTGCGCGCCGCATACGGCGAGCGCGTGCTCACGGTCAGTGCGGATGTCACTCGCCGCGAGGACATCGAGCGCATCGTGGCGAGCACGCTGGAGCGCTTCGGCCACGTGGATATCCTGTTCAACAATGCGGCGCTGTTCGATATGCGCCCGATCCTCGACGAATCGTGGGACGTGTTCGACCGCCTCTTCGCGGTCAACGTGAAGGGCATGTTCTTCCTCATGCAAGCCGTCGCACGGCAGATGGTCGAGCAAGGCCGCGGCGGCAAGATCATCAATATGTCGTCGCAAGCGGGGCGGCGCGGAGAAGCACTCGTGTCGCATTACTGCGCGACGAAGGCGGCCGTCCTCAGCTACACGCAATCTGCCGCATTGGCGCTCGCGCCGCACAAGATCAACGTAAACGGCATCGCGCCGGGTGTCGTCGATACGCCGATGTGGAAAGAAGTGGACGCGCTTTTCGCCCGCTATGAGAACCGGCCGCTCGGCGAGAAGAAGCGCCTCGTCGGCGAAGCGGTGCCGCTTGGGCGCATGGGCGTTCCCGACGATCTGACCGGAGCGGCACTATTCCTCGCTTCAGCGGATGCGGACTACATCACTGCGCAAACCCTGAACGTCGACGGCGGAAACTGGATGAGTTGAGCGGCTGAACCCGCGTTATCCAGCGTCATTTTCGTAGAACAAACGCAGCATCACATAACGCACGAGAAAGGAGACAACACATGAAACCAGCCCTCAAATCCGCGCTCAAGGCGGTTAGCGCAGGCGCCGCTGCATGCTTCGCGCTGAGTGCGTCGGCGGCCACGGTGACGATCGCGACGCTGAACAATCCGGACATGATCGAGCTGAAGAAGCTGTCGCCCGAATTCGAAAAGGCGAATCCGGACATCAAGCTGAACTGGGTGATTCTCGAAGAAAACGTGCTGCGTCAGCGCGCCACGACGGACATCACCACCGGCAGCGGCCAGTTCGACGTGATGACGATCGGCGCGTACGAAACACCGCAGTGGGGCAAGCGCGGCTGGCTCACGCCGCTCACGAACCTGCCCGCCGATTACGATCTGAACGACGTCGTGAAGACGGCCCGCGACGGCCTCTCTGCCGGCGGCCAGTTGTACGCGCTGCCGTTTTACGTCGAAAGCTCGATGACGTATTACCGCAAGGACCTGTTTGCGGCGAAGGGCCTGAAAATGCCTGACCAGCCGACCTACGACCAGATTGCGCAATTCGCCGACAAGCTCACCGACAAAGCCAACGGCATGTACGGCATCTGCTTGCGCGGCAAGGCGGGCTGGGGCGAAAACATGGCGTATGGCACGACCGTGGTGAACACGTTCGGCGGCCGCTGGTTCGACGAAAAGTGGCACGCGCAACTCACGTCGCCGGAATGGAAGAAAGCGATCACGTTCTATGTCGATCTATTGAAGAAGAACGGCCCGCCGGGAGCGAGCTCGAACGGCTTCAACGAAAACCTGACGCTGATGTCCTCGGGCAAGTGCGCAATGTGGATCGACGCGACGGTGGCCGCGGGCATGCTGTACAACAAACAGCAGTCGCAGATCGCGGACAAGGTCGGTTTTGCCGCGGCGCCAATCGCGGTCACGCCGAAGGGTTCGCACTGGCTGTGGGCCTGGGCGCTCGCGATCCCGAAGTCCTCCAAGCAGGCTGACGCAGCGAAGAAGTTCATTACGTGGGCCACGTCGAAGCAGTACATCGAGCTCGTCGCGAAAGATGAAGGCTGGGCATCGGTGCCGCCTGGAACGCGCCAATCGACGTACGCACGCCCCGAGTACAAGCAGGCCGCGCCGTTCGGCGACTTCGTGCTCAAGGCGATCGAAACGGCCGATCCGGAGCATCCGACGGCGAAGCCCGTGCCGTACACCGGTGTGCAGTTCGTTGGGATACCTGAATTCCAGTCGTTCGGCACCGTGGTCGGTCAAAGCATCTCCGGCGCAATTGCCGGTCAGATGACGGTCGACCAGGCGCTGGCGGCAGGCCAGGCCACCGCGGATCGCGCGGTGAAGCAGGCCGGGTATCAGAAGTAACGAAGAGTAGATCGGAAAGCTCGCCACTGGAGTTACGTGGCGCGTGCCGGCTGACGCCCGTCAGCCGGCTCACGCAGCACAGCGGGCCGTCACGGCCGCGCATACGCCGCAACGCCGCCTCGTCTTCATAGCGAAATGGCGATTCATGCGGTCCGTGCCGCCCGCGCATTACCGAACAGGTGGTCAATCATGCGTCCTCTGCGCCTGCCTCTCATGCATGCCCATCCCCAGACAGAAAAAGAACGCGAAGTCCGCAAAGCCAATTCCGCGCGCTGGCTCGTGTCGCCGTCGGTCGCGGTGCTGTTGCTGTGGATGACGATTCCGCTCGCGATGACGATCTGGTTCTCGTTCTCGCGCTACAACCTGCTGAATCCCGACCTGAAGGGTTTCGCCGGTTTCGACAACTATCAGTTTCTGGCCAGCGATCCGTCGTTCGGCCCGTCGATCGGCCATACGTTGCAACTGATCGTGTCGGTGCTCGTGATCACGGTGGTCGGCGGCGTGCTGATGGCGATTCTGTTCGACCGCAAGTTCTACGGACAGGGCGTCGCGCGGCTGCTGGCCATCGCGCCGTTCTTCGTGATGCCTACGGTCAGCGCGCTGATCTGGAAGAACATGATCCTGCATCCGGTCTACGGCCTCGTCGCGAGCGGCATGCGCGCGATCGGCCTGCAGCCGATCGACTGGTTCGCCGAGTATCCGTTGACTGCGGTCATCATGATCGTCGCGTGGCAATGGCTGCCGTTCGCGTTTCTGATTCTCTTCACGGCGATCCAGTCGCTCGATCAGGAGCAGAAGGAAGCGGCGCGCATCGACGGAGCGGGTCCATTCTCCATGTTCTTCTACATCACGCTGCCACACCTGAAACGTGCGATTGCCGTGGTGGTGATGATGGAGACGATTTTCCTGCTGTCCATCTTCGCTGAAATCTATACGACGACCGGCGGCGGTCCCGGCACTGCGACCACCAACCTGTCGTACCTGATCTATTCGCTCGGCCTGCAACAGTTCGACGTCGGTCTCGCCTCGGCGGGCGGCATTCTCGCTGTCGTGCTGGCCAATATCGTGTCGTTCTTCCTCGTGCGGATGCTCGCGAAGAACCTCAAAGGGGAGTACGAAAAATGAGCCAGGTTGCCTCTACTCCGGCGTCGACCACGGCGCCCATGACCGTGCCGGCGAAGTCGCCGTTCGCCGCGATCCGTCGCGGCATTCCCGGCGTGCTCGCCTGGTTTGTCGCGCTGCTACTGTTTTTCCCGATCTTCTGGATGACGATCACCGCATTCAAGACGGAACAGCAGGCGTACTCGTCGTCGCTATTTTTTACGCCGACGTTCGACAGTTTTCGCGAGGTATTCGCGCGCAGCAATTACTTCTCGTTCGCGTGGAATTCGATCCTGATCTCGGTCGGCGTGACGGTGCTGTGCCTGATTCTCGCGGTACCGGCCGCATACGCAATGGCGTTTTTCCCTACGCGTCGCACGCAAAAAGTGCTGCTGTGGATGCTGTCGACCAAGATGATGCCGTCGGTAGGTGTTCTCGTGCCGATCTATCTGCTGTGGAAAAACAGCGGCTTGCTCGATACGGTTTCCGGTCTCGTGATCGTCTATACGCTGATCAATCTGCCGATTGCGGTGTGGATGTCTTTCACGTACTTCGCCGAAATTCCACGCGACATTCTGGAAGCGGGCCGTATCGACGGCGCGGCGACCTGGCAGGAAATCGTCTATCTGCTGATGCCGATGGCGCTGCCGGGGCTCGCTTCCACCGCGCTACTGCTCGTGATCCTTTCGTGGAACGAAGCATTCTGGAGCATCAACCTGTCGAGTTCCAACGCAGCGCCACTCACGGTTTTCATCGCGTCGTATTCCAGTCCTGAAGGCTTATTCTGGGCCAAGCTGTCCGCGGCTTCGCTGCTTGCGGTGGCGCCGATCCTGATCGTCGGCTGGCTCTCGCAGAAGCAACTCGTGCGCGGCCTCACGTTCGGGGCGGTCAAATGACGGCAGGCACCAGTGCAGGAAATTTCGCGCTGATCTGCGATTGCGACGGTGTATTGATCGACAGCGAGGCGGTGGCTGCGCGCATGCTCGTGCATGAACTCGAAGCGCGCTGGCCGGGCGCGGATATCGAACCGGTCGTGCTGCCGTTACTTGGATTGCGCATCGAAAAAGTGCTGGAAGGCACGGCGATGCAACTCGGCAAAAGCCTCGGTCTGGACGACATCGACGCGATTCGCCGCTCCGTGGAAGCGGCGGCGATGCAGGCGCCGGCAGTGCAGGGCATCGAGCAGGCGCTGGCGCAGGTCCCGCTCATCAAAGGCTGCGCGAGCAATAGTTTTCGGCCTTACGTGCAGACTGTTCTTGCGCGTACGGGGCTCGTGAGGTTTTTCGGCGACCGTCTGTTTTGCGCCGATAGCGTGCCCAATCCGAAGCCCGCGCCCGACGTCTATCTGGCCGCGGCGGAAGGTTTGCGGCTCGCGCCGTCTGCATGCCTCGTGGTCGAAGACAGCGTGACCGGTGTCACGGCGGCGAGCGCGGCGGGAATGACGGTGCTGGGATTCATCGGCGGCGGTCATGCGAGCGACGCGCAGATCGACAAACTGCATGCGGCCGGTGCCCGGCATGTATTCGACGACATGCATCAGCTGCCGGAACTGGTCGCGCAGTGGACGTTGAGCGCGACGGCCGCGGCGCCGTAAGCGCGAGCGGCTCGGCGCACGATGCACGACGAACGTGCGACCAGCAAAGCTGGCAACGCGCAAACGCAACGCAAACGCAAACGCAAACGCAACGTGGCAACACACAAGCAACACACAGCATTACACGGAGACACATCATGGCAAGCGTAACTCTGCGCAATATCCGGAAGGCCTACGACGACACCGAAGTGATGCGCGACATCAACCTCGACATCGCGGACGGCGAATTCGTCGTGTTCGTAGGTCCGAGCGGTTGCGGTAAATCGACGCTGATGCGGATGATCGCCGGCCTCGAAGATATCAGCGGCGGCGACCTCACCATCGACGGCACGCGCATGAACGACGTGCCGCCAGCGAAGCGCGGTATTGCGATGGTGTTCCAGTCGTACGCGCTGTATCCGCACATGACGCTGTACGACAACATGGCGTTCGGCCTGAAGCTCGCCGGCACGAAGAAGCCGGAGATCGACGCGGCCGTGCGCAACGCGGCGAAGATTCTGCATATCGATCATCTGTTGGACCGTAAGCCCAAGCAGCTATCGGGCGGTCAGCGCCAGCGCGTCGCAATCGGCCGCGCGATCACCCGCAAGCCGAAAGTATTTCTGTTCGACGAACCGCTGTCGAATCTCGACGCCGCGTTGCGCGTGAAAATGCGGCTGGAATTTGCGCGCCTGCATGACGAGCTGAAGACCACGATGATCTACGTGACGCACGATCAGGTCGAAGCGATGACGCTCGCCGACAAGATCGTCGTGCTGTCTGCGGGCAACCTCGAACAGGTCGGCAGTCCGACCATGTTGTATCACGCGCCGGCCAATCGTTTCGTCGCGGGTTTCATCGGCTCGCCAAAAATGAATTTCATGGAAGGCGTCGTGCAATCGGTCACGCACGACGGCGTGACGGTGCGCTATGAAACCGGCGAGACACAACGCGTCGCGGTAGAGCCTGGCGCGGTCAAGCAGGGCGACAAAGTGACGGTGGGCATCCGCCCCGAGCACTTGCATGTCGGTATGACGGACGACGGTGTGTCGGCTCGCACGATGGCCGTCGAATCGCTCGGCGACGCAGCGTATCTGTACGCGGAGTCGAGCGTCGCGCCGGACGGTCTGATTGCACGCATTCCGCCGCTTGAACGTCATGCGAAGGGCGAGACGCAAAAGCTCGGCGCGACGCCCGAGCATTGCCATCTGTTCGATAGCGAAGGCAAGGCGTTCCAGCGCAAGATCGTCGAAGTATTGGCGGCTTGACGTGGCGGGAAGGCGCGAGTGCGGCCTTCCCGCTGTTTGTTTCAACGGCGCAGTGGCCTGCGCGTGTGGGGCCGCGCTCAAGCGAACGCCCCGCTCAAACGTGCTGGCGCTCTTTACGCTTCGAGAGCAGCCCGCGCGCACAGTTCGTCGGTAACGAGCCCCGACAGCCAGCCGCCCTTGAGCACTGCGATCAGTGCTTCACGCTTGCGCTTGCCGCCCGCGAAACCAATGGTAGGCCGCAGCGGCGGCGAATCGATTTCAATGCTCGTCACGCGCCGGCCAGTCGGCGATTCGACGCGGGCACCGGCCGCGTCGATCGGCAGTCCGAGCATTTCGGCCACCGCACCGTTCTGCATCAGTTCCTTCACTTCCGCCGACGTAATGAAGCCGTCCTCGTGCAACGGGCATTTCGGCCCAATATTGCCGATGCCTACGAACGCGACGTCAGCCTGCGCCGATAGCGATTCGACGATCCGATAGAGCCGGTGATTGCACCACTGCGCGCGTTCGGCCTCGGTATCGGCAATCAACGGCGCGGGCAGCAGAAAATGCTTGCCTCCGGTCTTCTCCGAAATGTGCAGCGCGACGTCATAGCGGTTCGAGGAGCCGTCCTGAGCGATGGCCCCGACCATCGACACCAGCCGATGCTGCGGACGGTCTAGCTGCGCGATCTGATCGACCGCGGCTTTGAGTGTCCGGCCGCTGCTCACCGCGACCACCATCGGCTTTTCTTCGGCGAGGTAACGTTCCATGACCTGCGCGCCCGCGACCGCGAGTTTGCGATCGACCTCATCAGGCGTGTCGCTGTCGATCGGCACCACCTCGCACATTGCGAGACCGTAGCGTTTCGACAGCTGATCGGCGAGCGACAAACAATCCGCCAACTGGTGATCGACACGTACGCGGATCAGATTTTTTTCCACCGCGAACGCGACGAGCCGTTGCGCGACCGGGCGCGACACCTGCAGCTTCTCGGCGATCTCGTTCTGGGTATTGCCCGCGACGTAGTAGAGCCACGCGGCGCGAGTAGCAAGATCTAGTTTTTCTGTGGACTTGGGCACGGTGACGATTCGCTTGAAGGGCGCCGATAATGGCAGCCGGCGCTCGCCTTCAGGCGCCGCCGGTTGCGGTTTGCGCTGTTGCTATGCGTTCAGGCGAGCCGCTCGCGCGCGGGGTCGAATAGCGGCCGCACATGACGGTACAGCGCACGATATGCGTCGAGTCGCGTCCGCAATTCAGCGTGGCGGCGCGGGTTCGGTGTGAACTCCTTTTCGATCGGCGGTTTGCTGAGCACGGTTGCCGGGTCGCCGCCCGCCGCGAGCCAGCCGAGACGCGCCGCGCCGAGCGCCGCACCCGTCTCGCCGCCGCCATGCTTGCGCGTGGCGGTGTCGAGCGCGTCGGCAAGCAACTGTGCCCAGTAGTCGCTGCGTGCGCCGCCGCCGAGCAGCGACAGCGCCTTTGCTTCGGTGCCGGCTGCGCGCAGCGCGTCGAGACCGTCGGTGAGTGCGAGTGTCACGCCTTCGAGCACCGCGTAGCCGAGCAGCGCACGATCCGTTGCGTGGTTCATGCCGAAGAACACGCCTTGCGCATACGGGTCGTTGTGCGGCGTGCGCTCGCCGGACAGGTACGGCAAGAAGAGCGGTGCGGTGGTGAGCGCTTCTGCGGGCAGTGCTTCTATTTCAGCGAGCAGCGTGGGTTCGTCGGTCGAGGTGAGCTTGCACACCCAACGCAAACAGCTTGCCGCCGACAAGACCACGCTCATCTGATGCCAGCGGTCTGGAATCGCGTGGCAGAACGCGTGCACAGCGGAAGCAGGATTCGGCCGGAAGCTGTCGCCGACCACGCACAATACGCCGGACGTGCCGAGCGACACGAAGCCATCGCCCGGCTGCGTCGCGCCGATGCCGATTGCGCTGGTTGCGTTGTCGCCGCCGCCCGCCGCGACGATCACGCCGTCGGCCAGACCGTATTCGCGCGCGAGTTCCGGCAACAACGTGCCGGACGGCGCACTGCCTTCGGCGAGGCTCGGCATCTGCGCGCGTGTCATGTTGCAGGCCGCAAGCAGCGAATCGGACCAGTCGCGTTTTGCGACGTCGAGCCACAGCGTGCCGGCCGCATCCGACGGGTCGGAGACCTTGCCGCCTGTCAGTTGCAAACGCAGGTAGTCTTTCGGCAGGAGCACGCACGCGGTCCGCGCAAAGATGTCGGGTTCGTGACGCGCGACCCACAGCAGTTTCGGCGCGGTGAAACCCGGCATGGCGAGATTGCCTGCGACGCTATGCAGGTCTGGCGCGCGTTCCGTGAGTTCGGCGCACTCCTTGTCGCTGCGCATGTCGTTCCAGAGAATCGCGGGCCGCAGCACGCGGTCTTCGGCATCCAGCAGCACGGCGCCGTGCATCTGCCCGGAAAGGCCAATGCCGCGAATCTGGGCGAACTCGTCCGGATGTTTCGCGCGCAATGCGGCGAGCGCACTCTGCGTGCCGGCCCACCAGTCTTCGGGATTCTGCTCCGCCCAGCGTTGATGCGGACGCGAAACCGTGAACGGAGAGCCTGCGGTGCCGATCACGCGTCCGTTGGAGGCGAGCAGCAGGACTTTCACTTCGGACGTACCGAGGTCGATGCCGAGATACATGGGCGGAAAACCTTCGTCGTTAGAGATGCGCTACTTTAGCCGCACACGGCGCGCGGTGCCATGCGCATTAAGCCTGGCACCGCGCGTGAATTCGAACGTGGATGTACGGTGTTTATTACGCGTGCGCGCGTTTGGCGAGCCAGACGTCGACACGCGCCAATGCACCGGCCAAAGCAGATTCCAGCTCCGGCGTTTGCGCCATGCTGCCCCACAGCAGGCGATCTGCCGCGAATGCCTGCAAAGGATCGGGCGCGGCGAAGAAGCCGCGCGCGACGCGCTCGTCCATCACACCGTCCTGATACGTGTAAGGCAGCGTGCCCGCCTGCCAGCGCTCCAGGAAGCGGAAGAAGAGTGCCGGCAGCATCGCGGTGGCTGCGGGCGTTACGCCGCGCTCGAAACATTCGGCGAGCGTCGGCGCGATGAAGCCAGGCAGTTTGGAAAAGCCGTCGGCGGCGACGCGCTGGTTGGTGTCCTGGATATAAGGATTGCCGAAGCGTTCGAGCACGACATCGCGATAACGCTCCAGGTCGAGCGGACTCGGTGAGAGGCAGGGAATCACGTCTTCGGTCACGTAGTCGAACGCGAACTTGCGAATGTCTGCGTCTTGCGTGCCTTCGTGGATGTAGTTCAGGCCGACCAGCGTCCCGGCCCACGCGATGCAGCTATGCGTCGCGTTGAGTATGCGGATCTTCGCTTCTTCGTACGGCAGTACCGAATCGACCAGTTCCGCACCGACTTTCTCCCATGCCGGGCGGCCCGCTATGAAGCGCTCTTCGATCACCCATTGAATGAACGCTTCGCCCATTACCGGGCACGCGTCGTCCACGCCCGTCGCGGCCTTCACACGTTCTCTCACGTCAGGTGTCGGGCGCGGCGTGATGCGGTCGACCATCGAGCTTGGACACGCGGTATTGTCGTCGAACCATTGCGCCAGTTCGCCCGCGCCGCGTAGTTCGAGAAACGCGCTCATGCCCGCATGAAAACGCTCGCCGTTGCGCCGCAGGTTGTCGCAGGTTTGCAGCGTGACCGGACCCGCGCCGTTTTTCATGCGCGCTTCGAGAATCGCCGCGAGCGCGCCGTAGATAGTGGTATGTCCGCCTTTGAGGTCGGTCGAGAGATCGGGGTTGGCCGTGTCGAGCTGGTCATGTTCGTCGAGATAGTAGCCGCCTTCGGTCACCGTGAACGAGATGATCTTGCAGGCCGGGTCGGCACCGGCTTCGATCAGCGCGTCGAGGCTTTCGGTCCACGGCACGACGCGCTCGATCGAGCGGATCGTCTCATACGCGCGTTCGCCCTGAGGCGTGACGGTTTCGAGCGTATAGACACCATCTTGTGCTGCGAGCGCTTCGAGCACCGCGTTCATGTCGCTGCGGATATTGCCCACGGTGAGCGACCAGTGCGGTTCGCCCGGCAGATTCGCTTCGTTCAACCTGTGGAGATACCACGCCTGATGCGCGCGATGGAACGATCCCGCGCCGATATGCAGGATTACGTGTGCGGCCGCGCCGCTATCTTGCCCGCTGCTCATGTGCGTCTCCATGTATCTGGCTCGCGCGGCTTGTCGCGCGCGTCTTTTCTTCAGTTAGAGCATTTGCTCTGTATGTGAGCGAATGATCGTACCCGGCGATATGAAAGTCAAGGCAGCTTCACAGGGTTTTCGTGGCGCAGCGCGGCGCAGCATAGTCGCCTGACACGTTGAATGGCCGCGCGACGCGCTTCGTCGCACGTTTTTGCATTGCATCATTCTTGACGTCGAGCCCGCCAGGACTTACCCGAATGCAAAAAAGTATCGGTCCGCAGTCTCATTTTTAGTGGTGGCTTACGCGTTTGGAGGCTACTTTTCGCTGTACACGAAGAAGACGAGCGGCATCCTTGTGAGCCGCATCATGGAGGCAGACAGTGCAACCCGATCTGGAGATCGTGGCCGTACGCCGCGACGAGTCGTTCAAAGTGTGGTCGCACGGCTATCCGTATCGCACGGTACGCTGGCACTTTCACCCGGAGTACGAGATTCATCTGATCGTGGCGACCACGGGCAAGATGTTCGTCGGCGATCACATCAGCAGCTTCGCGCCGGGCAACCTCGTGTTGATGGGTCCGAACCTGCCGCACAACTGGGTGAGCGACGTGCCCGAAGGCGAGAGCATCGCGCAGCGCAATCTCGTCGTGCAGTTCGGCCAGGAGTTCGTGTCGAGCTGCCTCGAAAGTTTCCCCGAGTGGCGTCAGGTCGAGGCGCTGCTCGCCGACTCGCGCCGCGGCGTGTCGTTCGGCGCCCGCACGAGCGCCGCGATCCATCCGCTCTTCCTCGAATTGCTGGCGGCGCGCGGACTGCGCCGTCTCGTACTTTTCATGTCGATGCTCGAAATCCTGATGGGCGCAGAAGATCGCGAGACGCTTGCGAGTCCCGCGTATCAGGCCGACTCAACGGGCTTTGCATCGACGCGCATCAATCATGTGCTCTCGTATATCGGCAAGAACCTCGCGAACGAGTTGCGGGAATCGGATCTCGCACAACTGGCCGGTCAGAGCGTGAGCGCCTTTTCGCGTTATTTCCGCCGGCATACGGGCTTGCCGTTCGTGCAATACGTGAACCGCATGCGCATCAATCTCGCATGTCAGTTGCTCACCGATAGCGAGCTCAGCGTCACCGACATCTGCTTCAAAGCGGGCTTTAACAACCTGTCGAATTTCAACCGGCAGTTTCTCGCGGTGAAAGGCATGGCGCCTTCGAGGTTCCGCCGTTATCAGCAACTGAACGACGCGAGCCGCGATGCATCGGAAGAAGCCGCGGCGCGTGGCGCTGGCATCGACGATGCGCCCGCCATCGTGCTCGCGCCGGGTCTGCCGCGTCCTGCCGCCTCTGCGTATCCGCCAACGTAACGCCTACGTTGTTCATACGCCTCGCTTGCCAGCAAGGCGTTCTGCTTCACCTGTGTTTCAACACGTATCGCGCTGCCCGACGGCAGCGTGACGGACGTGCTCACTTCAAGAACGGAGACAACCATGACGCAAACCACCTTCAAACACGCATCGTTGAATACTTTCGCGCGGCGCGGCGCGTTGTTCGCGAGCCTCGCATTCAGCCTGTCCATGATCGCGGCGCCTGCCGCGCAGGCGGCGCCGCTAAAGATCGGCATGACGTTTCAGGAACTGAATAACCCGTACTTCGTGACGATGCAGAAGGCGCTCAACGACGCGGCCGCGTCGACCGGCGCGACGGTGATCGTGACCGACGCGCATCACGACGTGAGCAAACAGGTGAGCGACGTCGAAGACATGCTGCAGAAGAAGATCGACATTCTGCTCGTGAATCCGACCGATTCGACCGGCATTCAATCGGCGGTAACGTCGGCGAAGAAAGCGGGCGTCGTGGTCGTCGCGGTGGATGCGAACGCGAATGGTCCGGTCGACTCGTTCGTCGGCTCCAAGAACTTCGACGCTGGACAGATGGCCTGCGAGTATCTGTCGAAGTCGATCGGCGGCAGCGGCGAAGTGGCGATTCTCGACGGCATTCCGGTCGTGCCGATTCTCGAGCGCGTGCGCGGCTGCAAGGCCGCGCTTGCGAAGTCGCCCGGCGTAAAGCTCGTGGATACGCAGAACGGCAAGCAGGAACGCGCGACGGCGCTCTCGGTGACCGAAAACATGATCCAGGCGCATCCGAATCTGAAGGGCGTGTTCAGCGTGAACGACGGCGGATCGATGGGCGCGTTATCGGCGATCGAGTCGTCGGGCAAAGACATCAAGCTGACGAGCGTCGACGGTGCGCCCGAAGCGATTGCCGCGATTCAGAAGCCGAATTCGAAATTCGTCGAGACGTCTGCGCAATTTCCTGCTGACCAGGTGCGTATCGCACTGGGCATCGCGTACGCGAAGAAGTGGGGCGCCAATGTGCCGAAAGCGATTCCCGTCGACGTGAAGATGATCGACAAGAGCAATGCCAAGGGTTTTAGCTGGTAAGCCGAATGCCCGCTGCCGCGCTTCGATCCTGATGCGCGGCGGCGGGCAGTGATGGAGCACCCGATGGACACGATACTCAAGCTCGACAACATCACCAAGAGCTTTCCCGGCGTGAAGGCGTTGCAAGGCATTCACCTCGAGATCGCACGCGGCGAGATTCATGCGCTGCTCGGCGAGAACGGCGCGGGCAAATCGACGTTGATGAAAATCTTGTGCGGCATTTATCAGCCGGACGAAGGCACGATCACGATCGAAGGCGATCCGCGCCACTTTGCGAATTATCACGATGCGGTGGCTGCGGGCGTCGGCATCGTATTTCAGGAATTCAGTCTGATTCCGTATTTGAACGCCGTGGAGAACATGTTCCTCGGCCGCGAAATGAAGAATGGCCTGGGTCTGCTCAATCGCGGCGGGATGCGGCGCGTGGCTGCGGAAATCTTCGGGCGGCTTGGCGTTTCGATCGACCTGTCGGTGCCTATTCGCGAGCTCTCGGTCGCGCAGCAGCAATTCGTCGAAATCGGCAAGGCGTTGTCGCTCGAAGCGCGCATCCTTATTCTCGATGAACCGACGGCGACGCTCACGCCTGCCGAAGCGGAGCATCTCTTTGCAATCATGCGCGACCTGAAAAAGCAGGGCGTGGCGATGATTTTCATCTCTCACCACCTCGAAGAAATTTTCGAAGTATGCGATCGCATCACGGTGTTGCGCGACGGCCAGTATGTCGGCATGACCGAAGTTGCGCAGTCCGACGTGGGCCGCCTCGTCGAGATGATGGTGGGGCGCCGCATCGAAAGCAGCTTTCCGCCAAAGCCGCCGTTGCGGCCCGACGCGAAAATCGTGCTGGACGTGCAGAAGCTGCAGCTGCTGAAAGACAGCCCGATGCTGCAATTCACGCTGCGCGAAGGCGAGATTCTCGGCTTCGCCGGACTGGTCGGTTCGGGCCGCACCGAAACCGCGCTCGCCGTGATCGGCGCAGATCCGGCCTACGTGAAGGAGATTCGCATCAACGGCGAGGCTGCCAATCTCTCCGATCCGGCCGACGCACTGCGCGCGGGCGTGGGGATTCTTCCTGAAAGCCGCAAAACGGAAGGGCTGATTACGGACTTCTCGATCAAGCAGAACATCTCGATCAACAACCTCGGCAAGTATCGCTCGCTGCGGTTCTTTATCGATCAGCGCAGCGAAGCGCGCGCCACCGCCGACATCATGAAGCGCGTGGGTGTGAAAGCGCCGACCATGCACACCGAAGTCGCGACGCTCTCGGGTGGCAACCAGCAGAAAGTGGTGATTGCGCGTTGGCTGAACCATCACACCAACATTCTGATTTTCGACGAACCGACGCGCGGCATCGACGTCGGCGCGAAGGCGGAGATCTATTTGCTGATGCGCGAACTCACTGCGCGAGGCTATTCGATCATCATGATTTCGTCAGAACTACCGGAGATCGTCGGCATGTGCGACCGCGTCGCCGTGTTCCGCCAGGGTCGCATCGAAGCACTGCTCGAAGGCGACCAGATCGACTCTAACGCCGTGATGACCTATGCAACCGCCGGCACTCGTGGAGCCCAGCATGAACACGCCTAATCCTTCTTCTTCGCCGAAAACATCGACCGTCAGTAGTGACACGCCCGGCGCGCCGGTGCGCTTTACATGGGCCGCGTTGAAGCGCTCCACGCTGTTTTATCCGTTCATCGGCTTGCTCGTTGTCTGCATCGTCATGGTGTTCGCGAGCGACAGCTTCCTCTCGGGCGCCAACATCGAGAACGTGCTGCGCCAGGTGTCGATCAACGCAATCATCGCGGTCGGCATGACGTGCGTGATTCTGACTGGCGGCATCGATCTGTCCGTGGGCTCCGTGATGGCTCTGGCCGGCACGCTCGCCGCCGGCTTGATGGTGGCCGGCATGAATGCGCTTGCTGCGTTGGCGGTGGGCGTTGCGGTCGGCCTCGGCTTCGGCGCGGCCAACGGGTTCTTCGTCGCGTTCGCCGGCATGCCGCCGATCATCGTGACGCTTGCAACCATGGGCATCGCGCGCGGTCTGGCGCTGATCTACACAGGCGGCTATCCGATCGACGGTTTGCCCGACTGGGTCAGCTTTTTCGGCAGCGGCAAGATTCTCGGCATCCAGGCGCCGGTCGTGATCATGGCGGTGATCTATGTCATCGCGTGGGTGTTTCTGGAGCGCATGCCGTTTGGCCGCTACGTGTATGCGATCGGCGGCAATGAACAGGCGACGCGTCTATCCGGCGTGCGCGTAGCGCGCGTAAAGCTGATCGTCTACACGATCGCAGGTTTGACGTCCTCGTTCGCCGCCATCGTATTGACCGCACGTTTGATGAGCGGCCAGCCGAATGCGGGCGTGGGTTTCGAACTCGACGCCATTGCCGCCGTGGTAATGGGCGGCACTTCGATTTCCGGCGGACGCGGCTCGATCATCGGCACGTTGATCGGCGCGCTGCTGCTCGGCGTGTTGAACAACGGGCTGAACATGGTCGGCGTCAATCCGTATGTGCAGAACGTGATCAAGGGCGGAATCATTCTGCTCGCGATTTACATCAGCCGTGACCGTAGAAAGTAAGGCTCGAATTTCCATCTGATCTCCACTTCAGGCAGGATTTGCAATGACGAATCAATCTACTTCATCCGACCAGCAGAACATGACAGCGATTGTTTGCCACGCACCGAAGGACTATCGCGTGGAACAGGTAGCGAAACCGCGTGCGGGAGCGCACGAACTGGTGATCCGTATCGCCGCGTGCGGCATCTGCGCGAGCGACTGCAAATGCCATTCGGGCGCGAAGATGTTCTGGGGCGGTCCAAGCCCGTGGGTCAAGGCGCCGGTGATTCCGGGCCACGAGTTCTTCGGCTTCGTGCAGGAACTCGGAGACGGCGCGGCCGAGCATTTCGGCGTTAAGGTCGGCGACCGTGTGATCGCGGAACAGATCGTGCCGTGCGCAAAGTGCCGCTATTGCAAGTCGGGCCAATACTGGATGTGCGAAGTGCACAACATCTTCGGGTTCCAGCGCGAAGTCGCGGACGGCGGCATGGCCGAGTACATGCGTATTCCGCCGACCGCGATCGTCCACAAGATTCCCGACGGTATCTCACTTGAAGACGCTGCGATCATCGAGCCGCTCGCGTGCGCGATTCACACCGTCAATCGCGGCGAGTTGCAGCTGGACGACGTCGTCGTGATTGCCGGCGCGGGGCCGCTCGGATTGATGATGACGCAAGTCGCGCATCTGAAGACGCCGAAGAAGCTCGTGGTGATCGACCTCGTGGAAGAACGCCTCGCGCTTGCGCGCGAATACGGCGCGGATGTCACGATCAATCCAAAAACTGACGACGCGCTCGCGATCATCCATTCGCTTACCGACGGCTACGGCTGCGACGTATATATTGAAACAACCGGTGCGCCGATCGGCGTGAATCAGGGCATGGATCTGATCCGCAAGCTCGGGCGCTTTGTCGAGTTCTCGGTGTTTGGCGCGGATACGACGCTCGACTGGTCGGTGATCGGCGATCGCAAGGAACTCGATGTGCGCGGCGCGCATCTCGGGCCGTATTGCTATCCGATTGCGATCGATCTGCTCGCGCGCGGGCTCGTTACGTCGAAAGGAATTGTCACGCACGGCTTTTCGCTGGAAGAATGGGATGAGGCGATCAAGATCGCCAATTCGCTCGATTCGATCAAAGTACTCATGAAGCCGCGCGCTTGAGCCTGCGCCTGGGCGGAAACCGGAGCGGCATATAAACGGAGACTGTATGGATTACGTCATCGGCGTGGATATCGGCACGCAGAGCACGAAGGCGCTGCTCGTGGATCAACATGGCGCCATCGTCGCGCACCATGCGTCGAGCTATCAGCCGGATACGCCCAGGCCGCTATGGGCGGAACAGTGGCCCGCCGTGTGGTTCAAGGCGGTCACGGAATGCATTGCCGCGTGCGTTCGCAAGGCACAGGAGGCGGGCGTTGCGGCAAATACCATCAAGGCCGTGTGCGTGAGCAGTCTGTATGGCGGCTCGGGCATTCCTGTCGATAGCGATATGCGTCCACTCTATCCCTGCCTGATATGGATGGACCGGCGTGCGACCGATCAGGTCGAGTGGGTGCGCAACAACGTCGACCTCGATCGGCTTTATACGATCACCGGCAACGGCGTGGACAGCTATTACGGCTACACGAAGATGTTGTGGCTGCGCGATCACGAGCCGGACGTATGGGCGCAAACACGTTATTTTCTTCCGCCGAATGCGTATGTGATCTACATGCTGACCGGCGAGATTGCCGTCGACCACAGTTCCGCGGGCAATATCGGCGGTATTTACGACATCGCGAAGCGCGACTGGTCGGACGAGGCGCTCGACATGCTCGGCATTCCCGCAACGATGATGCCGGAGCGCCTCGTTGAATCGTCCGAAGTCGTCGGCAGCCTGCTGTCGCAGTGGACCGAAGAATTGGGACTCGCCGCAGGCACGGCGATCGTCGCGGGCGGTGTGGACGCAGCCGTCGCAACGTTCGCGGCCGGCGTGAGCCGCGCGGGGCAGCATGTGGCGATGATCGGCACGAGCATGTGCTGGGGATACATCAATCAGACGGTGGACGCCCGCCACGGATTGATCAGCATGCCTCACGTTTTCAACGGCCAGCGCGACATTTATGTATTCGGCGGTGCGATTACCGCCGGGGCGTCCGTGACCTGGTATCGCGATCAGTTCTGCCATGCGGAAATCGAAGCCGCGCGCGCGACGCCTCATGGCGATCCGCATCGGCTGCTAGAAGACAACGCCGCGAAGGTGCCGGCCGGGTCAGATGGCGTGATGTTTTTGCCGTATCTGATGGGCGAACGCAGTCCGGTCTGGGACGCAAAGGCGAGCGGCGCATTCGTCGGGCTGAGTCTGTTCCATACGCGCGCGCATCTTTATCGCGCGGTACTGGAGGGCGTGTCGTTCGCGTTGAAGCACAACATAGAGGCAGGCCGCAAGGGCGCGCAGTCGCTGGAAGACAAGCTGGTGGTGGTCGGCGGCGCGGCGCATTCCGACTTGTGGATGCAGATCATCGCCGACATCACCGGCTATCCGGTCTACACCATCGAGCAGGAAGTGGAGGCGGCCATGGGCGCCGCATTGCTCGCGGCGCTGGGCGTCGGACTGATTTCGCAGGAAGCGGCGCAGGGAGGATGGGTCACGCTGGTTGAGCGTGCGCAGCCGGACGCCGCGCGAATGGCGCTCTATGAACAGCGCTTCGGTATCTACACGGATCTCTATCCGGCATTGAAGCCGGTCATGCATCGCTTGCAAACATCATGAATGCTACTTTCGATTTTTCTGGCCGCTCGATACTGGTGACGGGCGCTTCGAGCGGAATCGGCCGCGCGACGGTCGAGATGTTGTGCGCTTGCGGCGCGAACGTGGTGGCGGCGGCGCGCAGTGTCAGCGAGCTTGCGCGCCTCGCTGAAGAGACCGGCTGCGAGCCGTTGATGCTCGACGTAAGCGATGAAGCTGCAATCGACGATGCGTTCGCGTCGCTCGGCCCTTTCGACGGTCTCGTGAATTGCGCAGGAATCGCGTTGCTCGAACGGGCAGTGGATACCACGGCCGCGAGTTTCGATCGCGTGATGGCAGTGAACACGCGCGGCGCAGTGCTGGTTGCGAAGCATGTCGCGCGAGGAATGATCGAGGCGAAGCGGGCTGGCAGCATCGTCAACGTGTCGAGTCAGGCGGCGCTCGTCGCGCTCGACGATCATCTGAGCTATTCGGCTTCAAAAGCGGCAATGGATGCGGTGACGCGGGCCTTGTGCATCGAATTGGGGCCGTTCGGAATTCGCGCGAATAGCGTTAATCCCACTGTGACGTTGACACCTATGGCGGTGCAGGCCTGGAGCGATCCTGTGAAGCGCGAGCCTGCCCTCAAGGCTATTCCACTCGGACGGTTCGCCGAACCCGCTGAAGTGGCTTCGGTCGTGGCGTTCTTGTTGAGCGATGCGGCTTCTATGGTGAGTGGGGTTTCGTTGGCTGTCGATGGGGGATTTACTGCGAGGTGATTGGGGGCTCGTGGCAATTGTTGTTCTTCAACCCTTGGCCGTTCCTTGATGTCACCGTGGTTTATGCGCGCTGCCCCGTGCGAGGCAGCGCGCAGCAACTACAACACAACTACAACATAGTCCTGACATGCCAAAGCTCAGGAAACAGCACCACGTCGAGCATTTTGCGCAGATACGGCGCCCCACTGGTCCCCCCCGTGCCCTGCTTGAATCCAATGATCCGCTCGACCGTAGTCACATGCCTGAAGCGCCACTGCCGGAAAGCATCCTCGAGATCGACCAGTTCTTCGGCCATCTCGTACAACTCCCAGTGCTTCGAAGGATTGCGATAAACCTCCAGCCAGGCCGCTTCAACGGAAGCATCATGAACCGTCGGCTGCGTCCAGTCGCGCGCGAGCCGCGAAGGCGAGATCGCAAAGCCGCGACGCGCCAGCAGCTTCACTACTTCATCGTAGAAGGACGGGGACTCGAGAGAAGCCTTCACCTCGGCGAGCACTTCAGCACGGTGCGCATGCGGCTTTAGCATCTGCTCGTTCTTGTTGCCAAGCAGAAACTCGATCTGCCGATACTGGTAAGACTGAAACCCCGACGAACTGCCCAGATAAGGACGCATCGACGTGTATTCGGAAGGCGTCATCGTTGCAAGTACGCTCCAAGCTTGCACCAGTTGCTCCATGATCCGCGAGACGCGGGCAAGCATCTTGAACGCCGGAGGCAATTCATCGCGATGCACAGCGCCCAGCGCGGCGCGCAACTCGTAGAGCGCGAGCTTCATCCACAGTTCGCTTGTCTGATGCTGAATGATGAACAGCATCTCGTTGTGATCGGGCGACAAGGGATGTTGCGCATCCAGCACCGTGCCGAGCGACAGGTAATCGCCGTAACTCATCGACTCGGAGAAGTCGAGTTGTGCGTCGTGCCAGCCATCGGCTGAAGCAGCTTCTGTAGCCGGCCCGTCAGCGGAAGCGGACGCAGCGCGCCCATGACCGAACGGGCATCCTTGCGCGGGCGTTTCTTCGGGCAAGCCCGGCGTTTGCATGTGATCGTTCATCGCGCGCTCCTCAGGTCACCGCGCCGCGCGCGGCGAATTCGGGTGCTCGCCAGGTCTCGCGCACGAGCACCTCGCGCAACGTTTCGACGGCATCCCATACATCGACGAAGCGCGTATACAGCGGCGTGAAGCCGAAGCGCAATACGTGCGGCTCGCGATAATCGCCGATCACGCCGCGCGCGATCAACGCCTGCATGACCTCGTAACCATGCGGATGTTCGAAGCTCGCATGCGAGCCGCGCTGTGAGTGTGCGCGCGGCGTGACGAGCTTCAACGGAAATTCGCTGCAACGTGTCTCGACCAGTTCGATGAACAGATCGGTCAGCGCAAGCGACTTGCGGCGAATCGCCTGCATGTCGGTCTGCAGGAAAACATCGAGTCCGCATTCGACGAGCGCCATCGAGACCATCGGCTGCGTGCCGCACAGAAAGCGGCCAATGCCGTCGTCGGGCTGATACGCGGGGTCCATTTTGAACGGCGCGCGATGCCCCCACCAGCCGGAGAGCGGTTGCGCAAACTCGTTCTGATGGCGCTGCGGCACCCAGACGAATGCGGGCGAGCCCGGGCCGCCGTTCAGGTATTTGTACGTGCAACCGACTGCGTAGTCGGCACCCACGCCGTTCAGGTCGACCGGCACGGCGCCGGCCGAATGTGCGAGATCCCACAGCGCCAGCGCGCCCTTGTCGTGGATCAGTCTGGTCAACGCGGCCATGTCGTGCATGTAGCCGGTGCGGTAGTTGACGTGCGTGATCATCGCGATTGCGGTGTCTTCGCCGATCGCCTCGGGCAACTCGGACGGGTCGTCGACGAGTCGAAGTTCATAGCCGCGGTCGAGCTGCTCGATCAAGCCCTGCGCGATGTAAAGGTCCGTCGGAAAGTTAGAGCGCTCCGAGACGATCACGCGGCGCTTCGGGTCGCGTGCGTTCGCGAGCCGCAGCGCGGCGGACAGCAGCTTGAACAGATTGATCGAAATCGTATCGGTGACGACCACTTCGTTTTCAGCCGCGCCGATCAACGGCGCAAGCTTGTTGCCGAGGCGCCGCGGCAACGCGAACCAGCCCGCGGCGTTCCAGCTGCGGATCAAACCCTCGCCCCATTCGGCGGCGATCACGGTTTGTGCACGTTGCGCCGCTGCGGCGGGCGGCACGCCGAGCGAATTGCCGTCGAGGTAAATAGTGGTCGCCGACAACGCGAACTGATCGCGTAATGTCGCGAGCGGGTCGGCGCTATCGAGCGCCAATGCTTCTTCGCGGTGTTTCATGGTGGTCTCGTTCAGTCGGATGATGCGGATTCAACAATCAGTGCGCGTCTGGGAGCGCGCGAAGCACTGCGCGCACGGGGCTTGCGTCGAGCGTGGTCAGTTTCAGCGGCAGCGCGATCAGCTCGTAGTCGCCGGGAGCGACGTCGTCGAGCACGATGCCTTCGAGAATAGCCATGCCGTGCGCGCGAACGCGGTGATGCGCGTCCATCGTTTTCGATTCCTGTGGATCGAGCGAAGGCGTGTCGATGCCGATCAGCTTCACGCCGTTCGCCGCCAGCAGGTCGATCGTCTCAGGCGCGACGGCGCAGAAGCCGCTGTCCCACGCCGCAGTCGGCGCATTTCTGTAAGTTCGTAGTAAGACTCGCGGTGGCAAGTCGCTCTGCAAACCATCCAGGTGTTGTGGCGTCACAACAGGCGAGGCGCCAATGCAATGAATCACGCGGCATCGTCCGAGGTAGATGTCGAGCGGTACATGGCCAATCGCGGCGCCTGCTGCGTCGTAGTGCAAGGGGGCGTCGGTATGGGCACCGGTGTGCGGCGAGAGAGTCAGCCGTGCGACGTTCACGGGCGAGCCGGCCTCGATTCGCCAGACGCGCTCGATGCCAACCGGGGTGTCGCCAGGCCAGACCGGCGTTGCCGTATCGACGGCGGGGGTGATGTCCCAGAGTGTCTGCATGTCTCCATCTGCGGTTGATGTCTATAGGGAATGATAGGTGTCTGACCGCGAAATGTGATTGCGAAAAAATCACCTTCCGAGCCGTGTCTTGGAACATAATTTGAGACAAATGGGAAAGGGAGACCGAATATGAACGCGATCTCGCTCGACGCCACCGATTGCCGTATTTTGGCGGTGCTCCAGCAAGAAGGACGAATCAGCAATCTCGATCTCGCGGAGCGCATCTCGCTGTCGCCGTCGGCGTGTCTGCGGCGCTTGCGTCTACTGGAAGAGCAGGGTGTCATCGAACACTACCGCGCGTGTCTGAACCGCGAGGTGTTGGGATTCGAACTGGAAGCATTCGTGCAGGTGTCGATGCGCAATGACCAGCAGAACTGGCACGAGCGCTTTGCGGATGCGCTGCGCGATTGGCCCGAAGTGGTCGGCGCCTTTGTGGTGACGGGGGAGACGCACTACCTGTTGCGCGTTCTTGCGCACAACCTCAAGCACTATTCGGATTTCGTCCTGGAGCGTCTCTACAAGGCGCCGGGAGTGATGGATATTCGCTCGAATATCGTGCTGCAGACTCTGAAGGAAGATTCGGGCGTGCCGGTGTCGCTGGTCACGAAAACCGGCGGGCACGGCGCGCCGCACAACGACCGTTGAGGCGCGGCCTCGCGTTGGCGCCGTTGCAGGCGCTAAAAACGGTTACAGCGGTTTGAGCCCGTGAAACTGGCCGTTCTGAAACACGAGCGGCGCGATCTCCGCCGCATTCTCATGCACGCCGCAACGCTCCACCTCGCCGACGAAAATCACGTGGTCGCCTTCTTCGTAACGGCTGCGGTTGTGGCACTCGAACCAGGCTAGCGCGCCGTCGAGTACCGGCATGCCCGTGTCGCCCGCCGCGTGCGATACGCCTTCGAACCGATCGCCTTTGACCGTGGCAAAGCGCTTGCATAGATCGAGTTGCGACGAGGCCAGCACATTGACGACGTAATGGCTGTTCGTGCGGAACACCGGCATGGACGCCGAGCGCGTTGCGAGGCTCCACAGCACGAGCGGCGGGTCGAGCGAAACCGAATTAAACGAACTGGCGGTGATGCCGATCAACTGCCCGGACGCCGCACGCGTTGTGATCACGGTGACGCCGGTAGCAAACTGGCTGAGCGCCTGCCGGAAGGCGGCCTGGTCGAAATTAGGCGGGCTGGCTCGCTTCATTGTGCGGAGGCCGTGGATGCACGTAGACGGGAGGCCGCGTTAAAGCGCTTGCCCGCACAGCGGGAAACAGATAATTCGAAAGTCATAGTGAAAATCGTCGATTTGCCCCAATTTTAACTGCAATCGCGATGCACCGGCCGGACACAGAACGGCGCATCGCAAAACCCGCTAAGCTGAACACTGCGCCGGCACCATAAGCGCTATGGCGAAGCGGAAGCGGCATAGGCCGATCACGAGCTTGAAGGAGCGAGCAGCATGAGTCAGACAGGCGAAGTCGCCACCTTGGGTGGCGGGTGTTTCTGGTGCCTCGAAGCGGTCTATCTGGGCGTCGAGGGAGTGAACTCCGTGGAGTCGGGCTATGCAGGCGGCGAGACCCAGCGTCCGACATATGAACAGGTGTGCGATGGCGCAACGGGCCACGCCGAAGTCGTCAAGGTGGACTTCGATCCGGCGAAGATCGGCTATCGCGAGATTCTGGATATTTTCTTCGCGATCCACGATCCGACGCAGTTGAACCGTCAAGGTAACGACGTCGGCACGCAATATCGCTCAGTGATCTTCACGCACTCCGACGCGCAGCGCGAGACAGCTTTGCAGGCAATCCGCGAGATCGGCGCGCAGGGCATCTACGACGGCCAGATCGTCACGCAGGTACTGCCGCTCGACGGCAACTACTGGCCCGCCGAGGCCTATCATCAGAACTATTTTGCGCAGCATCCGAATCAGGGCTACTGCTCGTTCGTGGTCGCGCCGAAGGTCGCGAAGTTCCGCCAGAAGTTCGCGCACCGCATCAAGGCGAGCTGACGGGGAGTGCGCCGAGATCTTCGTGCTCGTGTGCAAGCCGCGCACAGGCTTCGACGATCTCGCGCGCCAGTTCCACACAACTGAGCGGCGCTGAGCCTTCAGCCTTGTTGTTGACCGCGATCACCACCGGCTGGCCGGCAAGCGCATAACGCGCGGCCAGTTCGGCGAGCGACGCGCGCGTCGCCGGGTCCTGATCGACGAGCCGGTCGAACGGCTCGTACTTCGCCTTCGCCTGCTCGTACTTGAAGCCGCCATGCAGGCTCCAGCGAACGATTAGCGGCCCGGCCGGTTCGCCGTCCAGCAGCGCGAGCGCAGCCGCCTGCCGAAGAGGGTCGGGCATCCGCGCATGGATGCCCACGCAGTAGCGCACGCCCGCCGCTTTGAGCGTACGAATGAAGCGCGGCGTGAGCAGACTGGCGTCGCGGATTTCGATTGCATAGCAGGTGCCTTGCGGCAGCTTCGGCAGCGCCATCAGAAAGTCGCCGAGCCGTTCTATGAACGCGGCCGGCTGCGCGAGCATCTGGTCGGGCAGCGGCGACAGCTGGAACACCAGCGCTCCGGCCTTTTCGCCGAGACCTTCCAGACACGGCGTGACGAAGTCGTCGATCGCCATCTGCGCGTTGAGAAAGCATGGGTTCAGCGACACCGGCTCGCCGCGTTCGGCGCGCACGGTTGCGTCGGTGATCGTCATCGGCGCTTTCACGATAAAGCGGAAATGCTCGGGCACCCGCTGCGCGTAGCGCAGATATTCGGTGACCGTGAGCGCCTGATAGAACGACCGGTCGATGCTGACTGTCTTCAGCAACGGATGCGCGCCGTAAGCGGTGAGGCCGTCGCGCGAGAGCTTGCTGTTGCTGTACTCATCGCCGTACACAATGCCGTTCCAGCCGGGAAACGACCATGTCGATGTGCCGAGGTGCACGTGCGGCGGCAGTTGCGCGGCGAGTGCGAGTACCTCCGGTGAGGGTGGGGCGGCGAGGATTTCCTTCGTGCGCCGCTTCTTTGGCGTATCGGCTGGCGGCGGGTTTGCAGCGGCGGATGTCGGCGCTTCGTCCTGCTGCTCGTCCTGCAGCCCGTCCTGCTGCCAGAGCGACGCGGCGGCGGCTTTCTCCCGCGCACCGCGCCGGCTCGCGGGCTTCGGCACAGGGGCGGAGTTGGCGGCCGGAGACTGAGAGGCGGCTTCCGGCGCGTGCGGCAATGGATCGCCCGATACAGTGCGCAAGGGCTTCGCGCGCGCTTCGGTTTCCGCCGATGCAACCGTCGACGCGACCGCCGGTTCCACCGGCATTCCGAATAGATCGAACTGTACCGCTTCGCTTTGCACGTCCGCCTGGAGTGGCGCTTCCGGCTCGCCCGGCGCCTGTTCCACTTCGCTTGTCCCGCTCTGGCCCATCGAGATTCGACCTGCTGTTCAGTAGTTTGCGCCGCGGCGGCACGCTGGTGCACGACGCTGCGGCGCTCACGTCACAGCGGCTTCTCGTACATGTAGCGGCGCGACCACGGCAGGGTTTTCGCACTGCGGCCGGCCTTCCGGCATACGACCTGATAGATGGAGACGTCGTCGTTTTCGAATGCGTACGCACAGCCGGCCAGATAGACGCGCCAGATGCGGAATTTTTCGTCGTCGACGAGCTTGCGGGCTTCTTCCGCATGCGCCTCGAAATTCTCCGCCCAGATGTCGAGCGTGTGCGCATAGTGACGGCGCAGGCTTTCGACGTCAACCGCTTCGAGCCCGCCGCGCTGCATCGATTCGAGCGCGAGGCTGATGTGCGGCAACTCGCCGTCGGGAAACACATAACGGTCGATGAACTCGCCGCCGCCAAGCGCGGTTTCGCCACTATCCGAGTCGCTCGACGTGATGCCGTGGTTCATCGCGACGCCGTCGTCGGCGAGCAGGTCGTGCATCTTCCTGAAATAACCCGGCAGATTTTTGCGTCCGACGTGCTCGAACATGCCCACACTCGTGATGCGGTCGAATTGCCCTTCGACGTCGCGGTAATCCTGCAGACGAATCTCGATCTGATTTTCGAGGCCCGCAGCTTTCACACGCGCCGTGGCGAGATCGAACTGGTTCTGCGACAGCGTCACGCCCACGCATTGCGCACCGAATTTCTGCGCTGCGCGCAGCACCAGCGCGCCCCAGCCGCAGCCGATGTCGAGCAGGCGCTGCCCCGGCTGCAACTGGATCTTGGTGAGGATGTGGTCGATTTTCTTGATCTGCGCGGTCGCCAGATCTTCGTTGCCGTTCTCGAAGTACGCGCACGAGTACACCATGTTCTCGTCGAGCCACAGCTTGTAGAACTCGTTCGAGACGTCGTAGTGATACTGGATCGCCTTCCGGTCCGACGCTTTCGAATGCTGGAAATAGCGCCGCATGCGTGCGAGTTTGCTCGCACTGGTGACGGTATTGCGCGCGAGCTGATAGCCCACGTTGATGATGTCCGAGAGCTTGCCCTCGATGTCGATCTTGCCCTTGACGTACGCCTCGCCCAGATTGTCGAGGCTCGGTTCGAGCAGGTAAGGCAGCGCCGTCGCGCTTTTCACATGCAACGTGACCTGAGGCGCGGCGAACCGCCCGAAGTCGTGTTGCTGGCCGTCCCACAGCACGAGACGTGCTGGTAAGTCAGCCTTGGTTTTTACTTCTTCCACCCACTGCGCCAGCTTTTTCTCCCAGAACATGCGATCTCTCCGTGTCCGTTGAACTAAAGCGAAGCTTGTGTGGAGCGCAAATCAATGCGGCGCGACTCCCATGCCGCGAGATGCGATCCGTGCGCCGCGCGCTGCTGCGTTGGCTGCGCGCTGGCGGCATTGTTTGTGTCGATTCACGGCGAGAGACGGGAGATCTGCCAGTTGCTGTTCTCGCTTACGCGCGTGTAAAGCAGGCGGTCATGCAGACGCGACGGCCGACCTTGCCAGAATTCGATTGCTTCGGGCACCAAACGATAACCGCCCCAATGCGGCGGACGGGGAGGTTCATCGCCATATTGCAGGCGCATTTCGCGTTCGCGCGTTTCGAGCTGCGAGCGGCTTTCAATCACCTGACTCTGATTCGATGCCCATGCGCCGATTCGCGAACCGGCCGGACGAGACGCGAAATACGCGTCGCTTTCTTCCGCGCTCGTTTTGACGACGCGCCCCTCGATGCGCACCTGGCGCTCGAGTTCGATCCAGTAGAACAGCAGGCTCGCGTAAGGATTAGTGGCTAGCTCGCGGCCTTTGCGGCTTTCGTAGTTGGTGAAGAAGACGAAGCCCCGTTCGTCGACGCCCTTGATCAACACGATGCGCGCCGAAGGCCGGCCGCGCGAGTCGACGGTGGCGAGCGTCATCGTGTTCGGTTCGGGCAGCTTCGCGTCGACAGCCTGTTGAAACCAGACGTCGAATTGCCGGAACGGGTTGCGATCTACGTCGCCGATGTCCAGAGAACCCAGCGAATAGTTTTTTCGAAGTTCGGCGAGTGAGGTCATGTTGTTATGCGAACGCTACAGTCAGGGCAGTATAGCTAAGGCATTAATTTTTTGCGCGCGACTGGGTCAAGCGCGACGCAGGCCCGGCGTGCATGAACGGGTAATGCCCCGGAGCGCGACAGGGTGATTGCGGCGGCAATGCTCATGCAGGCGTTCAGGCAAAATACGGCTGCGCGATCTAGAAGCGCGTCCGTTTCCTGCCTGTTCAATGAGTCCCATCATGTCGACCACCGCGCAATCTGATCTTACTACCAGCCTCGACGGGAGTGAAACCGCCGACCGTGCGCGGCGCTTCGGCGGCATTGCGCGTCTGTACGGCGCGCCGGCGCTCGCCGCTTTCGAAAGCGCGCATGTCGCGGTGATCGGCATTGGCGGAGTCGGGTCGTGGGTGGCCGAAGCGTTGGCGCGCAGCGCTGTCGGCACACTGACGCTGATCGATCTCGACAATGTCGCCGAGAGCAATACCAACCGGCAGATTCACGCGCTTGACGGCAACTACGGAAAACCGAAAGTCGAAGCGATGGCTGAGCGCATCGCGGCAATCAATCCGTTCTGCGACGTGCGCCTCGTGGAAGACTTCGTCGAGCCCGACAACTTCTCGACGACGCTCGGCGGCGGCTTCGACTATGTGATCGACGCTATCGACAGCGTACGCACCAAAACCGCGCTGATCGCGTGGTGCGTCGAGCGCAAGCAGCCGTTGATCACGATTGGCGGCGCGGGCGGTCAACTGGATCCGACGCGCATTCGCATCGACGATCTCGCGTTGACGATTCAGGACCCGTTGCTGTCCAAGGTGCGTGGGCAGTTGCGGAAACAGCATGGGTTTCCGCGCGGGCCGAAAGCGAAATTCAAGGTGAGCGCGGTGTATTCGGACGAGCCGCTCATCTACCCGGAGGCGGCGGTCTGCGATATCGATGCGGAAGCGGAGCACGTCACCACGTCGCCCGGTCATACGGGGCCGATCGGCCTGAACTGTGCGGGCTTCGGTTCGAGCGTTTGCGTGACGGCGAGTTTTGGTTTCGCCGCCGCCGCGCATGTGCTGCGTGCCTTGGCGAAACAGGCGGGGTGATGCGTTTCTGGCGCGGCAAGCGGCGTGCGGGACGAGCCGGAATTCAGCCCGACGCCGCACGCGAGGTGCGGGCGCCTACCCGCGCTTCAGTACAGCGCCGCGCTTAGCTTGCGCCGCCATTGCGACACCAGCTCCGGCTGATGCGCGGCGAGATCGAACACGGAGAGCATGGTCTTACGGCCAATGTCGTCGCGGAACGTGCGGTCGCGCTGCACGATGCCCAGCAGATGTTCCAGCGCGCCCTCGTATTTGCGGCGTGCGATCAGCGCGCTTGCCAGATCGAAACGCGCCTCCAGATCGTCCGGATGACTTGCGACGCGCGCTTCCAGTGCGTCGGTGGGCGGCAGGTCGGCGGCGGCATCCACGGCGTCGAGCCGCGTCTTGATCGCGTTGAAGCGCGCGTCGATGCCTTGCGTGGTTTTCGGCGACAGCAGATCGACTTCGTTGCGCGCCTCGTCGATGCGGTTGTCGTCGAGCAGCATCTCGATGCGATCCATGCGTGCTTCGTCGAAGCCCGGGTCGTAGGCGAGCGCGGATTCCAGCGCATCGTAAGCGTCTTCGCGGCGACCTTCTTCGAGCGCGGTCTGCGCCTCGAGACGCGCGGCATCCGCGCCTTGCGGCACGAGCCGCTCGATGAATTCGCGCAGTTGGCCCTCAGGCAGCACGCCGATGAACTGATCCACCGGTTGGCCGTCGGCAAACGCCATGACGTGCGGGATGCTGCGCACCTGGAAGTGCGCGGCGAGTTCCTGATTCTCGTCTACGTTCACCTTGACGAGCTTCCATTTGCCGGCGGCTTCGGCTTCGAGCTTTTCCAGCATCGGGCCAAGCGTCTTGCAGGGGCCGCACCACGGCGCCCAGAAATCGACCAGCACAGGGGCCAGTGTCGACGCCGTGATGACGTCCTTTTCAAATGTGGCCAAAGTGGTGTCCATTGCGTCCTCGTCGATAAAAACGGTTTGTCTGCTAGTTGGGGCCGAACGGCGTGGATTCAATGTTCAATGCGCGCCGCGCCGCGCCGGGACTGGCCGTCATTGTTTTTGCGGCAGCGGAATCCATTCGGTTTCGCCCGGCACTTTGCCCATCTCCTGATTGGTCCATGCCACTTTCGCGGCTTCAATCTTCTCGCGCGAGCTTGCGACGAAATTCCATTCGATAAAGCGTTCACCGTCGAGTTTCTCGCCGCCCAGCACCATCACGCGCGCACCGTGCGTGCTCGCGAGGGTGACGGTCTCGTCGAGCGCGAGCACTGCCATCTGGCCGACTTCGAGCGGCGTGCCGTCGATTTCCAGATCGCCGTCGACAAGATACACGCCGCGTTCCTCGTGCTCCGGTTCCAGCGCGAAGGCGCTGCCCGGCGCGAACTCGCCGGCGACATACAACGTGCCGGAAAACGTCGTGACAGGCGACGTTTCGCCGAAGGCCGTGCCGGCGATCACGCGCAGCGTGACGCCGTTGCGTTCGACCACCGGCAGCGTGTCGGCGGCGTGATGCGCGAACGACGGCTCCACCTCTTCGTCTTCGAGCGGCAGCGCGACCCACGTCTGAATGCCGTGGATGGTCTGGCCGTTCGCGCGGTCCTCGGCGGGCGTGCGCTCGGAATGGACGATGCCGCGCCCGGCCGTCATCCAGTTGACGTCACCGGGGATGATTTTCTGCTCGGAGCCGAGGCTGTCGCGATGCATGATCGCGCCTTCGAACAGGAAGGTCACCGTGGCAAGGCCGATATGCGGATGCGGACGAACGTCGAGGCCGACGCCCGGTTGCAGTGTCGCCGGTCCCATGTGGTCGAAAAAGATGAACGGTCCGATCAGCCGCGCGGCCATTGCAGGCAGCACGCGCCGCACAGTCAGACTGCCGACATCGCGCAGATGCGGTTTGAGAACTGCTTTGATCGAAGAGGACATGGCGGGCTCGGCTGAATAAGGAGGAAGAAATTTCTCAATGGACGATTCTACTGCGGAGGGCGCAACGACGACGTTTCGCAGCACAGTCCTGCTCCGAAAATCCGTAGCACGAACAATCACGTGTCCCGCCACCCTCCGCTAAACTGGCAGGTTCAATAATCAATTGGAGACTGGGATGTCACCCAGGGACCTGCTGCTCGCGCTGATCGTGGTGATCGCGTGGGGCGTCAATTTCGTTGTAATCAAGGTGGGCTTGCATGGCGTGCCGCCCATGCTGCTAGGCGCGCTGCGCTTCATGCTCGCCGCGTTTCCGGCGATATTTTTCGTCAAGCGTCCGCAATTGCCGTGGCGCTGGCTGCTGGCATACGGCGTGACGATCTCCTTGGGGCAGTTCGCCTTCCTGTTCTCGGCCATGTACGTCGGCATGCCTGCGGGGCTCGCGTCGCTCGTATTGCAGGCGCAGGCATTTTTCACGCTGATCTTTGCGGCGTTTTTCCTGCACGAACGCTTCCGCTTGCCGAACGTCGCCGGTTTGCTGATCGCAGCTGCCGGGCTCGCCGTCATAGGCATGCAAGGCGGTCACGCCATGACGCTCGCCGGTTTCCTTCTCACGCTGTGCGCCGCGTGTTCGTGGGCGCTCGGCAACATCGTCACGAAGAAAGTCGGCAAGGTGGATCTGGTCGGCCTCGTGGTGTGGGGCAGCCTGATTCCGCCGCTGCCGTTCCTGGCGCTGTCGTATGCGTTGGAGGGCTCGCAGCGAATCGCTGCGGCGCTGTCGGGTATCAGCGCCATGTCGATCTTCGCGATCGTTTATCTAGCGTTCATCGCCACGCTGATCGGCTACGGTTTGTGGAGCCGTCTGCTGTCGCGCTATCCGGCGAGCCAGGTCGCACCGTTTTCGCTGCTCGTGCCGATCGTCGGCCTGGCGTCTGCATCTCTCTTTCTGGATGAGCGGCTTTCCGGCGCGCAGATCGCCGGCGCGGTACTGGTAATGGCAGGTCTCGCGGTCAACGTGTTCGGCGGATGGGTCGCTCAGCGCCTGTCGCCGGCGCGTTGAATCGCGCTACTGAACGAGAAGGGAAGGAAAAACGGCCGCATTGCTGCGGCCGTTTTTTTGTCGTCGTATGCGTCGTCGTGTGAAAAGGCGCTATACGCGCGTCACGTCATGCGGTTCTTCGCGAGTGGCGGGTTCGCCGCAAAGTAACGCTTGATGCCAGTCATGATCGCGTCCGCCATCTTGTCGCGGTACGCGTCGTCGTTCAGGCGGCGTTCTTCGTCCGGGTTGCTGATGAACGCGGTTTCCACGAGGATCGACGGAATATCGGGCGCCTTCAGCACCGCAAATCCCGCCTGTTCGACCGAGCCCTTGTGCAGCTTGTTGATTCCGCCGATCTCCTTCAGCACGAAGTTGCCGTAGCGCATCGAGTCGCGAATCTGCGCGGTGGTGGACATGTCGAACAGTGCGCGGTTGACGGTCGCGTCGGCGGACTTGATGTTGATGCCGCCAATCTGATCCGACGAGTTCTCCTTGTTCGCCATCCAGCGCGCGGCTGCGCTCGACGCGCCGTGCTCCGACAGCGCAAACACCGACGAGCCCCGCGCCTCGGGCGTGGTGAACGCGTCCGCGTGGATCGACACGAACAGGTCTGCGCCAACGCGCCGCGCCTTTTGCACGCGCACGTTCAGCGGCACGAAGAAGTCGGCGTCGCGAGTCATCATGGAGCGCATGTTCGGCTGCGCGTCGATCTTCGCGCGCAGCTTCTTCGCGATGTCGAGCGCGACGTGCTTTTCGTAAGTGCCCGAGCCGCCGATTGCGCCCGGATCTTCGCCGCCATGTCCCGGATCGATCGCGACAGTCAGTAGGCGGACCGTGTTGCTCTTGCCCGGCTTCGGCGTGGTGAACGCGTAGGTGTCGTCGCTCGCGTCGTCGTCGTTGCCGAGGCTGTTAGCGCTGTTGCCACCGTTACTACCGTTACTACCGCTGCCTTTATTGCGCGCGATTGCGCTGGGCGGCGACGCGGGAGCGCCCGGTGTCGCCGGCTTCGCGATGATCGGCGGGATCGGCGGCAGTGGCGTCGGTGCGCCGTGCGCGGGCGGACGTTGCACGCTCGGCGCCGACCCGCTGCCGCCGTTTTGCGCATAACGCTCGAAGAACGCTTCGCTGTTGTCGGCGACCGGCGGCGTGGTGCCCGGGCCGCTCAACGTGGCCGGCGGCGCGTTGTTTTCTTCGTTCAGCGTTTGCTGCTTGCGCTCGCTCTGCGCGAGCAGTTCCATCAGCGGATCGGGTGCGACGGCGGGATACAGGTCGAACACCAGCCGGTACTTGTACGCGCCGACAGGCGGCAGTGCGAATACCTGTGGCTTCACCGAGCCCTTCAGGTCGAACACCATACGCACGACGTGCGGCTGAAACTGGCCGACTCGCACCGACTGGATCTGCGGATCGTTTGGCGTGATCTTCGAGACGAGGTCCTTCAGCGCCTGGTCGAGATCGAGGCCGCTGAGATCGACCACGAGCCGGTCCGGACCCTGAAGCAACTGCTGCGCGTTTTGCAGCGGCTGATCGGATTCGATCGTCACCCGCGTGTAGTCGCGCGCGGGCCATACGCGCACGCCGAGCACCGAGCTGGCGAGTGCAAGACGCGGTGCGACGAGACCGAGCACAAGCGTGGATGCGCCCGCGCACAGAATCTGCCGGCGCCGCCAGTTATGCGTTGCGGTGGCCGCTGATTCGATCGAGCGGAACGGTTTGATCAACATCTTTCGAGACATGCCTTTCCTGTTTCGCTGTATGCCCGTGCGACGAGTACGCGGCCGTCGCCCTCGCTATCCAGGTCGAGCGAGAAGACGAGATCCGGCACGCCGAGAAGACGCCCCGCGCGTTGTGGCCATTCGACGAGGCAGACCGCGCCGCTGTCGAAATACTCGCGAAAGCCGGCGTCGGCCCATTCGGCCGGATCGGTGAATCTGTACAGATCGAAGTGATAAAGCGCGAGTTCCCCAGTGGGTCGCTCGAGCACGTAGGGCTCGACGAGCGTGTACGTGGGACTGCGCACGCGGCCCGTGTGACCGAGGCCGCGCAACGTGGCGCGCACGAGTGTGGTTTTGCCGGCGCCGAGATCGCCGACCAGTTGTACTTGTAGACCGTGGAATGCCTGAGCACCCTGGCCGCTGACCTGGCCTTGTGCTGCGACGGCGACGCTTTCGATGGCCCGTGCGAAGCGCTCGCCGAATGCGAGCGTGGCGGCTTCGTCCGCGAACGTGAAGGCGCGTTCGAGCAGAACTTCGGCGGGCGGCGCGATCGCGCGATCGGGATGGTCAGGCATTCTCGTAAAATGGCGTGATGAACCGAAGTCCGGAGTCTCCCGTGTCCCCTGCGCCCAATGCGCCGACGTCTTGCGACGAGGCGCGCGCCGAGCGTCAATTCGATGAAGCGGCGCTGCATGCGCTCGCGCGAAACATCAAGACGTGGGGCCGTGAACTGGGTTTCGGGGCGATCGGCATTAGCGACACCGATCTCTCCGCTGCCGAAGCGCCGCTTGCAGCCTGGCTGGAAGCGGGGTGCCACGGCGAGATGGATTATATGGCGAAACACGGTATGAAACGCGCGCGGCCTGCCGAGCTTGTGGCCGGCACGCTACGTGTGATTACCGCTCGCATCGCCTATTTGCCCGCCCATGCAATCAGCGGAAAGCCGGGCGAAAGCGAACCGCAGGAAGTGCCGCCCAGCGAGGACTGGCGGGCTGTCGAGCATGCGCGCCTGGCCGATCCGTCGGCCGCGGTGGTGTCGATTTATGCGCGCGGCCGCGACTATCACAAGGTGATGCGTAACCGTCTGCAACATCTGTCAGAGAAAATTCAGGCGGAGATCGGCGCGTTCGGTTATCGCGTGTTTACCGACTCCGCGCCGGTGCTCGAAGTGGAGCTTGCGCAAAAGGCCGGCATCGGCTGGCGCGGCAAACATACGCTGCTGCTGCAACGCGATGCGGGTTCGCTGTTCTTCCTTGGCGAAATTTATGTCGATGTGCCTTTGCCGACCGACGCCGAGACGTCGCCCGAGCACGCGCCTGAAACGCCGGGCTCGCATTGCGGCAGTTGCGCGCGCTGCATCGGCGCATGTCCGACAGGCGCGATCGTCGCGCCTTACAAGGTGGATGCCCGCTTGTGCATCTCTTATCTGACCATCGAACTGAAGGGCAGCATTCCCGTCGACATGCGTCCGCTGATCGGCAATCGCGTTTATGGCTGCGACGATTGCCAGCTCGTGTGTCCGTGGAACAAGTTCGCGCAGGCTGCGCCGGTCGGCGATTTCGACGTGCGGCACGGGCTCGATCGCGCGTCGCTGGTGGAACTGTTCGGCTGGAGCGCGGACGAGTTCGACACGCGCATGCAGGGCAGTGCGATCCGCCGTATCGGCTACGAAAGCTGGCTGCGCAATCTTGCCGTGGGCATGGGCAACGCGCTGCGTGCGCCGCGCGAGACTTTAAGTGCGGACGCTCGCAAGGCGATCGTAGAGGCGCTCGAGCGCCGCGCCGACGACTCGTCTCACGTGGTGCGCGAGCACGTGCAATGGGCGCTCGAAGCGGCGTGAAAAGCGGCGTAAAGTATCGGCAATCCGCGAGTCTGTTGTACGTCTCGAATCATCGTCGCGCGAGTCAGGAGGCGCCATGTTCAACGCAGTGATCGACGCGCCGTTCGGCAAGGTCGGCATTCGCCTGGAAGGCGAGGCCGTGCGCGAGATCGTCTATTTGCCCGAGTCGATGCAGAACGTCGCGCCTGACACGCCGTTGGCGCGACAGGCGGTCGAGCAGATCGAGCGGTATTTCAGCGAGGCGTCGGCGACATTCGAACTGCCGCTCGCGCCGGTCGGCACCGCTTTCCAGCGACGCGTGTGGCAGGCAATTTGCGAGATTCCGCCGGGTGCCGTGGTGACCTACGGCCAGCTTGCCCGGCAACTCGGCAGTGTGCCGCGCGCGGTCGGCCAGGCGTGCGGCGCCAACTACTTTCCCATTGTCATTCCATGTCATCGCGTGGTGAGTTCGAGCGGCATCGGCGGATTCGCGCATCACGCCGAAGACGGTTTTTTTCGCAACGTCAAGCGTTGGCTGCTGACGCATGAAGGCCTTCCCTACGCATGAGCGATACCCTGGTTGAAGACGCGAGCGCGCAATCGCCTTCGCCGTCGCCGTCGCCGCTATCGTCGCCTTTGTTCGCGACGAGTTCCGCGTCGATCGATGCATTCTGCGACGCGCTCTGGCTCGAACACGGTCTGTCGCGGAACACGCTCGACGCATACCGCCGCGACCTGCGTCTCTTTAGCGAATGGCTCGCGCAAACGCGCAACGCGTCGCTCGACACCGCCAGCGAGGCCGATCTGAACGCGTACAGCGCCGCGCGTCAGAAAGACAAATCGACGTCGGCGAATCGGCGACTCTCGGTGTTTCGACGCTACTACGGGTGGGCCGTGCGCGAGCATCGCGCGAAAGTCGATCCGACGTTGCGCATCCGTTCGGCGAAGCAACCGCCGCGTTTTCCGTCGACGCTCAGCGAAGCGCAAGTCGAGGCGTTGCTCGGCGCGCCCGACATCGAGACCGCCCTGGGTTTGCGCGATCGCACGATGCTCGAACTCATGTACGCGAGCGGCTTGCGTGTTACCGAACTCGTCACGCTGAAGACGGTGGAAGTCGGTCTGAACGAGGGCGTGGTTCGCGTAATGGGTAAGGGCTCGAAAGAGCGGCTGATTCCGTTCGGCGAAGAGGCGCACGGGTGGATCGAGCGCTACTTGCGCGACGCACGACCGGCGCTGCTCGGCCCGCGCGCGGCAGACGCGCTGTTTGTCACGAGCCGTGCCGAGGGCATGACGCGCCAGCAGTTCTGGAACATCATCAAGCGACATGCGGCGGTGGCCGGTGTGCACGCGCCGTTGTCGCCGCACACGTTGCGGCATGCGTTCGCAACGCATTTGCTCAATCGCGGCGCCGACTTGCGCGTGGTGCAATTGCTTCTTGGGCACACCGATATTTCGACCACGCAGATCTACACGCACGTGGCGCGCGAGCGGCTGAAGTCGCTGCATGCGCAGCATCATCCGCGTGGATGAACGTGGTTTATGAGCTAACCGCTGCCGCTGGCGTCGTGTTGCGGCTTCAGAGGAATTCGCGCAGCCGGTGCTTGAGAATCTTCCCCGTCGATGCAGCCGGTAACGCGGCAAGCACCTTTACTTCGGCGGGCCGCTTGTAGGGCGCGAGGCGCTCGACGCACCAGGCAATCAGTTCAGCCGGCGTCACGCTTGCATTCGCCGCCAGTTCGACGAACGCAATAACCTCTTCGTTGCCCTGGACAGGGCGTCCGATCACCGCCGACTGAACGACCTGCGGATGCGCGTTGAGCACGTGCTCGACCTCGGCGGGATACACGTTGAAGCCGGAGCGAATGATCAGATCCTTGCTGCGTCCGACGATATGCAGCGCGCCGTCGGCGTCCTGCCGCGCCAGGTCGCCGGTTTTCAGCCAGCCGTCCTGGGTCACGGCGGCGCGCGTTTGCTGCGGGTTGCGATAGTAGCCGAGCATCACGTTCGGGCCGCGCACCCACAGCTCGCCGGTTTCGCCGACTGCGACATCGGCGCCGTCGAGGCCGACGAAACGCACTTCAACGCCCGGAATGACCTGGCCCACCGAGCAGTCGCGGCGCGGCGCGTCGAGCATGGTCTGTGAGACCGTGGGACTGCTCTCCGTCATGCCATAGCCGTTATGCAGCGGCAGACCGTAGACGCTTTCGACGTGCGCTTTCAGCGCGGCGTCGAGCGGCGAGCCTCCTGAATAGATGAAGCGCAGATGCGGCGCGTGCCACGCATGCCCGTGCGTCTGCAAATGTTCGATCAATTTCGCATGCATGGCCGGCACGCCCTGGAAAATCGACACGCGTTCGTCGGCAAGCGCGCGCCGCACCGCGTCCGGCGCGAAACGCGGCGCGAGGCGCAAGGTCGCGCCAGCGTACAGGCTGCCGAGACACACAGACGCAAAGCCGTACACATGCGAGATCGGCAGCACGGCGTAGACGACATCGTCGGGACGAACCTGGCGCAGGCGGCTGGATACCGCGGCGATGAACAGCAGATTGCGATGCGACAGCATCACGCCCTTTGGCGCGCCGGTCGTGCCGGTCGTGTAGATGAGCGCCGCGCATTGGCGGTCGTTCGCGGCTTCCACCGGTTCGGCTTGCGCGGACGTGTCCATCGTGAAGGACCACACGCCGATACCCGGCGCGACGTCTGGCGCTGCGCTTGCTCCATGACGCTGCGCGTGCTGACCGGCATCGACTGAGCTTTCCACCGCGTAGGCCGTCACGCGCGGCTGCGCGTGCGCGCGAATCGCATCAAGCTCGGACGCCGACAGGCGCGCATTCGACACGAGCGCCCAGGCGTCGAGCCGCGCGGTCGCGAAGAGCAGCACGATCTGCGCGATGCTGTTTTCCGCCACTATCATGACCCGGTCGCCGCCACGCACGCCCCAATCCCGAAGCAACGCAGCGATGGCCTCGACGGCTTGAACCAGTTGCGCGTTGGTGAGACGGCGTCCGTCTTCGATCAACGCGACGTGTTGCGGATCGCGCCCGGCCGCCAGCGCGGGAATATCGGAGATGCGCGCGGGCAGGGCGTCCAGTAGCGCGGGAACGTCGATCGTGGAGCGTAAAGGCGAGGCGGTACTCAAGGGCGTCTCCTGAATGCGATTGCGTGCCCGGCGTGCATCGCGCCGGAAGATTTTCGAACGATCGTGCCACAATGCATCGAGCCGCACAATTGACCATTCGGCAAATAGCCGTTGCGCAAACTCGCCATTACAATGCGCCGATGAGCAAATCCAGACACGTATCCGAAACGCCTGCCACGCAGTTCCTGCGCCGTCACGGCGTCGTTTTCGGCGAGCATCCATACGATTATGTCGAGCATGGCGGCACAGGTGAATCGGCGCGCCAGCTGGGCGTGGACGAACATCATGTGGTGAAAACGCTCGTCATGGAAGACGAGCATGCCAAGCCGCTCATCGTCCTCATGCATGGCGACCGTACTGTCAGTACCAAGAACCTCGCGCGGCAGATTGGCGCGAAGCGCGTCGAGCCGTGCAAGCCCGAGGTGGCGAATCGTCACTCCGGCTATCTGATCGGCGGAACCTCGCCGTTCGGCACGCGCAAGCAGATGCCGGTGTACGTGGAGTCGAGCATTCTCGAGATGGAAAGAATCTGGCTGAACGGCGGCCGGCGCGGCTTTCTCATCAGCATCGAGCCGAAGGTGCTCACCGACCTGCTGGCAGCGAAGCCGGTGCAGTGCGCGAGCGTCGATTGACGTTTGCTTGAATGTTCGTAGCGAGCGCGCGTTCGGTAGAATGTGCGCCGCTCGGTCCGCCTCTTTGGTCCGCTGCATTGCGTCACGTTCCGTTGCGATTTTCGTTCCCCGAGCGGTTGAGGTATCCAGTTGCAGACCGCCGATCCTTTTAAGAGTCACAGATGCAAAACCTGATCGTTGCTGTCGTTGCCTACCTGATCGGTTCGGTGTCGTTCGCCGTGATCGTGAGCGCCGCGATGGGGCTCGACGACCCGCGCTCCTACGGCTCGGGCAACCCCGGTGCGACGAACGTATTGCGCAGCGGCAGCAAGAAGGCCGCGATCCTGACGTTGATCGGCGACGCGTTCAAAGGCTGGCTGCCGGTGTGGTTCGTCGTGCATTTCGGCGCCCATTACGGGCTCGACGATACGTCGGTGGCGATTGCGTGCGTCGCCGTGTTTCTGGGCCACCTGTATCCGGTGTTCTTCCGCTTCAAGGGCGGCAAGGGCGTGGCAACGGCAGCCGGTGTGCTGCTCGCGATCAACCCGATCCTCGGCTTGGCAACGCTGCTGACGTGGCTGATCGTGGCGTTCTTCACGCGCTATTCGTCGCTCGCCGCCTTGGCGGCGGCAGTATTCGCGCCGATCTTCGACGGCTTCCTATTCGGGCCGCACATCATTGCGCTGGCCATTGTCGTGATGAGCTCGCTGCTCGTGTGGCGTCATCGCGGCAACATCGCCAAGCTGATGCGCGGCGAGGAAAGCCGCATCGGCGACAAGAAAAAGGCGGCTGCGGCTGCGAGCGCGGGCGAGGATCGTTGAGCGGCTGGGTTGCGGCCGCGCGCGGCTGCGTGCTGCGGGTGCCATGCCTTTGCAACTGTTGCTTGCGTTTTGCAATGCGCTCGCCGCTGCAGCGCCCGCCATGGCTTACGCGCTGTGGCGCTTCTTGAACAAACGCTCAGTCGCGGAAGTTGTTGAAGTCGAGCGGCGTGTCGGTCACGTCCTTGCGCAACATCGCAATCACGCTTTGCAAATCGTCGCGCTTTGTTCCGGTGACGCGAACCGCGTCGCCCTGAATGCTCGCCTGAACCTTGATCTTGCTGTCCTTCACGAGTCGCACGATTTTCTTCGACAGATCGCCGGACACGCCTTTCTTGATCTTGATGACCTGCTTGACCTTGTCGCCGCCGATTTTCTCGATCTTGCCGTAGTCGAGAAAGCGCACGTCCACGTTGCGCTTCGCCATTTTCGACAGCAGCACGTCTTTCACCTGGCCCAGCTTGAAGTCATCGTCTGCGTAGGCGGTGATTTCGTTTTCCTTGTGTTCGACGCGCGCGTCGGACCCTTTGAAGTCGAAGCGGGTTGAGATTTCCTTGTTGGACTGCTCGATCGCGTTCTTGACTTCGATCATGTTCGCTTCGCAGACGACGTCAAACGATGGCATTGCATTCTCCCAATAGTGCGGCGGTGCGCGACGCAGCCGGTCGGCTCGTCGTGTGGCACTCGCTATAATCACGGACCGATGTCATTTTACCGACGCCGCCCCCATTTGCCTAAGGCCGCCGCGCGGCCGCAGCCCGAAGCCGTTTTCGGCTCGTCGCCCGATAGTTCTCATCCAATGTCTCACACCGATTCCGCCGATTCCGCCGAGTTCGTTGCCGGCTATCCGCTCAAGGCCCACAACACTTTCGGCTTCGATGTCCGCTCGCAGTGGGCTTGCCGCATCGAGCGCGAAGCGCAATTGCTCGCCGCGGTGCGCGACCCGCGCGCGGCCGGCTTACCGCGTCTCGTGCTCGGCGGCGGCAGCAATGTCGTGCTGACAGACGACTTCGCTGGACTGGTGCTGCTCGTGGCCTTGCGCGGGCGCCGGATCGTGCGCGAAGACGCCGACGCCGTGTATGTCGAAGCGGCGGCCGGCGAACCGTGGCACGACTTCGTTGCGTGGACTCTCGCTCAAGGGCTACCCGGTCTCGAAAATCTTGCGCTGATTCCCGGGACGGTGGGCGCGGCGCCGATCCAGAACATCGGCGCGTACGGCCTCGAGATGTGCGAGCGCTTCGCGTCGCTGCGGGCCGTCGAGCTTGCGTCGGGTAAGACGGTCGAGTTCGATGCGCAGGCCTGCGCGTTCGGCTACCGCGACAGCTTTTTCAAGCGCGAAGGGCGCGATCGTTTCGTCATCACGTCGGTCGTTTTCCGTTTGCCGAAGGTGTGGCAACCGCGCGCGGGTTATGCAGACCTGGCGCGTGAACTCGCCGCGAACGGCTATGCCGCCAATGGCGAGCAGCCCGACGCAAAGGCGATCTTCGACGCCGTCGTCGCGGTGCGGCGCGCCAAATTGCCCGATCCGCTTGAACTGGGTAACGCAGGGAGCTTCTTCAAGAATCCGGTGATAGACGCCGCGCAGTTCGAGGCGCTGAAAAGCAGCGAGCCGGACGTGATTTCGTACGCGCAGCCCGACGGGCGCGTGAAACTTGCGGCAGGGTGGCTGATCGACCGTTGCGGGTGGAAGGGCCGTGCGCTGGGCGCCGCCGGCGTTCACGAGCGCCAGGCGCTGGTGCTGGTCAATCGTGGCGGTGCGAGCGGGGCGGATGTGCTGGCGCTTGCACGAGCAATTCAACGCGATGTGCAGGCGAGATTTGGCGTCGAACTTGAAGCCGAGCCCGTTTGCGTGTGATTACGGGCGGCGTGAGCCGGTCTGACAAGCCGCTAACCGTCTGACGGTAAGGAAAAAATAAAGGCGCCGGGGCTTTTTGGCCCCGGCGCCTTTTTGTATGCCTGCGTTGCGGCGTCAGCCGCGCTGTAGCACATCACGCGTCGGTCGCGGCTCGGGTCGTCGCCGTCCGCTACCGTGCGCCGCGCCGAGTGCATGTGTCGGCGCTGAACTTCACACGGCGCGAAGTGGCCCTCGCCGAAGCTTCTGGCTTAGCAGCGCTGACGGCGGGCGTTCTCCGCGATGCGCATACGCAAAGCGTTCAGCTTGATGAAGCCGCCGGCGTCGGCCTGATTGTAGGCGCCGCCGTCGTCGTCGAACGTTGCAATGGTCTTGTCGAACAGCGTTTCCTTCGAATCGCGAGCGACCACCGACACGCTGCCCTTGTACAGCTTCACGCGCACCCAGCCGTTGACTTTCTCCTGCGTGTGGTCGATCAGCACCTGAATCGCGCGACGCTCCGGGCTCCACCAGTAGCCGTTATAAATCAGCGACGCGTAGCGGGCCATCAGGTCGTCTTTCAGGTGCGCGACTTCACGGTCGAGCGTAATCGACTCGATGCCGCGGTGCGCCTTCAACATGATCGTGCCGCCCGGCGTTTCATAGCAGCCGCGCGACTTCATGCCTACATAGCGGTTTTCCACCAGGTCGAGACGGCCGATGCCGTGCTTGCCGCCAAGACGGTTCAACTCGGTGAGCATTTCCGCTGCCGAGAGGCGCTTGCCGTTCAGCGCGACCGGGTCGCCGTGCTCGTATTCGATATCGACGTATTCGGCCTGATCCGGCGCCTGTTCGGGCGACACGGTCCAACGCCACATGTCGGCTTCGGCTTCCGCTTTCGGGTCTTCCAGATGACGGCCTTCGAACGAGATGTGCAACAGGTTCGCGTCCATCGAATACGGCGCGCCGCCTTGCTTGTGCTTCATTTCGATCGGAATTCCAGCTTTTTCCGCGTAGGCGAGCAGCTTTTCGCGTGACAGCAGATCCCATTCACGCCACGGCGCGATCACCTTGATGCCCGGCTCGAGCGCGTAGTAGCCGAGTTCGAACCGAACCTGGTCGTTGCCCTTTCCGGTTGCGCCATGTGATACCGCCTCCGCGCCGGTGGCGCGCGCGATTTCGATCTGACGCTTGGCAATCAGCGGACGCGCGATCGACGTGCCCAGCAGGTACTCGCCTTCGTAAATCGTGTTCGCGCGGAACATCGGGAACACGAAGTCGCGCACGAATTCTTCGCGCAGGTCTTCAATGAAGATGTTTTCCTGCTTGATGCCGAGTTGCAGTGCCTTCTTGCGCGCCGGTTCCAGCTCTTCGCCTTGGCCGATGTCGGCCGTGAACGTGACGACTTCGGCGTCGTAGTTGTCCTGCAACCACTTCAGGATGACGGAGGTGTCGAGGCCGCCCGAATAGGCGAGCACGACTTTCTTGATATCGCTCATGGTGAACTCGTAGCTGGAAAAAGCGGGAAAACAAGGCGCGCCGGCGGTCCCGGAGCGCGGAAAACAACTATTTTGACACTAAACGGCTGCGTGGCCGCATTTTGCGGCTTCTACGACCGGGTGACGGCGCATTTGCGCGCTCACTTGCGGCCCGATTGTCGACTGGAAGTGCAGCGGCGCATTGGATGTTGTGCGAGGCCCCGGCGCCGATGCCTTGCCGCTCAGTCGACGCGCGGCCGCGCCTCACGCAGTGGCTGCAAAGCGGTCGGCTCAGTGATTGAGCTTGCCCAGCAGCAGATATTCCATCAACGCCTTCTGCACGTGGAGACGGTTTTCGGCCTCGTCCCATACGACGCTTTGCGGACCGTCGATCACTTCCGCGCTCACCTCTTCGCCGCGGTGGGCTGGCAGGCAGTGCATGAAGAGGGCGTCCGCATTGGCGCGCGACATCATCTCCGCGTCGACGCACCAATCGGCAAAGGCCTTCTTGCGCGCTTCGTTTTCCGCTTCGAAGCCCATGCTGGTCCACACGTCGGTAGTGACCAGATCGGCACCTGCACAAGCTTCGTTCGGATCGTCGAACTCCTGGAAGAACGGCGCGCTCTCCGCTGCGACCAACGCGCGGTCGAGCTTGTAACCCGGCGGCGTGGACAGGCGCAGCTTGAAGCCGAGAATCTGCGCGGCTTCAATCCATGTGTACAGCATGTTATTGGCGTCCCCGACCCACGCAACCGTTTTGCCGCGAATCGGACCGCGATGCTCGAAGTACGTGAAAATGTCGGCCAGCACCTGGCACGGGTGATATTCGTTTGTGAGACCGTTGATCACCGGCACGCGCGAATTTTCGGCAAACCGCTGAATAATGTCCTGTCCGAACGTGCGGATCATGATGATATCGACCATGCGCGAGATCACTTGCGCTGCGTCTTCGATCGGTTCGCCGCGACCCAATTGCGTGTCGCGCGTGCTCATGAAGACGGCATGGCCGCCCAACTGGAAAATACCGGCTTCGAACGAGAGGCGTGTGCGAGTCGAATTCTTTTCGAAGATCATCGCCAGCGTGCGGTCGTGCAGCGGATGGTAAGTCTCGTAGTTCTTGAACTTGCGCTTCAGAATTCGCGCGCGCTCCAGCACGTACTCGTAGTCGTCTAGCGAGAAATCCTTGAACTGCAGATAGTGGCGAATTTTCTTGGCGGTCATGAAACAAATACGGCGGTCTCACCCGGCAGGATTGCCGGACGGCGCCGCCGTCGTTATGTGGTAACTCAATGCAGCATAAAGGATTTCGCCTCATTTGACGAGTCGGCGAAAAGGCCGGAAAAGCGCTTTGAAAGGTTCGGTGTGCTGTCGGAACGAGCTTGTGTGCAGTGCGGAAAAAGGCCTGCTGCGCTATAATCTGCGGGTTATTCCAAGGCCCAGCAGGCCGGTGCTTCGCTTCGGCGGGGGCACGGCTCGTATGGCTCGCGCGGTTCGGAAGGGCAGTTCGCGGTGCGCCGTCTCCACGTGCGTCACAGCGGCTCAACCCGCCTCACGGTCTCCGCCGGCGCGGCGCTCTGGAGCGGCTCACACGCGAGGCTCAGGGTTTCAAAATCCATTTTATCGCTTGCTGTCGCCGTCGTCCGCTGGGCAGTCACACAGGTATTCCTACATGGCCGAAGCAGCTCCAACCGAATATTTCATTCAGGGCATCACGTCGACGGGAAAGAAATTCCGGCCGAGCGACTGGTCGGAGCGGCTCGCGGGTGTGATGTCATCTTTCGGGCCGGGTGCGCGGAAAGGTCCGCACGCCTACATGCAGTACTCGGTGTACGTCCGGCCAACCATGATTGGCGACCTCAAGTGCGTGATTCTCGATTCGCGCTTGCGGGACATCGAGCCCATGGCGTTCGACTTCGTCATGAACTTCGCGAAAGACAACGACCTCGTGGTGACCGAAGCGTGCGAACTCGAACTCGAGCATGCTCCGCCGCCGCAAACCAAACGACACTTCATTTGAGGCGCGCTGCGCTGGCTTTTCAGAATGCAAAAAACCCGCTGCTCGCGGGTTTTTTTGTGTCGGCGTTGGGGGGCAGAGCCGCGAGCCCTTCTCTAGTCTCGCGCAGCCAACAAAAAAAGCCCGCCAAAGCGGGCTTTCATGCGCAGCGGAAACAGGAGGTAGCCCGCCGAAGCGGGCTGACCGGAATTACTGTGCTGCGGACGCCTGCAGACCCTTGATGGCTGCGGCGAGGCGGCTCTTATGGCGAGCTGCCTTGTTTTTGTGAACGATTTTCTTGTCGGCGATGATGTCGATGGTCTTCGACGATGCCTGGAAGATTTCAGCAGCCTTAGCCTTGTCGCCGGCGTCGATCGCCTTGCGCACTGCCTTGATAGCCGTGCGGAACTTCGAGCGCAGTGCCGAGTTGTGCGAGTTTGCCTTGGCGGCCTGGCGGGCGCGCTTGCGTGCTTGTGCGGAGTTAGCCATGACGGTTCCTTATCCTGTTCCTGTTTCCAGTACCTGACCTTCAAGTGGTGAGGCGCTGCTTTTAGATCCGAACTCTTGGAAGCGATTGCCCAAGAGCGCAAAAGTGTCGAAAAACGGTCGAACTACGCGAAGGCGGGCCGATGTTTGCGGCGCCATGTTCCGGCGTATTGCAGACTGGTAGCAGATAACCTGGTGCCAGCCTCAGCCCTATCCGGAAGCCGTCCGCGAACTGAGCGAGCTTCGAAACCGGCGATTATAGCAACAAAATCATGGACGTGGCAACGGGAATGCGCTGCCTGCGTGCCGCGCCTTGGTCGGCAGGATCTCCGTGACCGAGGCCCCAACGCTGTCCGCGGACGCAAGTCATTTGCAACCGCCCGTGCGCGGGGCAACAAAAAACGACGCAATTCGCCGCCGCGCCGCGAACGTCTGCCGGGTAAATCGGTCCGAATCGCTTCCGGCTCGTCGTCCGCATCTGCGGCACCCTTATAATAAGCGCCCCATGAATCTATTCCGAGCCCTGCTGACGGTCAGCGGCTTCACGCTGTTGTCGCGCGTGACCGGACTGGCCCGCGAAACGCTGATCGCCCGCGCGTTCGGCGCCAGTCAATACACTGACGCGTTCTACGTCGCCTTCCGAATTCCGAATCTGCTGCGCCGCATTTCCGCCGAAGGCGCGTTCTCGCAGGCCTTCGTGCCGATCCTCGCCGAGTTCAAGAATCAGCAGGGGCACGACGCCACGAAGGCGCTCGTCGACGCCACTTCGACGGTGCTTGCCTGGGCGCTCGCCGTGCTGTCGCTGATCGGCGTCCTGGGCGCGTCGGGCGTCGTATTCGTGGTTGCCTCTGGCCTCGCCCACGAAGGCCAGGCCTACGCGCTCGCGGTCACGATGACCCGCATCATGTTCCCGTACATCATCTTCATTTCGCTCACGTCTCTCGCGTCGAGCGTTCTGAACACGTACAAGAACTTTTCGCTGCCCGCGTTCGCGCCGGTTTTGCTCAACGTCGCGTTCATCGTCGCCGCGGTGTTCTTTGCGCCGCGAATGCACACGCCGGTCTATGCGCTCGCGTGGGCCGTGATCGTGGGCGGTCTGTTGCAGTTCCTCGTGCAGTTGCCTGGTCTGAAAAAGATCGACATGGTGCCGCGCATCGGCCTCAATCCGGTTCGCGCGCTCGCGCATCGCGGCGTGAAGCGCGTGCTTTCGAAGATGGTGCCGGCGATGTTCGCTGTGTCCGTCGCGCAGATCAGCCTCATCATCAACACGAATATCGCGTCGCGCATCGGGCCGGGCGCCGTCTCGTGGATCAACTACGCCGACCGGCTGATGGAATTCCCAACCGCGTTGCTCGGTGTGGCGCTTGGCACGATCCTGCTGCCAAGTCTCTCGAAGGCGCATGTCGACGCCGACCCTCACGAATATTCGTCGCTGCTCGACTGGGGCTTGCGCGTCACGTTCCTGCTGGCCGCGCCAAGCGCAGTCGCGCTCTTCTTCTTCGCTGAGCCGTTGACGGCCACGCTGTTTCACTATGGCAAGTTCGACGGCAACTCGGTCGTCATGGTGGGGCGTGCGCTTGCCGCCTACGGCGTCGGCCTGATCGGCCTGATTCTGATCAAGATTCTCGCGCCGGGCTTTTACGCGAAGCAGGACATCAAGACGCCGGTGAAAATCGGCATCGGCGTGCTGGTCCTCACGCAGTTGAGCAACTATGTGTTCGTGCCGATTTTCGCGCATGCAGGGCTCACGCTGAGTGTCGGGCTCGGGGCTTGCGGCAACGCGCTGTTGCTGTTTCTCGGATTGCGCAAGCGCGGTATCTATATGCCGTCGAGCGGCTGGCTCAAGTTTTTTGTGCAGTTGCTCGGTGCGTGCCTCGTGCTGGCCGGCCTGATGCATTGGCTTGCTCAGAGCTTCGATTGGATCGGCATGCATGACCGGCCGATCGACCGTATCGCGCTGCTGGGCGCCTGCCTCGTGCTGTTCGCCGCGCTATATTTCGGTATGCTTTGGCTGATGGGCTTCAAATACGCGTATTTCAAAAGGCGAGTGAAGTGATTACGATGACGCGGGTTCTCGACTATTTCAGCACGCTCGTCGCAGAAGACGAAAGCTTGCCGCTGACCGAGGCGGCGCTCTCGCTCGCGCAAGATGCTTATCCCGATCTCGACTTGCAAGGCACGCTGGCCGAGATCGACGAACTCGTGGTGCGCCTGCAGCGCCGCATGCCGGAGGACGCCGATATCCGTCAAAAGGTCGGCGTTTTGAACCGGTTTTTCTTCCGCGAGCTCGGATTCGCGAGCAATCTGAACGACTATTACGACCCGGACAACAGCCACCTGAACGCTGTGCTCAAGCGTCGCCGCGGCATTCCGATTTCGCTGGCCGTCCTGTATCTGGAGATGGCGGAGCAGGTTGGCATCCCGGCGCGCGGCGTGTCGTTTCCCGGACACTTCCTGCTACGCGTAACGACACCTGACGGCGACGTGATGCTCGATCCGACTAGCGGACATTCGCTGTCGGAGTCGGAAATGGTCGACATGCTGGAGCCGTATGTCGCGTCGGCTGGAGAATCGGTGAGCAGAGCGCTGCGCATGCTGCTGCAGCCGGCCACGCGACGCGAAATCATCGCGCGTATGTTGCGCAATCTGAAGTCCACGTATCTGCAGACGGAGCGCTGGCAGCGCCTGCTTGCCGTCCAGCAGCGCCTCGCTATATTGCTGCCCGAGAGTATCGAAGAGATTCGCGACCGCGGATTCGCGTACGCGCGCCTCGACTATCTGCGCCCGGCACTCGAAGACCTCGAACGCTATCTGGGCGAGCGCCCGGATGCCGAAGACGCCACGGTCGTCGAGTCGCAGTTGCAGGAACTGCGTCAGCGAACGCAGCATAACGATCGCGACTAGCAGACAGCAAATAGCGAACGGCGCTCGCGAGCGCTTGAAAATAAAACGCCTGCACATGCGTCATGTGCAGGCGTTTTTCGTTGTCGCCGCCGGAATTCGCGGCGCAGGCGGTTGTTACTTCGGCTGCATGCGAATGGCGCCGTCAAGACGGATCACTTCGCCATTGAGCATCGGATTATCGAAAATCTGCTTGGCAAGCATGGCGTATTCCGCCGGCTTTCCGAGGCGCGGCGGGAACGGCACCATTGCGCCGAGCGCGTCCTGCACCTCTTGCGGCATGCCGAGCAGCATCGGCGTTTCGAAGATGCCCGGCGCGATTGTCATGACGCGGATCGCATTGCGCGACAGGTCGCGCGCGATAGGCAGGGTCATGCCGACCACGCCGCCCTTCGACGCCGCGTAAGCCGCCTGACCGATCTGACCGTCGTATGCGGCGACCGAGGCCGTATTGATGATCACGCCGCGTTCGCCGTTCGCGTTCGGCTCGTTCTTCGACATGGCCGTAGCCGCGAGCCGGATCATGTTGAACGTGCCGATCAGGTTGATCGAGATCGTGCGCGTGAACGAGTCGAGCGGATGCGGGCCGTCTTTGCCGACCGTTTTGACGGCGGGCGCAACGCCCGCGCAATTCACGAGGCCGCGCAGCGTGCCCAGCTTCGTTGCAGCGGAAACTGCTTGCGTCGCGTCGTCTTCGCGGCTCACGTCGCATTTGACGAAAATGCCGCCGAGTTCTTTGGCAAGGGCCTCGCCGGCATCCTGATTGAGGTCGGCCAGCACGACCTTGCCGCCGTTCTCCGCGAGAAGGCGCGCGGTGGCGGCCCCGAGACCCGATGCACCGCCGGTGATCAGGAATACGTTGTCGCGAATCTCCATGTTTCCTCCTTTGCTCGATATGGTAGGTAAGTCAGATTGGATCGGCTTTCAATTATTGATAATCCCACAACGCAATGGCCGGAGATCAAATAAAAACGTCCATGCGGAAACACAATAAAAAACCCGCCGAAAGGGGCGGGTTTTCTGTGTCAGCGAAGGCTAAGGGGCCGATTACTTCAGCGCGTCGAACACGCGGTCGCGGATTTCCTCAACCGTGCCGAGGCCCGAAATGCGACGGTATTGCGGCGCCCGCAGCGGTGTGCTTGCGTCGCCGTTCTTCGCCCAACCGTTGTAATAGTCGATCAACGGCTTGGTCTGCGCTTCATACACTTGCAGACGCTTCTTGACCGTTTCTTCCTTGTCGTCCTCGCGCTGGATCAGCGGCTCGCCGGTGACGTCGTCGATTCCTTCGACCTTCGGCGGGTTGAACTTGACGTGATATGTGCGGCCCGACGCCGCGTGCGAGCGGCGGCCGCTCATACGTACGATGATCTCGTCGAACGGCACGTCGATTTCCAGCACGTAGTCGATCGCGACGCCTGCCTGCTTCATCGCCTCAGCTTGCGGAATAGTGCGCGGAAAGCCGTCGAACAGATAGCCGTTTGCGCAGTCCGGTTGTTGCAGACGCTCTTTCACCAGGTTGATGATCAGTTCGTCTGTGACCAGTTCACCTGCGTCCATAAAGCGCTTTGCTTCCAGGCCGAGAGGTGTGCCAGCTTTGACGGCCGCGCGCAGCATGTCACCGGTGGAAATTTGCGGAATGCCGAAATTTTCCTTGATGAAGTTTGCCTGAGTGCCTTTACCCGCGCCGGGCGCACCCAAAAGGATCAAACGCATGTGTATCTCCAGATCTATGTGAATTCTTTGGGGCGCTGCAGGCATCCCACGAGGGCGAGGGACCCGCGTCGGCTACCGTCTGGTCTCGCGCTGCACGTCGAAGACGGCGCTGCAAGAAACACACACGGCGCGGCCGGGCAAACCCAGGCTCTCGCGAATAAAACGGGAGGCGCGCACAAGCGTCCGATTATGCCATGGGTTTTTGCGCTCAAGACCCGAATAAAGCCCGCACGCGCGCCAGATCCGCGGGCGTGTCCACGCCCGGAAGCGGCACCTCAGGCGTGATCAGGACCGCGATACGCTCGCCGTGCCACATTGCGCGCAATTGCTCGAGCGCTTCGACCTGTTCGATAGGCGAGATCGCGAGATCGGGATACGTGCGCAGGAACTTGGCGCGATACGCATACAGCCCGATGTGCCGATGAACCACCGCGGGCGCGGGCGGCACGGGCATCAACGCGACGTCGGGCCAGTGCGGCTGATAAGCGTCGCGTGCCCAGGGAATCGGCGCGCGCGAGAAGTACAGTGCCACGCCGCGCGCATCGAGCACGACCTTGACCACGTTTGGATTGAAAATCTCCGCCGCGTCGACGATCGGATGTGCGGCCGTAGCGATCGCGCAGTCGTTACTTGCCGCGAGGTGCGACGCGACGCCGCACACGAGCGCCGGATCGATCAGCGGTTCATCGCCTTGCACGTTGACGACGATCGTCTCGTCGCTCCAGCCGAATTGCGACGCAACCTCGGCAAGGCGGTCCGTGCCCGACGGATGGTCGGCGCGCGTCAACACGGAGTCGAACCCATGCTCGCGGGCGGCATCGAGCACCGACTGCGCGTCCGACGCGATCAACACCTGCTGCGCGCCCGACTCGCGTGCGCGTTCGGCGACCCGCACCACCATCGGCTTACCGCCGATATCGGCGAGCGGCTTGTTGGGTAATCGGCTCGACGCCAGACGCGCGGGCACAACGGCGATGAACGGGGGCGTGGCGGGGTTGGTGTGATTCATCGGAGAGATGCGCGCAAGGGTGGAGAGGACGGGAGCAGGGACGCGGTGGGAGTGAGCCAGCAAACGCGGCTTGCGAAGGAGATAAAGCACAAGACAAGGCCGATACGCGGACTCGACATCGCCGGCGGCAGATCGACAATGCAACGGGCACAGAAACCAGCCCGCCGTGCATTCGCGCTCACGGCGCGGTTTGCGCTACCTGCTGCCTTGCATTGACCGAAAACGCGGTCTGCGTGATATGCCCTTCGCTAGCCCGACCCGCGTTAGGCGACCGAACCCGGATTCAGGTCGACCGGCGTGCCTTCGACAGTTTGACGCGCCTCGTCGACCAGCATCACGGGGATGCCGTCGCGGATCGGATACGCGAGCTTGTCGGCGTTGCAGATCAGTTCCTGCGCGGCACGGTCGTAGCTGAGTGGGCCCTTGCAGATCGGGCAGACGAGAATTTCAAGCAGGCGAGCGTCCACGGACTTTCTCCACAACTAATGCAATGAGGCGATGATCGAGCGCGGCTTCAACGGGAACGACCCAGATGCGCGCGTCGCGCCAGGAACCTAATTTTACCGCATCCTTTTCGGTTATCAGGATGGCATCGGCTTCAGCGTCGGTGAAAGGATTGCGCTCGAAAGCATAGTGATCCGGCAGCGCGCGAGTTTCGGGCGCAAGGCCCGCGGCGCGCAGGGTAGCGAAGAAACGTTCCGGCGCACCGATGCCCGCGGCGGCCAGCACCCGCTCGCCGCTGAACTGCGCGAGCGGCCGGCGCAGCGCGGGATTCTCGAGATGCCACGCGTCGGCCGGTGCGAGTTGCAGCGAGAAGGTGTTGGGCCACGCAGGCAGCGTTTTCGCGTACGGGTCGTTGATCAGCGTGGCGTCGCGACGACGCGAGAGCGGCTCGCGCAGCGGTCCTGCCGGCAGCAGAAAACCGTTGCCGCCGAGTCGGTGATCGAATACGACCAGTTCGGCGTCGCGTGCGAGCCGGTAGTGCTGGAGGCCGTCGTCGCTGACAATCACGTCGACGTCCCGATGCGCCGCGCACAGCGCCTGCGCAGCTGCCACGCGATCCGGGCACACCCAGACCGGCGCGCCGGTGCGGCGCGAGATCAGCAGTGGCTCGTCGCCGCCGACACTTGCTGCCGATGCAGGCGTCACCGGCGTCGGCGTCTTCACGCGCGCGCCGTAACCGCGCGACACGACACCAGGGTTGAAGCCGACGCCGCGCAACGCTTCGACTAGCGCGATCACTGTCGGCGTCTTGCCGGTGCCGCCGACGGTCACATTGCCGACCACCACCACAGGCACGCCCACGCGCACCGACTTCAGCCAGCCGAGCGAGAATGCGGCGCGGCGCATCGCGGCGATTGCGCCGAACATGCAGGCAAGGGGCGTCAGCGACCATGCGAGCGGTCCGCGGTGTTGCCACTCGCGGGCAACTCGCGTTTCCAGGCGATCGAAAATTCCGCTCATCGGCAAAGCAGGTGGGCGAGCGGCGCGCTGCTCGCGGGTCGGTTGAGGTGCAGCAGCGGCGTGGAGGCGCCAGGGGCAATGCGCGGGACAGGCATGAACGCGATTCTCCGGACGGTCGAAGTGTTGAGCACGAGTTGAGCACAGGTCGAGCGCGAAAGGGCGCAGGCGGGTCGACATCGCGCCTAAGCGCCGCTCGGGTGTGCTGTGCTGTGCAACCCGCCACTCTAGCGCGCACGCGTCCCGGCCCGCAAGTCGCGGGCACTGGATCCTACGCCCCCATTTCGTTTAGCCGGTTATTTGCGGCCTGTGGATAACTTTGTGGAGAACTGCCCCGCCATCGGGCCGCGAGGGCCGTTGCAAGCGCTTCGCATCGGCAATCATTCTCATTGCCCATCAGTAAAATTCATATAAATCAACGAGATGGTTCGGATTTCCGTAGTGCTGCGGCCTCTTTGGCGGCATCGTCCTGGTAAGTCCCGACATGTGGACACTTTTGACAATTTGCGCGGCCCGCTGGACGCCGATGGCTGCTCGGTCTATCGTCTGTCCGGCCAGTCCCAACAGGTTTCCTTGCATGAATTCCGATAGTTCTTTTAATTCGCCGACGCTGCCCGGCGGCGAAGTCGTCGTTCCAGTTTCCGCTTTGAACCGAGCGATCGGCACCATGCTCGAACGCTCGTTTCCGCTCGTGTGGGTCGCGGGAGAAGTGTCGAATTTCACGCGTGCCGCGAGCGGTCACTGGTACTTTTCAATCAAGGACGCGCAGGCGCAAATGCGTTGTGTGATGTTCCGCGGCCGTGCGCAGTACGCGGAGTTCATGCCAAAAGAGGGCGACCGTATCGAAGTGCGGGCCCTCGTCACGATGTACGAGCCGCGCGGCGAGTTGCAGCTCAATGTGGAAGCGGTGCGGCGGACCGGGCAGGGGCGTCTTTACGAAGCGTTTCTGCGGCTCAAGGCGCAGCTGGAGGCCGAAGGACTCTTCGCCGCAGAGCGCAAGCGCGCGTTGCCTTCGCATCCGCGCGCAATCGGCATTGTCACCTCGTTGCAGGCGGCGGCGCTGCGCGATGTCCTTACAACGCTGTTACGTCGCGCGCCGCATATTCCGGTGATCGTCTATCCGGCGCCGGTGCAAGGCGTGGGCGCGAGCGCAAAGCTGGCGGCGATGGTCGATGCGGCCAGCGCGCGGCGCGAAGTGGACGTGTTGATCGTATGCCGTGGCGGCGGATCGATAGAAGATCTGTGGGCCTTCAACGAAGAAGTGCTGGCTCGCGCGATTGCAGAAAGCGCGGTTCCGGTGGTCAGTGGCGTCGGTCACGAGACCGATTTTACGATTGCCGATTTCGCCGCCGATATGCGCGCGCCGACACCCACGGGCGCCGCCGAACTCGTCAGCCCCCAACGCGTGCTGTTGTTGCGCGACCTCGATCATCGGCACGCCGCGCTCGCTCGCGGCTTCGGCCGGATGATGGAGCGGCGCGCCCAGCAACTCGACTGGCTTGCGCGCCGGCTCGTGTCGCCAGCCGAGCGTCTTGCGCGGCAACGCATGCACCTGCAGCAGTTGAGCGCGCGGCTTTCGTCGGCAGGCGCGCGACCAGTGCGCGACGCTCGAGCGCGTTTTTCGTTGCTGCACATCCGTTGGCAGCGCTGGCGTCCCGACCTCGCCGCGCATCAGGCGAAACTCGACAATCTCACGCAGCGGCTCGATGCCGCGCTGTTACGCCAACACGAGCGTCAGGTCGCGCGCATCTCGACACTGGCCGCACGGCTCGAAGTGCTGAGTCCGCAGCGCACGCTCGAGCGTGGCTATGCCGCGGTGCTCGATGCACAAACCGGTCGTGCGGTGCGAGCGCCGTCGTCGTTAAATCCTGGCCGCCGCCTCACCGTGCATCTCGCAGAAGGCACCGCTGATGTCGCGCTCGCCGATGTGCAACCGCGTCTTGCGGACGGTTTCTGACATTGCGCTGACACCTTGCCGCGTGCGTACTTTTGACTGTGCCTGGCAGCGAATTCGGGTTTAACGCGAGCAGTAATTACGCGGTTTTGCAGGCCATTCGCCGATGCCGGATATAAAGTCCGTTCGTTTGCGGGGTTATTCCAAGTCGCCTACAATCGAGTGCTCTGAAGCGTTATCCGCAGACTCCCCACAACAGATACAGACTGAAGGAAAGCACCATGGAACATACGCTCCCGCCGCTGCCGTTCGCGAAAAACGCACTCGCTCCGCACATGTCGGAAGAGACGCTCGAGTTTCACTATGGCAAGCACCACCAGACCTATGTGACCAACCTGAACAATCTGATCAAGGGCACGGAGTTCGAGAACCTGTCGCTCGAAGAAATCGTGAAGAAGTCGTCGGGCGGCGTGTTCAATAACGCGGCTCAAGTGTGGAATCACACGTTCTTCTGGAACAGCCTGTCGCCGCAAGGTGGCGGCGCTCCGACCGGCGTGCTGGCCGACGCGATCAACGCCAAGTGGGGTTCGTTCGACAAATTCAAGGAAGAGTTTGCGAAGACCGCTATCGGCACGTTCGGCTCGGGCTGGGCATGGCTCGTGAAGAAGGCAGACGGTTCGCTCGACCTGGTGTCGACAAGCAACGCAGCTACGCCGCTGACCACGGACGCTAAGGCGCTGATCACGATCGACGTGTGGGAACACGCGTACTACATCGACTACCGCAACGCACGTCCGAAGTTCGTTGAAGCTTACTGGAACATCGTCAACTGGGAATTCGCGTCGAAGAACTTCGCGTGAGTCGACAGCGAGCGTAGCAACGATCCCGCGGCTTGGTTAATAAACGGCGGTGTCGTTGTGCTGAGGCTCTAAGCTGGTTGCGATTTGAGCCTTAAGCGTAAGCAGAATAGAAGCCCTCCGTGTGAGGGCTTTTGTTTTTTCTCGCAGGCTGAGATATACGGCTCGCGCGCTTACAGCAACTTTGTCACCGTTCGTAACCGCGCGAGTTAAAAAGGGGCGCTGCTTGGGCCACTTGCGCGGCTTTGTGTGTCGGCGCAAAACATACGGTAACTGTTCGGTAAACATAGTGTGCGCCGATTGGTCTAACGTGTGTTCTCCCAATTCCCTGTTACTCGCGCCATCATGATTTCAAGCATAAAACCGGTGCGCGCCGCGCTGCCTCTCGGGGCCGTTGCACTCGCGCTTGCGCTGCTGGGCGGTTGCGCCGTCGTGCCGCCGAGCGGTCCCTCGGTGGTGGCTCTGCCGCGCAGTGGCGAGCCGCTCAGTCAATTCCAGCAAGACGATTACACATGCCGTGACTATGCGTTCCATTCGTCCGATGTAGCTGGCGCATCGCAGAGCGCGACGACGAGCAGTGTCAACAGCGCAGCGATCGGCACGTTCGGCGGCGCGGCAGTCGGCGCACTTTTGGGTGCGGCGGCGGGCAACCCCGGCGCGGGCGCGGCCATCGGCGCGGGCAGCGGTTTGCTGATAGGCGGTGCCGCCGGCGCAAATGGCGCGCAGTACTCGGCGAACAGCCTTCAGGCACGGTATGACGCAGCCTACGCGCAGTGCATGACGTCGAAAGGCAACACCATCTCGCAGCCGCAAGTGCCGGTCTACGCGCCGCAGCCCGTGTATGCGCCGCAGCCTGTCTACGTCGCTCCGCCGCCGCGTTATTACGGGCCGCCGCCGGTCATGTACTCGCCTTATCCGTACTACTGACTGTAGGTCTTGCACACGCGCGCATGAGCCGCGTCCGGCACATGCGCACATGGATGAATGCCGCGACCTATTCCGCGTCGCCGCTCCCCGCCGTCTTGCGCGGCCGACGGTTGCGTGACGACGCCGTTTTTCGCGCGGCTCTCTTCTTCGGCGCTGGCGTTTCCTCCGCGACGGCTGACGTTTCCGCAACTGGCGGGGCAGCTTCCGCGGCGCTGTCCGATTTTTGTGCTGCAGTCTTTCTCGCTTTCTTTGCGGCTGGTTTGCGCGGCTCGCGCGGCCGACGACGTTGAGCCTGCGCGTCGTCTGTCTGCTCTGCCTGGGCATTCGCGACTGCGTCAGCTTCAGTGGTCGTCACGTTGCCCGCTTGCGCGGCGGGTGCCTGAAGCAACTCAGGCGAAAAATCCGCATGTGCCTGCGCGGGTGCCTGCCTAAAGTCGGCGTCCGGATCGCGTTGACTGGCTGCGCCGTAGTCGTCTTGTCGATCAGCGGCTCCGGCGGATTCGTATGGGCTTTCCGGTGCGGCTTCGCGCATGACTTGCTGGCTCGCTCCTCCTTTCCGGTTGCCACGGCCCCGACGACGCTGATCATGCTTACCGCCCGTCTCGGCTGTCACCGTTTCAGCCGCCTGAGGCTCGACAAGCTGTTCACCCACCTGCGCGGTATAGGCATGTTCGCTCGCATGTTCGGCCGTCTGCTCGCCCGCACTTTCTCCGAGCACGTTCGATACCGTGCTCCGGTACACATAGGCGCCTGACTTCTCGTCGCGGCCGAATTCCAGCAGTCCGCGCGCGTGCGCCTCCTCCAGCAGATTGCCGAACGCGCGAAAGCCATAATAGGTCTCGTTGAAATCAGGCTTGCGACGCTTGATGGCGTTTTTCAACACTGATGCCCAGATCTTTCCGCTGTCACCGCGCTCGGAAGCGAGCGCGTCGAACGTTTGCACTGCAATCTCGACGGCTTTAGTGCGACGCTTTTCGAGGTCTTCCTTGCTGCGGCTTTTATCTTCTTCCTGCGATGGCTTGCCGGTCGGCTGAGCCGCCTTCTGTGGCCTTGACGACTCACGCTTTGCAACCGTCCGTTGACTTTCCCGGACCAGGTCGTCGTAAAAGAAGAACTCGTCGCAGTTTGCGATTAGCAGGTCTGACGTGGATTGCTGCACGCCGACGCCAATCACCTGTTTCGCGTTTTCGCGCAGTTTTGACACCAGCGGTGAAAAGTCCGAGTCGCCGCTGATAATCACAAACGTATTGACGTGCGATTTGGTGTAGCAGAGGTCGAGCGCGTCGACGACCAGCCGGATATCCGCGGAGTTCTTGCCCGATTGGCGCACGTGCGGAATTTCGATCAATTCGAAGTTGGCCTCGTGCATTGCGCCTTTGAAACTCTTATAGCGATCCCAGTCGCAATACGCTTTCTTCACGACGATGCTGCCCTTGAGCAGCAGACGTTCGAGCACCAGCTTGATATCGAACTTGTCGTACTTCGCGTCGCGCACGCCCAGCGCGACATTTTCGAAGTCGCAGAAGAGCGCCATGCTGACGGTTTCATTGGATGACGCCATGTAAATCTCCATTGAAGCGCTCGTCGATGTCGACGAATCGCGACCATGATAGCGATTCCAGCGAAGCTGATCAGCTTTTGTCCAAACAACGCAGTTCAACGCGCCGACCTATAGATCGTGACGTTTTTCTGGCGCGGCAGGAAACGGGCTTAGTGCCGCCCGTGTTTCCAATACCTCGTCCACCAGGCCATAGGTTTTTGCCGCGAGGGCTGACATGAAATTGTCGCGGTCTGTGTCACGCGCGATCTCCTCAATGCTTCGCCCCGTCCGTTCGGCCATCATCGCGTTCAGGCGTTCGCGCAGATAGAGCACTTCCTTAGCCTGAATGTCTATATCTGCCGCCGTGCCTTGGCTACCGCCCGAGGGCTGGTGGATCATGATGCGTGCGTTAGGCAATGCGTACCGTTTGCCGCGTTGGCCGGCGCACAGCAGGAACGTGCCCATGCTTGCAGCAAAGCCGGTGCATAGCGTCGACACTTCGGGCTTGATGAACTGCATGGTGTCGTAAATGGCTAGACCGTCGTACACGGAGCCGCCCGGCGAATTGATGTAAAACGAAATATCCTTGTCGGGGTTCTCGGATTCGAGAAACAGCAGTTGCGCCACGATAAGACTGGCCGACTGCTCGTTCACGGGCCCCACTAGAAACACGATGCGCTCGCGCAACAAACGAGAATAGATGTCGTAGGCGCGCTCACCGCGACCGGACTGCTCTATAACGGTTGGGACGAGCCCGAGACCTGTGACGGATGCGTAATTGGAATGCATTTTTGCCTCGCGGAAGTGGGCTGCTGTCCCTATGACGATCCCGCTGCCGGTGGCGTGACATAAATATTTTTTGGCGCGCCTGTCACGCAACGTATCGCCCAAGCGTCAAGCTGCAATGGATGCCCTTTTGCGGTGAGCCGCCGGAGCATCCTGCATATCAGCGCACGCGCTTTTCATCACACACGATCTGGAGGTCAACGCATGACAGAACACGAAATCGACAAGGCATCCAGCTTCGGTGCGGTGCGCGCCCGTCTTATCGCATTGGCGTACCGCATGCTGGGCAGTCGCGCGGAGGCAGAAGACATCGTGCAGGACGTCTGGCTGAAGTGGCATCTTGCCGACACGCGTGAAGTGCAAACGCCGGCGGCGTGGCTGACCACACTGACCACGCGCACGGCGATCGACCGTCTGAGAAATGTGCAGCGCGAGCGGGAATCGCAGGCCACCGGCTGGTTGCCGGAGCCTTGGCTCGACGAAGTCGCACCATCCGCTGAAGAACTCGCCTTGCGTGCCGCGGAAATGTCGTATGGCGTGATGCTGTTGCTTGAGCGTCTCAAACCCGACGAGCGCGCGGCGTTCGTGCTACACGAAGCGTTCGATTGTGACTATGCCGAGATCGGCAAGATCCTGGAGCGTACGCCTGCAAGTTGCAGGCAGATTGTCCATCGGGCAAGAGTTCGTTTGCAGCGTGCGGGCGCGCCGTTGCAAAGGCCCGACGCGCAGGCGCACGCGCGGATCGTCGAGCGTTTGCGCAGCGCGCTGGAGGCGCAAGACCGGGCGAGCTTGCTCGACCTGTTTAGCGACACGCCGGTAGTCGTCAGCGACGAGCCGGAGTTCGGGGCGCTGAATGTGGTGGCAAGTTCGCCCGCACCTTTGGCTACACCTCTGGTCGCACCTCCAGTCACACGTGGGGGTGCGGAAGCGGTAACAAAGCCGCCGGGAGTACCGGCACAGGCGATTGCCCAAGCACCTGGCTGCGAGCACGAATCTAAATTCGGCTCTACATTCGGCGATTGGATCGAGAAGGTGACGTCGCTGGCGGGGCAGGCGAGCCATGTCGAACTGGTGTCGGTGGGCGGAATGCCGTCCATCGCTTTCCTTATCGAAGGCGATGTCGTCGCGCTGATCGACGTCTCTACAGAAGACCCGTACAACAGCCTCACAAGCGCCGAGAGGCGCAGTCGGGCACAGGGCCCGGTCTGCAACGCGACCAACAGCGCTCAGAAGATCGTTTCGTTGCACGCGGTAACGAGCGCGTCGCGACTTCAGTCCGCCAACCGCGTTTTAGGCCGCGCAGCGGTCACTGAGTTGCTGGCGCGAATCACGCGCAACCCGGCGCAGTCAGTTGCGATGGGCCGCGACTTCCCAGTTGATGTCTACGCATAGGACTTGTGTGCCCTTCGGCGTATGCGCGGCGATTGAGGCAGTCACACACAAGTGCGCTTCGTTGATCGAAAGATAGGGAGGTGTTAGATGCACCTGGCCCGGCACGCGCATTGCCTGGATGAAATACGGCCGCCGCTCCCAGCTTGCTCCCTCCGAATGCAGCAGTGGGCGGAAGCGTTTGGCGCGTTGCGAGGCGCGCCCTGGAGGCAGCACGTTGTCGCCGATCTGCCGTCCTGAGCCGTCCAGAATGAAGCAGCGTGCTGTCTCGCCGAGTTTCAGCAGCGGGGCAGTCGCCTCGGCAGCAGGCCGCCCAGCCACAAGCTCGGCGGCTGCCGTTTGGAGCGCAGTCACGTACGGCGCGAGGCGCGTCGCCTGCGCGCGCTCACGCGCTGCAACCCGCTCACGCAACGCTGCCGAAAGCGAGTCCATCAAACCAGCAGCGGTTTGCGGCTTGACCGCATCGACGCTCGGACCTGCAAAGAAGGCGCCCTGCACGAAATCGACGTTGCATTCGAGAGCGATCAGCGCATCGCGTTCAGTAGTGAGGCCACCCATCAGCACCAGTTGGCCGGACTCATGCAACAGCGAGACGAGGCCGGGCAGCACGCGTTCAATGTGCGAATGCTCGCTGGCTTGAGCGAGAATGCAGCGATCGAGCGTGACAATGTCGGGGCGCAGGTTCCAGACGCGGTCAATGTTCGAATGCTTGGCGCCAAAGCCATCGAGCGCAATCAGGAAGCCTGACTTGCGGAGTGCGTCGATGATCTCGGCAAAACGCGTTGTTTCACCGCCCGCCTGTTCGGACACTTCCAGGACCACGCGTTGTGGCGGCAAACCCAACGCCTTGAGGCCGGCCAGGAGTGCATCGCCATAGCTGGTGTCCATCAGTGCGGCCGGGTGAAGGCTTAGGAAGAGCCATTCATCGTGACTGTCGAACGCGTTGAAGTTGCCAAGGTGAAGCGATTCGGCCAGCCGCCCGAGTTCGAGCAGGTCGCCGCGCCGCGCGGCCTGGGTGAAGACCTCGTGCGAGGGTACTTGTGCCGCGTGCTCGTCGTGGGCGCGCAGCGACGCGTGATAACCGATTGCGCGCCGGTGCGATACCGAGAAAACCGGCTGGAACACGCTGAAGACGGTGTAGCCGCCGTATAGAACGGTGCGCCGGGAGCCTTCGTCGCCGGCCATCGGGCGGGGAGGCTGGAAGCCGGGAGGATCGAGTTCGATCATGCTCATCATGTCAGTCGTGTGAAGGGCGGCGCGATCGCATGCTCGATGTGGGTGTGCATGCGCGATACGTAAGTTTACAGGATTGAAGAGCAAGATCTATGCACGTGCAGAGATGCTGCGTGCGCGCACGATTGCCACGAGGGATCGGCAACATTGTGCGCCAACCCGGGCGCTCACGCGATAGTTCGCACTTTGCTGGTGCGGCAGCGCCCTGCGGCAGAGCCCGCGTTGGCAGCCACGCTGCCGCTGAGAAAGCATGGCAGGCGCTCTGCGTGGAGTTGTGCCAGGTGCTCGGACTGCCGTCGGCGACCAACAGCTAACGTCGCTGACTGCCATCACCTATCGCCGCCGAGCGACAGCCAACGCCCCGACGAACGCCTCAACCAACGCCTCAACCAACGCTTCAACCAACGCCTCAACCAACGCCTCAACCAACGCCTCAACCAACGCCTCAACCAACGCCCCAACGAACGCCCCAGCCCCACCCCCAGCCCCCGCCAGCCGACCCAAAAAACTCACGTGCGCTCAGAAGGATCAGTCTTCTTCGCGGGCGTCCGGATATCAGGCGACAACTGCGCGAAGATCCACGCCGAACCTGCGGTGATAATGCCGACGCACAGGAAAGTCGCGTGGAACGCGGGCAGCGAATTAGCGGCTGTCACGCGTGGCAAGAGGCCCGTGAACGTGGCGAGCAGGGCGCCGGCCACCGTCACGCCCAGGCTCATCGACAGCATCTGGACAAGCGAGAACAAACTGTTGCCGCTGCTTGCGCCGCCGGTTCCGAGGTCCTTGAGCGTCAAGGTGTTCATCGCGGTGAATTGCATCGAGTTGACTGCGCCGAACAATGCCAGTTGCACAAGCCTCAACCATAACGGCTGGCCCGCGCTGGTGAGCGAGAAGCTCGCCATCGTCAAGCCGACAAGAATCGTGTTGAACATCAATACGCGGCGATAACTGTACTTAATGATCAGCGTCGTCACGAGGCGCTTGGACGCCATGCCCGCAGCCGCGACGGGCAGCATCATCATGCCGGCTTCAAAAGCGCTATAGCCAAGGCTCACCTGCAATAGCAGCGGAATCAGATACGGCATCGCGCCGCTGCCTATCCGCGCGAATAGATTGCCAAGCAGTCCGACGCTGAAAGTGTGGATCTTGAACAGATCGAGCGGAAAGATAGGTGACGGCTCACGCACCGCGTGCAAACCGTAGGCGACAAAACACGCCAGGCTCAGGATCAGCAGCACGAGCACGGTCGCGTGTTGAATGCCGAATTCGGTGCGTCCGTCGAGCGCGGACGAAATCGCCACCATGCCGGCCACGAGCAGAAGGTAGCCTTTGACGTCGAACTTGCCGACCTGTTCGTTACGGCTATCCGGCATGAAGATGAATGTGGCGATGCATCCGGCGATGCCCACAGGCACGTTGATCAGAAAGATCCAGTGCCAGGATGCGATCTTAACCAGCCAGCCGCCAAGCGTCGGTCCAATCAATGGACCGATCAGTCCGGGGATGGCAACGAATGACAGCGCCGGCAGATAGCGCTCGGCCGGAAACGTCCGCAGCACGGCAAGCCGCCCGACCGGCAGCAGCATCGCGCCGCCCACGCCCTGCACGATGCGGAACACCACCAGTTGGTTCAGCGTATGAGCGTTCGCGCACAGCAACGAGCCGACCGCGAAAACCAGGATCGCGCTGAAGAACACGCGTCGTGTACCGAGTTTGTCGGCGAGCCAGCCGGACACGGGGATCATCACGGCCATCGTCAGTGAATAGGCGATGACGACCGACTGCATGCGCAACGGGAGTTCGCCGAGGCTCGTTGCCATCGCTGGGAGGGCGGTGTTGACGATCGTCGAATCGAGCGTCTGCATGAAGAAGCCAGTCGCGACGAGCCACAGCATCACCGTCAGTGAGCGGGCGGAAGGGGCGCTGGCTGAGACGGTTGCCGAGGCAGGCGGAGTTGGCGGCGTGGACATGAAGTAGCGGCTAGGCGCAAGGACGGCAGGGACCCGCTATTCTAGGGAAAAGCAGCCGACGACGCAGGGAGGTCAAGGCCCGAGCCACGCACGGAGGACAGGTCGTGACGTGCTGACGTGCGCGGCGGGGTTAGATGCAACGCAGTGAGGCCGCGGAGCCAGACGCGACAAAACCACGCCAGCCACACAACGAACCTCAGCCAACAACCCCAACCCCGCAAGCCCAAGCCAACGAACCCCAACCCCGCAACCGCCCCTCACCCCCGCAACGCTGCCGCCGCCCGAAAAAACGCTTGCGCCCTCGGCTCGTTTCCGAACGCGGCGTGAATCCGGATCCACGGACTCTGCTCCATCCCCGGCCGGAAATAGCTGCCCGGCGCAACGGTCACCCCCAAAGGCGCACCGCACTCCACCAGCCGCTCCGCATTGTCCACATGCGGCACGCGAGCCCACAGAAATTTGCCTCCGACCGGTTTCTCGAACACCTCCCAGCCGGCATCTTCGAGCGTTTGTATCGTCGATCCCAGCGCATCGCGCATACGACGCCGCAGTCGCTCGAGATATTTGCGGTATGCGCCGCGCTCGAGCAGCGACGCCGTCACCGTCTCTGCAAAGAGCGACCCGCCGATGCTGGTCAGCATCTTGATATCGACGAGATCCTTGATGATCGCGTGGCTCGCCACGACACAGCCGATGCGCAATGACGACGACAGCGTCTTCGACAATCCGCCGATATAAATCACGTGTTCCAACTGATCGAGCGTCGCGAGGCGGTCCGTGATGTCGGCCTGAAAGTCGGCGTAAATGTCGTCTTCGATAATCGTGAAGTTGTGCTCGCGCGCGAGTTGCAGCAGACGGAACGCCACCGGCGGGGCAACGGTCGTCCCGGTCGGATTGTGGAACACGGTGTTGATGAAGAACAGCTTCGGCCTATGCCGCTTCAACTGCGCCTGCATGACGTCGAGGTCCGGGCCGCTCCGCGTACGCGGAATGCCGATCAGCCGGACGCCGTGCAGCTTCAGCAGGCCATACAGGTTGTAGTAGCCGGGATCCTCGACGAAGATCGTGTCGCCCGCCTTCAGCATGTAGCGCATCAGCAGATCGAACGCCTGGCTTGCGCCGTTCGTAATGAGAATCTGCGAAGTGTCCGCGCGGATACCCAGTTGCGCGATTCGTGCCTGCAAGTGCTCACGCAAGCTCAAGTTGCCGAGCGGCGTCGCATAGTCGACCATGCTCGCGGGATCGGTGCGCAACACGTGTCGTATCGCCTGGGCGATGTTGTCGGTGTCCCGCCACGGCTCGGGAATGAAGCCGCTTCCAAGTTTCAACGTTTCGCCGGGATGGTTGAACTGCTGGAGCAGGTGATCGGACTCGTCCTCGGCGCGGCGCGGGTCCGACGTGCCGTCGCACTGCGAGCCGCCCGGCGGCCGGTCGGCCACGTAGAAGCCCGAGCCGTGGCGCGAGTCGACGTAACCGAGCGACACGAGCCGGTCATAGGCCTCGATCACCGGAAAGCGGCTCACGCCATAGTCGGCTGCGAACTGGCGGATCGACGGCAATTTCGAGCCGGGATGCGCGGCGCGCGAGCGGATCCACGCGGTCACGCCCGCGACGATCTGCTCGGTCAGCGGCACGCCGTTGTCTCTGTCCAGCTGAATTTCGAGTCGCATACGGTTTCCTTCCGCGAACGCGTTGTGCGGGCCAACAGAGCCGTCGCGCGCCAACTGTTCGGTTTTTCAACTGCACAGTTCCGACGAAAGTGTTCGGAAGTGTGCATGGGTATTCGATCATCGCACGTCAATAATCGATACAACAGAGAAGCCCTTTTGAAGGAGAACGGCAATGCGTGAAGTGCGGATTTTCGAACTGGAACATGAAGAGCCGGCCGCGGCCTGGCATGTCGCGCGCCCGTCTACTTTCAAGGTGATCTCGGGTGAGATCTGGCTGACGGTCGAAGGCGACAGCGAAGACTACTGGCTTGCCACGGGTGAATCGATCGAGTTGCCGCGCCGGGCCGTGGCGTGGATCAGCGCCGGGCGTGATGGTGCGCGCTTCGCGCTCGCAAGCGGATCGGAGCGCGGAACCATCAAGCCGGTGCTCGGCGCGCCGACACCGAACTGGCTGCCGCGCTGGCTCGGCGCTGCCTGACAATACCGGCAGAAGTACCGGCAGAAGTGCCGGCAGAAGTACAGGCGCGAGGGGCGGCTTCCCGCCGCTCAAGCCTCGAGCTCGCCAACATAACGTGCTCGCGGCCGGATCAGACTGCCGTCGCGCGCCTGTTCCATTGCATGCGCAATCCACCCGACCACTCGCCCCACTGCAAAGAGCGTGAAGGCGGCGCCCGTCGGCAAGCCGAGCACACGCTCGATGGCCGCAAGCGCGAAGTCGACGGTCGGCTCCGCGCCGGTCGTATCGCGCACCGCTCGCGCGAGCGCCAGCACCTGAGGGAGCGGCGAGCGGGCCGGCGCACAGTCTTGCAACAAGTCCAGCAGAAGCCGCGCGCGCGGGTCGCCTTCCGGATAAAGCGGATGCCCGAAGCCCGACAGCACCGGCCCTTGCGTGCCTTGCTCGTGACGCGACAAACGGGTCGCCAGGTAACGATCGAGATCGGCGGCGCGTGAGGCTTCGTCCAATAGCGCGGCAATGCGCACGGTTTCTCCGCCGTGACGCGGGCCCGCAAGCGCGGCGAGACCGCCCGCGACCGCGCCGAACAGATGAGTGCCCGTCGACGTGATGCAGCGGACCGTGAACGTCGACGCGTTCAGTTCGTGATCCGCGCACGCGACAAGCGCCGCGCGCAGCAGCCCCGCTTGCTGACGGCTGCGCACCTGCCAGGCCGTTGCCAATTGCCGATGCAGTGGTGCATTCGACGGCGGCGCCGAGATCATTGCGGCGGCCAGCAGCCGCATCACGGCGCAGGCGCTGTCCAGTTGCGCATCGCGACCGAGCGCCCACACCCGCGGCATTTGCGCCGCCGCCGCAGGCAACAGAACAAGCGCGCGATCGAGCGGCGTATTGTCGCCCCACAGCTTCAGCCACGCGGCCCACTGAGCGGCGGCGATCGGCACGGCCGGCGCATCCGCAATGCGCGCCGCGCTGCACTCCCACAACAACGCGGCGACGTCTTCCAGCGACTCGGTGCGCGCGAGCGCCGTCGCATCATGCCCGCGATACAGCAGGCGTCCGTGTGCGACCAGCGTGATCGACGATTCGAGCACCGGCACGCCCCAGTCCAACACTTTCTGCGCGACTTTGCCCGCGCGTTTGCCGTCTTCCTTGCGCCGTGCGAGCCGCCGTACCTCGCGCGCGTCGTAGCGGCGATGCTTGCCTTGTGCGTCCGGCGACGAGCTAAGCAAGCCCCGGCTCACATACGCATATAGCGTGGCAAGGCTGATGCCGAGTTCGGCGGCGGCTTCGCGGGCGGTCAACGAGTCGGGCAAAGGCATAGGAATGCGCGGCAAAAGTAGAGTTCAACCAAAGAAATCAATATATGTTGATTATCATAATCAAGATTGATTAACGCAAGGCGCGATTCTAGACTCGATCGCATCCCCGTTACTCGACTGTGAACAACATGACGCCCGAACTCGCGCTCGACCACATCTGGAGCCTCGCGAACTGCGAGCCAGCCGCGCTTCGTTCCGTACATTTCACCGGCTCGGAGCCGGGCTTGCCGTCGGTATTTCGCGTCGGGGCGCTGGCGTCCGCGACCATCGCAGCGGTGGGTTTGGCGGCGGCTGAGTACCATCGGTTGCGCACGAGGCACGGCCAGCGAGTGACGGTGGACATGCGGCGCGCGCTGGCTTCGTTCCGCAGCGAACGTTACCTGCGCGTCGACGACGGGCCGCCGCCTGCGCTGCGCGATCCGGTGACGGGTTTCTACGAGACGGGAGATGGCCGCTGGATCCAGCTGCATACGAATTTCGCGCATCATCTGAACGGCGTGTTGAAGGTGCTCGGTTGCCAGAACGATCGTGCCGCAGTCGCGGCGGCAATTCGCGGGTGGGACGGCGCCACGCTCGATCAGACTCTCGCCGATGCGGGCCTGTGTGCCGCGCTGATCCGCACGCCCGGCGAATGGGCCGCGCTCGAACAGGCGAAAGCGATCGCGGGTTTGCCGCTCTTCGAAATAGAGCGGATCGGCGATGCGCCGCCGGCATTGCCCAAATCCCCGCCGTCGTTCGAGCCGTCATCGCGCAATACTGGCAGCCGGCCGCTGTCCGGCGTGCGGGTGCTGGATCTGTCGCGCATCATCGCAGGACCGGTGGCCGGGCGAGCGCTTGCGCAGCATGGCGCTCAGGTGCTGATGATCAACGGGCCGCATCTGCCGAACATTGCGCCGCTCGTCATCGACAACGGGCGCGGCAAACGCTCGGCCTTGGTCGATCTGCGCGACTCGGCGGGGCGCGAGACGTTGCGCGGTTTGACGCGCGACGCCGACGTCTTTCTGCAGGCGTATCGGCCTGGAGCGCTGGCCGCGCGCGGATTCGGTCCCGAGGACGTGGCGCGCTTGCGGCCCGGCATTGTCTATGTGTCGGTGTGTGCGTATGGATACGAGGGACCATGGGCCTCGCGACGCGGTTTCGATAGTCTCGTGCAGTCCGCGAGCGGCATCGCGATGACCGAGCAATCCGCAGCCGGATCGACCGAGCCGAGACATCTGCCGTGTCAGGCGCTCGATCACGCGACGGGCTATCTCGCCGCTTTCGGTGCCATGGCTGCGTTGGCGCGACGCGCCATCGAAGGCGGAAGCTGGCACGTCAAAGTTTCGCTCGCGCAGACGGGCCAGTGGCTGCAATCGTTCGGCGAGATCACCGACGGGTGGCAAGCACCCGATCTTTCGCTCGATGACGTGCGCGACTGCCTCGTCACAGTGGACTCCGAATTCGGTCGCGTACAGGCCGTGCAACCGGCCGAACAACTGGAAGAGACGCCGGCTTTCCTCGGGCTGCCGCCGTCGCGCATCGGCGCGCACGACGCGAAGTGGCTGTAACGGAACCGCGTCGCTGCGTCGGCCCGCCCGTGACACGCCCGCCTATTTGCGCAGTTCCGCGACGAAATCGTAGTAATCGTTGCGGCAATACGTGTCGGTCAATTCGATAGCGCGCTGGTCGGCCGTATACCCGACGCGCGTAATCAGCAGAAGCGCTTCGTTTGGCGCGATGCTCATTTGCTGCGCGATCTCCTCGCTCGCATTAACCGCGCGGAAATGCTGCAGTGCGCGGACGATCGTCAGTCCGCGATTCTCCAGATAGGTGTAAAGCGAATCGCCAATCGCCTGCGGATCGGGAATTACCGCAGCGGGGAATGTGGAGTTCTCGACCGCCATCACGATGCCGTCGGCGAGACGCAAACGCCGCAGCCGCGTCACGGCCGCAGCCGGCGAAAGCCCGAGTTGGATTACCTCTTCGCGATTGGCCGGCAGAATTTCGCGCGACAGCCATTTCGAACTCGGCGTAAAACCTCGCCGCCGCAACATTTCGCTGAAGCTCGACAGACGCGACAGCGGATCTTCATAACGTGGTGTGATGAAACTGCCGGCGCCTTGCGTGCGTCGAATCAATCCCTGCTCGACGAGTAGCGCGATAGCCTTGCGTGAAGTGATCCGCGAGACACCGAGCGCCTCCGAAAGCACGCGCTCCGACGGCAGTGCCTCGCCGGCGTTCCAGCGGTTCTCGTGAATGGCCGTGCCAAGCTTGCGGGCAAGTTGAAGATAAAGCGGTGTGTCGTTTTCCGGGTCCGGGCGCAGGTCGCGCCAGCGGTCTTCCGAGGCAGAGGTCATGGGGCTTACGCTAGAAGGGCGAGGAGCAATTCTAAGACATCGGCGCGCTACGTTATAGCGGGCTTTTGCCTGATGGCCTGTCGGCCGGTCTTACAACCGCTAAACTCGTCGATACGCTTTCTCGCAGCACCGCCGCGCGTTGGTTCGACGCCGGCGCGTGGTCACACGTTCGGCCACAGTCCACACTCAGTCACCTCAGGAGTCAGCATGACGACCGATATCGCAAGCGTGAGCCTGCCCGACGGCGAGCGCATCCCCAAACTCGGGCAAGGCACGTGGGAAATGGGCGAGCAGCCGGCACGCCGCGCGGCCGAGATCGCCGCAATCCGCTTAGGCGTCGAGCTTGGTATGACGCTCGTCGATACCGCGGAAATGTACGGCGACGGCGCAACCGAACTGTTGCTGGGCGAAGCACTCGCGGGGCTGCGCGATCAGGTGTTCCTCGTTAGCAAGGTCTATCCGCATAACGCAAGCAAGCGCGGCGTGGTCGCTGCTTGCGAGCAGAGCCTCAAACGTCTGAAGACGGATCGGCTCGATCTGTATCTGCTGCATTGGCGCGGTTCGATACCGCTCGAAGAAACGGTTGCCGGGTTCGAAGCGCTGCGTGACGCGGGGAAGATCCGCCACTGGGGCGTGAGCAACTTCGATACCGAGGACATGGAAGAACTCATCGCTACGCCCGGCGGCACGGCGTGCGCGACGGACCAGATTCTCTACAACGTTGCGCGGCGCGGGCCGGAATTCGATCTGCTGCCGTGGCTCGCCGAGCGCAATATGCCGGCAATGGCCTACAGTCCCGTCGATCACGCACGTCTGCCGAAACGCTCGCCGCTCGACGACATCGCCAGCGCGCGCGGCGTCTCCGTGTTCCAGGTGGCGCTCGCGTGGGTGCTGCAGCAGCCGGGCGTGTTCGCCATTCCGAAGACGGGCCGCGTCGAGCACGTGCGCGACAATCATCGGGCGCTGCAGCTGCGGCTCGACGCTCAGGAACTCGCGGCCATCGACAGCTATTTCAAGCCGCCACGCGGCAAGCGCCCGCTTGAAATGCTCTGAGCCAGGCGCGCGCCGCAGAGGTATCGCGGCGCAGTGAGCGCCCGGCGGCATTCAGAGCATTCTTGGCGCGCCGCGTACTACGCACACGAAGTCGCGACAGGAAAACCGCTGTGCGCGGCGCTGCTCAGTGTCGTCAATTGCAATTGTGATGCAGGTGCACAGAGCCCAGCACTGCGACTTCGGCGGGCGTGTGCTTGAGCGAATCTTCGTTGACCTGGCCCGCGTCCGCGACGAATTCGTCGACGATCGAAGAAACCGGTGTATTGCGCAGACACAGCGACACACGCTGGGTTTCGTTGGCCGGCAAGGACGCGCGCTGGCCGAGGAACAGCACACCGTACTGATAACCGTGGATGATGCCGCGGATCGCGCCGACGCATTGACCGTGCGCGACGTTGTCGTTCTTCTGCTTGCAGGCTTGCGCAAGCGAGTAAGCAGAGAAGGTGGGGTCCACAGGCGGCGCGGCTTGCGACATCGTGGGCGACAGCGGTTGCGCCGTCGGTGCCGTGCTTTGCGCGCCGGTCTGCGCATTGGCGAGCGAGGCGAAGCTCAGAGCAGCGGCCGCTGCGAAGCCGACGACCGCGCGTGCCGCGGAGCAGGGGACGTTTCGTTGCATGTTGTGGTGCCCTCATATCGAACGTAGAAACTGATATGAGGCAATTGCCGCGCTTTGGTTCCGGACGTATGCGCCGCGCCGGCTCGTGGCATTCGTCGCGCATGCCGGCGTGGAGGCGAGAAAGCGGAGGTGGCACTAGCGCATTCGCCGCAGTGCGTTACTTCCGAAGCAGACGCAGAAAGCCTCGATGCGTTTGCTTCGACACTGGGCGGCAGCGCGGCCGAAAACATCGCCTGTGAAGTAGCGCTACGAGTCGCGCCCGGCACCATTGGCGGGACTTGCGGGCTTGTCACGGGCAACGTCGCTCGCTTCGTCGCGTGCCTGGTCGTTTGCCTGGTCGCGCGACGCGGTTTGTAGTGCACGCAGTTCGTCGGCCGGAATGTGGCAGCGGATCAGATGCTTGCGGCCGATGCCGTTCGTAGCCTCGCGTGCTGAACCGGTCGCTTGAGACACATATGCCGCATCGGCCGCCTCGGCGAACGGCGGGTCCTGCTGTTCGCAGATCGCGCCGAGCTTGCGTGGACAACGTGTGTGAAATACGCAGCCGGACGGCGGCGACGCGGCGCTCGGCAGATCGCCCGACAGCCGAACGCGGGCCACGCTCGCGTGGCCGTCGAGTGTCGGCACGGAAGACAGCAGTGCTTCCGTATAAGGATGCTGCGGCCCGTCGAATACCGCCGCGGCCGGTCCGATCTCCAGCAGTCTGCCGAGATACAGTACAGCGATGCGATCGGACAAATATCGTACGACGTGCAGATCGTGCGAGATGAACACGTAGCTCACGCCACGCTCGCGCTGCAAATCGGCAAGCAGATTGAGGATCGCCGCCTGCACCGAGACGTCGAGCGCGGAAGTGGGTTCGTCGCACACCACCACGCGCGGCTCGCCGGCGAACGCGCGCGCAATGGCCACGCGTTGCTTGAGTCCGCCGGAAAGCTGGCGCGTGCGCGAGCCGAGATAGCGCTCCGGCAAACGGACTGCGGCCGTCAATGTGGCAAGCCGTTCGTCGATGGCGGCACCGCGCAGCGCCGCAAGACGCGACAACGCGCGGCCAATCAGCCGCTTCACAGAATGCGCGCGGTTAAGCGCCGAGTCGGGATTCTGGAACACGATCTGCAGCGACTTGACCTGCTCGTCGTTGCGCCGTGTGACGCGCGCGGCGAGCGGCGCGCCGTCGAGTTCGAGCACGCTGCCTGCGTCCGGTGCGAGAAGGCCGAGCATCAGTTTCGCGAGCGTCGTCTTGCCGCTGCCCGATTCGCCGACAAGACCCAGCGTTTCGCCGGCCGCGAGATCGAGCGAAACCTTGTCGACGGCGCGCAGCGCTGTGCCGGACACATGGAAAGTCTTCGATAGATTCTCGGCGCGCAAGACGAGTTCTCGCGGGTTCTTGTCCGCATTCGCAAGGCCATGCTCGGGCAATGCTTGCGCGATCGCGCGCGGCAACTCGATCGCGCGCTCGTGATAGTGACAGCGTGACATCTGATCGCCATGCGCCGCGCTGACGCGGTACGGCGGCGGCGCTTCGCGGCGGCACCGGTCGTCGGCGAGACGACAGCGCTCTGCGTAGATGCAGCCTTGAGTCACCGAGCCAGGCGAGGGCAGGCCGCCTGCAATGGTATCGAGCCGCTCGGTATCCTTGCTGCGTCCCACGGTGGGCAGACAGCGCAACAGTCCCACGGTGTACGGATGACGCGGCCGCGTGAAAACGTCTTGCGTCGCGCCCTCCTCGACGAGCTTGCCCGCGTAAAGCACGCCGACGCGCTCACACATTCGCCCGATCACCGCGAGGTTGTGACTGATAAACAGCACGGCGGTGCCGAGTTCCGCACGCAGTTGTGCGACCAGGTCGAGCACTTCCGCCTCGACGGTGGCGTCGAGCCCGGTGGTCGGCTCATCGAGAATCAGCAGCGCCGGGTTCGACGCGAGCGCCATCGCGATCACCACGCGCTGCTGCATGCCGCCCGATAATTGATGAGGATAGCTGTCCATCACCCGTTCCGGCGATGCAATGCGCACGCGCTGCAGCATCTCGAGCGAGCGTTGCAATGCTTCATGGGGCGCGACACCGGCGGCTTCGAACGCTTCGGATACTTGCCGCGCGATGGTCAACGACGGATTCAGCGCGCGCGCCGGGTCCTGATAGACCATTGAAATGGTGTTGGCGCGCATCGTGCGCAAAGCGTCGGCGTCGAGCTTGTTGACGTCGGCGCCGGCGATGACGATCTTGCCCGCCTTTACCTTGCCGTTGCGCGGCAGATAGCGCAGCGCCGCCATCGCGACGGTCGACTTGCCGCAGCCCGATTCGCCGACGAGCCCGTATGCTTCGCCGCGACGCACACGGAACGATACGTCCTGCAACACTTCGCGATCGCGTCCGCGCATCCGGTATGTGACCGTCAAGCCGACGACGGTCAGCGCATCCGTGCGGTCGCTCTTCGACACGTCGAAGGCGGGGAACGAGGAGGGCGGAGGTCCGTTCATCGGTCGAGCACGCCTTGTACGCCGTCGGCGATGAGATTCACACCGACGACCAGCGTGGCAATTGCGCCCGCCGCGAATACGACGGTCCACCACGCGCCGCCCGCCATCAGCGTGTACGACTCGGAAAGCGCGAGGCCCCAGTCGGCTGAAGGCGGTTGAATGCCGAAGCCGAGAAACGACAGCGTGGCCACGGCGAAGATCGCATAACCGAGCCGCACGGTCGCCTCGACGATGATCGGCGGCAGCACGTTCGGCAGAATTTCCGCGAACATGATGTACGGCGCGCGTTCGCCACGCAGTTGCGCGGCGGCGACGTAGTCGAGATGGCGCTCGGCGAACACGGCGGCGCGCACGGTGCGCGCGGTAATCGGCGTAAAGGTGATGCCGATCACGAGTATCACGGTCAGGTTCGACGCGCCCACCGCAGCAAGCGCGAGCAGCGCGACGATCACGAGCGGCAGCGCGAGTACCGCGTCGATCGCGCGGCCCACGACGTTATCGACCCAGCCGTCGAAGTAACCGACGACGAGACCTAGCGACGTACCCGCCACGGTGCCGAGCAGTGTGGCGAGCGGCGCAATCGTGAGAATGTCGCGCGCACCGACAATCACGCGCGAGAACACATCGCGGCCCAACTGGTCAGTGCCGAACCAGTGCGCACGGTCGGGCGGCATGAGCGAATTGAGCGGGTCGGACGCATACGGGTCGACAGGCACGAACCATTGCCCGGCAATCGCGCATACGATCCACCACACGACGATCAGCACGCCCACCACGAACGTCGGCGAGCGCAGCAACACACGCAACTGATCGAAGCGCGGCTCGCTTGCGGCGCGCGGCGCGGCCGGCGGAACAATGGTGCTCATTCGGCGCTTTTCACGCGCAGGCGCGGGTTGAGCAGCACGTGCAACGCATCTGCGACGAGATTGGCGACGGTGTAGACCACGCCGACGGTCAGTACACCTGCCTCCAGCATCGGGAAGTCCTTCGCCTTCGCGGCGTTGTAGATCAGCGAGCCGATGCCCTGATAGTGGAACAGTGTCTCGACCACCACGAGGCCGCCAATCATGTAGCCGAGTTGAGTGGCGGCCACGGTGATGGTCGGCAGCAGCGCGTTGCGCAACACGTGCCGCCAGATCACGGTGTGACGCGGCAAGCCCTTGAGGATCGCGGTGCGCGTGTAGTCGGCGTCGAGCGCTTCGACGGTGCCGGCGCGCGCCATCCGCGCGATATAGCCGAAGAACACCAGCACCAGCGGCAGCACCGGCAGGATCAGATGACGCAGTTGTTCGAGCGCGCCGGCGTCGGGCGCATACGCAGCTTCGATAGGCAGCCAGCGCAGCCACACGCCGAACACGAGAATCAGCACGATCGACGACACGAATTCCGGCACGACGGTCGCCGACAAACCCGCAATGCTGATCGTGCGATCCAGCCAGCGTCCTGCGTGCATTGCGGACCACACGCCGCCCGCAATGCCCAGTGGCACCACGACGATGAACGCGAGCAGGCCGAGCTTCGCGGAATGCGCAAGTGCATCGGCGATAAACGGTCTCACTGGCTCGCGATAAGCGTACGAAAGTCCCATGTCGCCTCGCACGAAATGCGAAATCCACTCGACGTATTGCGTCATTAGCGGACGGTCAGCGCCGAGTTGATGATTGAGCGCCGCCACCGCGCGCGCGTCGGCGAGCGGCCCGAGAACCGCACGACCGATATCGCCGGGCAGCAGCTGCCCGCCGGCGAACACGATCACGGACAGCAGCCATAGCGTGATCAGCGACAGCCCCACGCGCGTCGCAAGGAAACGCACGACGCGGCCGGCGTTGCCTTTCGGGGCCGAGGCGGGAGAACTCACTGTGGTCGACATCGTGAACGCTTGCCGAAGAATTGCGCGCCGATGCGAGACGCTTACGCGCTCAACACCGCGCGGTCAAAGTAGAGCTGCGCGAGCGCGGTGAAGCGCACGCCGTTCACGCCCTTGCGCATCGCGATCAACTGATCGTAGAAGAACGGGATGATGATCGGCGTTTCGTCGAGCAGCAGCGTCTGGATCTGGCCGGAGATTTTCTTCTGCGATGCGAGGTCGATGGCTGCGACGAATTGCGCGACCAGTTGATCGTATTGCGGGTTCTTGAAGTGCGCGGCATTCCACGTGCCGCTGCTCGTGAGCGGCGCATTCAGAAACACGTTCGGTACGCCGCGATGACCGTAGTCGGTGATGCCGAGCGGCGAGTCGAGCCAGTCCGATTTGCCCGGCGTGCCCGCGCCGTAATACAGCGACTGGCTCTCCACCTTCAGATTGATGCGCACGCCGATCGCCTTCGCCGCGTTCTGCACCACGACCGCAAGGTCGGGAATCTCCATGTACTTTTCAGTGGTCAGCGTCACGTCGAAACCGTTGGGCACGCCCGCTTGCGCGAGCAGTTGCTTCGCTTTCGCTACGTCGATCTTGCGCTGCGCAACACCCGCATCGGACGACGGAAACACCGGCGCAAAGGGACTGTCGTTGCCGAGTTGCGCGCGGCCCTTGAAGAGGCCGCGCACCAGCACCTCGCGATCTATCGATAGCGCAAGCGCCTGACGCACGCGCTTGTCCTTGAAGAGCGGGTTGTCGTTGCGCATGTGAATCTGCCGATGCGCGCTCGACTTCACGCCGATTGCCTTGTAGTCGGGATTGTTCAGAATGGCCGCGCCGCCTTGCACGGTGAAGGTGCCCATTACGTCGGCCTGATGGCCTTGCAATGCGAGCAGTTGCGCTTGTTGGTCCGCATAGAAGGAGAACTGTACGCGTTGCGGTAACGCTTTCTCGCCCCAGTAGTCGGGGTTGCGCACGAACGATGCGCCGACCTTCGGCTGATACTTTTCGAACTTGAACGGACCGGTGCCGATGAAGCTCTTTTCATAGCCGCCCGCGTAGTTCGCGGGCACGATCACGGCGTTGTAATTGTCCGAGGAAACGTAGTACGGGAAATTGCCGTTCGGTGCGTCCAGGTGGAACGCGACGGTGTGATCGTCAACCACCTTCGCGCCGCCTTTGGACAGCACGCCCTTCAGCACAGAGAGCGCCGCCGAGCCGGTCGCAGGGTCGGCGAGACGGTCGAATGTCGCGACCACGTCTTTCGCCGTGAAGGGCTGGCCGTCGTGGAATTTGACGTTCTCGCGCAGCTTGAACGTCCACACGTCGCCCTTGTCGTTCGGCTTCCAGGACAGCGCGAGGGCGGGCTTTAGCATGAGCTTTTCGCCGTCGTCGTCGATCAGGAATTCGCCGGTCTGATTCAGCAACGCGAGACTCGCGGCATCGGTCACTGTCAATGGGTCGACGGCGCCCGCAGGCGTCAGATGCGCGACCCGAATCGTCTGGTTCGACGGACCGCCCGCGCTTGCCTGACCTTGTGCGTGCGCTGCCGGAAGATTCAGCACGCCGCCGCCAACGAGCGACAAGCCGATCACGCTCGCGTAGCGCAGCAGATCGCGACGAGTGATACGGCCGGCGAGAAATTCGTCGATGGCGTGATTGCCGTACGCGTCGGCGGTGCTGCGGGCGAGGTCGAGAGCGGGGAATCGGTCAGCGGGAGTCTTCATCGATGGAATGTCCAGTCCGTTCGGTTGCCGGTTCTGAGAAGCCGCGCTGGATGCGCGACAGTCAGGCTGCGAGGCGGCACGATTGCGGCGATGCTTGTGGCGATGCTTGTGACGATATTAGGCGGCTTCAGTTTAAGCGATTGCTCGCGGATTGGAGCGCTTGCGGCGATGTCGTGTTGGCGATCCGCGAATAAAAGGGCCGGTGTGTGTCGTCATCACAACGGTCGGCGCGACATCGCCGTGGCACGTTCGGCGCCTCTCGCGCGGCGCGCCTGCGACTGTCGGCGCTGCAGTGGACGAACCGGCGCGGTAGCTGTGGAAAGCTTACCGGCCGCGGCGCACGCGCGCGTCGATGCGGACGCAATTACCGCGCCGCGATAGCTGGGCGCTTCCAGCGATGAAACAGCACCGAGCCGATCCAGCACGCCATGAACGCCGCGACGATGCCATAGCCGAGCACGCCGAGCTGCTCATTGGCGTTCGTCACCGCATCCCATATCCCCCCGTTGAGACCGAGCTTGTCGGACAGCAGTCCCAACGCTTCTACGCCGCCGATCACGATCGCGACGACCGCCGACACGAAGGTAATGCTCGCGTTGTAGTAGAGCTTGCGTTTGGGGTCGTCCATGGCCCAGCCGTATGCATGGACCATCAGCACGTTATCCGTCGAATCGACGAGCGTCATGCCTGCGGTGAAAAGCGCTGGAAACACCAGGATCGAATACAACGGCAAACCCTTGCCGGCTTCGGACGCGGCAATTGCCAACAAGCCGATCTCGGTTGCCGTGTCGAAGCCCAGTCCGAACAGCACGCCGACTGGGTACATATGCCAGCTTTTGGTCACGAGGCGGAACAGCGGCCGCAACGCGCGGGACAACAGGCCTCCAGGACCGGCTGCATGGTCGGTGTCCAACGCAGCAGCAGCCAGTTCGCCGTCATGTTGGACATGACGGTAACGCCGCCACACGTCGCGCAGAATCACGAGGTTCACGGCCGCGAGCGTGAGCAGGAATGTTGCCGAAACAAGGGTACCGATGGTGCCGCCCACGGCCTTGAACGTCTCGAAGCGGCCGTGCAGCGAATGCGCGGTCCACGCGATGCCGAGCGTCGCGAGAATCACGATGCTCGAATGTCCGAGCGAGAACGACAGGCCCACGCCGAGCGGCCGCTTGCCGGTCTGCATCAGTTTGCGCGTGACGGCGTCGATAGCGGCGATGTGGTCGGCGTCGACTGCATGGCGCAGACCGAAACCGTACGCGAGCAGCGCGGTACCGAGCAGCAGCGGATAGTGGCGAAACGCAATCAGCGCCCATGCCCATGCGCCCAGATTGGCCGCGATCAGAACCGTGTACAGCGTGAGAAGGCGAGGGCGCAGCGAAGCAGTCGGCGTCATGAGTCGCGTCAAAGTGATTAGTGATCGTGCGGATGTTTGTGAATCGGATCGACCCAATACACCGCTTCCGGTTGTTCGACTGCGTCGATATTCAGATTGACCACGACCGCTTCGTTGTCGCTGCGCACGAGCACGCATTCGAGCGGATCGTCGGTGCTCGCATTGATTTCCTGATGCGGCACATACGGCGGCACGAAGATGAAGTCGCCAGGACCGGCTTCGGCGGTGAACTCCAGATGCTCACCCCAACGCATCCGCGCCTGGCCGCGCACCACATAGATCACGCTTTCGAGCGCGCCGTGATGGTGAGCGCCGGTCTTCGCATTCGGATGGATGGTCACCGTGCCGGCCCAGATTTTCTGCGCGCCTACGCGTGCGGCATTGATCGCGGCCGCGCGATTCATGCCTGGCGTTTGCGCGGTGTTGGTGTCGAGCTGATCGCCCCGAATCACCTTGACGCCGTGCTCGCGCCAATCGACGGGTGCGACCTCCTTCTTGTCGCGCTCGTCGCTGTAATGCGGATGTTCGTGATCCTGGCTCATCGCATGTCTCCTCGTGGCTTGCGTTTGACATTCGTCGTGGAAAGGGCCGCGGCGCCGTTTGGCATTTTTACACGTTAAAAAACGTCCGTGGGGCGAGGGACCGCCTGCGTCTTCGTGGACGAAACAAAAGCCCGTCCATGAAGGACGGGCTTTGGCCGGTCAGCCTGAGTGGCCATGCTGCGGCACGCAGGCTTGTTTCATTAGCGCAAGCGCCTACTTGTGCTTCGCGTTGATCACGGCTTCGGCGACGTTGCTCGGGGTTTCAGCATAGTGCTTGAACTCCATCGTGTAGGTAGCGCGGCCTTGCGTGGCCGAGCGCAGCGACGTGGAGTAGCCGAACATTTCCGCGAGCGGCACTTCGGCGCGCACCAGCTTGCCGCCGCCGCCCGCAATGTCTTCCATGCCTTGCACGAGGCCGCGGCGGCTCGACAGATCGCCCATCACATTGCCCATGAAGTCTTCGGGCGTTTCCACCTCGACGGCCATCATCGGCTCGAGCAGCACGGGCTTCGCCTTGCGCATTGCTTCCTTGAACGCCATCGAGCCGGCCATGCGGAACGCGTTTTCGTTCGAGTCGACGTCGTGGTACGAACCGAAGGTCAACGTCACTTTCACGTCGACCACCGGATAGCCCGCGAGCACGCCGGCCTTCAGCGTTTCCTGGATGCCCTTGTCCACCGCCGGAATGTATTCGCGCGGAATCACGCCGCCCTTGATCGCGTCGACGAACTCGTAGCCCTTACCCTGCGGCGCCGGCTCGAGCGTCACCACCGCGTGGCCGTACTGACCGCGGCCACCCGATTGCTTGACGAACTTGCCCTCGACGTCCTCGACCTTGTTGCGCACCGTTTCGCGGTAGGCGACCTGCGGCTTGCCGACGGTCGCTTCCACGCCGAACTCACGCTTCATACGATCGACGAGAATTTCGAGGTGCAGCTCGCCCATGCCGGAAATGATCGTCTGGCCGGATTCCTCGTCCGTTTGCACGCGGAACGAAGGATCTTCCTGCGCAAGACGGTTGAGCGCGATGCCCATCTTTTCCTGGTCGACCTTGGTCTTCGGCTCCACGGCCTGCGAGATCACGGGCTCGGGGAAGATCATCTTTTCGAGGATGATCACGTTGTTCGGATCGCACAGCGTGTCGCCGGTAGTCGCTTCTTTCAGGCCGACGGCCGCAGCGATATCGCCCGCGTACACTTCCTTGATTTCCTTGCGCTCGTTCGCGTGCATTTGCAGAATGCGGCCGAGACGTTCCTTCTTTTCCTTGATCGCGTTGTAGACCGTGTCGCCCGAATTCACGACGCCCGAATACACGCGGAAGAAAATCAGCTGGCCGACGAACGGGTCGGTCATGATCTTGAAGGCGAGTGCCGAGAACGGATCGGTGTCGTTCGGGTGGCGCTCGATTTCCTTGTCGTGTTCGTCGTGACCGGTAATCGCGGGCACGTCGACCGGCGACGGCAGATAGTCGATCACCGCGTCGAGCATTGCCTGCACGCCCTTGTTCTTGAACGCGCTGCCGCACAGCATCGGCACGATCTCGTTGGCGATGCAACGCGCGCGAATGCCGTGCTTGATTTCCTCTTCGGTCAGCGTTTCGCCGCCCAGGTATTTATCGAGCAGTTCTTCGTTCGCCTCGGCGGCGGCCTCGACCATCTTGTCGTGCCATTCCTTCGCGGTGTCAGCGAGCTCCGCCGGAATGTCGCGGTATTCGAACTTGATGCCCTGGTTTTCTTCGTCCCAGAAAATCGCCTTCATTTTGACGAGATCGACCACGCCCTGGAAGTGTTCTTCCGCGCCGATTGGAATCTGGATCGGCACGGCGACGCCCTTCAGCCGCTCGCCGATCTGCCGCTGCACGCGGAAAAAGTCTGCGCCGACGCGGTCCATCTTGTTGACGAACGCGATGCGCGGCACCTTGTACTTGTTCGCCTGACGCCAGACGGTTTCAGATTGCGGCTGCACGCCGCCCACCGAGTCGTAGACCATGCAGGCGCCGTCGAGCACGCGCATGGAGCGCTCGACTTCAATCGTGAAGTCGACGTGCCCCGGCGTATCGATGATGTTGATCCGATGCTCGGGATAGTTGCCGGCCATACCTTTCCAGAAGGCGGTGGTGGCTGCCGACGTAATCGTGATGCCGCGCTCCTGCTCCTGTTCCATCCAGTCCATCGTCGCCGCACCGTCGTGAACCTCACCGATCTTGTGGGTCACGCCGGTGTAGAACAGGATGCGTTCGGTGGTGGTGGTTTTGCCGGCATCGATGTGAGCGCTGATGCCGATATTCCGGTAGCGCTCGATGGGAGTCTTGCGGGGCACGTGAACCTCCTTGGAATAGCGCGCCTGAAACGGTTGGCGGGCGGCAGTCTGTGCCGCCCGGACCGCGGGATGCTGCATTGCTAAGAATACTAGGATAGCGCGTCGGCCCGTCTTTTGCAGGAATCTTGCCAGGCGAGGGCTGGCCGGGCGGGGAGGGGGCGGCGGTGCCGCGATGCAAGAATGACAGGGAGTGCGCGGCAAGAATGACAAAAGCCGCCGCCTTTGGAAAGGCGACGGCTTCATGGTGGTCGATCTGGCGAAAGCGGCTGGCTTTTCAGGCGCGCTGCCGCTGCGAAACGGGGCGATGTTCGCGGCGGAGCACTGCGCGATGACCGACCCGCGAACTGCCGCGCAAACTCGTGCGACAGTTGCGCTGGTTACTGCGCAGCCGGCAGCCCCTGAATCTTCATTCCGGGCTTGATACCCTTCGACGTGAACCAGCCCTTGCTCATCTCGAGCGCGTAGACACCGTTATTCTTCGGGCAGTGGTTGTTGGTCGTCTCCGCCTGCATTTCGTCGATGTCGGTCACGGTCCCGTCGGCTCTGATAAATGCAATCGACAACGGGATCAACGTGTTCTTCATCCAGAAGCAATGCACGGCATTCTCGTTGAAGACGAACAGCATGCCTTCGTTCGGCGCCAGGTTCGTGCGGTACATCAGACCTTGCTCGCGATCCGCGTCGTTGGCGGCGACGGCCGCGTCGATCACGAACATGCCGGCGGTGAGCTTCGCGCGCGGAAATTCGCCAGGCTGTTTCGCGCCGGCCGGCATTTGCTGCGCATGAGCGGGGGCCGCATTCAGAGCGGCAAACGACACCGCCGACACCGCCGCGAACGGCAGGATTGCGGCAACGGCGAAACGCGCCACCAACGAGCGCATGGAAAATCGCACGGCATGACTCCTTGCTGAAATTAACCGGGGAATGTTACGCGAGCGCGTCAAAAACAAAAAGGCAGATCGCCTTGCGGTGATCTGCCTTTCAACGCCGTAAGAACGGCAATGAAGCTAGTTCTTGACTGCGTCTTTACAACAAACTTACTCCGAAGCGCCCGAAGCTGCAGCAGCTGCTGCTGCCTTCTTGTGCGACTTCTTGTGAGCGTGCTTCGTGGTCTTCTTAGCCGACGAAGCAGCAGCTGCCGGAGCTGCCGAAGCTGCTGCCGGTGCCGAAGCTTGTGCGAATGCTGCCGTTGCGAAGAGGCCAGCGACCAGAGCGGCGATCAGTTTGTTCATTTTGCAAATCCTCAGCTTTAGTAAATTAACCAAATGACCCGGTTATGTTTGAGTCATGTCGGTAAACGTGCCATCCACCTTTCGGTTGACAGGTGCGTCGAACAAATTTTCGACGCGCCCGCCTAGCGCTCAGACTGCCCGCACGGACCGCACATGCGGCTTGTACAAAGGCCCTTAAGGCTGAATGCCGGACGGCTTAGAGCGGCATCTGCGTCGAATAACGCGTGAGCTCGCGCACCGGTTGACGTAAATTTTCCGGAAAGTTTCGATGTGGGACGTTGAGGTGAACCAGGCTTTCGACGAGTCGCGCGAATGCCGGTGTTTCACGGTTTTTCACTCGCGAGTTTCACGCGCCGTTTTGCTCACGCTGACAATGACTTAGCGATTCAGGCGTAGCCTTCCCAAGGTGCTTTCAGCGGCAGATCGAGGCTTTCTCCCGGCTGCAGACCAAGCGAAAAAATATCGAGCGCGCCGATGCCGACGCGCACGAGACGCAGCGTCGGAAAGCCGACCGCGGCCGTCATGCGGCGCACCTGGCGATTCTTGCCCTCGGTGATCGACAACTCGATCCACGTGGTGGGAATGGCGGCGCGGTAGCGGATCGGCGGCGTGCGGGCCCAAAGCGTATCGGGCGGTTCGACATAGTCGGCGCGGCAGGGCTGCGTCACGTAGTCGCCCAGATCGACGCCGCGCGCGAGCTTTTTCAACGCGACGGAATCGACGGCGCCTTCCACTTGCGCCCAATAGCGCTTGACGAGCTTATGACGCGGTTCGGCGATACGCGCTTGCAGCGCGCCGTCGTCGGTGAGAAGCAGAAGGCCCTCGCTGTCCGAGTCGAGACGCCCGGCTGGATAGACGCCGGGCACCTTCACCCAGTCGGCCAGCGAAGCGCGCGTCTCGTGCGCGGAAAACTGGCAGATCGTGCCAAACGGCTTGTTCAGGGCGAGAAGGCGCATAAGAATGATGGAGTCGTGCGACGCCCGTCGCGGCGTGAAGCGCCGATGCGCAAAACAGAACACGCCCGGGCCTGTAGTCGATGGCGCGATCATAAAGCATAGCGCGTGTCCGAAAGCGCTGAGTCCTATGTAAGACACGACGTTCGGCCATGGCGGTCGTGGGCGCTTCATGTTGGAAAACCCCGAGCCGCTCTCGCCTCGGTGCAGCGCCCGCGTGGGCTAGAATAACGGCCAGGCCGCTTGCGGGCGTCCGGCATTGCGCGTAGCGAGGAGCGCCCATTTTCGCAGTCTCCCATCAGCTTTCAGCACAGCCTTCACTGGAGTCCGATCATGCCGTATCAGCACATCAACGTTCCGACCGGTGGTGACAAGATCACCGTCAATGCGGATTTCTCGCTCAACGTGTCCGACCAGCCGATCATTCCGTTTATCGAAGGCGACGGCACCGGTGTCGACATTACGCCGGTCATGATCAAGGTCGTGAACGCCGCCGTGGAAAAAGCCTACGCGGGCAAAAAGAAGATCCACTGGATGGAAATCTACGCGGGCGAGAAGTCGACCAAGGTCTACGGTCCGGACGTGTGGCTGCCGGAAGAAACGCTTCAGGTGCTGAAGGAATATGTCGTGTCGATCAAGGGGCCGCTCACCACGCCTGTCGGCGGCGGCATCCGCTCGCTGAACGTCGCGCTGCGTCAGGAACTCGACCTGTACGTGTGCTTGCGTCCGGTTCAGTACTTCAAGGGCGTGCCTTCGCCCGTGCGCGAGCCGGAGAAAACCAACATGGTGATCTTCCGCGAGAACTCGGAAGACATCTACGCGGGTATCGAATGGCCGGCCGAATCTGAAGAGGCGAAAAAGGTCATCAAATTCCTGAAGGAAGAGATGGGCGTGAAGAAGATCCGCTTCCCCGACACATCGGGAATCGGTATCAAGCCGGTGTCGCGCGAGGGCACGGAGCGCCTCGTGCGCAAGGCGATCCAGTATGCAATCGACAACGATCGCCGCTCGGTCACGCTCGTGCACAAAGGCAACATCATGAAGTACACGGAAGGCGCCTTCCGTGACTACGGCTATGCGCTCGCGCAGAAGGAGTTCAACGCCGAGCTGATCGACGGCGGTCCGTGGATGAAGGTCAAGAACCCGAAAACGGGCGGCGACATCGTCGTGAAGGACGTGATCGCCGACGCGTTCCTGCAGCAGATCCTGTTGCGCCCCGCCGAATACGACGTGATCGCGACGCTCAATCTGAACGGCGACTACGTGTCGGACGCGCTGGCCGCGCAGGTCGGCGGAATCGGCATCGCGCCGGGCGCGAATATGTCGGATTCGGTCGCAATGTTCGAGGCCACCCATGGCACGGCGCCGAAATACGCGGGCAAGGACTACGTGAATCCGGGCTCGGAGATTCTTTCCGCGGAAATGATGCTGCGCCATATCGGCTGGCTGGAAGCGGCGGATCTGATCATCAAGTCGATGGAAACGTCCATTCTGCAAAAGCGGGTCACTTACGACTTCGCGCGTCTGATGGAAGGCGCGACGCAGGTCTCGTGCTCGGGTTTTGGTCAGGTGATGATCGAAAACATGTAAGCGGCGCGTGGCGAGCCGCCTGACCGGCATCGCGAGGAAACCCGGTTGCGCTTCAGAGGCGGCCGGGTTTTTTTACGCCAGTTGGGCGGTATGAGGTCTCGTTACTGACGTGTACCGGCTGAAAACGGAGCGCGCGATGACACGAGGCGAGGCACAGTGGGAGCCGGAATGATCATCTGCCCGTTATTTGGGACGTCGATGTATTTGCAACGGACCTCGAATTAACAGAAAGCGTCGCCCAAAAAGAAACCCGGCGCGAAGCCGGGTTTCAAAAGGACGGGTACCGAACAGGTGTCAGGCGGGTGCCTGGATGTTCGATGCCTGCTTGCCTTTCGGGCCTTGCACGACCTCGAAGGTCACTTTTTGGCCTTCCTTGAGGGTCTTGAACCCATTCATCTGGATGGCCGAGAAGTGTGCAAACAGATCCTCACCACCTTCGTCAGGCGTGATGAATCCGAAACCTTTTGCGTCATTGAACCATTTGACCGTACCAGTTGCCATTCCAACTTCCCCTGTAACTCATGTCACTACCACGAGCCCTCGAAAAGCTCGACGACCGCGCGATGCAGCCGCTCCCTCCTCACAAGCTCACCATCGGCATTTTTTCGAATTTGGCGCAGTGAAAAAAGTGCCAGCTTGATTGTTGAGGCTCTTTATTCGAGTGTCAAGAAAATTTTGAGACGGGGTTACACGCGTTGCCAATAGGCGGTTTCCAGGGTTTTTCCCGCTTTTGTTATGTGCGGTTGCGCAAGCGGGGCGTCTTGAAAAGTCGCATAATCGACTCACTTGCTGTTCTGCGGGTCGCTCGCCGCGAGATGGGCGAACGAGTGGCGGTCAGCTAGCTCCGGCAGGTTGTGCGATACTCGATCCGACTGCGGCGCAGCACGGCCGCGACGCATGATCTGGATAGGGGGCCGGCTCCGCAATCGGCTCGTCGAATGGCGCATGCAGGCGGTGAGTTTCCGCCGGGCGGCGGCGTTCGGGTGAACCGGCCGGTTGGCCGGGTTTTGACAGGATTGCGGGCCTGTCCTAGATGTTTAGAATGGGTGTATGGCGATTATCCCGGACAAGCAGGACGGCACCGTACTGGAGCGGCAGGAGAAAAAGCTCAAGCCGCCATCCATGTACAAGGTGGTGCTGCTGAATGACGACTTCACGCCAATGGAATTTGTCGTGATGATCGTGCAGGAATATTTCAATAGAGATCGTGAAACCGCAACACAGGTTATGTTGAAGGTGCATCGCGAGGGCAGGGGAGTTTGTGGGGTCTATACGCGGGACATCGCGTCGACCAAAGTCGAGCAAGTCGTTACCCACGCACGGCAGGCCGGGCATCCGCTGCAGTGTGTGATGGAGGAAGCATGATTGCCCAGGAACTGGAAGTCAGCCTGCACATGGCGTTCATGGAAGCACGCCAGGCGCGGCACGAGTTCATAACGGTCGAACATCTTTTGCTGGCACTGTTGGACAATCCGACAGCGGCGGAAGTGTTGCGTGCATGCGCGGCCAATATCGAGGATCTGCGCCAGAACCTGCGCAACTTCATTCATGACAACACGCCTACCGTGCCCGGCACGGACGACGTCGACACGCAGCCCACACTGGGTTTCCAGCGTGTGATTCAGCGCGCGATCATGCATGTTCAGTCCACCTCGAATGGCAAGAAGGAAGTGACCGGCGCGAACGTGCTGGTTGCGATCTTCGGCGAGAAGGACTCGCATGCGGTCTACTACCTGCAACAGCAGGGCGTGACACGTCTGGACGTGGTCAATTTCATCTCGCACGGCATCGCCAAGACGAGCAGCACCGACGCCGCGAAAGCGAGCGACGCGAATGCCGAGTCTGACGAAGCCGCCGCGCAGAAAGAAACTCCGCTCGCCCAGTTCACGCAGAATCTGAATCAGATGGCGAAAGACGGTCGCATCGATCCGCTGATCGGGCGCGAGTCGGAAGTGGAGCGCGTGGTCCAGGTGCTGTGCCGCCGCCGCAAGAACAATCCGCTGCTAGTCGGCGAGGCGGGCGTCGGCAAGACGGCGATCGCCGAAGGTCTGGCGTGGCGAATTACGCGCGGCGAAGTGCCGGATATTCTGGCCGACGCTCAGGTGTATTCGCTCGACATGGGCGCGCTGCTGGCCGGTACCAAGTATCGCGGCGATTTCGAGCAACGCCTGAAGACGGTCCTGAAGGAATTGAAGGAACGCCCGCACGCAATTCTTTTCATCGACGAAATTCATACGCTGATCGGCGCTGGCGCCGCGTCGGGCGGTACGCTGGACGCGTCCAACCTGCTGAAGCCGGCGTTGTCGTCGGGTACGCTCAAGTGCATCGGCGCGACCACGTTCACCGAATATCGCGGCATCTTCGAAAAAGACGCGGCATTGTCGCGCCGTTTCCAGAAGGTCGACGTGACTGAGCCGTCTGTCGAACAGACGGTGGCGATTCTGCGCGGCCTGAAGTCGCGTTTCGAAGAGCATCACGGCGTGAAGTATTCGTCGGGCGCGCTGTCGGCGGCAGCGGAATTGTCGGCACGCTTCATCACGGATCGTCATTTGCCGGACAAGGCGATCGACGTGATCGACGAAGCCGGTGCGGCGCAACGCATCCTGCCGAAGTCGAAGCAGAAGAAGACGATCGGCAAGAACGAGATCGAGGAAATCATCTCGAAGATCGCTCGCGTCCCGCCGCAAAGCGTGTCGCAAGACGATCGGAGCAAGCTGCAAACGCTGGATCGCGATCTGAAGAGCGTGGTGTTCGGGCAAGACCCGGCTATCGACGCGCTGTCGGCCGCAATCAAGATGGCGCGTGCGGGTCTCGGCAAGCTGGATAAGCCGATCGGCGCGTTCCTGTTCTCCGGTCCCACGGGCGTCGGCAAGACAGAAGTGGCCAAGCAGTTGGCGTTCACGCTCGGTATCGAGTTGATCCGCTTTGACATGTCCGAGTACATGGAACGTCACGCGGTCAGCCGTTTGATCGGTGCGCCTCCGGGCTATGTCGGTTTCGACCAGGGCGGCCTGTTGACCGAGGCTGTCACCAAGAAGCCGCACTGCGTGCTGCTGCTCGACGAAATCGAGAAGGCGCATCCGGACATTTACAACGTGCTGCTGCAGGTCATGGACCACGGCACGCTGACGGACAACAACGGCCGCAAGGCGGATTTCCGTAACGTCATCATCATCATGACGACGAATGCGGGCGCCGAGGCAATGGGCAAGTCGGTGATCGGCTTCACGAATCGTCGGGAAACCGGCGACGAAATGGTCGACATCAAGCGCATGTTCACGCCGGAGTTCCGTAACCGTCTGGACGCGACGATCAGTTTCCGTGCGCTCGATGAAGAAATCATCATGCGCGTGGTCGACAAGTTCCTGATGCAACTGGAAGATCAGTTGCACGAGAAGAAGGTCGATGCGCTCTTCACCGACGCGTTGCGCAAGCACCTCGCGAAGCACGGTTTCGATCCGTTGATGGGCGCGCGGCCAATGCAGCGTCTGATTCAGGACACGATTCGTCGTGCGCTGGCCGACGAGCTGCTGTTCGGCAAGCTGATGAGCGGCGGCCGTGTTTCGGTCGACGTCGATGCGGAAGACAAGGTCCAGTTGACCTTCGACGAGCATCCGGCGCCGCGCAATCCGAATCCGGAAGCGGTCGAAGTCGAGTAAGCGTCGAGCGTACTCGTCACAGAAAAAACGGCGTGGACCGCAAGGTCCACGCCGTTTTCATTTGCGCCGGTTCAGTTCAGTGCTTGCCGGTGCTGCCGAAGCCGCCTGCGCCGCGCGCGCTTTGCTCGAAGTCATCGACGATATTGAATTGGGCCTGCACGACCGGCACGATCACGAGTTGCGCGAGACGCTCCATCGGATTGAGCACGAACGTGGTCTCGCCGCGGTTCCATGTCGAGATCATCAGTTCGCCTTGATAATCGGAATCGATCAGGCCGACCAGATTGCCGAGCACGATTCCGTGCTTATGTCCAAGACCCGAGCGCGGCAGGATCAGTGCGGCATAGCCGGGGTCGCCCACGTGTATCGCGAGCCCGGTCGGCACGAGGGCGGTTTCGCCGGGTTTGAGCGTCAACGGCTCTTTCAGACACGCGCGCAAGTCGAGCCCCGCGCTACCGCTCGTCGCGTAGGCAGGAAGCTGGTCGCGCATGCGCGCATCGAGAATCTTCAGGTCGAGTTTCATGCAGGTTAGAAGGTTTAAGAAGTTGAAGCCGGGCGCCCGAGATCGAACGCTTCGGCCAGGAGTTCATAGGAACGCAAGCGCGCGCGATAGCTGCCTGCGACGGTAAGCACGATCAGCTCGTCGGCCTGGAATTGTTCCTGCAACGCATGGAGGCGCTCGGTCACGACTTCCGGCGTGCCGATGATACTGCGCGGCTTCTCACGGTCGATCACCAGTCTTTCGCGCTCGCCATACTCCTGCGCGACGCCCTGTTCGATATTCGGGATCGGTTCGTTCAAACCATAAGCCATTTGCACGCGACGCAGGTCGACGGCTTTTGCCAGATCAGCAGCCTCCTGTTCGGTGTCCGCGCAAATCACGAACACGGCGGCGGCCAGATACGATTGCTGCGTTTCCTCGCTCGGCTTAAAACGCTCGCGATACGCATGCGCGACCTGATGCCCGAAATGGGCGTTGATGAAATGCGCGAATGCGAAGCGGATTCCGAGCTGCGCTGCGAGCAACCCGCCGAATTCGCTTGAACCGAGCATCCACAGTTGCGGACGCGTGGCAACTTGCGGTTGCAGCAGTACGCCTCGCGCGACGTGATCAGCAGGCAGCGTGCCGTGCATCACGCCGAACAGATCGGCCACCTGTTGCGGGAAGATTTCGCCGCGGTTGTAGTCGCCCGCGGCAACCGCCTGGGCGGTGCGCATGTCGCCGCCGGGCGCGCGCCCTACGCCGAGATCGATGCGGTTAGGGAACAGCGCCTCCAGCATCATGAATTGCTCGGCGACCTTGAACGGGCTGTAGTACGGCAGCATGATGCCGCCGGAGCCCAGCCGGATGCGTCGCGTGACGCTGCCAAGGCGCGCGAGCATTACTTCGGGGCAGGGGTTCGACACGCCGCGCAAGCCGTGATGCTCAGCGCACCAGTAGCGCGTGTAGCCGAGATCGTCAGCGAGTTGCGCGAGTTCTACCGTGGCGGCAATCGCATCCGCCACCGAGTGCCCTGAAATGACGGGCGTTTGATCGAGCACGGAAAGTAGCGTCATGTCAGTGTGCTCCAGATGGGTCATTCGCTTCGCCGCGTTGCTTGCGGCGACTGCGTGCCGGCGCCGGACCGCCGGGTCAGCGAATCAAACTCGTGTCGGGCAGACGCTTCGCGATTTCCGCGATCAGCGCGCGCGCGAGCGTCTGCTTGTCGGCGCGCGGCAGCCTGGTTGCGCCGCCTGCTTCGAACAGGATGACCTCGTTATCGTCCATTCCGAATGTGAGCGGCCCGAGATTGCCGATCAGAAGCGGCACGTTTTTGCGCAGGCGTTTTTCCTCGCCATGCACTTCGAGATCGCCGCTTTCCGCAGCGAAGCCGACGGTGAACGGCGGGTGCGGCAACTTCGCGACCGAGGCCAGAATGTCCGGATTTTCGACGAACGAAAAAGTGGGCAGCGCGCGATCCGCGCTTTTCTTGATCTTGTGGTCGCTGGGGTGATCGACGCGCCAGTCAGCGACCGCGGCTACGCCGATGAAAATGTCCGCATCTGTCACCGCGCGCATCACGGCATCGTGCATCTGCTGGGCGGTTTGCACGTCTTCGCGGAACACGCCCCACGGCGTTTCGAGCGCGACAGGACCGGCCACGAGGTGCACGTCGGCGCCCGCCTGTTGCGCGGCGCGGGCCAGCGCGAATCCCATCTTGCCACTCGACCGGTTGGTAATGCCGCGCACCGGATCCAGCGGTTCGAACGTCGGCCCGGCGGTCAGCAACACGCGCCGGCCGGACAGAATTTTCGGCGCGAAGAACGACGCGATCGCCTCGTAGGTTGCCGCGGCTTCGAGCATGCGGCCGTCGCCAATTTCGCCGCAAGCCTGAGGACCGGAGTCCGGCCCCAGCACTTCGATTCCGTCCGCGCGCAACTGTGCGACGTTGCGCTGCGTGGCCGGGTTTTGCCACATCTGCCGGTTCATCGCGGGCACGACGAGCAGCGGACAATCGCGCGCGACGCACAGCGTAGCGAGCAGGTCATCGGCCATGCCGTGTGCGAGTTTGGCGAGGAAGTCGGTGGAGGCGGGCGCGATCACAATTGCGTCGGCTTCGCGCGACAGATCGATATGCGCCATGTTGTTCGCAATACGCGCGTCCCACTGGCTCGTGTAGACGGGCCGGCCAGACAGCGCCTGCATGGTCACCGGGGTGATGAACTGCGTGGCCGCTTCGGTCATGACGACCTGCACGGTTGCGCCGGCCTTGGTCAGCAGGCGCGTGAGTTCGGCGATCTTGTAGCAGGCAATGCCGCCCGTCATGCCGAGGACGAGGTGTTTCCCTGCGAGTTCTGCGGTTGCCAACGAAAGCCTCCGACAAAGCGTGGTGGCCGAGCGCGGCGCGCTTACACCGTTGCCGGCCGTCAAAGCGGACTTCTGGCGCGAGGCGAGCGGTCGAAAGCCGACCACGGCCTCGCGCGGTGAGGCGACCTTGTTGAGCCGACCTTAACGCGAGCCGCGTACGCGCCGCAACTCGTCGACTACGAGCAGGATCGCGCCGACCGTGATCGCGCTGTCGGCCAGGTTGAACGCCGGCCAGTGCCACGCGCGCACGTGGAAATCCAGGAAGTCGATCACGTGGCCGTACGCGAGCCGGTCGATCACATTGCCGAGCGCGCCGCCGAGTATCAACGCAAGCGCCGTGCAAAACATTTTTTGGCCGCCGTGGCGCTTGAGCAGATAGCAGATCACCAGCGCGGCGACCACGCCGAGTGCGGTGAACGCCCAGCGTTGCCAGCCGCCAGCCATTGCGAGGAAGCTGAATGCGGCGCCGCGGTTGTACACGAGAATCAGGTTGAAGAACGACGTGACCTCATGCGCGACGCCATAGGCAAACACCTTCTGCACCGCGATTTTGGTCAACTGATCGAACAGGATCACGATCAGCGCAACGCCCAGCCAAGGCGCCAGCGAACTGTTTCCGGCGGAAGCTTTCGATGTGGTTTTCGCCATGGTTCTCGCCATTATGCCGCGCTCCTCGCTTCACCGTTGCCGAACAGGTTGCTGACACAGCGGCCGCACAGCGTGGGGTGTTCGGCGTCCGCGCCCACGTCCGCGCGATAGTGCCAGCAGCGCTCGCATTTCAGATATTTCGACGTGATCACTTCGACGCCTTCTTCCGCTTCGTTTTCGACCTTGACGACGCTCGCAGCCGACGTGATCAGCACGAACTTCAGGTCGTCGCCGAGGCTTTTCAGCGCGTCGTAACGTGCGCCGCTCGCGCGGATTTCCACTTCCGCCTGGAGCGACGAGCCGATCAGGTTCGCAACGCGCGCTTCTTCCAGCGCCTTCGTCACGTCGCCGCGCGCAGCGCGCAACAAAGTCCATTTGTCGAGCAGCGCGCCGGCGTCCGGCACCGCCGGGAACGCGTGGTACGTCTCGGTGAAAATGGTCTCGCTCTTCGGCTGGAACACCTTCCACGCTTCTTCGGCTGTGAACGACAGGAACGGCGCCATCAGACGCAGCAGGCCTTGCGCGATGTGATACAACGCGGTCTGAGCCGAGCGGCGCGCGACGGAATCCGCAGCGGTGGTGTAAAGGCGGTCCTTCAGCACGTCCAGGTAGAAGCCGCCGAGGTCTTCGGAGCAGAACGTTTGCAGCTTGGCGACGACCGGGTGGAACTCGTACTTGTCGTAATGCGAGAGGATGTCGTTTTGCAGATTCGCCGACAGCGCCACCGCGTAGCGGTCAATCTCGAGCCAGTCTTCAACAGGGCGCGCGTTTTTCTCGAAGTCGAAGTCCGACAGATTCGCGAGCAGGAAGCGCAGCGTGTTGCGAATGCGGCGATAGCCTTCGGTCACGCGCTTCAGGATTTCTTCGGAGATAGCGAGTTCGCCCGAGTAATCGGTCGAAGCGATCCACAAGCGGATGATTTCTGCGCCGAGCCGGTTCGCCACTTCGTGCGGATCGATACCATTGCCGAGCGACTTGCTCATCTTGCGGCCTTCGCCGTCGACGGTGAAGCCGTGCGTGAGCAGCGCGTTGTACGGCGGACGGCCGTCGAGCATCGACGCGGTCAAAAGCGACGAGTGGAACCAGCCGCGATGCTGGTCCGAGCCTTCCAGATACAGGTCGGCCGGGAATTGCAGCTCGTCTTTATGCGAGCCGCGCAGCACGTGCCAATGCGTGGTGCCGGAATCGAACCACACGTCGAGCGTGTCGCGGTTCTTTTCGTACATGTTCGCGTCGTCGCCGATCAATTCGCGCGGGTCGAGTGTTTGCCAGGCTTCGATACCGGCCTCTTCGACGCGCTTCGCGACTTCCTCGAGCAACTCCAGCGTACGCGGATGCAGTTCGCCGGTTTCCTTGTGCACGAAGAAGGCCATCGGCACGCCCCATTGGCGCTGACGCGACAGTGTCCAGTCGGGACGGTTCGCGATCATGCTGAAAAGGCGCTGCTTGCCCCACGACGGATAAAACGCCGTGTTTTCGATGCCTTCGAGTGCGGTTTCGCGCAGAGTCTTGTCGGTATCGTTCGGCTTCACGTCCATGCCTGCGAACCATTGCGACGTGGCGCGGTAGATGATCGGCGTCTTGTGGCGCCAGCAGTGCATATAGCTGTGCGTGTACTTCTCGGTGCGCAGCAGCGACCCGGCGCCTTGCAGCGCTTCTACGATCTGCGGATTGGCCGCCCAGATCGACAGGCCGCCGAATAGCGCGAGCGATTCGATGTAACGGCCGTCGCCCATCACCGGATTGATGATGTCGGAATCGGCCATGCCGTGAGCCTTGCAGGACACGAAGTCTTCCACGCCATAGGCCGGCGACGAATGCACGACGCCCGTGCCGGTTTCGGTCGTGACGTAGTCGCCCAGGTAGACCGGTGCCGTCCGCTTGTAGCCGGGATGAGCGGACGCGAGCGGATGGTTGAAGCGCAGATTGACGAGCTTCGCGCCGGGCGTGGTCGCGACGACCGAGCCTTCCAGGCCGTATGCGTTCAGACATGCTTCGACGCGTTCTTCGGCGAGGATCAGCAGGCCGCGCGGCGTGTCGACGAGCGCGTAGACGATTTCCGGATGCAGGTTCAGCGCCTGGTTCGCGGGGATCGTCCACGGCGTGGTGGTCCAGATCACGATGCCGCCTTCGTTGCGCGGCAGCGCGGCGAGGCCGAACGCCTGCGCGGTCTTTTCCGGCTCGGCAAAGCTGAACAGCACGTCGATGGTCGGATCGGTCTTGTCCTTGTACTCGACTTCTGCTTCAGCGAGCGCCGAGCCGCAGTCGAAACACCAGTTGACCGGCTTCAGGCCGCGGAACACGTAGCCCTTTTCCATGATCTTCGCGAGTGCGCGGATTTCTCCGGCTTCGTTTGCGAAGTTCATCGTCTTGTACGGGTTGTCCCACTCGCCGAGCACGCCCAGACGACGGAAGCCGACCTTCTGCTTTTCGATCTGCTCGGTCGCATAGGCACGCGCCTTCTGCATCACTTCGGCGGCGGGCAGCGACTTGCCGAACTGCTTTTCGATCTGGATTTCGATCGGCATGCCGTGGCAGTCCCAACCCGGCACATAGACCGCGTCGAAGCCCGCCATGTTGCGCGCCTTGACGATCATGTCCTTTAGAATCTTGTTCACCGCGTGCCCGAGGTGAATGTCGCCGTTCGCATACGGAGGGCCGTCGTGCAGGATGAATTTCTTGCGGCCCTTGCTGGCGGCGCGGATCTTCTCGTAGACCTTGCGTTCCTGCCATTCCTTGACCCATTGCGGCTCGCGCTTGGGCAGATCGCCGCGCATCGGGAACGGCGTGTCGAGCAGGTTCACGGGATAACGTGACGGCGGTTTCGAATCGGCTTTCTTGTTGCTCATGATGTGGTCGCGGTGAATTCTTTATAAGCGCAGCGTGGCGCGGGTTGCGCACGATGCGCGAGAGCGTGGGGCGCGCCCGGCAGGCATGTCGCGCGATGCACGGACGCCTTTCGATGCGCGAGAGCGGCGGTCCTTGCGGCAATCAGCGCGCATGGACCGCGGCGGCTATCTAATTCGGTCGGTGGCCGACGTGGCGAAACCGGTGGAACGGCTGCCCGGCGAACCGGCGCCGACGGCCGCGAACCACGCGCGCGCGTTGGCGACGTCGCGCGCGATGGCGGCCGTGAGCGTTTCGAGGTCGACGTACTTTTCCTCGTCGCGCAGCTTCTTCAGGAATTCGACGCGCACGAGCTTGCCGTATGCGTCGCCGTGCCAGTCGAGCAGATGCACTTCGAGCAGCACGCGGCCGGAATCGTCGACGGTCGGACGCAGGCCGAGGCTCGCGACCCCCGGCAGCGGTTCGTCCGCCACGCCATGCACGCGCACGACGAAAATGCCCGCGAGCGCCGGACGCTTGTGCGCGATCGGCAGGTTTAGCGTGGGGAAGCCGAGATCGCGACCGAGCTTCATGCCGTGCACGACGTGACCGCTGATCAGATAATCGCGGCCCAGCGCGGCGCGCGCCGCGTCGAGATCGCCGGCCACCAGCGCGGCGCGCACGCCTGAACTGGATATACGCGCGCCGGACGGATCGGCGACCGTTGCCATTTGCTCGACTTCGAAACCGTAGTGCTGGCCCGCGGCTTTCAGCGACGCGAAGTCGCCCGCGCGCTTTGTGCCGTAGCGGAAGTCGTCGCCGATCATCACCCAGCGCGCGTGCAGCCCGTTGACGATGATCCGTTCGACGAACGCATCCGGCGACTGGCTCGCGAATGTGTGATTGAAGTGCTCTACGACGACGCGGTCCACACCGTTGGTGCGCAGCGCCTCCAGCTTGTCGCGCAGCATCGCGATGCGCGGCGGCGCGCCAGCGGGATTGAAGAACTCGCGTGGGTGCGGCTCGAAGGTCATCACGCAGACGGGCAGGCCGCGCGCGTCGGCCGCCGCGCGCACGTGCGCGAGCAAAGCCTGATGGCCGCGGTGGACACCGTCGAAGTTGCCGATGGTCAGTGCGCAGGGCGCACGGCTTTCAGCATTGGGAAGACCGCGGAAGACTCTCACGATAGCGCGTCGGGATAGAGCGGGCGAGGTGCCGCAAAACAAATGATTATAAACGCTCGGCGCATGGGACGGCGGCGCGTCGCGGTTTGGGTGCCCTCGAATGATAAAATCCGCGCATGAAAAAACTCGTCATCCTGATTTCAGGGCGGGGAAGCAACATGGAAGCTATCGTTCGAGCCTGCTCGGACGAAGGCTGGCCGGCGCAGGTCGCTGCCGTGATTGCCAACCGTCCGGATGCCGCGGGCCTTGCGTTCGCGGCGTCGCACGGCATTGCCACGGCGGTGGTCGATCACCGCCAGTTTCCCGATCGCGACAGCTTCGACTCCGCGCTCGCTGAACAAATCGATCGTTTCTCGCCCGATCTGGTAGCGCTCGCAGGCTTTATGCGCGTGCTGACAGACGGTTTCGTCGACCGTTATGCGGGGCGCATGTTGAACGTGCACCCGTCGCTGCTGCCGAGCTTTCCGGGACTGAAAACGCATCAGCAGGCGCTCGACGCCGGCGTGCGCCTGCACGGCGCGTCGGTGCATTTCGTTACTTCGCAGCTCGATCACGGGCCCATCGTCGCGCAGTCGGCGGTGCCCGTCGAGGCTGGCGATACGCCAGCCACGCTCGCCGAGCGCGTGCTTGCAACTGAACACATTATTTATCCACGCGCGGTGCGCTGGTTCGTCGAAGGGCGTCTCGCTCTGGATGGCCTGCGCGTCACGCTTACGCCGCCGGAGCCGCAATGGCTCTTTGCCGGTCACACCGCCGGAGAGGGCGCATGAGATTACATGGTTTTCTGATTGGACAAACTGAGACTTTGCTGGCCGAAGTCCTTCGACTGAACGGTCCTGCCGACGCTACCACGAGCCGTTTTTTTCGTGCGCATCCGAAGCTCGGGCACGGCGAGCGCGGCGTGATTGCCGAGGCGGTTTTCGCAGTGCTGCGTCGCCGGATGGAGTTTGCGCACCTTGCCGAAAGCGGCGCGGGCAGCCCCGCCCGCCGCATGGCCTTGCTCGGCCTGATGCAGACGGCCGGCCGCACGGCGCTCAAGCCGTTCGTGTCCGACTCGGAGTCGAAATGGCTCGAACACGTCGCGATGATCGATCCGGAAAGCTTGCCGCTGCGGATTCGCCTGAACCTGCCCGACTGGATCTATCAGGCGCTCGCGAAGCGTTTTGAACCAGCCGAACTGGCTCAACTGGCCGCCGCGTTGAACTACTCGGCGCCTTTGGATCTGCGCGCGAACCCGATCAAGGCGAGCCGCGACGACGTACTGAACGCGCTCTCGAAAGCCGGTATCGAAGCCGGCGCAACGCCGTTCGCGCCGTTCGGCGTGCGGGTAGTGGGCAAGCCGCCGCTCACCAAACTCGACGCGTTCCAGCACGGTTGGGTCGAGGTGCAGGACGAAGGCAGCCAGTTGCTGTGCTCGCTGGTGGCGCCCAAGCGCGGCGAGATGATCGTCGACTTCTGCGCGGGCGCGGGCGGCAAGACTCTGGCGCTGGGCGCGGCGATGCGCTCCACCGGGCGTCTCTATGCGTTCGACATCTCCGAGCGGCGTCTCGCCAAGCTCAAGCCGCGACTTGCGCGCAGCGGTTTGTCGAACGTGAATCCGGTACTGATCGACAGTGAACACGACGCCAAGATCAAGCGGCTCGCCGGCAAGATCGACCGCGTGCTGGTCGACGCGCCCTGCAGCGGTTTGGGCACGCTGCGCCGCAACCCCGACCTGAAATGGCGCCAGTCGCCGGAGTCGGTCGCCGAACTCGCGCCCAAGCAGGCGTCGATTCTGGCGAGCGCGGCGCGTCTGGTGAAAAAGGGCGGTCGCCTCGTGTATGCGACCTGCTCGATCCTGGAAGCGGAAAACGAAGCGGTCGTCCAGCAGTTCCTCGCAGATCATCCGGACTTTGCGCTCGTCCCCGCGCGCGAGGTGCTGGCCGAGCAGCGCATCGATCTCGAAATGGGCGATTACCTGTCGCTCTGGCCGCACCGCCACGCGACCGACGGCTTTTTCGCCGCCGTGCTCGAACGTCAGAGCTGAGCCCGCAATAGGCCAGCCGGCTCGCGGATCGATTATCCGAACCGCGAGCCGCACCTGAGCCGGTCATTCCGGCAACATCATGCAAAACCGTATCTTTTCTCATCTCTTCGGCGATCTCGCGCGCGACTTCGGCCAGCCCGTCATGCTTTGGCAAGTCGGGGTGCTGATTGCCACGCTCGCGCTCGCCTGGCTGCTCGCCCGCCTGTTGCGCCGGGCGCTTGATTTGCGCCGTCAAACCCGCTATCAGACGCTGCGCTTTGGAGCGGAAAGCCTGAACCGCGCGTTTTTCCCGCTGATCGGCGCCGTGCTGGTGTGGATCGCACGGGCGATCGCCGGGCGGTTCATCCACACGTCGCTGCTCGATCTCGCGTTGGTGCCGCTCTTCGGCATCGGCTTGATTTACATCGTGTTTTTCTTCGCGCGGCGCGTCTTCAGCCATGACGGGGAGACGCACCCATGGCTTTTCCTCGTCGAAAAGATCGTTTCTCTGGGCGTGTGGGTCGCCATGGCGCTCACCGTGATGGGCATTCAGGACGACGTGATCGCGTGGATGGCGAGCGTGCACTTTCGTGTCGCCAATGCGCATATGACGCTGCTCTCGCTCGTCACGGGCCTGCTGTGGGTCTGCGTGACGATGATCGTCGCAATGTGGCTCGGCTCGGCGTTCGAAGACCGTCTGATGCGCGCCGCGACGCTCGACGCGAATCTGAAAGTCGTGGTGGCGCGTGTCGGCCGCGCGGCGTTTGTACTGGCGGCGGTGTTGATCAGCTTGTCGCTGGTGGGCATCGACATCACCGTGCTCGGCGTATTCGGCGGTGCGCTGGGCGTGGGGCTGGGGTTCGGGTTGCAGAAGATCGCCAGTAACTATGTGTCGGGCTTCATCATTCTGATCGACCGGTCGCTACGAATCGGCGACACGGTTAACGTGAGCGGCCTGCAAGGCATGGTCACGCAGATTCGCACCCGATATACGGTCGTGCGCGGTCTTGACGGCATCGAAACGCTGATTCCCAACGAAAAACTGATTACCGACGTCGTGCAGAACCAGTCGTCGTATCTGACGCGTGGCTATGCGAAGGCTGCCGTGCAGATCGCCTACACCGCCGATGTCGAGCAGGCCATGGCGCTCCTCGCGCAAGCAGCGGACGGCGTGCCCCGCGTACTGACGGACCCGGCGCCTACGCCTTATCTCGTAGGCTTTGGCGCCGATGGCATCAACCTGGAGCTAGGCTTCTGGATTGCCGACGCGGCAACTGGCACATCGGCCGTCCGCTCGGCGGTCAATCGCAACATCTGGCAGCTTTTTTCCGCACACGGCATCTCCATCCCTTTCGCGCAACGCGAAGTCCGCATTGTCGGGAATGCGACTGACGTAGCAAATCTCGGAGGCGTGTTGTCCAAACCGGTAAGTGTGACCGACGGGATGGCGAATCAGGCTGGCAACGCTATTTAGCGGGCACTCGCACGGCACTGATGAGTCTAAGAGAGTTTGCTGCGGGCGTGTTTGTGTTGATGCTGCACAAAAAATCCCTATTTGTTACAAACACTTGGAACGCTTCCAGTAGAATGTCGTCCAATCCCGCTGTATGCTTTCACTTTCTTGACACGCGCAGTTCGCGGGTGTCTCGTGTCTCTCGTTCCACAGGTAAATTGCCTTGTTGAATTCTTTGCTCGATTTCCTTGCCCACGGTCTGATGCGCTTCTCGTGGTGGCAACTTGTTCTGTACACGCTCGCCGTGACACACGTCACGATCATCGGTGTGACGGTCTATCTGCATCGCTGCCAGGCGCACCGCGCGCTGGAGTTGCACCCTGTCGTCAGTCATTTTTTCCGATTCTGGCTGTGGATGACCACGGGCATGCTGACCGGTCAATGGGCGGCTATCCACCGTAAGCACCACGCCAAGTGCGAGACGGAAGAAGATCCGCATAGTCCGCAAACGCGCGGCATCTGGAAGGTGCTGCTCGAAGGCGCGGAACTCTATCGCACCGAAGCGAAAAATGAAGAGACGATGCGCAAGTTCAGTCACGGCACGCCGAACGACTGGATGGAACGCAACGTCTACACGAAGTACCCGATTCTCGGCGTCAGCCTGATGATGGTGCTGAACGTCGCGCTGTTCGGCGTGGTCGGCCTGACCATCTGGGCGGTCCAAATGGTTTGGATTCCGTTCTGGGCGGCCGGCGTGGTGAACGGTCTCGCGCACTTCTGGGGTTATCGCAACTTCAACTCGTCGGACGCCAGCACGAACATTTTCCCGTGGGGCATCATCATCGGCGGTGAAGAGCTGCACAACAATCACCACACGTACGCCACCTCGGCGAAGCTGTCGAACAAGTGGTACGAGTTCGACATCGGCTGGATGTACATCCGCATCATGTCGGCTTTCCGCCTCGCCAAGGTGAAGAAGGTCGCACCCACGCCGCGTCTGACCACGGGCAAGATGGTGCTCGATCAGGACACGTTGCAGGCCGTGCTGGCTAACCGGTACGAAGTGATGGCGCGTTACGGCAAGGCGCTCAAGCGTGCGTACCGTCAGGAACTCGCGCATCTGAAGGAAGTGGGCGCGCGCGAGAAATATCAGGTCATGCGCGGGGCGCGCAGCTGGTTCCACAAGGAAGAAGCGGGGCTCGACGAGCCGCAAAAACGTCTGCTGCCGCAAATTTTCGCGAACAGCCAGAAGTTGAAGACCTACATCGACATGCGTAACGAACTTGCGTCAATGTGGGAGCGCTCGAACGCGTCGCGCGATCAGTTGCTGGTGCAGTTGCAGGACTGGTGCCATCGCGCCGAAGCGAGCGGCATCAAAGCGCTGCAGGAATTCGCAATGCGACTGCGCCGTTATGCTTAGTCACGAAATCCATTAAAATTTCGTTACGTCACAAAACCCCGCGTTGGCGGGGTTTTGCTTTTTGGGCCGCGGAATTTGCATGACGCGACGGGTATTCCACGGCGGCAAAGCGAGGGCAGAAGAGATCATGGATCAGCAGGCGATCAGGGCCGTGGAATACGACCGGCCGCAGGCGCAGGGGACATCCTGCGGGATCGGGCAGGCGTGGGCGAAGGTGCCCGAGGTGCCGTCGGCGCAGGAAAAAGTGGCGCTGAAAGAACGCATTCGCGCATTGCTGAAGCGCGAGAAGGCCGTGCTCGTCGCCCACTACTATGTCGACGCCGAATTGCAGGAGCTGGCCGACGAAACGGGCGGCTGCGTGGCGGATTCGCTTGAAATGGCCCGATTCGGGCGCGATCACGAGGCCCAGACTCTCGTGGTGGCGGGAGTGCGGTTCATGGGCGAGACGGCAAAGATTCTCAGCCCGGACAAGCGCATTCTGATGCCGGATCTCGACGCAACATGTTCGCTGGACCTCGGCTGTCCGGTAGATGAATTCTCGGCTTTCTGCGACGCACATCCGGACCGCACGGTGGTCGTTTATGCGAATACGAGCGCGGCCGTTAAAGCCCGCGCAGACTGGATGGTGACATCGTCGATTGGACTGGAGATCGTGGCCGACCTTCACGCGCGCGGCGAAAAGATCATTTGGGCGCCTGACCGGCACCTTGGCGGTTACATCCAGAACAAGACCGGCGCGGACATGCTGATGTGGCAGAGTTCGTGTCTCGTACACGATGAATTCAAGGGCATTGAACTCGATTTGCTGCGCGCCGAATACCCGGGCGCGAAAGTCCTGGTTCATCCGGAGTCTCCGGCCAACGTGGTTGCGCAGGCGGATGTCGTCGGCTCCACCACTCAGTTGATCGATGCCGCGCAGAAGTTGGATGCGACGCACTTCATCGTGGCAACGGACCTCGGCATCCTCCATAAGATGCAGCTCGCCGCGCCCGGCAAGACGTTGATCGCCGCGCCTACTGCCGGCAACAGCGCGACATGCAAGAGTTGCGCGCACTGCCCGTGGATGGCGATGAACGGTCTCGCGAATCTCGCCGACGTCCTCGAACGCGGTCATAACGAGATTTTCGTCGAACGCGCGGTTGGCGAGCGTGCACGTGTGCCGATCGACCGTATGTTGGACTTTGCCGCGCGCCATAAAAAGCGCGTGCAAGCGAGCGGCGACCTGGCGCGCGACGCGCAGTTGTATTCGAACGTGGGAGCTGCCTGATGACCGCGGCAGCGCAGAGTTCAGCAGTGCCCCGTTCGGCGCCATACAGTCACGCCGAAGCCGTGTCGCCACTCTTCGCCGAGGTCCATGCGCAATACGGCGCGGCGTTCGACGCAGCGCTTGCGCGCAACGTCGCCGACGCGCTTGCGGAGGACGTCGGCACGGGTGATCAGACCGGCCGCCTCGTCCCCGCCGATGACGTGCGCCGCGCGCGTGTCGTCGTCCGTGAGGATGCGGTGTTGTGCGGTGTGTCGTGGTTCAACGCGGTTTTGCGGCAAGTGGATTCGCGGATCGAGGTGCAGTGGCTTTACCGCGAAGGCGACCGGATGACAGCGGACACTCCCGTGTGCGAACTGCGCGGGCCGGTCCGTGCGCTGCTCACTGCCGAGCGCAACGCGCTTAACTTCCTTCAACTTCTATCAGGCGTGGCGAGCGCCACGCGCCGGTATGTGGATGCGGTCGCTCATACGCGTACCCGCATTCTCGATACGCGCAAGACCTTGCCCGGCTTGCGGCTCGCGCAGAAATACGCGGTGCGCGTGGGCGGCGGAGCGAATCAACGGCTCGCGTTGTATGACGGCATTCTGATCAAGGAAAACCACATTGCCGCTGCCGGCGGAGTGGGGGCGGCTATGGACGCCGCGCTCGCGCTCAACGCGGGCGTCTCTATCCAGATCGAGGTCGAGACGCTCGATCAGCTGGAAACGGCATTGGCGCATGGCGCGGAGTCTGTTCTTCTCGACAACTTTTCGTTCGATTCGATGCGGGAAGCTGTGCGCATCACTGCGGGGCGTGCAGTACTGGAAGTGTCGGGTGGAGTGAACTTCGAAACAGTGCGGACTATTGCCGAAACGGGCGTCGACCGTGTGTCGATCGGCGCCCTGACGAAAGACGTGCGAGCGACCGACTACTCTTTGCGTATCGTCTGACGAAGTTCTTGCTTATAAAACGCCACCACCGGCCCGGAGCCGACGGTGGCGTTTCGCCTTTGATCACACGTTGCGGTTTCGGACGTGCTCGGGCGAGAGCACAGTTGGCAGCGCTTTCGGCAAAGTTGCCGGCCAGTCGCGGCTGAAATGCAGGCCGCGGCTTTCGCGCCGGGAGCGCGCGCCGTCCACGATCAACGAGGCTACGTCCACCAGATTGCGCAACTCGAGCAAGTCGCGGCTCACCTTGAAGTTCGCGTAATACTCGTGGATCTCGTCGCGCAACAGCGCCAGACGGTGTTTGGCTCGAGCGAGGCGTTTGTCCGTGCGCACGATGCCAACGTAGTTCCACATGAGCCGGCGAAGCTCGTCCCAATTGTGGGCGACGACCACTTCTTCGTCGGGGTCCGAAACGCGGCTCTCGTCCCAGTCTGGCAAAGGCGCGTGGACGGCGCCGCAGAATCCCTCTTCTTCGATCGCGCGTGCCGCCGAGCGGCCAAGCACGAGGCACTCGAGCAGCGAATTGCTGGCAAGGCGGTTCGCGCCGTGCAATCCAGTGCAAGATGTTTCGCCGACTGCATAGAGCCCTGCGAGATCGGTGCGGCCGGCCAGGTCGGTAACTACGCCACCACACGTGTAGTGTGCCGCCGGGACTACGGGGATCGGCTCCTTCGTAATGTCGATACCGAATTCGAGACACCGAGCGAGGATCGTCGGAAAGTGCTCGCGGAGAAAGTTCGCCGGCTGATGGCTGATATCTAGATACACGCAATCTATGCCGCGTTTCTTGATCTCGAAGTCAATCGCGCGCGCCACGATGTCGCGCGGCGCGAGTTCAGCGCGTTCATCGTGGTTCGGCATGAACCGCGTGCCGTCCGGCAGCTTCAGGACGCCTCCCTCGCCGCGCACCGCTTCAGAGATCAGGAATGACTTTGCGTACGGGTGGAAGAGGCAGGTGGGATGGAACTGGATGAATTCCATATTCGAGACCCGGCAGCCTGCGCGCCATGCCATCGCGATGCCGTCGCCCGTCGCGGTATCGGGATTTGTCGTGTACAGATAGACCTTGCCGGCGCCCCCGGTGGCAAGCACCGTATGCGGCGCCTCGATCGTGACGGTGCGTCCGCTTTCCACATCGAGCGCATACAGGCCATGGCAACGGCGGCCCGGCAGTCCGAGCCGGTCAGACGTGATCAGGTCGATTGCGTAGTGATCTTCCAGCAGCGTGATGTTCGGATGCTGCCGCACGCGTTCGCTCAGCGTGGCAACTACCGCATGGCCCGTCGCATCCGCCGCATGAATGATCCGCCGATGGCTATGGCCGCCTTCCCGGGTCAGATGGAAGCCGAGTTCCGCGGAGTCGTCTTTGGTGAACGGCACGCCTTGTTCGATCAGCCATTCGATCGCAGCGCGCCCGTGCTCGACGATGAAACGCGTAGCGGCTTCATCACACAGGCCGGCGCCTGCAACGAGCGTATCGCGCACGTGATTTTCGATGCTGTCCGCCGAATCGAGCACCGCGGCAATGCCGCCTTGCGCCCAATCGCTCGCACCCTCGGTTATAGACCGCTTGGCGATCACCGCGACCCGCCGCGTCTGCGCGAGGTTGAGCGCGACGCTCAGTCCCGCGAGACCGCTACCGACAATCGCCACATCGAATTCCATTGCTCGCATCTCCGTCTTTCGTTTTGCTGTAGCAGCGTGCGATTTACGCGCTGCTAAAACGGGAAAGGATACGCGCCGCGGCGGTCAAGGGAAAGCTGGCTGAACGTTATAAGACTCTGTATCGCCGACGATGGCGACTTGTCAGGGTCAGCTGGTTTGGTTGGTCCAAAACAAAAAGCCTCGCACGAGTGCGAGGCTTTTTGTGTATGTCTTGCCGTCGTCAGGCGGCAGGAGCCAAGATTTATTTAATCTTGGTTTCCTTGTACTCAACATGCTTACGGACGACCGGATCAAATTTCTTGATCAGCATCTTTTCCGGCATGTTGCGTTTGTTTTTCGTCGTCGTGTAGAAGTGACCCGTGCCTGCGGTCGATTCCAGCTTGATCTTGTCGCGTGCGCCTTTCGCCATGATTTACTCCTTAGGCTTCACCGCGTGCGCGCAGATCTGCGAGCACAGCGTCGATACCGTTCTTGTCGATCAGGCGCAGGCCGGCGTTCGAAATACGCAGACGCACCCAACGGTTTTCGCTTTCCACCCAAATGCGGCGGCTTTGCAGGTTCGGCAGGAACCGGCGCTTGGTTTTGTTGTTCGCGTGGGAAACGTTGTTGCCGCTCATCGGCGCTTTCCCAGTTACTTGGCATACGCGTGCCATGAGAGCACTCCTAATACGCTAATTCTGAGTTCGAACGCCGTGAAAGTTTCCCGAAAAGAGTCGCGCTGAAATTCAGGCACGTATCCTTTCCGGAACGCCTTGGTGGCTTCGGAACAGGGGGTTGGAAACAGGCAAACCGGAATTCTAGCAGAAAAAAAGCCGCAAAATCAAACCTTATTTGCGGCAGCAAGACAAGGTGCAGGGCCTTCTCCTTCGCCGTTCGCGCTTTTTCCATACCGTTTCGGGACGAGCTACAGGCGCCGACGCATGGTCCAACGTCAGGGCCAGCCGTCGCGGGCAAAGGAGTATACGCTGTCCGAGCCGATCACCAGATGATCGACCAGTTGAACGTCGATCAGCGCAAGCGCTTCGCGCAGTGCGCGCGTCAGACTGCAGTCGCTCGCGCTCGGCCGCACAGCGCCAGACGGATGATTATGCGCGACGATCAGGCTTGCCGCATTGAGCGTCAACGCACGCCGCACGATCTCGCGCGGATACACCGCCATACGCGTGAGCGTGCCGCGCGCGCTTTCCTCGCTGCGGATAAGCCGGTGCCGGGCGTCCAGAAACAGCGACACGAACACTTCGTGCGGACGGCCGCCTATCAGCAGGCGCAGGTAGTTTTCGACCGCTTCCGGAGAGTTCATGAGCGACCGGCGACGCATTTTATCGACGAGCGAGCGCCGCGCCATTTCCATGATCGCGAGCAATTGCGCTTTTTTCGCGGGCCCGATGCCGCGCAGCCCGTCGAAGTCCGTGTAAGTGGCGTCGAGCATTGCCCGCAGTGAGCCGAAACGGTCGAGCAGCTCGCGAGCCACACTGAAAACATCGTGGCCCGGCAAGCCGGAGCCCAGTACCAGCACGATCATCTCGGTGTCTGATAGTACGCCGGGGCCCTGGTCGATCAGCCGCTCACGCGGCATGTCACGTTTGGGCCATTTGCGCCTGCGACGCAATCCATCCGCCGTGGGAGCCGGAGCACCCGGCGGCGAACGAGCGAAATCCAACATTGGTTCGTCGATCGTCGACGCATAATCAGACATATACAGACAATTCCTCCGCTTGGGGTTCGGCCCGGTGCGCGCGATGGACGCAAGCCGAGGCCAGCCATGTGGCTTACAATAGACGCTTTGCGCACGGCACGCCGACGGTTTGCCGCACGCGTCAGCTGCGCCCCGCGGCGCACGCGTGAGAGCGCGCTTCGACTGAGCGAGCATTGCATGAGCATCATCGACATTTCCGAAGTGAAGGCCGGTTCACACGTGACGCTTCACTACCGGCTTTCCCTTGCCGATGGCGCCGAAGTCATCAACACCTTCAACGACAAGCCCGCCACGCTGCTGCTCGGTGCGGGACAGCTCGCACCGCCGCTGGAAGACATTCTGATGGGTTTGAAGGTCGGCCACCATTCGACCTTTCAGCTAGCCCCCGGGGCCGCATTCGGTCCCCGTAATCCGGAGTTGATCCAGCGCGTGTCTCTGGCCACGCTGCGGGAAAACAGCATGATCGGCGAGGATTTTTCGCCAGGCGACCTGGTCGAATTCAACGCGCCGGGCGGCGGCCGCTACGCTGGCGTTCTGAAAGAAGTGAACGAAACGTCGGCCCTGTTCGATTTCAACCACCCGCTTGCCGGCCTGGCGCTGGCATTTGAAGTGAAAATCATCGGGATTCTTTAAACATGATCATCGCGGATACGACCCTTGCCGAAACGGAGATCCTGCTGGCTCAGCCGCGCGGGTTCTGTGCCGGCGTCGATCGGGCTATCGAGATTGTCGAGCGGGCCATCAAGCTGCACGGCTCGCCGATCTACGTGCGCCACGAAATCGTCCATAACGCCTACGTCGTCGAAGATCTGCGCAAGAAGGGCGCTATTTTCATCGAGCGTCTGGAAGAGGTGCCCTCCGGCAATACGGTCATTTTCAGCGCGCACGGTGTCTCGAAAGCGGTGCGCAGCGAGGCCGAATCGCGCGGGCTGCGCGTCTACGACGCCACCTGTCCGCTCGTCACCAAAGTGCACATCGAAGTGGCGAAGATGCGGCAAGACGGCTTCGACATCGTCATGATCGGTCACAAGGGCCATCCAGAAGTGGAGGGCACGATGGGCCAGGCGGGCGAAGGCATGTACCTCGTCGAAGACATCGAAGACGTGCAGGCGCTGCAACTAGCCCGCCCAGATCGGATCGCATTCGTCACGCAAACCACGCTTTCCGTCGACGACGCAGCGGAGATCATCGGCGCGCTCAAGGCGAAATATCCGTCCATTCGCGAGCCGAAGAAGCAGGACATCTGTTACGCCACGCAGAACCGCCAGGACGCCGTGAAGTTCATGGCGCCGCAGTGCGACCTGGTGATCGTGGTCGGCAGCCCCAACAGTTCGAACTCCAACCGGCTGCGGGAACTCGCCGAAAAGCTCGGCGTGCCTTCCTATATGGTGGACTCGCCCGACCAGATCGATCCGGCATGGGTCGAGGGCAAACGCCGGATCGGCGTGACTGCCGGTGCCTCGGCGCCTGAGGTGCTTGCGCAGGCCGTGATTGCCCGTCTGCGCGAACTCGGCGTGCGCAACGTGCGCGCGCTCGAGGGCATTGAGGAAAACATCGCGTTCCCGTTGCCGCGTGGCTTGGGTCTGCCAGCCTGACCTCTCTGAAATAGTCAGAAAGTGCGCGCCCTCGGGCGCGCTTTTTTTGCCCGTGGCTAGCGAGTGCGGCCAGCAATTGGTGCCACATCGTCCAAGGCGCCCGCTTTTCGCCTCCCGTTTCGATATTTTTTCGCGAATTCGATCCGACATTTATTGAAATTTGATGACTATGGCCCCGTTTTATGAGGCTTGATCCGGCCGCAAACTATTTTGACGCACTAACATGGTGCCGAGAGAGCGGCGGCGCCGTTTAAATATGATTTAAGCGAAAGCGCGCTGCGACCGGGCCTTGAACCAACCGTCCGCAACACTTGATGCGAGCGGATCCCACGGTGGTGCAACTGATGCACGAAAATCAGTCGCAACCGGGTTGCGCCTCCGGCTTCGATGCGGTCTTGAAAAACGGTTGCAATGCAGGAAAACCCTGCCGGTTCAACAATATTGCCCGTCGCAAAATTGGAGTTACAATGCGCGCGTTCTCAAGGCCTTAGGGTCCCGAACAATAGATTTTGCAAGGCGCGGGAGACCTATTTAATGCGAGTCAAGTTTGCTTACGCCGTGTCCATCGCGGCCGCGGTTGCGATGCTGACCGCGTGCGGCAAAAAACAGGATGGCGAGGCGGGAGCAGGGGCATCGGCGGCAGTGGCGGCATCCGCTGCGCCGGCGAGCGAAGCAATCGTTGTGAAGATCGGCCATGCAGCCCCGCTGACGGGCGGCATCGCGCATCTGGGCAAGGACAATGAAAACGGCGCGCGTCTCGCGGTCGAGGAAATCAACGCACAAGGACTGACGATCGACGGTCACAAGATCGACTTGCAGCTCGACGCGCAAGACGACGCGGCGGATCCGAAGGCCGGTACGGCGGTCGCGCAGAAGCTCGTCGACGATCACGTGGTGGCGGTGGTCGGGCATCTGAATTCGGGTGTGTCGATTCCGGCTTCGAAGATTTATAGCGACGCAAGCATTGTGCAGATCTCGCCTTCGTCGACGAACCCGGCGTACACGCAGCAAGGTTTCAAGACGACCTATCGCGTCGTCGCCACCGACGCGCAGCAAGGTCCGGCGCTCGCCAATTACGCCACGAAGGCGTTGGGCGCCAAACGCATCGCCGTCGTGGACGATGCAACCGCCTACGGTAAGGGGCTCGCGGACGAATTCGCGAAGACCGTCGAGGCGAGCGGAGCGAAAATCGTCGCGCGGGAAGCGACGAACGACCGGGCCACGGACTTCCGGGCCATCCTCACAAAGATCAAAAGTGTTCATCCGGACGCCATCATGTTCGGCGGCATGGACGCGACGGGCGGGCCGTTTGCCAAACAGGCGGCGGCGCTCGGTATCAGGGCAAAAATCCTTGGCGGCGACGGCGTGTGTACCGACAAGGTGGGGGAGCTGGCGGGAACCGCCGTGCAAAACCTGGTCTGTTCGGAAGCGGGACTCGCGCTTTCGAAAATGGACAGGGGAGCGGACTTCGAAAAGAAGTACGTGGACCGCTTCCACACGCCGGTGCAGATTTACGCACCGTTCACGTATGACGCTGTGTACGTGATTGTCGATGCAATGAAGCGCGCTAATTCGATCGAGGCGCCCAAGGTGCTGGCTGCGATGCCGTCCACCGATTACAACGGGGTAATCGGCCGCATCGCGTTCGACGACAAGGGTGATTTGAAAGAGGGCGCCATTACGCTTTACGACTTCAAGGACGGCAAGAAAGCGGTTCTCGACGTCGTGAAGATGTGATGACGGGACGTTCAGCCTGACGGCACCGAACCACCCAACGGTGCCGTTTTTGCATCCGCTGAAGGCGAGCCTGCGACTGTGACCCAGTCGTCTGGGCAAACCGGCGGCGGATAAACCCTTACCGGTCTTTTACATCAGTACCCGCAGTGCCGTTGAGATTCCGTAACGCATCACCGCCCACCGGCTGATGAAGAGCGCGAATCCAGTCGCACGGGCTAAGGAGCATTAAATGGATATCTTCATCCAGCAGATCCTAAACGGACTGGTGCTGGGCAGCGTTTATGCCATCATCGCACTGGGCTATACGATGGTTTACGGCATTCTTGGCATCATCAACTTCGCTCACGGCGATGTATTGATGGTGGGCGCGATGGTCGCGCTCTCCGCCATAGGCGTGCTGCAAAACCACTTCCCTGGCCTCGGCAACGTGCCGACGCTGTGCATCGCGCTGGCAATTGCCGCCGTGGTTTGCGCGGTGGTGGGCTACACGATCGAGCGCGTGGCCTACCGGCCGTTGCGCAAGGCGCCGCGTCTCGCTCCGCTGATCACCGCGATCGGCGTGTCGATCCTGCTGCAAACGCTCGCCATGATGATCTGGTCGCGCAACCCGCTGCCTTTCCCGCAGCTTCTGCCCACCGATCCGCTGAACGTGATCAAGGCCACCGACACGACGCCTGGCGCCGTGATCTCGATGACTGAAATCGTGATCATCGTTGTCGCGTTCCTCGTCATGGCAGGCCTGCTGCTGCTCGTGCACAAGACCAAGCTCGGCCGCGCGATGCGCGCCATCGCCGAGAACCCGGGCGTCGCCTCGCTGATGGGCGTGAACCCGAACTTCGTGATCTCGGCGACCTTCATGATCGGCTCGGCGCTTGCTGCGCTCGCCGGCGTGATGATCGCATCCGAATACGGCAACGCGCACTTCTACATGGGCTTCATCCCCGGCCTGAAGGCCTTTACCGCGGCGGTGCTCGGCGGTATCGGCAATCTCGGCGGCGCGATGGTCGGCGGCGTGATTCTGGGGCTGATCGAACAGTTGGGCGCCGGCTATATCGGCAACCTGACCGGTGGTGTGTTCGGCAGTAACTATCAGGACGTGTTTGCGTTCATCGTGCTGATCATCGTGCTGGTGTTCCGTCCGTCGGGTCTGCTCGGCGAACGCGTTGCGGATCGCGCTTGATCCAGGCCAAGGAGTAAATCAAATGACCTCAATTCAACCGATCGAGCCGTCCACGACGCTCATTCCCGAGAAGAACCTGGCGAAGACGCTGACCGTCGGCATCGTCACTGCGTTCTTCGTGATCGCTGCGCCGATGATCATCGGCACCGCCGGCGGCAACTACTGGGTTCGCGTGCTCGACTTCGCGATGCTGTACGTGATGCTGGCACTCGGTCTCAATGTTGTGGTCGGCTTTGCCGGCCTGCTCGACCTGGGTTATATCGCCTTCTACGCGGTGGGCGCCTATACCGCGGCGCTGTTGTCTTCGCCGCATCTGACCTCGCAGTTCGAGTGGATCGCGCATCTCGCACCGAACGGGCTGCACGTGCCGTTCCTCATCATCGTGCCGTGCGCGATGGCGGTGGCGGCGTTTTTCGGCGTGATACTCGGGGCACCGACGCTGCGTCTTCGAGGCGACTATCTCGCCATCGTGACGTTGGGCTTCGGGGAAATCGTCCGGATCTTCCTGAACAACCTCGACCGTCCGGTGAACATCACCAACGGCCCGAAAGGCATTACCGGGATCGATTCGGTGCACCTGGGCGACTTCAGTCTCGCGCAGACGCACTCGCTGTTCGGCTTCCAGTTCCCGTCGGTGTACTCGTACTACTACCTGTTCGTGCTTGCCGCGCTGCTCGTGATCTGGGTCTGTACGCGTTTGCAGCACTCGCGTATCGGCCGTGCATGGGCCGCGATTCGCGAAGACGAAATCGCCGCCAAGGCGATGGGCATCAACACGCGTAACGTGAAACTGCTCGCGTTCGCGATGGGCGCGTCGTTCGGCGGCCTGTCGGGCGCGATGTTCGGCGCGTTCCAGGGCTTCGTGTCGCCGGAATCGTTCACGCTGCCGGAGTCGATCGTCGTGCTGGCGTGCGTGGTGCTGGGCGGCATGGGCCACATTCCTGGCGTGATTCTCGGCGCGGTGCTGCTCGCTGTGCTGCCGGAGTTCCTGCGCTCGACGATGGGTCCGCTGCAGCACATGCTGTTCGGCCATGAAATCGTCGACACGGAAGTGATCCGCCAGCTGGTCTACGCACTCGCGATGGTGCTGATCATGCTGTATCGCTCGGAAGGCTTGTGGCCGTCGCCGAAGCACGAAGACAAGATTGCGAAACTGTCGAAGCGTGGCGGCAAGAAGCCGGTGCGCGCCTGACGGACAGGGAGAAAAAACATGAGCGATAACATTCGACTGTCGGTGAAGGGCGTCAACAAGCGCTTCGGCGGTTTGCAGGCACTGTCCGACGTCGGCCTGGAAATCAAGGCCGGCCAGATTTATGGTCTGATCGGCCCGAACGGCGCCGGCAAGACAACGTTCTTCAACGTGATCACGGGCCTGTACACGCCTGACTCGGGCGACTTCAAGCTCGACGGCCAGAACTACACGCCGACCGCGGTGTATCAGGTGGCGAAGGCGGGCATTGCCCGTACGTTCCAGAACATCCGTCTGTTTGGTGGCATGACCGCTCTGGAAAACGTGATGGTCGGCCGGCACGTGCGCACGAAACACGGCTTGCTGGGCGCGGTGTTCCAGACGCCGGCCGAGCGCAAGGAAGAGCGTGAGATCAAGGAGCGCGCGATCGAACTGCTGGAGTACGTCGGCATTGCGCAGTACGCGGACTACACGTCGCGCAACCTGTCGTACGGCCACCAGCGCCGCCTCGAAATTGCGCGTGCGCTTGCAACCGATCCGAAGCTGCTCGCGCTCGACGAACCCGCTGCCGGCATGAACGCAACGGAAAAGGTCGAACTCACGCGACTGCTCGACAAGATCCGCGCCGACGGCAAGACGATCCTGCTGATCGAACACGACGTGAAGCTCGTGATGGGTCTGTGCAACCAGATGACGGTGCTCGACTACGGCAAGGTGATTGCCCAAGGACTGCCGCAAGACGTGCAGAAGGATCCGAAGGTGATCGAAGCTTATCTGGGTGCAGGAGTCCACTGATGTCCACGACGCAAGCAATGTTGAAAATCAAGGGCCTGCAGGTCAATTACGGCGGCATCCAGGCAGTGAAGGGCATCGACCTCGAGGTCGGGCAGGGCGAGCTGGTCACGCTGATCGGCGCGAACGGCGCGGGCAAGACCACGACGATGAAGGCGATCACCGGGCTCAAGCCGTATGCCGCAGGTGACATCGAGTACATGGGTCAGTCGATCAAGGGCGTGCCGCCGCATGAGCTTCTGAAGCGCGGCCTCGCGATGGTGCCGGAAGGCCGCGGTATCTTCGCGCGCATGTCGATCGTCGAGAACATGCAGATGGGTGCGTATCTGCGCAGCGACAACGACGGCATCAAGGCCGACGTCGACCGTATGTTCGGTTTCTTTCCGCGTCTGAAAGAACGCGCCACGCAATACGCGGGCACGCTTTCGGGCGGCGAACAGCAGATGCTGGCCATGGCGCGCGCGATCATCTCGCGTCCCAAACTGCTGCTGCTCGACGAACCGTCGATGGGCTTGTCGCCGATCATGGTCGAGAAGATCTTCGAAGTGGTGCGCGCCATTTCCGCTGAAGGCATGACCGTGCTGCTCGTCGAGCAGAACGCGCGTCTCGCGTTGCAGGCGGCGAACCGCGGCTATGTGATGGACTCGGGTCTCGTCACGATGTCGGGTGATGCGAAGCAGATGCTGGACGATCCGAAGGTCCGGGCGGCTTATCTCGGTGAATAAGCTGGGTGAATGAGTTGGGTGAATAAGCTTTCAAGCTGAACCGCCGATGAAAAAAGGCCGCATGCGTGAGTCAAACGCATGCGGCCTTTCTCTTTTTACGACGCATGAAGCGCCTGCAAACTAAACCGGCGGCGAGTCCGCCAACTCACCAAGACGTTTGCCGAAACTGACCACCGCATCCGCGCGATAACCGAGCGCCTCGTAAAACGCGCGGACGTCGCTCTTCGCGGACAACACCTGCAGGTTCAGCTTCGGACAGCCCAAAGCCGTCAACGCGTCTTCGACGTGTGCGACCAGCCGCGAGCCGATGCCATGTCGCCGCACCGACTCGTCCACCGCGAGCGAATAAAGCCAGCCGCGATGACCGTCGTAGCCGCCCATCACCGTGCCAACCACTCGCTCAGCCAGCACCGCTACAAAGAACAGCTCGGGCTGCGTCGCGAGCTTGTTCGCAATCGACAGATGCGGGTTGCGCTGCGGCTTCGTCACGTCCCTGTATTCCGGGAAGGCCTGCTGCCACAGCGCGACCACCGCGTCGGTGTCGCTCGCGTCGAAGCGGCGGATAGAGAGTGTTGCGGTCGCGGTCGTCGTCATACGCGTTCTGTGCAATTACAGCGTGTCGAGGATCGAACGCAGCATCGCCATCATCTGGTCGATCTCTTCGTTCGTGACGTTCAGCGCAGGCATGAAGCGCAGCAGGTTCGGGCGCGCCGCGTTCAGCAGGAGGCCGTCGGGCTGCATGTCACGCGCCTTTTCGACGATCTGGTTGCCGATGTCCTTGCCGAGCAGCAGTGCACGCAACAGACCTTCGCCGCGCTCTCCCTTGAAACCGCGCTCTTCCGACAACTCGAGCAGTTTCGCGCGCAAATACTCGCCGCGAGCACGCACGCCTTCGAGGAAGCCCGGCGCGGTGAGTTGCGAGATCACCGAGTAACCGACCGCGGTCATCAACGGATTGCCGTTGTAGGTGCCGCCCTGGTCGCCTGCTTCGAACACGGCGACTTCGGCTTTCGCGAGTAGCGCCGCGAGCGGCACGCCACCGCCAATACCCTTGCCGAGCGTCATGATGTCCGGCTCGACGCCCGACAGCTCATACGCGAACAGCGTGCCGGCACGGCCGCAGCCGCTTTGCACTTCGTCGACGATCAGCAGCACATTGTGCTTGCGCGTCAGCTCACGCAGTTGCTGCATGAATTCGCGCGTTGCCGGAATCACGCCGCCTTCGCCCTGGATCGGTTCGAGCATCACTGCTACCGTCTTCGCGTTGATGAGCTTTTCCACCGACGCGATGTCGTTCAAATCCGCTTTCGGGAAGCCGGGCACTTGCGGCGCGTAGATCGTGTCCCAACCCGGCTTGCCGCTTGCCGACATCGTGGCGAGCGTGCGGCCGTGGAAGCTGTGATCGAACGTGATGATTTCGAATGCGCCGTCCTTGAATTTCTTGCCCCACTTGCGCGCGAGCTTGATCGCGCCTTCGTTCGCCTCGGCACCGCTGTTCGCGAAGAACACCTTGTCGAAGCAGCTATGTTGCGTGAGCAGCGCCGCGAGCTTCGCCATCGGCTCGTTGTAGAAAGCCGGCGACGGATTGAAGAGCAGCTTCGCCTGCTGGTTCAGCGCTTCGATCATGCCTTCGTTGCAATGACCGAGGCAATTGACCGCCCAGCCCTGAATGAAGTCCAGATATCGCTTGCCGTTGTTGTCGTAGAGCCACGAGCCCTTGCCGTGCGTGAAAACGATTTCGGGCCGGTTGGTGATGTACATCAGCGACTCGATCGGATATTCATTGAAATTCATGACGGCAGGCTCCAGACAGCGGGTAAGAGGTGGATAAGGCGTTGGCGCACGTCAGCCGATGAGCAAACGGGCCGGAAAAACAAAAAAGCCACGGCATGCCGTGGCTTTCATGATTCGAACAGCTTGCGCTTTGTTGTAGCGCGAATCCGTGATGAAGCCGGCGGCGTCCCTAGGGAAGCGGCGAGCGGCGACGTCGAAGTTCGGATTGGATGCGGTTCATGCGCGAAAGAATACGACAATAAAAGCGCTGGTGTAAACCTTGAATTTGCACGGATTCATCGCGATGGGCGCGTCTGGCAGTTTTTGCGCGCCTGTCTTCATGCTGACATGTTGTCTCAGGCACGGCTCGCTCGTTGTTACGAGCGGGCCGTTTCTTTCAGCGGGCTTCGAGTTAAACCGCGTTCGCCAGGTCCGCGGCGCTCGTGAACGAGTCCGCGTAGAACTCGTCTTCGGGCAGGCTGTGATGCTGCGTGAAATCGCGCTGTGCCGACTCGACCATGACCGGCGCGCCGCACGCATATACCTGATACGCGGACAGGTCGGGAAGGTCTTCGATCACTGCCCGATGCACGAAGCCGACACGGCCGGTCCACGCATCACTCGCGTCCGGCTCCGAAAGCACCGGCACGAACTTGAAGTTCGGGATTTCGCGCGCCCATTGTTCGGCCAGTTCGAGCAGATACAGATCTTTCTTGCGACGCGCGCCCCAGTACAGCGTCATCGGACGGTTCAGGTTCTTGAAAACCGCATGCTCGACGATTGCCTTCAGCGGCGCGAAGCCGGTGCCCGAAGCAAGCAGCACGATCGGCTTGTCCGACTCTTCGCGCAGGAAGAACGTGCCGAGCGGCGCTTCGAAGCGCAGGATATCGCGCTCTTTCATAGCGTTGAACACGTGGTCGGTGAACGCGCCACCAGGCATGTGGCGAATATGCAATTCGATCGGGCCTTCGACGTGCGGAGCATTCGCCATCGAATAGCTGCGGCGCTTGCCGTCCTTCAGAATGAATTCGAGGTATTGGCCGGCAAGATATTGCAGACGTTCGTTAGCGGGCAATTGCAGCTTGAGCACGACGACGTCGTCGGCCTTGCGCTCGATCGCATTCACACGGCACGGCAGTTTCTTCACCTGCACGTCGCCCACACCTGCCACTTCGCGGATATCGATCTCGAGATCGGAGCACGCCGTTGCGCAGCAGAAGAGCGCCATGCCGCGCGTTTTTTCTTCGTTCGACAAAGCCGACGACGAATGTGCGCGCTGTTCCACCTGGCCACTGACCACAGCGCCTTTGCACGAACCGCACGCGCCGTTCTTGCAGCCGTACGGCAGACCGATGCCTTGACGCAAGGCGGCGTTCAGCACCGGCTCGTCCTGTTCTACCTGAAACTGCCGGCCGCTTTGCCGGAGCGTGACGTTGAATGCCATAAAGTGTTCGAAGTCGAAAAGTCGGTAATCGTTAAACGGAGAGGCGGGGCACGCAAAGCCGGGATCGTCGGAGCCAGCGGTACCGTCGCCCGGCGCCCCGCGTGCTTGACGGCTACAATGCGTGCACCATGAAAGCCACACGAAACTTCCGCCGTCCGCGCGTGCTGATCGTAGGTTGCGGCGATGTCGGCATGCGCTGCGTACCGCTGTTGCAGCGCGCTCACGTCTTTGCACTGACAAGCCATGCGGAGCGCAGCGCCGAGTTGCGTGCCGCGGGCGTTTCGCCGCTGGTCGGCGATCTCGACGAACGCCGCAGCCTGAAACGGCTCGCGGGCCTAGCACCCACGGTGCTACATCTCGCGCCGCCACAGAAAACCGGCGACGACGACCGCCGCACTCGCGCGTTGCTATCAGCTCTCGCGATGCGCCGCGCTCGCGCGGTGTCAGGCACGCATGGGACCCGCGCCACCATCGCGCCGGTCGGGCGCTTGCGCCGCGCGCGCGCTTCATGGGCACAAGCACGGCCACTCCCGGAACCAGCCGATATTGTACCCGACGGCCTTCGCCGCGCCGCCGCTTCACGCGCGCCGCTGCGCTTCGTGTATGCGAGCACGACAGGCGTCTATGGCGATTGCGGCGGGGCGTGGATCGACGAGACGCGCGTCACTGAACCGGCCAATGCGCGTGCGAAACGCCGCGTGTCGGCCGAGCAGCAATTGCGACGCGCGACCGCTCGCGGGGCGATTGCCGCGAGCATCGCGCGGATTCCGGGCATTTATGCAGCCAATCGCCTGCCGCTCGCGCGGCTTGAAAAACGCACACCGGCGCTCGTCGATGCCGACGACGTCTACACCAACCACATTCATGCGGACGACCTCGCCGCGATCCTCGTGCGCCTCGCCACTCATGGCAGGCCGGCGCGCGTGGTTCACGCGTCCGACGACTCGTCGCTGAAAATGGGTGAGTACTTCGATCGCGTCGCCGACGCGTTCGGTTTGGCACGTGCGCCACGTATCACGCGGGCTCAGGCTGAAGAGCAGATCGAGCCGACCTTGCTGTCGTTCATGCGCGAGTCGAGACGGCTCGTGAACCGCCGCCTGAAAGAAGAGCTAGGCGTACGCCTGCGCTATCCGAGCGTCGAAGATTTTTTGCGTGAAGCCGCAGGCGCTGGGGAAGTGAGTAAAGACGCGCCGTGAAGGCCCGGCAGAGCTATCTCGATGCCTTAAAAGCCCGGCGACGCAGCGGCAAAGAAATTCCGCCGGACATCGGCCGGACAACTTCGTTAAGCGTCGCCGCGCGGCACACCACAGCACCGTATAGCAGCGCGCCTCGTGCCTCAGGTCAGCGCGGGCAGTGCTTCGAGCAGCAGGAAACACAACATCCCGCCGATCAACGCGCCGATCAGATTCGGATCGTATTTGTGCCGCAGCCGCATGGCGATCAGCAGTCCGCCGATCACCAGCAACCCGACACACACGAACGCCGGCAACACGTACGAGAGCATGACTCCGTTATGGACGATCATGGCCGCTCCTTGAACTCTTTGTAGTCTTTGTTTAAACGAGTATAGGGCGCGGCCTGATGAAGAGCATGCTGCAGCGCAGCGTCGATCGCATGCGCGCTCGCGCAAATGTGCGGATGCGCACAGGGCTTTCCTAATCTTGTCAGAAGGTTGCGCGCAACCTACCGGTTTACCCGCTCCGTAAAGATCCGAGGTCGGTTTCGTCGAGCCATTGCCACGCGCCCGGTGCGAGGGTCGCAGGCAAAGCGAGTCCGCCGACGCGCTCGCGATGCAGCGCTTCGCAACGGTTGCCGGCCGCCGCGATCATCCGCTTGACCTGGTGATACTTGCCTTCCATCACGGTGAGCGCCAGCGTGTGCTCGCCGCGCGCATCGGCCTCGACCGCCGCGACCGGCTTCGACTCGCCGTGCAATAGCACGCCATTGCGCAGCGCGCTCAACTGCGCGTCGTCGATCGCATGACGGGTTGTCGCGACATATACCTTCGGGACTTTGCGTTTGGGCGACGTGAACATGTGGACGAACTTGCCGTCGTCGGAGAGCAGCAGCAAGCCGGTGGTGTCCTGGTCGAGCCGGCCGACGCATTGCACGCCCCGCTCGGCGAACTGCGGCGGCAGCAGACTGAATACGCTCAGGTGATGCTGCGGATCGCGCGAGCACTCGTAGCCGGGCGGCTTGTTGAGCAGCAGATATGCGCGCTCCCGGTACGGCCAGACCACGCCGTCGACGCTGAAGCAGAACGACGCATCGTCAGTCGGGAAATCGGCGTCGGCGTCGGTGCACAGTGTTCCGCCGATGCTCACGCGAGCGTCGTTTATGAGCGCGCGGCATTGGCGGCGCGAGCCGAAGCCCTGGGTGAAGAGAATGCTTTCGAGATTCATGGCGAGCGAAGAATAACACCGCAAGAAGCGGGGCGTCCCGCGATGCGTTCGCGGCCACGATGGTCGCTCCTGTTTCGTTGCCGGAGCCATCGATGCACGCCTCGCCGTCTTCAACCCGTGTCCGTTTGCCGGCCGCTTTCCAGCGGCTCGCGTGGTCTAACCTCGTCGCGCAATCCGCCGAGCAGATCAGCCTCGCCGCCGCGCCGCTCGTCGCCGTGTTCGCGCTCGGCGCCGACGCACGCGGCACGGGACTTCTGCAGACAGCGCAGACATTGCCTTTCCTGCTGCTGTCGATCCCGCTCGGCGTATGGGCCGACCGCCGCTCGCGCCGCACGTTGATGGCGCTCGCCGAGAGTGTGCGCGTCGTCGCCATGCTATGCGTGCTTCTGCTTCTGATGACCCATGCGCTCAGCCTGCCGTTGCTCGCCGCGCTCGGCTTCGTGGCCGCGACTGGCACAGTGGCCTACAACGTCGCCGCGCCTTCGCTCGTGCCGTCGCTAGTCTCGCGCGAAGCGTACGCCAGCGCGAACGGCCGTCTGGAACTTGCGCGCAGCGTCGCGTATTCGGCTGGGCCGGCGCTGGGCGGCCTGCTGGTCGGCTGGATCGGCGCCGGATGGGCATACGGCTGCGCGGCCGCGTTGTCCGCGCTCGCGGTGGGCTTGCTCGCGGGACTGCGCGAACCGCCGCGCACGACGGCGCCTGCGCGTCACTTCATGCTGGAGTTGCGCGAGGGTACGCGCTTCGTATTGCGCGATTCACTGCTGCTTCCCATGCTCGCGACGGCCGTCTTTTTCAACCTCGGCTTCTTCGTGCTGCAAGCGGTGTATGTGCCGTACGCGGTGCATCGGCTGGGATTGAGCGCTTCGGCGGTAGGCATCACGCTGGGTGCGTATGGCGTCGGCATGGTGTGCGGTGCGTTGGCCGCACCCGCCGTCGCGCGACGCCTCGCGTTCGGCCGTGTGCTCCTGATCGGCCCGTCGTGCGGGCTGCTCGCGTCGCTCGTGATGGTGGGGACGCTCGTCGCACCGTCGTTCTGGCTTGCGTTGCTTAGCTTCTTTCTGCTCGGTGCCGGGCCGATTCTGTGGGTGGTCGGCTCGACCACGCTGCGCCAGGCCATCACGCCGCAACGGATGATGGGCCGCGTCTCCGCGCTGAACAGCACGGCGACCTATGGCGCGCGGCCGGCAGGCGCACTGCTCGGCGCGGCGATCAGCGCGCGCTGGAACATGGACGCCTGCTTGATCGCCGCCGCCTCGGCCTTTTTCGTGCAGGCGTCGATCATCGCGATGTCACCTGCGGCGCGGCTCGCGCGCATTCCCGACGAACGCGTCACAGCTTGCTGAAGATCAATTTCATTGCACGATGAGCGCCAGGGCAAACCCCCAAAAAATGAAAATGAATTTTTTCTCGGACCAATTCCATGTAAATATACTTTCATTCAATTTGCATACAGCTCTACACACTGCCGCGCTGACACGCCGCTTCGCTCGCATGATTCATCAACCGTCCGTTGCATCCAATCCGGCCGAGCAGGCCATCGCTGCGCGCATCGAGGCGGCCATGCCTACGCTCACGCCGATTCATCGACGTATGGGCGAGTACGTGCTGGCCAATCTGTTCCGCGCGGCCACCATGCGAATCGACGAACTGGCGAGCGTGGTCGGCGCGTCGGTGGCGACCGCCAATCGCTTTGCCCGCGCACTCGGTTTCGACGGCTATCCGCAGTTTCGTGAGGCGCTCGTGCGCGGCTTCGAGGCGACGCTCGCGCCGGTCGAACGTCTGCGCAGCGCGCAGGAGTCGCTCGCTGCGGGCGATGACGTGGTCGACGCGTCGCTCGAACAGGCTGCCAACAACCTGCACTTGACCCGCACGGCGATCGACAGCGCCGCCGCCGAGGCCGCGGTCGAAGCGATCCTCGCCGCGCGGCGTGTGTTCGTGCTCGGCGCAGGAACGAGCGCGTTCCTGGCCGGGCTGATGGAGCACGGCCTGATGGCGTATCACGACAATGTGCAATCGCTCGCGTTCATCGGCGGACCGTCGCATGCGGCGCGGCGCCTGTTCAACTGCGGCAAGGGCGATCTCGTGATCGGCATCGCGTTCCCGCGTTATGTCGACGACACCATCGAGCTCGCGCGCCGTGCGGCAACTCGCGGCGCGCGGGTGCTGGCGCTGACCGACGGACCGCGCTCGCCGCTCGCGCAGTTCGCCGATCTCTCCTTATACGTGCGCTCCGAACGCCGCCTCGCGGCGAACGCAGATGCCGCTGTTCTTGCTGTGATCGAAGCGCTATGCGACGCGGTCGCTTATCGGGCGAAGCGCTCGGTGAAGGCAGCCGCCGACGTTACCGAATTCGTATTGCCATGGCTCACCGATCCGCTGTCCGCATCCGCGAGTGGGGCGGGTGAAGCCGTGCGCGAACCGGCGCGCACTGCGCGTACGTCAGTAGGCGCAGTACCGAACCCTCGCACCACCCAGGCAAAATCCAAACTCAAACGATGAACGACAACGCAGTCATTGCCATTCATGGCGGCGCGGGCACGATCCTGCGCGCGTCGCTGTCGGCCAGTGCCGAAGCCGAATACCACGCCGCTTTGCACGCGGTGCTCGCCGCCGGCCAACGCGTGCTTGCAGACGGCGGCAGCGCGCTCGACGCAGTCAGCGAGGCAGTGCGATTGCTCGAAGACTGCCCGCTATTCAACGCGGGCCGGGGTGCGGTTTACACGGCAGCGGGCACGCATGAACTCGACGCGGCGATCATGGACGGCAGCACGCTCGAGGCCGGTGCGATCTGCTGCGTGAAGCGCGTGCGCAATCCGGTTCTGGCGGCGCGCCGCGTGCTGGAGTGCAGCGAACATGTACTCTTCACCGGCGAAGGCGCGGAAAGTTTCGCGGCCGCGCAGGGACTCGAATTCGTCGAACCGCAGTACTTCGATACCGAAGCGCGTCATCGTCAATGGCTGCTCGCGCGCGATCAGCAGCGCGCAGTGCTCGATCACGACGGCGCGTCGCTCGCCGCGTCGTCGTCGGCTACAGACAACAGCGATCCCGTGCCGCACGAGCCGATCGATCCGAATCGCAAGTTCGGCACTGTCGGCGCGGTCGCACTCGACAGGCACGGCCACGTTGCGGCGGCGACGTCGACGGGCGGCGTCACCAACAAGCAGGTCGGGCGCGTGGGCGATACGCCGCTGATCGGCGCGGGCTGCTATGCGGACGACGCAACCTGCGCGGTCTCGACCACCGGCTCGGGCGAGATGTTCATGCGCATGGTCGCGGCTTACGACGTCGCCGCGCAAATGGCCTACCGCAACGTGTCGTTGCAGGAAGCCGCGCACGACGTCGTGATGAACCGCCTGCCGAAGATCGACGGCCGCGGCGGCCTGATCGCCGTCGACGCACTCGGGAATATCGCGTTGCCGTTCAATACCGAGGGTATGTACCGCGGTTTCGCGCGTATTGGCGAGGCGCCGACGACGGCGATCTACCGTTAGTTCGTTACCCTGAACATTGCTGAAGACCGCTAGCGCGTTCGAATTCAAAGGAATCATTGTGCCGACTTCATCGCACACCGCCAGCCCGCTTACCGAAAACCTGCCGACGCAACGCGTGCTCGCAGTCGACAACCTGTCGGTCGCGTTTCGCAGCGGCGAGACCACCTTCAACGCGGTGCGCAATCTGTCGCTGACGGTCGAGCGCGGCGAGACGTTGGCGATAGTGGGCGAATCGGGTTCAGGCAAATCAGTGACATCGCTCGCGTTGATGCGGCTGATCGAGCATGGCGGTGGGCGCCTTGCCGGCGGCAGCATCGCATTCCGGCGCCGCGACGGCAGCGTGCTCGACCTCGCGAAAGCGTCGTCCGGCACGATGCGCTCGATTCGCGGCGCCGACATCGCGATGATTTTTCAGGAGCCGATGACCTCGCTCAATCCAGTCTTCACGGTGGGCGACCAGATCAGTGAGGCGATCTCGCTGCATCAGGGCAAGAGCCGCTCGGCGGCCTTCGCGGAAACACTGCGTCTGCTCGAACTCGTGCGCATTCCCGAGGCGCGGCGCGTGGCGGCGCGGTTTCCGCATCAACTGTCGGGCGGAATGCGCCAGCGCGTAATGATCGCGATGGCGCTGTCGTGCAAGCCCGCGTTGCTGATCGCCGACGAACCGACCACCGCGCTCGACGTGACCATTCAGGCGCAGATCCTGCAACTGATTCGCGGTTTGCAGGACGAGATGAACATGGGCGTGATCTTCATCACGCACGACATGGGCGTGGTCGCCGAAGTGGCGGACCGCGTGCTGGTGATGTATCGCGGCGAGAAGGTGGAAGAGGGTGTGTCGGACGCGCTCTTCGCGGCGCCCTCGCATCCTTATACGAAGGCGCTGCTCGCCGCCGTGCCGCGCTTGGGCGCAATGCAAGGTACCGATCAACCCGCGAAATTTCCGATCCTGACGGTCGAGCAGGCGGGCGCGAGCGGTGCCGATGAACCCGTGCGCCCGGCAGCCGCCGTCGCGAAGGAAGCGCAACCGCATGTCGACGAAAGCACGCCGCCGATTCTGCGCGTGCGCGATCTGGTCACGCGCTTTCCGGTCAGGACCGGGCTTTTTGGCCGCCTGACGGGCCGCGTGCATGCAGTCGAAAAAGTCAGTTTCGATCTGCGGCCCGGTGAAACGCTCGCCCTAGTCGGCGAGTCGGGCTGCGGCAAGTCGACCACGGGCCGCTCGCTGTTGCGGCTCGTGGAAAGTCAGAGCGGTTCGATCGAGTTCGACGGCAAGGAAATCAGCTCGCTCACAGGACCTGCGTTGCAGGCACTGCGTCGCGATATCCAGTTTATTTTTCAGGACCCGTTTGCGTCGCTTAACCCGCGGCTGACGGTTGGCTTCTCGATCATGGAGCCGCTCCTCGTGCACGGCGTCGCGCAAGGCGCCGAGGCGCAGGCGCGGGTCGCGTGGCTGCTCGAAAAAGTGGGCTTGCCGCCCGAAGCCGCGCGCCGTTACCCGCATGAATTTTCCGGCGGCCAGCGGCAACGCATCGCGATTGCGCGCGCGCTCGCGTTGAATCCGAAAGTCGTGATTGCCGACGAATCCGTTTCTGCTCTCGACGTATCCGTGCAGGCGCAGATCGTCAATCTGATGCTCGATCTGCAGCGCGAGCTCGGCGTCGCGTATCTGTTCATCTCGCACGATATGGCGGTGGTGGAGCGCGTCAGTCATCGCGTTGCAGTGATGTACCTCGGCCAGATCGTCGAGATCGGTCCGCGCCGCGCAGTGTTCGAAGCGCCGCAGCATCCGTACACGAGAAAGCTGATGGGCGCGGTGCCGGTTGCCGATCCCGCGCGACGTCACGCGAAACGGATGCTCGCCGCCGATGAAATCCCGAGCCCGATCCGCTCATTGAACGATGAACCGGCCGTGGCGCCGCTCGTCGCCGTGGGGCCGGGGCACTTCGTCGCACAACATCGCGTCGGCGGCGCGTATTGAACGGCAACAAAGCCGGACAACAAGCCGGACAAAAAACCCGATGCAGCAACTTAAAACAACGTAAAGCAACCTAAAGCAACTTAAAGCAAATCGTCTCGCAGCAACTTAAACCATTTCATTTTCGCAGCCTGGAGCACACTCATGAACCTGCCGGTCCCGTCTTCCACGTTCCGTTTGCGCGCGCTGATCAGCGGCGGCGCGGTAATGTTCGCGATGCTCGCGGGCAATATGGCGCACGCCGAAACCACCGCGGTGATGGCCGTCGCCTCGACCTTCACCACGCTCGATCCGTACGATGCGAACGACACGCTGTCGCAAGCCGTAGCGAAGTCGTTCTACCAGGGGCTCTTCGGCTTCGACAAGGACATGAAGCTCGTCAACGTGCTCGCCGATAGCTACGAAGCGAGCCCGGACGCGCGCGTCTACACCTTCAAGCTGCGCCACGGCGTGAAGTTCCAGGACGGTACCGACTTCAATGCCGCCGCAGTCAAAGCGAACTTTGACCGCGTGACGGATCCGGCGAACAAGCTGAAGCGTTACAACATGTTCAACCGCATCGAGAAGACGGAAGTGGTCGATCCGTACACGGTGAAGATCACGCTGAAGGCGCCGTTCTCGGCCTTCGTCAACGTGCTTGCGCATCCGTCGGCGGTGATGATTTCGCCGGACGCGCTGAAGAAGTACGGCAAGGACATTGCGTTCCATCCGGTCGGCACGGGCCCGTTCGAATTCGTGAAGTGGGATCCGGCAGGTGACCTGGCGGTGAAGAAGTTCGGCGGCTACTGGAAGAAGGGTTATCCGAAGGTCGACGCGATCGACTGGAAGCCGGTGGTCGACAACAACACGCGCGCCGCGCTGATGCGCACGGGCGAAGCCGACTTCGCGTTTCAGGTGCCGTTCGAGCAGGCCGCGCAATTGCAGTCGAGCCCGAAGGTCGATCTGATCGCGTCGCCGTCGATCATTCAGCGCTACATCAGCCTGAACATGAATCAGAAGCCGTTCGACAATCCGAAGGTGCGCGAGGCGCTGAACTACGCGGTCAACAAGGAGGCGCTGACCAAGGTCGTGTTCGCCGGATATGCAACGCCTGCCGACGGCGTCGTGCCGCAAGGCGTGGACTACGCGGTGAAGCTCGGGCCCTGGCCGTACGATCCCGCAAAGGCTCGCGCGTTGCTGAAGGAAGCGGGTTACCCGAACGGTTTCGAAACCACGCTGTGGTCCGCGTATAACTATTCGACTGCGCAGAAGGTCATTCAGTTCGTGCAGCAGCAATTGGCGCAAGTCGGCATCAAGGCGCAGGTCGAGGCGCTCGAAGCCGGCCAGCGCGTAGCCAAGGTAGAAAGCGCCCAAGACGCGGCGACCGCGCCGGTGCGCATGTATTACGCGGGCTGGTCGTCGTCCACGGGCGAAGCCGACTGGGCGATCACGCCGCTGCTCGCGTCGGTCTCGTTCCCGCCGAAGATGGTCAATACCGCTTACTACAAGAACGATACGGTCGACGGCGACCTGAAGCAGGCGCTCGAAACCACGGATCGCACGCAGAAGGCAGCGCTTTACACGGACGCGCAAAAACGGATCTGGGCCGACGCGCCGTGGATTTTCCTCGTCAAGGAAAAGGTCGTGTATGCGCGCAGCAAGCGTCTGTCGGGTGCTTATGTCGCGCCGGACGGCTCGTTCAATTTCGACGAGATCGCGGTCAAGTGATGAGTTGACCGTGCGGCGCTGCCTGTCGCATCAGGACATGCAGCGCCGCGCTCCCGTATCGCTGCCCTACATGACACCTCGTTGCCCGCTTCATTGCCGGATTGAGCTTCAATGCTGAACTTCCTCGTCAAACGTCTCTTTGGCCTGCTGCCGACGCTCTTTATCGTCGCGGTGCTGGTCTTTCTGTTCGTGCATCTTTTGCCGGGCGATCCGGCGCGGCTCGCCGCCGGTCCCGATGCCGACGAAGCGACCGTCGCACTGGTGCGCGCCGACCTCGGACTCGACAAGCCGATGCCGCAGCAGTTCGCGCACTTCTTCGTGAAGATCGCGCACGGCGATTTCGGCACGTCCACGCGCAGCAAGCGGCCCGTGAGCCAGGAGATCGGCGAGCGTTTCATGCCGACGCTGCTGCTCACGCTCGCAAGCATGGTGTGGGCGGTCGTGATGGGCATGGGCATCGGCATCGTGTCGGCGGTGTGGCGTAACCGCTGGCCTGACCGGCTCGGCATGACGCTCGCGGTGTCGGGTATTTCCTTTCCCGCATTTGCACTCGGCATGTTGCTGATGGAGATTTTCTCGGTGAAGCTCGGCTGGCTGCCCATTGTCGGCGACGGCTCGTGGCAGAGCTACATACTGCCTTCGCTCACCCTCGGCGCGGCTGTCGCGGCGGTGATGGCGCGCTTCACGCGCGCATCGTTCGTGGAAGTGATGAACGAGGACTTCGTGCGCACCGCACGCGCGAAGGGCGTGCCCGAGCGGCTCGTGATCGTCAAACACTGTCTGCGTAACGCAATGATCCCCGTCGTCACGATGATGGGTCTGCAATTCGGCTTTCTGCTCGGCGGCTCGATCGTGGTCGAGGTCGTGTTCAACTGGCCGGGCCTCGGGCGCTTGCTGGTGGATGCGGTGTCGATGCGCGACTATCCGGTGATTCAGGCCGAGGTGCTGCTGTTCTCGCTCGAATTCATCATCATCAATCTGGTCGTCGACGTGCTGTACGCCGTGATCAATCCGACCATCCGTTTCAAGTGAGGCCTGCATGAGCACGACAGCCACCGGGCCGGATGCGGCCAAACCTTCCGGCGCAGAGCGCGCGATCCGCACGCCGTGGAGCGAGTTCTGGCGCAAGTTTCGCAAGCAGCACGTCGCGCTCGCGGCGGGCATTTTCGTGTTGCTGCTGGTCGTGATCGCGATTGCCGCGCCGCATATCGTGCCCTACGACCCTGAGAATTTCTTCGACTACGACGCGTTGAATGCAGGGCCATCGGCCGCGCACTGGTTCGGCGTGGATTCATTGGGCCGCGATATTTTCAGCCGTATTCTCGCGGGCTCACGCATTTCACTCGAAGCCGGCTTTTTGTCTGTAGCCATCGGCGCGGTGATCGGCACTTTTTTTGGGCTGCTCGCAGGCTACTACGAAGGGTGGTGGGATCGCATCACCATGCGCGTGGCCGACGTGCTGTTCGCTTTTCCCGGCATTCTGCTTGCAATCGGCGTGGTCGCGATTCTCGGCAACGGCATGATCAACGTGATCTGCGCGGTGGCGATCTTCAGCATTCCAGCCTTCGCGCGGCTCGTGCGCGGCAATACGCTGATGCTCAAGCAGCTCACGTATATCGAAGCGGCGCGTAGCATTGGCGCATCGGATTGGACCATTATCGTGCGTCATATCTTGCCGGGCACGATCTCGTCGGTGGTCGTGTACTTCACGATGCGTATCGGCACCTCGATCATCACCGCCGCTAGTCTGTCGTTTCTCGGACTGGGCGCTCAACCGCCAACGCCCGAGTGGGGCGCAATGCTCAACGAAGCACGCGCGGATATGGTCACGGCTCCGCATATCGCGCTGTTTCCGAGTCTCGCGATCTTCCTGACCGTGCTCGCGTTCAACCTGCTGGGTGACGGCTTGCGCGATGCGCTCGATCCGAAGCTCGATCGCCCATGAGTTCGACGCAGTTGCCGGGTTTGCACAAGTTGCCGGATGTGCCGCATATCGGCGAGTTGCAGTGCGGCCCGCTGGGCACGATTGCCGACGTGCATGGCGTGAGCGTCGGACACTGCACGCTCGATGAAGGCGCGCTACAAACCGGCGTGACCGTGATTCGTCCGCATGCGGGTGATCCGTTTGTCGACAAGGTGCCGGCGGCGTCGTCGGTAATCAACGGCTTTGGCAAGAGCGTGGGCCTCGTGCAGGTCGACGAACTGGGCACGCTCGAAACGCCTATCGCGCTGACCAATACTTTCGGCGTGGGTGCTGTGGCGCAGGCGCAGATTCGCGCGGCCATACGCGCCAATCCGGGCATCGGCCGCGACTGGCCGACCGTCAATCCGCTGGTGTTCGAATGCAACGACGGGTATCTGAACGATATTCAGGCGTTAGCAGTCGGCGAGCAGCACTTCAATCAGGCATACGACGCGGCGAGTACGAGCGTTGCGAGCGGGTCGGTCGGAGCGGGGCGCGGCATGTCGTGCTTCGATCTGAAGGGCGGCATTGGCAACGCTTCGCGTGTGGTGCGGATCGGTCAACGTGAATACACAGTGGGCGCGCTCGTGCTCGCCAACTTCGGCCGTGCGCCGATGCTGATTGTCGACGGTACTCCGCTCGGGCGAATTCTTGCCGGGCGTGCGGCAACCGAGAAGGCGGAATCGGCTGGCAAACGTGCGGACGTCGCGAAGCCCGAGCAAGGCTCGATCATCATGGTCGTCGCAACCGATGCACCGCTCGACGCGCGTCAACTCAAGCGCCTTTCGTTGCGCGCGGCCGCGGGCCTTGCGCGCACGGGTTCCGTCTATGGTCACGGTAGCGGCGATATTGCGCTCGCTTTTTCAACGGCTTATACGGTGCCGCATATCGCCGAATTCATCGCGCTCCCGCCTCTGCTCGCCGATCAACACATGGACCCGCTTTTTCGCGCCTGCGCCGATAGCGTCGAACAGGCGATTCTCGATGCGTTGTGGAGCGCGGAGTCCGTGACCGGCCGCGATGGGCATCGACGTTTATCACTGGGCGAGAGCGCTCCCGACCTCGCGCATTTACTGAAAAGAAAGTCCTGATGAAAGTCCTTATTTCCGCCGACATCGAAGGGATTGCCGGCGTGTTCCATCCTGAACAAACGCGCTCGGGCAACGGCGAATACGAAGCTGCGCGCCGCTGGATGACGCTCGAAGCGAACGCGGCGATTGAAGGTGCGTTCGCTGGCGGCGCGACTCAAGTGTGGGTCAACGATTCGCACGGCGGGTTTCGCAATCTGCTGCCCGACCTGCTCGACCCGCGAGCTCAGGTGGTGCTCGGCAAGCCGCGCACGCTCGGCATGATGGCTGGTCTGGAATATGGCGCCGCGCTCGTTTTCATGATCGGGTATCACGCAATGTCGCAAACGCGCGGCATCCTCGCGCACACCATCAACAGTTTCGCGTTTGCACGCGTGTCGCTGAACGGGAAAGAGGTGGGCGAGGCGGGGCTCTACGGCGCGCTGGCGGAAGAATATGGCGCACAGGTAGCGCTTTTATCCGGCGACGACGTTTTCGCCGACGAAACCGCGCCGCGCTTTCCAGGCGCGCGCTTTGTCGTGACGAAGAGTGCGACCGGACACGCGAGCGGCGTCACGCAGTCGCCGGCCAGAGCTCGCGCAGCTATCGAAAGCGCTGCACGCGAGGTGGTGCAGCAGCATCTCGCCAACGGTCACCCTTCGCAAGCAACACGCGGCGCGGCCAAGCCTGTCGAGTGCGAATTGCGCGTGCAGACAAGCGCGCTAGCCGATCTGTTTTGCCAGTGGCCGACTATCACGCGTGTCGATGTCGTCACGTTGCGCTTCGGTGCGGAATCGGCTGAACATGCGGTGCGCGTGCTCAACTGTTTATCCGCGATGTCGTTCATGCTGCGCTAGCGTTTGCGTTCTGCATTTGCGTTGCAGGACGCGCCGCGAGTCATTGAACGGCTGTACTACTGCTGCCTGCTCAATTCGCGCGCGGCACGGTCTATCACGTCGGCAATCGCGCCCGCATGCGACACCGGCGCGAGATGGCTCGACGCCATCGGCACGATCTTCGCGCCCATCCGTTCGGCCATGAATCTCTCGACGTCCGGCGACACTGCGCGGTCTTTTGTCGTCACCACGTACCACGACGGCTTCTCCTTCCACGCGACCTGGCTCACCGTTTCGCCGAAAGCCTTGGCGGCGATCGGTACTTGCGCGGCCGACAGCACACGCGTCAGGTTTTCGGGGACGTCGGCGGCGAAGTCAGCGTGGTATTTACTGCGGTCCAACCACAGAAAACCGCTCGCGTCCTTGATGATGTTCTGACCCGAGGGCATGGGCGCGCCGCGCTTCAGCAGGTCCATTGTCGACTCGTGCAGATCGGGTGCGATTGCCGCGATGTACACGAGCCCCGCGACGTTCGGCGCATTCGCCCCCGCTTCGGTAATCACGACGCCGCCCCAAGAGTGGCCGACGAGCATCGTCGGGCCTTCCTGGCGAGCAAGCACGCGACGTGTCGCGGCGACGTCGTCGGCGAGCGAGGTCAGCGGGTTTTGCACCGAACTCACGTGGTAGCCCTTCTGCTGCAATTTAGCGACGACGCCATTCCAGCTCGAGCCGTCGACGAACGCGCCGTGAACCAGCACGACATTGCGCACCGGTCCTGTCATCGTCGCGATGGCGGGCTTGGCGGCCGAGGCTGTAGCTGGCGCCCCGGAGGCGGCGGAAGGCACCGTAGATGGGCTGGCTTCGGCTGCCGGCGGAGCAACCGGCTCGGCGGACTGGGCGGGTTCGGGCGTGCGCTCCGCGGCCGGTGCCGCAGGTGCCGTGTTCTGTGCGACGTTTTGCGCAAAGACGCCGAAACTTTCCAAACCGAGACAAAGGACGGCGGCGCAAAACAGGTGTTTGGGCGACATGTTGCATCTCCTGAGGCATCGAACCCGACTACGGCAACATACAGAAGCGACGCGGCAGTGACAACCGCTATCCTCCCGTGCCGGTGCGGTGCGAAACAAAGCGCGGGTTGGTACCAGTATTTGGGCAATATCGGCCGAGGTAAAATTTTCGGTTCTGCCGGGGCGGACCACAAGTCCGGTCGGGCGATCGAAATCCATACACTGGGGCGCAATTTGGACGATGCACTACAGCAAGACGGCTTGAAGCGCGGGCTGAAGAACCGCCACATCCAGCTCATCGCATTGGGCGGCGCGATCGGCACTGGACTCTTTCTCGGCTCGGCAAGCGTACTGCAGGCCGCGGGCCCTTCGATGATTCTCGGCTATGCAATTGGCGGTGTCATCGCGTTCATGATCATGCGGCAGTTGGGTGAAATGGTCGCGCAGGAACCCGTGGCCGGCTCGTTCAGCCACTTCGCGTACAAGTATTGGGGCGACTTTCCCGGCTTTCTGTCTGGCTGGAACTACTGGGTGCTGTACGTGCTCGTCAGCATGGCCGAATTGACGGCGGTCGGCACATACGTTCACTACTGGTGGCCCGGCGTGCCGACGTGGGTGTCGGCGCTGGTGTGCTTCGCGGGCATCAACGCGATCAACCTCGCGAACGTCAAAGCGTACGGCGAGACGGAATTCTGGTTCGCGATCATCAAGGTCGTGGCGGTCATCGGCATGATCCTGTTCGGCGGCTATCTGCTCGTCAGCGGGCATGGCGGGCCGCAGGCGTCGATCAGCAATCTCTGGAGTCACGGCGGATTTTTCCCGCATGGGTTCCACGGACTCTTCACGATGCTCGCGGTCATCATGTTTTCGTTCGGCGGGCTGGAACTGATCGGCATCACCGCGGCGGAAGCTGACGAGCCGCAAAAGAGCATTCCGAAGGCCGTGAATCAGGTCATCTACCGGATCCTGATTTTTTATATCTGCTCGCTCGCGGTGCTGCTGTCGCTGTATCCGTGGAACGAAGTCGCGGCCGGCGGCAGCCCGTTCGTGATGATCTTTTCGCAGATCGGTTCGACGCTGACCGCCAACGTGCTGAACGTCGTGGTGCTGACCGCGGCGCTGTCCGTGTACAACAGCGGCGTCTATGCGAATAGCCGCATGCTGTACGGTCTCGCGGAACAGGGCAATGCGCCGCGCGCACTGATGAAGGTCGACCGGCGCGGTGTGCCGTATATGGCGATCGGCTTATCGGCGCTCGCCACGTTTACCTGTGTGATCGTCAACTATCTGATTCCCGCCGAGGCGCTCGGCTTGCTGATGGCGCTCGTCGTCGCTGCACTCGTGCTGAACTGGGCGCTGATCAGCCTGACGCATCTGAAGTCACGCCGGGCGATGGTCGCAGCGGGCGAGACACTCGTCTTCAAGTCGTTCTGGTTTCCCGTCAGCAACTGGATCTGCCTCGCGTTCATGGCGCTGATCCTCGTGATTCTCGCGATGACCCCCGGCCTGTCGGTGTCGGTGCTGCTCGTGCCGGTTTGGCTCGTGGTTATGTGGGCGGGTTATGCGTTCAAGCGTCGTCGCGCGGCGGCGCATGTTGCCGCGCGGGTGGTGGGACGCTAGGAGAATGAGGCGAGCACGGCGAGAGCCGTGCTCGCCGAAAAGCAAAAACCCGCGGAGCGTTTGGCTTGCGCGGGTTTGCGATACATCTTGCGGCTGATTTAGCGCTGATTCGTGCTAACTACAAAAAAGTTTGGTGCCCAGGGCCGGAATCGAACCGGCACGCCTTGCGGCGGGGGATTTTGAGTCTCCTGCGCCTAACTTTGAAATGAATCAGGTCAGAGTCGGTATCAAAGTGCGTTCATATAAGTGTTTGATTTTGCGTTATAAATACGGTGCATTATGATTTTGGCCGGCTGCGGGCGCGGGGGACGGTTATATTCAGGCAAGGGAAAATCGGTGCGCGGCGGCGGTCACGCTGAGAATGCGCTGAGAACGCTGAGAAGAAATAAAAGGACGCTCAAAGTGCGAGGTTTGGACGCGGGGGATTTCTGCTGATAGACTGCGCACATCCTCGGTCTCCGCTCTGGTGCAAGTATGGGTCGCAAGAAAATCGTTCCCGTGGGCAAGTTCCACGACATCAACGACACATTCGTGGAGCGCGCCGTCTTTCCCAAAGATTGCACCGACACGAGTTACATCTATCGCGATAACGAACTGGTCGGATTCGCGCTTCGTGTGTCGAAAACAGGCCTGAAGACGTTCTTCGTCGAAGCCAAGTCCGGCGTCGTCGAATACAACGAGGACGGCACACCGAAAAAACCGAAGCAGAAGCAGGAGAAGATAGGTAGAGCCGGTCCGGGCGGGTACACGGCGAAGGCTGCGCGTGAGCTGGCAGAGAAAAAACTCGCGGCAATCCGGACGGGCAAAACCGCCCAGGCTACGAAGACGGTGCGCTGGGCTCTGGACAGCTACGTGAAGCTGGAGGGCTTGAGCACGGAAACGGTCAAGAGCATGAAGAAGTGCCTGAACAACTACTTCGGCGAATTCCTGGACAGGCTCATGAACAGCTTCGACGTCGACGAATGCCGGCTCATCTACGAAACCGTGTACCGGACGGGGGGCAAGGAAGGGCAGGGGGTCCCCTCTCAGGCAAACCTTATGAAAAGGTACCTACAGGCCATCTTCGAGTACAACCAGATAATTCCAAATCCGTGGCACTACGTGCGCGTGAGCACTCCTCCCGCTGTTCACAAAAAAACGGTACTCGAGGCTAGCGACATCAAACAGCTGTGGTACGCAATGCAGGACGCACGTGCACTGCCGCGCGACGCCATGTTCACCATGCTGTTTACCGGTTTCCGGCACCTGGCGATTCGCTCGATGGAGTGGAAATATCTCGACATGGAGCGTTGCGTCTACCGCATTGCAGAGAAGGCACCGGGCTTCAAGAACGGCCCGGCTGTCGACTACCCGCTGCCGCAGTGGCTTGTCGACAACGTGCTGCGCCGACGATACGCGCTGTATCACGACAAGAGCCCGTATATTTTTCCTAACCGGGTAGACCCGAGCCGGCCCATGGACAATGTGCGGGGCACGTATCAGCGCGTCGGCAAGCAGGTGGGCACGCACCTGTCTACGTACGTCTTCCGGCGCACCCGCGCGACGTTCACGGAGTCCTTCTTCGGCTCAACGCTCATCACACAACGCTTCCTCAACCATCGCGTCAAGGTTGCGATGAAGGATGCGCCGGCAACGGGGTACTACGCGAAAGCGACCATGCGCATGCTGCGTCGCTACGCGGAAGCTTATTGCAGCATCATCATGCAGCTTGCTGGTCAACTGCCGATGTCTGAGAAGGTGAAGCAGGTCGTGCTCGACGAGTACGCAGACGTGCGTCAGCAGACTGTGACGCTGGAGGAGGTCGATGCGATGCTCGACACTCGCATGCTGGATGTGCTCGCGCCGGCACCAGATGAGAACGACCGGGCGGCCGACCAGTTGGGCGCCGAGATGTTCGAATACGAAATGGCGACTGCTGCGCCGTCGTCTGCTGACGAGAAAGACGAGGGCGACGACTGACGCGCAAAGAAAAAACCCCGCCGGGATGGGGCAGGGGCTGCGCCCCCGGCAAAGGGGCGTTGCGGAGGACGCGAGGTTACTGCGCGCCGCCCATCGGACGTGCGGCCCAGGCGCTGGACGCGCCGCCAGCCACCTGGCTGCTCACAGGGGCGCTCACCTGAGCGCTTACGGCCGTACCCTTGCTTGCAGCAGCTGGGGCTTTCGCGTCGTCGTCGCCGGCATCCCCTGCGACCTGCTTCCTGATGCTCGCCTTCTGCGCGGCGCTGAGACCGTCCACGTACGACTTAAAGTCCCGGTCCTGGTCGAACCACGCCACCAGGAGCTGCTCGACAAGTTCACTGCGCTCGCAGCTCTCGCCATACGTGGCCAGGTAAAAGTTCTGGTACTGCGCGATGGCCGTGCGGGTGCTCTCTTTAAGCGAGAGATTGACACGGGCCGATGGGTCGATGACGGTGAATTTCTTGAGCGTTGCCATTTGCGGATACTCCACATGAGAGAGAGGGTGTTCAAGCGCACATCGTGTGGTGCCTTGTACTTCGTATAGCACCCTCGAAAAAACAGCCTCGGTATCCCTAGCACTCCTCTGTTCCTTGCTTGCAATGCCACCCTACACCGGTCCCGACGACGTGCAGACACGCGGACCTTTTGACCGAGGCATTCCGCGCGCGTAAGTGCGCACGACCCTTTCCTGCGGTTGCACACCCTTAGCCCGCCCGGCTGCACCGGGCTCACCCTTCCTGCGGCCGCGAGGCTTCAGCACAGCGTGAGCCCTTCCTGCGCAGGTCACAGTTCCCCCGTCATGACTCCCTCGTGCGCAGTCAGGACTCTTCCCAGCCCAATTGAAGCCAATATAAAAGACGAGGGCCCAGGCCCACAGGCCGGGGTCTGCGAGGTCCGGGCTCGTGCGTAGTGAGTGTTCGAGCCGAGGTACGAACTCGTGTACGCACCTGTCCACGCGACGCGTACACACAACCGCACCTACGCTCACCCGGCGGGATACCGTGTCACGGGGTAGGGGACCGGGGTTTTCCCGGCACCCGCCCCAGACCCTCGGGCGAGCTGCGGTGTTGCCGCGCCGCCGAGCACCCCGCCTGCGCATGAAGTACACCGCGGCATCAACGCAGCGAGCAAAGCGAGCTGCCAACAAAAAAGTCCGCCGGGAGGCGGACAACTTCCTCTCACCAGTGAAGGCTCATGCTCGCTTCGCTCGCATCAGCAACATCGCCGGGCTCCCGCCCGGCTGAGACTCGTCCTGTGCTCGAAGCGCACGGGTTGCATCTCTTTTGGTGTATCGGCGAGCGGTGCTGGGCATGAAAAAGCCCAAGGCGGTGCCGGGCCTCTTCGCGGGATGTGTCATTCAGGGGAGCTGTTGCTGTTCCAGGACTTGCGCTGCGCGCTTGAGGTCAGCGGCAATCTGATGGGCTTGTTCATCATGAGAGAGTCCGTTTGTGTGATTGTGGGTATCAGCCGCGCAGTCCGGAGGCGAGCTGCTTTTCGAGCAGCATCCGCACACGCTGGCTGCGCGAGTAGCCAGGCATGGGCTCGACCTGTTTGACGGCGGCATTCAGGCACCTGCGGAACGCAGCCCGCGAGCCGCACTTGGCAACGAACGTGTCCAGCAGGCATTGCGGGATGGAGACCGAGGTCTTGTGGCCGTCCTTGGTCCGCACCGGAAGCCGAACCTGCGGCTCGATGTGAACAGAGAGGATGTTGGCGGTTGTGTTCATGGTGTGTCTCTCCGTGTGTATGGGGATGCGCGCGGGGTGCGTTCAGTCGGGGCAGCGTAGGGTGTCGGTGTGCTTCCGTACTTCGTATAGCCACTGCTCCAAAATGGCTTTGGCCACAAGGCTGGTGGCGGGTGTAGGGAGTAATGGTTATATCTCCCGTCGTGCGGAGGTCGCTGGTTTGGCCTGACGTCACGGGGCGCGATTGCCGGCGTGCCTGCGCCTAGCCGGACAAGGGTTTGCGGGCGGGAGCCCGTACGGAAAGGGACCAAACTACGCGCGCCGGGGGAGGCGTACGGGGGTGGCTCCGGCGAAAGGGACCAATCTACGCGAGGCGTTTTAGAGAGGTGGCTATACGCAGTATTCCTGAATACCTGCGGAGGCTCCCGATGCCCTCGACAAACGCCCCGGCGAAGCAGCGCGACGGACGCCTGCTCGCGATTGAAAACGAAGAAGCAGTTCTTATCGCCCTGTACCAGTTCGGCTGGCTCGCGACACGGCAGCTCTCCGCGCTCGTGTGGCCGAATGCTACCTCGCCGCGCGTCGCGCAGCGCACGCTCGAGCGCCTGCGCGCAGCCGGCGAAGTGCTCTGGAAGAAGGGGAGCGATGGCGCCACGGTGTACGCGCTATCGACAGCTGGCGAGCGTCGCGTCTACGATGTGTACGGCGAAAAGGCACTCGTGAGCAGGGAGCCGCTGCGCTACATCGAGCGGCACTACGAGCACCGGTGCCTCGCTAACGACGTCTGCATCTGGTGGCTCAACGCGGCAAAGCACCTGGGCGGCTTCGTCGACACGGAGCACGAAATACAGAAAAGGAAGGCCGTCATCAACGTGAAGGAGGCGCACTTTGCGAGCCAGTCAGGCAAAGTGCCGGACGCGTTGCTGCACCTGCCCGTGCCGCCCGATGTGCCGAACCCGGACGGCGACGACTACTGGTCTGTGTGGGTCGAGACCGAGTGCGGGCACAAGAATTTGAAGAAGCAGGAGCACATGGTCGCGGAACTTGCGTACATCGTGGGGCGCTATGGCACGCAGATGTCGGAGCGCCGGCGTGGGCCCGACGGCATCGTGCGGACGTACCGCGTGCGTGAAGCGTATGTCGTTTGCCCCAAGACTGCACACGAGGAACGGCTCGTGAAGACGCTGCTCGCGTTCCTGCGCAGGCCCACGGTTGCTGCGAATTACAACGGCGCGCTCATCCGGAAAAGCATCAAGGTGTGGCGCCCAGATGGCACCGGCGAGAGCGTCGAGGACCTCGTGAAGCGCGTGCCTGCACTGGCGGCATACGACAAGGAACTGCAGAAGCGGGCATGAAAACATGTACTGTGTAGTCGGAGCCATTGCTTGGGGTTTTGGAAGGCATCCACTGAGACATTTATTGATGGATGCGCTCGATTGCTTGCAACGATGGCGCCTAGCTGACGTCACAGCCGAAAGAACGACGGGCACAGACTTTGAGGTGGCCGTCGTTTTTTCGGCCTGCGCGACAATCATAGGGTGGCCTACTAGCCTGGCTTCTACAGCGATTCCGCTTGCACCAGCCTTGCCCAGCTAACGCACAGCGCACTCGTTAGGCGCCAGAGCATCGTAGTCGGGTGTCCCGGTGTTCTGCTCAAGCGCCTGCGCTCCCTGTAGACACGGATTGAATCAAGGTTGCGACTTGCCCGGGGGCTGCTGATGAGCGGCTCAAAGCAGCACGGCAACGCACGTGTGAGCCGAGCGGAATCCTGTATATTTATACAGCATTGAAGGATAGCGGATGCGCTTGGACGAGCAGTCGCTTGCGTACTTTCTGTCGTTTTTCATGCAGGGCCTTAACAAAAAGAATCCGGCGCCATTGCATGAAGCGAGCATGGCTATCGCAGACCGGCCGCGCGAAGCCCGATAGAATTGCACACTAAATGAGAGGTCTGATAATGAGCGGCGGGCAAAGCAAAATCGAGTGGACGGAACGAACGTGGAATCCAACAGTCGGTTGCACGAAAATATCCCAAGGCTGCAAGAACTGCTATGCCGAAGGCATGGCAAAGCGCTTGCAAGCGATGAGAACGCCGGGCTACGAGAATGGCTTTCGGCTGACAGTGCTCCCGAATCGGCTTGATGAGCCTCGGACCCGCAAGAGTCCCACGGTTTATTTTGTGAACTCGATGTCGGACTTGTTCCATCAGTCGGTGTCGGACGCCTATATATCCCGGGTTTTTGACGCCATCCGAGACTGTCCTCAACACACGTTCCAGATTCTTACCAAGCGAGCGGAGCGACTCGCGGCATATTGCGGCCACCACGACATTCCAACCAATGCTTGGCTTGGCGTATCTGTGGAGGACCGCCGGCATGGCGTTCCTCGAATAGACCACCTGCGCCGAATTCAGGGCGGCGTACGATTCCTTTCCGTCGAGCCGCTACTGGAGGACCTAGGCAAGCTGAACCTTCGCAATATCGATTGGGTTATCGTGGGCGGGGAGTCGGGTCCGAAAGCGCGTCCGATGGACGAAAAGTGGGTTCATCGGGTCAAAGCGCAGTGTGAGAAGCAGGGCGTCAAGTTCTTCTTCAAACAATGGGGAACATGGGGGAAAGACGGTGTACGCCGCTCCAAAAAGGCAAACGGCCGCCTGCTTGACGGCCGTACTTGGGACGATATGCCCGAACGAACGGTATTTGCCTGAAGCGAGCTCAAGTCAGGATTATCTGCCGTGAGTGCTCAATGACGTCGCTGGGCACATAGAGCCTCGACGGTCGCCGAGGGCGGTCGTTCTTGTTGAATATGACAATGCTTCCCGAAGAGTGTAGGCCTCGGAGGACTTTCTGGAGACGAGACTCGTCGGCCATCGTGTTCGAGATATTCTTCTCGAATAGCTGTGCGACGGTCACTGGCTGCTGATTGTCGGCCAGTTGCCGCCCGAGTTGTTCGGTCAGGGCCTCCACGCATCGCTGCTCGCCGCTTTCATCGAAAAGCAGCGACGACTGACCGCTGTAGTCTTCATCTTTTCGTGGGTTGTAGCCAAGCATGAAAAGGCCTGGCTCAAGTTCATGACCAAATTCGCTGGAGTGCTCCCAATGGAGCGCTTTCATGACGTCATGAGCTTTATAGCGTTGGGATAGGTGCACTAGCCAGTAGCTCCACGAGTTCGCGGCCTGCGGTCGAACAAAGAACAGCGTCATGAACTTTGCGTCTGTCTCGACTTTGACGCCATGAGCGATGTGCCGTTGAAGCGATGTGCGCCAGTCTTGGCCTGTTTTTAAGCTTTTTAACCGCTCCCATGGGATGTATTGCTCCAAGTCAATAGCTCGCACTGGTTTGCGGTTCCTTTCGCAATTGCTGAGGAACGTCATGAGCGAGTCGACGTTGAACGTGAGGATGACCTCGGCACCTGGAAGCTCCGACATCAGCCACCGAATAGTGCTCATTGGCACGGCGTGATAGTTGTATTGGTCCAGCAAGAATATGGACCGGCAACCATTGCGACGCGCTTTGATTCGCGCAACGATTTGCGGCAGTTCGTCGAGGAAGCCAGAGTTGTGCAGTTGGACCCTCGAGTAGTCGATGTCCGCTATCGCTCCTTCAGCGCGTCGCTTTGCCAGATGTTGATAAAGATACTGGGCTGACTCCTTGTTTTTCTCAACGAAGAAGAATTCCGCTTCTACTTCCCGTGGGGTGATTGTTCGGCCCACGTTGATTTTGGCGCGCGCTTCATGGACCGCTCGTAACAAAAGCAACGGCGTTCCGTCGACCGAGCCTGTCCCAGTCTCGCTAAGGTACTCCCCTCCGCCTGCGAAACCATCGACCAGCGACAAGGTCAGCTTCGGGATGTTTGCCGGTGACATGACCGTTTCGATATAACGGGTGACGTAGCTTTCGACAATCGAATGCTTTACAGCGCTATGCTGGTCGAGGACAGGCGGGGCATTTCCAGTCTGCCATTCGTATTTGTCTTCAGTCTTGGCCATACGGTGTATTTTTGGGGGCCTTGGTCTGGTGAAAGATTAGCAGGTTTGGGCTCGGGCAACTTACCGGTTGGCATACTATTTAGACCGCACGCGATACGAATGGACCAGAATGGTGAAAGCTAAAAAGACGGACGAGCCTGTTTTCGACCCCGCTGATGGTTTGCCCGTCATGAAGGTGGGAGCATGGTCCGAGGAGAAGCACGTCGCGCTATCGCGCTACATCGATTCGGCGCGCCAGGCGCGTGCGAAGTGGCCGTACGCCTCGTTCATTGACCTTTTTTCCGGGCCGGGGCGCGTCATCAACCGCGAATCGAAGCTCATATCCGACGGCGGGGTACTGTCGGCGTGGCGTATGTCCCAGCAGGGCGGTGTCCCGTTCAACGAAGTGTTCATCGGGGACGTCGATGCTGAATCCGTGCAGGCATGTGAGGAGCGTCTGGTTGCAGCGGGGGCATCAGTGCGCGCATATGTCGGAAGCGCGTCGAGCACCGTCGACGAAGTTCTGGCGGCTCTACCTAGAGGCCTGCATTTTGCTTTTCTTGACCCATTCAGCATAGAACATCTGGATTTCGAGATAATTCGCAAGCTCTCGTTGCGCCCGAACATCGACATCCTCATTCACTTCAGCGTGATGGATGTGCAGCGCAACATTGGCGGCGATTTCAAGCTACCCAATTCGAGGTTGGACGCGGCCGCGCCGGGCTGGCGAGAAAATCTGAGGCTCGACGCGGTCCCAAAGCATGAGCAGGTTGGCACTTACCTGCAGTACTGGGAGACTCTTGTCTCCGACCTGACGAAGATGCACGTCGCGCAAAGGAAGCCGTTGTTCGTCAACATGAACCGCGGTCCGCTCTATCGGCTTATCCACCTCAGCCGCCATCCGTTGGCCCAGAAGCTCTGGAATACCGCAGCGATACCGAGCTCACGACAGCAATCGCTGTTCGACTCCTGATATGAAGGCCGGTAAGGCCATGGGAAGCCTAGCCTGGACGGGCCGGTACAAGCGGTGTTGCAGGCCCGCCGGGCTTCGTTGACGCCTGCCGAGGCTCTTCCCCCGGTTCGGACGCCGCGCCATACTTGTGCCTTATACCCTGAGGCTTTCTTCCTGCCCGAGGCCTCGTTCCTGGGAGCGCCATGCGCTCCCTATGCAGCGGGAGCGCTTGCGGTTCCTGAGAACTTCCTTGCATAGCGGTGCAGGGCTTCTTTTCAAGCCCTGTATAGGCAGAATCGGAAAGAGGACTTTTAAGGGGAAGAAGGCGTGTAAGGAAGGGGCTGGCCAAGGGGCTCCTCAGGCCGCACCCAGCTACTAGTTTTAGGTATTAGGTATAGGGTCCGGCAAAACCTTGCTGGATAAGGCTCCCAGCGATTTGAGCGGGACCAATCTACGCGGGGGGCGGCGCAAATCGGGCGCAACTTCGGCGCACCAAAGGGACCACTCTGCGCGTCGTTTGCGGACCAATCTACGCGCCGTTGGGTGACTTGGGCAGGCGACTTACATGGAGCAAGCTACGCGGACTGTTCTACGCACGCAGGGGCGAAATACACGCCGGCACCAAAGGCCCGCCGGAGCGGGCCAGGGCAAGCTACATGGAGCAAGCTACATGAGGGATGAATTACACGACGGCAGCGCCGATGCACTTCACGGTCTTTGCCTCGACCTTCTTCTTTGGTTTGACCTTCCTGTCGATGACATAGCAGAGCGTCTCCAGCCTCCGGTGGCTCTGCTCGAACTTCCAGCCCTTGATGGCACCTTTGGCTTTCAGCTCGTCGTGGGCCTTATTCATTAGGTTGCGGAACTTGCTGTCCTGCCCCATCGTCGAGCCCATGTATTCTTTCAATTCGGCGAGGCGCAGCGGCCAACAGTTAACGTGCGAGCCATAGAGAAGGTACAGTCGGCGCGCGGCGTCGCCCTTGAGCGAGTAGTACACGTCCTCGTCGAACCACGACGACAGCTTCTTACCGAACAATGTGCGGATTTTGCGCGGCACTTCAATCGTCCACGTGCTGCCGTCAGTTGTGCTCGCGCCCAGCAGCTGGACCCGGATTTCGACGAAGCGCGATTTTTTGGCCTTAATCACAGACGGGTCGCTCGGAAAGAGGTCCACCATCTGGTCGATGAAGTCCGGGTCCGAAGACTTGATATGCAGCATCGCTGCCTGCAGACGGGTTACTTCCTCGCGCAACGTCGCGTAGGCATTTCCGCCCGTGCCGCGCCCATGCAGGCTTGTGAGTAGGCCGCGTGCGCCAATGTGCACGTCGGACCCAAGCGGCATATTGACAGCGGCATGCAGCAGCTTCGACCACGTTTCGATGTCGCCTGGGCGCAGCTCCTCGCCGGAGTACGAGATGACCACCTCGCCGTCCTTGTAGCCACTCACGCGACGGATGACCTTCGGCGCCTGCTCGGTCCAGCGCTCGCGCGTCCTGTTCTTCGGACCCGTGCGCACTATGCCGCTGCCGACAATCAGGTTCGGCAGGTGCATGAAGCCGTCGCGGATGGCAGGCAGGAAAATGTCGTGCTCGACCCAATCGACCTCGGGCGATAGGTGCTCGTCGCCGCCTTCTTCGGCCCGTTCGTCTTCCTCGAGTTCGAAGTCTCTCTGCGCGAATTCCTCCCAGTCGTCAGTCACAGCCTCGACCACTACGGACGCTGGAGCTGCCGTGCGAGCTTTTTCACTAGCGGCTTCAGCCTGCGTGTGTGCCTCACGCACCGCCCGGGCCTGCGCGCGCTCAGCCTCGATGCGTATCTGCTCGGCCATATGGTCAGCGTGCAGGGTTTCATTGTCGTCAACGACCTTGAGATAGCGGCGGGCACCCTCGGCAATCGCTGCCATCTTGCTGAACCATTCGGCGTCCGTCATCGGGCGCACGAAGCCAGCGTATGTATACAGTGCCTTGTCGTCAGCCGTCACCGACGCAGCAGACAGCATGTTGGAGAGCATCTCTGCCGTCGCGTTGCGCTCAAAGGCAATGTCGCGCAGGTCTTCTGGCGCCCACGCAAAGGCGAAGTCGATATCGAGTTCGAGCGCTTCGCGTAGCTGCTGTGTCGTTTCCAGTGCGATGAGGTCGTATTTGTCGACAAGTGCAGGGCGGATGTTCATCGGCTTTTCCGTGTGAGAGTGCTTACCCCCATCTATAGTGAATCGAGTTATACGGGTTATAGCCGGAGCGCTGTTCCTTCTGTGTTGAGGTTTTAGGCCGGGCGGACTGGGTCTTATCGTCTTTTGGAAGCCTATAAAGCTCGTCTGCGATGTGCTAGCATTCCACTCGCAAATTGCATACAGGGAGGGTGTGTGTCGACGGGCAAATCCGAAGCTGTCAGTGTCAGGGTCGAGCGGCATATCAAGTCGGCGCTGCAGACGGCCGCCGAGCGCGAAATGCGTAGTCTCGCCAACATGGTTGAGGTAATGGTGGTTGCCTACTGTCGTTCCCAAGGCTATCCACTGGATGGGGTTCCAAGCGATGCTTTGCCGAACACGATGCAGAAAGAACAGTAACGTGACTGTGCAACGCGAAGCTCTCCCGTTGAAGAGGGGTGGTCAGTTGGCATCAATGGGCGGAACGCCATGATGTTGGAGGACCTGTGCTGGTTTAGCCGTGCCATGCGGCAGACCTAGGCTTCATCGTCAAATGTATCGTGATACATTTTCGCCACTAAATAAAAAGCAGACCTCATGACCGACAATCTGTTCGCCATTTGTGAGCCGCGCGCCGACGTTCTCAAAGGGGCTCTTCGAGAAAGCGATTTTGCAGCCGACCTTGCGCAAGTGCTAAAGGGGGACGCGCCCGACGAATACAAGCTTCCCGCGCTCTTTTTCGCCAATACCTATCCGACCAAGGGGCTGAAAAACGTCCTCAAATTGGTTGCGCTCCGCGTACTCGGACGCCCAGAGCAGGTTGGCGCCATCTTTCGCTTGGACACGCAATTCGGTGGTGGTAAGACCCACACCCTGATTGCGCTCGCGCATGCCATGCAAGGTCTGCAAGGCGTCGCCAACGCAGACGAATTCCTTGAGGTCGCCTTGCGGCCGTCAACTCCCGTGCGTATTGCCGCGTTCGACGGTGAGAACGCGGACCCGGCGAACGGACGTCGGCTCGGAAATGATATTCGCGCCCATACGCCCTGGGGCGAGTTGGCCTATGCCTTGAATGGCCCCGAAGGCTATCGATTGGTCGAGGCCAGTGACCGTGAGGGTATCGCCCCAGGTGCGGATACCTTGCGCGAACTCATCGGTAGCAAACCCGCGCTCATCCTAGTCGATGAAATTGCGCCTTATCTGCGCAAGGTGTCGGGGCGCAATGTCCAGCGCGCGGCCGAACAACTTGCCGCCTTCCTCACTGCATTGATGAAGGCCGTCGAGAGTTCGCCCCAAGCGGCACTCATCTTCACTCTAGCGGTCGGCAGAGATGGCAAGGCGACCGACGCCTACGCTCGCGAAACGCAGGAAATTGCAGCGTTCTTTGCAGAGGCGGAAAGTGTTGCTGCCCGCAAGGCAACGGTCATCGACCCTACCGAGGACGACGAGACTGTCAAGGTCATTTGCCGACGTTTGTTCGCGCATATCGACCATGACAAGGCCGAGCAGGTTATCGCGCAATACAAGGCCCTCTGGGATGGGAATCGCGAGCAACTTCCACCGGCGCCGGCACAGGACCGACGTATGGACGAATTCCGCGCGGGGTATCCTCTGCATCCGGAGCTCGTCAAGGTTCTCACCCAGAAAACTGGCACCTTGGGTAACTTCCAGCGCGTGCGCGGCATGCTGCGCCTTCTGGCGCGCACAGTCGCACGGTTGTGGGAGCTACAACCCGCGGACGCTTTCGCGATTCAGACGCAGCACATCGACCTGGGCTTCGAGCCCATTCGTCTCGAGCTCATTACGCGCTTGAAGCAGGACATTTACGTGCCGGCCATCAAGGGTGAAATTGCCGCTGTTGACAGTACCCCAGCCCTGGCTGAACAGCTCGACGCGGGGCCGTTCAGGGGGCTCCCCACTTACGGTTCTTACGTTGCGCGCTGTGCTTTTATGCACACCCTGGCGTTCAATGAGAACCTCCGTGGCCTGAATGCGGAAGAACTGCGGTACGCCATTCTTGGCCCGGGCACCGATATCGCATTTATCGACGATGCTCGCAAGCGTTTCGTGACGGACTCGGCCTACCTGGATGACCGTCCGGGTGCTCCGATGCGTTTCCTCGCTGAAGCGAACCTGACGCAAATCATCCGGCGGGAAGAAACCAATACCGACCGCGACGAGGTGCGTACGCGCCTGAACAGCTACATCCGTGACCTGTTTGCCGGTCCGAACTTGAATCTCATTCCGTTTGCCTCTGGGCCCCACGATGTGGCGGATGACGACGGTAGTGGCCGCCCGTACCTGGTCATGCTGGGGTACGACGCCGTGCACGTGTACAGCGATGCAGTGCGTATCGACCCGCTGGTCGAGCGAATTTACATGCATAAGGGCGGCGGCAACGACTGGCGCCACAACCGCAACAACCTTGCCTTCCTGGTGGCCGATGCCGCAGGCACGCCCAACATGAAGGCCAAGATGCTGCGGAACATCGCTCTCGAAACCCTTCGCCAGACGGACAAGCTCAAGGACCTGGCAGATTACCAGGTCGACAAGCTGCGGGAATTGCACGAGCGCTCGAAGCAGGAGCTCGCCGTGGCCGTTCAGCAGTGCTTTCGCCACATTTTTTATCCGTCGCGCAACCGGCTTGATGGAGCTTCGTGCGACCTCGCCCACACGGTTGTCGATATTCAGACCGCATCAGACCGTCCGGGCGATGGTCAACGGCAAGTCGTGACTCAGCTCCAGAACGCGAGCAAATTGCGCTTGCCAACTGACCAGCCGGATTCACCCGTGTACGTGCGTGACCGCACCCCGCTCAAGAAAGGCCAAATTACAACGGCCGCTTTACGTACAGAGTTCCGCCAGGACCCTTCGCTGCCAATGCTGGTCGGTGATGACGTCTTTATCAAAGGCATCCGCCTCGGCATCGACCAGGATGTCTTCGTCTATCAGTCTGGGGACTTGCTGCGCGGCAAGGGCGACCCGCATGCCGAAATTAAGGTCGACGAGCAGTCCTTTCTTTATACCACCACTTACGCCCGCGACAACAACATCTGGCCAAGGCCAGAGCCGGCACCATCGGCAGGCGGGGACGGCGGCAGCGAAAGCAGCTCCGGCAGCAGCACAGGAGCCGGCACGTCGACTGGGGGCCATCGAAGCACTGGGGGCGGTACGCCGTCGCCGAAAGTGCGCTCGGTCAACTCTGTTGAAGCCGAAGACGTTCTCAAGGCCGCGCTGACTCAGGTCTTCGAGAAAGCGCAGCACAAGAAGATTCAGGCATTGGGGACGATGACCATCAAGCCTTTCGACAAGGGCGATGCCTTGAAGCTCATGCCCTTGGTCAAGTCTGTGCCGAATGCTCAGAAACGCGTAGAACTGGAGGCATCCTTCGAGACCGCGACCGGCTCAACGGCAGAGCTTGAGTTCCGGGGCGACATTGATGACGCCATCGTGCTGAAGGACTATCTCGAACCCCAGTTCCGTGCCGCGAGCGACAGCGACGCCTCCGTCACCTTTATGTTGTCTTTCGAGCCTCCGCTACAGGTGCAAGGCGCATCTGCGGACGGACTTATCCAGCGACTGACACGACTCGTGTCGACCTCGGCGCAAGTCATCGCGACCGGCACGGACGCATAGTGAATGAAGGAGTCTTATGGGAAAAGTCACTACATTGCTTAGCGTGAGCAGCAAGCAACATTCGGCGCTTCCACACTACGAGCTGCGTGCGCGTCGCCTCGCCGGCTCCGACATGGAAATCGAAATCTGGCAGTTGCCGGCTAGCGCGACGCCGCACATTAAACAGCCCACCTACATTGCCGGGTTGCGTGGTCGCAACCTTTCGCTCATCGAGCACCGCCTGCTGCGTCGCATGAAGCAGGTGCGCATCGACCTCCTGAACCTACCGGCGATTGACGCTTTGCGTGTTCCCATCGACGAGGACATGGCCATCAATCTCGGCCTGCTGCTGCGTGTGCTCGCGCCGATGCGTAATCGCGAGCACATCGCCGCCGTAGCCGCGGGCATAGAAGCGATGACCAAGGAAGAAGCCGGATACTGGCTTGGCATGGCGATGCATCGCAAACACCCCCGACGTGTGCTGATGGCGCTGCGTTTCCTATTGATTGAGCCGAACCGCTAAGGCACGCACATGCGTGAAGTCACAGAAGTCCGCGGGACTCTTGGAGCGGCTGGAAGCCCAAGCCCTCGAGGCCTAGGGGCCTTGATTTCACGGAATTGGCGGCCGCACCCAATGAGGCCAATCGGCTCGCCGTCGAAATAGCCGTCTGCATGACCAATGGCGGCGGTGGCACAGTCGTATTCGGCGTACGGGACAGAGTGGCCAGGCTGGGTAACGCCATCGTCGGTGTGCCGATGGAGGCCAACCGCCAACGACATCTACGAGCGTACGGCACCCAAGCTGACGCCTGACGTATTCCGAACTACGTGCCTGAACACAACCAAGACTACAAGAAGATATGACTCAGTCAGACAGATGCTTTACCGCCACGCTTGTCGTGAACTCGAAGGTAGGTTTGCGATGAGCCGCCGCCTAATTGAGTCTTGGCTGCCAATTGCTGCGCTCGGCGAGGAAAGCGTGCGTGAACGCCGCTCCATGACGGCACTGCCGCCCACCTATTACCTGCATGTATGGTGGGCACGTCGCCCGCTTGTGGCCTCGCGAGCGGCCATTTTGGCCTCGTTGCTACCGCAGGATGCGGACCATAGCAGATTTTTGGATACGGTAGGAATACACGGAGACCCCGTCGCAACTCGCCGCCGCATTGACCGTGCGAAAAAAACTGGAGAAGACTTAGGGCTAAATCCCTATGGGTACGACCGCGCGTTCAAGTACTTGCCAAGCCCGGAAGAGAAAGAGTGGCTGCAATCTGAAATAGCTCGGGTTGCTCCGGGTACTCCAGCGGTTCTGGACCCAACTGCGGGGGGCGGAAGTATTCCATTTGAGTCGCTTCGTCTCGGCCTTGCCACGCAAGCCAATGACTTGAATCCGGTTGCTGTACTCGTTCAGCGCGGAACCTATGAATTTCCGTTGAAGTATGGCGCTAGTGTTCAGGTTGAGTTTGAGCGGATTGCCGAGCGCTTTCTGGAGGTGGCGGAGCCCAGATTTACCGGTCTGTTCGCACCAGAGCCCGACGAAGCTCAGGTTCTCGGCTATTTGTGGACCCGCACTGTTCGTTGCCCACACTGTGATGGCCTTGTTCCGCTGTCCCCCAACTGGCGACTTGCGCCGGATGGTACTGGTGTTCGCTTGCATCCGCATCAGGGAACGGGCGTGGGCGACAAGTCACGCCACGTCAACTTTATCATTGTCAGCAAGGCGAAGGAGCAGTCGGCGGGCACCGTCTCCGGCGGTGACGCGACCTGTCCGTTCGAGGACTGCGCGCGGCTGATTTCAGGGGACCACATCAAGGCAGAGGCCCAAGTTGGTCGCATGGGCGAGCAGCTGTACACGGTCGTCTTCAAGAAGAAGGTCATTACCGGCCAAACCAAATCCGGCAAGCCGAAGGAGAAATGGGTACGTGGTTATCGTGCCCCCCGTCCTGAGGACGACCTATCGGAGTTGGTTCAGGCCCGGCTCAGCGACAAGCTACCTGATTGGGAGGCGCTCGACATGGTGCCTACCGAGGTGGTAACGCCGGGCCATAAAACTGAAGAGCCCCTTCGGTACGGCATGAAGCGCTGGCAAGACATGTTCTCGCCACGTCAGCTACTGGGACACGGAACCGCCGTTGAGGTCTTTCGTGAGCTTATTGAAGAGGAAAGGGCTGCCGGACGCTGGAATGAAATCGTTAGTGCGGCGTTTGCATATCTGTCGCTCACACTCGACAAGATGCTCAATTACAACTCGCGAATGTCGGTTTGGATGTCGACCCGAGAGGTGATAGCGAATACATTCAATCGTCACGATTTCGCGTTTTGCTGGTCGCATGCGGAAATGCCACCGCTTATCGTTGGCTTCGGCTATGAGTGGGCCGTCGAACAAACCGCCAAATGCATCGGCGAGCTAGTTGAGCTGGCGCGCCCTGATGCGCCGGGTACCCCAGAGCGCCAAACCAGTCTGTTCGGCACTCCGGCGGCAGAAAAGCCGTTTGTTCCGTCGCCGGTCACGTTGACCTGCAAGTCTGGCGACAGTCTCGACCATCTTGCCGACGCCAGCATTGATGCGGTAGTGATGGACCCGCCTTACTATGACAATGTCATGTATGCCGAGCTATCCGATTTCTTCTATGTTTGGCTCAAACGCACAGCGGGCTACGCCTATCCGGAGTTATTTCGCCGACCACTGACCGACAAGGAGAATGAGGCAGTCGCCAACCCAGCCAAATTCAAGGGCGAGAAGGGCGCCAAGGTGCTTGCTGGACGCGACTACCAGCATCGCATGTCAGCCATCTTCACAGAGATGCGTCGCGTGCTGAAGCCGGACGGTATCATGACGCTCATGTTCACGCACAAGGCTACTGGCGCCTGGGACGCACTGACCAAGGGTCTGATGGAAGCAGGCTTCGCCATCACGGCTTCCTGGCCTCTGAACACGGAGGCCGAGGCCAGCATGCACATCAAGGACAAGTCCGCTGCCAACTCGACGGTCTTTCTTGTCTGCCGCCCGCTCAATCATCAGGGGACGGAAACGCGCTACTGGGAAGACGTCGAACCCAAGGTGCGCGCCGCCGTGCGCGAGCGTATCGGTGCTTTCCAGAAGGGCGGAATTCGCGGGGTGGACCTCTATCTCTCCTGCTTCGGCCCTGCCCTGGAAGTGTTCTCGCAAGCCTGGCCGCTGGTGCGTGGCACGCCGCGCCAGGATGTCGAGCAGACGCGCCGCAAGCGCCGGCAGGCGGAGATTTTCGAGGAGGAGTACGACCCCTTCGCGGTGTCGCCCGAAGACGCACTGGTCGCGGCCCGTGCTGAAGTGAAGAACTGGCGCTTGTCGCAGTTGGCGCATGCAAAGCGCAATGTCGAACTCGACAATCTCACGAGCTGGTTTGTGCTGGCTTGGGACGCCTTCGAAGCGCCGGTTTTTCCATATGACGAGGCCAACAAGCTAGCCAAGGTGTGCGGCGTGGACATGGAACGCGATGTTATAGGCAAGCTCGCCGAGAAGAAGGCATCAGACGTGGTGCTGTGGGACGCAATGACTCGTGCGGCGAAAGGGTCGTTGGGCTTGCCAGACGGGCGCGACTCGATGATGGACGCGTTGCACCAATTGGCAAAGACTGTGCGCGGCACGTCACTCGAGTCCGCCAACGAGCTCCTGGCCAAGCATGGGCTGGCAAACGAGCCGGCCTTTCTGACAGCGCTGGAGGCTGTGCTCGAAGTGCTTCCCGTGGGTAAGGCCTGGAGTGGGTTCGACTTGCCTGACGCCGCGACAGGTGCGGGGGCCGACTTCGACGCCTTGGAAAACCTGCGTCGCTTGGCACTGGCCGAAAAGGTGGCCGAGCCTGAGCAATTGAAGATGTGGCAAGAAGAAAACATTGCACAGGAATAAGCCATGCCTTTGCTGACGGACCTTGCCTGGCAGAGCAAGTACAATCACGATGACGGCTCGCTCGTAGAGCAGTTCTACGTGCACGCCTTGTCGTGCGCGCAGCGCTACGACCGAACGACTGGCTATTTCACCGCGACAGCGCTTGCGATTGCGGCGCGTGGTATCGAGGGCCTGGTGCTTAACAACGGGCGGATGCGCATGGTGGTCGGTTGCACGCTCGACGAAGCGGAAGTCAACGCTATCGAACGCGGTCAAACTTTGCGCGATACGGTAGAGGTCAAGCTGTTGGCCATGCCGCTGCGTGGCGAGACGGTACGCGAGCAAGAAGCACTGGCTTTATTGGCTTGGATGGTGGCCCGCGGCTATCTCGAAATCAAAGTGGCCGTGCCCTGTGATGCGCATCGCAATCCAGTGACAAGCCAGGCCATCTTTCATGAAAAGGCCGGTATCATCGAAGACAAGACGGGGAGCCGCCTAGCGTTCGCTGGTAGTGTGAACGAGACGGCCTACGGGTGGCAACATAACTGGGAGAGCTTTCACGTCTTCTGCGACTGGGAAGGCGACCAGAAGCACGTTGAGGACGAGGAGCGTAGCTTCGCGCGCCTATGGGCGGACAGGGCCAAGCGTGCAGTGGTAATGGACGTGCCGTCTGCTGTGCGTGAAAACGTACTGCGTTTCTTACCGCCAGGAGAGGAGGAGCCCGAGCGTCTGAAGCGCGCCCGTAAGCAAGATGGAGATGCTTCTTCAACAGAAGACGAACAGCCGCGCCAGTCTCCCGTAGTCAAACAGCCGTCCGTTGACGAACGCCGCCGCGACATCTGGCAAACTATCTGGGCAACTCCCCGACTGCCCGGTGGTGAGCGCATCGCCGAGGCGACCAGCGCGATTACGCCATGGCCACATCAGGTGCGCGCCTTTCAGCGCATGCTGGACCACTGGCCGCCGCGCCTTCTGATTGCGGACGAGGTAGGGCTGGGCAAGACCATCGAAGCCGGTTTGCTACTGCGCTTCGCTTGGCTCTCGGGGCGCGCAAAGCGCATCCTCGTGCTCGCGCCAAAGGCCGTCATGACACAGTGGCAGATTGAGCTGCGCGAGAAGTTCAACCTCAACTGGCCCATCTATGACGGCAAGCGGCTTACCTGGTATCCGTCGCCGATGATGCGCGGGCATGCCGAGAAGGATGTGTCGCGCGAAGAGTGGCATCGGGAGCCGTTCGTCATCGCGTCCAGTCATCTGATGCGCCGTCGTGACCGTCAGCGCGAACTTCTGGATGTCGCCGAGCCTTGGGACCTTGTCGTGCTCGACGAAGCACACCATGCACGACGCAAAAGCCCCGGCGGAACACAGGAAGGTCCGCCCAACCTGTTGTTGCAGCTCATGCAACGCCTACAGGCCCGCACGCAGGCGCTATTGTTACTGACGGCGACGCCAATGCAGGTGCATCCGGTAGAAGTGTGGGATTTGCTCGCGCTACTGGCGATGCCACAGGAGTGGAGCCGTACCGCCTTCCTGGAGTTTTTTCGAAAGGCAGGCAATGAGAACCCCTCGCACGAGGATTTTGAGTTTCTCGCCAGTCTGTTTCGTGCCGCCGAGAACGCTTTCGGCGAAGTCCGACTCGAAGCAGCCCAGCGACGTGCTCCGGGCAACAGCACCCTGAAGGCTAAGCGCATACTGCGCTCGCTGCGAGAATCGGCCGCCACGCCACGGCGTCAGCTGTCCGCCGAGGAGCGACGTAGCGCGGTCAGCATCATGCGGGCGTATACGCCCGTGGGGGGGTTGGTGTCGCGTCACACGCGTGACCTGCTGCGCGAGTACCACCGCCGGGGCATGCTCGGGACACCGATTGCCTCGCGCGAGGTTGTCGATGAGTTTCTCGACATGACTAATGAAGAGGCGCAGGTGTACGGCGCACTCGAGTCCTATATCTCGACAACCTACAACAATGCCCAAGCTGATAAGCGAACGGCTGTAGGTTTCGTGATGACAATCTACCGCAAACGCTTGGCGTCAAGCTTCTACGCGCTACGTCGAACGTTGGAGGAACGCCTTGCCTTCGTGAAAGGACAGGCTCGTCTGCCCTTCGACGAACTGCGTTCGAGCGAAGATGCAGAAGACGACGTCGACGAGACAGGCGATGCCGCTGACGATGAAGTAGTCGAACTGCAAAAGGAAGCAGCCTTGCAGCTCGAAGAGCAGACGGACATCGGGGAACTGCTTGCGCAGGTGAGACGCCTACCGGTGGACACCAAGGCGAAACGTCTGGCCGAGGTGCTGCGTGCGCTACAACGCGGTAGCTACCACGCAATGGACCATTCGCTATTGCCGGCGTATCCCCAGGCGATTGTCTTTACGCAATACACTGACACGCTCGACTACTTGCGCGACTTCCTGAAGACTGAGGGTTTTTCTGTGCTGTGTTATTCGGGCCGTGGGGGCGAGTGGCTACAGCCCGATGGGCAATGGAAGAATTTGACGCGAGAGGAAACCAAGCGGCGCTTCAGGGCACAGGACGCACAAGTGCTGGTATGCACGGATGCCGCTGCCGAAGGCCTCAACTTCCAGTTTTGCGGCGCACTCGTAAATTTCGATTGTCCCTGGAATCCAATGCGCATCGAGCAGCGCATCGGGCGTGTCGACCGTCTGGGACAAGCTTTTTCGCGCATCGCCGTCGTTAACCTGATGTACGAAAACACCGTGGAAACGGACGTCTACCGTGCACTGCGCACGCGCATCAATCTCTTCACTTCGATTGTGGGCCCCTTGCAACCCATCCTCGCAACAATGCCTGCGAGGATTGCCGAAGTTGCGTTGGCCAGTCCCGACCACCGAGAACAGGCACGGGCAAACTTGGTCAGCCAGTTGCACCAAGCGGTTTCACAGCCGCCTGCCGATGCATTCAGCCTGGATGAGGCACTAGAGGCAGCGCTGGAGATGTCGGAGCGTGCGCCAGCGCCTTATGGCTTGGATGAGTTGGGGCTGTTACTCGACCGTGCTCCTATGCTTCCAGATGGGAGCGAGGCACAGCGCGTGAGCAGCAAAGAGGTTTTCTGGAGTGAGCCGGGTGCACCGCGCATTAGCGTCACGACCGACCCGGAATTTTTTGATGAGCACCCTGAATCAGTCGAGTTTTGGACCCCGGGCAGCCCAGCATTTCCTGATATGCCAACGAACCTAGAAGTCGATGAGGAGAAAGGGATGAGTCTCCAGGACTATCTGCGCGCAGGCTGAGTATTGGGTATCGCTATAGCGGCGGCAGCACCTCGATGACAGCATGTTCTATGTCGCAAATCGATTTGCTCGCAGATGGGCGGATTTCAAAAGAACCAGTTCTTTCCCCGCTGGTCGAGCCAGGCGTTGAGCTTGGCGCATACGAACTCTCACTCGACGGAATATCGCGTCACGAGGTAGGGGCCAGGGAGCTTCTGGGCTCCCGCTCCTGATTCCAGGCTTGCTGCGGTGTTACTGCGCCGGGGGCGCTGCCGGGCGGCTTGCCGACAACGCACCGTCGTAAACCAGCGTTGCAAGCACTCGACTGACGTGAACGGGACTGCCCAGCGGAGCTATCTCGGAACGCGGAATGACAAGGTCTTTGCGCATTGCCGGATGGAACGAACGAGTCGGTCTTCCAGCCTCATAGGCCCTCCCACGACTCGGTCACGTCGCATTGTAGGCAAAGAAAACGCCCACACGAGGTGGGCGTTGGAATCAGGTCAGTGCTTGTACTTGGCCTCGATTTGTGCGAGTTCCTTGCGCAAACTTGCGGCGCGTCTGACTGCGCGACGGATACCGCTGGTGATAAACAGTGCGGAGAGTGTGCACATCGCCGTCAGCGCTGCGACAACGAGCCCGCCTACCAGATGGCCCGCAACCGCACCGGATATCATGACCACAGCAGTGGGAACGGCTTTCAGGAAGCCCTGCTTGTGCAATCGCAGCGTCGTCTCGGTGAGACCCTGACAGAGCCAGATTGTCGCAAGAAGGACGACGACTTTGAGCCCAGCCGGCAGTGAGACCAGCAGGTCCGTCACGGGTTGGATGTTCAGTAGAAGCATAGTTTCACTCTCGAGAATGTCCTCGCGACTTCCACCTCGGCCCGTTGGCCGAGAGTGAAGGCCAACGGGGTGGTTGACGGCATCGTCATGCCGATAGAGGTTGCTTGCGCGGGAGCCTCCATACGCTGTATATGCACTGCTCATAAACCAGGCCCACTCTTAAGGACATTCCTGAAGAGAAGATGCGGGGTCCTTCTCTATACTTTTTTATTAGGAATGCGAACGTAACAACTGGTCAAGAAAAAACCCGCGCGAGGCGGGGCTCTTGTGAGCAGGAGAGGGTCGCGTGCCGTTACGCTTGTTCGTTGCCGTTCCCAAAGGTTTCCGGGAAGAGGAGCGACAGCACGGCGGCTGCAAATGCGAAAGTCAGTGCGAAGGTCATCGAATGCTCGCAAGGGGTGCGGTTGTGCGCAGTATAGTGGGGCTCGCGCCGGTTTACAAGCGGCCTCAGACCTCTTCGAGCTGCTCGGCTGCCAGCAGCGCCTGAAGGCGCCGGTCTGCCTGCGCGACAAACGCCGCGCGTGCTTTCAGGTGGTCGATGGGGGCAGGCGCGCTGCTACCAAAGCCGTGCACGGGCACCAGAAACCAGTGCGAGGTCGGGGCACTGGCGGCCATCAGCTGGTTGACCGCGGCGAAGCCGGCCTGGACGGCCAGGGCCCGGTAGGCAGAGACGCGCTCTACGGACATGATGCTGGCGACAAAGCGGGGTTCCGTGCTGCCAGGGGCGGGCCGGGCAGGGTAGACGGCGAGGAGCGGACCCCGGGGCTCGGCGCGAAAGGCCTGCAACTGCGGGTGGGGCATGGGCGCCGCGTCAAGCGGCGCATTGCTCGCAGGGGCGGTCTGAGCGACCGCCGCCGCAGAGGGGGCAGGTCGGCGCGTTGCACGCGCCGGGCGGGAGTTTGGGCGTTTTGCAGAGGTAGTCATGCCTGCGTGTAAGTCGCCCCTTTATTTTCGCCGCGTCAACCGGATATAGCGTCAACCGCGCGGCTTGACCCGTGCGTTTGCGGCACCGATACTGTGTTTTTATACAGTGGTCGGTGGGCGCCATGGAAGCAATGCAGGATGATGCGAACGCGGTCGAATTCATTCTGGAGCGGATGGCCATCCGTGAGATAGACGGCGGCATGCAGCGCTATCAAGCGGAGGAATGGGCGATGGTCGATACGCGCCATTACTGCCAGCGCACCGGCATCCCGGAGCCCCGTGACGGCCGGTACCGCGTATTCGTGCAGCTGATGGAGAAAGGTTGGAGGCCGCGGCTGCCAGAGCCGGAGGCCCAATACGTGACTATTGCCGAGCTGGCAGAGGCGCTTGATATCAGTCAACTGGCCGTGCGACTAACCGTCCTCGACACCGGGCGGTTGCAAGCGGTATGCAGCGTCGACGGTGGGCTGGCGTTCGACCGGGAAGAAGCCCGGCGGTACGTCCAAGCTGCTAAGCGACAGGCTCAAATTTCGACGTCGAAACTGGCCACCCAACCGTCCTTGATAGGGGAACTTTCGACGTCGAAACTGGCGGGCGTGGGTCAGCCCCTAGGCAACTTTCGACGTCGAAACTGAAACGCGAATTAACTCTGCCTTTACGAGAGAGCGGCTTAGTCAGCCGTTCGAATCCCAAAAGTCGCTAATGGGTGGTCCAACACAAGCGTGAATACGTCCTGAAACGCGAGAATGAGTTCGACTTGTTTCGATGTGAAATCGAAGTAATCATCGAACATTGCTCGGCATATGCGCATGCATTGCTTCCGTTCATATTTTTTGATTATTTTGAGCAACTCCTCGCACTCCGAGGGTAGCCTGAGTTCGTCCGCGATAGCTGACTTGTCTCCGCCTGTATCAACGGTCACCACAGCTTTATAAAGCTTCTTATTCATTTGAATATCACCGAATTAAAAGGCTTTGTGCTTTTGAGCAACAAAGTATGGATGCCTAATGAGTGGCGAGAATATGCTAGCATTCAAATCTGCAATTAACGCAGTTGAAAAATAAACGGGGTGAATCGCATGTATGGGGTGATTGCGGATTTGGCGAGGCGACCTAGCGTGTGTCGGCAGAGCGCGGCTGACGTGGTGCGCGGATGCTGACAGGACTTCCCGGGCCTGCCGACGTGCCGCGCCCGCGGCAAATGGGCGGCGTCGTGCTTTATCTGGATATAGATGGTGTCTTGAACCCGGAGTCGGTCTACCGAAAGAGGGGCACGGGCCCATGGATTTTTGGCGCGCCGGGACATTGGCTCTTCGAGCATGCAGAACTGCTCGCGGACCTACTCGAGCCCTATCCGCAAGTCCGCATAGTGCTGTCGACATCGTGGGTGCGTGTATATCGCAGCGTACGAAAAGTGGCGCGGAAGCTGCCACCTCGGCTGCGTGCTCGCGTTATCGGCGCCACATACCACAGCAGAATGGACCCGGTCGAGTTCGCCGCTGCGCCGCGCGGCATGCAAGTGTGGGCGGACGTACGTCGCCGCAAGCCTCAGGCATGGCTCGCGCTCGATGATGAGCACGAGGGGTGGCCGACGTGGTGCCGCGACCACCTGGTACGGACGGACCCCGTGCTTGGCATAAGCGAGCCCTCGGTACTCGAGGAGCTGAAAACAAAGCTGGAAGCAATGTCGAGGGAGCGAGGATGCTGACAATTTCCATTTACGACGGCGACGTAAGCGCGCTCGCACATTTGTGCGATATCGAAGGCTCTGTCGTGCCTGATGACCGTCCGCCGTTTTCAGTTCTGGAAGAAGCGCTGCGCGTGCTCGAAATGTGCGAGGAGCGATACAGCACGCCTCCGCTGAGCGGCACTGGTTTTACCGTTTTTATTGGGCGCAAGAATGGGCTCGAGGTGACGCCCCTGTTGCGGCTCGATGGCTATGTCCGCAATGAATTCGCGAGCGCCAGGGTAGTCGGCCCCGGGTCGTGTTGGGACACCGAGCGCGTGTATTGCAGCCTCGATGAGGACGCAGTGACCATTGTGCGCAAGATGCTTGAGCAGAGCAGATTGATTGGAGGCAAATAATGCTGCGAACAATCGAACGCGGCCGGCGGTAGGGACGACGCTATGTGGAACGCCGTGAGCCACGCAGTGCAAATATTACGCGAACAATGGGCGCTGCTGGCCTTCCCAGCATGCGCCGCTGCCCTTGGCTACCTGCTGGGGCGCCTGCTTCGTCGCTTTGGTCGGAAATAGCGGTTGCCCCGGGAAATTTCGGCGGCGTGCACCGACAACACACTCATCATCAAGTTGGCACCATTCTTCTCCCACTGTCTCACCCGATTTGAGACCATGCAGCGTACTCTGGCCCCAAATGTACTGTATTTTTTGCGAAAAGTGCAGTACCGCGAGAGCCGCACCCCGTAAGGCGCAGCGGCAAGTGCATGTGCGTGCATACAGCCTGTAAATTTGTACAGACCGCCGCCGTCCCCTTTTGTTGAATTCAAGTTTTTGTAAGGCTGGACGATAAGGTGTGTGCGGCGTTTAGCCGGCCCGGGTGGTACCCGGTGCATCACTTTGAAGACAAGGGAACAGGCATGAGCGAAGTAGCTGAAAAACAGCAGTACACACCTGCATCCACCGCATTGGACGCAATTCTCCCCATTTTTTTTCATACCCACCGCTCGGTGGCGAAGTCCATTTCGGCTCCGCTTCATCCCGCTGCGGCGGTAGTGCTGTGCATGCTCGCCAATGCCGATGCTGAGGGCAAGGGTCTGCACCAGTTCCAGCTGAAAATCGGTCTACGATTTGCGCTGGACCGGGACGAGGCCAATCGTTTGGTCGAGGCGGGTACAGAGAAAGCGGTGAAGGCCGGCCTCGCGGAGACCTATGTCGATGGGGAGGGGAGCACGATGTATCGGTTGACTGCAGAAGGGAAAGAGATGTTCGTGCATCTCAACTCAGTGTTCAAGGACGACTGATTCTGGACTGGCGCTGGTTCGGATATCGACCAAGCCCCGCTGTCACAGTGCAGTAGCCTAGTGAGGGCTGCGCAGTTCGCTGCGTGGCCCTTTTTGCATCGCGGAGCCGTACACTACAAGCCAACAACAAGGGGGTAAGAATGCCAGACGGGGTGTTCACAATCGGAGCCGCAGTCATTGCCGCGGGTGCAGCGGTGACCGTAGCATATGCGACCAACTTCATGGCTGAGCAGTATCGCAGGCATCTGGACAGCACAAGTTGGGCGGCAGCACTCGCGGGCGAACTGGAGTCGCACGCCTCTGCGTTCAAGGTGCTGAAGGCAGGGCTGCAAGGCGTGGTGCTCGTTGTCAGGCAGGGAAAGAAACCACCGTTGTACAGCATGGAGATGCCGACAGACCCGATTTTCGACAGTGCGCCTGCGAAGGTGGGCTCCCTTGGTCCAGAGCTGGCGGGAGAACTGGCTTTCGCCTATGAGCAGCTACGCGCGTTCCGGATTGGAATGCAGCTGGTGACCGAGCATCACGAACAGATGGACCAGGAGGAGATTGCAAACAGGCTGCTGTATCTGTTGCAGCTTATCGAGTCGAACGAGGCGCGCTTGTCCGCGCTGATACAGGCCCTTTATGCGTACTCGGACCTGGGCTTCGACAAGTCACGATTCGTGTACTGGTGGAAAGAGAAACTGAAGTGGCGACGCACTATTCGCGTACCCGGCTAGGAAAGCAAAAAGCCCCGCAGACCTGTCGTCTATGGGGCTTCGTGCGTTACGATGTGGTGCCTCGGGCCGGAATCGAACCGGCACTCCTTTCGGAACCGGATTTTGAGTCCGGCGCGTCTACCAATTTCACCACCGAGGCGTCTTCTGCGCCCTCTAGATGTCCCAGATTTTTTCTGGCACGCTGAGAATACGCTGAGAAAACAAAAAACTCTCTTGTCAGCAGAGGGTACGAAACTTCCTACAGACCCTTACTGCACAAGGCACTCAAAAATTGGCGCTGTTCTTTGTCGAGCTGAACAACGGAGATTTTGAGTCCCCTGCGTCTACCAATTTCACCACCTGGGCAGATCTTGCAGCGCACGCGCGAGATGCTGGCGCGTCGCGAAGACGCAGATTATGGCCGAAAATTCGACGACGGGCAAGCCGGTTGCAGCCGCCGCCCGCCATGCCGTCAAACAGTGCGCGAGAAACGTTCGAGCGTCTGTTGGCCGAGATAGCGGTCGAACACCATTGCGATGTTGCGCACGAGCATGCGCCCGGCCGTCTGCACTTCCAGCTTGCGCCCGGTCAGCGAAACGAGGCCGTCGTGCTCGAAGCCGCGCAAGCGGTCGAGTTCGAGCTCGAACGTATCGGCGAAGCGGATGCCGTACATCGCTTCGAATTCGTCGAACCGCAATTCCAGATTGCACATCAACTGGGTGATGATGTCGCGGCGTAGACGGTCGTCGGCGGTGAGGCGGACACCGCGTGCAATTGCCAGTTTGCCGGCGCTGATGGCCGCGCCATACGCGGGCAGGTCTTTCGCGTTCTGCGCGTAGACGTCGCCGACCTTGCCGATCGACGACGCGCCGAAGCCGATCAGGTCGCATTCGGCACGCGTGCTGTAGCCCTGGAAGTTGCGGTGCAAGGTTCGCTGTGCCTGCGCGCGCGCCAGTTCGTCGGTGGGCAGCGCGAAGTGATCCATGCCGATGTAGACGTAGCCCGCTGCTGTCAGACGCTCGACTACCCGTTGCAAGATAGCGAGCCGCATTGCAGGCGAGGGCAGCGCGGCCGAGTCCATCTGACGTTGCATTTTAAAGAGCTGCGGCATATGCGCATACGCGAACACGGAGAGGCGATCAGGCGCGAGTTCGATCATCGTGTCCAGCGTGCGAGTGAAGCTTTCCACCGTTTGATGCGGCAGCCCGTAGATCAGATCGACGCCGATCGAATGAAAGCCCGTATGCCTCGCGGCCTGCATGACAGAGGCGGTCATATCGAGCGGCTGAATGCGGTTGATAGCGCGCTGCACGAGCGGATCGAAGTCCTGCACGCCGAGACTCAGTCGATTGAAGCCGAGCTTGCGTAGATGCGCGATGGTCTCGGGCGAAGCCTCGCGCGGATCGACTTCGATCGAATATTCGGCATCGTCGTCGGGCAGCAAGGCGAAGTGCTCGCGGGCCGCGCTCATCAGTTCGGCCAGTTCATCGTTCGACATGAACGTGGGCGTGCCGCCGCCCAGATGCAATTGCGATACTGGCCGGCGCGTATCGAAACACGCTGCCTGCAAGGCCATTTCGCGCTTCAGCTGTTCGAGGTACGGGCGGGCGCGCGCGCGGTTTTTCGTCGCGATCTTGTTGCAGCCGCAGTAGAAGCAAACTGTGTCGCAGAACGGAATATGGAAGTACAGCGAGAGGTCCGCGGCCGATGCGCCGGGGTCCGCTGCGGCGCGTAAATAGTCGGCAACGGAGAAGTTGTCGCGGAACTGAAGGGCAGTGGGATAGGACGTATAACGTGGGCCGTTCGCGCTGTACTTGGCGAGCAGATCCGGACGAAACAGCGAATTGGCGGTGGTCATGAAGGGCTCGTTGTGATGGCCACCGGCAAAGAGGCGGAAACTCCGCTGTTTCCCGCATTGATGAACGGAACTCGCGGCGCCTCACGAGCGTGGCCTTGAGGGTCAGTCGAGTTTACGTGAGCGGTCTCGCGCCGGATTGTGTAAAAAGGTCGCACGGGACGCAGTGGCACAATGCGGGTCGGGTGGCGATACGCCGCTCTTCGATTTAAGGACAATGTGTAGTGAGTGATGTGCGCGATCGCGTGACGAAACGCGACTCTCCGTTTGATGTGGCAGATCATGCGTGCCGCCCTGATTGCGGCGCGTGTTGTATCGCGCCGTCGATTTCGAGTCCGATTCCGGGCATGCCGAACGGCAAGCCGGCGGGCGTGCGCTGCGTGCAACTAGGCGAAGACTTGCGATGCGCGATCTTCGGCCGGCCCGAGCGGCCGGCATGCTGCTCGGGGCTGCAGCCGCAGTTGGAAATGTGTGGGCCGGACCGAGGAAGCGCGCTTGCATGGCTCACGCTGCTCGAAGCGCAAACCCGGCCGGAAGTTGGATAAAGCAAGTACCTGGACCGAGGCAGGCTCTCAATTGTGGTTGATCGGAGATTGTGTATGACTGGACTTGTCGCGCCCACCAGGCGCCGTTTTCTACTCGCAGCGCTGGCCGGTGCCGGCGCGCTTGGCGTTGTCTCGCTCACGGCCTGCGCCGCGTCGATCTTTCCGTTCATTCCGTCGCACTACACATTCTCGCAGCAGCAAGTGCAGGACGCCGTGCAGCGCAAATTCCCGTATCAACGCACTGTCTCACAAGTATTCGACGTCGCGCTGAGCCATCCGGTGGTCGGCTTGCTGCCCGACGCGAACCGTGTTTCGGTGAAGCTCGATGCGCACCTCGCGAGCCCGTTCATGCCGCAGCCGGTCGACGGCGTCTTCACGTTGTCGAGCGAACTTGCGTACGACGCCGCGAGCAAATCCGTCGTGCTGAAGTCGCCCAACGTCGACAACGTCAGCGTGACCGGCGACGCGCAGGCTTATACGCAACAGATCAACGCCGCCGCCGCCGTGCTCGCCACGCAGTTGCTGAGCAATTACCCGATCTACACATTCAAGCCCGAACAACTTCAATTTGCCGGAGTTAATTACGAACCCGGTACAATCACCATCCTTACAAACGGTATACGCGTGCAAATCGTCGAGAAATGACGTTGCGCGTGGCCGGCAGGGCCGACAAACGAAAACGATGAGGGGCACGGATGGACTGGTTATTGGCTTGCAAGGCGTTGATTCTGGGCGTCGTAGAAGGCTTGACGGAATTTTTGCCGGTGTCGAGTACGGGGCACCTGATCGTCGCGGGGAGTCTCCTCAACTTCACCGACGAACATGCCAAGACCTTCGACGTCGTCATTCAGCTCGGCGCGATTCTCGCGGTGTGCTGGGAGTTTCGCCGCCGTATCGGCAGCGTGGTGACCGGCCTGCCGAGCCGTCCGGAAGCGCGGCGCTTTACGTTGAACGTGATCATCGCGACCATTCCGGCGGTCGTGCTCGGTCTACTGCTGGAAAAGTCGATCAAGGCTGCGCTGTTTTCGCCGGTGCCGGTGGCGTTCGCGCTGGTGGTGGGCGGCGTCGTCATCTTGTGGGCAGAAGCGCGCCAGCGCGCGCAAGCCCGCGAAGGCGGACAAGCCAGGGTTGCGCGCGTGACCAGCGTGGACGATCTGAGCGCAATGGACGCGCTGAAAGTCGGCCTCGCTCAATGTTTCGCATTGATCCCTGGCACGTCGCGCTCGGGCTCGACAATCATCGGCGGGATGTTGTTCGGACTCGACCGGCGCGTGGCCACTGAGTTTTCGTTTTTCCTCGCGATCCCGATCATGTTCGGCGCGACTGCCTACGAGTTGTACAAGGACTGGCATCTGCTGTCCGTCGACGCGCTCGGCGTTTTCGCGCTCGGCTTCGTGGCTGCGTTCGTCAGTGCCTTTCTGTGTGTGCGATGGTTGCTTCGCTACATCGCCGGACACGATTTCACGGCGTTCGCGTGGTATCGCATTGGCTTTGGATTGCTGATCCTGCTAGTCGGCTATAGCGGCGCGCTGAGCTGGACGGAGTAAGTCTCCCCGCTTTTCGCAGGCCGGAAAAAAAGGTCCGTCACTTGAGGTGGCGGACCTTTTTGTTTATGCGACGTCGCGTTTGCGGAACACGAGATCCCACACACCGTGGCCGAGGCGCAGGCCGCGTCGCTCGAACTTCGTTACCGGACGATATTCGGGGCGCGGCGCATAGCCGTCGACGGTGTTTTGCAACGTCGGCTCCGCATTGAGCACTTCAAGCATCTGCTCGGCGTAGTTCTGCCAGTCGGTCGCGCAATGCAAATACGCGCCGGGCTTCAGGCGCGACGCGAGCAGCGCGACGAACTTCGGCTGAATCAGACGACGCTTGTGATGGCGCGCCTTGTGCCACGGGTCGGGAAAGAAGATGTGCACGCCGTCGAGACTGTCCGGCGCGATCATCTGTTCGAGCACTTCCACGGCGTCGTGCTGAATGATGCGGATGTTGGTCAGCGCCTGCTCGCCCATCAACTTCAACAATGCGCCGACACCCGGTTCGTGCACTTCGACGCCGAGAAAATCGTCAGTTGGACGGTGCGAGGCGATTTCCGCGGTGGTCGCGCCCATGCCGAAGCCGATCTCCAGCACGCGCGGCGCTTCACGGCCGAATACGGCGTTCCAGTCCGGCTGCTGCGGCGCGAACGGAACGACGAAGCGCGGGCCGAGCTCGTCCATCGCGCGGCGCTGACCGGTCGACACGCGGCCGGCGCGCGTGACAAAGCTGCGGATGCGCCGAAGATGCAAGGCTTCGCCGTGCGGCGCGGAGTCGTCGGCAGCGGCGGCGACATCGTCTGTTTCGTTGGAGGACGTCGGAAGGTCGTCGGGCAAGCCGGCGTTGTTGGGATCGTGGATCATGGTCGATGCTGCTACAAGAATGAAGGCTTCGCGGCTTGCTCGGCGCGGGTTGGCAAAATTGGCGCTGGTTGGCGCTGATCGGCGCTCGCTGACAACGACGCGGCGCACCGCGTTAGCGCGTGCCGGTTGTCATGTCGGCAAGCGGATTGCGATCAGTCGCCGCGCGGGCTAGCCGTCGCTACAAAAAAGCCGCCTTCGTAGAGGCGGCTCGTGCCTGATTAGTGCCCAAGGCTCGGCAACAACGTGGAGCGGGCGTTGCAAGTGCGCGTAAGGTAGCACAACGCGAAAGGGTGCGTCCAGACAGCGCGCCGTTCGCCGCAGCCGCAGGCAGCGCACATTACGTTTTAATAACGGTGCAGGTCTTGTATGATTTAATCGTTCTGTAAGCCAGCCCTTTTCAACGATTAAACTACGCGAATACCGTTATGAGTAAGCACACACACAATCACCGCGAAGCAAAACCAGCGAAAACCGGCTGGAGCCCGATTAAACCCACCAAGATCCCCGCTACGTCCGTGAATGCGCTTCGGGAAGCGATGTCTACTGAAGGTGTGCCGCTGACTCAATTCAACGATCTGCTGTGGCTCATGGCGCAGGAGTCGGGCGGCGCGGTGAATCTGCGCAATCCTAAATCCGGCGCACGCGGGCTGTTTCAATTGCTGCCGTCGCAATATGAATTGAATCCGGATGGCGTCAAGTCTTTTGGCAACGCAGTGCAAGAATGCCGCGGCGGAATTCGATATATTCTCGGCCGCTATCACAATGCGACGTCAGCCCGTTTGGCGTGGAAAGCCAATCAGTGGATTTGACGTATCAGGCGTGTTCTGCTTTGCGTAACTGAACTTCAGTGCGGTGAATGCAGATACTTTCTTCGAAGCAGCAGTTGCGAGCAGGTTGCCAAACTGCCGGAAAGTACTGGAGCGGGCGATGGGAATCGAACCCACGGCTCTAGCTTGGGAAGCTAGGGTATTACCATTATACGACGCCCGCAGAGCGCGCTATTTTACTCGCGAAAGGGCAGCGAGCGCAAACTGCGCCGCTGCTTTTCCTTATGCCGCATTGTGCGCGGCGACGTCGTCCGGCATTCCGCGTTGCTTCAGATCACGAAGTAAGTCAGTTGGACAGCGGCGCGCGTGACCACCATCAGCAGCACCTGCACGATCACGAACAGAAGAATCGGCGAGAGGTCGATGCCTCCCAGATGCGGCACGACGCGTCGCAGCGGATTCAGAAACGGTGCGGTCAGTTGATAAAGGATCGGCATTGCCGGCGAACGCGGATTCAGCCACGACAGCAGCGCCATCAGGATCGTCATCCAGATGATCAGATTCAGCGCCCACTTGATTACGGTCAGCACCGCGACGATCAGCAGCGTCGGCACCAGCGTGAGCGGGTCGGCGCCGGTCAGGACCACCATCAGCACGACGTAGACGATCGCCGCGATCAGCGCCGCGACGAGGCTCGCCCAGTCGACGTTGCGCGTGCTCGGCAGAATGCGGCGCAGCGGCAGAACGATCCAGTTCGTCGCTTGTAGCACGGCGTTCGTGACCGGGTTGTACGGCGGCATGCGCACGACCTGCAGCCAGGCGCGCAAGAGCAGCGCCGCGCCGAAGAGGGTGAAGACGGTATTGAGCAGAAAACGGGCGATATCGCCAAACATCGTGTGTCCTTATGCTTCTGATGACAGCCGTGGAACGGCATGGGCGCCGGTGCTTTTAGGTCTGGAGCACAGGCGGGTCAGTAACTGGCATCGGCCGCCGACGCGGCCGCATGCATTGCCAAGCGGATGATACGGGTCATGCAAGGCTCGCATTTCAACGACGGACGAAGAGCCGCCCCCGCATCAAGTGCGGCCAGTCACACGGAAACCTTGATTTCGCTGATGAGAATGGCGCCGTTGCCGCCGTCGGTGTAGTTCGGAATGTCGGCCAGCAGGCGTTCGGATGCCGGCCTGAAGACCTTGTAAAAGTCATCCGTGCTGTCGAACAGGAAGTGACCCGCGGCCACATAAGGCGGCGGCGTACCCGGCGGGCCCGCGTTGATGCCCACGTCGACGGACCATCCCTTCAACGACGGGCCAAACAGTTCCGCCGCGAGCGGCATGTGGGTGACGCAGTAATAGTCCACGTCGAAGTGGCCGTTTTCCCGATACGGATAGAGGATGCTGACCTTGATCATTGTGCGTTCTCGTCTGTTGGTCCCGAAGCGAGGCGCCGGCGGATTGCGCGCGGCGCCGGACGTCACATTATCACGGCTTACTTGACGCTTGCACCTGCTGCCGCCTGATTCAGCGAGCGGCTCAACGAATCTTCCACCGCGTCGGCGATTGCGGCGATTGCCGCAGGCGGCGTGGCGCGCCGTTGCGCCAGCTCGACCGCGCGCCGTGACAGCAAACCGTACAACGCAGCGTGATCTCCGCCGAGGCTTTCCATCAACGCCAACTGCTTTTGCACGACACCGGTGTCGCCGCGCGAGACCGGCCCGGCGAGCGCGTTGGGCAGTCCCTTGTCGCGAGCGGTCTGAATGGTGCCCGCGAGCATCGGCAACAGCGCGCGCAATGCTTCGTCCTCGGCAAAACCGAGCGTGCGCCACAGCGCGACGCATTCGGCCAGGCTGCAGAGCGCGAAACTCGCCGCATAGTGCGCGGCGCCGTGATACAGCATGCGGCCGCCCGGAGGAATCGACAACGGATGGCAGCCTAGCGCGACGGCCAACGCCGTCAGCGTGTCTTTCAGGTCGCCGTCGGCCTCGATCGTCACCGAGCAGCCGGCGATACGGTCGAGGTCGGCCAGCTCGCCGCTGAACAGGTAGAGCGGATGAAAGCCGCCAATCGCCGCGCCCTGGTCCCGCGCGCCCGCCAGCAACTCGACCGGCGACGCGCCACTGCAATGCACGAGCGCCTTGCCATAGACTGCATCGGGGGCGAAACGCAGTGTGTGCGCTGACGTACCGATGCTGTCGTCGGGAACGGCTAAAAAGACAACATCGGCGCCGTCGACGACTTGCTGAGGATCGTCGAGCGCCATGCAGTTGGGAATTTGACTGGCGAGCCGGCTAGTGGAAGCCGGCGTGCGGCTCGCCACTGCCGTCACCGGATAGCCTGCGCGCGAAAAACTCAGCGCGAGGCATCGCGCGAGCCGGCCCGCGCCGATAAAGCCGAGGCGTGGTAAACGGGAGTCGGGCTGGGACTGGGACTGGGACTGGGACATGTCGACGTGCTCCAGACGGGGCGTGATAGGGAACAAGCAGTATCGCGCATCGGCAGGCGTGCAGCGCGTGCAACGGTCGTCAGATGAGTTTGCCTGCGATATGACGCGAGCTGCTGATCATGGCGTCGCGCGCGCCCTGCGGGCTTGAAAACTGCTCACAATTTCCGGATGGCCGGTCGGCCGTGGCTGTCTATGGGTATTCGCTTCGCAATTTCGCAATCGGATTCGGGGAGGCTACGATGAATATTTTTTCTTACCGGAAGCACTTGCGGTTCTTGACCCACGCTCAGCGGCGTCGCTGGTGGGATCAGAAGAAGCGTCTGAGCCCACGCGTGCGCATCAGCGCCGCGTACGTGCCACCGAACGTGTCCCGCGAATTCGCTTACGTGAAGGTCGGCTGACCGACCCCCGTTTCGAGCCTTAACAAAGCCCGGCCTCTGCGCCGGGTTTTTTATTGGCCGTGGCTCCGCGCCGTCAGCATTGAAGCTAATTTGTAATTAAAGATTACCGACGCGGCGTCCGTTTAACTCGCCATTGCCTCGCGACACCTTCGTGTCCACCGCGAAGAGGCCTAATCCGTTGATTCCTCAGGCCGTTCGCGTTTTTCAAGCGCTGCTGCTTTCCAGGCGACAGCGCAAAACCTTTTCGCGCATTGCAATTTGCAACAAATGCGAACAGCGTCGCGCGGGCTTTTTGGATAAATTGGTTTCGTAGCATGCATGGCATGCGAAGTTGGCGACCTTCAATGGGCCGCGCCAGGAGAACAAAAGTGAAGAAGATCGTTCCGTTCGTCGTTGCCGCCGCACTCGGCGTGGGGCTTGCCGCCACCGCGCAGGCACACGTCTCTGTCGGTATCGGTATCGGGGTACCGGTCGCGCCGGCTTATCCTGTCTATGCCGCGCCCGTCTATGCCCCGCCGCCGCCGGTGTACTATTCGCCGCCGCCTCCCGTCGTCTATGCGCCGCCGCCTGTAGTCTACGGCCCGCCGCCCGTCGTAGTGGGTGGGTATTACGGTTATGGTCGACCCTATTATCGCCACGGCTACTACGGTGGTGGTTATGGCCACGGTTACTATCGGCGCTAATTCTGCCTGACCCACGAGTTGTGATCGACACCTGCCTGGTTGGCGCCTCGCTGTAGGCGGGCAGAGAGTCTGAACGGCGTAACGCCGGCTTGATCGCCGCGTTACGCCGTTTTGTTTTCTGCGGCATTGAGTGAGTTGTTGCGGAAGTTTCAAAGCGTCGGCGAAGCTGGGAGAATGGCTGTTTCGCCACCGCTCTGGAGAACTCCGCCAATGCAGCCGATGCACCCACTTCCCGCTCCCACCTTCGACGACGTGCTCGACGCCGCAGCGCGACTCGAGGGCGTCGCGCACCGCACGCCAGTTCTCACATCGAGCACGTTCAACGAGCGCACCGGAGCGTCGGTATTCTTCAAGTGCGAGAACTTTCAGCGAATGGGCGCGTTCAAGTTTCGCGGCGCCTATAACGCGATCTCGCATTTCGACGCGGAGCAGCGCAAGGCCGGCGTGCTGACCTATTCGTCCGGCAACCATGCGCAGGCTATTGCGCTGTCGGCGCGCCTCGCCGGCATCCGCGCGACGATCATCATGCCGCACGACGCGCCCGCAGCCAAAGTGGCCGCCACCAAGGGCTATGGCGGCGAGGTAATCACCTACGACCGCTATAAGGAGAACCGCGAGGAAATCGGCCGACGGCTCGCCGAGGAGCGCGGCATGACGCTGATTCCTCCATACGATCATCCCCATGTGATCGCGGGGCAGGGCACGGCGGTGAAGGAATTGATCGACGAAACGGGGCCGCTCGACATGCTATTCGTGTGTCTGGGCGGTGGCGGGCTGATTGGCGGCAGCGCGTTGTCGGCGGCGGCCTTGAGCCCGGACTGCACGGTAATCGGCGTCGAGCCGCAAGCAGGCAACGACGGTCAGCAATCTCTTGCGCGCGGCGAGATCGTGCATATCGACACACCGCGCACCATCGCCGATGGCGCGGCCTCGACGCATCTGGGCGACTACACCTTCGCGATCATTCGCAAGCTCGTTGCACAGATCGAAACCGTCACCGACGAGCAGTTGATTGACACCATGCGCTTTTTCGCCCAACGCATGAAGATCGTCGTTGAGCCGACCGGCTGCCTCGCGGCGGCGGCCGTGCTCAACGGCGTGGTGCCAGTGAAGGGCAAGCGTGTGGGCGTGGTGGTGAGCGGCGGTAACGTCGATCTCGAGAAGCTCGCGCAGTACCTGGCCTGATTGTTTCCGGCCAGAAGCCGGCTGACGTGTAGGAAGACGGCCCGCCCCAGGTTCATAGGGCGGGCCGTTGCATGTCAGCTCGCCGCTTGTGCGACTGGCGAGCGCTCTGCCGTTTGCAGAATCAGATCGCGGTAACCGTTCACGATCACGCTGTATGAGAAGTAGGCGAACAGCAGCGCGGACAACACATGGCACGCACGTAGCAAACCGGTGCCAGCGCGCTTGCGGCCGTGGCTGCCGAGGCCGCAGATGAACACCGTCCAGCACAAGCCGCCAAGAAAGAAACCGCCGAGAAATACGGGCGCCGTTTTGGCGCTCGTCGCGCCGGCTTTGGCGATCAGCGCGCCCCCGACTGCGGCAAACCACAGAATTGCCGACGGTGACGACACCGCCAGCAACACCCCGCGCAGGAAGCCGCGCCACGCAGACAGATGCGGCGAACTGGCGTCCGCCTCGCCGGCAACAGGCGGTGCCGACGCCGGAAACATCGCTTCGCGCGCCATCTTCCAGGTAAGAAACAGCAGGATGACCGCGCCGCCAATCCACACGACCCAGCGCACCGACTCGAACTGTAGCAGCGCAGCCATGCCCGCTAGCGCAAGCGCCGCATAAATCAGGTCGCCGACGCACGACCCAAGGCCGAGCCAGAAGCCCGGCTTGAATCCGTGCGACAGCGCCAGCGAAATCATCGCGACGTTCACGAGGCCGATGTCGAGACACAACGACAAAGACAGGAAGAACCCGTCCGACATCATCGAGAAGGCATGCATGCCTGCAACTGCTCCATCTGTTTGTTATGCGGCTGCGCGATCGATGCGCTCGACGCGTTCACAGTCCCAGTTCATTCCACAAACTGTCGATTCGCTGCTTCACCGCCGGGTCCATTTCGATAGGCCGGCCCCATTCGCGATCGGTCTCGCCAGGCCATTTATTGGTCGCGTCGAGTCCCATCTTCGAACCGAGGCCCGCGACCGGCGACGCGAAGTCGAGATAGTCGATCGGCGTGCGATCGACGAGCACCGTATCGCGCGTCGGGTCGACGCGCGTGGTGATCGCCCAGATCACTTCTTTCCAGTCGCGAATGTTGACGTCTTCGTCCACGACGACAATGAACTTCGTATACATGAACTGTCGCAGGAAGCTCCAGACGCCGAACATCACGCGCTTGGCGTGGCCCGGGTAGCTCTTCTTCATCTGCACGATCGCCATGCGGTAGCTGCATCCTTCTGGCGGCAGATAGAAATCGGTAATCTCGCTGAACTGCTTCTGCAGAAGCGGCACGAACACTTCGTTGAGCGCGACGCCGAGCACGGCAGGCTCGTCGGGCGGTTTGCCGGTGTACGTGGAATGGTAGATCGCGTCGCGGCGCATCGTGATGCGCTCGACCGTGAACACCGGGAACCACTCCTGTTCGTTGTAGTAGCCGGTATGGTCGCCATACGGGCCTTCCAGCGCGTGCTCATAGGCGGCCGAGGCGCCCTTGACCGGCCGCGGCGGCGCGCCAGCCGGGGCGGGCGAGGGCGCACCTTCCTGCGGATAGATAAAGCCTTCGAGCACGATTTCAGCGCGCGCGGGTACCTGCAGACCGTCGACGCCCGGCGTAATGCATTTGGCCAGCTCCGTCCGACCGCCGCGCAGCAAGCCGGCAAACTGGTATTCGGACAGCGTGTCCGGCACTGGCGTCACCGCGCCGAGGATGGTCGCCGGATCCGCACCTAGCACGACCGCTACCGGATACGGCTGGCCGGGATTCTTCAACGCGAACTCGCGGAAGTCGAGCGCGCCCCCGCGATGTGCGAGCCAGCGCATGATCAGCTTGTTGCGTCCGATTAACTGCTGGCGATAGATGCCGAGATTTTGTCGGCTCTTGTTCGGGCCTTTTGTGACGGTCAGGCCCCACGTGATCAGCGGGCCGGCGTCCCCGGGCCAGCAAGTCTGGATAGGCAGCTTTTCCAGGTCGACGTCATTGCCTTCCCACACGATTTCCTGGCAAGGTGGCGCGCTCACAGTTCGTGGCGCCATGTCCCACACCGCCTTCGCAAGCGAGAACAGTTTGCCCGCGTCCTTCAGCCCTTTTGGCGGCTCCGGTTCCTTCAACGCTGAGAGCAGCCGGCCGACATCGCGCAGCGAATCCAGCGCGGCGCCGTCGCCTTCGCCGGCTTCCGCGTCGATGCCCATACCGAGCGCTACCCGGCGCGGCGTACCGAACAGGTTGCCAAGCACCGGGAACGCATGCGCCTCCTGGTTCTCAAACAGCAGAGCCGGCCCCCCAGCGCGCAGCACGCGGTCGCACAGTTCGGTCATTTCCAGTACAGGCGATACCTTTTGCGGGATACGGCGCAGTTCTCCAATCGTCTCGAGACGGCCGATGAAGTCACGCAGGTCTTTGTATTTCATCTGATGCGGTTGTGTGCCGCGAGCGGCGATATAGAAAAGCGCGACTGCGGAGGAGGCGCCGAACGATTGTCGATTTTACCTGCGTTGGCTAGCGCACGTAGATCGGCCGAACGTCATAGGGCGAGCGGCAATCGCCAAAATGCCCAAAAACCGCTCCGTACGGCCCTCTGAGCGGTCGGAACCCTTGTCGTTATTACAATTAGTTATACTTTCGCGAGTTTATAGTGTTGACGATCTATAAAACCGTGCCCTAGAATCCGTCCACGTTGGTTGCAGGGCGTGAACCTTTTACCACTGCCCCCGGTCCCATCAGACGCAACGCGTCACCGCTTACCGAAGCCCTGCACGGTATTCGTCGGTCTTATCGATGTCCTTGCCAGCGCCAACTGACGCTGGTTTTTCGCGTGGGAGCCACCGCCCGCATGTTTTCGGCATGCCGCGGACCGCTTTTCAGGAAGGCTCCCCACAAACGGTATTTGCCGTTTTCCCGACGTCGCTGCTGCCCTAACCAGACAGAGCGCGCGATGTCTTGACTCTGCGAATGTGTGGTACCGCCTGTTTTTCCGGTGGGGTTCGCGGATCATGCAACATGGGAGATCTGAATGAACGCCTGGTTATCGTGGCGTCCCGACGAACGTATCGCGCAAGTCGTGCGCGGTGCAGTCCGTCGCGGGACGCAATTGAGTCATCACCTGTTCAGCATTGTCGGCGGCATTGCCGTGGTGCTGGCAATCGCGCTGTGGCTGATGCCCACGTGGCGCGGCACCCTCGCGGCGAAGCTGATGCCGGTCCTTTCCGCGGCTGTGCAAGCGGGCCCTGCGCGCCTGCTGCAAGGCAACCCGCTGCCTGCTTTCGGGCCGCCGGGGCGTACTTCGTCGGACGAAACGCTGTCCGTAAACTCGAACCCAAACAGCGCTGACGCAGCAAGCGTCGGCAATAACGTGGGCGTGAGCGTCAGCAACACCAGTTATGACGGCGCGTTCGACGGTTCCGGCTCCGCCGGCATGGGAATCGCGGCGCTCAACGGCCTCGATCCGCGCACGATGCAAAGCGTTTCGGCGTTGGCCAGACTGATTCCTGCGAAACGCGTGTCCGCCGATGCGCGCGACGATCGCGTGCTGATTTCGTCGCGTGAGCAGGCTCTCGTAGCGTCGTACCTGGCTCGTCGCTACCGCGTCGCCCAGGAGCCTGTCGGCGAGCTGGTCAAGGCTGCGTTCGACACCGGTCGCGAAGTCGGTCTCGACCCGCTGCTGTTACTGTCGGTCATGGCGATCGAATCGGGTTTCAACCCGTACGCCGAGAGCGGCGTGGGCGCCCAGGGCCTGATGCAGGTGATGTCCAAGGTTCATTCGGACAAGTTCCAGTATTTCGGCGGCGAGAGCGCTGCGCTTGAGCCGGTCGCGAACATCAAGGTCGGCGCGCTGGTTCTGAAGGATTGCATCGCGCGCGGCGGTTCGCTGCCGGGCGGACTGCGGCTGTATGTCGGCTCGACGTCGCAGGACGACGGCGGCTACGGCGCCAAGGTGATGGCAGAACGCGCGCGTCTGCGTGACGTGGCGCGCGGCCGCAAGGTGCCGATCAACGCGCCGCAGGCGCCGGTTATCACGGCATCGAATAATGCGTCGTCGTCATCCTCGTCGTCGTCCGCTGCTGCGAACAACAGCAACGGCAAGCGGGTGCAGGTTACGCTGGAAGGAAGCCATCCGTTGAGCGCCGCTGCGCCTGGCAAGACGCCGGTCTCGGAACAGGACGACGCCAGCACGAGTGCGCCCAAACACGTGGCGTCTGCCGCGGAACTGGGCGCCTGAATCGCTCGCAAAGCCAGCCTCATGCTGATCGCCTGACACGAACGCGAACGGCAAGAAAAAGGACACCCTCGGGTGTCCTTTTTTTGCTTTGGGGGAGGTCGCGCGGCCGAAAGACAAACAGACAGCAGCGTCCGGAGCCCGGCTGTGCCTGGCTGCGGGCACCTCTCGCTACGCACGAGGCACTCGTCAGGCCCGGCTACCTTGCGCTCCTACTGCCGTTGGCCGAAAAGCCGCGCCAGGCGTTCCACCGCCTCTTCCAGCTTCTCGTAGGCGGTTGCGTACGACAGCCGGATATATTGTTTTGGCGCGTGGCTGCCGAAGTCCATTCCTGGCACGAGCACGACACCTGCCTCGTGCAGCATCGCTTTCGTGAGGGCCGAACTGTCGCCTGCGGCAGGGTGAGCGACGCTCCGGCAGTCGGCGTAGACGTAGAACGCGCCGTCGGGCATGACAGGCACTGTGAAGCCCAATGATTCGAGCGCCGGCGCGATGAAGTCACGCCGACGTTTGAACTCGAGACGGCGTGCCTCGTACGTTGCGATGGTCTGCGGTTCGAAGCACGCGAGCGCCGCGTGCTGGGCGAGCGCTGACGCGCAGATGAAGAGATTCTGCGCCAGTTTCTCGAATGCGCTCACCATGCCCGGCGGGACCACCAGCCAGCCGAGGCGCCAGCCCGTCATGTTGAAGTACTTCGAAAAGCTGTTGACCGTAATGACGTCGTCGCCATAGGACAGCGCCGACACGGGTTTAGCGTCGTAGCTCAAGCCCTGGTAAATCTCGTCGACGATCGTGAAGCCCCCACGCGCGCGCACCGCTTTGACGATGCGTTCCAGTTCCGCCGGCTCGATCGACGTGCCGGTCGGGTTGGACGGCGACGCGAGCAGTACGCCACGCGTGCGCTCGTTCCAAAGCCGCTCGACGTCGGCGGCGGTCAGTTGGAAGCGTTCGGCAGGGCCGCTTGGCACCATCACCGGTTTGCCTTCGGCGGCGATCACAAAATGGCGGTTGCACGGGTAGCAGGGGTCCGGCATCAACACTTCGTCGTCGCGATCTACCAGTGCCGCGCACGCCAGCAGCAACGCGGCCGACGCGCCTGCGGTCACCACGATCCGGGCGGGATCCACGTTGACGCCGTAGACCTCTGCGTAGTGCGCCGAAATTGCTTCGCGCAGTGCGTGCAGGCCAAGTGCGCTGGTGTATTGCGTGACGCCGCGGCGCAGCGCGGTCGCTGCTGCCTCGATGACAGGTTCGGGGGCGGTGAAATCGGGCTCGCCGATTCCCATGTGAATGATGTCGCGTCCGTCGCGCTCAAGAAGCGCAGCCTCTTTTGCCAGCTCCATCACGTAGAACGGCTGGATGGAGTCGACGCGTGCGGCGAGCCGCATAAGAGGTTCGGTCACGGAGTTCATACGGTCAAATCCAGTTCAAATGCGAAAGCGCGACCGCCATTCGCGTGGTTCTCGCGCGCGGCAGCGTTGTGACAGGCGATGCATTTCGTTGTGTCGGCGTCGCGTACATTTGCGACGGTTTTGCCGCCGTGTTGCGCGAGCCGACCACACGCATGCCTAGCCCTTCTTGCGAGCGGCGTCGATTTCGGCGACGCGCAGCTTGGCCGCCAGCTTGTCGAGCACGCCATTCACGTACTTGTAGCCGTCGGCGCCGCCAAAGGTCTTGGCCAGTTCAACCGCTTCGTTGATCACCACGCGATAAGGAATATCGAGGTGATTCTTCAGTTCAAACGCGGCGACGAGCAGCACGGCGCGTTCGACCGGCGAAAGCTGCTCGATCGGACGGTCCAGGCAAGGCGCGATGTCCGCGGACAGCGCCTGCGAATCGCGGATCACGCCGTGCAGAACGGCGTCCAGATGCTCATGGTCCGCTTTGTCGAAGCCCTGCGCGCCGCGCAGTTGCGCGTCGATCTCACCGCCGGGCGAACCCGACAGCAGCCACTGATAAAGCCCCTGCGTGGCCAGTTCGCGGGAGCGTCGGCGTGCGCTCTTCATGCCTCTTCCTCTTCTTCGTCTTCTTCTTCGTCGCCACCGAGTTGTTCCAGCGCGACCGCGAGGTTCGCCATTTCGACCGCCACGCGTGCCGCGTCGCGACCTTTCTCGGTCATGCGAGCGACGGCTTGTTCGTCGTTCTCAGTGGTCAGCACCGCATTTGCAACAGGAATGCCGAAGTCGAGGCCGATGCGCGTGATGCCCGCGCCGCTTTCGTTCGACACCAGTTCGAAATGGTACGTTTCACCGCGGATGACCGCGCCGAGCGCGATCAGCGCGTCGAACTGCGCGCTCTCAGCAAGCTTTTGAAGCGCCAGCGGGATTTCTAGTGCGCCCGGCACGGTGACGAGCAGCACGTCTTCGCCGGTCACGCCGAGGCGTTCGAGTTCTTCGATGCACGAGTCGGCAAGGCCATTGCAGACGGGTTCGTTAAAACGCGCCTGGACGATGCCGATGCGCAGTCCGTCGCCGTCGAGGTTCGGTTGATATTGTCCGATTTCCATGTGAATTCCGTAGTGTTTTTGGGTGAGCGCGAGGCGCGTGAATGACCGGGTCAGCGTTATTGCGGAGGCTGCGCGGCACTGCCTGGCATGGGTATGAAGCCTGTGACTTCGAGGCCGTAACCCGACATGCTGCCCAGCTTGCGCGGATTCGACAGCACCTGCATCTTGCCGACGCCCAGCTCGCGCAAAATCTGCGCGCCGATGCCGTAGGTCTTGAAGTCGACGGGCCGGCGCTTGAGCGCGTCTGCTTTTTCTTTCGAATCGAACGCCTTGAAGACGTCGATCAGATGTTCCTTCGAGTCGCCGCAATTGAGCAGCACGATCACGCCGACTTCGCGCGAGGCGATCTCTTTCATGGCTGCGTCGAGCGTCCACGAATGAGTGGATTCGCCGACTTCGAGCAGGTCGAGCACCGATAGCGGCTCGTGCACGCGCACCGGCGTGTCGTGCTCGGGGTTCGGTGTGCCGCGCACGAGGGCAATGTGCGGCTGGCCGCTTGGCTGATCGAGATACATGACCGCGCGGAAAGCGCCGTGCGCCGTCTGCATGGTGCGCTCGCAAATGCGCTCGACGATCGATTCGGTGCGGCTGCGATAGTGGATCAGATCCGCGATCGTGCCGACCTTCAGATCGTGCTCTTTTGCGAACTCCATCAGGTCGGGCAGGCGCGCCATGGTGCCGTCGTCGTTGATGACTTCGCAGATCACTGCAGCCGGCGTCAGGCCTGCCAGCGCGGTGAAGTCGCAGCCTGCCTCCGTGTGGCCGGCGCGCACGAGCACGCCGCCCGGCTGGGCCATGATCGGGAACACGTGGCCAGGCTGCACGATATGCTCCGCCTTGGCGTCCGGTGCGACTGCCGCGGCGATCGTACGGGCGCGGTCGGCGGCCGAAATGCCGGTCGTCACGCCCTCCGCCGCCTCGATGCTGACCGTGAACGCGGTTCCGTACTGCGTGCCGTTGCGGTACGTCATGAGCGGCAGGTTGAGCAGCTTGCAGCGTTCCTGCGTGAGCGTGAGACAGATCAGGCCCCGGCCGTAGCGCGCCATGAAGTTGATCGCTTCCGGCGTCACGAATTCGGCGGCGAGCACCAGATCGCCCTCGTTTTCGCGATCTTCTTCGTCGACGAGGATCACCATCCGGCCGGCTTTGAGTTCGGCGATGATCTCTGTAGTGGAGGCGAGCGTCATGTTGGCGAGTTTTTCGGGAAAGCGCGTATTTTACGCCACGCGCGGTCCCAAGTCGCCTCCGCCGGACGGCATATGCCGTTTGGCCGACTGGCGTTGCGTCACCGGCCGTTGATATGCTCGGCAGAACGATAGACGCATGGACTGATGAAAAGCGGCAAGGCGCCGCATGCGTGGGCGCCCGGCGGCGGCTGCCGCTTTGAGTTGTTGCCGCCTGCTGGTGTTGCTGTTGGCGTTGTTGCTGGCGTTTTTGCCGTCTACTTCGGTGCGTTGAGCATGCGCTCCACGTAGCGAGCGATCAGATCGATTTCCAGATTCACCGGCGTGCCTTCGCGCAGATGCTTGAGTGCGGTGACTTCCACGGTGTGCGGAATCAGATTGATCGAAAACTCGCAACCGTCGTCACGATCTTTAACCGAGTTGACGGTCAGACTCACTCCGTTGACAGTGATAGAGCCCTTGTACGCCAGATAGCGGCCGATCTCGCGCGACGCCAGCACTCGCAGTTCGTGCGATTCGCCTACCGGCGCAAAGTGGGTGACCGTGCCCAGGCCGTCCACGTGACCCGAGACGATATGGCCGCCCAGCCGGTCGTGCGCGCGCAGTGCCTTTTCCAGGTTGACTTCGCCCACTTCGCCAAGGCCCGCTGTGCGATTCAGGCTTTCTCGCGACACGTCCACTTCGAACGAATGGTCGGTCTTCGCCACCACGGTCATGCAGGCGCCCTGAATGGTGATGCTGTCGCCGAGTTGCACGTCGGCGAGATCGAGGCCGCCGGCCTGCACGTTCAGGCGCACGCCCGCGTCGCCGTCCGTGCCGAGAGGCTTGACTGACTCGATGCGGCCCACTGCCGCGACGATTCCTGTGAACATCGTACTAATCCTCAAAACGAAACGGGTTGGGACGCGGTGTCGGTTCCGGCTGCGGTTACGGCCGCCGGCACGAGGCGCGCGAGAATCCGAAGATCCTCGCCGATTCGCTCGACGTTATGAAAAGCGAGCTTGACGCGTCCTTCAAGTGTTTCAGGCGCGCTCAGGTTGAACATGCTCATCGAGTCGATGCCGAGCAGGCTGGGCGCGAGATAGACGAGTAGTTCGTCCACGCAACCTTCGCGCAGCAGCGAGCCGTTCAGCTTGTAGCCGGCTTCAACGTGTAGTTCGTTGACCTGGCGCTCGCCCAGCACTTTCAGCATGGCAGGAAGGTCCACCTTGCCGGCCGCGTTGGCCAGCTGAACGATCTCGGCGCCACGCTCGCGTAGTGCTTGCGCTCGGTCGCTATGCCGTTGATCGAGATTGCCGCAAAAAATCAGCGTGGGCGCCCCGGCCAGGATCTGCGCCTGTGGCGAGACTTCCAGCTGACTGTCGATCAACACGCGTTGCGGCTGACGCGGCGTGTCGACAGCGCGCACGGTCATGCGCGGATCGTCTTCCCTGACTGTGCCGATGCCGGTGAGTACCGCCGACGCGCGGGCGCGCCATGCATGTCCGTCGGCCCGGGCGGCCTCGCCGGTGATCCATTGGCTGACGCCGGAGGGGAGGCCGGTGCGGCCGTCGAGCGAGGCTGCCACTTTCATGCGAACCCACGGCCGGCCGCGTGTCATGCGCGACACGAAGCCGATGTTCAACTCGTGCGCCTCATTGGCGAGCAGCCCGCAGCGTACTTCGATCCCGGCATCACGCAGCACCGCAAGACCGCGTCCGGACACCTGCGGATTGGGGTCTTCCATCGCGGCCACCACGCGCGCGACTTGCGCTTCGATCAGCGCGTTCGCGCACGGCGGCGTGCGTCCAAAGTGGCTGCACGGTTCGAGCGTTACGTAAGCGGTGGCGCCGCGCAGATCGTGACCGCGCGAACGCGCGTCTTTCATCGCGCGGATTTCCGCGTGGTCCTGGCCGGCCGGCTGCGTGAAGCCTTCGCCGATCACTTCGCCGTTCTTGACGAGCACGCACCCCACGCGCGGGTTCGGGTCGGTCGTGTACATGCCGCGCTTGGCCAACGCAAGCGCGCGTTCCATATGGACGAAGTCGGTTTGCGAAAACATCGGTGTGTGGTTAGGTCCGGTGGCAGGGTGGCGACGGTTTCGGGACGCTCGGTCGCTCAGGCGCTCAGCGACGCGAACGCGCCACGGGCGGCATCCACAGTTGCGTCGACGATCGCGTCGTCGTGCGCAATCGAAACAAAGCCTGCTTCATATGCCGACGGTGCGAAGTAGACGCCCGCGTCGAGCATCTTGTGAAAGAACGCGTTAAAGCGCGGCACGTCGCTCCTGGTCACTTCGGCGAAGCTCGTCGGAATCGACTCGGTGAAGTACAGGCCGAACATGCCGCCGAGCGAGTCGGCCGCGAACGGCACATTGGCTTCGCGAGCGACTTGGGCGAGACCCTTCGCAAGACGGGCAGTGCGCGCGGCGAGTGTTTCGTAAAAGCCCGGCGCCTGGATCAATTGCAGCGTCTTCAGTCCCGCGGCGACCGCGATGGGATTGCCGGACAACGTGCCCGCCTGGTAGACGCCGCCGAGCGGCGCGAGGTGGGCCATGATGTCGCGCCGTCCGCCGAAGGCGGCCGCCGGCATGCCGCCGCCGATCACTTTGCCGAGACACGTCAGATCCGGCGTGATGCCGTAGACCTCTTGCGCGCCGCCGAGCGCCACGCGGAAACCGCACATGACTTCGTCGAAGATCAGCACGGAGCCGTATTCGGTGCACAGGCGTCGCAGAGCCTGCAGAAACTCGGGCGTGGCACGCACCAGATTCATGTTGCCCGCCGCCGGCTCGACGATCACCGAGGCGATTTCGTTGCCGAAGGCTTTGAACGCCTCTTCGAGCGCGGCGACGTTGTTGTATTCCAGAACCGTGGTGTGCTTTGCGATGTCGACCGGCACGCCCGCCGATGTCGGATTGCCAAACGTGAGCAGCCCCGAACCGGCTTTCACGAGCAGGCTGTCGGCATGGCCGTGGTAGCAGCCTTCAAACTTGACGATGCGGCTGCGGTTCGTGAAGCCGCGCGCGAGACGCAGCGCGCTCATGGTCGCTTCGGTGCCGCTCGACACCATGCGCACCTGTTCGATCGACGGCACGAGCTTGCAGATTTCCTCGGCGATTTCAATTTCCGACTCGGTAGGCGCGCCGAACGAGAAGCCATTGGCCAGCACGCGCTGCACCGCTTCCAGAACTTCCGGGTGCACATGCCCGAGAATCATGGGTCCCCAGGAGCCGATGTAGTCGATATAACGTTGGCCATCGGCGTCCCAGAAATAAGGACCCTGTGCGCGTTCGATGAAACGCGGCGTGCCGCCGACCGAGCGGAATGCGCGGACCGGCGAATTCACGCCGCCGGGAATGGTGCGTTGCGCGCGGTCGAAGAGGGTTTGATTGTTGGACATGACGATGCCTGGAATTGGGTTGCGCAGCGGCGCGGCTTGCCTGCGAGCGGTTCGCGCGACGCCGGGATAGATGAGAGAAATTGTACCGGAGTCGGTGTGAACAGGTTTTGCGGAGCCACGTGGCTTTCAGACGCATTCTCAGTGCCGGGGCGCGCGCTTCCTTGCGGGCGTCTTCACGGAGGCCTTAACTGGCGATGCGCCGGTGGGCGATTGCGCCGCGTGCGCTGTCGCTTTGGTGGAGCGTGCCGGGCCAACCGGCGCGTCCAGTGGCGGCGGCTTGCGTTTGCCCGTGAGTTCAGCCCAGCGCTTTTCCAGCGCGCCTTCCGCGATCGGTTTGATCACCGTGCCTGAACTCTGCGCGTCCCAGGTCTGCACCGAAAATGGATGCACGCGCAACATGTCGCGAGGGATCACCACGTTTTCATGCGCATCGACGAGCCAGTCGTACACGAAGTCGATGCACAGGCGGTAGCCGCGCTTCGTGGCTGGGTCCGGGACCTCGTACGGTGCGCGTGTCACATAGCCCGAGCCAAAGATGCCTTTCGGCTCCGTGGCGACACGATGCAAAAACACGCGGTCGCCGGGCAGAATGCCGCGTGCGAATCCACAACCCCACACGTCGGCTACGGCGACGCCCGCCGCAACGCGCTTGGCCACATCGGGCAGTTCTGGCCACGGCCATTTCTTGGGGCTCCAGATCAGCAGGAAGGCAGTCATCGCAACGTTGCACAGAAAGGTATGAGGGACGCACGCCGCTGGCATCTTCGCGCGACGCTGAACAGCCGAAACGGTTCACGCGGCAGCTTAACCGATCAGCGGCGCGCTTGCCCTGCAAGCCTGCAACGGCCTCATGCTGCTGCTCGTGCTCGCTGCTGGCGAAGTCGATGCCTTAACCGTCGCGTACAATCGATGCGACCAACTGCAGTCTTTTTGTATCCCCGCGCGCCGGTTTTCCGAGGACGCGCTTCACCTGGATTCCCATGTCTCACGTCACCGGACGCCGGCCAGATGGCCGGCTGATTCTGTTGCTCGGTGCGCTTGCCGCGTGCGGGCCGATTTCCATCGACATGTATTTGCCGAGCTTGCCGACCATCGCGCAGGCGTTCGCGATCGGAACGGGCGCCGCACAAACCACGTTGACCAGTTTTATGTTCGGCTTCTCGATCGGCATGCTGCTTTATGGGCCGCTGTCCGACACATATGGCCGCCGGCCTGTGCTGCTGGGCGGCATCATCATGTATGCGCTGGCGAGCATTGCGTGCACGCTGTCGTTCTCGATCGGCGCCTTGGTCACGTTCCGTTTCGTGCAGGCGCTCGGTGCGGGCGCGGCATCGGTGCTGGCTCGCGCCATTGCCCGCGACGCGTATGGTCCGACCGACGCTGCGCGCGTGTTGTCCATGCTCGCCATCGTCACGTCGATCGGACCATTGCTCGCGCCGTTGATCGGCGGACAGTTGCTGCTGCTTGGCGGCTGGCGCGTCGTCTTCATTGCGTTGACGCTGTTCGGCATGGTGTGCGCGATAACCGCGTTTCTCAAAGTGCCGGAAACCTGGCCGCGCGAAAAGCGTGCGCATTCGGCGCTACTCAAATCGTTCGCCGCATATGGCCGGCTGTTACGCGATCCGGTTGCCTGGGGGCATATGCTGTGCGGTGGCATGGCATTCGCGTCGATGTTCGCGTACATCACGGCGACGCCGTTCGTCTATATCCAGTACTTCCACGTGTCGGCGCAGCATTATGGCTTTCTGTTCGCGCTGAACATCGTCGGGATCATGCTGGGCAACTTCATGAATACGCGGCTTGTCGGCAGGCTTGGGTCGCTGCCGATCATTTCGTTCGCCGCGAGCGTGAGCTGTATTTCGTCGCTGTTCGTCTGTCTTGTCTCGTTGACGGGTTGGGGCGGGCTGTGGTCGATCGTTGCCGGCCTGTTCTTTGTCGTTGGCGTGGTGGGTTTGCTGTCCGCCAATTGCACGACGGATCTGATGCATCGCTATCCGGTGAATGCGGGTGCGGCAGCTGCCGTGTTCGGCGCGGTGCAACTGGCGCTCGGCGCGCTGTCGAGCCTCGCGGTCGGACTCTGGCAGGACGGCTCGCCGAAAGGCATGGGCGTGGTGGTGGGCGTCGCAGGGTCGCTGTGCTACGTCGGCCGTATCCTGGTCGTCAGATGGCACGGGACGAAGGCGCCGGTGGCTGTCGTCTAAGGACGGTGTGATGGAGATGCGCAATAAAGGCGGCGGAGCAGGGACGCCGTAAAGAGAGCGCTCCGGGTTCCTGCACCTGGTGCGTACTCGCATTTCCGGTGCACGGAGCGCTTCTACCGGAAAACACCAGGTGTTGCGCGCACGCGACCTTGTCTTTGAATTGGCATTGCTATGATGGGATCACTGTTCCTCGGAGCGGCAATCATGGCGATCAGAGATTTGATGAACGGCGAGCGGCAACATGCTGCTTTCGCCGAAGCGCGGAAGCTGGCCGACAGCGGCGCGTATCACGATTACACGGACATCGAATACGTTTTGCGCTTTGATTACGGCTTGACCGATGTGTCCGCGCTGCTCGACAGCCAGTTGATGCATCGCGATCTGAACCGGCGTTGCGCCGACGCACGCGAGAAGCTCGACGCGGTAAGTGTGTGACGCGGGGTGGGGGCATTGTTTGTCGTCGTGCTGTCTTTATGGCGCGTACGGGCAATCGCACACCTGTTCCGCAAGTTCGTACGGCTTCAAGGTCGAAGCCAGGCGCCGGCGCGGGTGTAGTGTGCGGGGCGAGTACAAACAAAAACGGGCCTTGCGGCCCGTGGATGTGTACAGAGATCTGGCGGAGGCGGTGAGATTCGAACTCACGGAAGGATCACTCCTTCGCCGGTTTTCAAGACCGGTGCCTTAAACCGCTCGGCCACACCTCCAAGCCGCAAATTGTAACCTGAAAAAACCTCGCTGCGGCGCTCTCTTGATCCGCATTCACTGCGGATCTTTCAGAAACAACGCCTGTAGATCGTTGAGGAACGCTTGTCCAAGCGGCGTAGGCGCAATCTTTTCGTGGTCTCGCGTAATCAGTTTGCGGCGCTCCGCCTCCTGCAAGGCCGGCTCGATAGAGGTCATCGACAGACCCGTGCGTTCGATGAACCGATGCACCGGAAAGCCTTCCACCAGTCGCAGTGCATTCAGCATGAACTCGAACGGCAGGTCGCGCGGTCCGACTTCGTGTTCTTCCTGCACCGCCGCGCCGGCCTTGGCGTGCTCGATGAACGCGGTCGGATGCTTGTAGCGCGCCTGACGCAACACACGATTCGGAAACGACAGCTTCGTGTGCGCGCCGGCGCCAATCCCAAGATAGTCGCCGAAACGCCAGTAGTTCAGGTTGTGCTTGCTCTGCCGATGCGGCCTGGCATACGCGGAAACTTCGTAGCGCTCATATCCCGCCGCCGACGTGCGCTCGTGAATCCAGTCGTGCATGTCGGCGGACGCGTCGTCGTCCGGCAGCGCAGGCGGGAATTTCGCAAACAGCGTGTTCGGCTCGAGCGTCAGGTGATACAGCGAGAGATGCGGCGGCGCGAACGACAACGCAGTCTCGACATCGGCCTGACATTCGGCGAGCGTCTGCTGGGGCAGCGCGAACATCAGGTCCAGATTGAAATTGTCGAACGTAGTGGCGGCCACTTCCACCGCATGGCGCGCTTGCGTCGAATCGTGAATCCGGCCGAGCGCCTTCAGATGCGCCTCGTTGAAACTCTGTATGCCCACCGACAGCCGGTTCACACCGCTCGCGCGAAACTGCGCAAACTTCGCGGCCTCGAACGTGCCCGGATTGGCCTCGAGAGTGATCTCCGCATCGGCGTCGAGCGGCAAGAGGGCTCGTACGTCCGACAGCATGCGGTCGAGTCCGGCCGCTGACAGCAAGCTCGGCGTACCGCCGCCGATGAACACCGTATGCACCTGCCGTCCCCACACGAGCGGCAACGCCATCTCCAGGTCGGCACGCAATGCGTCGAGATACTCGTTCTCGGGGAAGCTGTCGCCTTTCCATTCATGCGAGTTGAAATCGCAGTACGGACACTTGCGCACGCACCACGGAAAATGCACGTACAACGAGAGCGGCGGCAGCGACGTCAGACGGATGCTGCCCGGCGACGTGAATGCCTTGATCACGCCGTTTCCGACATCGGCGGGTGTCGGCTTGATCGGAATCACGCTTCCTCCGTCAAACGCGCAAGCAGCTGGCGCAACGCAATCGCGCGATGACTGCTGGCGTTTTTCAGCGCCGGCTCGAGTTCCGCGGCGCTTGCGTTGAGCGATGGCAAAAAGAAGTACGGGTCGTAACCGAAGCCGTTCGCGCCGCGCGGCGCATCGAGAATCTCGCCATGCCAGCGGCCTTCGGCGATCAGCGGCTCGGGGTCGTCGGCGTGACGCACCAGTGCCAGCACGCAGTAGTAGTACGCGCGGCGATCGCTCTCGCCTTGTAGCGCGGAGACGAGCCGCGCGTTGTTTGCCGCGTCGCTTTTTTCGCCGCCGGCCAGTTGCGCGTAACGCGCCGAATAGACGCCCGGCGCGCCGCGCAGCGCGCGCACACACAGACCGGAGTCGTCGGCGAGGGCAGGCAGCCCGGTGAGCCTGGCCGCATGCCGTGCCTTGGTCAGCGCGTTTTCGACGAAAGTGGGATGCGGTTCTTCCGCTTCCGGCACACCCAGTTCGCCCTGCGCAATCAACTCGATGCCGGCCGCGCCGAGCAGCGCCGCGAACTCGCGCAGCTTGCCGGCGTTATTCGACGCCAGCACGACCTTGTTCAACGGCGATCCCGATAGAGGCGCGCCATTGCCTTCACGAACTTCACTCACCTCGGTACTCCAATGCTTCTTTCTGTTTCGCGATCAGCGTGGCGATGCCGTCGCTCGCGAGATCCAATAGCGTGTTCATTTCATCGCGCGAAAAAGGCACGCCTTCTGCGGTGCCCTGAATTTCGACGAAGCCGCCCGCGCCCGTCATGACCACGTTCATGTCGGTGTCGCATTGCGAGTCTTCGTCGTAATCCAGATCGAGCACCGGCACGCCGTCGTACACGCCGACTGAAATCGCCGCGACGTAGTCGGTGATCGGCGAACTCTCGATGCGCCCCGCAGCCAGCAGTTTGTTCACCGCGTCATGCGCGGCGACAAAAGCGCCGGTGATGCTCGCAGTGCGTGTGCCGCCGTCGGCCTGAATCACGTCGCAGTCGATATGCAGCGTGCGCGCGCCGAGCTTCTCCAGATCGAACACCGAGCGCAGCGCGCGACCGATCAGACGCTGGATTTCCTGGGTGCGCCCGGTCTGCTTGCCGCGCGCAGCCTCGCGGTCGCTGCGCGTATGCGTGGCGCGCGGCAACATGCCGTATTCGGCGGTGAGCCAGCCCTGGCCGCGATCGCGCAGGAACGACGGCACGGTCTCCGCGATGCTCGCCGTGCAGATCACCTTGGTGTCGCCGAATTCGACCAGCACCGAACCCTCCGCGTGCTTCGTATAGTGGCGCGTGATGCGCACGTCGCGCAGCTGATTGGCGAGACGGCCGCTAGGGCGTTGAGTGGTGTCGGTCATGTCGATTGGGTCGGGAAGGAAGCGGGAGGGGAAAGCACGATTTTACAGCCGATCCGCGCAGGTATGCGCCCCGTCGGCGCGCCGCGTCGGCCGTGGCTCTCCAAGGGGTCCCATCGCCAAAAATGGGATAATGCCGTTTCCCCGCCTCGCGTCTCGTACACGCCGGGCGATTCGACTCTTCGGCCAGCGTCTCACGCATGGCCACCATCGCGAGAAATACGATGATCTACAGCATGACTGGCTATGCGAGCGCGACACGCGAACTCGTCGCGGCCTCCGGCACGGGCGGCGTGAGCGTGTCGGTCGAACTGCGCACGGTGAATTCGCGCTTTCTCGACCTGAACTTCCGTATGCCCGAGGACGTGCGCGTATGCGAACCCACGCTGCGCGAAATGCTGATGAACAAGCTGTCGCGCGGCAAGGTGGATATTCGTATCAATCTGCAGCGTAGCGAACAGACGGCAAACGCCGGTTCGATCAATCATGACGCGCTGACGCAGCTTGCGTTGCTGGAGCGCACCGTGCTGGCGACGTTTCCGGAAGCGGGCCGTCTGCGCTCGGGCGAAATTCTGCGCTGGCCCGGCGTGCTCGCCGAGACGGGCGTGGCGCCGGACGTGCTGCGCGACGCAGTGCTTGCATGTGGCAAACAGGCCATTACCGATCTGATCGACGTACGCGCCCGCGAAGGCGCACAACTGGCCACGATGCTGCTCGCCAACGTCACCGAGATGGAAGCGATCGTCACGAAGATCACGCCGCTCGTGCCGGAACTGATCACGAAGCATCAGCAGAAGATCGTCGAGCGACTGCAGGAGGCGCTCGGCATTGCCGCGCCCGAAACGGCGGCGACCACCGTGTCGCGGGAAGAGATCAACGAGCGGATTCGCCAGGAAGTGACGATGTACGGCATCCGCATCGACATCGCCGAAGAACTGTCGCGGCTCACGGCTCACCTGAACGAAACGCGTCACGTGATCCAGAAGGGCGGCAAGGTCGGCAAGCGGCTCGACTTCATGATGCAGGAACTCAATCGCGAAGCGAACACGCTCGGCTCGAAGGCGGCGGCGAAGGAACTGGCGGATTCGTCGATGACCTTGAAGCTGCTCATCGAACAGATGCGCGAGCAGGTACAGAATCTGGAATAAGGCTGGAGCATCACAACATGACCGATCACCACACACGCGAAAGCGGCGCACCGCGCAACCCGTATGCCGGAGCGTATCCGGGCAACCTGTTCATGGTCGTCGCGCCGTCGGGCGCCGGCAAGTCGACGCTCGTGAACGCGCTGCTTGCCGGCGACGACGCGATTCGTCTCTCAATCTCGTACACGACGCGTCCGCCGCGCCCGAAAGAGCAGGACGGCGAGCATTACCACTTCACGTCCGTCGACGATTTCATGCGGCGTCACGACGAGGGCGAGTTTCTGGAAAGCGCCGAAGTGCACGGCAACTACTACGGCACTTCGCGCGTGTGGATCGAGGAGCAGATGAAGAGCGGCCATGACGTGCTGCTCGAAATCGACTGGCAGGGCGCGCAACAGGTGAAGAAGCAGTTTCACAACGCGGTCGAAATTTTTATCCTGCCGCCATCGCTCGAAGCGCTCGAAGAGCGTCTGAAAAAGCGCGGCCAGGACGAGCCGAATGTGATTACGCGCCGGCTTCTCGCTGCAGGCAGCGAGATGGCGCACGCGGCCGAAGCCGAGTATGTGGTGATCAACGAGAACTTCGATCGCGCGCTCGGCGAACTGCAGTGTCTCGTGGCTGCTACGCGTTCGCGCTTCGCCTCGCAATACGCGCGTCATACGCAGCTTTTCGTGCAGCTCGGCATTCACCTTCCGCACCCCTGAGCGCGGCGGCGATTCGAGCACATAAGGTAGAATAAGCAACATACTGAGAAGGAACTCAACATGGCCCGCATTACCGTCGAAGACTGTCTCAAACAGATCCCGAATCGTTTCGAACTCGCGCTCGCCGCAACGTATCGCGCGCGTCAGCTCGCTCAAGGCCACACGCCGAAAATCGAAAGCCGTGACAAGCCCACGGTCGTCGCGCTGCGCGAAATCGCGGCCGGCCAGGTCGGCGTCGAAATGCTGAAGAAGGTGCCGGTTTAAGGCGCACTGTTTCTGTTTTCGGTTGGCAAGCATTTTTGCCATAGTTTTTGCGTCACCTGATTGCATCAACGTGCAGACCGGCGTCAACTCTCAACCGCTACGGAGGCGACCATGAGTACTACCCCGCCCACCGCCACGGAAGCGGAGCATGACGCCGACTCGCCCTCGTCTGCACGCAAGTACATCGACGCGGTCCTAGAACAGTCGTTTCGCCATCTGTTCGGGCCGACCGCCACGCCGGAGCAGCCGCGCCGGCATGACGTCGTATCGATTGCCAAGCTGACGTCCGCGTTGTCCGGCTATTTGCAGCCGGAAGAGATCAAAGAGGTCAAGGCGGCCTTCCATTTCAGCGACGAAGCCCACCTCGGCCAATATCGCCAGAGCGGCGAACCCTACATCACGCACCCGGTTGCCGTTGCGGAAATCTGCGCCGGCTGGAATCTCGACGGCCAGGCAATCATGGCCGCGTTGCTCCATGACGTGATGGAAGACCAGGGCGTGACCAAGGCCGAGCTCGCCGAGCGTTTTGGCGCAAAGGTTGCGGAACTGGTCGACGGTTTGTCGAAACTCGACAAGATGGAGTTTCGCAATCGCGAGGAAGCGCAGGCGGAAAATTTCCGCAAGATGCTGCTCGCCATGGCGCGCGACGTCCGCGTAATTCTCGTGAAGCTGGCCGACCGGCTGCACAACATGCGCACGCTCGGCGCGGTGCCGCCCGAAAAGCGTCGTCGCGTGGCGCGCGAAACGCTGGACATCTACGCGCCGATTGCGCACCGGCTCGGCTTGAACAATACGTATCGCGAGCTACAGGACCTGAGTTTCGCGAACTTCAATCCGCATAGGTATGCCACGCTCGAGAAAGCCGTAAAGGCGGCGCGCGGCAACCGGCGGGAAGTGGTCGGCAAGATTCTGGAATCGGTGCAGCGCGCAATCGCCGACGCGAAGATCGACGCGGAAGTGACCGGTCGCGAGAAAACCATTTTCAGCATCTACAAGAAAATGCGCGACAAGCAGTTGTCGTTCTCGCAGGTGCTGGACGTGTACGGCTTTCGTGTGGTGGTGGGCAGCGCGCTCGAGTGCTACACCTGCATCGGCGCATTGCATGCTCTCTACAAGCCGGTGCCGGGCAAGTTCAAGGACTACATCGCGATCCCGAAGGTGAACGGCTATCAGTCGTTGCACACTACGCTCGTCGGTCCGTTCGGCGCGCCGATCGAGTTCCAGGTGCGTACCCGCAAGATGCACGAGATCGCCGAAGCCGGCGTGGCGGCGCACTGGCTGTACAAGAACGGCAGTGCGGATCTGAACGATGTGCAAAAGCGCGCGCATCAGTGGCTGAAGTCGCTGCTGGACATTCAGAGCGAAGCCGGCGACTCGAGCGAATTCCTCGAGCACGTAAAGATCGACTTGTTCCCGGACGCGGTCTACGTCTTTACGCCGAAGTCGAAGATTATGGCGCTGCCGCGCGGCGCCACGGCGCTCGACTTCGCGTATTCGATCCACAGCGACCTGGGCAACCAGTGCGTCGCGGTCAAGATCAATAACGAATTGCTGCCGCTGCGAACCGAGTTGAAGAGCGGCGATATCGTCGAAGTCATCACGGCGCCGTATTCGAAACCGAATCCGGCGTGGCTCGGTTTTGTGCGCACCGGCAAGGCCCGTTCCGCGATCCGCCACTATCTGAAAACGATGCGGCTGAACGAATCGGTTCAGCTTGGCGAGCGTCTCGTCGATCAGGCTTTGAAGGGCTACGGCCTGGCGCTGTCGGACGTGACGCCCGAAGCTTGGGAAAAGCTCGTGCAGTGGACGGGCAACAAAAATGGCCAGGAAATTTTCGCGGACATCGGTCTCGGCCGACGCGTCGCGGCGGTCATGGCGAAGCGTATCGAAGTGTTGATGAGCGGCCGCGATGCCGACGACGACGGTTCGCGCTCCGAGTCCGGTTCCACGCCGCATGCGCCGCCGGTCGTGATCACCGGCACCGAGGGCATGTCGGTGCAACTGTCCGCATGCTGCCGTCCGATTCCGGGCGATGACATCATGGGCTATATCGGCATTGGCCTCGGCATGGCCATCCACACTACCGACTGCCGCGTTGCACAGCGAATCCACCGGCGCGATCCCGGCCGCTGGATCGACGTGGCGTGGGCGCCGCAACCGGGGCGTCTGTTCGACGTCGCAATCAAGGTGCTGGTCAAGAACACGAAGGGCGTGTTCGCCCGCGTGGCCGCAGACATTACTTCTGCAGACGCGAACATCGTGCATATCGCGATGGACGAAGACCTGTCGCAGGAATCCACGATCTTGCGCTTCGTGATTCAGGTCAGCGATCGCGTTCATCTGGCCAACGTCATGCGCCGCGTGCGTACAAATCTCGACGTAATGCGCATCGCGCGTGAGCGGCCGAGCGACGACGGCCATCACCGGCATGACGGCGGCATGCGAATCGACCGCGAGCGGGCCGATTACTGACCTCTGCCGCCCATCGGGCGGAGAGGCGCTGCTTCTTTCTGCCGGAACGCCGGCGCCGCTAGCGAGTCTCACCTGAAAACTCAGGGAGAACGCTGATGAAAGTAGCTGACCTCGAAGGCCTCGCACTGGATTATTGGGTGGCCCGCAGCCTGCACGATTTCGTGCGAGAAATTCACTTCACCGACAGCGGCGAGACCGTCGCCATCCGCGGGAACGATCGTGGTCGTCCGTGGGATGGCCGTTTCACACCGACCACCTCATGGGACGCCGCTGCGGCAGTGATGGAGCGCGCGCGTCGGCTCGAAATGCGCGAACGTAGCGGGGAAAGCCCTGCACACTGCGTGGCGGAATTCGAAGGCGGCCGCGGTGAGGTGGAGGGACGTGGCGACTCGTTGCGCGTGGCGCTGCTGCGGGCGTTCGTGGAAAGCCGGTTCGGCGATAGCGTGGGCGAAATGCTGCACGAGTCGCAGATGCTGGTCGACAACACGGCTCGGCGCATAGCCGAAGCCACCGCTGGCTATACTTTTGAAGAGGTTCCGAGCCCGGACGGGCACATCGGCGATATTCAGTCTCCGCCACGGCCATGACGGCAACACGGCGATCACCGTGCTGTCGTGCGAGCGGTTGACGCAGAAACGCGCCGGAAAGACAAAGGGCCTTCCAACTGGAAGGCCCTTTAGAGGTGGTGCGGCTGGCAGGATTCGAACCCACGACCCCTTGGTTCGTAGCCAAGTACTCTATCCAACTGAGCTACAGCCGCACGCGAAACAGGTGGTGCACTACTTCACTAAAACTGGGTAAAACATAAGGGCCTCCCCGGAGGGAGGCCCTCGAATAAGTGGTGCGGCTGGCAGGATTCGAACCCACGACCCCTTGGTTCGTAGCCAAGTACTCTATCCAACTGAGCTACAGCCGCACGCAGAAACGAGATTATAGCAAAGGTTTCAAAAAAGGGAAGCGTGTAACTGCGATTTGTCTCATTGTCATGATCGTGTACCCTAGTGGAGCAGCCGTTTGCTGCAGCTTATGGATCATCATGAACAAGGCCTTTGTCAAAGAGTCGAGCGACGATAATGACGACGATCTCGACGTCGCCCAGCCGGAAATCCCCGCCGGAACCAAAAACTACATCACGCCTGCCGGTTACCACCGCATGCGCGATGAACTGCTGCATTTGATCGACGTCGACCGGCCAGAGGTCGTGAAGCTCGTGTCATGGGCTGCATCGAATGGCGACCGCTCCGAGAACGGCGATTACATCTACGGCAAGCGCCGCCTGCGCGAGATAGATCGGCGCATCCGCTTTCTGACCAAGCGTCTGGATCTCGCCGAGGTTGTCGACAGCAGCAAGCAGGAAAACGTCGATCAGGTCTTTTTCGGGGCGACTGTCGAATATGCGACAGAGGACGGTGAAGAGCACACCGTGACGATTGTCGGCATCGACGAGGTCGATCTCGATATCGGACACGTGAGCTGGATCTCGCCGATCGCACGGGCGTTGCTGAAGGCGAAGGTGGGTGACACCGTGACGTTGTACACGCCGGCCGGTCCGAAGCCAATCGACATTCTCGACGTCAAATATCCGCCTGCAAAGAGCGACGTCTAGTCTGCCACCTCGTGCAAACTTGTCCGCACGGAGCGTTTTCAGGCAATAAAAAAGGCGCCGCGAACGGCGCCTTCCATGCTGCGGGTCCTGCCCGCCGCGTTAGAAGCGGTGACGCAGACCTGCCGTGACCGCAACCTGCTTGTTGTTGCTCGAAGCACCCAGACCGTTGATGTCTGCACCAACGATCGCGCCTTCGTTGACCTGCTGGTATTCACCCTGCAGATAAACGTCCGTGCGCTTGGACAGTGCGTACGCCGTTTGCAGATTGAACTGATTCCAGTGCGGACGGGTGCCCGCGAGGCTCGCACGCGTGTACGTGTACGAACCGGCAATGCTGACAGCCGGCGTCAAAGCGTAACGAGCGTTTGCTTCGTAGTTCTGGAAGTGCGCGCTGTTGCTCGGCAGACCGATGCCGCCGGTTTGGCCCGAAGCACCTGCGCCGATGCCGACGAGACCCGACAGGTTCGTCTGCGAATAGACGAGGCCGACGGTTGCCGGACCAAACGCGTAGTTCGCGCCTGCGCCCCACGTCTGCTGACGGCGAGCGAAGAACGTATTGTCGCTAGACACGGCACCGCCGGAGTTGAACGCCGCAGCCGCGCCGTTCGCGCCGTTGCTGTTCAGTTGCAAATATGCTGCGCCGACGTTCAGGCCGCCCCAGTTGTACGACGCGCCCGCGCTGTAGGCGCGGTTGTTTGCGAAACCGTCAGCCTGGTTCGAGAAGCCATACAGGCCGCCGAACTTGAAGCCGCCGTAGTTCGCGCTCGTGTATTTGACCGAGTTGTTGATACGGAACGAGTTGTTCAGGTTGTCGTTGTCGAACGGGTGGGCGAACTGCGTGCCGCCGTATTGCGTACCGGTCAGCGCCAGCGGGCCAACGTAGTCAACCATGCTGTCGTATTGACGGCCAAGCGTGACGGCGCCGAACTGGGTGCTCGACAGGCCAACGAATGCCTGACGGCCGAATTCGCGACCGCCTTGTTTCAGCGAGCCGTCATTGATGCCGAAGCCGTTTTCCAACGTGAAGATCGCCTTCAGGCCGCCACCGAGGTCTTCCGCACCGCGCAAGCCCCAACGGCTGCCGTTCACCGAACCGCTCGTCTCTTGCCAGTTGCTGTGACCGTGCTGGTTGTTGGTGTAGGTAATGCCGGCGTCGATCAAGCCGTACAGCGTGACGCTGCTTTGAGCGTGCGCCGCAGTTGCAAAAACGCCCGTCAGGGCCGCGACCATGAGAGTCTTTTTCATTTTGTTACTCCGAAAGCGAGAGTGAGCGGTGAATCGTGCTTCGGAAACCTTCACGCGGGCGCTGCGAGAGGCGTATCCGTGTCAAGGTGCGCTTGAAGGTAGAGCGCTGATTTCCGGTTACGCAAAGTGTAGAGAGAGCGTTGATTCAATGGACGTTTCGATTCTCGCAATAAAGAATTACTTGATTCGAAACGATGAAAGAATTCCGCCAAAGCCTTGCTGGTCAATGGCTGCGGGCATGCCAGCAAGTATCCGAACTGATGAATGCGAAGTGGCGTTGCGAAATCGCGACGGTAATTCGATGCGAAAAAACAACGAAATCCAGCCGTCAACTTATTGTTGTGGTTCTAGCAACAGACGATTGTATTTTGTGTGAATAATCGGTTTGGGATTAAACGCTATACTGAAAGTTCTGCTTTCCGAAGCGGACTTTTTCGTTGACGAAAAAGATCTCCAAACCTTTGTCGGCGCGACTTCCCAGTCGCGCTTTTTTTTCGTCCGCTAATTGGCGAGTCGGCCGCGAGTCGGCCGCGAGTTGGCGGCGGGGTGGCGTTATGGCGCCGGGCGAGGATCAGTGGGCAGATGCGGCGCGGTCCGCACTCCACTCATCCGTTGTGGTCGCGGTCCAATCTTCCATGACGTAGCGTCGGGCGTCCATTGGGGAGGACAGCAGGTTCTGCCAGTGGTCGCCGTGCCACATCGGATCGAATTCCAACGCCGATGGCTGACTTGACTCTGGCGGGAGAGGTGAGGCGGCGGGCGATCGTTCCAGATGAGGAATCAGATTAGAAAGGATTCGGCGGATATCACTGAACTGCATGGCAACCTCCTGATGCGCATTACCGCAAACGCTGGTTTCATGATCCGATTGCGTCGGTCCGCGAACAAGTCGGAGAAACACTTATCAACGTTGCAGAGCATTACAGGCACTGGCGGTCGGAAAATACTTCTTTCTTTTTATTCGATGGTTATTCGGCCTGAGTAATATTGACGTAAGCGCGCGGAGCGATGCGATTAGGCTGTCGATATGAACGCCGATCTATCGCATCGCAGAAAAAAGTGCGTATCGCCGGAGTTTCATTGGACCTATTTAAATAAAGGGCACAAAATCCATCCGATGAACAATTTGTTAAGCGCACAAGAAAAAGAATTTCCAAATGCCTTACTAAACCTGCGACTCAATTACTCACGGTCGATATAACGCGCGTACTTTTCAAGCCCCCGCCGCGTTGCGAGATGAGGCTGCCGCCGACTCCTGGAGACCCTTTGCCGGCGAAGAGCGGTCGAGGCCCTGCCGATGCCCGCAGGTCACCGGCCGCTAACTAGTGCATACTTGGCGCAAAGTCACGCGTCCAAGCATTCCTTTCATGTCTGAACAGTTTTTGTCCGAACCGGCCCTCAGCGATCCCATCGTCTTTGTCGATCTGGAAACCACCGGCGGCTCGACTAACGAGCACCGCATCACCGAAGTCGGCGTCGTCGAAGTAGGGCCGGCCGGCGTCTCGCGCTGGAGCAGCCTCGTCGATCCGCAGCAACCGATCCCGTCGTTCATCCAGCAGCTCACCGGCATCACGAACGCGATGGTGCGCGGCGCGCCGACGTTCGACGCCATCGCGCCCGAACTGTTCGCCCGACTCAACGGCAAACTGTTCATCGCGCATAACGCCAGCTTCGACCGAGGGTTTCTGCGCGGCGAGTTCCGCCGTGCCGGCCTGTCCTTCGACCCGGACGTGCTGTGCACCGTGCGCCTGTCGCGCGCGTTGTTCCCGTCTGAAAAGCGCCACGGGCTCGATGCGCTGGTTGAGCGGCACTCGCTGGTGCCGTCCGACCGGCATCGCGCGCTTGCCGACGCTGATCTGATCTGGCAGTTCTGGCAGCGGCTTCACGGCCTCGTGCCGCTAGACGTTCTGCGCGCGCATATCGAGCGCACGACGCGGCGCTACCGGTTGGCAGGCGACATCACCGAAGATCTGCTTGAGACCGCACCTGCCGGATGCGGTGTCTACGCATTCTATGGAGACGACGACTTGCCGCTGTACGTCGGACGGAGCGTGCGCGTCCGTCAGCGACTTCGTGCGCATCTGACAGGCGAACGACGTTCGTCGAAAGATATACGGCTTGCGCAGCAAGTGAGGCGCGTAGAGTGGCGCGCCACCGGCGGCGAGTTGGGTGCGATGCTCGCCGAGGCGCAGTGGATCGCGACGCTGCGGCCGGGGCACAACCGTGTGCCGCGCGTTTCGAAGAGCGATCCTGCGGGCGCGCCGTGGCCGTTCCAGGGGCCCGTCGTTTTCGAGGAGCATGAAGAAGCGTCGCAGGCGCGCGCTTTCCATGTCGTCGACCAATGGTGTTACATCGGCCATGCGCCGTCGCTGGCGCAAGCGACCGAACTGCATGCAGCCAGTCTGGCCGGCGGCTTCGAAGCGTCGACCTACAAGATTCTTCAGAGCCACCTTGCGCGCGGGTTGCGGATCATGCCGCTCAGCGTGCTGGACGCCGCGCCAGTCGTAGGCGTCGTTTGACCGCTCTCGCCTGATTGCGCGGCTGCTACGCGTGACCAGGGGGATCTCGTTATTCCTCGCGGCGCAACGTTCTTCCTTCGCCCGCTTCTTGCGTCTACCGAACCGTCAGCCGGTTGCGCCGACGCCACCGCTTTCGCATACGTGCCCAAGCGCGCGATTCAATGCAGTTGAGCGCGCGGAATCATAGCGGGTCATAGACTTCCAGCTAGCCAGCGATTGCGCGACGCGCGACGGACAATCCGGCGCCCCGCGCAGCGGTTGCACGCGAGCAAGGCCGGCGACGAGCGATTGCGTCAAGCGATCCAGTTGTGGGCGCGTGCTCGTTGCGAGGTCGGGAGCCGGCTCCTGCGGCGGCTGCGTTGCGCGCCAGCTCGCAAAAAGCGCGTTCTGCACATCTTTGCTCGCGTCGATCTGATCCTGGAAGAACGCGCGCGCGAACGCCGGATCGACGTTGGCGGCTGCCGCTCGTTTCTCCACATCAGCAAGCAACGCCTGCTCGCGCGGCGTGTCGGTGATTGCCTGGTGATTAGCCCACTTCCAGCGCGCGACCGGTTCCGCGAGGGCGAGTCGCTGCGACGCGAGCGCGATCAGATTCGTGAGCGCGGTATCGTCGCCGTCGGCGAGGGCAGAACCAGGGGCAGCCAGGAGTGATGCGAGAAGGGCGAGCGCGCACGGCGCGGCGAAGCGAAACAGGCGATTCATAAGGTGGACGATGGCCGGGCGGCTGTGGAAGGAAAGCTGAAGCATAGACGATGCTTCATTGCCCAAGCGTTTTCGCCGGCATCAAAGCGGTGCTGCCGGTCGCGCCAGAACAGCCGGTTCACGCGGTCAGAGGCGGTCGCAGGCTCGAGTGCGAGCGTCAACGCCAGTCAGCGCTAGTCAGCCTGGTGAGAGTGATCCAAAGAAATCAGCGAGCCGCGCGGCACCGCGCCTCGTGCCAAGCACAAGGACCGCTACCGAGTCGCGCCGCTGCACAATTACTTTGCGTCGCAAGACTTGCGTTGTTCGTCGAAAAAGGCGCGCACATGCTCCGGCAATTCCGCCCCGAGAAACTCGACGCCGACAGGTTCCGGATCCGGGCTAAAGACTTTGTCCGGGGTCGGGATCTTCGGTGGTTTGGCATCCATGATCGTTCTCCTTTACAAACCGATTATCGGCCTCGTGCCCCGTTTCGCACCAGTGTCCGATTAGCATCACACCATCTTTGTTGCTTTAACGGCACAGCGCACCATTTCAGCAGAGCTTCTGATGAAATTTATAGGTTTGCTTGTGTCGTCGTTCGTGGTCTTCCGTACAGTTTCGATGTCGAATGTTTCGAAATTCTCTCGCGAGCCTTATCTGACGGGCTGTTGCGAAGGTGAGCGGCACCCTCGCGGTATAAGTCGTCAGTATGGCCCGGGTATTCCCGGATTGGCGATCAATTGGTGCATTGCGATATCGGCATAATCTTCCCGGTAAAAAGCGAACGTTCGTTTATTGCCGATCGGACATTTATTCTGTCGTAACCACGGTGATTACTTTGTAAACGATTTATTTGTCACCTCGTTGACGAGGCGCCAAATTTTAAGCGCGATACGCATAAGGCTCTCCTCGCATGCGAGTGCGTCAGCCGTGTCGTGTTGCCGGCGTCAACGCTGCACACTTTGCGCCAAAACTTCGTCTGCTTGAGTGACGAGCCTCGCCGCATCAGCGTCGAATCCTATGATGAAGGTGGCTGGTTTCGGTCGGCCACAGTGCGGTGGACAACTGACCCCCGCCGGCCAACGCGGAAGATGGTTGTCTTCGCATTCAGAGGGTTCGTCATGGAAAACGTTGTGTACTGGAATGGACGGCAGGTCGGAATCGAATGCGATGGCCGCATCTCGTGGTTTCCGTCAGCGCCGAATGAAGCAGTAGCAGCGTACGGAGGCGCTAAGCGCACGGACGGCAAAGAAGGCGCCGGTCAGATGAGCGACACGATCGTCGCGCGCAACCTGGGGACAGTCGCGCAATTTGGTAGACCTGACTTGCGTGGCTAGGAAGCGAGCGGGATAGGTCGACGAAAAGCAAAAAAGGTCGATGAAAAGCAAAAAGCCCAGTCACGAGGACTGGGCTTTTTGCTTGAATCTTGATGGTGCCGGAAAGAGGAATCGAACCCCCGACCTTCGCATTACGAATGCGCTGCTCTACCGTCTGAGCTATTCCGGCATCAGGAGAAACGAGATTATAGGGACTTCTTTATTGGCTTGGCAAGCCCTCGAATCACTTTTTTGTTTCGAGATGGTAGCGGGTCACGCGGTCCACTTCGTTCTTCGATCCGAGGAACACCGCAACGCGCTCATGCAAGCTCTTGGGCTGAATGTCGAGGATGCGCTTTTCGCCGTTGGTTGCAGCGCCGCCCGCCTGTTCAACGATGAACGCCATCGGGTTCGCTTCGTACATGAGCCGCAGCTTGCCCGGCTTCTCCGGCGTGCGCTTGTCGGCCGGATACATAAAGATGCCGCCACGATTCAGGATACGGTGCACGTCTGCCACCATCGACGCGATCCAGCGCATATTGAAGTCGCTTTGACGCGGGCCGTCTTTGCCCTGCTTGAGTTCGCCGATGTACTGCTCAACCGGCGGATACCAGTGACGCTCATTGGACGCATTGATTGCGTACTCCCGCGTTTCGACAGGAATGCGCATGTCGCTTTGCGTGAGCACCCACGAACCGAGTTCACGGTCGAGTGTGAAGCAGTTCACGCCGTTGCCGGTGGTCAGCACCAGCACGGTTTGCGGTCCGTACACCGCATAACCCGCAGCAACCTGTTCTGTGCCTGGCTGCAGGAACGACTGTTCGGTGGGCTGCTGGCCATCTGGGCAGCGGAGCACCGAAAAGATCGTGCCGATAGAAACGTTCACGTCGATGTTCGATGAGCCGTCGAGCGGATCGAACACCAGCAGATACTCGCCCTTCGGATAGTTCGCGGGGATAGGGAAGAACTGCTCCATTTCCTCCGACGCCATGCCCGCCAGGTTGCCGCCCCATTCGTTGGCTTCGAGCAGGATTTCGTTCGACAGAATGTCGAGCTTCTTCTGTACTTCACCCTGGACGTTCTCGCTGCCGGCCGTGCCGAGTGCGTCGCCCAATGCGCCTTTGCTAACGTGATAGCTGATCGCCTTGCATGCCCGTGCGACAACTTCGATCAAAAGCCGCAGGTCGGCCGGCAGGTTATTGGTTTCCCGCTGCTGCTCGATCAGGTACTTCGTGAGAGTGGTACGACGTTGCAAGGACATTGCTGTACTCCAGGAGGCTTGAGGAATATCCCGATTTTAACCGCTCGGTGTGTCCGCTCTGTGCTTTTGACATCGGAGCGCGCATGCAATGGCGCCCGATCGGTGCCAGCGGCTCTGCGTGAGCGAGCCGTTCAGCCTTTGCGCCGGGCCTTTCCGCCCGTCGCGTTGCCGCTCACGCTTGCTGCGAGCGCCGCAGCCCGGGCGTGTTCCGCCGATACCTTCGGCAGCTTCGGACGGTCCGCCTTAGGCATGGGTTCTATCTCGCGTTCGATCTGCTCGCCCGCTGCCGCCGTGGCAACGCGCAGGTCGTATGCGATTTGCAGGTTGAGCCAGAACTGCGCGCTCGCGCCGAAATAGCGCTCGAGGCGCAGCGCAGTGTCCGCGGAAATCGCGCGCTTGCCGCGGACCACGTCGTTGATGCGCGGCGCCGGTACGCGCAACGCGAGCGCAAGCGCGTTGACTGACATGCCGAGCGGTTCGAGAAATTCGCTGCGCAGAATCTCACCCGGATGGATCTCCTCGATGCTGTCTCCCGCGTCGATGTCGGAGAAATCGATACTGTCCAGATCGGAGCGTTTGATGACCATGCCGGTCTCCCAATAATCAGTGATAGTCGACAATCTCAACATTCAGCGCCTCGCCTTCGATAAAGTGGAAACAGATGCGCCACTGAGCGTTGATCCGGATGCTCCATTGCCCGCTGCGCTGGCCTTGCAGTGCTTCGAGCCGGTTGCCGGGCGGCGTGTGCAAGCTGTGGATGCAGTCTGCAGCGTCGATCATCAGTAACTTGCGGTACGCGAGCGCCTGGATATGACGCGGCAACGTATGCACGAACTTGCCCTGAAAGATTCTCGCCGTAGCCTTGTCGCCAAATGTCGTGATCATGGGATCATATAACGAATCGCGTTAAACGTAAAACGTTAAATGGATGCGTTTACTTTCACCCGTCCGGACGCGGCCGACCAGTCAGCCAGACGGCTAACGTCGATGCGAGTCTGAGACCCGAAGTCGTCGTAAAACAAAGGGCGAAAAAAAAGCCGGCAACGTGTGCCGGCTTTTCGATACGGAGGACCGCGTCAGCGGAGCGTCATGCGAGCGCTTTCTCGACAATCTCACGCACGTCGCGCGATTTGACCTGCGACGCCACTTTTTCCAGCGCCGCGCGCATGCCTTCGCGCAGCGTCGGCGTGAAGCGGCGCCACAATTCGAGCGACCGCGCGAGGCGGGCGGCCACTTGCGGGTTGATCGCGTCGAGTGCGATTACCTGGTCCGCCCAGAACGCGTAACCCGAGCCGTCTTCGGCATGGAACTGCGCGGGGTTGGCCGCGCAGAAGCTGAAAATCAACGAGCGCGCGCGGTTCGGATTTTTCAGATTGAAGGCCGGATGCGTCATCAGCTTGCGTACGACGTCGATGACCGGACGCTGCGCGCTGCCGCGCTGCGTGGCCTGCAAAGCGAACCACTTGTCGATCACAAGCGGCTCCTTCTCGAAGCGCCGGTAGAAGTCGTCGAGCGCATGCTGCGCTTCCGCGCTGCCGCCATTTGCCGCCGATGCATTGAGCAACGCGGACAGCGCCGCCGCGCGGTCCGTCATGTTGTTCGCCGCATCGTATTGCGCGGACGCGAGCCGCACCGTTTCCGACGGATCGTCGAGCTCCGTGAGATAAGACAGCGCCAGGTTCTTCAACGCACGGTGGCCTGCCGCCGCCGGCGTGGCTTCATACGGGCCGGGCGTGCGATGTTGCTCGTAAATCTTGAGCCAGTCGTTCTTGAGTGCATTGGCGAGGCGCTTGCGCACGAACTGCCGCGCCGCATGCACGGCCGCCGGATTGGATTCGGCCATCTGCTCGGCGAGATACGCTTCGGACGGCAGCATCAATGCAAGTTCGCGGAAGGCTGGAGAGAGCGACTCGTCCGTGAGTACGCGTGCGAACGCGGCCGCCACCGAGTCGTCGAGCTGCAGTTCCTCGCCGCTCGCGGCCCGTCCTGCTAGCGTCAGCAACTCGCGCGTGGCGAGCCGTTGACCGGCTTCCCAGCGGTTGAACGGATCGCTGTCGTGCGCGAGGAGGAACGCCAGTTGATCCGCCGAGTAATCGTATTCGACGATCACCGGCGCCGAGAAATTTCGCAACAGCGATGGCAACGGTTCCTGCGCCACATTGACGAACGTAAAGGTCTGTTCGGTCTGCGTGAATTCGAGCACGCGAGTGGTCGAGTCCGAAGCCTTCGGCTCGCTCTCCAGTTGCAACGGCAAGTCTTTCCCGTCTTTGCCGATCAGGCCGATCGCAAACGGAATCAGCAGCGGGCCTTTTTGCGTTTCGCGTGCGGCCGGTGCCGCGTCGCCATAACCTTGCGTGAGCGTTACGCTGTAGCGCTGCTGCGCGGCGTCGTAACGCGTGCGCACCGTCACCCGCGGCGTGCCCGCCTGGCTGTACCAGCGCTCGAACTGCGCGAGGTCGCGGCCGTTCGCGTCGGCGAGCGCGTGACGGAAGTCGTCGCAGGTCACGGCCTGGCCGTCGTGCCGCTTGAAATACAGGTCCATGCCTTTGCGAAACCCTTCGCGGCCGAACAGCGTCTGATACATCCGCACGACTTCGGAGCCTTTCTCGTAGACCGTCATCGTGTAGAAGTTATTGATCTCGACGTAGCTTTCGGGACGCACTGGGTGGGCCATCGGTCCGGCGTCTTCGGCGAACTGCATCTGGCGCAGCACACGCACGTCTTCGATGCGCTTGGTGGCGCGCGCGGCTTCGTCACTGCCGTCGGCCTCGCCGGCGGCCATGTCGGCCGAAAATTCCTGATCGCGAAATACTGTCAGGCCTTCCTTGAGGCTCAACTGGAACCAGTCGCGGCAGGTCACGCGATTGCCGGTCCAGTTGTGGAAATATTCGTGGCCGACCACCGCCTCGATATTCGCGAAGTCGGTGTCGGTCGCCGTTTCGGGATTCGCCAGCACATACTTCGTGTTGAAGATGTTGAGCCCCTTGTTCTCCATCGCGCCCATGTTGAAGTCGCTCACGGCGACAATCATGAAGCGGTCCAGATCCAGTTCGAGCCCGAAGCGCTCCTCGTCCCAGCGGATCGAGTGAATCAGCGAATCCATTGCGTGACGCGTCTTGTCGAGATCGTGCGGCTCGACCCATACCTGCAGCAGTTTTTCCTTGCCCGAACCCGTCTTGACGCGCTCTTCCAGCGCAACGAGCTTGCCGGCGACAAGTGCGAACAGATAGCTCGGCTTTCTGAACGGATCTTCCCAGCGCGCGAAATGGCGGCCGTCCGGCAGATCGCCTTCTTCGAGCAGATTGCCGTTGGACAGCAGCACGGGGTAATCGGCCTTGCTGGCTCGCAGCGTCACCGTGTAAGTGGCCATGACGTCCGGCCGGTCGAGGAAGTACGTGATGCGGCGAAAGCCTTCGGCCTCGCACTGCGTGAAGAAATTCCCACTCGAAACATACAGGCCGGAGAGCGTGGTGTTCGCGGCCGGATTGCAGATGCTCGTGAGCGTGAGCTCGAACTTCTCCGGCACGTTGTCGAGGACCAGCCCGTGTTCGTGCGCATGCGCGTTGGCGAACGGCTGGCCGTCGAGCGTAGCGCTGACGAACTCAAGCTGTTCGCCCATTAGCTCGAGATGCGCGGCGCGCGACGCGTCCGGATTGCGGCGCACGCGCATTGTGTTCTTCACGACCGTGCGTTCCGGCAGCAGGTCGAATTCGAGTGCGACGGTGTCGATCAGGAAAGCGGGCGGCGCATAATCGGCGCGGCGGATCACATTGGGCGTTGCGGTATCGGCCATGGCGTTCTGTAGTGATGGGACTCGAGCGGCCGGCGCACGAAGGCGTGTGAGCCGGGCTTGTCGAGCCATTGTACAAAGCCTCGGCGAATCGTGCGGAGCGAACTTTCGACCGTTCCCAACGCGCCGCAAGGCCGGCGCGCGAGCGGCCGTCCAGACAAACATAGGGCCACGCGGCGGGGCCCGGAACGTGAGGCCTGGCCTACGGTCTACGTACAATACGAACCCGAGCCGACCCAAACGCTTCACGAGGTAGACCATGAAAACGAATCGATGGACGCGCCGCGCCATGCTGCTGCTGGCGGCGCTGACCGTGCTGCTGTCCGGCTGCACGACTTATGTGACGACGCAGGTCACCGCGTTCTCCGACTGGAGCGGCGGCGACGCGACGCGCACCTACGCGTTCATGCGCGAACCCGATCAGCGGAACAATCTCGAACTGACCACGTATGAGCGCATCGTCGCCAATGAACTGGCCACGCACGCGTTTCGCCAGGTGGACGGCGCGCAGGCGCGCTATCTGGTCGGACTCTCGTATGGAATTCGCTCGGACGTGGTGACAGTGGCCGAGCCGGTCTATTACAACCCGTGGCCGGCGCCTTACTGGGGGTGGGGGCGTCCGTACGATCCGTGGGGGCCATGGGGACCGTTTCCCGCCGGATACGTGAACCAGAGCTATCCGATCTTCACGCATCTGCTCGGTGTTCGGATCACGGAGAGCGCGACCGGCAAGGAGGTCTACAACGTGACCGCGCGCAATTCGGGCGGCGAGTCGTCGCTGGTGAGGGCCATGCCGTATCTCGCTCGCAGCGCGCTCGCAGACTTCCCGCTCGGCAATGGCGTTGTGCGTACGGTCAAGATTCCGCTAGGCACCGGCGCAGGCGCTCCGAACGAAACGCCCGTGCCCGCCGCTGCACCGGCATCGGCAATGGCGCCCGCGCCCGCGTCCGGCGCAAAAGCCGCGCAGTGATGCAGCGGTGACGGAGTGGTGAGCGCGGCGGCGCGCAATCCGGCTGGCGCCCGGATCGCGCGGTTCGCTTCAGATTCCTGCGCCGAACAGCGCCATTGTCCCAAGAACGACGAATAGCACGGCGGCGATGCCATGCACGACGCCGGTCGGCAGACGATGAGCGAAACGGTCGCCGAGCACGATCGCCGGCACGTTGGCGATCATCATGCCGAGCGTGGTGCCGGCCACCACGCCGAAGAAATCGTGAAACCGCGCGGCCAGCGCCACCGTCGCGATCTGCGTCTTATCGCCCATCTCCGCCAGGAAAAATGCCACGACAGTTGCGCCGAAGACGCCGAGGTGGGTGCGGTTCGTGTTGGCCTCGTCATCGGCTAGCTTGTCGGGCACGAGAATCCACAAACCCATGCCGATGAACGAAATAGCCAGCGCCCAGCGCATCACGGTCGGCGTGAGCAGCGAGCCGAGCCACGCGCCAAGTGCGCCCGCGCCCGCGTGATTGACGAGTGTCGCCGCCAGCACGCCCAGAATAATCGGCACCGGCTTCCGATAACGCGCGGCAAGCACGAGCGACAGCAATTGCGTCTTGTCGCCGATCTCGGCGAGCGCGACCGCTCCGGTCGAAATGAGAAAAGCGTGGATCACGTTGTTTTGAATTCCCGGGCCGAGATTGAACGAGCGACGACCCACGACACGCCGGGCCCAATTGCGGCGGGGTGTGGGTCATCGGTCTCGCCAGGCCTGAGGCTGCGGCTGCCATGGCCGTGACGGCCAAGTCTGTTGACAGGCGCCCCCGCGAGTTCGCGTTCCACGAGCCCGGCCTGCTTGCCGGACGAACGCGCTGCGGGGCGGCTACTCCCCAATGAGGGGCGGATTATAGCAGGCGCGGCATGACGGCCGCAGCGCCGACCCTTGCATCGGCCGGCAAAATGAATGTATTGAAGTGCAACAGCCTTCGCAGAAAGTTTATTGAAAGTTTCAAGCGGCTTTTAACGTAAGCCGCGTTGCGCAACACTGCAATCCGACAGGAAAACACACCGCCATAGGTAGATTCCCAAGCGTCCCTTGAAACGTCCGCGAAATCCAATATGGCCTGAACGGCACCGTGGCAATCGCGACACGGATACAGATGGATACGTCTTTTTTGGCTGATTTAAACGAAAATCTTCAGTATGATTCCGGCCACTGCGGGAGCCGGAGCCAATTTATAAGGTCGATTGTCAGAGGCACCTAAATAATCTGGCCGAAGTGCCGTTAATTTCGGTGAACCTACAAAAAGACTGATCGACCCGCGGCTGGAGTTGCCGGTCCGCGCGGCGCGCATACGCTATGAAGGCTGCGTGTTCCGTCAGGCGCTTCAACCTCTCCCTGCTTCTACGCGCGAACACCGATATGCCCGATCCGCACTGGACCATTCCGGTCGCTCGCTGGTCTAGCTGGCCTGCCGCCGCTTCTGCCGCACCCGACATCGGCTTTATCGAGCCGATCGTGCGGCGGCGTCTCAGCACTCTGTCCAGAGTCGCGCTGAAGGTTGCGCACGATTGTGTCGGCGCCGACGAGGCCCGCGTCGTGTTCGCCTCGCGGCACGGAGAATTGCGCCGCACTACCGACATCCTCCGCGCAATCAGCTCCGGCGAGCCCGTTTCGCCGACCGCCTTCAGCCTCTCGGTGCTCAACGCCATGACGGGCGTGTTCGGCATTGCGCGCGGCGACCGCTCGGCGGCGAGCGCGATCTCCGCCGGGCCCGAAACGCTCGGCTATGCGCTCCTCGAAGCCTATGCGCAATTCGCGACGCAACCTGCGTCGCCGGTATTGCTCGTCTACGCGGACGAGCCCGCAGATCCCGCATACGGCACCATCGAAGACGAAGTCCAGGGCGGCGCGATCGCTATTCTGCTGAGCAGCGAAGGCGCGTTGGGCCATCTCGTGTGCGCGCGATCCTCGGCTGTCGCCCCGGATACCGCGCGCGCAGTCGGCCAGCGCGACCCCTGCCCGACGGCTGAAACAAGCGTAGCGCCGGGCCACAGTGCGGCAACAGGTGCAACTGGCGCGGCGCAACCGCCCGATACCGCCGAAGCGGAAACGCGCTTCGCCACGCAAAGCCAGGCGCTGCTGCACTGTCTCGAAACCGGCAAGCCGGCGGCCTGGCAGGGCGCCGGCGCCCTCTGGCATTGGGGATGGCATGACTGCACGGCTTGATTACGCCTGGCGACTCTTTGCCACCGGCATGGCGTTCGTCGTGTTCGGCATTTGCGGCGTGCTATTTTCTGTGCTCGTGTTTCCGCTCGCGTGGCTGTGGCCGCATCGCGCGTCGCGACAGTTTGCAGTGACGGGCGTGATCCACTGGTTCTTCCGCGCGCTTGTCGCCGTACTGCAGCGCATCGGCGTGATGGAGCTCGAAGTCTCGGGCGTGGATGCGTTGCGCGCGCGCACACCGTCCATCGTGGTAGCGAATCACCCCACGTATCTGGACGTGATGGTGCTGCTCTCGCTCACGCCGCATGCATGCTGCGTCGTGAAAAACGCGCACTGGAGCAATCCGTGTTTCTGGGGCATCGTGCGCTCGGCGGAATACGTCAGCAATGTCGATCCCGCCGAACTGGTCGAGGCCGGCGCGAGGCAGCTGGCCGCGGGCTATACGATGATCATATTTCCGGAAGGCACGCGCAGCCCCGCGCCGAACCGGTTGCATGCGTTTTCGCGCGGTTTCGCGCATATGGCGTTGAAGGTCGGCGCGCCGATCGTGCCTGTGCTGATGGATTGCGATCCGCCCGCGTTCACGAAGCAGATGCGCTGGTACCACGTGCCCGCGCGAGCGTTCCGCATGCGCGTGAACGTGCTGGAACCATTGGGCGTGGACCAGCTCAAGGCAGACGACACCACACCGGCTCTCGCTGCGCGCAGCGTGACGAGTGCCGTCGAAGCACACATTACTCAGCACCTGTTCGATTATGGATTCTTTAAAACTGGAAATTAAGCAGCTCCTTATCGAAGCACTCGATCTGGAAGACCTGAGTCCCGCCGATATCGACGACGACGCGCCGTTGTTCGATACCGACGGCATCGGTCTCGATTCGATCGACGCGCTCGAAATCGGCATCGTGCTGCGCAAACAATACCAATTGACCATTGCGGCAAACGACGAACGCACGCGCGAACACTTCCGCTCGATCAGCACGCTGGCCGCGCTGGTCGAGAGTCAGCGCGAAGCGGCGCACGCTGCGAACGAAACCAACAGAAAAGGGGAATAAATCGTGTCCGAGGCAGAGATTCTTGAACGCATCCGCGCCATCTTCAAAGAAAACTTCGCAATCGAGCCCGAGCGCGTGACGCCCGACGCCCATCTGTTCGAAGACCTCGATCTGGATAGCATCGACGCCGTCGATCTCGCGATCAAGCTGCAGGAAATGACCGGCCGCCGAATCAAGCCCGAAGAGTTCAAGTCGGTGCGCACGGTCGGCGACGTGATCGGTGCTGTCGAATCCCTGCTGGCGGCCCAAGGCTGATGCCGGCAGTGCGCTCGGGAACGCCGGTGGCTGCGACTGAAGCGCCTGCTTCCGGCGCCTCGTCCACCGGCGGGCGTCATTGGGTCAAGGCAGTCGTGCAAGTGCTGGTGAAGCTCGCCTATCCGGCGTTGATCCTGTGCGCGTGGCGGTGGGACACGCCGCGTTATGTCGGCTGCATGCTGTTCGCGATCCTGTGGTTGCAGCGCTGGGCCGGCAGCGGTCCGGTCGCGACATCGCTGCGCCGCCTTTCCGCAATCGACTGGACGGTGGTCGGCTTGCTCAGCTGCGCGTCGGCGGCAATCGTGTTGACCAACAGCGAGCTGTTGTTGCGCCTGTATCCATCGCTCGTCAATCTCGGACTGCTGATCGCGTTCGGCGCGACGCTCGTGCACGGGCCGTCGATGATCGAAAAGTTCGCGCGCCTCGGCAACCCCGATCTGCCACCGGGCGCAGTGCGCCATACGCGGCGCGTTACTCAGGTGTGGTGTGTGTTTTTTCTGCTGAACGGTGCTTTCTCCGCTTATACCGCGCTCTACTGGAGCCGCGCGAGCTGGTCGCTCTATAACGGCGCGATTGCTTACGTGCTGATCGGTGTCTTGCTGATCGCCGAGGTCATATGGCGCTACCTCGTGGTGCTGCCGCGCGCCGCGCGTTCGGAGGCGGCATGATCGCGTTGCACGACCTGTTGTCGACTCCGTTGAGTACAGCGGCTGCCGCTACGCCGGTATGCCGCGATCGCGGTTTGCTGCTCGATCGCGCCGCATTTCGCGCGCGCGTTGCGACGCTGCGGGCGGCCGTGCAGTCGCAGGCGGCGCAACGCTACGCATTGTGTATCGACGATCCGTTCGATTTCGCCTGCGCGTTATTTGCGCTGTTCGCATGCGGCAAGGAGCCGGTGATTCCTGCGAACGCGACGCCCGGCTATCTCGCCGACCTCGCCGATGCGTACGACGTCGTGCTCACCGACGCCACGCTGGCGCCGCATGTGCAAGCCGCCGCCGCCGCCGACGCCGCTCAAGCTCTGGGCGCACATATCGACCCGCAAGCACCGCTCACGCTCTATACGTCGGGGAGCAGCGGCCGGCCCAAGCCGATTCGCAAAACGCTCGCGCAGTTCAACGCCGAGGTGCATACGCTCGAAAAGCAGTGGGGTGCGCTGGTCGGCGACGCGACGATGCTCGCGAGCGTCCCGCATCATCACATCTACGGTCTGCTGTTTCGCGTGATGTGGCCGCTGGCCGCCGGCCGCGCATTCGACCGTGAGATCAGCATCGAACCGCTGCATCTGCAAGCGCAGCTCGCGCAGTGCGGCGCGGCGGTGATCGTGTCGACGCCCGCGCAGTTATCGCGCTGGCCTGCGCTGCCTGGCTTCACCGGATTGACGCCCGCACCGCGCGCTTTTTTCTCGTCGGGCGGTCCGCTCGCGCTCGAAGCCGCGCACGAATATGCGGCGGCTTACGGCGCTGCGCCGCTCGAAATCTATGGCAGCACTGAGACCGGTGGCATTGCATGGCGCCGCCAGGATCAGACGGATGCATGGCAACCGGTGACCGGCATTGAAGTGCGCCGCGACGAAGACGGTGCGCTCAGCGTGCGCTCACCGCATCTGGACCACAACGGCTGGCATCGCACCGACGACCGGATCGCATTCGACGAGCAAAGCCGCTTCCGTTTGCAAGGGCGCCTCGATCGCGTGATGAAGCTCGACGGCAAGCGCGTGTCGCTGCCGGAACTTGAAGCGCGCTTGGCGCTGCATCCATATGTCACGCAAGCCGCAATCGTGCCGCTCGAGGGCGGCGTGCGAGAGCGCGTCGGCGCTGTCGTCGCATTGACCGAAGCGGGTAATAAAGCATTGCGCGACGAAGGCCGCGTGCTGCTCGCGAAAACCTTGCGCCGACATCTCGCCGATTATTTCGACGTCGTCGTGTTGCCGCGTCACTGGCGCTTTCGTCTCGCGTTGCCGTTCGACGCACGCGGCAAGCTGCCGGTCTCGGCGGTCGCAGCGACGTTCGAGCCGCGCGCCGAAGGCGTCGAAGTGCTGGCCGAAGCGCGCGGTGGCGACACCGGAGAGACACTGCATTACGAGTTGCGCGTGCCCGCCACGCTCACGCATTTCGCCGGCCACTTTCCGGGCTTGCCGATTCTGCCGGGCGTTGTACAGATCGATTGGGCGATGCGTCTGGCCGCGGAGCAACTGCCTTGCGTGCGCGGTTTCACGTCGATCGATCGATTGAAGTTCATGGCACCGGTTGGGCCGGGCGCGGTGCTCAAGCTCACGCTCGCGCACGATCCCGCACGTCAGCGCGTGCAGTTCGCGTACCGGGCGAACGAGCGCGAATGTGCGTCGGGCGTGATCGTCTATCGGGCGGACGCATGATGAACTTCGCTCCCTGCATCGTGATCCCGATCTACAACCACAAAGACGCAATTGGTGCGACCGTCGCGCATCTCGCGGTGCACGGCTTGCCGATTTTTGTCGTCGACGACGGCAGCGACGAGGCCACGCAGCAGGTGCTCGCGCAACTTGCGCGAGAGTACGCGGCGCAGCTCACGTTACTGCGCCTGCCCGTCAACGGCGGCAAAGGCGCAGCGGTGATGGCGGGGTTGCGCGCCGCGCGCGACGCCCACTACACGCACGCGTTGCAGATCGACGCCGACGGCCAGCATGACGCCACCGACGTACCGCGCTTCATCGAAGCGGCGCGCGCCGAACCGGGTGCGGTTATTCTCGGCCGTCCCGTCTACGACGAGAGCGTGCCGAAAGCGCGTCTCTACGGCCGTTATCTGACGCATGTCTGGGTGTGGATCGAAACGCTTTCGCTGACCATTCGCGATTCCATGTGCGGCTTTCGCCTGTATCCGCTTGCGCTGGCTTGCGATCTGATCGACAGCGTGCAGTTGCCCACGCGCATGGACTTCGACATCGAAATTCTCGTGCGTCTCTATTGGCGTCGCGCCGCGTTCCGCGCGATTCCCACGCGCGTCACCTACGCGAGCGACGGCGTTTCGCATTTCGACGTGCTGTGGGACAACGTGCGCATCAGCCGCAGCCACACGCGGCTCGTCTGCGGCATGCTGGCGCGTCTGCCCATGTTGCTCGCGCACAAGTTCATGCCACGGCGTGCCGCGCCAGCCGATACACGAAGCAAACAAAGCGGTAGCCCTGAAGCGCAGGACTGGTGGCGTATTGCCGAACGTGGCAGTCATCTGGGCATGTCATTGCTCGCGCTCAGTTGCAAGCTGTTCGGCCGCCGCTTCACCGGGCTGTGGCTGCATCCGATCGTTGCATATTTCCTTTTGACCGGACGTGCCGCGCGCGAGGCCTCGGCGAATTACTTCAGGCGTCTGCACGAAGCCGAACCGCGCGGCGATACGCCTCGCCCAGGCTGGCTCTCCGCGTATCGTCACATGCTGGCATTCGCCCAATCGGGCTTCGACAAGCTCGCCGCGTGGTCCGGGCGCGTCAACAATGCGGACGTCCAGTTCGAAGATCCTTCGGCATTCGAAGCATTGGTCGCGAGCGGCAAGGGCGCGCTTGTTATCGGCGCGCATCTCGGCAATCTGGAGATGACCCGTGCGCTCGCCGCACAGGGCGCGTATGCGAAAGTCACGGCAGTCGTCTATACCGAACATGCGCGCCGCTTCAACAGCGTGCTGGCCTCCGCGAATAGCGAGTTCACGCGGCACCTGCTGGAAGTCGCGGACTTCGGGCCCGAAACCGCGATGATGATGCAGGAGCGCGTCGACGCGGGCGAGTTGCTGGTGATCGTCGGCGACCGTGTGCCTGCGCACGAAGCCGGCCGCACCACCGAGGCGCGTTTCCTCGGCGCGACTGCGCCTTTCGCGCAAGGTCCATATGTGCTCGCGCATGCACTCGGCTGTCCGGTCTACCTGTTCTTCTGTCTGAAAGAACACGACGGTTATCGTCTTTATTTCGAGCCGTTCGCCGAGCGCATCGAATTGCCGCGCCGCGAACGCACGCAGCATCTCGCGGCCTGGGCGCAGCGTTATGCAGTGCGTCTCGAACATTACTGTCGCAAGGCACCTTATCAATGGTTCAACTTCTTCGATTTCTGGGCTCGCCCCAAGCGAGACGCGAATGGCCGAACATGACCTGATCGACGCGCCGGATGCCGGCGCGCATGCGGCTTCCAACGGCGATAGCCACGCGGCTCGCGTCGTGATCGGCGGGCGCAAGCTGAGTATCGAAGAAGTCGTCGCGATTGCTCAGCATCGCGCGCCGGTTGCGTTGAACGCGGACCCGGCATGGCGCGCCCGTATTCAACGCGGCGCGGATTTTCTGCGCCGCCATCTTGCCGCGGGCGAGACGGTCTACGGCGTCAACACCGGTTACGGCGACGCCTGTGTGGTGGACGTGCCGATGGAGCTCGTCGAAGCGTTGCCGTTGCAACTCACGCGTTACCACGGCTGCGGCATGGGCCAATATCTCGACGATGCACAGACGCTCGCCGTCATCGCCGCGCGTCTGAACTCGCTCGCCTATGGTTTCTCAGGCGTGCGGCCGGTATTGCTCGAACGCCTCGCGGACCTCGTCAATCATCGCGTGCTGCCGCGAATTCCCGCCGAAGGTTCGGTCGGTGCGAGCGGCGATCTGACGCCGCTCTCGTATGTCGCCGCAGCACTCGCGGGCGAACGGGAAGTCATGTTCGAAGGACGTCTGCGCGACGTGCGTGAAGTGTGGAACGAACTCGGACAAACGCCGCTTACGCTTGCGCCTAAAGAAGGCCTCGCACTGATGAACGGCACAGCGGTGATGACCGGCCTCGCGTGTCTGGCGTTCGCTCGCGCGGATCATCTGACCCGGCTCACTGCGCGCCTGACCGCGCTTTGCACCGTCGCGCTCGACGGCCGCGCCGCGCATTTCGACGCCACGCTCTTCGAGGTGAAGCCGCACGCCGGCCAGGCGCAAGCAGCCGCATGGATACGCGACGATCTGGAGGGCCGCGACGATACGCCCGGCCACCGTTTGCAGGACCGCTATTCGATCCGCTGCGCGCCACATGTGATCGGCGTTGCGCGTGATGCGCTGAGCTGGGTGCGTCGCGATATCGAAAACGAACTGAACAGCGCAAACGACAACCCGCTGATCGATCCCGACAACGAGCGGGTACTGCACGGCGGCAACTTCTATGGCGGTCATATCGCATTCGCGATGGATTCGCTGAAGGTCGCGGTCGCCAATCTCGCCGATTTGATGGACCGGCAACTGGCGCTCCTCGTCGACGTCAATTTCAATAATGGCCTGCCGCGTAACCTGACTGGCGCCGCGCCCGCGCGCGCCGCGATCAATCACGGCTTCAAGGCCGTGCAGATTTCGTCGTCCGCGTGGACTGCCGAAGCGCTCAAGAACACGATGCCCGCAAGCGTGTTCTCACGCTCGACCGAGGCGCACAATCAGGACAAGGTCAGCATGGGCACTATCGCCTCGCGCGACTGTTTGCGCGTGCTGGAGTTGACCGAGCAGGTTGCCGCCGCGCATACGCTTGCAGCGGTTCAGGCTGCGCGTTTGCGCTTGCGCCTCGACAGCGCGAAGCCGGTGCCTGCGGCGTTGCGAACGTTCATGGAAAACGTCGGCGCGCAATCGCCTTTCGTCGACGAAGATCGCGCGCTCGAACACGATTTGCGCGCGCTGACTGCGCGCATTGCCGCATGCGGGTTGTTGCAGGATTATCGCGGAGGGCCGCAAGCATGAGCACGACGGAAAGCGTGACCCGCAAGGTACTGAGCGCGAGTGCAATAGTGGAGGTGCCGTTCCACGACGTGGATGCGATGAATGTGTGCTGGCACGGCCATTATCTGAAGTACTTCGAGATCGGCCGTGCGGCGCTGCTGCGCGCATTCGATTACGACTACCGCGAGATGCAGGCGTCCGGTTATCTGTGGCCGATCGTCGAAGCGCATCTCAAGTATGTTCGCCCGGCTACGTACGGTCAGAAGATCGACGTGCGCACCCAACTGCTCGAACACGAAAACCGCCTGAAAATAGGCTACGAAATTATCGATTGCGAATCGGGCACGAGGCTCACCAAGGGCTATACGATCCAGGTGGCGGTCGACGCCGCCACGCAAGAGTTGCAGTTCGTGTCGCCGCCGGTGGTCTTCGAGAAACTGGAGCGTGTATGGCGATAACGAATTCCGGCGTGCGATTGTTGAGCGGGCTGCGCGCCTGTGCATTTTCGTTTGCGGTGGCCAGCGCGTTGAGCGTACCGGCGTGGCCGGTGTGTGCCGCGTCTACAGACGGCAATCCCGCGTTGGTCTCGCAGGTCGCATCGCATCTCGCTCAAGCCAAAGGGGTGCGCGCGCAATTCACGCAAACGCAGACGCTGGCCGCGATGAAGCAGCCGCTCGTCAGTACCGGTTCCTTGTTGTTCCTGCGTGAGCGCGGCGTGATCTGGCGTATCGACACGCCGTACAAAGCCACTTATGTCATCACCGATGCAGGCGTCGCCGAAATCAATGCCAACGGTCAGCGCGTCACGGCGCACAGCGCGCAAGGCACGCGCGGCGTCGCGCAAGTTTCGAAGATGATGCGTGCAATGCTCGGCGGCGATCTGTCCGCACTCTATTCCCAATTCGACGTGCAGGCCGAGGGCAGCGCCGCGCACTGGCGCATGCAGCTGACGCCGAACCAGCCGCAGCTTGCGCAGTCGATCAAAGGTTTGCAGATGAGTGGCGGAGACTTCCTGCAGAGTTTGCGTATCGCGCTCGCCAACGGCGATACGACGCAACTCGAATTCAGCAAGAGCGAGGCGGTGAGCGAACCGGCCGCGGCCGAACGCAGTCTGCTCGGGGCGCCCTGATGGACCTCCTGCAACACAGGTCCGCGAAAAACGCTTGGGGCATGCGCGCCGCGTGGCTGCTGCTTGCGCTCGTCGCGGCGCTGTATTGCGGCTGGCGTTTTTCCGGACCGTCGCCGTTGCAGACGAATCTGCTTGCGCTGCTGCCGGCAACTGAGGCAGATCCGGTCGCCGAGAAAGCAGTCGATACGCTGGCGAGCGCTCTGGGCGACCGCACGGTCTTTCTCGTCACCAGTCACGACGATGCGCACGCCAAAGCGGCGGCAAAGCAACTTGGCGCTTCGCTGCAAAAAAGCGGGGCGTTCGCTTCGGTGACGGCGGAGTTGCCGCCATTCGATCTGTCGCAGATTACGGCGCTGTATCTGCCATATCGTTTCGGCTTGCTGACGCCTGCTGACCGCGCGGCAATCGCGGGCAGTAAGGCGCCCGACGCCGCGTTGCGCGACGCGCTCGCCCAACGCATCTATAGCCCGGTGCGGGGCGGACTCACCACGTCGCTCGCCGACGATCCATTCGGCTGGCTCGAACACTGGCTCGGCAATCTGCCGCTCGCCACATCGAATCTCGAACTCGAAGACGGGTTGCTGGTATCGCATCAAGACGGGCATCAAGGGGCGCATCAAGACGGGCAACAAGGCGCTGCGACGAGCGTACTGATCGTGGCTACGCTGCCAGGCTCCGCTTATGAAACCAAAACGCAGCACGCGGTGCTCGCGGCGCTGTCGCAAGGCGAAAGCGCGTTGAAGCAGGCATTCCCCGACGTGTCGGTCGCACGAACCGGCGCCGTGTTCTACGCCGAGTCGGCGCGCAGTGCATCGGAACGCGAAGTGCATCTGATCGGCGTCGCGTCGCTCGTCGGCATCGCGCTGTTGATGATGTGGGTGTTCCGCTCGCCGCGTCTGCTCCTGCTCGGCTTCGTCTCGACCGCGCTTGGCATCGTCTGCGCGCTTGCGGTGACGCTGCTCGTATTCGGCAAGCTGCATCTGCTGACGCTCGTATTCGGCGCAAGTCTGATCGGCGAAGCTGTCGACTATTCGATCCAGTATTTCGTCGTCTATCTCGGTGCCGGGCGCGATTGGGACGCGCGACGGGGCGCACGTGCGGTGCGTCCCGCGTTGAGCGTAGCGCTTGCCACGAGTCTGCTTGGCTACGCGATTCTCACGTGGGTGCCGTTTCCCGCGCTCAAGCAGATCGCGTGCTTTGCGATGGCAGGCATCGTGACGGCGTTCGCCTCGGTGATGTGGCTGTTGCCCGCGTTGCTGCCGCACACGCCGAAGCGCAGTCCCCGGCGACTCTTCGAACGCTCGGCGCGTTTGTTGAGCGCGTGGCATCGGTTGATCGGCGGCAAGCGCGCCTGGATCGTCGCGGCGCTGTTGCTGATCGTCGCGATTCCCGGCTGGTTGCGTCTCACGAGCGACGACGACGTTCATCTGCTGATCCAGCGCGACCCGTCGCTCGTCGCGCAAGAGGACAAGGTGCGCAACGCGGTGGGGATCGACAACAGCGCGCAGTTTTTCGTCGTGCGCGGTGAGACGCCGGAGTTCGTGTTGGAGCGTGCCGAAGCGCTGGGTGCAAAACTCGACGCACTTGGCGGCACGCCGAACGGGGTAGGCGGTTATCAATCGGTCGTGCAGTTCGTGCCGTCCGCGCAGCAGCAGAGCAGAGACCGCGCGTTGCTCGCGCAGCATGTGTTCGACGACACGGCGGCATTGCGCGCCACGTTGCTGCAAGCGGGCTTCAAGGACGAAGTCGCCGACGCGTGGATCGCAGCGGAAAAGAATGCGCAAACGAAACCACAATCTCTTCTGACCGTCGACCAGTGGCTTGCCGCGCCGTGGTCGCAACCATACCGACATTTGTGGCTCGGCCAGGTCGATGCGGCGACGAAAGCGTATGCCGCCGTCGTGATTCCGCAAGGCGTGACACCGCGCAACGAGGCCGCCTTGATCGCGACCGCGCGTTCAGTGCCAGGCGTGGCTTTTGTCGATAAGGCCGCAAGCGTGTCGAAGCTGTTCGGTGCGTATCGCGTGGACAGCGGCTGGTGGCTCGGCGGCGCGCTGACATTGGTGCTGATTCTGCTGATCGTTCGCTATGCCCGAAAGCAACCGGACTCGGGGCATGCCGCGAACGAAGTGCCGCTCGCATACCGCATGCGCGGCGGCATCGCTGTGACGCTGCCCGTACTGCTCGCAGTAGGCGTCACGCTAGCGGTATTCGGCTACGCCCGTGTGCCGCTCAATCTGTTCAACTGGCTGGCGCTCATGCTCGTGCTCGGCGTCGGCGCGAACTACGCCGTATTTCTGCGTGAAGGGTGCCTGCGCACGGACGCGGATCTCGGCGCGGTGTGGACGGGCGTGCTGCTTTCGGCCGCCACCACGCTGTTGTCGTTCGGCATGCTCGGCATGAGTGCGATGCCTGCGTTAAAGAGTTTTGGCGCGACGCTCGCGCTCGGCATTGCGGTCTCGGTGCTGCTCGCGCCGATCGGCATGCCATCGGAATCCAGGAGGGCCGCATGAAAGCGCCACCAGTTTATTTGCACGCGCTTGGCATGATCAACGCGCTCGGCGGCGACCTCGACAGCATCGTGCCGGCGCTCGCCGCGAGCCACGCGCGAGGCATGGCGGCCGTGCATACGGGCATCGGCGACGCGTTTGTGGGCAGCGTCCTGACGCCGCTCGATCTCGCTCCGCCCGCCGATCTCACGCGCTACGACTGCCGCAATAACCGCTTGCTGCTCGCCGCGCTCGCGCAGATCTCGCCTGCCGTCGACGCCGCGCGCGAACGCTACGGCGCGCATCGGATCGGCGTGGTGCTCGGCACCAGCACATCCGGTATCGAAGCGGCTGAGGCCGCGTTCGTGTATCAGGCGCAAGCGGGCGACTTGCCGGCGAACTTCAACTACCGGCAGATGGAAATCGGCACGGCCGCGCCCTTCGCGGCGGCGGCACTCGGCTTGAAGGGCCCAGCGTTTACGATCTCGACGGCCTGCACGTCGAGCGCGAAAGCGTTCGCGTCGGCCCGGCGTCTGTTGCAATTGCAGATGTGCGATGCGGTGGTGGTGGGCGGTGTCGATTCATTGTGCGAACTGACGGTGCAAGGGTTTGCGTCGCTCGAATCGACCAGCGGCGAGCGCACCAATCCGATGAGCCGCAATCGTTGCGGCATCAATGTCGGCGAAGGCGCGGCCGTATTTCTGATGAGCCGCGACGAGGCGGCGGTGCGCCTCGCGGGTGTCGGCGAATCGAGCGACGCGCATCATATTTCGGCCCCCGATCCGCAAGGCGTGGGTGGCGAAATGGCGCTGCGCGAAGCAATCGCGGATGCGGGCATCGCGCCGTCGTCGATTGGTTATGTGAACTTGCACGCCACGGCCACGCGCAAGAACGACGAGATGGAAGCGAACCTGATGTCGCGTGTGTTTCCCGACGGCGTCGCGACGAGCGGCACGAAACCGCTGACCGGCCACCAACTGGGCGCGGCGGGCGCGACCGAACTCGGCTTCGCCTGGCTCACGCTCGCGCGCGACGACGTTGCACTGCCACGCCATATCTGGGACGGTGAAGCGGACCCCGCGCTGCCCGCGCTGGAACTCGTCGAAAGCGAACGGTTTTTGCCGCGCGGCGAGGGCGCTCAATACGTGATGAGCAACTCGTTTGCGTTCGGCGGCAGCAATGTCAGTCTGATTCTTGCACGGTAAGGCGCGATGAACTCGACACGAAGCATTGACGAACTGCTGCAGCAACCTATCGAAGCGATCATCCCGCATCGCGGCACCATGCTGCTGATCGACGCCGTCACCGCGTTCGACGAACAGACACTGAGCGCGCGCGCAACCGTGCATGCCGATGCCTGGTATGCGGACGCGCAAGGCGCGATGCCCGCGTGGATCGGCATCGAGTTGATGGCACAGTCGATCGCCGCGCACGTTGCGTTGCTCGCCATGCGTGGCGGTGGCCGCGCGCGGCCCGGCGTGCTGCTCGGTTCGCGCAGCTACAAGGCGTTGCAGCCGTCGTTCGCAGGCGGCGCGCAACTGCTGATTCACGCAACGGAATTGCTGCGCAGCGACGAAGGCCACGGTGCATACGAATGCACGATTCATCACGACGACGTGTGTTGCGCCGAGGCGGTGATCAAGGTCTTCCAGCCGTCCGATTTTCAGTCATTCATCGAAGGGAGTTTCAATTCATGAGCCGGCGTGTTCTCGTTACCGGCGCAAGCCGCGGCATTGGCCGCGCGATTGCGTACCAGTTGGCCGCCGACGGCTTTGCAGTGTCCGTGCACTGCCGCACGGGGCGCGCTGAAGCCGAGGCAGTGGCGTCGGGCATCGCCGCTCAGGGCGGCACTGCGCGGGTGCTGCAGTTCGACGTGCGCGAGCGCGCGGTGTGCCGCGATGTGCTCGAAACCGATGTGGCGGCGAACGGACCGTACTACGGCATCGTATGCAGCGCCGGCGTGACGCGCGACGCCGCGTTCCCCGCGCTCACCGACGAAGACTGGGACGTCGTGATCGAAACCGGTCTCGACTCGTTCTATAACGTCGTTCATCCGCTGACCATGCCGATGGTGCGTGCCCGCAACGGAGGGCGCATCGTGACTATCGCGTCGGTATCGGGCGTGATGGGCAATCGCGGTCAGGTCAACTACAGCGCGGCAAAGGCCGGCCTGATCGGCGCGACCAAGGCGCTCGCGGTGGAACTCGCGACGCGCAACATCACCGTCAACTGCGTGGCGCCCGGTCTCATTGAAACCGGCATGCTCGACGAGATGCCGCTCGAACACGCATTGAAGACGGTGCCGATGAACCGCGTCGGCCAGCCTGCCGAGGTAGCGTCCGTGGTCAGCTTCCTGATGTCGGATGCGGCCTCGTATGTGACTCGTCAGGTGATCGGCGTCAACGGCGGGATGGTCTGATGAAGCGAGTCGTCATTACCGGCATGGGCGGCGTCACGGCGCTCGGCGATAGCTGGGACGCAATCGAAGCGCGCCTGAAAAGCGGCGTGAACGCAGTGCGGCGCATGCCCGAGTGGGACTACTTCGAATCGTTGCATACGCGGCTCGCATGTCCGTTGCCGCAGTTCGTCACGCCCGCGCATTATCCGCGCAAGAAGACGCGTTCGATGGGCCCTGTGTCGATGTATTCGGTGCGCGCAAGCGAACTCGCGCTCGCAGATGCGGGCCTCGCCGACGACGCGAGCATCAAGGACGGCCGCATGGGCGTCGCGTACGGCTCGTCGTCGGGCTCGGTGCAGCCGATCCGCGCGTTCGGCACGATGCTCGAAAGCGGCTCGATGAGCGACGTCACGTCGAACAGCTACGTGCAGATGATGCCGCACACGACAGCCGTCAACGTCAGCCTGTTCTGGGATCTGAAAGGGCGGATCATTCCCACGTCGTGCGCATGCGCGTCGGGCAGCCAGGCGATCGGCTACGCATATGAAGCAATTCAGACGGGCAAGCAGACTCTGATGCTGGCGGGCGGCGCGGAAGAATTGTCGGGTCCGGCGGTCGCCGTATTCGATACGTTGTACGCAACCAGCACGCGCAACGACGAGCCTCATCTGACGCCGCGTCCATTCGACGCCGCGCGCGACGGCCTCGTGGTCGGCGAAGGCGCCGCTACGCTCGTGCTCGAGGAATACGAGCACGCGGTGGCGCGCGGTGCGCGGATTCACGCGGAGATCGTGGGCTTCGGCTGTAACTCGGACGGCGCGCATATGACGCAGCCCACGGCGGAAACCATGGCGTTCGCGATGCAGCTTGCACTGAAAGACGCAGCGCTTCCGCCCGAGGCGATCGAGTATGTGAACGCGCATGGCACGTCCACGGATCGCGGCGATGTCGCGGAGAGCCACGCAACCGCGCAGACATTCGGCGAGCGCATGCCGATCAGTTCGCTGAAAAGCTATGTGGGCCACACGCTGGGCGCGTGCGGCGCGCTCGAAGCCTGGTGGACCATCGAGATGATGAAGCGCAACTGGTACGCGCCCACGCTGAATCTGCAGGACGTGGACCCGGCCTGCGCGCCGCTCGATTACATCATCGGGACGGGGCGCGAGATTGACGCCGAACTGGTGATGAGCAACAACTTCGCGTTCGGCGGGATCAACACGTCGCTTATTTTCAGGCGTGTTCAATGAGCGTGGCGTTACAACGCGTGGTCGTTACCGGCATGGGCATCGTGTCGTGCCTCGGCAATTCGCTCGACGAAGTGTCGGCTGCATTGCGCGCGGGGAAGTCGCGCATCGAGCGAGTCGAAGCATGGCGTGAGCGCGGCTTTGCGTCGCAAGTCGCAGGCGTGGCGTCGGTCGCTAATGAAGCGCCTTTCGAGCGCAAGCTGGAGCGCTTCATGGGCGATACCGCGCGCTTTGCCTGCCATGCCGCGCGCAAGGCGATCGACGATGCCGGGCTCGATGCGGCGATGTTGCGCTCGCCGCTTGCCGGCACCGTGATCGGCTCGGGCGTCGGCACGATGTCGAGCTACGACGCCGCGATGACCGTTGCCAACACGCGCGGCGTCGATAAAGTGCCGCCTTACACGGTGCCGCATGCAATGAGCAGCACAGCGTCCGCGAACGTCGCGCAGGTGTTCGGGCTCGAAGGCGTCGGCTATTCGCCGTCGTCGGCATGCACGACTTCCGCGCTCGCCATTGGCCAGGCGATGCAACTGATTCAGAGCGGCCGTCAGCAGATCCTGCTCGCGGGCGGTAGCGAGTCGCTGCACGACAACATGACGCTGATGTTCGACGCGATGGGCGCGTTGTCGCGCCGCTCCAACGACGCGCCCGAGCGCGCGTCGCGTCCTTACGATACGGCGCGTGACGGTTTTGTGATCGCGTCGGGCGGCGGCGTGCTCGTGCTCGAAGCGCTGGACCACGCATTGGCGCGGGGCGCGCGCATCTACGCGGAACTCACGGGGTTCGGCGACTGCACGGACGCCGGCATGGTCACGCCGCGCGCGGCAGGCATCGCCCGCGCCGTGCGCGGCGCGCTGGACGAAGCGGGCAAGCGTCCGGACTACATCAACACGCATGCGCCTTCCACGCCGCTTGGCGACGTCGAGGAACTGCATGCGTTGAGGCAGGTGTTCGGTGCCGCATCGGAGCGCGGTGTGCCCGCGTTTTCGTCGACCAAGGGCATGACCGGGCATCCGCTTGGCGCATGCGGCGCACACGAGGCGATCTATACGTTGCTGATGATGCGCGACGGGTTTATTGCGGGCACCACGGGGATCGATTCGGTGGAGCCGGAAATCGACGGCATGCCGCTCGTGCGTGAGACGCGTGACGCGCGCATCGGCTCGGCGATGTCGGTGTCGTTCGGCTTCGGCGGAAGTTGCGCGAGCCTGATGTTCGAGGCATGGCAGGGCGGCTGAAACGGTCGCGATTTTAAAAAAACGAGGGTGATAAAAATGAAAAGAACATTGGTGCTGGGTGCATTGACGATTGCAGCCGCGACGCTGACGGGATGTGCGACACAGGTGAAGTCGCTGCCGCTCGCGGCCGCGGGCGGTGAATCGCGCGGCGGCGTTCCCGTGTATTTCGGTGAGCAAAGCCATCCGGCCGTGAAGCGCGGGTTGGGCGACGTCTCATACTCGGTGCGCATCGCGCGCAAGGTCGCGGGCCCCGACGACGCATGCCGCGAGGCGCTTGCCGAGGCGATCGGCAAGCTTCGCGCGGCGGCGCGCGAGCGCAATGCGAATGCGGTGATCGACGTGACGACGCGCTTTCACAGCAGCGAAAGCAATTCGTCCAGCGAGTTCACTTGCGGCGTGAGCCCGAGTGCCGCCGCGATCGCGATCAGCGGCCGGTTCGCTGTGCTCGAGGCGAACTGATTTGCAGGGCAGTGAATGCGGGAATCGTAAAACCCATAACAACCAGGAAGGAGTATCAATGAAACGTCATCTGATGTTCGTCACACTCGCCGCTTCTTTTTCGATGCTGAGCGCCGCACCGGCTTTTGCGCGGGACTCGGTGGGCACCTATCCGATCAATGAAGCGTTGCATAGCGAGCCTGGCAAGGTCGGCGACGACATCCAGTTGTATTTCGCGGGCCAGCGGCATCCGGCCGTTGCGAAAACGATCGGCGAATTTGCGACGAACAAGAAGACCAACGCGTTCGGCAAGAGCGATGAGGCCGCATGCCAGCACGTGTTCCTGTCGGCGGTGATCGAGTTGCAGGATCGCGCGCGCAAGGAAGGCGGCAACGCGGTGATCAACATCAAGAGCAACTACAAGAACGAAGTGCGAGAAAGCGCGACCGAGTTCACCTGCGGCGCGGGTGCGGTGATTGCGGGCGTGGCGCTGAAGGGCGACGTCGTGACGCTGCGCAAGTAACGCAACCTGGGCCGGCTCAGACGGTCTTCACCGCTGCGACATTGACGAGCGTCTCACGGCGCTTGCCGGGTTGCGGACGGTAAAGGCCGAGCCGTTCGAGCAGACCGAAGTCTTTCGCGCGGCTCCACCAGAGGTACGGCAGGGACACGTTGCGTTCGGTGAAGCTGAAGCCGCCGCGACGAATCATGTCGAGATAGCCGTCCGCGCTTTTTTGCACGTGCATTGGATGACGAAACAGCAGCCGGATCACCCACGACCTGATGTACGCGTCGGTCGATTCGGCGAACAGTAGCACGCCGCCGGGCTTCAACACGCGGCGGAACTCGGCGAGCGCGCGGTCCTGCTCGACGAGATGATGGAAAGTCTGATGGCAGAACACGATGTCTGCGCTCGCATCGGGCAGCGGCAGCGCCGCGCAGTCGCCGTGCAGCAGTTCGATGTCGGCGACCTTGTCGCGGCAGGAGTTCGCCGCATCGGCCGCGAGCGCAAGCGACGGTTCGTGATAGTCGATGCCGACGATGCGGCGCGGCTCGAACGCATCGGCAAGCAGGCGAAACGAAATGCCTTGTCCGCAGCCAACGTCGACGATGACGGGCGCTGCGGGCAACGGCGTATCGATCAGGCGCTTGAGGTCGTTGATCGCGACGCGCAACACATGATGTTCCCATGTGTGAGTACGCAGGAACCAGATTCCAAATGCCGTTTCCGGCACGAACGGCACACTGGATGTTTGAGACGGCGGCACGCTGGACTCCCCGGTGAAATATGTATTGCTGCTAGAGATGCAATGTAACAGGACGTAAGGATGCAGCGTATTGCTGCGTCGGGCAAGCAAACGATTGAGGCGAACTTGAGTACACATGACATGAAGCACACGGCGGAACACACGACGGTCGACGTCGCGATCATCGGCGCCGGCCCGGCCGGCGCAGTCGCGGCCGCGTTGCTGCGCAAAGCGGGCCGCTCGGTGCTCGTGCTGGAGCGCCAGCACTTTCCGCGTTTTTCGATTGGCGAAAGCCTGCTGCCGCAAAGCATGGCTTATCTGGAAGAAGCCGGCATGCTGCAAGCGGTGATCGAGGCTGGATTCCAGTACAAGAACGGCGCGCAGTTCGTGTATCGCGGCCAATCTTCGTCGTTCGACTTCCGCGACAAGCACACGGCGGGGTGGGGCACGACGTATCAGGTGGAACGCGCGGTGTTCGACGAGATCCTGATTCGCTGCGCAGCGGAACAAGGTGCGGATGTGCGCTTCGGGCATACGGTACAGGCCGTGCATACCGGCGAGGGCACGGGTGCCGCGCCGCGCGTCGACGTAATCGACGAGGCCGGTCATGCGTATCAGGTCGAAGCGCGTTTCATATTCGATGCAAGCGGCTTTGGCCGCGTGCTGCCGCGTCTGCTCAACCTGGAGGCGCCCACGCGCATGCCCACGCGCGCCGCGCTCTTTTCGCATGTCTACGACGGCCTCCCCGCGGGCGCCCACGACCGCAACAAGATCTGCGTGGCAACGCATCCCGAGCGCCGCGACGTGTGGTTCTGGATGATTCCGCTTGCGGGCGGACGGTCGTCGGTGGGATGCGTCGCCGAGTCAAGTTTTCTCGACGTGCCGCCAACGGAGCGCGAGCCGAAGTTGCGTGCGCTGATCCAGAAGGAGCCGACGTTTAACCGGTTGATCGGCGACGCGCCTTTCCTGTTGCCTGTGCGGCATATCGGCGGCTACTCGGCGAATGTCGAGCGTCTGCACGGACCGGGTTATGCGCTCCTTGGCAACGCGGGCGAGTTTCTCGACCCCGTGTTCTCGTCGGGCGTGACGATCGCACTACGCTCGGCGCATCTGGCGGTGCAGACCTTGAACCGTCAACTGGATGGAGAGCAGGTTGACTGGTCCGCGAATTACGACGTGCCGTTGCGCAAGGGCATCGACACATTCCGCGCGTTTGTCGAGCGCTGGTACACGGGCGAATTGCAGGACATCATTTTCTATCCCGACCAGACACCGTCGATCCGCCGCATGATCAGCGCGGTGCTAGCGGGCTATGCGTGGGACGAATCCAACCCGTATGTCGCCGACCCGGTGCGCAGGCTCAATGCCTTGCATGAGGTTTGCACGCAGCGCTGAGTCCCCGCGGGTGGGGCATGCATTGAACGTAGAAATTGAAACGGCGCTTCCTCGTCATGCAAGGAAGCGCCGTTTTTATTCAGAAGCAGCGAAGACCATCAGGCCGCATTCGAGCGGCAATCAGGCCGCGAATCGAGCGACGCGCGGCGCGTGCTGCCGCACGTCGTCGCGGCGATGCACGCGCTTGCCGGCCGCATACGTTTCATAGACCGCGCGATCGTCGCCGAGCAGCGCGAAGGCGAACAGCAATTCTTCGAGCGACTCCGTGCGCGCCGTGCGGCGCGCGAGCAGCGGCGTTGCTTGAGGATCGAGCACGACAAAGTCCGCTTCCGACTTCGGCCTGAGCGTGCCCACCTTGTCTGCGAGATCGAGCGCTTCGGCCGCCCCCGCTGTCGCGAGATAGAACATGCGCGTGGCCGTCAAATGGTGACCCGTCAATCGCGCGACCTTGTGCGCTTCGTTCATTGTCTGCAGCATCGAGAACGACGTGCCGCCGCCGACGTCCGTGGCGAGCGCGATGGGCATGTTAGCTTCGTCGGCCTTGTCGAAATCGAACAGACCGCTGCCGAGGAACAGGTTCGACGTCGGGCAATGCGACGCGACAGCGCCGGTTTGAGCCATGCGTTGCCGGTCTTGCGCGTCGAGATGAATGCAATGCCCGTACACCGCGCGGCGGCGTAGCAGGCCGTAGTGGTCGTAGATGTCCAGATAGCTGCGGTGACCGGGGAAGAGACTGTTGACCCATTTCACTTCGTCGGTGTTCTCGGCGACGTGACTCTGGATGAACACATCCGCATGCTTGCCCGCCAGCACGCCGCAAGCTTCCAGTTGCGCTTCGGTCGAAGTCGGCGCGAAACGCGGCGTGAGCGCGTACATCTGACGGCCGCGGTTGTGCCAGCGGCTGATCAGCTCGGCACTGTCGTCATAACCGGATTGCGCGGTGTCGCGCAGGAACTCCGGACTGTTGCGATCCATCAGCACCTTGCCTGCCACCATGCGCAGATTGCGCGCCTCGCTTTCGGCAAAGAGCGCGTCGGCCGACTCCTTGTGCACGGTGCAATAGACAAGCGCGGTGGTCGTGCCGCAAGACAGCAGTTCTTCAAGGAAGAAGCTTGCTGTATCGCGGGCATAGGCCTGATCGGTGAAACGGCGTTCGGTCGGAAACGTGTATGTGTCGAGCCACGGCAACAGGCCAGCCGCAGGCGACGCGATCATGTCCGTTTGCGGGTAATGAATGTGCGTGTCGATGAAACCCGGCACGATCAGCTTGTCGCGCATGTCCTGAACCGGCGTGCCCGGCGCGAGTCGAGACGCGAGCGCCGCATACGCGCCCGCTGCGACGACATGGCCGTCTTCGACGATCAGAAGGCCGTCCTCATTGAAGATCGCCGCGTCGGGCGAGCGCGAGGGATCGCCGTTGAAAGTCAGCAACTGCGCGCGGAATGCGGATTGGGCCGGGTTAGCCGTTGTAGCCGGGTGAGTCATGAGAAAACCGTCTCCGAATGTGAAAAGCTGAGCAGCGTGGAGGGCCGTGTTGCGATGCCCGCGCTGCAAATACGTCGGCCCGTTAATGTGGGCCGCTTTGATTCCAGTGCGCGTCGAGCTTCGCGATCAGTTCCGCGCGCTCTTGCGGCGTAACGAACGACGCTTCGAAACCGTTGCGGATGATCGTATAGACCTCGGCATCGTCGAGCTTCAATGCGTCGATGGTCGCCGCATAGTTGGCGTTCACATAGCCGCCGAAATACGCCGGATCGTCGGAATTCACCGTGACGGCAACGCCGCGATCGAGCAGGTCTTTCAGCGTGTGTTTTGTCATGTCGTCGAACACGCAGAGCTTGAGGTTCGACAGCGGACACACCGTCAACGCGACGCGCGTGTCGGCAAGACGCGCGACGAGCGCCGGGTCTTCGATGCTTCGCACACCGTGATCGACGCGGTCCACCTTGAGCAGATCGAGCGCTTCATAGATATACGACGGCGGTCCTTCCTCTCCCGCATGCGCGACGAGCTTCAAACCGAGTGCACGCGCTTTTGCGAAGACACGTTCGAACTTTGACGGCGGATGGCCGCGCTCCGACGAATCGAGCCCCACGCCGATCAGGCGATGCTTGTACTGGTCGAACAGCGGCCGTGCTTCTTCGAACGTTGCAAGTGCGTCTTCTTCGGACAGGTGACGCAGGAAACACAGAATCAGCTTGCTCGACATGCCGCGTTTTTCCGCGTCGGCGAGCGCGCGCTCGATGCCGGCCACCACCGTCGCGATGGGCACGCCGCGCTCGGTGTGCGTCTGCGGATCGAAGAAAATCTCGCTATGAATCACGTTGTCGGCGAGGCAGCGCTCGACATACGCCATCGTCATGTCGTAGAAGTCCTGCTCGTGCAGCAGCACGCTCGCGCCAGCGTAATAGATGTCGAGAAACGATTGCAGATCGGTGAATGCATAGGCTGCGCGCAGTGCTTCGATCGAGTCGTAAGCGAGCTTCACGCCGTTGCGCTCGGCAAGGGCGAAAATCAGTTCGGGTTCGAGCGAGCCTTCAATGTGAATATGCAGCTCGGCCTTCGGTGCGAGCATGGCCTTTTCGATGAGGGACGTAGCGGTTGTTGTGTTCATGGTCGGTCAGAAGTTTGTTGGTGTCGTTGTGCGCCGGATGCGTAAGCGTGATGTCGACTCGCGTCGTCAAACCGTCTGCGCCGCGCGATGCACGCTCGCGTTCGCTTCGACAGCTTGCAGCACTTGCGCGGCCGCGGAAATCGCAATGATCTCCGGCGACTTGTCGACGATGCCATCCACGCCGAGCGGGCACTTCATCCGCGCAATCCGCGAAGGATCGATGCCGCGCGCGGCGAGCCGGTGTTCGAACTGTTTGCGCTTGCTGTGCGAGCCGATCATGCCGAAGAACGCGAAATCGCCGCGCCGCAAAATACGCTCGGCCAGTTCGAGGTCGCGCGTATGGTTGTGCGTCATGACGATGAAGTACGTGTTGGGCGCAGCCGTGTCGACGGCTTCGTCAGGCGCGTCGTTCGCGTCGATCTTTACGTTGTGCGCGTGCAGCGATTCAACGGGCGGAAACTGGGCATCGCGTTCGTCCACCCAGCGTACCGTGCAAGGCAGCGTGGCGAGCACGCGAACCAAAGCGGCGCCCACGTGCCCCGCGCCAAACAGCACGACCGGGAAGTCGCCTGGCGCAATCGTCTCGGTGAGCAGCGCGCCGCTGTCGTCGAAACCGGCGCCGTCCCACAGCAGGCAGTCGGCGGCATCGACGCCCGGCTCGGGGTCGGACAGCATCACCGCATCCGGTGCGGGGCCGAATGATACGCTACGCACCGTCGATTGACCTGCGGCCACGCGCTTAGCAAGCGACGTGATCCAGCCGAGATCGCCGATGTCGAGCCGTTCGAACGCGAGTATCACGGCGCCGCCGCAGCATTGCCCGAGACTCGGGCCGAGCGCGAAACGCTCGAGCCGGCGCATATGCGGCGAGCGCATGCCGTCGCGCAACACCTGGCGCGCGGTCTCGATCGCTTTCCATTCGAGGTGTCCGCCGCCGATCGTATGTTTCGCCGAATCGCGCGTCACGATCATCTTGGTCCCGGCCTCGCGGGGCGCCGAACCTTCGACGCGCGCGACCGTCACCAGCACGGCGGCGTCGCCGTGCGCGAGCAGTTGTTGCAGGTCAGGTAGCCATGGTTGCATCCGACGAATCTCCGTACAGTGCCGCTCGGGATTTCCGTGCGGCCGGTTGAACCTGGTGTGAGGCGATCGTGTCGCGCCGGGCGTATCTGCAAGTCACTTGCGTTCGCTGCGCTGCGCCCGGATCTGAGCTTGAGTTGTCTGTTTCGCGCATGTCAGGCAGTCGTGTCGCTGGTCGACGCCTCTATGCTCGTTCCTTGCCCGGATGCCGGCTCGCTCGCGCTTTGTGCGTGCAGCGCATCCAGTGCATCGAGGATCGCTTCGGGCGTCGCGGGCGCGCGCAACATGGGCGCATGCTGTGCGCTCGGTACCGCGGCCGCGATCGCGTCGCGAATCGCGAGGAACACGGAGAACGGCAACAGCAGCGGCGGCTCGCCGACAGCCTTCGAGCGGAACACAGTCGGCTCTGCATTCGGGTTTGGGTAAAGCCGCACATAGAAAGCGGCGGGCGTATCGTTCACAGCCGGAATCTTGTACGTGGACGGTGCATGCGTCATCAGACGGCCGTCGCGGTTCCACCATAACTCTTCGGTCGTAAGCCAGCCCATGCCCTGAATGAAGCCGCCTTCGACCTGACCCAGATCGATCGCCGGATTGATCGACTGACCGGCGTCGTGCAGCACGTCGGCACGCAGCAGTTTCCATTCGCCGGTCAGTGTGTCGATCACTACTTCGGACACGGCCGCGCCATACGCGAAGTAATAAAACGGATGACCGGTCAGCGTTTTCGCATCCCAATGCACTTTCGGCGTTGCGTAGAAACCGTCCGACCACAACTGCACGCGCGCGAGGTAAGCGGCGCCGACCAGTTGATCGAAGGGCATCGCACCGCCGTTCACCGCTACCTCGCCGTTCGCGAACAGCACGTCGTCTGCGTTGCCGCCGAGTTGTTTCGCCACGAGTTCGGCAAGCCGCGCACGAATGGTTCGCGCGGCGTCTTGCGCGGCCTTGCCGTTCAGATCGCTGCCGGTGGAAGCTGCGGTCGCCGACGTGTTGGCGACCTTCGAGGTATCGGTTGCGCTCACACGCACGCGCGAGAGCGGCAAGCCGAACTCGTTCGCGACGACTTGCGCGACCTTCGTGTTGAGCCCCTGGCCCATTTCGGTGCCGCCGTGATTGACGAGCACCGAGCCGTCCTTATACACATGCACCAGTGCGCCGGCCTGATTCAGAAAGGGCACGTTGAACGAGATGCCGAACTTGACCGGCGAAAACGCGAGGCCGCGCTTGAGTACCGGGCTCCTGGCGTTGAACGTGGCGATGGCTGCGCGGCGCGCGCGATAGTCGCTGGAATCCAGCAGATCGTCGGTCAACGGCGCGATGATGTTGTCTTCGACCAACTGTCCATACGGAGTCGTATTGCGCTCGCCTACGCCGTAGTAGTTGGCGAGGCGTACGTCTAGCGGATCGTGGTTCAGTTGACGCGCAATGCTGTCGAGCATCACTTCCATCACGAGTGCGCCTTGCGGGCCGCCAAAGCCGCGGAACGCGGTGTTCGACTGCGTATTCGTTTTGCAGCACAGCGCGACGATGTCGACGTCGGACAGGTAGTACGCGTTATCGAAATGACATACGGCGCGCGTGGCGACGGCGCCGGAGAGGTCAGCGGAATAGCCTGCGCGCAACGCAATTTCTACGCGCGCGCCGAGAATGCGGCCATTGTCGTCGAAGCCCGCTTCGTATTCGTAGATCGCGTCGTGCCGCTTGCCGGTGATCATGAAGTCGTCGTCGCGATCGGCGCGCAGTTTGACCGGACGACGCAGCAGCTTCGCCGCGAGCGACGCCACGCAGGCAAAGAGCGCCGATTGCGATTCCTTGCCGCCGAAGCCGCCGCCCATCCGGCGGCACTCGCACACCACGTTATGCGCGGGCCAGTCGAGCATATGCGCGACGACCTGCTGCATTTCGCTTGGATGCTGCGTCGAGCTGTAGACGAGCATGCCGTCCATCTCTTTCGGCACCGCATACGCGACCTGGCCTTCCAGATAGAACTGCTCCTGCCCGCCGACTTCGAACGTGCCGCGAATTTTATTCGGAGCGGCCGCGATCTTCGCGTCCGGATCGCCGCGCTTCAGATGCAGCGGCGGCAGCACGAACTGTTTGGCGGCCTTCGCGTCCGCCGGCGTGAGAATCGCGTCGAGCGGCTCATAGCGGATCACGTCGTCGCTTTTCGCAAGCGCCGCGGCGCGGCGCGCGAGCTCGTGGCTCTGCGCAATCACGGCGAACACAGGCTGACCGAGGTACAGCACTTCATTGACGGCGAGAATCGGGTCGTCGTGCAGCACCGGGCCGCAATTGTTTTCACCTGGGATGTCTTCGGCGGTCAGCACCGCTATGACGCCGGGCGCTTTTTTCACCGCGTCGAGATCCATCGACACGATGCGCGCGTGCGCATGCCGCGACAAGCCAAGCGCCGCGTGCAGCGTGCCTTGCAGTTCGGCGATGTCGTCGGTGTAGGTCGCCTCGCCGCTCACGTGCAGCGCGGCCGATTCATGCGGCAGCGCGACGCCGATCGCGGCTTCGGGTCGATGCAGATCGGCGGGGTTTCCAGCAGGGCCTTCCGCCTGTCTTGCAGCGCGTTCGACAAAAGCATCGGTGCGATTCATCACGACGGCTCCTTCACGACCGCGTCCGGCGTGCCGGCTTCGAACGCAAATGCATTCACGTCGAAGAGCGCGAGCGGCGCGTCCTCGCGCGTTTCCAGATAGAAGCGCCACAGCAGGTTGCGCGCCACCTTCAGCCGATAGGCGCTCGATGCGCGCATGTCGGTGAGTGGCTGGTAGTCGGCGGCAAGTGCGTTCATGGCCTGTCGCGCGGTGCTTTCGTTCCACGTCGCGCCGCTCAGCACGGTTTCGGTTTGCGTGGCCCGCTTCGGCGTTGCAGCCATGCCGCCGAATGCAACGCGAGCCTCGACGATCGTGCTGCCTTCGTCGATATGCAGAGCGAATGCCGCGCAGACCGCCGAGATGTCCTGATCGTAGCGCTTGGACACTTTGTAGGTGCGAAAGCGCAGATTGCCCGTCGGCCGCGGCACGCGCAGCGCGGCGACGAATTCGCCCGCCGCGAGCGCGGTTTTCTGGTAGCCGAGATAGAACCCGTCGAGAGGCAGCGTGCGCATTTTCGTGCCGTGGCGTAGCACCACTTCGGCACCGAGCGCAAGCAGCGCGGGCATCGAATCGCCGATCGGCGAGCCATTCGCGACATTGCCGCCGAGCGTGCCGGCATTGCGGATCGGCAGCGACGCAAAGCGCGTCCAAAGTTCGGCGAGTTCGGGGTAGTCGGCGGCTAGAGCCGCATACGCGTCTTCAAGCGTGACGGCCGCGCCGATAGTGAGCGTCTGCGCATCGCGCTCGATCGTCTTCAGTTCGCGCACATTGCCGATGTAGAGAACGTCGCCGAGATCGCGGAACTGTTTGGTGACCCACAGGCCGACGTCAGTGCTGCCGGCCACGAGCCGGGCTTGCGGATGTTCGGCGCGAAGCCGCGCGAACGCGTCGAGCGTGAGCGGCGCGTAAAACGCTGGCGCACCGAAGGCGGCGCCGCGCGTGTCGGGCGCGCGGTACTCGAAGGTGTCGTTGCGTTGCAGTGCGCGCAGCGTTTCTTCGACAGCCTTGCGATCGAGCGTCACGCGCGGATATTGCGCGTAGTCGAACATTTTCTGCGATGCGTCCACGATCGGCCGGTAGCCGGTGCAGCGGCACAGGTTGCCGGACAGCGCGGTGTTGATTTCGTCGCGCGTCGGCAGGCCGGCAGCCGCCGGCTGTTTTTCGTAGAGTGCCCACATCGACATCACGAAGCCTGGCGTGCAAAAACCGCACTGCGAGCCGTGACAGTCGACCATTGCCTGTTGCACGGGATGCAGCGTGCCGTCCGCGGCGCGCAGGTCTTCGACCGTGAACAGGGCTTTGCCGTCGAGCGTGGGCAGGAACTGGATGCAGGCGTTGACCGCTTTCAGCGCGAGCGCGCCTTGTGCGTCGAGTTCGCCGATGACGACCGTGCAGGCGCCGCAGTCGCCTTCAGCGCAGCCTTCCTTCGTGCCGGTGCAATGCAGGTCTTCGCGCAGATGCTGGAGCACGGTGCGCGATGCGGGTACGCCGGAGATCTCGTGAACGGACCCCTGGCGATAAAAGCGGATGGTTTGCGTTGTCATGGCGAATCCAGAAGACAGTGCGGACCGGGCGCGCGTTACGCATGGGGTCGCGCCAAAGCCGGCCTCGCGCACGTAGATCGCCATCCATATCCGAAGATAGCATTACGGCGCCCCAAAAATATTTCCGATGTCGCATGAAGCTTATTCGGAAGATGCAATGAGATCAGTCCGATTTGAGTCGGATTCGCTTCGTGCGGGGAAGTTGCGTCGGGTGGGGAGGAGGCGCACTGGCAGAAGCTGGCGCGAAAGAGGCGAACGGGCAGGAGTTGGACTGCGGACCAGGCGAAGCGCCGTGCCTGCGGTTCAAAACCGCCGGAAACCGGGGCGCGGCGGCGGAAGCAAGAGAATCAGCAGAAAGGAAAGCGGCAAAAAACCGACACAGGGCAGAGGCGGCCCGATCCACATAGGCGGTATCACTGCGTCGGTGTCCGCCATGTCGCCGCGCCGGCAGGCGCGGGATAGATGCCAGCGCCGTTTAAAACCGGCAAATTTCCTCAAGCAATCCGTCTGCGATTGCGCACGAGGCTAATCGCCAGCGGAACAAAAGCCAGCACGAAGCCGACCAGTGCCCACATCGGCAGCGTCAGCCCGAAGATCGGCGGATAGGCGGTTTCGCATAGCCCGGCCACCTTGAACACGCCCGGCAGCCAATGCGCAGGCGGCAGACTGTCGACGATCGGCTGCAGCGCGTCGAAGCCACAGCTAAAGCCCGGATTCGCCTGCACATACACGTGCCGGGCCGCGGTCACGATGCCCGCCAGCGCCGACAGTGCCGCCATCGTTTCGAGCAGACGGACGCCGCGCCAGCTGTTGAACCGCGCGCCGAGGAACGCGAAGATTGCGATCAGCAGGAAGAAATAGCGCTGGATGATGCACAGCGGGCACGGGTCCTCGTGCTTGACGTACTGCAGATACAGCGCGCCGGCAACGAGGCCGACGCAGATCAGGCCAAGCAGGACCAGCAGGGAGCGCTCGCGGCGCAGCATCGCATTGTCGTTGTTCATGGATCGTGTGGCGGTTGTGTAGCTGTTGTGTGGCCGCTAATCAGCGGAAACGGCGAGTGCCCGCGATTTTAGCGCGAACCCCCGCCCACACGACGCCACACCCGCACGCAAACCGTGACGCCGCTCAGCGAATCGCGTTGAGCACCGCTTCGGCGCCCCGGCCAATGGCGAGAAGCGCGTCGTCCGCGTGCGGCGCGCCTGCCAGCATCAGGCCAACCGGCGCGTCGCCTCGCAGGTGGCAAGGCAGCGACAGCGCGCAGGCGTCGAGGAAGTTGAACACGCCCGGGTTGCGCAGCATCAGTGCGTTGGTGCGGCCGAAAAGGTCGTCGTCGGAAACGAGTTCGGCGACGCGCGGCGGCAGTATCGGCACGGTCGGCGCCACTACCGCGTCGAAGCGCTGCCACAGCGTGCGGGCCGCTTCGGCGAGCATCGCGTCGCGTTCGGCGAGCAGGTCCAGATAGTCGGCGGCGCTCGCCGGCTGGCCCTTGAGAATGCGCACCAGCACGCGCGGATCGTATTGTTCGCGGTGTTTCTCCAGCAAAGGACGATGCCACGCATACGCTTCGATCGGCGAAAAGCCGAAGCGGTTGATGTCCGGCAGACGGTCGAGCGATGCAAAGCGCACTTCGCTGACAATGGCTCCGGCCGCTTCGAGGTGCTTGAGCGCGGTGTCGACGGCCGCCGCGACCTCGGGCTCGACGCTGTCGGTAACGTAGTTGGTCAGCACGCCGAGGCGCACGCCTTCGAGCGGCCGCGCAGCCGGCACGCGCGGTTCGAGCCCGGCGAGCATGCGGTCCACCAGTGCGCAGCACGCCACCGAGACGCCGATCGGGCCGAACGAATCGAGCGTCGGCGAAAGCGGCACGCCGCCTTGCTTCGGAACGCGCGCGGCGGTCGGCTTGAAGCCGGTCAGACCGCACAGCGCGGCCGGAATGCGAAGCGAGCCGCCCGTGTCGGTGCCGAGCGCGACGGCGGCCATGCCGTCCGCGACGGAAGCCGCCGCGCCCGACGACGAGCCCCCCGAGATCCGCTCGTCGCCCTTTACGTCGCGCCGGTACGGCGACAGCGGGTTGCCGTAGTGCGGATTGAGTCCGAGCCCGGAAAACGCGAATTCGCTCATATTGGTTCGTCCGACGATCACCGCGCCCGCCCGCTTAAGGCGCGCGACGGCCACGGCGTCCTGCGTGGCGGCGGGTGCGTCGGCAAGCACCGTCGAGCCGGCGCGGGTCGGCTGGCCTTCGATGTCGAACAGGTCCTTTACCGAGACCGGGATGCCGGCGAGCGGCGAGAGTACCGTGCCGGCGGCGCGTAAACGGTCGTGCGCATCGGCGGCCTGGCGTGCGCCGTCGGCATCGACGTGCATGAAGGCGACCGCGCCCTGGCCGGCCGGATCGGCGATCCGTTCGAGCGCGGTTTCGACGAGCGCGCGGCTCGTGGTGCGCCCCGCGGCAAGGTCGGCGGCGAGCTGGGCAAGCGGCGGGAAGGGCGTGAATTCAGTGGCCATGTCGTTCGATCCAGTTGGTCTGCGTGAAGCCGCTTACGTAACGGTCCTACATGCGGGTTCTACATGCGGTTGAAAAGCGTCGCGCGGAATGCCTCGATATGTTTCTGCACCGAGCGTTTCGCGCCTTCGGCGTCGCGCTCGCGCAGCAGGCGGAACAGTTCGAGGTGTTCTTCGTGAACGTCTTCGAGATGATGCGGCTCAGAGAGTGAAATGAACCAGAAGCGCAACGAGCGCTCATGCAGTCCGCGCAGAATGTCGGCGAGCACCGCGTTGCGCGAGGCGGCCGAAATGGCCAGATGGAACTCGCGGTCAATGTCCATCATGCCTTCTATGTCGTGCGCGGCGACGCACACGGCCGAGCGCTCCAGCAGCGTCTGCATCGCGTCGTAGTCGTGCTGTTGCGCGTGACGCGCGGCGAGTTCGACGCAGTAGCTCTCGTTGACGAGGCGCACGTCGATGATCGCAAGCACGTCGTCGAGTGAAACCGGGCGCACCATGATGCCCTTGCGCGGCATGATGGTCAGCATCCCTTCGTGCACGAGCCGGTGCAGCGCCTGGTGCACCGGCGTCCTGCCGATGCCGGTCAGCGCCATCAACTCCGCTTCGTTGAGCACCTCGCTCGGCCGCAAACGCATCGTGATGATTTCGCGCTTGACGAACGCATAAGCCTGTTCGGCGAGACTCGCGTTGGCGGTCGCGCGGGTGGGCCGTGGAGGGCGGGCGGTCTGCAAAAGCGTCATGTGAAGAAGGAGCGGACGATGTCGTCCGCGCATTGTAGAGCAAGGTCGAGCGAGCTTTTCGCGGGCGTGGTGGGCGCGGGCTTCGGTCCGATGCAAGCTGCGTGAACCTGGCCTGTCAGGGTGGCTCGTGCCCGCCACGCCACACCAACTATTGATACCTCACGCGCTGCCCGCCACCGTTGTCGCGGCGTGCTGAACTCTGACACGCGGCATCATCAGTGTGACGAGGCCGCCCACGATCAGCGCGCCCGCTATCAGCACGAGCCCGAACGTCACGCTATGCGTCGCGTCTTTCACGATACCGAGTACATACGGGCTGACATAACCGGCGAGGTTGGCGATCGAATTGATCACCGCAATGCCGGCGACCGCAGCGGTGCCTTGCAGGAAGCTCGTCGACATCGACCAGAAGATGCCGAAGCCCGCGAGAATGCCGATATACGCAATCGACAAACCGGTGACGGCAAGCGGAATCGAGTTCGTAACCGACGCGCTGCCGAGCAGGCCCGCCGCGCCGATGAAACAGCACACGGCGTAATGCCAGCGGCGCTCGCCGGTCACATCCGACGAACGGCCGATCAGAATCATGCCGATACCGGCAGCCAGATACGGAATCGCGGTAACGAAGCCATTGGTCACGAGATTCGTCACGCCGAGGTCTTTGACGATCTGCGGCAGCCAGAACGAAAAACCCGCATTGCCGGTGACGAGGCAGAAGTAGATCAGCGTGAGCAGCCAGAAGCGGCCCGAACGCAATGCGACCGAGAGGCTATGTTCGGCGCCTTCTGCCGCAGCCGCGGCATTCTCGCGCGAGATGCGGGCGAGGATTACGCGTTTTTCGTCGTCGCTCAGCCACGGGGCCTCGGCGGGCGTGTTGCGCAACACGGCGAGCGCCCAGAAGCCGGCGAGAATCGACGGAATGCCTTCGATCAGGAACATCCACTGCCATCCGCGCAAGCCGTGCGCTTCGTGCAGCGCCGACATCAGGAAACCCGACAACGGCGCGCCGATGATGCCCGCCACCGGAATCGCAGCCATGAACACGGCGACCATGCGCGCGCGGCGGTCGGACGGGAACCAGAAAGTCAGATACAACACGACGCCCGGCACCAGTCCGGCTTCGGCGACGCCGAGGAAAAAGCGCAGCACGTAGAACATGGTCTCGCTGCGTACGAACATCATCAGACACGACAGCAGGCCCCACAGCATCGTGATGCGGGCGATGGTGGCGCGCGCACCGAATTTCTTCAGCAGCAGGTTGCTCGGCACCTCGAATACGAAATAGCCGAAGAAGAAAATTCCCGCGCCCAGTCCGTACGCGGCGTTGGAAAGTCCGAGATCGCCGGTGAACTGCAGCTTCGCATAACCGATGTTGACGCGATCCAGATACGACAGCACGTAGACAAGGAACAGGAACGGCATGATGCGCCACGTGATCTTGTGGATGGCGGCGGCTTCGAGCGAGGCGTCGGAGGACGCGTCGGCAGCGGATGGCAATGGGGTGCTCATGAATGCCTCATTGAACGATAGCTCATTCGACAACAGGTAACGCGCGCACGCGGTAGGCGTGGCGCAGCGTGCGGTTCAGTACGGGGTCGTGCAATTCGAGTTCGAGCGCGTCGCCGTCGACCATACCGACAATGCCGCCTTGAACCGCGAGCGTGCCGCAGAACATGGCCGCGCCTTGTGCGAGCGGCGCGCGCGCGAGCAGGTCGGCGGCCGGGAGCAGCGAGGCGACGCTGCCTTGCTGATACACGCGGCGCTCGCCGTTCGCGATCGCATAGGCGCGCAGTTCGAGCTGATCCCAATGGTCGGCGACGTCTTCGAATCGCCACGCGTCGCGCGCGACCGGCTTCGGACACACCTGCTTGGAGACGGTCACGCCGTAGGCCTCGACTTCGCGGTCGGTGTGATCGGAGCCGACCGTGACGAGCAGTCCCGCACTGGAATGCACCAGCACGCATTCCGCTTCACCGCTCGACTTCGTGCCGACAACGTCGATCTGTTCGGCTTGCGTCAGCAGTTCGGAGCCGAGACGGTAAAAGCACGGCGTAGTGGACGGGCGCTTCACGCCGAGTTCGGCAAGCTCGGCAATGTGGTGCTCGATTGCGGCCTGATCGCGGCCTGCCCAGCCGGCGATCGTGAGGCGGTTTACATCGATTGAAATGGCGCGCTCGGCGCCGGAACGGTCTACAACCTTGAAAGACACCTGCAACATGAGCGAACTCCGGAACGATATGCGGCAAATATTATTGTGATATTTCACAGGCGTCCAGCGTGTCAAAAACATTGGCTTCCGATCGCCGACGGGCGCGCAAGCCGCGGCGCCGAAGATGGTTTGTTACACTGCGCTTCTTTGAACATTACTTTTTGTAAGGGAAAGACGCATGCATGAAGGCATCGGCTTCATTCAGGATCTGGCGGTCGTGATGGCGCTCGCCGGCGTCGTTACCGTGCTGTTCCATCGCCTGAAGCAGCCGGTGGTGCTCGGCTATATCGCGGCGGGCGTGATCATTGGGCCGTACACGCCACCGTTTCAGCTGATCCACGACGAACAGACCATCAAGACGCTGGGCGAACTGGGCGTTGTGTTCCTGATGTTTTCGCTCGGTCTCGAATTCAGTCTGCGAAAGCTTTTCAAGGTGGGCGCGACCGCGATCGTCGCGGCGCTCTCCGAAATCGTATTGATGCTGTGGCTAGGCTATGAGATCGGCAGCGCATTCGGCTGGAGCCCGATGGATTCGTTGTTCCTCGGCGCGATACTCGCCATTTCGTCGACGACCATCATCGTCAAGGCGTTGTCTGAGCTTGGCCTGAAGCGCGAGAGTTTCGCGCAACTCGTATTCGGCATTCTGATCGTCGAAGACATTCTCGCCATCGCAATGCTCGTGCTGCTGTCCGGCATCGCGCAAACAGGGCAGTTGAGCGCGGGCGTTGCAGCTGTCACGCTGGGCAAGCTGTTGCTGTTCATGACGGTGTCGCTGGTTGTCGGCATTCTCGTCGTGCCGCGCGCGCTGAATTACGTCGCGCGTGCCCGCAGCGACGAGATGTTGCTCGTCGCCGTGCTCGGGTTCTGTTTCGGTTTCTGCCTGCTGGCAGTCAAGCTCGACTACAGCATTGCGCTGGGCGCGTTCCTGATCGGCGCGATCATGGCCGAATCGCGTCATCTGCATCGAATCGAGCATTTGATTGCGCCGTTGCGCGACGCGTTTTCTGCGATCTTTTTCGTCACCATCGGCTTGATGCTGAATCCCACGGTGCTCGTCGACTATGCCTGGCCGATTGCCGTCATCACGGTCGCGGTCATCGTCGGCAAGATCGTCTCGTGCGGGCTCGGCACCTTTCTCGCGGGCAAGGACGGCCGCACGGCGATGCGCGTCGGCATGACGGTCTCACAGATCGGTGAGTTCTCGTTCATCATCGCGTCGCTCGGTTTGACGCTGAAGGTGACGAGCGCGTTTCTTTATCCGATTGCGGTGGCCGTATCGGCTTTGACGACGCTTTTCACGCCTTATCTGATACGCGCTGCAGATCCGCTCACGCGGCGTTTCGCCGACACGATGCCGCGCACGCTCGTCAATGTGTTCGGCATGTATAGCCAGTGGTTGAGCAGCCTCAGCACAGAAAGCGGCGAGCCGACGCTTTTCAGCATGACGCGGCGAATCATCCTGCAGATCGCGGTGAATCTCGCGTTGGTTGCCGCGATTTTTCTGATTGTGTCCTACGGCGCGCCTTACATCAGTACTGTGTTGACGCGTTGGGTCAGTTCCGAGCCGATGCAGCGCGTCGTGCTGTGGAGCGTCGCACTGCTCGTGTCGATGCCGTTTCTGGTGGCGGTTTATCGCAAGACCAAGTCACTCGCGTTGCTGCTCGCCGAGGTGAGCGTGCAGCCGGCGACGGCCGGGCGCTTTACCAGCGCGCTGCGTTATGCGATCTCCGATCTCGTGCCGGTGGTGTGCATGGTCGGCGTGTTTCTGCTCGTCGCAGCGCTCTCGGGCGGTATTCTGCCACCCACCGGCCTGCTCGCCGCGGTGCTGATCTGCGCGGCGCTGCTGCTCGCGCTCGTGTGGCGCTGGTGCGTGAAGATTCACGCGGCAATGCAGATCGCGCTGCGCGAAACTTTTGACGAACAACCGGATCCCTAAGTTAGACGGAACTGCGCGAGGCGGCCCGACAATGTGAGCAATTGTGTGCGGGTTTGCCGGGTCAGGCACGCTGGCGGATAATCAGGGCATATTCATTCGTTCGCGTGGAAGGCGCCTGTCCAACAGTCATGAGCGAAAACAAACCCGAAAACGCTGGTCAACCCGGCAGTTCAACGCCGCCTGCGGCATCGCCGGAAAGCTTCAGCCAAACCCCGGCCGAGCCGACCACATCGTTACCCCTCTCGCATGAAGACGCCATTCAGTCGCCCGTGAAAGATCCGGTCGCGTCGAAGGCGGCGCCGTCGTCTGTGCCAGTCACGGCATCGGTCACGGCGCCGGCCGCTTCGTCGGAGGCGGCTGTGAGGTCATCGACTGACGACCCCGAAAGCGCGTCCACCGTTACGCCGGTCGTCAAACGGACCGCCCAGCAACGCGACGCGGCCGAGGCGCGCAGTTCCGCCGCGGCTTCCACCGCGAAGCAGGAGGCCGCGGTTCATGAGCGCGACGCGCGCCCGGTTCGCGGCCGCGAAGTTCCGTCCACTCATAGCGCGACGCCGCTGACCAGTGAACCGATTCAAGGCGAACTCATCACTTCGGCCGACGACGTGCTCGCCGCCGAAGACGCCGCTGCATCCGCCGCGCGTCCGGCTGGTTCGCCGCCGCCGGGCTTCGGCGCCGCGCCCGATTTCACCGCGACCAACCCGCCGCCGCCGAATGCGTTGCCGCCGTCGCCACCGCGCTATCTGAAGCAGACGGACTCGGCGTGGTCCGTGTTTGGCCGCATCATCGCGGCGCGCGCGCGGCAGCTGTTCGATCGGGCCGGTCAGCGGATCACGCAGCGCACGCTGCGCATCGGCGTATCGGCGCGAATCTTTCACCCGGAGCCGGGGGCGAAAGGGCTGCGCGGCAAGACGCTGCAATATCTCGAGGAGTCAATTGCGCACTGGGTGATGTCGCGCGACGTGCTGGTCTTCATGATTCCGACCGTCGGACACCAGGGCATGCTGCATCCGAGCAACATCCGTTTGCGCGACTACGCGAAGCATCTCGACGGCCTGTTGCTGCAAGGCGGCGCGGACGTTTCGCCCCAATCGTATGCGGAGGCGGCGACAAGTCCCGAATGGCCCGGCGACCGCGTGCGCGACATGTACGAGCTCGAACTGCTGCATGAATTCATCGAGTCTGGCAAGCCGGTGCTCGGCGTGTGCCGCGGTTGCCAGCTGATCAACGTGGCGTTCGGCGGGACCCTGTATCAGGATATCGCCACCGACGTGCCGACCGCCGGTGCGCACGTGAACGAAGATTACGATCAGCATCGGCACGCCATTCATTTCCCCGACGGCTCGACGCTCGCCAATATGTTCCCCGCCCGACGCGATGCGATCGTCAACTCGATTCACCATCAGGCGGTCAAGACGCTCGGCCGCGATCTGAATATCGAGGCGGTGTCGGCATCGGACGGCATTATCGAAGCCGTGCGCTACCGGCGCGCGCCTTTCGTGATGGGTGTGCAATGGCATCCCGAGTTCCATCGCGCGGGCGGTCCTGAGTTGCTCGATTGCACGCCGCTGCTGGATACATTCCTGCGAGTGGCGCGCGAAACGCGCTTCTAGGCATGGGTTACGGCAGTTCGCGCTTGCGTATTGCCGACGAGGCCCGGTGCTGGAAAATGTGATTCGTCAGAGGCGCCACTGCGTAAGTGGCGCCTTGTTATTTATGCGCTCGCCGTTATCACTTGCGCGTGGCGTCTGGGCCTAACGTCTTGTCGATTGACGCCATATTTTTCCTGCGTCTCAAGCCTTATCCAGATATGTTTTATTTCGCGATAGGCGGGCATGTCATGTCTTTCGGAGAACGTAGTTTTATCTCAATTTAAAGTCCAATTTTGCGACGCTTCAATGCTTCGCTTAAGCGACAATCCGCGCGATAATCCAAAGCTGTTTTCTGGATCCGCATGGAGCATGCACGTATGAAGTACACCTTATTGATACGGCGCGCCATGCTGCTCGCGACTTCGTGTGCGCTGTTGCAGCATGGCGGGTTCGTGCTGGCCGCGCAAGGCGAAATGGCCGCACCCATGGTCGGCACGCGGCCGGCCATGAACACTCTGACGCCGCAGCCTGTCGTCGCTGCGTTGCGCGACGCGGCGTCGGGGGGCGCCTCGGCCTCGGCTGTGTCGCTTGCGCCAGGCGCATCGAGTTCGTTGGCGCAGTCCGCTGCATCGCCCGAGTCGCCGATGTCTGGCGACGCGCAAGGCAACGTGGCCGAGTTAATGCAAATGATTCAGGACACGAAGCTGAGCGAATTGCGCACCACGTACAACGGCAGTTATGGCGCGAGCCTTTTCTTTTATCCTCGCGAGATGACGTACTACGTCGCGTTGTTTCAGGACAAGCATTTCTGGCGGGTAATCAAGTCGGCGGACGCGGGCCGGGCTGAAGCGATTTACGCGGGATTCGTACAGCAAACCGCGCAGTTGGCTGAGGTAGAGATTCACCGGACGCAGTTGCAGGCGCAGAAGGCATACATAGAGGACACTATCGCGCTATCCGAAGATCGTGCGAAGCGCCTGCAAGCCGACCTCGAAGTCGCCCGCACCCAGCAGGCCAAGGTCAACGACTACCAGCGTCAAACGCTAAACGAAGCCGCCGCGTTACGCGAGGAGAAGGAGCGGGCGCAGGCGCAACTGCGGCAGGTGCAAGGTCAGGTCATGCAATTGCAACGGCAGACCGAAATGGGCTTGGCAGGCCAGAAGTAAATGCGCTTGAATGCGGAGGAAGCCCGGCTTTGGTAGCCGGGCTTTTTTATGCCGCCGTTCCCGTGGCTATTTGATGAATTGATCTGGGGCTTCCGTCACTCGCCGATGTGTGAGACGGGCGCTCCACTGCTGCCCGGCGCTCCCGTCCAGATTCGCGGATGGTGCCTGCTGCGCCTGCTGAGTCGAGCTGCCATGCCGAGTGCTCGCGGACATGTCGACAAACGTGTAGTCGCTCGTGCCTGGCTGCGTCGGCGCGGGCGGCGAGTATGAGCCCGCAACCGACGGTTTGACGAACATCCGCGTTACAGGCGGTGACATTGCGATAGTCGACGCGCTGTCGACTGCATGCCGGCGATGGTTCACAGCGTCAGCTCTCGGGCGATGTCCATACAGGGTCCGGCGATCGCCGTCATTCCTCTCGGCAACCGGCGTGCGTGTGCGGACGATGGTCGCTGACCGGTGCGTTTCGATCGACGCGGTTGTCGGCGAGTGCAGCGTCGAGTTGCCCGGAGCAACGGTCCGGGCCGTGCCGGACGCCGATGCGGTTTGCGCATGCTGCCGTACAGAAACAGCGCTTGCACCGCTCATGTTTGCTATTTCGGCGACGCTGTTCGAAACGTCAACGGTATCGCGCCGCGGAATCTGCGCGGCCGGCGTCTCGCGCTCGACAACAGCTATGTCAGCCCGCTTCGTAGGGTTGCTATTGCGCGGACCACGGACGTCGACATGGCCGAGCGCCGTCCATGCGAGCAGTGCGGCGCCGCTCAACGCGCAGGCGCCACTCGCCAAGGCCCACCGCGGCATGAGGGGCGCGCGTGCCGCGGGTCCTGCGACATGCGCTTTCACTGGCGCAAAGGCATGCTGAAAAGGGGGAGCCTCAGGCGCAGCCAGACTGTCCGTGAGAACGGAGTGCCCCGGAGGCAAGCCGCCCCGAAGTGGCAACGCCTCCGCCTCATGCTCGCCCACTGCCTCCGGTATCCTGGCGCCCATAGTCATCGCCGCGTTAACGTCGGCAAGCTGATGATTCGGCGCCACCCATCGACAGAACGAGCGAATAGGCTGGTCGCGTAAGTCAAATGTCTTGAGGGCCGCTCCGTAAAGCCCGTGCAGCCCTTTATCCACGCGGTGGCATGGCGCGAGCAACGTCCACCCGCGGCCGAAGGGCGCCGGCACATCATTGAACGGGCGGGAGCGGGGCAACGCCATCGCGCCGTCAATTATGGTTAAAGGTGTGGTGGGCATCGATCTCTTCCAGCGCCTCGGGGACGGACGCCGCCTGGCGTCCCGTAGGTCGGAGAGACGATGGCCTCGGAGCAGTACGCGAAGCGGAAAACGCTTCATGCGTCCACGCGCAAAAGCGCAGGGACGCGCATGAGCCTCCGCGAATGCATCAGCACTTCAGCAGGAAAGCCATCGTCGGGAAGAAAGCATGATGCGCCCGAACGAAACCGGCAACGCTCAGACGCTTCGCAACGTGAGTGCAGATCTGTCCGGGATTGCAGCGCTCAAGACGCAGTTCAACACGCAGCTCAAGACGCAACTCAAGACGCAACTCAAGCGCTCGACTTGTCCAACCGATAAACATAGCGCAGCGCCGTGATATCCACGCCGCCCATGCGATCCGGCTCTGCGCCGACATACTGCCAGCCTTGCCGTTCGTAGAAACCGATAGCCGGCAGATTGCCCTCTAACGCGAACAAATAGAGTTGGGTCTCACCCTGCGCGCGAGCCCAGTCTTCGGCGGCGCGCATCAGCAGTCTGCCGACGCCAATGCCCTGATGCTCCGGCAGTGCATGCAGGTTATCCAGCAGCACGCCCCACGCGGATTCCGGTTGACTCTCCACGCATACGAAGCCAACGGGCTCGCCGCCCAGTTCTGCAATCGCCACCATGCGACGCTCTCCGCCCGGCGCGCTCATGCGGGCTTCCCAATAGGCGGCGCGCTCCTGAGTGACTTCACCGTCCAGAAAAGCGTCGGGCAACAGACCACGATAAGTGGCGCGCCAGCTCGTGCTGTGAATAGACGCGATAAGCGCTGCGTCGGCGATGGTTGCGGGGCGCAGCGAAAGGGCAGAGGCGGTTGGCATCGGGAAGGGCATCACGGCAATGACGAGTTGCAATTCTAACGGTCGCGAGTGGCGCAGCCGGCTGTAATGAAAATGTAGGGAATACGCAACAGCAGTATCGACGGTAACATGCTGTGGCGCGGTTTCCGGCGGACCTCAACGTTTACCCTGATACCGCTAAAGTGTATTGGGTCGCAGAATTCAGCGCCCCCGGCGCGGCCCAACCTGCGGCCAACCATTTGCCTGTGGCATCCGCATTCTCACCGGGCGCGGATCGTTTCAACTGCCAGATCGCCGCGGCTCGCCGGGCGTGGGCTTATCAGAGAACGTCATGTCAACAGCGTCACACGCTATCTCCTCGTCGCAAGAATCCAAAGCCAAGACAGTGTTCCGCGTAGTCAGCGGCAACTTTCTTGAGATGTACGACTTCATGGTCTACGGCTACTACGCGTCCGCGATTGCCAAGACCTATTTTCCGAGCGGCAGCGAGTTTGCGTCGCTGATGCTTTCGCTGTCGGTATTCGGCGCGGGCTTCCTGATGCGGCCGCTCGGCGCGATTGTCCTCGGCGCTTATATCGACCATCACGGTCGCCGCAAGGGGCTGATCCTCACCCTGGGCCTGATGGCGCTCGGCACGCTGACCGTAGCGTCCATTCCCGGCTACGCGACGATCGGCCTGCTTGCCCCGGTGCTCGTGCTGCTGGGTCGTTTGCTGCAAGGCTTTTCCGCGGGCGTGGAACTGGGCGGGGTGTCGGTGTATCTGTCGGAGATCGCCACCAAAGGCAACAAAGGCTTCTATTGCGCGTGGCAGTCGGGCAGCCAGCAAGTTGCCGTGGTGTTCGCCGCGCTGCTCGGCGTGATGCTCAACAAGATGCTGCCCGCCGACCAGATGAGCGCATGGGGCTGGCGCGTGCCGTTCCTGATCGGCTGCCTGATCGTGCCGTTTCTGTTCATGATTCGCCGCTCGTTGAAGGAAACCGAGGAGTTCTCGGCGCGCAAGCATCGTCCGGGAATGGGCGAGATCATGAAGACCATGGCCGCGAACTGGGGCACCGTGCTGGGCGGCATGGGCATGGTGATCATGACCACTGTGTCCTTCTACATGATCACGGCTTATACGCCGACCTTCGGCAAGGAAGTGCTGAAGCTGTCGTCGATCGACACGCTTGTCGTCACCGTCTGCATCGGTCTGTCGAACCTGATCTGGCTGCCGCTCGCGGGCGCGCTGTCGGATCGCATCGGCCGTCGTCCGGTGTTGCTCGCTTTTACGGCGCTCACCATCGTCACCGCGTACCCGGCGCTGCAATGGCTCGTCGCGGAGCCGTCGTTCGCGCGCCTGCTCGCTGTCGAGTTGTGGCTGTCGTTCCTCTACGGCAGCTATAACGGCGCGATGGTCGTGGCGCTGACCGAAGTCATGCCGGTCGAAGTGCGCACCGCAGGCTTCTCGCTCGCGTACAGCCTTGCCACGACGATCGGCGGTTTCACGCCGGCCATTTCCACGCTGCTGATCCATTCCACCGGCAACAAGGCGGCGCCGGGCCTGTTCCTCGGCGTGGCCGCGATCTGCGGGCTGATTGCAACGCTCGTGCTGTACCGCACGCCTGAATCGCGCGATCAATACAAAGCAGCATGACTCTGAGTGTGTGCTGACGTCGCTCGCGACGTCGACGCAACAAAAACAAAAAACCCCGCGCTCGTCAGACCGCGGGGTTTTTTGTTGCCGTAGCAATCACACGACCGGGCGGCTAGCCCCGGCGCAATTCGTTTGCGACCGCCTGCACGACTTCGCGCCATGCATCGGGCTGCGGCTGACGTACCAGTGTCGCGCTGGCGTACCACGGGCTGCGCTTGTCGTCGGCGCACCAGCGCCAATCGGGCGCGAACGGCAGCATCAGCCAGAGCGGCTTGCGCAGCGCGCCGGCAAGGTGCGCGATTGACGTATCGATCGACACCACCGCGTCGAGGCGTTCGATGATCGCCGCCGTATCCGCGAAGTCGTCGATCCGCTTGTCGAACCGATGAATCGACCCGGCTCGCGGATGCGCGTCCAGCGCGGCGCATTCATCGGCACTGAGATTGGGCTGCAACACGATCCAGTCGATGCCTTCTATCGCGAAAAGCGGATCGAGCTCGGCGAGCGGCATGGAACGCGTTTCGTTCTGGTGGATGCGCCCCGACCACGCGAGTCCGATCTTGCGCTTTGCCTGGCCGCCCAGCGAGCCGCGCCATTTTCGCCGGTACGCGGGTGGCACTGTGAGATAGGGCGTGCGCTCCGGAATCGTGTCCAACGTCGTGCCGAGCGCGAGCGGCAAGCTCAGCAACGGACACTGAACATCAGCGGCGGGGCGCGGCGCGCCTCGCGGGATGAGCGTCACACGCCACGCCTGCGCGGCCGGCTCGAGTAGCGGCAGCAACTGCGGCTGTACTTCGAGCACCACACGCGCCGCACGTTGCGCGGCCAGCGGGACGAAGCGCACGAACTGCAACGTATCACCGAAACCCTGTTCGGCGTGTATCAGCAGCGTGCGTTGTGAGACCGGCTCGCCGTGCCAGCGCGGCAAGGTTTCGATGGCCGGCTCGGCGACCGTTTGCAGGCGCCATTCGTATTCAGGCAACCCACGCGCGAAGTCGCCCAGCGCGAGCCACGCTAGCGCCCGGTTCATATGCGCGGACGCGAGATCCGGCTGCACGCGCAACGCCTGATCGAATGCGCGTACGGCGGTGGCGTGCGCGCCCAGCGCCTGGTGTGCGGTGCCAAGGCTCAGCCACGCGAGCGCGAATTGCGGATCCAGTCCGACTGAGCGTTCGAGATACGGTATCGCTTGAGCATGACGCCCGAGCGCAGCCAGCGCGTTGCCCATGCCGAAGATGGCGGGCGGCAGGTTCGGCTGCAATGCAAGCGCCGCCTCGAACGAGGCAACCGCTTCTGCGTGACGGCCGGTGGCGTCGAACGTATTCGCGAGGTTGAAATGCGCAGCGACGAAGCGCGGCTCGGCGGCGAGTGCAGCCTTGAAGCAGGGGATCGCTTCGTTGGCGCGGCCGAGCGCATTGAGCGACATGCCCATGTTGTTGAGCGCCCCGGCGTGACCTGGGCGCAACTCCAGCGTGCGCCGGAACGAGGCGATGGCTTCCTCGTGACGACCGAGCGCGTGCAATGCGTTGCCCAGATTGTTATGCGACGAGGCGTCGTCCGGCTGCAGGCGCAACGAGCGGCGGAATGCGTCCGCGGCGTCTTCGTGACGACCTGCCGCCGTGTAGGCGTTGCCGAGGTTGTAGTGCGCCATAGGGAACGACGGCGCGAGCGTAAGAGCGTTGCGGAACTGGTCGATGGCTTCGTCGATCTGGCCGAGCGCCTTCAGCGCGTTGCCGAGGTTCAGTTGCAGCGCAGCGTCTTGCGGGCGCAGGTCTACCGCGCGCCGCACGAGTTCGGCGGCCTCGGCGTGCTGGCCCTGCTGGTGGCGCAGCACGCCCAGCAGGTGCAGCGCATCGACGTGCACCGGGTTGCCGTCGAGCGTCGCGCGGTAGCCGCGTTCGGCATCTTCGAGCCGGCCGTCACGATGCGCCGCGAAAGCGCGGTCAAATACAGGTTGCATGACGGGGATGGTAGTCGGGTGAGGCAAAGGCCGCATTTTCCCACACTCGCAGACTCGCACCCCGGTTTGACCCGGCGTGACTGTTTCGCTAACATGTGAACACCTGTTCATATATCTGCCGCCCATGATTCCCGCTACGGCTTCGCCGCCCTTGCCGCCTTCGCCGGCAAGTTTCGAACCGCGCCTGGCGGACAGGATCGCGCCGCTCGCCGACCTGTTTCGCCTGCTGGGCGATCCGACGCGCTTGCGCATCGTGCTGGCTTGCGTCGACGAACGCCGGGCGGTGGGTGCCATTGCCGAGGAACTGAATCTGTCGCCGTCGCTCGTGAGCCATCATTTGCGGCTGCTGCGCGCGGCGCGAATCGTGCGAGCGCAGCGGCAGGGCAAGCAGGTGTTCTATCTCGCCGCCGACCGCCACATCAGCACGATGCTGGCCGGCATGCTTGAACACGTGGCCGAACCCGCCCGTGATGACGCATTGGATCTGCCATGAAGAAAATCGAAGAAAGGGAAGACGAACACGCCCCGGTGTGGCTCGACGCGTCGGATAACAACGACGTCGCGAACGAGCAGAGTCGCGTTGCCGGCGCGCAGGTTCATGAGGACAGTGATCGCGGGGTTGTAGCGGGGGAGCGTTCTGCTCGTGGGTTTGAACAGGACGGCCATGGGGACGGCCGCGATCATACTCATGCCGCCAGCCACAACCACGGCCGCAGCGTCAGCGACGACCCAAGTCATGGCCACGACCACAGTCACGGCCAGAGCCATGACCACGGCCACGACGACAGTCACGGTCACGGCGGTGGCCACAGCCACGGACACAGCCACGCCCACGCAGGCCACCACCATCACCACCACACGCCCGTCGCCGGCCACGGCTTCGCATTCGCGCTGGCTGTCGCTCTGAATGTCGCGATCGTCGTGATTCAGGCGCTATATGGCGTGCTCGCGCACTCGACCGCGCTGCTCGCCGACGCCGGTCACAACCTGTCCGACGTACTCGGCCTGCTGCTCGCCTGGGGCGCCGCCTGGCTCACGACGCGCCGTCCTTCCGCACGTTACACATTCGGATACGGCAGCTCGTCGATTCTCGCGTCGCTGGCCAATGCGGCGCTCCTGTTGTTCGCCTGCGGCGTGATCGTCGCCGAAGCAATCGGCCGCCTGATGAATCCGGCGCCGGTCGCAGGGCTCGCCGTGTTCGTCGTTGCGACCGTGGGCGTTGTCGTGAACGGGATTTCCGCGTGGCTCTTCATGCGTGGCCAGAAAGAAGACCTCAACATCCGCGGCGCCTTCCTGCATATGGCAGCAGATGCCGGTGTGTCCGCTGCGGTGGCCATAAGCGGTCTCGTGATTCTCTATACCAACTGGACGTGGCTCGACCCGTTGATGAGCCTGCTGGTGGTCGCGGTCGTCGTCTACGGGACCTGGGGTCTGTTGCGCGATTCGGTGAGGCTCGCGCTCAATGCGGTGCCGTCAGGCGTCGACCTGCAGAGCATCCGCGATTATCTGGCAGACCTGCCCGGCGTCGAGGGCGTGCACGATCTGCACGTGTGGGCGCTGTCGACCACCGGCAACGCGCTCAGCGTGCACCTCGTGATGCCGGCCGGGCATCCTGGCGACGAGCGGCTCGATGGCATCGTGCTCGCGTTGCGGGAACGCTTTTCGATGCAACACGCGACGCTGCAAGTCGACCTCGGCACGACCAGTCATCGTTGCGCGATGGAACATCCGGCAGAGCAGCACTGACATCTGCCGACGCAGCAGCCCGCGGAAACACTGAAGCACTGACCCGCCACAGCACAACGCCGCAGTGCCGGTCTACGACAAGCCCGGCTCTGCGCGATACACCTCGCAATTGATGCACCGCGCCGTTCAGCCCGGGGGCTCGGGGCGTACACTAGAGCGCACTGTGCTCTGCGGAGTTTCGCATGGACGCTGCTGCTGATAATGCGTCGCCGGTCCTGATCGTCGGAGCGGGTCCGACCGGCCTCGCTGCTGCGATGAGCCTCGCACGCGCTCATATTCCCGTGCGTCTGATCGACCGCGCGATGCAGCCGAACCCTTATTCGCGGGCAATCGGCATTCAGGCGCGCACACTCGAACTGCTCGAGCAGCATCGGCTCGTCGAGCGGTTTCTCGAACTGGGCCATCGCGCCCGCGTCGCCAATCTGTTTTCGCACGGCATGCGCCTCGCGCAACTCGACTTCGATCCGCTGCACACGCGCTATCCGTATCTGCTGTTTCTCGATCAGTCGGTGACCGAGCGTCTGCTGACCGAGCATCTCGCGACGCTCGGCGTCACGGTCGAGCGGGGCGTCGAACTCACGATGTTCACACAAGGCTCGGCCGGCATTCAGGCGACGCTGCGGCGCGCCGACGGTCACACGCAAACCTTGCGTCCGTCCTACATGATCGCCGCGGACGGCGCGCACAGCATGATCCGCCATGGCCTCGGACTGAGCTTCGAGGGCAAGACGCTCGAGCAGACTTTCCTGCTTGCCGATCTGCACGCCGAGACGGACTGGCCCGAGGACGAATTCCACATCTTCGCTTCCGGCGAAGGTCTCGTCGCACTCTTTCCAATGGGCCACGGCCGGCATCGGCTGATCGCGGATCACGCAGTCGAGCGCGTCGCCGAAGCCGCGCCGGTGTCGCCGGTAGTGCTCGGCGAACCGCCGCTCAATCGCGCACCCGGACCGTCGATCGACGAATGCAAGGCACTGCTCGCGAGGCGCGTGCATGAACGCGTCGATGTCTCGGAACTGGCGTGGTCCTCGTATTTCCACCTGAACAGCCGGATGGTCGAGCGGCTGCGCGTGGGGCGCGTCTTCCTTGCCGGCGACGCCGCGCACGTGCATAGTCCGGCCGGCGCGCAGGGAATGAACACCGGCATGCAGGAAGCGTTCAATCTCGGCTGGAAGCTCGCGCGCGTTCTGAAGGGCGCGGCGCCCGATCGCCTGCTCGACACCTACCATCTCGAACGGCATCCCATTGAGCGCGACGTGCTGCGGCAAACCGGCTTCATCACGCAGATGGCCGAGGCGGATCATGGGCCGCTCAAGCTGCTGCGCGAGCGCGTGATGCCGGTTCTCGCCGCGCTCGGTCCGTTGCGCGACGCCGCGCGGCTCACGATCAGCGAATTGTCGGTCCAGTACCGCCGCAGTCCGCTCACGCTCGAACGCGTGCTCGACGGCGGCCCGCGCGCGGGCGAGCGCGCGCCGGATGCGGTGGTGCACGTGGTCGACGGTCCGCTCGGACGCGCGCCTGGCATCGGCTGCATTTTCGATCTGCACGACCCCGCGTTTTTTTCGCTGTTCGTGCTCGTGCCGCCATTGCCCGTCGACGAAAAGCCGCTCGATCCGGATGCAAAGCACGAGCCGCCGCGCGACGCCGAGTTCGAGCGTCTCGTGGCCGACATGGAGAGATTGTTGCCAGGCGCGGTGCGCATCTGGCGCGTGACGGATACGACCGGCGACGGCGGTCCGTCGCTAGCCGAGTCGTATGGACGAACGCGGCCGTCGTTCTATCTTCTGCGGCCCGACGGCTACATCAGCGCGCGCGGGCGCACCGGCTCGGACCTGAATGGCCTCTTGCGGCATTGCGAAGCGTGGTTCACGGTTGGCGGACAGGTACCGGAGCAGACAGCCGTGTAAAGCTGCGGCGGGCGGCTGCCCCGGTTGGAGCCGCCGCCTTTACGTGCAGATCGGGTAGAACGCGCGACCCGCTACATGCCGCTTCAGGCGATTGACGGCTCCGCAGGCGTCAGGCGTTCGCGGTGTTTGACGAGTGCTTCCCTGACGATCGCCGACATCGCGATGCCGCTTGCGTCCGGGTTATCGAGCGCCGCGAGCAACGCGCGCCGCATGCGCGGCTCCCAGAAGCGGCGGATGTGGTCGGCGACGCCTGTCACCGCTTCTTCCCGGTCCGGCATCGAATCGAAAAAGTCGCCGATGCGGTTTGCCATGTCGATCAGATTCTGTGTGTCCATGGCTCGCCTCACTTACCTGCGGTCGCGTTGGCCATCTCGCGCTGCTTCAGCAGTTCGAGTTGCTCCGCGTTAAAGCGCGAATACTCTTTCTGCCATTGCGACGGCTGTTCGACCGGCATCACCTGCACCGCTGTGACCTTGTATTCCGGACAGTTGGTCGCCCAGTCCGAGCTGTCGGTCGTAATCACGTTCGCGCCCGATTCGGGGAAGTGGAACGTCGTATAGACGACGCCGGGCTGCATCCGCTCGGTGACCTTCGCACGCAACACGGTCTGTCCCGCGCGCGATTCGATGCCGACCCAGTCGCCGGTCTTGATGCCGCGTTCTTCCGCGTCGTGCGGATGCAGTTCGAGGCGGTCCTCGTCGTGCCAGCGCGAGTTCTCCGTGCGGCGCGTTTGTGCACCCACGTTGTACTGCGACAGAATGCGCCCGGTGGTGAGGAGCAGCGGAAATTTGCGCGTGACTTTTTCCGGCGACGCGATGAACTTCGTAATCACGAACTTGCCCTTGCCGCGCACGAACGTATTGATGTGCATGGTCGGCGTGCCGTCGGGCGCCTCTTCGTTGCAAGGCCACTGGACACTGCCGAGTTCGTCGATTTTTTTGTACGACACGCCGTGGAAGGTCGGCGTGAGACGCGCGATTTCGTCCATGATCTCGGACGGATGCGCGTAGTCCATTTCATAGCCGAGTGCGCGTGAAAGCAGCAGCGTGACTTCCCAGTCGGCGTAGCCCGGCACCGGCGGCATGACCTTGCGCACGCGCGAGATGCGGCGCTCCGCATTCGTGAACGTGCCGTCTTTTTCGAGGAACGTCGAGCCGGGCAGCAGCACATGCGCATACTTCGCGGTCTCGTTCAGGAAAATGTCCTGTACGACGATGCATTCCATCGACGACAACGCAGCGGCCACGTGGTGCGTGTTCGGGTCCGACTGTACGATGTCTTCGCCCTGGCAATACAGGCCCATGAAGCTGCCGTCGAGTGCTGCTTCGAACATGTTCGGAATGCGCAGACCCGGTTCGGTTTGCAGCGTGACATTCCACGCGTCCTCGAACTGCGAGCGCACGATCGTATCGCTGATGTGTCGATAGCCCGGCAGCTCGTGCGGGAACGAGCCCATGTCGCACGAACCCTGCACGTTGTTCTGGCCGCGCAGCGGATTGACGCCGACACCTTCACGGCCGATGTTGCCGGTGGCCATCGCGAGGTTCGCAATGCCCATCACCATCGTGGAACCCTGCGCGTGTTCAGTGACGCCGAGGCCGTAGTAGATCGCGGCATTGCCGCCCGTTGCATAGATGCGCGCGGCTTCGCGCACGTCTTTGGCCGGCACGCCGGTCACGGCTTCCGTTGCTTCAGGCGCATTCTCCGGAAGCGCGACGAAATCGCGCCATTGGTCGAACGCGCGTCCCTCGCAGCGCTCGGCGATAAATGCTTCGTTCAGCAGCCCTTCGGTCACGATGACGTGAGCGAGCGCGTTGACGATGGCGACATTCGTGCCCGGACGCAATTGCAAATGATGCGACGCCTTGACGTGCGGTGTATCGACGATATCGATGCGGCGCGGATCGACCACGATCAGTTTCGCGCCTTCGCGCACGCGGCGCTTCAGACGCGAGCCGAACACCGGATGGCCTTCGGTCGGATTCGCGCCGATCACCATGATCACGTCGGCCTTATCGACCGAGGCGAACGTCTGCGTGCCCGCCGATTCGCCGAGCGTCGTCTTCAGGCCATAGCCGGTCGGCGAATGGCAGACGCGTGCGCAGGTGTCCACGTTGTTGTTGCCGAACGCGGCCCGCACGAGCTTCTGCACCAGATACGTTTCTTCGTTCGTACAACGCGACGATGTAATGCCGCCGATCGAATCGCGTCCATGCTTAGCCTGGATGCGGCGGAATTCGGAAGCTGCGTAATTGATCGCTTCTTCCCAGCTAACTTCGCGCCACGGATCGGTGATTTTCGCGCGGATCATCGGCTTGGTGATGCGGTCCTTGTGCGTCGCATAGCCCCATGCAAAGCGGCCCTTCACGCACGCGTGGCCTTCATTCGCCTGACCGTTCTTGAACGGCACCATGCGCACGACCTGGTTACCCTTCATTTCCGCCTTGAACGAGCAGCCGACGCCGCAATACGCGCAGGTGGTGACGACCGAATGTTCGGCCTGGCCGAGCATGACCACGGTCTTTTCCTGAAGTGTGGCGGTCGGGCACGCGGAGACGCACGCGCCGCACGACACGCATTCCGATTCCATGAACGGCTGGTTTTCGCTCGCCGCCACGCGCGATTCGAAACCGCGCCCCGCGATGGTCAGCGCGAACGTACCCTGGGTTTCTTCACATGCACGCACGCAGCGATTGCAGACGATGCATTTCGCCGGATCGTACGTGAAGTACGGATTCGATTCGTCCTTCTTGTCCTGCAGGTGATTTGCGCCGTCGATACCGTAACGCACTTCGCGCAGGCCGGTAACGCCCGCCATGTCCTGCAGTTCACAGTCGCCGTTCGCGGGGCAGGTCAGGCAATCGAGCGGGTGATCGGAGATATACAGTTCCATCACGTTGCGGCGCAGCGATTGCAAACGATCGCTCTGCGTGCGCACCTTCATGCCGGCTTCGACCGGCGTCGTGCACGAGGCCGGATAGCCGCGCTTGCCTTCAATCTCGACAAGACACAGGCGGCACGAGCCGAACGGTTCCAGCGAATCGGTCGCGCAGAGCTTCGGCACATTCACGCCGGCTTCGATAGCGGCGCGCATGACCGACGTGCCGGCCGGCACCGTTACCGCCTGGCCGTCGATTTCCAGTGTCACGTCGATGTCGGCGTGACGCTCGGGCGTGCCGTAGTCGGTGTCGTCGAAGTAGGAGCGCGGGGTGCGCGATTGTGCTTGCGCTTGCGATTTGCACGCGCAGTTGCCGGAGCCGCAGCCGCCGGCAGGAGTGTTGAGCATGTCTGACATGGTTGGGCTCCTCGTTCAGGCCGCGGCTTTCGGTGCGTCGGCGCGAGCGTCGGCGAGACCGAAGTCTTCAGGAAAATGGTCGAGTGCGGACAGCACGGGGTAAGGTGTCATGCCGCCCATCGCGCACAGCGAGCCGGACACCATCGTGTCGCAAAGATCGCGCAGCAACTGCACTTGCCGCGTGGACGTGTCGCCGTTACGGATTCGTGCGATCACTTCGACGCCGCGTGTGGAACCGATGCGGCACGGCGTGCACTTGCCGCAGGATTCGAGCGCGCAGAAGTGCATCGCGTATTGCGCGAGTTCGGCCAGATTCGACGTGTCGTCGTGCACGACGAGACCGCCGTGGCCGACCACGGCGCCGACCGCCGCATACGCTTCGTAATCCATTGGAATGTCCCACTGGCTTTCCGGCAGATAGGTGCCGAGCGGGCCGCCAACCTGCACGGCGCGCGCGGGCCGGCCGCTTGCCGTGCCGCCGCCGTAGTCGTGGATCAGTTCGCGCAGTGTCACGCCGAAGGCAAGTTCCACGAGTCCGCCTTGCTTGACGTTGCCTGCCAGCTGGAACGGCAGCGTGCCGCGCGAACGGCCCATGCCGAAGTCTTTGTAGAACGCCGCGCCGCGCGCGAAGATGATCGGCACCGTGGCGAGCGTGATGACGTTGTTGATCACCGTCGGCTGGCCGTACAGACCGACCAGCGCGGGCACCGGCGGCTTCGCGCGGACGATGCCGCGCTTGCCTTCGAGCGATTCGAGCAGCGCGGTTTCTTCGCCGCAGACGTACGAGCCGGCGCCCTTCGCGACGAACAATTCGAACCGATGCGCGGAGCCGAGCACGCTATCGCCGAGCCAGCCGGCGGCGCGCGCTTTTGCGATTGCGGCTTCCAGCGTCGCGATCGAATGCGGATATTCGCTGCGCACGTAGATATAGCCGGCCGTTGCGCCGGTCACGACGCCCGCGATGATCATGCCTTCTATCAGCACATACGGGTCGCTCTCCATCACGAGGCGGTCGGAGAACGTGCCGGAGTCGCCTTCGTCCGCATTACAGACGATGTACTTCTGCGCGGCTTTCGCCGCGCGCACCGTGCGCCACTTGATGCCGGCGGGGAACGCGGCGCCGCCGCGTCCGCGCAAGCCCGATTCGATCAGCGCTTCGCATGCGGCGTCGCCGTCGGTTTGCAACGCCTGGCGCAAGCCTTCGAGACCGCCGTGCGCAACGTAGTCGTCGGTGGAAAGCGGGTCGGTGATGCCGATGCGCGCGAACGTCAGACGCTGTTGCTTCTTCAGATACGGAATCTCGTCCACCACGCCGACGCGGCGAGCATGCTCGCCCCCGTCGACGAAGCCAGCGTCGAAGAGCGTGCCTACGTCACTTTCCTCGACGTTCGCGTAACCGACGCGGCCTTCGGCCGTTTGCACTTCGACGAGCGGTTCGAGCCACAGCAAGCCGCGCGAGCCGTTGCGGATCAGGTCTATCGCGATGCCGCGGCGTGCGGCCTCGGCTTTGATCGCGTCGGCCAGCGCATCGGCGCCGAGTGCCAACGCCGACGAATCGCGGGGAACATAGATGCGCGTCATGCCGTCACCTCCACGCATTTGCTGGCGGCCGCGAAAATGGCGTCGAATTTTTGCGGCGTAACCTTGGCATGGAGCGTGCCGTTCACCATCATTGCCGGCGACAGCGCGCATTGGCCAAGGCAGTACACCGACTCGAGTTCGACCGCGTCGCCGGTTTCATGCCCCGCATCGAAGCGGCAGCCCGTGTGCGCCTCGATGTGCTGCGCGAGCGCCTCGGTGCCCATGCTGCGGCAGGCTTCCGCGCGGCACAGTTGCACCGTGACGGGCGCCGCCGGACTCGTGCGGAAATGGTGGTAGTAGGTGATGACGCCGTGCACTTCCGCGCGCGACAGGTTCATCACGCGAGCGAGCGATGGCACCGTGGCGGGCGGCACGTAACCGAGTTCGTCCTGAATCGCGTGCAGCACCGCTAGCAGCGACTTGCCAGGCAGCGCATGACGCTCTACGAGCTGTTCCGGCGCGAAGGCGATGAGATCGTCCAAGTGGGGGCTCCTCCAAAGTCATATATGCACTTGTTATTCATAATGTGTGCACTTATGCTTCGTTTATTCGATATGGGATAGCCGAACGATAGGCGGGCGAAACGGCCTATGCAATAGGAGAAACCTGTACATATATGATCAGAATCGAGTGCCACGCGCAACTGGTGTTGAAGGGTCCGGACGGTCGGGAGGCAAGCCTGTCGGACGTCGTGCCGTTGCTCGCTCTCGTGAACGAGTCGGGCAGCATTGCGCAGGCGGCGACGCTTAAGGGTTTGTCCTACCGTCACGCGTGGGGTTTGTTGCGCGGAATCGAGGAGCGTCTGGGCGGTCCGCTGATCGCGAAGGAGCGCGGCCGAGGTTCGGTGCTTTCGGAACTCGGCCACGCGGTGCTGCGTGCCCAGCGTTTATGCGGCGAGCGGCTCGACGGCAATATGCAGGCGCTGGCGAGCGAGGTGGCAAGCGATCTGAATCGTTGGCTCGCGCCGCCCGTCGATCACGTGCGCATTCACGCATCGCATGGCTATGCCGTGGCGGCGCTCGTGACCGCGCTGGTCGCGAACGAGTTGCCCGTCGAAATCAAATACCGCGACGGTGCGGACGCCGTGAGTGCGCTCGCGCGCGGCGAGTGTGAACTGGCGGGCTTCCACTTGCCGCTCGGCGAGTTTCGCGAGGCTTGCGCCGATACGTACCGGCGCTGGCTCGATCCGCAACGCCATGTGCTCGTGCATCTGACGCGGCGCAAGCAGGGGCTTTTTCTGGGCAAGGGTAATCCGAAGACCATCGGCGGCCTGAGCGACCTTGCGCGCGACGACATCCGCTTCGTCAATCGTCAACATGGCTCCGGCACGCGCATGCTGCTGGATCTGGCGTTGACAAAGCTCGGCATCGACCCGGATCGGGTGAATGGTTATGCGTCGGCGGAGCTTACGCATTCGGCGATCGCCGCATTCGTTGCGAGCGGCATGGCCGACGTGGGCTTTGGCGTGGAACCGGCGGCGCATCATTTTGGGCTCGACTTCATTCCTGCCGTCGACGAAGACTATTACTTCGCATGCGACCGCGCGCGGCTCGAGCGCGAGCCGCTGTCCACGGTGATCGAACTGTTGCGCGGCAGCGCGTTTCATGAAAGCGTCGATCAACTGCAAGGCTACGATCCGCGCGAGTGCGGCAAAGTCGTGGACCTCGAAGCAGGATTGAGCGGAGCAGGCGCGTAAGCGGTTGTAAACATCGTGGCGCGTTCGACGCTGCGTATGGCTTTCGTTTGGGATACTCTCTAAGCTTCCGCTTTTGCCCAACCGCGCGCCAGGCCGCGCTACGAATCGATATGAAAGCTCTTGTACATGCATGCGCCGCCGCAGCGTCGGCTGGTTTGCTCCTCGTGACCATTCCGGTCGCTTTCGCGCAGAATTCGCCGGGCGTGCCGGGCGGCATTCTGCAGGAGCAGTTCCGGCTTGCTGAACATCCGCAAATGCCGTTCGCGGCTTCCGCGCCGTCGGACAAATATCAGTCGGACAAGAAGTCGGCCATGCGCAAGCGCGGCGACCTGGGCGACCCGAATGGCTGCAACCTGCGCTGTCCGAAAGACGAGTAGGCTGCTGTTCAGTGCATTTTTGCTAGTTGAAACGCCGGCGCTTTGCCGGCGTTTTTCGTTGGTTGTGCGTCTGGGCGCCGGTTAGGGCTTTGCCGTGTGCCAGACGTCCTTGAAGCCGTCTCCTTTTGCGTCCCCCGCCTGCTTGTCCGCCGAGTAGCGATAAAGCGGATGACCTTTGTACGCCCATTGCTGCTTGCCGTCCGCCGACGGAATCAGTGTCCAGTCCCCGGACGGTTTGTCGGAGGGGCTCGCCACGGCGGCCGGCCAATAGCTCATGCAGCCGCCCGTGCAGGCGCTGACGCCTGGCGTGGTGTCCTTGTCGAAGGTGTAGAGCGTCATGCCGTCGGCGGTAACGAAGCGGCCGTCGACAACCTTCGGGGGTTCGGCAAAAGCGGCCTGTTGCAGTGCCAGCAAGGCGAGGCAGAAGAGGGTTTTGCGCATGATGTCGGCTCCTGTTGTTTGTGATCGTGTGAGTTGTTAGCGCGCAGAGCGGCTCGCGTCCGCGCGTGAGGTATCAACGAACGAGCCGGGAGATTTATTCCACGTTTGCCGGATGTGTTCGCTATTCACTTGCGGCCCGATGTTCATTCGCGTCGTCATCTCGTTCCCGGTGCGTTTGCGGTCGCACTGTCACAGTAGGCGACGGATTCGGGTTTAGCAACGCGTCGCGACGTTGCAAGGCGTGATTTATCGCGGCTTTGTTGACCTAAGTTAATTCCTATTTTGACGTAGGAATGTTTCGCATTGTATGTGGGAGCGGCGAATTAGCCGGGTGTATGTTTTTCATGAACACGCGGTCATTAACAAAAATGATTGATTGGTATTTTTAGCGTGCGCCCATACCACGCCTGGAATAGAACCGACTGGTCGATCCGACGGTCACAGCCGTCATAGCCCGGGCAGGCTCGCCATGTGCGCCGCCGGGCAACGTAATCTGGAATATTCATGGATTAAGCGGAGAAAATTCCGATGAATAAAGATAAATGAAAAATTCCGTCAAGATGCCGTTTTCTAGAAAATCCCGGGTGCTAGAATTTGCGCCGCTCGATGAGCAAGAAATTACTTTCGAGCTAATCATTATTCAGTTAACTTAGGTAAACAAAAATGCAAAAAATCAACCGTAATGAACTGGCCAAATCCGCTGTTGCGGGCGGTTGCTGCAAGAGCAGCACCGCAAATACGACGCCGACGACGCTGAAGAGCGCTGCTCCGGTCAAGTCGCGCGCCTAATGCTCGACCGTGCCGGGACCGCGCCCGCTGGCGCGGTCCCGGCACACGAACGAACGCCAACATGAAGCCGTGGGTCGTCGGGTGGAACGTGCTGACTTTCCTGCGCAACCGGATCGCGAGTGCGAGGCGCAGCGTACAGGTCGCGTTGATTGCGCGCATGCCGCGATCGGCAATCGAGCCGCTGTCCGCCGTTTTATGGCGGGTCTATCGGCTCGTCGATGCGCGTACGCGGTGGGAAGGCGTGTGCCGTTACGAGATTGGCCGCGACGTACTTGACCTGCCACTGCGCAACCCGGGCCGCATTGCCGCCGGCCGCTTCCGGGAGCGCCTGATCGACCAGCGGATTTACTTTGGCCGGCTGTCGCGTGGCAGCGAAGCATGGTCCGACCTGCAGCAGATCGCGAGTTCGCTCGCCACACGAATCAGGCAACTGCAGGCAAATGAACCGGGTCGCCCGGTCATCGTGTCGCCGTTTCATTATGTGTCGCAATACGCGAACATTTATGTCATCGACGAATTGCGGGCGTTGCTCGGACTCGAATCAATCGCCGTGGTGTCCGGCGTGCCACGAGATATGTATGGCGATGATCACTCGCTCATACCAGGCGTGAACGTGCTGTACACCTACGGGCAAGACGATCGCAATGGCCTCGGCCTGCGTGTCGCGCGCGCGTTGAAGCGAAGTGGCGTCGCGGTGTTGTTTGCCGACGTGCCTCCGTTCGCGCTGCACCGTTATCCGATGGAGACGGTGAGCGTCTCCATGTTTGGGCGCAACGCGCGAATTCATAACGGTGTGTTCCGGCTGGGCGCGCAGTTCGACGCGATATTGCTGCCGTTCTATCTGCGCTTTGAGCGCGGCCACTTCGGCGCCGAAATATTCGATCCGTTGCCGCTTGCCGGTACAGGCGCTGTCCAGCAAGTTGCGAGGTATATCGAAGCCGCGGCCGCGAGCAACTATTCGGATTGGCTGGTTGCCGGCCATCCCTCGATGTACTCGTTCGCGCCCGTTCGCTAAAGCTTTCCCGCCCAGCGCAAGAGCCACGGTATCGCATTCGTCCCAAAAGCGCGCAGGCATAGAAATGCGCACAGACCAGCTCCCGCTGGCATCCGGCAGCAACGAGGCTATGGAACCGATTTATCTCCCACAATTCAGGGACGTCTCGTGGCGTTGGCTCGCCTATGCGGCGTCCACGCTCATCGTTGTCGCGGTCGTTTTCGCGTTTGTTCACGACGTCGAGCTGAAACAGGACGTGCGCGCGGAAATCGTGTCGCCGTCGGAAATCAAGATCCAGGGGCTGAGCGGACTGGTTTCGGACATCTATGTCAGCACCTCGGCGCGCGTCGGGCAGGGCGCACCGCTCTTCAGGCTGGAGCGCGATCTTTCGCTGGCGAGCGACGGCCGGCAGCGCCCGGCTTTTGACGCGCATGACCGCGACGAGCAGATTCGTACGAGCGAAGCGCAATACACGCAGCGCAAAGCCGACCTCAGCGCGCAACTGGACGCCGCACGTCTTGCCGCGCAAAGCCGTCGGGCGGAGATCCTCGCGCTCGATGAGCAATTGAGCCAGAACGAGCAATTAGCCAACGAAGCGCAACGTACGGTCGCACGGCTCGAATCGGTGTCGGACTACGTCACCGCAGACCGCGTCGAACAGGCGAGGGCGGTGACGCATCAGGCGAAAGTGTCGGTCGCGCAGAGCGCCGCGCGCCGTCAACAGTTGAACGCCGAACTCGGCGCGGCACTCGGAACCCAAACCGGGCTTGGTGCGCAGTTGACTGAACTCGAAGCGCGCCATGCGCGCGAACTCCAGGACATTCGTGTGCGGTTCGAGCAGATTCGCCAGGACGCGACCATTTCCGCGCCGAAGGCAGGCGTCGTTACGTTTTCTGGGCTCGTTCCTGGCCGCACGCTGTCCACGGACGACGTGGCACTCGTGATATCGACCGGCGAGAAGGGGCCGCTGCGCGCTGCATTGCGTATTCCTTCGCGACGGCGTGGCTTTATCCGCGAAGGGCAAGTTGTGCGGCTCAAGTTCGACGCGTTTCCCTATGCAAAATTCGGCAGCTACGCGGCGCGCATTGATTCGATCTCCCGCACCACGGTGCGATCAGGGATGTCACCGGCGGGCGCTTCGGAGCCGCGCGGTACGCAAGGCGACTACATGGCGTGGGCCACGTTGAGCGACGACAAGTTCAGGTTCGAACGGCAACGCTTCGACATTCTGCCCGGCATGGCCGCGACGGCGAGCATCGTGATCGAACGGCGCACCATCGCCGAATGGGTGCTCGCGCCATTTTTCCGCATGCTGCGAGCTTGACGATGCGCGCTATCTATCAAAACGAAGTTGCCGAGTGCGGCTACGCGTGTCTGGCCATGGTCCTGTCGCACTTCGGCCGAGCCATTGAAGTGCGTGAGTTGCAGGCTTTCAGGCCGATCTCAGCCAACGGCCTTTCGCTGATGGACCTGTACGACGTAGCAGTCGAATTCGGCCTCGCCGTGCAGGCATACCGCTTTGACGCCGGCGATCTGCCGAGCATCAAGCGCGGTTCGATTCTGCACTTCGGCGGCGCGCATTTCGTCGTTTTCGAGAATTGCGGGCGCGGCTATGTGAAAGTGATCGATCCGGCGTGCGGGCGGCGGCGCATCTCCATGGACACCTTTGTCGCGAATGTGTCCGGCTACCTGCTCGAATGTGCGCCGACGCCAGCCATGCCGCGTGTGCGCAACAAGTCGCGTGTGCCAGGCGCGCTGGCTCGCGTGCGTGCGCTCAATCCGCAACTCACCGCGCAGATCGCCAAGGTGATGTTCGTCGCGCTCGGCAGCCAGTTCGCGATTCTCGCCATGCCGTACCTCGGCAATCTGTTGCTCGACGACGTCGTCGCCGCCGACAACCTGAACCTGCTCAATGTGTTGATGCTGACGTTCGGCGGCATTTTTATCGTCGGTGCGTTGAGCCAGTACGTTCAGACCTACCTCGTCGAGCTTCTGCACGGTTTAGTGCAGATGAACATGACCGAGGGAATCGTGGCGCAACTGTTGCGCAACCCCATACCGTACTTCGAGAAGCGTCACGTCGGCGATCTGTTCGCACGCGTGAAGGCGCAAGACGAAGTTAGCGCCTTCACCACGCGCACTACGATCTCGTCCTGCATCGACGTCGCGGTCGGCATGCTCGCGCTCGCATTGATGCTGGTACAAAGCAGGCAACTCACGCTGATCGCCGTGCTGATTTTCATGGTCTACGTGGCGGTGTCCTTCGCGCTGTTTTCGCACATGCGCGATACCCATGCACTGGTGCTGGAGGAGTCGGCGCGCTGCGACGACACGCTTATCGAAACGATACGCGGGGCTTCGTTGATCAAGCTGTCGCAGGGCGAGGCGCGGCGCACGGCGATCTTCATGGGGAAATATCGCGCGTATATGGCGGCGTTGGTGAAGAACAGCCGTCTCGCGAGCGCACGTGACGCGATCCTCAAACTTGTGGACTACGCGGACATGATCGCGGTGAGCTGGTTCGCCGCGCGTCTGATGTTGAGCGGCACGATTTCGGTGGGCGTCTTCTATTCGTTTCTGATCTACAAGTCGCTGCTGTCCGAGCGCTTTGCGCGAGCCGTCAACGCAGCCTTCGAATATTTCATGCTGAGTGTTCCGGTTGCGCGCGTGGGCGATATCGTCGATGGCGAAGCGGAGCGGTACACCGAGCCCGGCGAGATGCATAAGGCCGTCGAGGTGCGAACGTTCGAGCGCATCGACGTGCGCGGCGTCACGTTCCGCTACGGCGTTTCCGATCAACCGGTGCTGAAGGACGCGAACATCGTGATCCGGCGGGGCGACAAGATTGTGATTACCGGCGCCTCGGGAACCGGCAAGTCGACGCTCTTCAAGCTGCTTGCCGCAGCCGAGCCGCTGCAGGAAGGCGAGATCACGCTAAACGGGATCGCGTGGCCGAATCTCAGCGTCGATGAAATCCGACGACATGCCGTTCATATGCGGCAGGGCGATCTGATCCTGCACGGCTCGATTGCCGACAACGTCTCACTTTTCGCGGGCAATGCGGACGAGGCGCGCATTCATGCATTGCTAGACGACGTCGGCTTGCTGTCCGATGTCATGCGCTTGCCGATGCGCACGCGCACGGTGATTAGCGACACGATCGCGAATATTTCAGCGGGCCAGCGGCAAAGGCTGCTGCTGGCCCGCGCGTTGTATCAGCAGCGGGAACTGCTGCTGCTCGATGAGCCGACTTCGAACCTCGACCCCGCGTCCGTGCGGCATGTTGTCGGCTTGTTGCTGCGTCTCGAACGCACGGTGGTCGTGATTACGCATGACATGTCGCTCGCTTCGGCGTTCGACACGCGCTATCGATTGGTCGACGGTGAACTGCTATGCGAGGCTCGCGAGCGAGTTCTGACGGATGAATAAACGCACGATCGCGGGCGCACTGCTTGTGTTCAGCAGCGTGGTTTACGCAGATGCTGCAGCGGCTGTCGATCTGCTTACCGTGGTGGAGCAGAGCACCGATCACGACGCGGATCTGGCGGCGTTTCGCGCCGGCTCGAGAGCCGCGGGAGAGGCCTTGCCGAAAGCCCGCGCGGCGCTGCTGCCACAAGTGGCGGCGGGTTGGGGGCGGGCGTACAACAGCACGGTGACCGAGGGCGTTCCGAACACCCACTACTGGCAGAACGGGTGGACTGTCGCGCTCACGCAGCCTGTTTTCGACTGGAGCAGATGGGCCACTTATAAGCAGGCGGATTTCGTTCAGGCGCGCGGCGCGGTGGATCTCGCGCGTGTGCAGCAAGCGGCCATTTTGCGCGCCGTGCAAACGTACTTCAACGAACTCGCAGCCGAAGACGAACTGACACGCGCCGACGACTACTCGGCGGCGCTGGATGTGCACCTGGAAGAACTGCGGCGCCGGCGGCGTGCCGGCGAGGCCACGGTGATCGATGTGCAGGAAGCGGAGGCGGCTTGCGAACAGGCGCGGTCGCAACAATTGGACGCCCGGGACGACTTGCAGTTGAAACGGCTCGCGCTAGAACACCTCACGGGGCAGCGGTTTGCGGGGCTGTCGCGCTTGTCGGACGCCGCTGTCATGCCAGGACTGTACCCGGAAGATATGGAAAGCTGGGCCTCGCAAGCCGAGGCGCACGACTACACGGTGCAACTGAGGCAGATCGATCGGCGCATTGCAGAACTCGAGGTCGAGAAGGCTCGCGCAGCTCGGTTACCGGTCGTGAATCTGACGGCGAGCCATACGCCAGCCGGCGCAGCGTCCGGCTACGTCCGCCCGACGACGACAACGACGGCGATGCTGTCGGTGAGCATCCCCATTTTCGAAGGCGGTGCAACGAGCGCGAACATCGACGAAAAACTGGCACTCGAAGACAGGGCACAGGACGAACTGGTTGCGGCGACACGGTTGGCGGGAGCGAGCGCACGCGAATACTGGTCGCGCTTTCTTGCCGGCGTCGCCCGCGTGGAAGCACTGTCGCGATTGGTGCAGAGTTCGCGCGCCGCGCTCAACGCGACGAAGGTCGGCTATCGCGTGGGTAGTCGCGGAAGCGCAGATGTACTGCGGGCATCCGACGCGTTTTTCGCGAATCGCCGCGATCTCATTCGGGCGCGGTATGCAACAGTCGTTGGGCTTCTTCAACTGAAGGCGGTAACGGCGAGCCTTGATCTCGACGAAGTGGCGCGCGTTAATGAACTCGTGCTGACCGTTGGAGACCGTCAGCCGGCGACTCGCGTGGATGTGCAACACGCGGTGGTGGATGCCAAGGTGGAGCGGGTGGCGGTTGAGGCAAAGATAGAGACGGCTGCAGCGGGTAATGAGATGCCGCTGGCGGTGGTTGGTACCCAGCCTCTACAAAGCGTAGCCGGCACGGATCCGCAGCCGGCAGCGATTGACGCGGCCGTGCAACGCGCGCTGGGCTCAATTCGTCAGCAATGAGCGCCGACGCAATAAACGCCGACGCAATCTGCGCTGCACAGTTCGTGGTGGGTGGGATCGCCATGCAGAAGCGCTGGCGATCTAAAGACAAAAAACCCCGAGCGGCTAGCGCCGTCGGGGTATTCGTTAAGGCATTGCCATTTGCCTGAAAGGTGTCTGGTGGAGGCGGCGGGAATCGAACCCGCGTCCAGAAGCACTCTACGACTAGTTCTACATGTTTAGTTCTGTCATTTGATTTAACCATAGTGACGCGGACGAACACGCTGCACTACGGCGATTCACTAGATTTTCGACCCGGACGTCGTGACTCCGTCAAGGCTTAACTGACGTATATGACCTCTGTCGGTATTGCTACCGGTCTTGCGACTCTAGCCCGTCAGTGAACTAGGCAGAGGACGGCGGCCCTTAGGCTGCCAGTGCGAACGTATCGTCGTTTGCAGTTACGTTTTTCCCATTGATTAACGAGGTTACGGGTCCTCGACATGCCCTAGCCGCTTCGCAACCCCTGTCGAAACCAGGTCGCCCCCGCGGTTCGTTGCTCAGAACTTCGAGCCAACGTATATTTTACAATAGTTTGACGGCCGTGTCTTGGCCCATTCCTGGTGGATGTGAGCTGTCCGTTCGGGCCAGTGCCGAGGCCGGTCGCTAACCGATGTCGCGAAGCAGCTTCTGCAGCTCGGCCGGCGACTGCACGACATGCTGCGCATGCCATTGCGTCGGCGGAATATCGTCCCCGCAGTAGCCGTAGGCCGCAGCCACAGTCTTCATGCCGGCAGCAAACCCCGCCTGCACGTCGCGCAGATCGTCGCCGACGTAGACGATGCGCTCGGGCGTCACATCGAGTTCGCGAGCGGCGTGCAGCAACGGCGCCGGGTGTGGTTTCGAGTGCGGAGTCGTATCGCCGCTGACCACGCAGCCCGCCCGCTCTTCCAGACCCAGTTGCGCGACCAGCGGTTCCGTGAGCCGCGCGACCTTGTTCGTGACGATGCCCCAGCGCACGCCCCGCGCATCGAGTTCATCCAGCAGTTCGGGGATGCCCGGAAAGAGCGTGGTTTCGATGCAAAGGTCCGCTTCGTAGTTGGCGAGGAACTCTTCGCGCATCGATGCAAACTCGTGGTCGTCGGGCCCAATGCCGAACGCCCCGCCGAGCAGCCCTCGCGCGCCAGCCGACGCGAGCGGCCGTAGTCTTTCGAGCGGGACCATATCCAGCCCGCGATCATGGCGCATCTTGTTGACGGCGGCGGCAAGGTCTGGCGCCGTATCGGCCAGCGTGCCGTCGAGGTCGAACAGCACGGCTTGGCAAAGACCCAGTGCGTCATCGTGGTCTTCGCGTTGGGGCAGGGGCGTAGGATCGCTCATCGATTGGATTGGGTCGGCGTTCGGGCGGATCAGGCGTCGCGGCGGCAGGCGAGCATGTAGTTCACGCTCGTATCTGCGGAAAGCGCGAAGTGCTTGCTGAGCGGGTTATAGACAATACCCTTGATGTCTGCAGTGCGCAGGCCGGTGGCTCGCACGAAGCCCGCGAGTTCGGACGGACGGATAAAACGCGCATAGTCGTGCGTGCCTTTGGGCAGCATGCGCGCAATGTATTCCGCGCCGATCACCGCAAACAGGTATGACTTCACGTTACGGTTGAGCGTGGAAAAGAACACCCAGCCGCCCGGTTTGACGAGCGTCTTGCACGCCTCGACGATCGCGGCGGGCTGCGGCACATGTTCCAGCATTTCCATGCAGGTGACCACGTCGTAGGTGCCCGGCTCACGTGCGGCGAGCGCCTCGGCGGCGATCTCCTCGTAATTAACCGTTACACCGCTTTCAAGGCTGTGAAGATCGGCGACGCCAAGAGCTTCGCTCGACAAGTCGATTCCTTTGACGTGCGCGCCGAGGCCGGCCATCGACTCGGACAGAATGCCGCCGCCGCAACCGATGTCCAGCACGTGCTTGCCGGCCAGATGCGCGTGGGCGTCGATCCAGCTCAAGCGAACGGGGTTGAGTTCATGCAGCGGTTTGAACTCGGCGTTTGGGTCCCACCAACGATGCGCAAGGTCGCTGAATTTCTGTAGTTCGTGGGGATCGGCGTTGGTCATGGCGAAGCTGCCTCGATGAGAGCGGTGAGCGGGCGCTCGAGGATAAACCCGGAGTATATAGGCGAGGGGCCGGGGCGGCAAAATGCCGCCCGCGCGTGCAAGCGGTTGGCGGCGCTCGCCTGGCTTGATCGGCGATCTGCGCAGTCTGCGCAAAAAAAAGCCCCGCCGAAGCGGGGCTTTTTGTACTGCGGTAGTTTGTAGCTTACTGCTTCGAAGTACCGACAACTTCGACTTCCACGCGACGATCCGGTGCGAGGCAGGCGATGAGTTGCTTGCGGTTCTTCTGGTTGCAACCGGTCGTGACCGGGTTGCGCTTGCCCTTGCCTTCCGTGTAGATACGGTTGGATTCGATGCCCTTGCTGACGAGGTATGCCTTCACAGCTTGAGCGCGACGCAGCGACAGACGGTCGTTGTACTTGTCCGAACCGATGCGGTCCGTGTAACCCGTTGCCACGACGACTTCGAGGTTCAAGCCCTGGATCTTCGATGCCAGATCGTCCAGCTTTTCCTTGCCAGCCGGCTTCAGGATAGCCTTGTCGAAGTCGAACAGTGCGTCAGCCTGATACGTGATTTTCTGGCTGGTGATGGCCGGTGCCGGTGCGACCGGTGCCGGCGGCGTCGGAGCCTGGGCAACCAGTGCGCCGTCGCACTTTGCGTTAGCCGTTGCCGGCGTCCAGAATGCATCGCGCCAGCAAAGCTCGTTCGTGCCGTTCATCCACACGTATTCGCCAGTACCATTCACCCAGTTGTCATTGGTAGCTTGTCGCGACGCCGGCACCGACTGTGCCATTGCGGATGCAGCCATAACTGCGGTAGCTGCAATGAACGCGAGCTTTGAAAGTTTATTCATATTTCTCCTCTCGAATTTGAGATTACCGCAGGTTTACTGCGAGCCTGTTGACGAAGACAAGTCATACATTGCTCGAAGTATAACATTGGTGCCAAACAAAAAACGTTGTGTGTAGACTTCGAGCAGTGTCTGACTCTTTGTGCGTTGGCATTTTGCCATATCGTTCCCTTCCGACGATAAAAAAATCCGCCCCCGATCAAAACGCCTTCCAATTGTGGTGCATGCGCAACAGAACCGATCGCCCGGAGCGTCCCGCCAGTCATGGCTGAGCGCGAAATTGCCCCACGCATTAATCGAGCCTGGCCGGCCCGGATATGGGGCATTTGAACGCCGCTCTGACGCCTTTGCCGAGCACTCGCTAATAGGTATACGTGCGACGGTCGGGCGCGGATGACCGGCATGTTAGAATCGCGTGATGCGTTGCGCCTGCAATGCTTACGCGAAGGCGCCGTCTTCCCGTCGCCTTCGCACGTAAAAGATACGGATAATGGATCAATTCGCCAAAGAGACTCTGCCAATCTCCCTAGAGGAGGAAATGCGCCGTTCGTATCTCGATTACGCGATGAGCGTGATCGTAGGGCGTGCGCTTCCCGACGTTCGCGATGGCCTGAAGCCGGTCCACCGGCGCGTGCTTTACGCGATGCACGAACTGAACAACGACTGGAACCGCGCGTACAAGAAGTCGGCGCGTATCGTCGGCGACGTCATCGGTAAGTACCACCCGCACGGCGACACGGCTGTATACGACACCATCGTCCGGATGGCGCAGGACTTCTCGCTGCGCTACATGCTCGTAGACGGCCAGGGCAACTTCGGTTCGGTCGACGGCGACAACGCCGCGGCCATGCGATACACCGAAATCCGCATGGCCAAGATCGGCCACGAACTGCTTGCCGACATCGACAAGGAAACGGTCGATTTCACGCCGAACTACGACGGCAGCGAGAACGAGCCGGCCATTCTGCCCGCGCGCATTCCCAATCTGCTGATCAACGGCTCGTCGGGTATTGCGGTCGGCATGGCGACCAACATTCCGCCGCACAACCTGAACGAGGTTGTCGACGCGTGCCAGCACCTGCTCAGGAACCCGGAAGCCACGATTGACGAGCTGATCGAGATCGTTCCGGCCCCCGATTTCCCGACCGCCGGCATCATCTACGGCGTGGCAGGCGTGCGCGACGGCTATCGCACCGGCCGTGGCCGCGTGGTAATGCGCGCGCTGACGCACTTCGAAGAGATCGATCGCGGCCAGCGCATGTCGATCATCGTCGACGAATTGCCGTATCAGGTGAACAAGCGCTCGCTTCTCGAGCGTATTGCCGAACTTGTCAACGAGAAAAAGCTGGAAGGCATTTCCGATATCCGCGACGAGTCCGACAAGAGCGGTATGCGCGTCGTGATCGAGTTGAAGCGCGGCGAAGTGCCGGAAGTCGTCCTGAACAATCTGTACAAGGCGACCCAGCTTCAGGACACCTTCGGCATGAACATGGTCGCGCTGGTCGACGGCCAGCCGAAGCTGCTGAATCTGAAGGAAATGTTGTCGTGCTTCCTGTCGCATCGCCGGGAAGTGCTGACGCGGCGCACTGTATACGAACTGCGCAAAGCTCGCGAACGTGGGCACGTGCTCGAGGGTCTGGCCGTTGCGCTCGCCAATATCGACGAGTTCATCGCGATCATCAAGGCCGCGCCGACTCCGCCCATCGCTAAGCAGGAATTGATGGCGCGTCCGTGGGATTCCTCCCTGGTGCGAGAAATGTTGTCGCGCGCCGAAACGGAAAACGCGTCGGCCGGTGGCCGCGAAGCCTATCGTCCTGACGGATTGAATCCGTCCTTCGGTATGCAGTCGGACGGCCTCTACCGTTTGTCCGACACACAGGCTCAGGAAATTCTGCAGATGCGTCTGCAACGCCTGACCGGCCTGGAGCAGGACAAGATCATTGGCGAGTATCGCGACGTCATGGCGCAGATTGCCGATTTGCTGGACATCCTGGCGCGCCCGGAGCGGATTACGGCGATCATCGTCGACGAACTCACGTCGATCAAGTCGGAATTCGGCGACGCGCGCCGCTCGAAGATCGAGCTCAACGCAACCGAGCTGAACACCGAAGATCTGATTACGCCGCAAGAAATGGTCGTGACCATGTCGCACGCCGGTTACGTCAAATCGCAGCCGTTGTCCGAATATCGCGCCCAGAAGCGCGGCGGTCGCGGCAAGCAGGCGACTTCCATGAAGGAAGACGACTGGATCGACACGCTGTTCATCGCGAACACGCACGACCATATTCTGTGCTTCTCGAACCGCGGCCGCGTGTATTGGGTCAAGGTCTACGAAGTGCCGCAAGGTTCGCGGAACTCGCGCGGTCGTCCGATCGTCAATATGTTCCCGCTGCTGGAAGGCGAGAAGATCACGGTCGTGTTGCCGGTCAAGGAATTTTCCGCAGACAAGTTCGTGTTCATGGCCACCGCGTTAGGAACGGTAAAGAAGACGCCGCTCGAAGCCTTCAGCCGACCGTTGCGCAAGGGTATTATCGCGGTCGGTCTCGATGACGGCGATTACCTGATCGGCGCGGCTATCACAGACGGTCAACACGACGTCATGCTGTTCTCCGATTCTGGCAAGGCGGTCCGCTTCGACGAAAACGACGTGCGGCCAATGGGACGCGAGGCGCGCGGCGTGCGCGGCATGCAACTCGAAGACGGTCAGAACGTGATCGCGTTGCTGGTGGCGGGCGACGAGCAGCAGTCGGTGCTCACGGCTACGGAAAACGGCTTTGGCAAACGCACGCCGATCACCGAGTACACGCGTCACGGTCGCGGCACGAAAGGCATGATCGCGATCCAGACGTCGGAGCGCAACGGCAAGGTCGTCGCGGCCACGCTGGTCGATCAGGAAGCGCAGATCATGCTGATCACCAATACGGGCGTGCTTATCCGTACGCGCGTGTCGGAAATTCGAGAAATGGGCCGTGCAACCCAAGGTGTTACACTCATCAGCCTTGACGAAGGGACCAAGCTTTCAGGTCTGCAACAGGTTGCCGAAGCAGAAGCAGACGTCGATGTGGAAGGCGACGCCGAAGGTCCCGCCGACGGCAGCAACGACGTCGAAGACGGCGGTGCGGCCTGACCTGCGTCGCGGCTTGCGCATTCGTTAACCGGTTGAAAGCTGCGCAGGAAACAATAGCGTGTCGGGCCGACATGCTTTCTGCGCGGCAAGCAGTTCAAGTCAATTTCTATTAGGGAGTAATGATGCAGAAACGATTTAAACAACTGGCGTTGCTGGCTGCCCTCGTGCCGACGTTTGCAATGGCTCAAGCGCTTCAGAGCCAGGCTCCGTCGGCTCCGGCTGCTGCCGCAGCACCGGTTGATCCGGCCAAGCAGGCTGCAATCAAGGACCTGCTGGACGCAATCGACGCGCAGAAGCTCGTCGGCGCAATCGGCAACAGCGCGCAAATGCAAGCAAAGCAGCTGGTCCCGGCTATCCTCTCGGACGCGCTGAGCGAGAACAAGACGATGACGGACAAGCAGAAGCAGGCTTCCGTCCCGACGCTGCAAAAGAACGCAGTGCCGAAGCTGGTTGACGGCGCAGGCCAGGTCTTCGCGACGGACAGCTTCCGCCAGGACGCAATGCAAGCTCAGTACGATGCGTACGCAAAGTACTACAGCACGTCGGAAATCAAAGATCTGACCACGTTCTACAAGAGCCCGACGGGCCGCAAGTTCATCCAGGTTCAAGACCAGGTTGGCCGCGACGTCGTCAACGGCTTGATGCAAAAGTACATGCCGCAATCGATCAAGGCGACGCGTGACCAGGCTGACAAGGAAGTCGCTTCGGTCAAGCCGGCTAAGTAAAGCCTCGGGCGGAGACTGCGCTCGCGCGCCAGTGGCGGCCCCTTGCCGGGCCGCCGGGTTTGGCGGGTTCGCGGGGACAGTGCGATAATGGCCGTTTGCGCGTGTGCGCAAATGGCCATTATTTTTTGGCGCGAGATTGTGGGGCCTGCTGCGTTTTGATCGCCGCGTTGCAGATCGACACAGCGTTTCTCGTCTGTCAATAAATCTAGCCGGTTCAGCAGCTTATTTTCGCGGCGGCCTCTTCGCCGACTCGTGCGCGATCTTCCGTTTTCGCGCCGCTTTCAGGATCTCACGATGCGCGTCTTTAATTTCTCCGCCGGCCCGGCGGCCATGCCCGAAGAAGTGCTGCGTCAGGCAGCCGACGAGATGCTCGACTGGCAAGGCAGCGGTATGAGCGTGATGGAAATGAGCCATCGTGGAAAAGAATTCATGTCGATCCACGAGGAAGCGCTCCTCGACCTGCGCGAGTTGCTGGCCGTGCCGGCGAGCCACCGCATCCTGTTTCTGCAAGGTGGCGGTCTCGGCGAAAACGCAATCGTGCCGATGAACCTGCTCGGTTCGAAGCCGCGCGCCGATTTTGTCGTCACGGGTTCGTGGTCGCAAAAGTCACTGAAGGAAGCGCAGAAGTACGGCACCGTGCACGTTGCGGCAAGCGGCGAGACGGCTGACGGTTTCACGCGCGCGCCTGCATTTTCCGAATGGCAAATGTCGGACGATCCGGCTTACGTGCACTTGTGCACGAACGAGACGATCCACGGCGTCGAGACATTCGAGATTCCTGATCTCGGCAACGTGCCGTTGGTGGCGGACGCGTCGTCTCACATCCTGTCGCGTCCCATGGACATCGCCAAATACGGCGTGCTGTTTGGCGGTGCGCAGAAGAATATCGGCATGGCCGGCGTGACGGTCGTGATCGTGCGCGAGGACATGCTGGATCGCGCGCAGGCCATTTGCCCGTCGGCGTTCGAATGGAAGACCGTCGCCGAGAACAATTCCATGTACAACACGCCGCCCACGTATGCGATCTACATCGCGGGGCTGGTGTTCAAATGGTTGAAGAAGCAGGGCGGCCTTGCTGCAATCGAAGCGCGTAATCTCGAAAAATCGAAGCTGTTGTACGACACGATCGACTCGAGCAGCTTCTATCTGAACAAGGTCGAGCGTAGCTCGCGTTCGCGGATGAACGTACCGTTCTTCCTCGCCGACGAGTCGCGCAATGAAGAATTCCTCGCCGGCGCGAAAGCGCGGGGAATGGTGCAGCTAAAGGGCCACAAGTCCGTCGGCGGCATGCGGGCGTCGATTTACAACGCCGTTCCGCTCGAAGGCGTCAAAGCGCTTGTCGAATACATGAAGGAATTTGAACAGCGCAGCGCCTGAGTGCTTCGGCATTCGGCGCGCGCATCCTTTCCAGCACGCTTTTTTCCAGCAGCTATCGGCAGGACCGTTTTCACGCATGGACGACGAACTCAATAACCGACTCAAACCTCTTCGCGAACGCATCGACGCGCTCGATGCGCAGCTGATCGCGCTTCTCAATCAGCGCGCCGCGGTGGCGCTCGAAGTCGGCGAGGTCAAAAAGCATTTCAACGCGCCGGTGTTTCGCCCCGAACGCGAGCAGCAGGTAATCGCCCGTCTGCAGGACATGAGCGAGGGGCCGCTCGCGAGCGAGCATATCAGCGCGATCTGGCGCGAGATCATGGCGGCCAGCCGGGCGCTAGAAAAGACAATCAAGGCGGCTTACCTCGGGCCGGTGGGCACCTACAGCGAGCAGGCCATGCACGAGTACTTCGGTCAATCGATCGAGGGGCTGCCGTGTCCTTCGATTGACGAAGTATTTCGCTCGGTCGAAGCGGGCGCCGCCGAATTCGGCGTCGTGCCTGTCGAGAATTCGACCGAAGGCGCGGTATCGCGCACGCTGGATCTGCTGTTGCAAACGCAGTTGGCCATTGGCGGCGAACTTGCGTTGCCGATTCATCACAATCTGTTGACGCTGAATGGCGGCCTTGCGGGCGTCACGCGCGTGTGTGCGCACGCGCAGGCGCTCGCGCAATGTCAGCGCTGGCTCGCGACCAATGCGCCGCATCTGGAGCGTCAGGCGGTGTCGAGCAACGCGGAAGCCGCGCGCATGGCGGCGGAAGATCCGACCGTCGCGGCGATCGCGGGCGACCGCGCTGCGACCCACTACGGCTTGCAAGTCGCCTATGCGCTGATTCAGGACGACCCGCACAACCGCACCCGCTTCGTCATGATCGGCAAGGAACGCACAGGCGTGAGCGGACACGACCAGACGTCGCTGATCGTGTCGGTGGCTAATGAACCGGGCGCCGTGTTCAAGCTGCTGGAGCCGCTCGCTCGTCATAGCGTCTCGATGACCCGCTTCGAATCGCGGCCAGCGCGCGTGGGTACGTGGGAGTACTACTTTTATATCGACGTCGAGGGCCACCGCGACGATCCGGCTGTAGCGGCCGCGCTTGAAGAGCTTGGCCAGAAGGCAGCATTTCTGAAGATTCTCGGCTCGTATCCGCGTGCGCGCTAACGGTCACCGGTCGGCGAGTAAGCTCACGCAGACAGCAGGCCGGCGCGCTGGCCGCGACTTTTCTAATAATCGTTCGGAGATTTCATGACAACGTCCTTCGGTCCTTCTTACGTACGCGCTATAGCGCCCTACATTGCCGGTAAGCCCATTTCTGAAGTGGCGCGCGAGTTCGGGTTGGACGAAGCGAACATCGTGAAGCTCGCATCGAACGAGAACCCGCTCGGCATGCCGGAGTCGGCTAAACGTGCGATGGCGCAAGCAGCGAGCGAGCTGGGCCGCTATCCCGACGCGAATGCGTTCGAACTGAAGGCCGCGCTGAGCGAGCGCTACGGCGTGCCGTCGGACTGGATCACGCTCGGCAATGGCAGCAACGACATTCTCGAAATTGCCGCGCACGCGTTCGTCGAGAAAGGGCAGTCGATCATTTATGCGCAGTACTCGTTCGCGGTCTACGCACTCGCCACGCAAGGCCTCGGCGCGCGTGCGATCGTGGTGCCGGCGGTCAAGTACGGGCACGATCTCGACGCGATGCTGGCCGCGATCACCGACGACACGCGCCTGATCTTCGTCGCCAATCCGAACAACCCGACCGGTACGTTTATCGAAGGTTCGAAGCTCGAAGCGTTTCTCGACAAGGTGCCGCGCAACGTGGCAGTGGTTCTGGACGAGGCGTACACCGAATATCTGCCCGCGGAAAAGCGCTACGACTCCATCGAGTGGGTGCGCCGTTATCCGAACCTGCTCGTGTCGCGCACGTTTTCGAAGGCGTTCGGTCTCGCTGGCCTGCGTGTCGGCTTCGCGATCGCCCAACCGGAGTTGACCGACTTGCTGAACCGTCTGCGTCAACCGTTCAATGTGAACACGCTCGCGCAAGCCGCAGCCATCGCCGCGCTCAACGACAAGGCGTTCCTGGAGAAAAGCGCGGCGCTCAACGCGCAGGGTTATCGCCGTTTGACTGAAGCGTTCGAGAAGCTCGGCCTCGAATACGTGCCGTCCGACGGCAATTTCGTGCTGGTGCGCGTCGGCAATGACGATGCGGCGGGCAATCGGGTGAACACTGAATTGCTGAAGCAGGGCGTGATCGTGCGTCCGGTCGGCAACTACGGATTACCGCAGTGGCTGCGCGTCACGATCGGACTGCCGGAAGAAAACGAAGCGTTCATCGCTGCACTCGAAAAAACCCTCGCCACCGCCTAGGCGGCGAACCTTGACCCACGCGCCTCGTCGATATGAAAGGCGCGCTTTTTGTGTGACCGACGTGGCCGCGTTTTCTTTTAACAAGCTGGTGATTTTTGGTGTCGGCCTGATCGGCGGATCGCTTGCGCGCGCACTGCGCGAGCGCGGCGAAGCGGACGGTGCGCGCACGGTGATTGGCGTCGGCCGCTCGGCTGCGTCGACCGGGCGCGCGGTCGAACTCGGCGTGATCGATAGTTCGGCGGCATTGTCCGACGACGCCGCGCTGCGCGAAGCGCTTGCCGACGCCGACGTCGTGCTGCTCGCGGCGCCTGTCGCGCAGACTCAGCCGCTTCTTGAACGCATTGCGCCATTTCTCGGCGCGGATACGATCGTGACCGACGCCGGCAGCACCAAATCCGACGTTGTCGCCGCTGCCCGTGCCGCACTGGGCGCGCGCATCGGCCAGTTCGTGCCAGGGCATCCCATTGCCGGGCGCGAGTCGAGCGGCGTCGAGGCCGCGTTGCCGGACCTGTATGTCGGCCGCAATGTCGTACTGTGTCCGTTGCCGGAGAATGCGCCGGGTACCGTCGAGCGCATCGCGGCGATGTGGCGCGCGACTGGCGCGCTCGTGCGCGACATGGCACCAGAGCAGCACGACCGCGTGTTCGCTTCGGTCAGTCATTTGCCGCATGTATTGTCGTTCGCGCTCGTCGAGCAGATTCTCAATTCGCCCGATGCCGCACTGAAATTTTCGTTCGCCGCGGGCGGCTTTCGCGACTTCACGCGAATTGCCGCGTCGAGCCCGGAGATGTGGCGCGACGTCTGCATTGCCAACCGCGTTGCACTGCTTGACGAACTCGACGCCTATTCTGCGGTGCTGGCGCGCCTGCGCACGGCTATCGAGGCTGCCGACGGCGCCGCGCTCGAAGCCGTGTTTGCCCGCTCTCGTCTCGCGCGTACCGAATGGCAGGAGCAACGCGCGGGCGGCGGGGCGCCGGGCGACGCGTCCAAATAACCGGAAACTGGACTCAATCATGGAATTCCTCGATCTCGGACCATTTTCTCGTGCGTCCGGCACGGTTCGTTTGCCTGGCTCGAAGAGCATTTCGAATCGGGTGCTGCTGCTCGCGGCGCTCGCCGAAGGCGAAACGACAATCACGAACCTGCTCGACTCCGACGACACCCGCGTGATGCTCGACGCGCTCGAAAAGCTGGGCGTGCGTCTGAAGCGCGACGGCGACACCTGCGTCGTGACCGGCACGCGCGGCGCTTTCACGGCGCGCACGGCCGATCTGTTCCTCGGCAATGCCGGTACGGCGGTTCGTCCGCTGACTGCGGCACTCGCGGTGAATGGCGGCGACTATCGCATTCACGGCGTGCCGCGCATGCACGAGCGGCCAATCGGCGATCTGGTCGATGGATTGCGGCAGATCGGCGCGAGAATCGACTACGAGGAAAACGAAGGCTTTCCGCCGCTGCGAATCCGCCCGGCGCAGATTTCCGCCGAGGCGCCGATCCGCGTGCGCGGCGACGTCTCCAGCCAGTTCCTCACGTCGCTGCTGATGACACTGCCGCTTTTGCGCACGGAAAGCGGCGTGAGCACCGTTCAGGTCGACGGCGAACTCATTTCCAAGCCGTATATCGATATCACGATCAAGCTGATGGCGCGCTTTGGCATCGAGGTCGAGCGCAATGGCTGGCATCAGTTCGTGGTGCCGGCGGGGCAGCGTTATCAATCGCCGGGCACCATCATGGTGGAGGGCGACGCGTCGTCGGCGTCCTATTTCCTCGCGGCGGGCGCCCTCGGCGGCGGGCCGCTGAAGGTGGAGGGCGTCGGCCGTTCAAGCATTCAGGGCGACGTCGGCTTCGCGGATGCGCTCATCAAGATGGGCGCGAATCTGCAGATGGGCGAGGACTGGATCGAAGTGCGCGGCGTCGGCCACGACAGCGGCAAGCTCGAGCCGATCGACATGGACTTCAACCTGATCCCCGACGCCGCCATGACCATAGCGGTTGCCGCGCTGTTCGCCGACGGCACGACCACGCTGCGCAACATTGCGAGCTGGCGCGTGAAAGAAACGGACCGGATCGCGGCGATGGCCACCGAGCTACGCAAGGTCGGCGCGAAGGTGCAGGAGGGCGAAGACTTCCTGGTGGTCACGCCGCCGGAGAAACTGATTCCGAACGCGTCGATCGACACCTACGACGATCACCGCATGGCGATGTGTTTTTCGCTCGTGAGTCTCGGAGGCGTGCCTGTCCGGATCAACGACCCGAAGTGCGTCGGCAAGACATTTCCCGATTATTTCGAGCGCTTCACCGCGCTTGCCCAACCCTGATTCCTGTGCGAATCGCCTGACGTGCGACTCTTTCGATGAAACCGATCCGTCCCTTTCACCAGACGCCCGTCATTACGATCGACGGCCCGAGTGCCTCCGGCAAAGGCACCGTGGCTGCCCTGGTTGCTGCGAGCCTCGGCTTCCACCTGCTCGACAGCGGAGCGCTGTACCGCCTCGCCGCGCTCGCCAGCATTCGCTACAACGTCGCGGCGGACGACGTCGACGCCCTTGTAAAGCTGATCGACGACCTGCATATCACGTTTCGCGAAGGCCTCGCGCAACTCGACGGGGTGGACGTTTCGGCGGACATTCGCGCCGAGGAAGTGGGCAGCCGCGCTTCAGCGATCGCCGTGCATGCCCCGGTGCGGGCCGCGCTGGTGGCGCGCCAGCGGGCGTTTCGTAAGGAGCCGGGCCTCGTCGCGGACGGTCGCGATATGGGGACGGTCATCTTCCAGGACGCCGTGCTCAAGGTGTTCATGACCGCCAGTGTGGAAGCCCGCGCGGCGCGGCGGCATAAGCAATTGATACAAAAAGGCTTTTCTGCTAACATAGATAACTTGCTCCGGGATTTGCGTGAGCGCGACGAGCGTGACAGTCAGCGCGCAGCCGCGCCGCTTAAGCCCGCAGCGGATGCAAAGCTGCTCGATACGTCCGCCTTATCGGTCGATCAGGCGGTCGAGCAGGTAGTCCAATGGTACGAAGCCCTGGTTCCGCAGGCGTGACTGGAATGCATCGAGCATCGGTCGCACATGAATGCGCGGCCGCAGTCGTAGTTCCATTGTGTGTTGGTGCTTCGCGATGGTCGCGAAGCGTTGTATTAACCCTTTAACCCCGCGTGGCATTCGCATTCTTGCCGTAGTTGCTGACCGTCCGGCCAGCCGGGCAGCGCGAGAACCATGCAAATTTCGATTTTTATGTCCGACCTGCAAACCTCTACCCCGAATACCGAATCTTTTGCGGCTCTGTTCGAAGAGTCGCTGACCAAGCAAGACATGCGCGCCGGCGAAGTGATCTCCGCCGAAGTCGTGCGTGTTGACCACAACTTCGTGGTCGTCAACGCTGGTCTCAAGTCCGAAGCCTACATCCCGCTCGAAGAGTTCCTGAACGACGCGGGCGAGGTAGAAGTGCAGGCGGGCGACTTCGTTTCCGTCGCGATCGACGCGCTGGAAAACGGCTATGGCGACACGATCCTGTCGCGCGACAAGGCGAAGCGTCTGGCTTCGTGGCTGTCGCTGGAAAAGGCTCTCGACAACAACGAACTCGTGACCGGCACGATCACGGGCAAGGTCAAGGGCGGCATGACCGTCATGGTCAATGGCATCCGCGCGTTCCTGCCGGGTTCGCTGGTCGACACGCGTCCGGTCAAGGACACGACCCCGTACGAAGGCAAGACGCTCGAATTCCGCGTCATTAAGCTCGACCGCAAGCGTAACAACGTCGTGTTGTCGCGCCGTGCCGTGATCGAAGCGACCCAAGGCGAAGAGCGCGCAAAGCTGCTCGAAACGCTGAAGGAAGGCGCGATCGTGGAAGGCGTGGTGAAGAACATCACCGACTACGGCGCGTTCGTGGACCTCGGCGGTATCGACGGCCTGCTGCACATCACCGACATCGCATGGCGTCGTGTGCGTCACCCGAGCGAAGTGCTGTCGGTTGGCCAGGAAGTCACCGCGAAGATCCTCAAGTTCGACCAGGAAAAGAACCGCGTTTCGCTGGGCATCAAGCAACTCGGCGACGATCCGTGGGAAGGCATCTCGCGTCGTTACCCGTCGGGCACGCGTCTGTTCGGTAAGGTTACGAACATCACCGACTACGGCGCATTCGTCGAAGTGGAATCGGGCATCGAAGGCCTCGTCCACGTGTCGGAAATGGACTGGACGAACAAGAACGTTGCACCGTCGAAGGTTGTTCAGCTGGGCGACGAAGTCGAAGTCATGGTTCTCGAAATCGACGAAGACCGCCGCCGTATCAGCCTCGGCATGAAGCAGTGCAAGCCGAACCCGTGGGACGACTTCAGCCGCAACTTCAAGAAGGGCGACAAGCTGCAAGGCGCAATCAAGTCGATCACCGACTTCGGCGTCTTCATCGGTCTGCCGGGCGGCATCGACGGTCTGGTTCACCTGTCGGACCTGTCGTGGTCGGAAACGGGCGAAGAAGCTGTTCGCAAGTACAAGAAGGGCGACGAAGTGGAAGCGATCGTTCTTGGCATCGACGTCGAGAAGGAACGCATTTCGCTGGGTATCAAGCAGCTCGAAGGCGACCCGTTCAGCAACTTCGTTGCAATGAACGACAAGGGTTCGATCGTCGACGGCGTGGTCAAGACGGTAGACGCGAAGGGTGCAGTGGTTCAGCTGTCGGCTGAAGTCGAAGGCTACCTGCGCGCTTCGGAAATCGCACAAGACCGCGTGGAAGATGCTCGTAACGTGCTGAAGGAAGGCGACAAGGTCAACGCGATGATCATCAACATCGATCGCAAGTCGCGTGGCATCAACCTGTCGATCAAGGCGAAGGACTCGGCTGAGCAACAGGAAGCGATCCGCGGCCTGGCTTCGTCGGATTCCAGCGCAGCTGCTACCGGCACGACCAACCTCGGCGCACTGCTGAAGGCCAAGCTCGACGGTCAGAACCAGTAATTGAGGAACGCCCCCGAACCTGCCGTCTTTGCGCGGCAGGTATCCCTTTGCGGGGAAAACCTGGGGGCGGCTCGGCGTTTTCTTGAGAGGTCTGCTGCAGTATGACCAAATCGGAATTGGTCGCCCAACTGGCTACGCGGTTTCCGCAACTTGTCCTAAAAGATGCGGATTTCGCGGTGAAGACGATGCTTGATGCGATGTCGGAGGCGCTTGCCAAAGGTCATCGCATCGAAATTCGAGGTTTCGGCAGCTTCGGCCTGAACCGCCGTCCTTCCCGCGTCGGGCGCAATCCGAAGTCGGGCGAAAAAGTGCTGGTGCCTGAGAAGTACGTGCCGCACTTCAAGCCGGGCAAGGAATTGCGCGAGCGGGTCGATCGTCGCGCGGGTGAGCCGTTGAAGGCGGAAGAGCCGGACGACGATCTGTAAATGCTTCGCCATACGCTGTGCATTTAGCAGCGTGGCTTTGGTAGCGTCAGCGGCCAGTGCCAGTCGGCAAAAAGAAGAAATGCGCCTCCGGGCGCTTTTTTTTCGCCTGCGCATTTTCGGTCCACCTCGGCGGACACGCACGTGCCGGTTGAGTGTCAGCCGCAATGTCCGACGCCTTAATAGCCGCGCTTTCAGCCAAGATATCAAGCAGTTTCCACGCCGAGTTCTCGGGCGACTTCAAGACCACTTCCGGGTCGAGTCTCACGCCGCCATCCCAGCCGCCGCCAAGCCGCCGTCCAAGCCCCAACCTCCCCGACACATCCACCCACACTAAGCTCACAACGATCGCGTCAAACCGGAACCCCGCTCGCATCATCACCGACGCTTTTCTGTAAGCGCAGGATCCGCCAGTTCCTGCCCAGTCGCGAGGGCTTCAATTACAATACGGGTCACTTCGGCGCGGGCAACACCGTGGCGCGACGCGTCATCAGGCCGGCGTCACCCCGCAACTGCCGTCAAGAGATCTATTCATGAAATTTATCGTCTGGCTGATCCGTGTACTGGTGTTCGTGCTGCTGTTGGTGCTCGCACTCTCCAATACGCAACCTGCTACGCTGAATTTCCTCGCTGGCTACGCGTGGTCGGCGCCGCTCATCCTGATTGGACTCGCGTTTTTCGGGGTTGGGCTGCTCGCAGGTCTCGTTTCGTCGATGCCGGCTGTCGTGCGCCTGCGCATGGAGAATGGCCGCCTCAAGCGAGAACTGCGTGTGGCACGCGAGGCGCCGGTCGTCGTTGAACAGCCGCCCATGCCGCCGCTGATCTGATTTTGTCGTTCGCCGCGCATATAGCGCGCGGCATTCCATTTCCGCCTTCAGGCTCATTTGCATTCATCGCATGGATCTAGACTTCTGGTGGCTGCTCGTCATACCCGTCGCTTTTGCGTTCGGCTGGATGGCTGCGCGCTACGACCTCAAGACGCTGCTGTCAGAAAGCGCCAATCTTCCGCGCTCCTATTTCCGCGGACTCAACTTTCTGCTCAACGAGCAGCCGGATCAGGCGATCGACGCGTTCATCGAAGTCGTCAAGCTCGATCCTGAAACCGTCGAACTTCACTTTGCGCTGGGCAATCTTTTCCGGCGCCGTGGAGAAACGGACCGCGCCATTCGCGTGCATCAGAATCTGCTGAGTCGTGCGGATCTACCGGTCAGCGAGCGTGATCACGCGCTATTCGAACTCGGGCAGGACTTCCTGAAAGCCGGCCTGCTGGACCGCGCGGAAGAAACCTTCCGTTCGCTCGAAACCGGCGACTACGCGTTGGGTGCGCAGCGCGCGCTGCTGACCATCTACGAAATCGAGAAGGACTGGATCAAGTCAATCGACACAGCGCGTCATCTGGAAACGATGGGCGCGGAGTCGCTCGACAAGGAAATCGCGCAGTTCCATTGCGAACTCGCACAGGAAGCGCTGCAACAGAAAAAGCCCGACGAAGCACGCCGGCAACTCGGCTTCGCGCTGAAGGCCAACCCTACCAACGTGCGCGCCACGATTCTGTTTGGCGACGTCGACGCGGCCGGCGGCGCACAGGAAGCGGCGATTGAGCAATGGCGGCGGGTCGAGGAACAGAACCCTGCCTATCTGCCGCTCGTCGCCGAGAAACTGATGAAAGCGTACGAAGCGCTCGGCCGCGCGCAGGAAGGCGCCGACCTGCTCACCACGTGGGTCGACCGCTATCCGAGCAATGATCTGCTCGACGTCGCGTACCAGCACGTCGCGTCGCTGCGCGGGCCAGATGCGGCGCACGCGCTCGCACGCTCGCAGATGCAAAAGTCGCCGACCCTCGCGGGTATGACGCGGCTGCTCGAAGCGCAACAGGCCGTCGCGGAAGAGCCGCGGCGCAGCGAACTCGAACTGATGCGCACGCTGATCCGCCAGCGCACAAAAAATCTGCCGCGCTACACGTGCCAGAATTGCGGCTTCAGGGCGCGGCTTTTCTACTGGCAGTGCCCGGGTTGCAGCGGTTGGGAAACCTACGCGCCGCGCCGGGTCGAACCGATCACCGCGACGAACTGAGTTCGCGGACGGATTTGACATCGTGCTGATGACTGGCTTCTTCACCGCCGGGAATCATCACCGGAACCTTCAACCGGAAAGCGTATGAAAATCACCATTATCGGCACCGGCTATGTCGGCCTCGTCACTGGCGCGTGCCTCGCTGAAATCGGCAACGACGTGTTCTGTCTCGACGTCGATCCGCGCAAAATCGAAATCCTCAACAACGGTGGCGTGCCCATTCACGAGCCGGGTTTGCAGGAAATCATCGCGCGTACTCGCGCGGCCGGCCGCATCACGTTTTCGACGGACATCGAAGCGAGCGTCGCTCACGGCGACGTGCAATTCATCGCCGTCGGCACGCCGCCCGACGAGGACGGCTCGGCCGACCTGCAATACGTGCTGGAAGCCGCGCGCAACATTGGCCGTACGATGAACGGCTTCAAGGTGATCGTCGACAAATCGACGGTGCCGGTCGGCACTGCACAGCGCGTGCGCGCGGTGATCGAAGAAGAACTGGAGAAGCGCGGGCTTGCCGGTAGCGCACAGCACCGCTTTTCGGTGGTGTCGAATCCCGAGTTCCTGAAGGAAGGCGCGGCAGTAGACGACTTCATGCGACCCGACCGCATCGTGCTCGGCAGCGACGAAGACGAAGCCGGCTTGCGCGCGCGTGAACTGATGAAGCGCCTGTATGCGCCGTTTAACCGCAATCACGAACGCACGTTGTACATGGACGTGCGTTCGGCCGAATTCACCAAGTACGCAGCCAACGCGATGCTCGCCACGCGCATCTCGTTCATGAACGAGATGTCCAATCTCGCGGACCGCGTCGGCGCGGATATCGAGGCGGTGCGCCGTGGCATCGGCTCGGACCCACGGATCGGCTATCACTTCCTGTATGCCGGTTGCGGCTACGGCGGCTCGTGCTTCCCGAAAGACGTACAGGCGCTGATTCGCACTGCCAGCGAAAGCGGCCACAATCTGCGCATTCTCGAGGCCGTCGAGGAAGTGAACTACACGCAGAAAGACGTGCTTGTACAGAAGATCGCGCACAAGTGGGGCAACGATTTGTCCGGCCGCACGTTCGCCGTTTGGGGCCTCGCGTTCAAGCCGAACACCGACGACATGCGCGAAGCGCCTAGCCGCCGCGTCATCGCTGAACTGCTGGCGCGCGGCGCCAACGTGCGCGCGTACGATCCGGTCGCCGTGGCAGAAGCGCGGCGCGTTTTCGCGATGGATCTGCACGATTCGCCGGAACAACTCGAGCGTCTTACTTTCACGAGCACGCAGGACGAAACGCTCACAGGCGCCGACGCGCTCGTGATCGTCACCGAATGGAAGGAGTTCAAGAGCCCCGACTTCGCGTATCTGAAATCCGTGCTCAAGTCGCCGGTGATTTTCGACGGCCGCAATCTGTACGAGCCGGATGCCATGAACGAACTCGGCATCGACTATCACTCGATTGGACGTCCTTATGCCCAACCCTCCAAACGTGCGGCCGATGCCTGAGATCATGCCCGCATCCGCCACGTCCACGCCCACCTCCACGACGGCGCCCGCACTTACCGTGGTGCCGCGTGCGCAACTCGCTGCCGCGCGCGTCCTCGTGGTCGGCGACGTGATGCTGGACCGCTACTGGTTCGGCGACGTCAATCGTATTTCGCCGGAGGCGCCGGTGCCGGTCGTGCACGTGCAGCGTCAGGAAGACCGGCTTGGCGGCGCGGCGAACGTCGCGCGCAATGCGGCGGCGCTCGGTGCGCAAGCGGGCCTCCTGTGCGTCGTCGGACACGACGAACCGGGCGAGCGCATCGTGCAGTTGCTCGGCGAGAGCGGCGTGAACCCGCATCTCGAACGCGATCCCGCGCTTCTAACGACAATCAAGCTACGCGTGTTGTCGCGTCAGCAACAGCTGCTGCGCGTCGATTTCGAGAACTCGCCCGCGCATGAAGTGCTGCTCGCGGGTCTTGCTCGCTTCGACGAATTGCTGCCTTCGCACGACGTGATCCTGATGTCCGATTACGCGAAGGGCGGTCTGACCCACGTCACGCAGATGATCGCGAGAGCGCATGCTGCAGGCAAACCGGTGCTGGTCGATCCGAAGGGCGACGACTGGGAACGCTATCGCGGCGCCACCTTGATCACGCCGAATCGCGCGGAGTTGCGCGAAGTGGTCGGTCAGTGGAAATCGGAAGAAGACCTGATTGAGCGCGTGAGCAAACTGCGCGCGGATCTTCAGTTCGAGGCTTTGCTGCTCACGCGTTCGGAAGAGGGCATGACGCTGTTCTCCAACGACGGCATCCTGCACACATCGGCTGTTGCACGTGAAGTGTATGATGTTTCGGGTGCGGGCGACACGGTGATCGCGACGCTCGCGGCCATGCTGGGCGCGGGTCTCACGCTGGTCGAAGCGGTTGGCCTCGCCAATCGCGCGGCCGGCATCGTGGTCGGCAAACTCGGCACCGCCACTGTCGACTACGACGAACTCTTTCAATGACGCCGCCCGCCAGATTCGTTGCCGCACGCCTTCGGGCCGCGTGCAAAATGGATCGGCGGGACGTCGACTGACCCTGACGATTCGCGTTGGCGCCTGAGCGCTCACGCGAGTCCCTACAAGGCTCATTACCGCGGGACCATCATGACCCTTATCGTCACCGGCGCGGCCGGTTTTATCGGCAGCAACCTCGTGAAAGCGCTCAACGAGCGTGGCGAACAACGCATCATCGCCGTGGACAATCTGACGCGCGCCGACAAGTTCAAGAACCTCGTCGACTGTGAAATCGACGACTACCTGGACAAGACCGAATTCGTCGAGCGCTTCAAGCGTGGCGACTTCGGCAAAGTGCGCGCGATTTTCCACGAAGGCGCCTGTTCGGACACAATGGAAACCGACGGCCGCTACATGATGGAGAACAACTTCCGCTACAGCCGCGACGTGCTCGACGTCTGCCTCGCGCAGAACATCCAGTTCCTGTACGCGTCCTCGGCGGCAACGTATGGCGGCTCGAGCCGTTTCGTCGAAGAGCGCGAAGTCGAGCAGCCGTTGAACGTGTACGGCTATTCGAAGTTCCTGTTCGATCAGGTCATTCGCCGCGTGCTGCCCACCGCCAGAAGCCAGATCGCCGGATTTCGCTACTTCAACGTGTACGGTCCGCGCGAAACGCATAAGGCGCGCATGGCGTCGGTGGCATTCCACAACTTCAACCAGTTCCGTGCCGAGGGCAAGGTCAAGCTGTTCGGCGAATACAACGGCTACGCCGCGGGCGAACAGACTCGAGATTTTGTCTCCGTGGAAGACGTGGTGAAGGTCAACCTGTTCTTCTTCGACAACCCCGACAAGTCGGGCATCTTCAACCTGGGCAGCGGGCGCGCGCAGCCGTTCAACGACATTGCGAGCACGGTGGTCAACACGCTGCGCTCGTTGAACAACGAGCCGTCGCTCTCTCTCGCAGATCAGGTGCAACGCGGGCTGATCGAGTACATTCCGTTTCCCGACGCATTACGCGGCAAGTACCAGTGCTTCACGCAAGCGGACCTCACGAAGCTGCGCGCGGCCGGTTACGACGCGCCGTTCCTGAGCGTGCAGGAAGGTGTCGATCGTTACGTGCGTTGGCTGTTCGGCCAGGTGTAAATAATTCGGATACCTCTTTAAACTGGAATCTCCCGGTTGGTGATGTCGCCAACCGGTTGTACGAGGGAGATTCCATATGTTTCGAAAAATTCTGGTTACCGCGGCCATGCTCGCCGCTTTCGGTCACGCGTATGCGTCGGTCGACGTCAACACGGCTAACGAGGACGCACTGCGCGGCATCAAAGGCATCGGTCCTGCCAAAGCGAAAGCCATTCTCGAAGAGCGTTCAGCGCATGGTCCATTCAAGGACCCGAGCGATCTCGGCAAGCGGGTCAAGGGCATGGGCGGGCATACCGTCGAGCGCCTGCAGGCGGAGGGTCTCGCTGTCGGTCCGGCTGGCGCGGCTGCTGGCTCGCAGGTTGCGGCGTCTTCACAGACCAAAGGCGCGACCGTTCCGGCCAACACGCCTAAAGGCGGCGCCACAGTGGCGGTGAAGAAATAGTCTGACGCGAGTCAGACACGAGTCGGGCGCGCGGTACCGGTTGTGCCGCGCGCGATTCGCCATCGTATTCCCTTCATGGTCGGAGCCGGCAGCAGCGCTCCTTAAGTCGTCACTCGCATGACTGGCTCCCGCGGTACTCAGCCGCGGGCTTTTTGCGTGGCGGAGGTTGCATCCATGCGGGCAGAAGGGCCGCGCGGCAACCATGGGCACCCTGGTTTAGAATCAAAGCATTGAAGACTTCGCGCATCGACAGCACCAGAACCTATATGGCTTACAAAACGATTGAAGACACGATCGGCAATACGCCGCTCGTGCAACTCGTCCGGCTCCCCGACGACGAGATCCGCAGCCGTAACAACGTGGTCCTCGCCAAGCTCGAGGGTAACAACCCCGCTGGCTCGGTGAAAGACCGCCCGGCGTTGTCGATGATCAAGAAAGCGGAAGCGCGCGGCCGTATCAAACCGGGCGACACGCTGATCGAATCGACAAGTGGCAACACCGGCATCGCGCTCGCCATGGCAGCGGCGATCCGCGGCTACAAGATGGTTCTGATCATGCCGGAAGACCTGTCGGTAGAGCGCCGTCAAAGCATGGCCGCATACGGCGCGCAGATCATCCTCACGCCGGTAACGGGCGGCATGGAATACGCGCGCGATCTGGCCGAACAGATGCAGCGCGACGGCAAGGGCATCATCCTCGATCAATTTGCGAATCCGGACAATCCGGCGGCGCACGTCGAAGGCACCGGCCCCGAAATCTGGCGCGATACCGAAGGGCGCATCACGCACTTCGTGTCGTCCATGGGCACGACGGGCACCATCATGGGCGTGTCCAGTTATCTGAAGCAGCAGAACCAGGCGATCGAAATTGTCGGCGCGCAGCCCGAGGAAGGGTCGCGCATTCCCGGCATCCGTAAATGGCCAGAGGCTTATATGCCGAAGATCTTCGACCGTAGCCGGGTTGACCGCGTCGAGAACGTGAGTCAGGCCGCTGCCGAAGCAATGGCGCGTCGCTTGGCGTCTGTCGAAGGCATTTTTGCGGGCATTTCGTCGGGCGGAGCGTGCGAGGTGGCATTGCGCGTCGCGCGTCAGGTCGAAAACGCGACCATCGTATTCATCGTCTGCGACCGCGGCGACCGTTACTTGTCCACCGGCGTGTTTCCGGCGTAAGCGGGCAGTGTCGCTCGCGCGCAATACCAGATAGAGATAGCGTCAGTTAAAAAAAGCGCCGGCAGGCGCTTTTTTTACATCTATAGCACGCAGGTATCGGCCTGCAGTCCGCGCTATGAACTATTGCGAAGCCGCGCTCGGCGGCGCTGCGTTGTTCTGAGCATTGGCCGGACTCGCTGCGTCGCTGGCTTGCATCTGCGACTTGATGCGTTCGCCCAACTGATAAACCGCGAGTGCATAAAAGAAGCTGCGGTTATAGCGCGTGAGCACGTAGAAGTTTTTCAGGCCCAGCATATATTCCGTGCCGCGGCCCGGCGATGGCAGGTCGACCACCGTGACAGGCGTTCCCGCTTCCGCTGCGATATTCACGCTCGGCTCATTGAGGAGCAGCCCCGCGCGCAACAACTGGTCGAGCGGCCAATGCGGTTCCGGCGCGCCGTCGGCGGCGGCTTGCGCGACGCCAAGGCTGCCAGCGTCCGTACCGATTTTCCATACCACGGGCCGGCCGTTTTCCCAGCCGTTCTGCCGCAGATAGTTCGCCACGCTGCCAATTGCATCCGCCTGGCTCGTGCGCAGGTCGATTTCCTTGTTGCCGTCGTAGCTCACCGCGTACTGCGTGATGCTGCTCGGCAGGAACTGCGGAATGCCGATCGCGCCTGTGTACGAGCCGAGCACCGTGGTCGGGTCGATCTGCGAATCGCGCGTCCACACCAGGTAGTCTTCGAGATTCTTGCGGAACGTTGCCTGACGGTCGGCGCGATTAGGCGTGTTCGGATAGTCGAAACTGAGCGTAGTCAGCGCGTCGAGGACGCGGAAGTTGCCCATGAAACGCCCGTAGATCGTTTCCACGCCAAGAATGCCGACGATCACCTCCGGCGGCACGCCGAACTCCTCGTACGCACGCTGCAGCGTGGCCTGATTCGCGCGCCAGAAGCGAATGCCCGCGTTGATGCGAATCTGGTCGAGAAAGCGCGACTGATACGCGCGCCAGTTCTTCACCGAAGGAGATGCCGACGGCGTCACCAGCTTGACCGCGGTCGCCGAATAACTCACGCCGGCAAAAAGCGAATGCAGCGACGACTCATCGAAGTCGTAGCGCGCCACCATATCGTTGATGAATGCATCGACATTCGGGTTGTTCGCGTAGCGCTGCGGAATGATTTCTTCTTCGAAGGTTTGCCCTTGCGGCACCGCTGTTTGCGGTTGTGCCTGAGCGAGCAGCGTCGGCGGTTTTTTTCCGGCGATCTGCGCAAGTGCCGGAGTGGTTGCCATGAACATGCACGATGCGATGGAGAGTGCGGCGGCGATGGTTCGGGTGCTGAGCCGGTTTCGTGCAGACAGAGCAAGCTTGACGGTCATAGTGAGCTGGGGGCGCAGTGCGAAAGGACAAAGACATGAGGAAAACGGATCGGGGCAGTATACCCGAGGCCTCTCGCGAAACTGTGCCGGACGCGTTACAGCGACGTCGTGTGGTAACTTGACGATGTTGGCGCGCCGCGGGCGCGCGCCCCTGGATGGAGACGCGCCGCGCACGCCTCGAAGGCCACGCGCCGCAGAAGAAAATCATGGCAACAGGCTTCTATTCTCACGCCGACTGTCTGCTGCACGACATGGGGCAATGGCATCCCGAGTGCCCTGCACGGCTGCAGGCCATCGAAGATCAATTGATCGCAAGCCGCATCGACGCGTTGATCGAACGCGAGTCGCCGCCGCTCGCCGACGAAGCGGCGCTGCTACGTGTGCACACGCAAGCGCACATCGATTACATTCGCAGCCGTTCGCCGGCCGAGGGCATGGCTGAAATCGACCCCGACACGTCGATGAACCCGCATTCCTTGCAGGCAGCGTTACGCGCCGCCGGCGCCGCGGTGGCCGCCACCGACGCGGTCATCGAAGGCCGCTTCGACAACGCCTTCTGCAGTGTGCGCCCGCCCGGTCACCACGCGGAACCCGCGCGTGCGATGGGCTTCTGCTTCTTCAACAATGTCGCGATTGCCGCGCGTCATGCGCTGGAGGTGCATGGCTTGCAGCGCGTCGCGATCATCGACTTCGACGTGCACCACGGCAACGGTACCGAGGCGGCGTTTTCCGGCGACTCGCGCGTGCTGATGTGCAGCATCTTCCAGCATCCGTTCTATCCGTTCACCGGCGCCGACAATCAGGCGCCCAATATGTGCAACGTGCCGATGCCCGCGCGCTCGAAGGGCATGGCGGTGCGCGAGGCGGTCGACATGCTGTGGCTGCCTCGTCTGAATGAATTCAAGCCTGAGATGCTGTTCATTTCGGCAGGCTTCGACGCGCATCGCGAGGACGATCTCGGCAACATGGGTCTGGTCGAAGACGACTACGTGTGGATCACCGACCAGATGCGTGACATCGCAAACCGCTATGCGCGCGGGCGAATCGTGAGTTGCCTCGAAGGGGGCTACAACCTGTCCGCTCTTGGGCGCAGCGTCGTCGCGCACGTGCGCGCGCTTGCCGGAATCTAAGCAGTCGCCGCGCCGCATAGGCTGCGGTTGCCGGACATTGAAATGGGAGCGAGCCATGAATGCCGATGCACTGAGCGCTTCGCTGATCGAGATGGAGGCCGACGCGTACGGCGTGCCGGGCGTCGTCCTTCTGACGATGAACCGGCCCGACGCGTTCAACGCACTCTCGGAGTCGTTGCTCGACGCGTTGCAGGAAGCGTTGAACGGACTCGCTGCGTCGCAAGCGCGCGTGGTGGTGATCGCCGGCGCGGGGCGCGCATTCTGTGCGGGACACGATCTGAAAGAGATGCGTGCGGCGCCGTCGCTCGAGTATTACCAAACGCTGTTCGCGCGCTGCACGAAACTCATGATGACAATCCAGCGCTTGCCTCAGCCGGTGATCGCGCGTGTTCACGGGATTGCGACGGCGGCCGGCTGCCAGCTTGTCGCTATGTGCGATCTGGCCGTGGCTTCGGACACCGCGCGGTTTGCCGTCTCGGGCGTGAACCTCGGGCTGTTTTGCGCGACGCCGTCGGTGCCGCTGTCGCGCAACCTCTCTCGCAAGGCCGCGCTCGAAATGCTGTTGACCGGCGATTTCATCGACGCCGCAGAGGCGAAGCGGCAAGGCCTCGTCAATCGCGTGGTCCCTGCGGACTCCGTGGATGCGGAGGTGGCAAGGCTTGCCACCAGTATTTGCGCAAAGCCCGTGGAAGCCGTGACTGCCGGCAAGGGGCTGTTCTACCGGCAGCTTGAAATGGGCATCGAAGCCGCGTATCAGCTTGCGGGCCAGACCATGGCCTGCAACATGATGGACGACTCGGCGCTCGAAGGCGTGCAGGCGTTCATCGACAAACGCCCACCTGGCTGGAAGCGTTAGCGCGTGCGCCCCAGTCTCTGATCGATCCACTCGATCAGTTCGCTCATCACGCGCTCGCCGTCCAGATCGTTCATCGTCTCGTGAAAGCTGCCTTCATACAGGCGTAGCGTCTTGTCCGGCGATCCGGCGTACTCGCTAAAGTCGCGGCTTCCTTCAGGCTCGGTGAGCTTGTCGGCGGTGCCGTGATAGACGAGTAGCGGCAAGCGCAGCGCCGCGCGGCCCGCTTCGATGCGCGCCATCGCCAGCAGCAATTCCGCGCCCGTGCGCGCGGGGATCGGACCGTGATGCACGAGCGGGTCGTTGCGGTTCGCGTCCACCACGGCAGGCACGCGCGAGAGCAGGGCGGCGTCGATTTTCATTGCCGGGAAGCTCGGCCAGATGCGGCTGATCACCTGACTCAGCTTGAGCATCCAGCGAGGCACGTCGCGCCCTGGCGCGAGCGCTGGGCTCGACAGGATCAGACCGCTCAAACGTGTGCCGAGGTCGTCGCGAGCGGTGCCGAGGCGCTCGGTCACGTAAAGCGCGGCTACGGCGCCTCCCATGCTATGGCCCATCAGAAAAATCGGTGCATGCGGACGTGCCTGGAATGCGGCATCGAGTAAAGCCTGTGCGTCCAGCAGGTAATCGTCGAATCGGTCGACGTATGCACGCTTGCCGGGTGCCCGGCCATGGCCGCGCAAGTCGATTGCCAGCAGTTCGACGCCAGCCGCGTTGAGCCTCGTGGCCAGCGCCCGATAGCGGCCCGCGTGTTCAGCCAGTCCGTGAATGAGTGCGACCGTTGCGCGCGGCGTTCCTATGACAGGCCAGCGGTACAGCGGCAATTCGACGTTGTCGGCTGCAAAGACTGACGAGCGAAAAGGCTCGGTGCTCTCTGCGCCGCTCGGGGCGGCGAAAACGCTGGTGTTTTGGGAAGTCTGCATGACGGCGCGTCCATTGGTTCTGGTCCCGGCAGATCATAGACCGCCGCCAGGTCGCCCGGCGAAATCGCGCCTTGCGCGTTCCTCTAATGTCGATTAGTTATGAAAGAATCGTAATTGATTATTAAAGAGAATGACGCCGCCTACGGTAGAATCGCGGGCTCAAATCCCAATAAAAGTGACGGCGGATGCTTGGTCGCAGAGCGCATGACGCTCGTCGACAAACCCGCCGTTTCGTTTTTCCATGATCGAAATACGCAATATCTCCCAGCGGTTCGCGGGACCCCGGGGCTGGGTCGAGGCACTGCACAACGTCAATCTGTCGATTCCGGCGGGCGAAGTGTTCGGCATCATCGGCCGCAGCGGCGCGGGCAAGAGCACGCTTGTGCGGACCATCAACCTGCTGACGCGTCCGACGGAAGGCAACATCGTCGTCGACGGCCGGGATCTGACCACGCTGCCCGCTGCGCAACTGCGCGAGGCGCGCCGCGAAATCGGCATGATCTTCCAGCACTTCAACCTGCTGTCGTCGCGCACGGTGTATGAGAACGTCGCGCTTCCGCTCGAACTCGCCGGCATGAAGCGCGACGAGATCGAGGCGCACGTGCTGCCGCTGCTTGAACTCGTGGGCTTGTCCGCGCAGAAGGACCGCTACCCGGCGCAGATTAGCGGCGGGCAAAAACAGCGCGTGGGGATCGCGCGAGCGCTCGCTAGCAAGCCGAAGGTGCTGCTCTCGGACGAAGCGACGTCCGCGCTCGATCCCGAAACCACGCGCGCGATCCTCGAACTGCTCAAGCGGATCAATCGCGAACTGAATCTGACCATCGTGTTGATCACGCATCAGATGGACGTGATCAAGCAGGTTTGCGATCGCGTCGCCGTGCTCGACGCGGGCCGCGTGGTCGAAGAGGGCAAGGTGATCGACGTGTTCCTGCAGCCCCATCACGAAGTCACGCGCGCGCTGATCGGCGACGTGATCGCGCAAGAACTTCCGCCTGCAATGAAGGCGCGTGTGGCCGAGCGTCTGAAGACCGGCAGCGGTCATCTGCTGCGCCTCGCGTTTACGGGTTCGGGCGTCGATCAGCCGATTCTCTCGGAGACGATTCGCCGCTACGAACTCGACTTCAACATCCTGCACGGACAGATCGACGAGATTCAGGGCCAGGCGTTCGGCTCGCTCGCGGTGCTCGCGGGCGGCGAGCCGACCAAGGTGGCGCAAGCGCTCACTTATCTGCGCGAACAAGGTGTGGTGGTGGAGGAACTCTCGTATGTTGAGTGAAATGTTCGATATGTTCGTCCAGTCGTTCTGGGAAACGCTCGTCATGGTGGGCATTTCCGGACTGGTCGGCGCGCTGGTGGGTTTGCCGCTCGGCGTATTGCTGTATCTGACGGACCGTCAAGGCGTATTGCAGAACGTCGCAGTCAATCGTGCGATGGGCGTGGTCGTCAATGCGGTTCGCTCTACGCCGTTCATCATCCTGCTCGTGGCGGTGATTCCGTTCACGCGCCTCGTGGTCGGCTCGTCGATCGGCACGGCTGCGGCCGTTGTCCCGTTGACCATTGCCGCGGCGCCGTTCATTGCGCGTCTTGTCGAGACCGCGCTGCGCGAAGTCGATCGCGGCCTGATCGAGGCGGCGCAAGCAATGGGTGCGACCACCAGCCAGATCGTATTCAAGGTGTTGTTGCCGGAATCGCTGCCGGGCGTCGTCGCCGGGTTGACGATCACGTTCGTCTCGCTGGTCGGGTATTCGGCGATGGCGGGCGCGATCGGCGGCGGCGGTCTTGGCGACCTCGGCATTCGGTACGGGTATCAGCGGTTTCTGCCGGAAGTCATGTTGACGGTCGTCGTGATTCTGATCGTCTTCGTGCAATTGGTGCAGTCGTTCGGGGATTGGCTCGTGCGTCGTCTGAGCCATAAATAATCAAAAGGTCCATCATGCAACGTCGTTTCATTTTCAAGCTCGCCGCGGCGCTCGGTGCCGTATCGATCTTCGCCGCCAACGCGGCTCACGCTGAAGACGCGATCAAGGTCGGCGTCACCGGCGGTCCGCACGCGCAGATCATGGAAGTCGTGAAGACTGTCGCGGCAAAGAACGGTCTGAACATCAAGATCGTCGAATTCTCCGACTACGTGCAGCCGAACGCGGCGCTCGCCGGCGGCGACCTCGACGCGAACAGCTATCAGCACGACCCGTACTTGCAGGCGCAGGTGAAGGACCGCGGCTACAAGCTGATTCGTGTCGCGGACACGGTCACGTATCCGATGGGCATCTATTCGAAGAAAGTGAAGACGCTGGCCGAGCTGCAGCCCGGCGCGAAGATCGCGGTGCCGAACGACCCGACCAACGGCGGCCGCGCGCTGCTGCTGCTGCAAAAGCAGGGGCTCCTGAAGTTGCGCGCCGACGCGGGTCTGAAGGCTACGCCGCTCGACATCGTCGACAATCCCCGGAAGCTGAAGATCGTCGAACTCGACGCCGCGCAGATTCCGCGCTCCCTTAACGACGTAGATGCGGCGGCAATCAACACCAACTTCGCGATGGAAGCAGGGCTGAAGCCGAAGCAGGATGCGATCGCGATCGAAGACCCGAAGGGTCCGTACGTGAACATCATCGCAATCCGCGAGGCGGACAGGAATAAGCCGTGGGTCGCCAAGCTGGTGGCGGCTTACCATTCGCCGGAAGTGAAGCAGTTCGTCGAGGGCAAGTTCGGCGGCGCTGTCATCACCGCCTGGTGAGCCGAGCGGCTTCAGAAACGGCAAAACACGTCGGCGATATGAGAACTGGAGTCGTAAGTGAGAACCCGGGGTTGCTGCCCGGGTTTTTTTGCGATTAAAATAGAACGACCGTTCGATATTGCCGTCACGCCACTGGGGAGCGATATCCTCGTGCTAGAACACCCGCGATAAGGCTGCAGTGAGGCAGTCGCTATAATGTTCGTTGGGTTGACGTATTCGTAACTTTGGAGCGTGTGCATGAAAATCCTGGTGCCAGTCAAGAGAGTGGTCGATTACAACGTGAAGGTCCGAGTCAAGTCGGACGGCACGGGCGTCGACATTGCGAACGTGAAGATGTCGATGAATCCGTTCGACGAAATCGCGGTTGAAGAAGCCGTGCGTCTGAAAGAAGCCGGTGTGGCGACCGAGGTGATCGCGGTGTCGGCTGGCGTCGCGCAATCGCAGGAAACGCTGCGCACGGCGCTCGCCATCGGCGCCGACCGCGCGATCCTGATCGAGTCGTCGGAAGAACTGCAGCCGCTGGCGGTCGCCAAGCTGCTGAAGGCGCTGGTCGACAAGGAGCAGCCGCAACTGGTGATTCTCGGCAAGCAGGCCATCGACGACGATTCGAATCAGACCGGTCAGATGCTTGCCGCGCTGGCTAACCTGCCGCAGGCAACGTTCGCGTCGAAAGTGGTCGTGGCCGACGGCAAGGCAACGGTTTCGCGCGAAGTGGACGGCGGTGCCGAAACGCTGTCGCTCACGCTGCCCGCAGTGGTCACCACCGACCTGCGCCTGAACGAGCCGCGCTATGTGACGCTGCCGAACATCATGAAGGCGAAGAAAAAGCCGCTCGAAACGATCAAGCC